>CAVWYA010000015.1:0-701382 GCA_963759065.1 uncultured Actinomycetota bacterium | reverse complement strand
TCACGTCGGCAGCCTAGGGTGCGTCGGTCCGGCCGGTGGCAGGATGTCGCCGTGACGCAGCCGCCGCCCCGGCCAGCCGCCGTACGGCAACTACCCGCCGAACCAGTACGGCCCCCCGGCCTACGGCTTCAGCGCGCCGGACCACCCGCAGGCGACACGGTGCTGATCCTCGGGCATCGTCTCGGTGGTCGCTCTGCCAGCTGCTCTCGCCGTTCGCCTGGGTGATGGGCAACCGGGTGATCACCGAGATCGACGCCAGCAACGGCCAGGTGGGCGGCCGCTCCCTGGCCAACGCCGGCCGGATCATCGGCATCGTCGGCACCTTGCTCTTGGGCGCCGCGCTGTTGATCGCGCTGCCGCCGTCGTCATCCTGCTCGTCGCCGCAGCCAGGAATAGCGGCCACCAGGACGGCCGGCGGAAGCGTGCGGGCTCCTCCAGCAGGTCGTCGAGCCGCGCGCGCACCTCGTCCGAGGCTCGGCCGGCGCGCCGGGTCCGGCTGCAGGCAGTCGGCCAGCAGCGGGCGCAGCGGTGCAGGCACCCGCGACAGGTCCGGCGACCGGCCCGGAGCCGCGCCGGTCACGCACTCGACCAGCGTGGCCGCCAGCCCCCAGACGTCGGTGGCCGCCGAGACCGTGCCGCCGGCGTCCTGCTCGGGCGCGGCGTACCCGTCGGTGCCCATCCCCCGCTCGATCCGGCCGGGGCGGGTGGCCAGGCCCAGGTCGATGAGGACCGCTCGGCCCTCCTGCACGACGACGTTGTCCGGCTTCACGTCCAGGTGCACCCAGCCCTGCCGGTGCAGGTAGCCGAGCACCGAGACCAGCTGGCGGCCCAGCAGCGCGGTGTCGGCGACGCCGAGCCGGCGGTCGTCGATGAGCGCCGCCAGGGTCGCGCCGGGCAGCGTCTCGAGCACGAGCGGCGGGCCGCGGCGCGGTCACGACCTCGTAGCCGCGCGACCAGGTGCGGGTGCGCGAGCGTCGTGAGCAGCGCGCCCTCGGTGAGCACGCCCTCGCGGACGTGCTGGTCGCCGAGCCGGTCCGGGCGCACCACCTTGACCACCGCGCGGCAGTCCCGCTCGAGGCTGGTCACGTCGTAGGTGTCCACCCGGCCGCCGCGGGCCAGGAGCGACTCGACGCGGTAGCCGGGCAGCACCTCGTCGCCGACGGGTACGACGACGGGCTCGACGCCGTCGTCGGCATCATCGGCCCGCTCCCGACCCGCACCGGCTGGGTGTCGACGCCGGCGTCCTCGAGCGTGATCACCCGGTCGACGTACTCCAGGGCGACCGGGTCGTGGGTGGCGACCACGACCGTGCGGCCGGCCCGGTGCCGGGCCACCGCCTCCAGCAGCCGTCGCGAGGTGGCGGCGTCCAGCCCGGTGGTCGGCTCGTCGAGGAAGAGCACCGGCGCGTCCCGGAGCAGCGCCCGCGCCACCGCGATCCGCTGCCGCTGGCCGCCGCTGAGGCTGCGGCCGCGCTGGCCCACCCGGGTGTCGTAGCCGTCCGGCAGCAGCCGGACGAAGCCGTCGGCGTCGGCCCGACGTGCGGCCTCCTCGACCTCGGCGCGACCGGCCTCGGGCCGGCCGAACCCGATGTTCTCCGCGATCGTCGCGTCCATGAGCGCGGTCTCCTGCGGCACCAGCGTCACCGCCTCGCGCACCGACCGGGCGGTGAGGTCGCGGAGGTCCTGGCCGTCGATGCGGACGACGCCGTCGGCGGTCTCGACGTGCCGGGTGAGCAGCCGGGCGACGGTGGACTTGCCGGCGCCGCTGGCGCCGACCAGGCCGACCATCTCGCCGGCCTCGACGCGGAACGACGCGCCGTGCAGCGCGTCCCGGGCGGCGCCCGGGTAGCGCACCCGCACGCCGGCCAGCTCGACGGCACCGCGGACGTTGACGAGGTCGCGGGCGCCCGGCGCGTCCTGGGGCAGCGGCTCGTCGAGCAGCTCGACCATGCGCTCGACGCCCGCGGTGGCGGAGTAGAGCGCGGGGAGCAGGTTGCCCGAGCGTGCGCAGCGGCGAGTAGCACTGCACGAGCAGGGCGAGGAACGCCATCAGCCCGCCGAGGGTGAGCCGGTCGGTGGCCAGCGCCCAGGTGCCCATCGCGATCACGGCCAGGGTGCCGACCAGCTCGGCCAGGTCGGCCAGCGGCAGGAACACCGCCCGGATCCGGGCCCCGACCAGCTCGGCGGAGGCGATCGCGAGGTTCTGGCGGTGGTAGTCCGCGACGGCGTCGGCCTCGCGGTTGTAGGTCTGGACGAGGGCGGCGTTGGACAGCCGCTCCTCGGTGACCGCGCTGAGCGACCCGGCCCGGCGCCGGCGCTCGCGGGAGACGTCCTTGACCAGCCGGGAGAAGTGGGTGGCGACCCACCACAGCAGCGGTGCGGCGATCATCGAGACCAGCGCCAGCTGCCACTGCAGCCAGAACAGCGCGCCGGCGTAGATCGCGAGCCGCAGCACCGCGCCGGTCCCGCTGGCGAACTGGCCGATCATGAACGACTCGACGGCGGCGGTGTCCGAGGTGAGCCGCGACATCGTGTCCCCGAGCCGGTTGCGGTCGTGCACGTGGCTGGGGTGGGCGAGCACGTGGCCGAACACCTTGGTGCGCAGCCCGACGAGGAACTTCTGCGAGATCCAGGTGGACAGGTAGTCGTCGACGCCGGAGATCACCGCGCTGAGCAGGTTCAGCCCGACGTACATCGCCGCGATCCAGACCAGCGGTCCCAGCGTGGCCGGAACGAGCACGTCGTCCACCAGCTTCTGGAACAGCACCACCTCGAGCACCGCGATGAGCGGGGCGGCCGGCGAGCAGCACGACCAGGAGCAGCAGCCACCAGCGCAGCGGGCGCACGTCGGGCCAGAACCGGCGGACCACCTGCCGGATGGTCATCGCCGGCGCCGCACCGACGAACGGCGCGGCGTCCGGTGCCGGCCGGAGCAGCGCCATCAGCTGCTGGAACCGCCGGCGAGGGCGGGCCCGCAGGCCCGCCCTCTCGGCGTCCTTCACTGTGCCGATCTCCCGATCCCGTCAGCCGTGGGTCCGGGTGCGGGTGCGCGGTGCGCGTGCCGGTGCGGTGTTGCGTCTCGGTGCGGGTGTGCGAGTGGCCGTGGCGACCGCCGACCGTGGCGACCGGTCACGCGAGCCGGCCTGAGCGCCTTGAGGAGATGTGAGCGAGCCATGGTGAGTTCCTCCCTTTCGAGGTGTCGGTTTTCTCCTGACACCACGAACAGTGCCTGCGCACCGTGAGGTCACCGTGAGGCAGCCGTGAGAGCACTCTCATTGAAGGTTGTACCAATGGGTGAGGCGGGCCCGCTGCTGGCGGCCGGGCCTGGACCTGCTCGTGGCGCGCCCTCAAGACCCCGCAGCGCCTGCGGCATGTCATCGACAGGCCTACCCGAGCCTCAGCCGTGATGACGTTGGCAGGCGGTCGCGCTGCGCGGCGCGAGCTGCGCTTCGCCGATCGCCGACCGGGACCCGAGTCAAGGAGGCAGCGTCGCGCGCGGGCGCGCAGCTCCTTGCCGGGTTCGGCTCTAGCGGCCGCCAGCAACGGGTCCAACGCAAGAACCCCCGCCAGCCTCACGGCTGACGGGGGCCCGTGACTCATCAGGTCAGATCACTTGGTGATCTTGGTGACCCGGCCGGCGCCGACGGTGCGGCCGCCCTCGCGGATGGCGAAGCGCAGGCCCTCCTCCATGGCGATCGGCTGGATCAGCTCGACGGCCATCTCGGTGTTGTCGCCCGGCATGACCATCTCGGTGCCCTCGGGGAGGGTCACCACGCCGGTCACGTCCGTGGTCCGGAAGTAGAACTGCGGACGGTAGTTGTTGAAGAACGGCGTGTGCCGGCCGCCCTCCTCCTTCGACAGGATGTAGACCGACGCGTCGAAGTTGGTGTGCGGGGTGGTCGTGCCCGGCTTGATCACGACCATGCCGCGCTCGACGTCCTCGCGCTTGGTGCCGCGGAGGAGCAGACCGACGTTCTCGCCCGCCTGGCCCTCGTCGAGCAGCTTGCGGAACATCTCGACGCCGGTGACGACGGTCTTCTGCGAGGTGTCGCGGATGCCGATGATCTCGACCTCCTCGTTGACCTTCACGATGCCCCGCTCGATGCGGCCGGTGATGACCGTGCCGCGACCGGTGATCGTGAAGACGTCCTCGACGGGCATGAGGAACGGCTTCTCGGTCTCGCGCTCCGGGGTCGGGATGTAGTCGTCGACCGCGGTCATCAGCTCGAAGACCGACTCGCCCCACTTCTCGTCGCCGTTCAGCGCCGGGAAGGCGGCCACGCGCACCACGGGGATGTCGTCGCCGGGGAACTCGTACTCGGAGAGGAGCTCGCGCACCTCCATCTCGACGAGCTCGATGAGCTCCTCGTCGTCGACCATGTCGCACTTGTTGAGCGCGACGACCAGCGCGGGAACGCCGACCTGGCGGGCCAGGAGGACGTGCTCGCGGGTCTGCGGCATCGGACCGTCGGTGGCGGCGACCACGAGGATCGCGCCGTCCATCTGGGCCGCGCCGGTGATCATGTTCTTGATGTAGTCCGCGTGGCCCGGGCAGTCGACGTGCGCGTAGTGGCGCGCCTCGGTCTGGTACTCGACGTGCGCGATCGAGATGGTGATGCCGCGCTGACGCTCCTCGGGAGCCTTGTCGATCTCGTCGAACGGGGTGAACGGGTTGAGTGTCCGGGTGCTTGTCGTGCAGGACCTTGGTGATGGCAGCGGTCAGCGTCGTCTTGCCGTGGTCGATGTGACCGATCGTGCCGATGTTGACGTGCGGCTTGGTCCGCTCGAACTTCGCCTTAGCCACTGGGGCTCCTCCTGGTGTGTTTTCTACTGACTCGTACTTGCGTTGGTATAGCCGAGGGCCGTGCGCCGATTACTCGCCGCGGACCTTCTTCACGATCTCCTCGGCGATGCCCTGGGGGACCTCGGCGTAAGAGTCGAACTCCATCGAGTACGAAGCCTGACCAGAGGTCTTGGACCTCAGGTCGCCAACGTACCCGAACATCTCGGAGAGCGGCACAAGGGCGTTGATGACCATGTCACCGTGACGCTCCTCCTGTGCCTGGATCTGGCCACGGCGGCTGTTGAGGTCGCCGATGACGGTGCCCAGGAACGTCTCGGGCGTCGTCACCTCCACCTTGAACACCGGCTCCAGCAGGACCGGGCGGGCCTTGCCTGGCAGCCTCCTTGAAGGCGGCGATGCCGGCGATCTTGAACGCCAGCTCCGAGGAGTCGACGTCGTGGTAGGCGCCGTCCTCGAGCGTCATCTTCACGTCGACCATCGGGTAGCCGGCGAGCACGCCGAACTCCATGGCCTCCTGGGCGCCCTGGTCCACCGACGGGATGTACTCGCGCGGGATGCGGCCACCGGACACGCTGTTGACGAACTCGTAGCCCGCACCGGAGCGGGTCTCGGGGTCGATGTTCGGCTCGATCGAGATGACGACCTTCGCGAACTGGCCCGAGCCACCCGTCTGCTTCTTGTGGGTGTAGCTGTGGTTCTCGACCTTGTTGCGGATGGTCTCGCGGTAGGCCACCTGCGGCTTGCCGACGGTCGCCTCGACGCGGAACTCGCGCTTCATCCGGTCGACGAGGATCTCCAGGTGGAGCTCGCCCATGCCGGCGATGATCGTCTGGCCGGTCTCCTCGTCGGACTTGACCGTGAAGGTCGGGTCCTCGTCGGAGAGCCGCTGGATGGCGGTGCCGAGCTTCTCCTGGTCGCCCTTGGTCTTGGGCTCGATCGCGACCTCGATCACCGGGGCCGGGAACGTCATCGACTCCAGGATCACCTGGTTCTGCGGGTCGGACAGCGTGTGCCCGGTCTTGGTGTCCTTGAGCCCCATGACGGCCACGATCTGGCCGGCGCCGACCGACGCGATCTCCTCACGCTTGTTGGCGTGCATCTGGTAGACCTTGCCGATCCGCTCCTTGCGGCCGTTGACCGAGTTGACCACGGTCGAGCCCGCCTCGAGCTTGCCGGAGTAGACCCGGACGTAGATCAGCTTGCCGAGGTGCGGGTCGGTCGCGATCTTGTAGGCCAGGCCGGAGAACGGCTCGTCGTCGGACGGGAGGCGCCTGATCTGCTCGTTCTCGTCCTTGACCGAGTGGCCCACGATCGCGTCGATGTCGAGCGGCGAGGGGAGGTACTTCACGACCGCGTCGAGCAGGGGCTGGACGCCCTTGTTCTTGAACGCCGTGCCGCAGAGCACCGGGTTGAGCTTGTCGGCCAGGGTCGCGCGACGGATCGCCGCCTCGAGCTCCTCGACCGTGAACTCGCCCTCCTCGAGGTACTTCTCCATGACCGTGTCGTCGGCCTCGGCGAGCGTCTCGAGCAGCTTCTCGCGGTATTCCGCGGCCTGCTCGGCCAGCTCGGCCGGGATCTCCTCGACCGTGTAGTCCTCGCCGATCGTCGTCTCGCCGCGCCACACGAGCGCGCGCATGCCGACCAGGTCGACGACGCCGATGAAGTTGCCCTCGGCGCCGATGGGCAGCTGCAGGACGAGCGGGGTGGAGTTGAGCCGGTCGACCATCATGTCGACGCAGTGGAAGAAGTCGGCGCCGGTGCGGTCGAGCTTGTTGACGAAGCACATGCGGGGCACGGCGTACTTGTTGGCCTGGCGCCACACGGTCATCGTCTGGGGCTCGACGCCCGCGACACCGTCGAAGACCGCGACGGCGCCGTCGAGGACGCGCAGCGAGCGCTCGACCTCGGCGGTGAAGTCGACGTGGCCCGGGGTGTCGATGATGTTGATCTGGTGGTCCTTCCACCAGCAGGTCGTCGCGGCGGACGTGATCGTGATGCCGCGCTCCTGCTCCTGCTCCATCCAGTCCATCGTGGCGGCGCCCTCGTGGACCTCACCGATCTTGTAGTTGATACCGGTGTAGAAGAGGATGCGCTCGGTGGTGGTGGTCTTGCCGGCATCGATGTGCGCCATGATGCCGATGTTGCGGACCTTGTTCAGGTCAGTGGTGATGTCGACAGCCACGTTGGTGTCTTCCGTCCCTTTGGTCTGGTGTGCACGTCACGCGACGTGCGGAAAGCCCGGGGACCGCGTCCGGTCCGGGCCCTTGGAGAACGTCGACGCAGTGGTCGTTTGTTCCGTCAGAGCCCGGCCGGGCCGGTCACCAGCGGTAGTGGGCGAAGGCCTTGTTGGACTCGGCCATCTTGTGGGTGTCCTCGCGCTTCTTCACCGCGGCACCGAGGCCGTTGGAGGCGTCGAGGATCTCGTTCATGAGCCGCTCGGACATCGTCTTCTCGCGACGGTCCGCGGCGTAGCCGACGAGCCAGCGCAGCGCGAGCGTGGTGCCGCGCGTGCCCTTGACCTCGATCGGGACCTGGTAGGTCGCGCCGCCGACGCGGCGGGACTTGACCTCGATGGCCGGCTTCACGTTGTCCATGGCACGCTTGAGCGTGACCACGGGGTCGGTGCCGGTCTTGTCGCGGCAGCCCTCGAGGGCGGTGTAGACGATGCGCTGGGCGACCTGCTTCTTGCCGTCCTGCAGCACCTTGGAGACGAGCTGGGTGACCAGCTGCGACCCGTAGACCGGGTCGATGTCGAGCGGCCGCTTCGGGGCGGGACCCTTGCGGGGCATTAGCTCTTCTCCTTCTTCGCGCCGTAGCTTGCTGCGCGCCTGCTTGCGGTTCTTCACGCCCTGGGTGTCGAGCGTGCCGCGGATGATCTTGTAGCGGACGCCGGGGAGGTCCTTCACCCGGCCGCCGCGGACGAGCACGATCGAGTGCTCCTGGAGGTTGTGGCCCACGCCCGGGATGTACGCCGTGACCTCGACGCCGCTGCTCAGGCGCACGCGGGCGACCTTGCGGAGGGCGGAGTTCGGCTTCTTCGGGGTGGTGGTGTAGACGCGCGTGCAGACGCCGCGTCGCTGGGGGGAACCCTTCAGGGCAGGCGTCTTGTTCTTCGACACCTTGTCCTGGCGGCCCTTGCGGACCAGCTGATTGATGGTGGGCACCTGTGGTGGTTCCCTTTCCTTCTACTCTCACGGCCCGGCGACCTGCCGGGCACGGGTGTACTGCGTTGTTGCTCCGTGTGCCTGTCGATGCGGGGCCCGCCGCTGACGAGAGAGTCCGTCGCTGCGGGGCACGCACAAGGGGTCTGGGTGGCCCAGACACCGAGGATCGAGCCTACCGGGCGGCCCTGAGGGGGTCAAAACCGGACGAGCGCTCAGGCAGCGGCGACGGCCTCGGCTCGCGGGACCGTCCGCCTTGCGTTCCAGGCGCTGCAGGACGAGCACCGCGAGCCCCACCCCCACCAGCACCAGCAGGCCGCCGATGATCAGCGTCCAGCGGGCGCCCAGCTGCTCGCCGATGATTCCGATGACCGGCGAGCCCAGCGGCGTACCGCCCATGACGACGGTCATGTAGAGCGCCATCACCCGGCCGCGGAGCTCGGGGTCGGAGGAGATCTGCATGGTGGCGTTGGCGGAGTTGAGCAGCGTGATCGTGCAGAAGCCGATCACCGGTGCGAAGCAGGCGAACGCGAGGTACGACGGCAGCAGCCCGGCCACGATCTCGGCGACGCCGAAGCCGGTGGCGGCGAAGATCAGCAGCCGGAGCCGGATCGTGGGTCGCCGCGCGGCCAGCAGCGCCCCGGCGAGCGAGCCGACGGCCAGCGCGGAGCCGAGGATGCCGAACTCGCCGGCGCCCTTGTCGAAGACCTGGGTGGCCATGAGTGCCGAGGTGATCTGGAAGTTCATCCCGAAGGTGCCGGCGAAGAAGACCAGCACCAGGATCATCATCATCTTCGGCTGGGAGCGGACGTAGCGCATCCCCTCCAGGAGCATCCCGGGCGTCCGCTCGCGCGGCTCGGGCGTGTTCAGGAGCCGGGCGTCCATGCGGCGCAGCTGCCAGATGATCGCGAAGTACGACAGGCCGTTGAGCAGGATCACCCAGCCGGACGCGCGGGCGCCCCCGCCCAGCACGCCGATCAGAAGGCCGGCCAGGGCCGGGCCCATCAGCCGGGCGACGTTGAACGCCGCGGCATTGAGCCCGACCGCGTTGGTCAGGTCGTCGGGGCCGACCATCTCCGAGACGAAGGACTGGCGCGTGGGGGCGTCGAAGGCCGACGCGATGCCGAACGTGAACGCGAGCGAGTAGACCATCCACACCTCGGCGTGCCCGCTGACGGCGATGGCGCCCAGCAGCAGCGCGGAGACGGCCATACCGAGCTGCGTCAGCTGCAGCAGGGTGCGCTTGGGGAACCGGTCTGCGATGACGCCGGCGTAGGGAGCGAGCAGGAGGGTGGGCAGGAACTGGAGCCCGGTCGTGATGCCGAGCTCGGTGCCTCCCGTGTGGGGCAGGCTGAGCACCAGCCAGTCCTGAGCGACCCGCTGCATCCAGGTGCCCGTGTTGGACACGACACTGCCGGCGACGTACAGCCGGTAGTTCGGGTTGCGGAGGGCGCGGAAGGTGGGGCTCATGCTTTTCCGGGTCCCCGCGAAAGGACGGCCGCTTCGCGCGAAGCGCGTCCATCGCGTCGTTTCGTGGGGTGGTCACTCAGTTTCTTTCGGAAAGTCCTTGGATGATGGGGGCGGCGGCGCGGAGTACGGCGCGCTCCTCCGGGGTCAGGTCGCGCAGCTGCCGGGCCAGCCACTCGTCGCGGCGCTTGCGGTCGGCCAGGACGCGACCCCGGCCCAGCTCGGTGAGGCCGACCATGACGACCCGGCCGTCGGTCTCGTGGGCCCGGCGGGCGACGTACCCGCCCTCCTCGAGGCTGTTGATCTTGCGGGTCATGCTCGGTGGCTGGACCCGCTCGAGGCCGGCCAGCTCGCCGACGGTCAGATCGCCGTGCCGGTAGAGGCTCCCGAGCACGGCCATGGTCGCGATGCTCAGGTCGTTGCCGGGGTCGCGCTCGTTGGCGAGCCGGCGACGCAGCCGCATGACGGATACGCGGAGCTCCGACGCCAGGCCGGCGTCGGTGCGGGCGACGTTCTCCACTGTGGGCATGTACTTAGCCTAACTCATTACCCAGGCTAAGTATTCCGGGTTTTCGCCCAACGACGAACGAGCGGCCACCCCGGAGGGGGTGGCCGCTCGCTTCGGTCGTGCTGTGCGGTGCTACTTCCTGGTGACGAGCACCTTCACTGCCTTGCTCTTGGACGCCTGGGTGGAGTTGGTCTCACTGACCGTCACCCGGAACCGGAGCTTGCCGAGCCTCTCCGGCTTGGCGCCGAACTTGAAGTTGCCGGCCGCAGCCAGAGTCTTGCTCTTGACCTTGGCCCACTTGCCCTGCTTCTTGACCTCGAGGGTGAGCGTCGCGTCCTTTCCTGCCGGCGAGACGCTGCCCTTGATCCGGACCTTCTGCGACTTCTTGATCTTGTCGCGCTTGGCCTCGGCCGTCACCGAGACCTTGGCCTTGGCCTGGTTGGTGAAGACGAACTGCGTCGGCCCGTATGTGATCTGGCTGAGGACGCCGTCCTGCTTGAGGCCGGCCGCCACGAAGCCAGCGGAGACGATGTTGGCGGTCTTGCCCGCAGCGACGACCCGACGGTTCCAGTCGTCGATGGTGCCGTGGAACTGGGCACCCGCGCCCTGGGGCGGCGTGCACGTGTCGGTCGCACCGGGGCGCTGGGTGCCGTTGTCGCACGGAGCCAGGGCCGCGAAGGTGCCGTTCGGCTGGGTGTGGGTCCCCGGCATGTCGGCAACGTCCTTGTTGAGCCACAGGTCGGTGGGACCGTAGAAGCTCTCGCCGATCAGCTCACCGTCGGCGTTGCCGTCACCGTCGATGTCCAGGCCGTAGTAGACACCGGGCTTGTTGTCCGTGCCGTACCAGGTGTAGTCGATCGCGTGCACCTGGGACAGCGGGATCTTGGTGGCGAAGTGGCCGCGCGCGAAGTCGACGGCAGCGTCGGTCACCTGGAGGTGCACCCCCTGCGCGAGGAACTCCAGCTTGCCGCCGGCGTTCACCCCGCTGGTGGCCGGTACCAGATCCGCCTGACGGACCTGGGTCACGGTCGTGGGGGCGGCCTGTGCAGGCGCACCCATGAGAGCCCCACCGGCGGCGACGGCGAGCGCCGTCAGTGCCACGGTGGAGCGAGTGAGGACATGACTCATTACTAACCCTTCTGACGAGGTTGATAGGGCGCCACCGACCATACGTGGGGGCGCCCCACATTCCTTGACGTGGGGTTCGGCCGAAAGGTTGTGTCAGGTCAGCAGGTCTGTGATCGGGTCGATCGCGAAGTAGACGACGAAGAGTGCGGCGACCACCCACAACAGCGGGTGCACCTCGGCGGACTTGCCCTTGACCACCTTGATCAGCACGTAGGCGATGAACCCGGCTCCGATGCCGACCGTGATCGAGTAGGTGAACGGCATCAGCACGATCGTCAGGAAGGCCGGCAGGGCGATCTCCGCGTCGTCCCAGCTGATGTCCTTGACCTGCTGCATCATCAGGAACCCGACCAGGACGAGGGCCGGCACCGCCGCCTCTGACGGGATCACCGCGACCAGCGGCGCAAGCAGGATGGTGACCAGGAACAACAGTCCGGTCACCACTGAGGCGAGGCCGGTGCGCGCTCCCTCACCGACTCCCGACGCGGACTCGATGTAGGACGTGTTGGAGGAGACACCGCCGAGGCCACCGGCAGCGGCCGCGATCGAGTCGACCACCAGGATCCGCTCGGCGTTGGGCGGGACCCCATCCGCGTCGAGGAGATCCGCCTCCGCGCCGACGGCGGTCATGGTGCCCATGGTGTCGAAGAAGTCGGCCAGCATCAGCGTGAAGACGAGCAGGAGCGCGGACACCACGCCGACCTCGCCGAAGGATCCGAACAGGGAGAACTCACCCAGGGTCCCGAAGTCGGGCTTCTCCACGAGGTCACCGAAGCCCGGCAGGTCAGGCTTGGTGAGCGACCAGACCTTGGGCTTGCCGATCGCCTCGACGATGATCGCCAGGATGGTCGTCGCCACGATCGCGATGAGGATCGCGCCGCGGACCTTGCGCACCCACAGGGTGACCATCAGCACGAGACCGATCGCGAAGACCACGACGGGCCAGCCACTCAGCTGCCCGTCGGGACCGAGCTGGACCGGGACGGTGGTCTGGGCGGCGTCCGGGATGCGATGCACGAAGCCCGCGTCCACGAAGCCGATCAGCGCGATGAACAGTCCGATCCCGACCGAGATCGCCACCTTGAGCTGGGTCGGGATCGCGTGGAAGACCGCCGTTCGGAACCCAGTGAGCACCAGGACCAGGATGATCGCGCCCTCGATGACGACCAGGCCCATGGCGTCGGCCCACGACATGTCGCTGGCGACCGACAGCGCGACAAAGGCGTTGAGCCCGAGCCCGGTGGCCAGGGCCAGCGGGTAGTTGGCCACCACACCCATGAGGATCGTCATGAGGCCGGCGACCAGCGCGGTCCCGGCGGCGATCGCGGCGAGGTTGGGCTCGGAACCGCCGCCGAGGAAGTTGCCGTCGTGGTCGGGTGCGTAGCCCAGGATCAGAGGGTTGAGGACCACGATGTAGGCCATCGTGAAGAAGGTGACGAACCCGCCGCGGATCTCCGTGGCGACCGTCGACCCCCGTTCAGAGATCTTGAAGAACCCGTCGAGGCCGGGACGGCCCCCCGCCGTCGTCTGCGTGCTCATGGCCGCACCCAACCAGAACGGCGGCCCGACCACTAGCCTGAGACCGTGGACCTCCGCGACGACCAGCCGATGAAGCACGAGATCGGCAACCGGACGTTCATCGTCGCGGACGTCGAGCCCCTTGACGTCGACGGGGTCCGCACCATCGAGGTCGGCACCCTCACCTGGCTGATCGGCTTCGTCGCGCTGCTGCCCTTCTACGGCCGGCTCGAGGACGACGGGCACACCTGGTGGCTCTGGACCTGCCTGGCCGGCTTCGGCCTGGGTCTGTTCGGGCTCGAGTACTGCCGCCGGCGCCGCAACGTCCGCCGCGAGAAGGCCGCCGAAGAACCCGGCTGACCGGCGGTGGTCGGTCCGGCTAGAAGCTCTCTACTTCATCGATGTTGAGAGTGTCGAACACGTGGTCGGGCAGCGGCTGGGGCTCGTGTCGCTTGGCGAGCCGGACCTCGGAGTGGGCACCGCAGCCGTGGTCGGTGCTGACCACCCGGCCGTCGTCGTTGGCGTCGCCGTTGGCGCAGACACCGAAGGTGTCGGTCAGCGGGCCGGCGATGCGGACGAGGAAGCCGCAGCTGCGGCAGTGGTGCGGGGCCGACTGGGCGAGCGGCGAGTCGGGGCCGGCGTCGCCGTCGTACCAGCGCTGCGCGGCCAGCTCGCGGCCCTCGACGGAGAGGGTGCGCACCCGTCCGAGGCCGAGGTCCTGCGCCACCTCACGGATCTGCGCCTTGTCGTCGGTGTCGAGCGGGTCGTCACCGAAGGAGTACGTCGGGACCAGGCGCGGGTCCTCGTCGCTGACCGGGAGCAGGTCACCGGGCGACAGGTCGCCGGGCTGGATCCGCTCGCGGTAGGGCACCCAGGCCGGCGCCACGATCGCCTCGTCGCCCGGGATCAGGACGACCTCGTCGACGGTGACCGTCTTGGCCCGCGTGGCGCGGGTGACGGTGACCGACCAGCGCCAGCCGACGTAACCCCTGCGGGTGCAGGCGAACAGGTGGGTGACCACCCGCTCTCCCTCGTTGGCGGCACCGAGGTGCTCGCCCACGTCGGCGGCGTCGACGTCCTCGAGCAGCGCGGACCGCGCGACGTCGGCGGCCGAGACCAGCGCGGCGTCGGCTCGGCCTCGCGGCGCGGTGGTGGTGCCGAGGGTGCTCACGGGCGCAAGTGTGACTGATCGGCGGGGGTCGTGTCAGGTTGGGGCGCTTAGTAGCAGGATGGGTGCGTGGACCCGGACGAGCAGCGCTGGAGGGATGCGCACCCCGACGGGGTGCCAGTGGCTCCGCCGTCCGTCTCGGCGGCCGACCGGGCCCGCAAGCTCGGGCGCGGGGTGGCGACCGGCACCAAGGTGACGGCGCGCGGGCTGGGCAAGCTGGGCCGCGGGACCGCGCGGGCCAGCCGGTTCACGATGGTCCAGGCGCGCCGCGCCTCGGAGGCCGAGGGCGCCGGCGAGTCGGGGCTCTCGCGGCTGATCCAGATGCACGTCTTCAACACCGCGGGCGACGCCGCGGTCGCGATCTCGCTGGCCGGCAGCCTGTTCTTCCAGGTGCCGTCGGGTGAGGCCCGCGACCAGGTCGCGCTGTTCCTCGGCCTGACGATGCTGCCGTTCGCGATCGTGGCTCCGCTGATCGGCCCGTTCCTCGACCGGTTCGCGCACGGCCGCCGCTGGGCGATCGGCGCCACCATGGCGATCCGGGCCTTCCTCTGCTGGGCCCTCGCCTCCTCCATCGAGAGCGGGTCGGCGCTGGTCTTCGCCGCCGCCCTCGGCGTCCTCGTCTCGTCCAAGGCGTACGGCGTCACGCGGGCCGCCGCCGTGCCCCGCCTCCTCCCCAGCTCCTTCACGCTGGTCAAGGCCAACGGCCGGGTCTCGCTGTCCGGCATCGTCGGTGCCTCGGTGTCGGCACCCATCGCCGCGCTCGCCGCGCTGGCCGGGCCGGGGTGGTCGCTGCGCTACGCGACGGCGCTGTTCGTCGTCGCCACCGTCTGCGCCATCCGGCTCCCGGCCGAGGTGGACTCCAGCGAGGGCGAGGGCGAGATGTCCTGGCGCGGGCAGGAGGGCAGCACCTCACGGCGCGGTCGGCGGAGGACCCGGATCCCCGGCTCGGTGGCGTTCGCGCTGAGGGCCAACTGCGGTCCGTGGTTCCTCTCCGGCTTCCTGCTCATGTTCGTCGCGTTCCTGCTGCGCGACCGCGAGGTGCGCCCCGACAGCGCCTTCGGGCCGGGCGTGATGATCGCCATCGTGGTGGGCGCCGCCGGCCTGGGCCGGGTGGCGGGCACCCTCGCCGCGTCACTGCTGCACCGGGTGACCCCGGCGCTGGCCGTGGTGCTGGCCCTGCTGATGGGCGCTGGCGCAGCCCTGCTCGCGGCCCTCTTCTACAGCGTGTGGACGCTGGCGCTCCTCGGCCTGGTCGCGGGGCTGGCCCAGGCGCTCGCGAAGTTCTCTCTCGACGCGACCATCCAGCGCGACATCCCGACCAAGGTGCAGGCGAGCGCGTTCGGCCGCAGCGACACCACTTGCCAGCTGGCCTGGGTGGTGGGCGGCTTCGTCGGCATCGCGATCCCGCTCGACCCGCCCCGGCTCGGGCTGACCGTCGCGTTCGCGGCGCTGGCTGCGTGGACGACGTACGTCCTCTCGACGGCGCCGCGCGGGCGCCGTCGCCAACGGCTGGAGGCGCAGGCGCGCGCCGGCCAGGCCGACATCGACACCCAGCCGATGCCGGTCCAGCGGCGGCCTTAGAGGTCGAGCTCGTCGGCGAGCGCGCGGAGCAGCTTGGCGGTCGGGCGCGCGGTGGTGCGGTCGGGGTGCCGGCCGTGGCGGTAGGCCTCGCCGACACCGTCGAGCAGGCGGATCAGGTCCTCGACGATCGGGGCCATCTCGTCGGGCGTGCGGCGCTTGGCGTGCGACTGGTTGCGCTGCACCGACGCGGGCTCGTCGAGGATCCGGAGCTGCAGCGCCTGGTCGCCGCGGCGGCCCTGGGCGATCCCGAACTCGACGCGGGCGCCGGCCTTGACCGTGGTCACGCCCTCGGGCAGGGCGTCCGCGCGCAGGTAGACGTCGGGGCCGTCCTCCTGGGACACGAACCCGAAGCCCTTCTCGGCGTCGAACCACTTCACCTTGCCTGTGGGCACGGTCTGACCTCTCGCTCTCACGTCTGTACGGCGCCCAACCGGCGCGACAGGGAAGCCTAACCGTCCACCGGGCACCGGCTCGACCCGATTGCCGTGCTCAGACCAGGTCAGGTGCGAGCGTGCTGACGCCGACCACCAGCCCGGCCAGGTTGGCGAGGAGGAGCAGCAGGATCCAGAGCACGGCGGGCACGCGGGTCAGGCCGGCGAGCTGGTCGGGGTCCGACGAGCGCCCGCGCCGACGGCCCGCGGTGAGGAGCTCGACCAGGGGTCGGGGTGCGGCGAGGAGGAGCAGCCAGGCGATGAGGTAGGCCGCGACGGACTGGACGGTGCCGTCGCCGTACCAGGTCAGCAGCAGGACCGCGGCCCCGCCGAGCAGCAGGACCAGCAGCCCGTAGAAGTTGCGCACCCACAGGATCAGGACGCCGGCCAGCACGACGAGCAGCCAGAGCAGCCCCACGCTGCGGCCATCCGCGAGCAGGAGCGCGGCGACCAGCCCGAGCACCGCGGGCGCGAGGTAGCCGGCCGCCAGCATCGCGACCATGCCCGGACCGCGCGGCTTGCCGCGCGAGACGGTGAGGCCGGACGTGTCCGAGTGCAGCCGGATCGAGCCGAGCCGGCGGCCGACGAGCACCGCGACCAGCGCGTGGCCCGCCTCGTGGACGACCGTGACGCCGAGCCGGACCCGCGGCCAGGTGGCGGGGGCGAGCACCAGGACGAGCGCGACGACGCCGGTGGCGACGACGAAACCGGCGTCGGGCACCGGCTGGGTCGCGGTGGCCCGGTCCCAGACCTCGCCGAACGCGCTCACCCGCGCGCGAGGCGGTAGGCGCGCACCTCGCCGTACTGCCGGAAGCCGCTCCTCAGCAGCACCGGAGCCGACGTGTCGACCCGCCCCTTCACCAGCGCCATCCGGCAGCCGGCCTCGACGCCGGCGCGCAGCCGGACGTCGAGCAGCGCGCGGTAGACGCCGGTGTGCCGCGCCTCGGGGGCCACGGCGCCTCCCCACAGCCGGACGGTGTCCCCCGCCACCACGTGCCCGGCCGTGCCGACCGGCACCGCGTCCCGCAGCGCGAGGTAGCGCGACTCCTCGTGCAGCCGGGTGGCGGAGAGCGCGAGCGACTCCTCGTCGGCAAGGGAGCCGCCGAACGCCGCGACGTCGATGTGGTCGGTGGCCCGCAGGTCGTCGAGGTCGAGCACCCGGCGCACCTCGACGTCGGCGGGCACGTCGAGGTCGGGTACGCCGTCACCCAGGTCGGCCGCGAGCACGGCCAGCATCTCGGTCAGCTCGGCGCCGCGCTCCTTCAGCCGTGCCTCGAGGCCCGGTGGCCGGGTGGCGTCGCTCAGCTCGAAGAAGTTCACCGACCCGCGGCCGAGCTGGTCCGCGGCGGCGGAGAGGACGTCGTCGATCAGCTCGTCAGGGGCTCGGTCGCTGTTCCAGCGCAGGGCCACGGTCGGATCGGCGAAGTGGTCCGGGTAGGCGATCAGGAGGTACTCGCCGGTCTCGACGGTCCGCGCTTCAGGCGGGTACCAGACCCAGGCGGCCGCCTCGGCCAGGACCTCTGCCGGGTTCACGCCAACGACTCGTTCATCGAGCCGGAGCGGAACCCCTTCTCGTCCACGACGGCCTCGCCGAAGCCGGCCTCGGTCACCGCCCCCACGACGTCGGCGAGCAGGTCGTCGGCCAGCGGGAGCAGCGCCTGGTCGATCTCGACCGAGGCGCGCTCTCCGAGGTCGCGGACCCGCAGGTTCTGGAGGCCACGGTCGGCGAGGAGTCGGCGTACGGCGGCCTCGGCCCGCTCCACGCGGGCCAGTCGGTGCGGGGTCACCTCGACGCCGTACGCGACCCTCGAGGACAGGCACGCGGCGGCGGGCTTGTCCCACGTCGGCAGTCCCCAGCGGTGCGAGGCCTCGCGGACCTGCTCCTTGGTGAGCCCGGCGTCCCGCAGGGGTGCGACGGCGCCGCGCTCGTCGGCGGCGCGGATCCCGGGCCGGAAGCCGGCCACCGCGTCGTCGGCGTTCGTGCCGGTCACCACGGCCCCGATGCCGCGGGCCTCGGCGAGCGGGGTGAGCACGTCGATGAGCTCGGCCTTGCAGAAGAAGCAGCGGTCGCCGCCGTTGGCGCGGTAGCCCTCGCGCTCCATCTCGTGGGTCTCCGGGGTCAGCAGCTCGACGCCGAGACCGGCCGCGAAGTCGCGGGCCGGGTCGCGCTCGACCTGGGGCAGCGAGTCGCTGTAGCCGGTCGCGGCGACCACCCGGTCCGGGCCGAGCGCTCGAACCGCGGCCGCCAGCAGGAACGCGCTGTCTGCGCCGCCGCTGTAGGCGACCATCACGCTCCCCCGCGCCTCGAGGTCGCGCTCGAGCGCCTCGAGCCGGGTCTGCAGCAGGTGGTCGTCGAGCCACGCGGGGAAGTCCGCGAGGCTGTCGAGCACCACGTCGGTCCCGGCGTCCTCGAGCTCCTCGCGGGTGCAGCCGCCGGTCAGCACGCTGACGCTCAACGCTCCGGCCGCGCGGGCGCCTTCGACGTCGTGGACGTGGTCGCCGACGTAGATGCTCACGCCCTCGCGCCGCAGCGCCTCGGCCTTGCCCACGCCCCAGACCCAGCCCTCGAGCAGGTCCACGTCGAGCGCCAGGTGGTCGATGTGGCGCTGGGCGTTGGGCGGGTACTTGCCGGTGACCACCACGAGCCGGCCGCGGTGCCGGCGTACGGCGGCCAGCGCCTCGTGCGCGCCGGGCAGCACGGGCGTGTCGAGCACGGCGTGATCGGGGTAGAGCTCGCGGAACCGATCGCCCGCCGGGCCGAGCTGCTCAGCGGTCAGGTGCGGCGCCAGGATCTGGTCGAGCGGCGGCCCGAGCTTCTGGGTCAGCTCCTCGACCGGCAGGTCCACCCCCAGCTCGGCGCCAAGGGCCCGCAGCACGGCGGCGAACCCGGGCACGGTGTCGATGAGGGTCATGTCCAGGTCGAAGCCGACCGCGAGCTGACTGGACACGCATCACAGCGTAGGTGCCGGGTGCGACTGTTGAGGCATGGGCAGCGCTGCGGAGCCGGAGCGAGGCGCCCCGGTCGGGCGCCGGGTCGTCCTCGGGCTGCTCGGCCTCGGCGCCGCCGGGGTGGTCGGCGGCGCGTCGTTCTCGCGACGGCTCTCGGAATGGCTGGCGCCGGTCGAGCTGCGCGACCCGACCGGGCTGCTGGGCACGCTGCCGCTGGGGCCGGTGTTCCGCTTCTACTCGGTGACCGGTGGCGTCGATCCGCAGGACGAGAAGACCTACCGGCTGGAGGTCGGCGGGCTGGTCGCGGAGCCGGCCACCTACCGACTCGCCGACCTGAGGGCTCTGCCGCAGACGTCGTTCACCAGCGACTTCCACTGCGTGACCGGCTGGGTGGTCCCCGCCGTGCCCTGGGTCGGCGTACCGCTCTCGGAGCTGATCGACCGCGCCCGGCCGTCGGCTTCGGCGCGGGCCGTGCGGTTCCGCTCGTTCGACGGCACCTACACGGAGAGCCTCGGCCTCGAGGACGCCCGCGCGTCCCGGACGATCGTCGCGCTCGGGATGCTCGACGGTCCGGTCAGCCACAACCACGGCGGGCCGGTGCGGATGTACGTCGACGGGCAGTACGGCTACAAGAGCACCAAGTGGCTGTCCGGCATCGAGCTCACCGAGGACGAGGTCCCGGGCTACTGGGAGCACCGCGGCTACGACATCGACGGGACGATCCGTGAGTGACCTGCCGGCGTCGCTGGTGCGGTTCACGCCGGCCGAGCGGTGGGTGCACCGGGTCACCGGCCTGTTGATGGGCATCTGTCTCATCACCGCGTTCGTCCTCTACTACGGCCCGGTCTCGCTGGCCGTCGGTCATCGGCACACCGTCGAGCTGGTCCACGTCATCGCCGGCTACGGACTGGCGGCTCCACTGCTGCTCGGTCTCGCGTCGTCGGCGTACCGCGCGGATCTCACCGTCCTGAACCGCTTCACGCGCGAGGACTGGCGCTGGCTGCGGTCGAAGAACCGGCGCGACGGCTCGTTCGAGGTCGGCAAGTTCAACGCGGGCCAGAAGCTCAACGCCGCGCTCACCGCCGGCTCGATCGTCGTGCTGGTCGGCACCGGGACGCTGATGTTCTGGACTGGACTGGTGCGGCTCGCGTGGCGAACGGGCTCGACGTTCGTCCACGACTGGTTCGCGCTGGGCCTGGGTCTGCTGGTGCTCGGCCACATCTGGTTCGCGATCAGCGACCCCGAGGCCCGCGAGGGGATGCGGACCGGCCGGGTCAGGCGGAGCTGGGCGAAGAAGGAGCACCCGGCCTGGGCGGCGGAGGGCGACGACGGCTAGATCGGCTGGTCGTGCAGGATCTTCTGGAACAGCACGTGGTCGCGCCAGGCGCCGTTGAGGAACAGGAGCTTCGGCGCCATGCCGTACTCCTCGTAGCCGCAGGACAGCAGGACCCGCTGCGAGGGCAGGTTCTCGACCATGGTCCCGGCCTCGAGCCGGTGCAGGCCTATCTCGACCGCCTGCTCACCGAGGAACTCGACGGCGGCCTTCGCCAGGCCACGGCGCAGGTGGTCCTTGTCGACCCAGTAGCCGAGCACGCCGCTCTGCATGGGGCCGCGGACGATGTTCTGGATGTTCGCCCGGCCCACCACGTCGCCCTCCGGCCCGATCAGCGTCCACGGGGCGAAGAGGCCCTGCCCCTGCCGTTCGAGGCGCTCGCGAGCCTCCTGCTCCTGGCCCTCGACGGTGAAGAAGCTGTCCGGCCGGTCCGGGTCCCAGCGGCCGAGGTGCTCACGGTTGCGCGAGTACGCCGCGGCGAGCAGCCCCGCGTCCTCGATGGCCAGGGGTCGGAACGAGTAGCCGTCGGGCAGCACGGCGACACGGTAATCGCCGCGCCACGGACCCGCGCCACTAGTTTGTGAACGTGGAGACGATCCAGGTCTTCGAGGGCGCCGCCGCGGCGTTCCGCAACGTCCTCGTGGGAGTCGGTGCCGAGCAGCATCATCTCCCCACGCCGTGTGAACCTCTGGACGTCGGCGAGCTCGTCTCGCGGGCGATCGGTCACCAGAACTGGGTGCGATCGTCGATCGCCGGCCCCACCGAGCGTGCGGAGTACCCGCCGATCGATCCGAAGGACTGGTTGGCGGCGTTCGACGAGTCGACGGCCGCGATGGTGGCCGAGCTGCGGACCGACGGGGCCATGACCCGGCGGGTGACGCTCGCCGCCGGCCTGGAGTTCTCGGGCTCCGATGTCGGGGTGCTCGCGGCCCGCAACGTCTTCCAGTTCGCGTGGGACCTCGCCATGGCCACCGGACAGGACCCCGATCTCGGTCCGGAGATCGCGGCCGCGCTCCTGGAGCTCAGCCGCACACGACTGGTCCCGCAGCGAGGGACCGGCGGCTTCTTCGGGCCGGAGGTCGTCCCATCCGACGGGTCCCCGGTGGCGACGGTGCTGGCCGGTTTCCTCGGCCGCGAGGTGTGAGCCCCTCGACCGAGCGGCGGTCGTCTATGCCAGTCCCAGCTTGTCGGTGGTCTCCTCGCGCATCTGAACCTTGCGGATCTTCCCGGTCACGGTCATCGGGAAGTCGTCGACCACCATCACGTAGCGCGGGATCTTGTAGTGCGCGAGCCGGCCGTCGCAGAACGCACGGACGGCGTCGGCGTCCAGCGGCTCGGCACCGGCCTTCAGCTTGATCCAGGCGCACAGCTCCTCGCCGTACTTCTCGTCGGGTACGCCGATCACCTGGACGTCCTCGACGTCCGGGTGCTGGTAGAGGAACTCCTCGATCTCGCGGGGATAGATGTTCTCGCCGCCGCGGATGACCATGTCCTTGATCCGGCCGACGATGTTGCAGTAGCCGTCCTCGCGCATCTCGGCGAGGTCGCCGGTGTGCATCCAGCCGTCCTCGTCGATCGCCTCGGCAGGTCTTGTCGGGGTCCTCCCAGTAGCCGAGCATCACCGAGTAGCCGCGGGTGCAGAACTCCCCCGGCTCACCGCGCTCGACGGTCTCGCCGGTGGCCGGGTCGACGATCTTGATCTCGAGGTGCGGGTGGACCCGGCCGATCGAGGAGGTACGCCGGTCCAGGTCGTCGTCGACCAGGGTCTGGCAGGAGACCGGCGAGGTCTCGGTCATGCCGTAGGCGATGCCGACCTCGGGCATGTGCATGTCGTTGATGCAGCGCTTCATCACCTCGACCGGGCAGATCGACCCGGCCATGATCCCGGTGCGCAGGCTGGACAGGTCGTGGTCGGCGAAGGTCGGGTGGTTCTGCATCGCGATGAACATGGTCGGGACGCCGTAGACCGCCGTGCACTTCTCGGCGGCGACCGCCCGCAGCGTGATCTCGGGGTCGAAGCCGGGCGCCGGGATCACCATCGTGGCGCCGTGGCTGGTGCACCCGAGGTTGCCCATCACCATGCCGAAGCAGTGGTAGAAGGGCACGGGGATGCAGAGCCGGTCCTCCTCGGTGAAGCTGATCAGCTCGGTGGTCAGGTAGCCGTTGTTGAGGATGTTGCGGTGGCTGAGCGTGGCGCCCTTCGGGTAGCCGGTGGTGCCCGACGTGTACTGGATGTTGATCGGGTCGTCGGCCGACAGCGACCACGTCATCGCCTCGAGCAGGGTCACGCCGGGGTCGTGGACGTTGTGGTCGGTCCACTCGGGGCTGCCGAGGAACCACACCTGCTCCAGCGACGCGATGTCGTCGCGCACCTCCTCGACCATCGCCCGGTAGTTGCTGCGTCTTGAACTCGGTGGCCGAGATCAGCAGCTTCGTGCCCGACTGGCGCAGCGCGTAGGACAGCTCGTGGGTGCGGTACGCCGGGTTGACGTTGACCAGGATCGCCCCGATCTTCGCGGTGGCGTACTGCACCAGCGTCCACTCGGCGCAGTTGGGCGACCACATGCCGACGCGGTCGCCCTTGCCGATCCCCGCCCTGATCAGACCGATGGCGAGCGCGTCGACGTCGCGGTTCAGCTCGGCCCAGGTCCAGCGCCGTCCGGTGGCGAACTCGACGAGCGCCTCGCGGTCCGGATGGGCCGCCACCGTGGCCTCGAAGTTCTCCCCGATCGTCTGCTCGAGGAGCGGTGGATCGAGCTCGCCCTTGGCGTACGACGCAGCCATGTCCCGAACGTACGCCGGGTTGGTTGGCGGTAGGTAGGGTTCCGGGCGTGACGAGCACGGACGCGGACGCCGACTCCGGCCAGGTCGAGTCCGGGCACAAGAAGCAGACGCCGCTCAAGGCGCTCCGCGAGACCGTGCTCCTGCTGGCGTTCGCGATCGTCCTGGCGCTGGTCGTGAAGACGTTCTTCGTCCAGTCGTTCTACATCCCGTCGGAGTCGATGGAGCCCGGGCTCATCGTCAACGACCGGATCCTGGTGCAGAAGCCGTCGTACTGGGGCAGCGGTGGGCCGCAGCGCGGTGACGTCATCGTCTTCGACGACCCGGGCGGCTGGCTCAACGGACTGGAGTCGGCGCAGCCGATGTCGTTCCTGGCGCGCGGCCTGGCCAAGATCGGCCTCTACCCGACCGGCGGGCATCTCGTGAAGCGCGTGGTCGGCGTGGCCGGCGACACCATCGTGTGCTGCGACGAAGAGGGCCGCATCTCGGTCAACGGGGTGCCGATCGACGAGGACGACTTCATCGAGCCGCAGAAGGCCAAGTCCTGCGACGGCCCCATGCCCAACGGCCCGATGGACTGCAACTGGACCGCCGGGCCGGTCCCGTCCGGCACCGTCTTCGTCATGGGCGACAACCGCGACAACTCCGCGGACTCCTCGGTCCACCTGTGCCGGCCCAGCGCCGCCAAATGCGACGAGGACGATGCCTACGTCCCCGTGGAGGACGTGGTCGGCAAGGTGTTCGCCCTGGCCTGGCCGCTCGGACGAGCGCACATCGTGCACACGCCCGACGCGTTCGACGACGTTCCCGACGCGAGCTAGCCGGGCTCGTGACCGGCCTGCTGACCGCGACCTCGACCGCGGAGTCGGCGGAGTCGCTGGTGAGGCGGCTCTCGGTGGTCACCCGGACGTTCGACCACCACACGCAGGACTCGGGCAACGTGTCGTGGCTGGTCGAGTCGCAGGGTCGCTCGCTGTTCGTGAAGACCGTCGGGCCACCCGACCCGCCGCCGGGCGCACCGACGCCGTACCTCGACCACGCAGGCCGCGTCGGGCTGCTGCGGAACGCCGTCGAGGTGGCGCGGTCGTGCGACCACCCGGCGTTGCCCACGCTCCGCAACGTCATCGAGACCGCCACCGGCCCGGCCCTCGTCTACGACGCCGCACCCGGGGAGCTGGTCGGGGTGCCGCGCGATGAGCGGGCCGACCCGAGCTCGGCGTACAGGAGGTTCGCGGGGCTGCCGGGCGATCGGATGCTCGCGGTGTTCGGCGTCCTCATCGACCTCCACGTCGCCCTGGCCCGGGCCGGCTGGGTGGCCTGCGACCTGTACGACGGATGCCTCATGGTCGCGCCCGACGACCGGCTGACCGTCGTCGACCTCGACACCTACCACCGCGGCCCGTTCACCAACACGATGGGCCGGATGTTCGGCTCGGACCGGTACATGGCTCCCGAGGAGCTCACGCTGGGCGCGACCATCGACCAGCGCACCACGGTCTTCACGCTGGCGAGGCTGGTCACGCACTTCGCCACTCGACTGACCGAGGACCTCGACGCGTACGTCGGCTCCCCCGCGAGCGGCGAGGTGCTGCGCCGGGCCTGCCGGCCCGACCCGGTGGACCGCTTCGCGACGGTCGAGGAGCTCGCGACCGCCTGGGCCGCCGGCCGGTAGCGCCGACGACCCGGACGAGCGCCCAGGAGGACCTGGTCAGCGGACCGCGTCGAAGATGTTGAGCTGGACGCCGTTGGTGTAGGTCCTGGTCTCGCGCAGGGTCACCTTGGCCTTGTCGTCGGCGTCGGTCGGGAACAGTCGCTTGCCGCTGCCGAGGATGACCGGGAACACCATGAGGTTCCAGTGGTCGACCAGTCCGGCCTTGTGCAGGGACTGCGCCAGGGTCGCGCTGCCGTGGACGCCGATCGGGCCGCCGTCGCCCTCCTTGAGGGCACGGACCGCGTCGACGTCGCGGACCACCGTGGTGTTGGCCCACGCGGGGTCCTGCAGCGTGGTCGAGACGACGACCTTCTCCATCCCGTTGAACTTGTCGGCGAACTCGCCGTCCCGCTCGGGCCAGGCGGCCGCGAAGCCTTCGTAGGAAGTCCGGCCGAGCAGCAGGGTCTCGGTGCCGAACGTCTCCTCGGCCTTGAACTCGTACATCGTCGGGTCCGAGTCGATGTCGAAGGTCCAGCCGGTGTGCTTGAAGCTCTCCTCACCGCCGGGTGCCTCGATCACGCCGTCCAGGGAGATGAACTCGGTGACAAAGAGGGTGCGCATTTCGGTTCCTCATTTCGCATCGTGGGTGTGATGGTCCTGACCACTCAACGAAGAGGTGCGGCCCGATACGACACCCGTCCCGCGGCAAACTTTTCAGGCAGCGAGCTCGCGGACCAGCGCTGCCGTGGCCGGCACCAGGTCGGCGCCCTCGCGGTGCACGATCCCGAACGTCCGGGTGCCGAACGACCGGTGCTCGCGGGCCCGGACGCCCGGGTGCTGGAACGCGTCGAGCGCCGACCGCGGCAGCAGTGTCACGCCTAGCCCGACCGCGACCAGGTTCTGCACCACGACGTAGTCGTCGCTGACGTGCCGCACCGCCGGCTCGAAGCCGGCCTCGGCGCAGACGAGCAGCGCGTGGGCGCGACACCGCTCGCAGCCGACGATCCACGGCTCGTCGGCGAGGTCCGCCAGGGTCAGCCGGCGACGGGTCGCGGCCGGGTGGTCGGCGCCCACGACGAGCGCGACCGGCTCGTCGGCCAGCGGCCGCCACACCAGCCCCGTCCCGCCGGTGGGCGACTGGTCGCCGTACGAGAAGACGAGCGCGAGGTCGGCGTCTCCGGCCGACAGCAGCGCCAGCGCCTCGGGCGGCTCGGCCTCGGTCAGCTCGACGTCGATCTCCGGGTGCCGGGCCCGAAGTCCGGCCACGGCGCGTGGGACGAGCGTCGCCGCCGCGGAGGGGTACGCCGCGAGCCGCACCCGCCCACGGCGCAGCGCGGTCAGGTCGGCGAGCTCCTCCTCCGCCATGTGCAGCTGTACGGCGAGCGCGTCGGCGCGTGCGAGCAGCACCCGCCCCGGCTCGGTGAGCTCGACCCCGCCCGCGCCTCGGAGCAGCAGGGCGCAGCCCGCCGACCTCTCCAGCGCCCGGAGGTGCTGGCTCACGGCCGGCTGGGTCCAGCCCAGCTCACGCGCAGCGCCGCTGATCGACCCGGCGCGGGCGACCGCCCGGAAGATCAGCAACCGCTTCGGATCCATAAGCACACCTTATGGGTTGTCGTAGGAAGACTGGGCTTCCTTGGAGCCGCTCGAGCCCGCAAGATGGTGGGCATGCAGACAATCGGACTCATCGGCGGCATGAGCTGGCACTCGACCGTGGAGTACTACCGCGTGATCAACGAGCTGGTGGCCGAGCGCCGCGGCGGACACGCGTCAGCGAAGGTGGTGCTCCAGTCGCTGGACTTCGACGAGATCCGCGAGTGCCAGGTGAACGACGACTGGGCCCGGGCCGGGCGGCTGCTGGCCGAGGCGGCCCAGCGGTGCGAGCAGGGCGGCGCCGACCTGGTGCTGATCTGCACCAACCTCATGCACCGGGTGGCCGACGACGTGCAGGCGGCCATCGACATCCCGCTGCTCCACATCGCCGACGCGCTGGCCGACCGGGCCCGCGCACAGGGCTGGTCGACGCTGGGCGTGCTCGGCACGAGCTGGGTGATGGAGGAGGACTTCTACGTCGGCCGGCTGGCCCGGCACGGGCTCACGGTGGAGGTCCCGGACGCCGTCGACCGCGCCGAGGCCGACCGGGTCATCTTCGACGAGCTGACCCGAGGCATCGTGCGCGACGAGTCGCGGGCGTCGTACGCCGGCATGCTGGGCCGGCTCCACGACCAGGGTGCCGAGGCCGTGGTGCTCGGGTGCACCGAGATCGAGCTGCTGGTCAGCCCCGAGGACGCGCCGCTGCCGCTGATCCCGTCGATGCGGACGCACGCCGAGGCCGCCGTCGCGGCGGCGCTGGGCGACAGGGTGTTGGTCTAACGACCCTCGGCCATGGCGCAGAGCGTGTCCATGGCCTTGGGGGCGTCGGCGGTCACCATCGGGCCGATGTCCTCGGCACCGGGGCCGGTCACGTGGGTGCTGACGGTCACCTCGGCTCCCTCGGCGCAGTCCTTGACCACGTGGTCGATGTGGATCCGCAGGTCGCCCATCTCGAGCCGGTCGAGGTAGCGCGCCCCCGGCTCGACGAGCTCGAGGGTCACCGGCACCTCGATGCCACCGGTGAGCACCATCAGCCCCATCGCGCCCTCGGCGAAGTGGCCCTCGAGGGCCACGGACTCCACCGACGGGTCCCAACAGTGCCAACTGCCCGGATCGCTCCAGAGGGCCCACACGTCGTGGGCGGTGGCTGTGGTGGTCACGGTCCGCGAGTACTCGAAAGTCACGGTCACGAACCTAACCAACAACGAGCGAGTCGAGATACCCCGCGATCTCTTCCCGGTCCCAACCGCGCGGCTCGTGGAGCCCCGGTGGCCATCATGGAGAGGTACGCCGGCGCGGGTGCAGTGTGCCCGACGGACCGAGCGCCGTGCGGTGAGGTGAACGTGATCAGCGGCGCGCCGTCCAGCTCTCCGACCCGCACGAGCGGGTCGGCAGGGTCCGGTTGCGGGCACCCGGGTTGACCCGGCTGCCGCCGGGCGGGCAGCCGCCCTCGACGTAGCAGGCCAGCCTGGCGCCGCCACGTTGGAGCCGTAGGAGAGGTACCAGGCGCTCACGTCACGCGGGAGATCGTCATCTCACGGTCGCCGAACCGGACCTTGTCGCCGTCGCGCAGCGTGGCGGGCTTGCCGCCGACCAGCCGCTTGGTGACGCCGGCCCGGATCAGGATCGAGCCGTTGGTGGAGCCGCGGTCCATCGCCACCAGCGCCCCGTCGGGCACCACCTGGAACTGCGCGTGCGTCTTGGAGAGGCTCATGTCGTCGGACGGCAGGGTGACCAGCCGCTTCACCGGCTCGCCCGGTCGCGGCTCGGGCCGCCGGCCGACCAGGGTCAAACCGCGCACCTCGAACTGCTCGCCGGTGTCGAAGCAGACCTGCCACCGCAGCGGCGGTGCCGCGTCGTCCGGCGGTCGCGGCTGGGTCCGCTCCCCGTGCGGCGGGGTCGGCGGGGTCGGCGGGTCGGTGGGATGCTCCGCGGGCTCGAGGACGTCGGACGGGGCGTCCATCGGGGCCTCGCCGACCAGCGGCCAGCCCAGGCCCTGCCGGGGCGTGACCGTCGGCGGAGGCGCCGGCGCGGCGGCCTCGGGCGGTGGCGCCGGCGGTCGCTTGCCCCGGGTCGGGACCCGCCGGGGCGGCGTCGGCGAGGCCGGGACGAGTCGCATCGCTGTGAGGTTGACGACCTGGCGCGGCGCCTCCTCCTCGGGCTCCTCGACCACCGGGACGGGGCGTACGTCGACCACCACCGAGCCGGTCCGCAGGTCGTGCCAGCCCCGGCGCCAGCCGCTCGGGTCGACCATCGCGGTCCAGGCCAGCGCGGCGGCACCGAAGCCGAGCGTCGGCAGCGTCGCCGCTCCGAGCAGGAAGGTCCGCACGATCGCCCGCAGGAGGCCGATCGGCCGGGCGTCCTCGAAGGACAGCACCCGGATCCCGACCAGGGCCTTGCCGGGGGTGAGGCCGAAGAGTCCCACCAGCATCGAGGTGAGCAGGCCGACCATCAGCACGGTGCCGGCGATCGCGGCGACACCGGTCCAGAGGCGGCCGGGCTCGATGAGCAGCGTGTAGGCGGCGTACGCCTCGCCCCCGCAGATGCCCCAGGCGAAGAGCCGGTCGACCACGAAGGCGTAGAAGCGCCGGTCGGCGCCGGCCGCCAGGCGCTCGGTGGTCAGCCCCTCGGAGGTGGGGGCTTCGGTGGACGCATCAGTCATGGGCAGATCAGGGACTGGTGACCTTGATGGTCACCCCGTCGCCGAGGTCGATGATCGCGCCCGGGATCAGCTGGACGGCGACCCCGGGGGCCAGGTCCTCGGGGCCGAGTCCGGGCTGCACGAGCACGGTCCCGTTGGTGGAGCCCAGGTCGGTCACGACCGCGGTGCCGTGGTCGGCGCCGGTGCCCGGCCGGACCTCGATGTGGGTGGAGGAGATCTCCAGGTGGGGACTCGGCACCGTGACCAGGTGTGGCTGCTCGGTGTCGTTGAACCGCCGCGCCTCGGGTGCGCGCCCGATCACGATCGCCCGGTCGACGTCGACCTCGTCGCCGTTCGAGATCTCCAGCCGGGCCACCGGCACGGTCACGTCGGGCGCCGGCGGCTGCCCGGGGATGCCGGGCGGTTCCGCGGGCGGTGGCTGCCAGGCCCCGGTCACGGTGAGCCCGTCGTGGTCGTGGTCGTGGTCAGGGACCGGCGGCTCCGGCATCGGCGTCATCACGGGCGCCGGGGGCGGCGGGGGCGGCAGCGTGGGCGGTGAGGGAGTCCAGGCCGGCGGTTCCGGCGACCGGACCACCGGGATCTCCTCCGGCTCGGCCTCGGCGTAGTCGTCGTGGTCCCCGCCGGCGTCTTCGTCGAGGTGCTCCGCCGGCAGCGGGAACTCGCGCTCGTAGGCGGGCTCGTGGACGGTCTCGTCGGGACCCTCGTGGGCCGGTGCCTCGTCGAGCCGCGAGATGCGGAACAGACCGCCGTCCACGACGTACGACGGCAGCTCCCCGTCGAGGGGGTCGTCACGCAGGACGATGCTCATCCGCTCGACCTCGACCATCGACCGCTCGACCCAGGTCGTCGCGTCGGAGCCCTCGAGCCGCACGGTCTCGCCGTCGACCCGGAACTCGGCGCGGGCCGGCCCGCGGATCACCACCCGCGTCTCGCCCTCACCGGTGCTGACCAGCACGAACGCGGGGAGATCGCGCAGCCCGCCGGAGATCAGGGCATCGAGGGTGACGTCGAACCCGGCGCCGCCGTCGACGAGCTCCCAGAGCGCCGCCACCCGGGCCTTCTCGCTGGGCGGCAGGATCACCACGGCGCGCTCGCCGACGATCCCGAACCACTCCCCGGGCAGGTAGGAGCGCACGGGCGCGTCTGAGGGGTTCACGGCAGTGCTCCCAGTTTCTGCTCGAGACTCGCTCGCTGTCGCTCGGAGTCGTAGGCCTGGTCGGGAACCAATCCCACCACATCGACGACGACCGCGGTGGCGTTGTCGTCGCCTCCCGCGTGCAGGGCGGCGGCCACCAGCTGGTCGGCGGCGTCCCGCGGGTCGGAGGTCTCGGCCAGGATCGCGGCGATCCGGTCGTCGTCGATCAGGCCGCTCACGCCGTCGCTGCACAGGAGCAGTCGCTCCACCTCGGTGACCGGGAGGACGAAGAAGTCGGCCGGCTCCAGCCGCGGCCCGCCCAGCGCCCGGGTGATGACGTGTCGCTCCGGGTGCACGTGTGCCTCAGTGGCCGTGATCTCTCCGGAGTCGACCAGCTCCTGGACGACGCTGTGGTCGACGCTGACCTGGCGCAGCTCGCCGCCGCTGACCGCGTAGATGCGCGAGTCGCCGAGGTTGGCGAGGAGCCAGGCCGGCGCGCCGTGGTCCTCGACCAGGAGCGCGGCGACCACCGTGGTGCCCGGCGTACGTCGGAGGCCCGGGCCGTCGGGCGCGGCGTACTCCGCGATCCGGCGCTGGCACGCCTCGAGCGTCGCCGTGACGGCCTTGCCACCGTCGGTCGGGTCGTAGCCCTCGTCGGCGAGCCGCGCGAACTCCTCGACCACGATCCGGCTGGCGACGTCGCCGTTCTCGTGGCCGCCCATGCCGTCGGCGACCACGAACACCGGAGGGGCCGCCAGGAAGGCGTCCTCGTTGTTCTCGCGGAGCAGCCCGACGTCGGAGGCCGCTCCGTGGTGGAGCTCGACCTGGGTCACGGCCGTGGGCTCGTCTCTAGACTTGGCCGGATGGCCACCGACGGGTATCGATCGCTCGCCGACCAGCTGCGGGGCTGGCCGGACGTCCGGTTGTCCCGGCTGCTCAGCGCGCGTCCTGACCTGGCCACACCTGCTCCTCATGACTCCGGCCAGCTGGCATCGCGCGCCGCCACGCGGTCGTCCCTGTTGCGCGCGCTCGACCAGCTCACCCGGCTCGAGCTCTCCGTTCTAGATGCCCTGGTCGTTGCAGGTCAAACGTCACATGCGGCGTTGACGGCGATGGTCAACGCCGATCCCGCCCGGGTCGGGCCGGCGATCGACCGGCTGGTCGACCTGGCCCTGGCCTGGGAGTCGACCAGCGGGCTGCGGCCGCTGAGCGGGGTGGCCGAGGGGCTCGCCGGCGGCCCGGAGGCGGGCGTGAGCGGCCTGCGCCCCTGCTCGGCGCCGACGCCGACGGTCGACGAGGTGGCCGGGCACCTGTCCGAGCTGTCCGAGCCGGCGCGCGCGTTGCTCGAGCACGTCCTGGCCGCCGGTGGCGAGGCGACCTCCGGCGACGCCCGGCTCATCGTGCTGCCTGCCGACGCCGCCACGCCCGCGGAGGAGCTGCTGGCCCGCCGGCTGCTGGTGCCGCGCGGGAGCGGCACGCTCGTGGTGCCCGGTGAGGTCGGGATCGCCCTGCGCGGCGGGCACACGACGGCGGAGCCGGTCGACGACGTACCCGCGCTCGCGACGACGGAGCGCAGCGAGCAGCAGGTCGACGCGACCGCCGCCGGCGCGGCGTTCGAGGCGGTACGCCGGCTCGAGCTGCTGCTCGACCTGTGGGGGGCCGAGCCGCCGTCGGCGCTGCGCAGCGGCGGCCTCGGCGTACGCGACCTCAGGGCGACCGCCGCGGCGCTGCACGTGGACGAGTCCACGCTGGCGCTGCTCGTCGAGACCGCCTCGGCCGCCGGCCTGCTGTCCACCGCGGCCGACGGGCTCGGCAACCCGGTGTGGCTGCCGACCGACCTCGTCGACACCTGGGTGCTGCGACCGCCCGCGGAGCGCTGGGCCGGGATGGCCCGCACCTGGCTGGACAGTCCCCGCATGCCCGGGCTGGTCGGCGCCCGTGACACCGCCGGCAAGCCCTGGAACGCGCTGGCGCCCGAGCTGGCCGGTGCCCACATGGCGGAGACCCGCGCGATGACGCTGGCGGCGCTGGAGACCCTGCCCGGAGGCGGCTGCCTGGCGACCGGGACCGGCGTGCCGTCGATGGTCGCGCTGCTGCGCTGGCAGCGCCCGAGGCGACCGCGGAGCCGTGCCGACCAGGTGCTCTGGACCGTCACCGAGTCCGCGGTGCTCGGGGTGACCGGGCTCGACGGCCTGGCGTCCTACGCGCGTGACCTGCTGGCCGGCGAGGACGAGAAGGCGCACAAGGCCCTGGCCGGGCTGCTGCCCGAGCCCGTCGACCACGTGCTGCTGCAGGCGGACCTCACCGCCGTCGCTCCCGGTCCGCTGGAGTCGCAGCTGGCCCGGCGGCTCCAGCTGGTCGCCGACGTGGAGTCGCGGGGCGGGGCGACGGTCTACCGGTTCACCGCCGGTTCCGTGCGCCGGGCGCTGGACACCGGCTGGACGGCGGTCGAGCTGCACGACTTCCTCGGGTCGGTCTCACGGACGCCCGTGCCCCAGCCGCTCGCCTACCTGGTCGACGACACCGCGCGGACCTTCGGGTCGGTGCGGGTCGGCCACGCCGAGGCCTTCCTGCGCGCCGACGACGAGACCGCGCTCACCGAGCTGCTGCACCATCCGAAGGCTCCGACGTTGGGGCTGCGCCGGCTGGCGCCGACGGTGCTGGTCAGCTCGGTTCCGCTCGACCTCCTGCTGCCCCGGCTGCGCGAGCTCGGAGCCGCGCCGGTCGTCGAGGCGGAGGACGGCAGCGTGCACGTCGTACGCCCCGACCAGCGCCGGGCGCGCACCCCCCGGGAGCACCGCGGGCGCGGGGCCGCGTCGGCCCGGCGCACGGCGACCGTCTCCGCCGTCATCACGGCGATCCGCTCCGGCGACCGCGCCGCGTCGTCCCGCCCGACGGAGCCGGAGACGGCCCTCTCCCCCTCCGGGTCGCTCGCGGCGCTGCGCGAGGCGGTGGAGGGCGGCAGGTCGGTGCTGATCGTCTACGTCGACAACCACGGCACCCGCAGCGAGCGCGTCGTCGACCCGGTCTCGGTCGAGGGCGGCGTGCTCACCGCGCATGACCAGAGGTCCGACGACGTGCGCACCTTCGCCGTCCACCGGATCACGGCTGTAAGACCCATTTCGGGGTAGACCCGTATCCTTGAATCGTGGACTTCACCCGCTACGCCGAGCGGTCTGCCGGCCTGCTCAACGCGTCGATCACCGACGTCGACGCGCTGCAGGCCCACCTCGCCGACCGCGACTGGCTGGTGCCACAGTGCACCGACCGCGACTGCATGCTGGTGCGCAAGTTCCAGCGCGAGCTGCGGCCGGTCTTCGAGGCGTCGGCCGCCGGTGACACCGAGGCGGTCATCGACGGGATCAACGAGCTGATGGTGCGGCACCCCATCACGCCGCAGATCTCGAGCCACGACCCGCAGCACCTGCACATCCACGCCGCGTCCAAGACCCAGTCGGTCGCCGAGCTGCTCGTGGGCGAGGCGCTGCTGGGCCTGGCCAACCTGGTCTGCGACCTCGGACCGCGCCGGCTCGGCATCTGCGCGGCCTCCCCGTGCGCCAACGTCTACGTCGACACCTCGCCCAACCAGTCCCGGCGCTACTGCTCCGACCGCTGCTCCTCGCGCGCCAACGTCGCGGCCTACCGCGCTCGCCAGAAGGCCGTCGCTTCTGCATGAATGACGGACCCCTCATCGTCCAGTCCGACAAGACGCTGCTGCTCGAGGTCGACCACGAGCGCTCCGCCGACTGCCGCAAGGCGATCGCGCCCTTCGCCGAGCTCGAGCGGTCGCCCGAGCACATACACACCTACCGGCTGACCCCGCTCGGCCTGTGGAACGCACGCGCCGCCGGCCACGACGCCGAGCAGGTCGTCGACACGCTCCTGGAGTACAGCCGCTACGCCGTCCCGCACGCGCTGCTGGTCGACGTGGCGGAGACGATGGCGCGCTACGGGCGGCTGCGCCTGGAGAAGCACCCGATCCACGGGCTGGTCCTGGTCTCGACCGACCGGCCGGTGCTCGAGGAGGTGCTGCGCGCCAAGAAGATCGCCGGGATGCTCGGTGCCCGCATCGACGACGACAGCGTGGTCGTGCACGCCTCCGAACGTGGCAACCTCAAGCAGGCGCTGCTCAAGCTGGGCTGGCCGGCCGAGGACTTCGCCGGCTACGTCGACGGCGAGGCGCACCCGATCGCGCTCGACCTCACCGACTGGACGCTGCGCGACTACCAGCGCGAGGCCGCGGAGTCGTTCTGGCACGGCGGCTCGGGTGTCGTGGTGCTCCCCTGCGGCGCCGGCAAGACCCTGGTCGGCGCGGCCGCGATGGCCCACGCCCAGGCGACCACGCTGATCCTGGTCACCAACACCGTCTCCGCCCGGCAGTGGAAGGACGAGCTGCTCCGGCGTACGTCCCTGACCGAGGAGGAGATCGGCGAGTACTCCGGCTCGGTCAAGGAGATCCGTCCGGTCACCATCGCGACCTACCAGGTGATGACGACCAAGCGGTCCGGCGTCTACCGCCACCTCGAGCTGCTCGACGCGCGCGACTGGGGGCTGATCATCTACGACGAGGTGCACCTGCTTCCCGCGCCGATCTTCCGGATGACCGCCGACCTGCAGGCGCGCCGCCGGATCGGGCTCACCGCCACGCTGGTGCGCGAGGACGGCCGCGAGGGCGACGTGTTCTCGCTGATCGGTCCGAAGCGGTACGACGCGCCGTGGAAGGACATCGAGTCGCAGGGCTGGATCGCGCCGGCCGACTGCGTCGAGGTCCGGGTCTCGCTGCCCACCGACGAGCGGCTGACCTACGCGACCGCCGAGCCCGAGGAGCGCTACCGGATCGCCTCCTGCACGCCGCAGAAGCTCCAGGTCGTCCGCGACCTGGTCGCGGCCCACGCCGACCAGCCGACGCTGGTCATCGGGCAGTACATCGACCAGCTCGACGAGCTCGCCGCCGCCCTCGACGCTCCCCTCATCAAGGGCGAGACGACGGTCAAGGAGCGCCAGCGACTCTTCCAGGCGTTCCGCACCGGCGAGGTCGGCCTGCTCGTCGTGTCCAAGGTCGCCAACTTCTCCATCGACCTGCCCTCCGCCGAGGTGGCGATCCAGGTCTCCGGCGCCTTCGGCTCCCGCCAGGAGGAGGCCCAGCGCCTCGGCCGGCTGCTGCGGCCCAAGACCGAGGGCAAGACCGCGCACTTCTACACGATCGTCTCCCGCGACACCGTCGACGCCGACTTCGCCCAGAACCGGCAGCGCTTCCTGGCCGAGCAGGGCTACGCCTACCGGATCGTGGACGCCGAGGACCTCCCGGCCTGAGTCCCGGCACGGCGGAAACCCGCTGCGCAACGAATTTCCTCGTCCCTAGGCTCGCGGGTCGCCGGTCGACCGACCGGCGACCTACAGCAGGGAAGGACGATGGAAGAGATCACACCGAAGCTCATGAACTGGGCTTCCATCCTCGATGAGGGCGCACGCGAGCAGGCGATGACGACGGCGACGATGCCGTTCATCCACCCGCACCTCGCGCTGATGCCCGACGCGCACCTGGGGCTGGGGGCGACCGTCGGCTCGGTCATCCCCACGCTGGGCGCGATCATCCCCGCCGCCGTCGGCGTCGACATCGGCTGCGGCATGATCGCCGTCCGCACGCAGTACGCCGCGAGTGAGCTGCCAGCCGACCGGAAGCCGCTGCGTGAGGCCATCGAGCGGGCCGTCCCGCTCTCGGCCGGCGCCGCCAACCAGAAGGTCGACCGCGAGCACACCCGCGCGCGGCTGGAGCTGCTGGCGGGCCGGGCCGACAAGGCCGGGTTCGACGCCGCGGCGTACGCCAGCCGCTGGGAGCTCCAGCTCGGCACCCTGGGCTCGGGCAACCACTTCATCGAGGTCACGGTCGACGAGTCCGACCGGGTGTGGCTGTTCCTGCACTCCGGCTCGCGCGGAGTGGGCAACAAGATCGCGCAGAAGCACATCAAGGTCGCGCGCACCCTGTGCGAGACCTGGTGGATCGAGCTGCCGCACCCCGACCTGGCCTACCTGGCGCAGGGCACCGACGAGTTCTGGGCCTACATCCGCGAGATGCGGTGGGCGCAGGGCTACGCGCTGCTCAACCGCGAGGAGATGATGGACCGGGTCGTGGCGTGCTTCGCGGAGTGGGTGGGCGCTCCTGACGTGGACGGCGTCGAGCGGCAGGAGGAGATCAACTGCCACCACAACTACACCGAGCAGGAGCGGCACTTCGGCAAGGACGTGTGGCTCTCCCGCAAGGGCGCGATCAACGCCGAGACCGGCCGGCCCGGGCTCATCCCCGGCTCGATGGGGACGGCGTCGTACGTCGTGTCCGGCAAGGGCAACCCGGTCGCGCTCAACTCGGCGCCGCACGGCGCCGGGCGGGAGTACTCGCGGTCGAAGGCACGCAAGACCTTCACCCGTGACCAGCTCCGCGAGGCGATGGTCGGCATCGAGTACCGCGACACCGATGCGTTCATCGACGAGATCCCGGCGGCGTACAAGCCGATCGACCAGATCATGGAAGACGCCGCCGACCTGGTCGAGGTCCGCCACGTGCTCCGGCAGATCGTGAACGTGAAGGGCGACTGATCCTCGCTCGCCAGCGGCGCCTCCGGCACACCTGCCGGGGGCGCCGTTCTGCCGCGCGCCAAGGCCGCACGACGTAGGTTGCGCGCATGAGCGACCTGCCGCCTCCCGGCCCCCCGCCGGGACCTCCGGGGCCTTCACCCGGGGCACCCCCACCAGCGCAGCCGGAGATGGGTTGGCTGCGCCTGACCCTGCAGGGCAGCCCGATGACGAGCAGCATGATCACTCCGGCAGTGACCGTGAACGGGTGGCGGGTACCCTCCCACTACGGCGAGAACGTCATCCCGGTGCATGCCGGGCCCAACCGCATCGACATCAGCTGCCGGTGGCTGGTGAAGTTCGGGGAAGCGACGCTCGAGACGCAAGTACCGGCGGGCGGCCAGGTGGCGGCTTTCTACGCGGCACCGTGGCACCAGTTCAGCCGGGGCGCGATCGGCTATGAGAAGCAGAAGCGGCCCGGAGCATTCGGCTTCGCAGTGATGATGGTCGCGATCGTCGTGGTCGTGGCTGCGCTCTTCGCGCTGCCGAACTTGTAGCCGACCCGATTCGTTGGACAAGGGAGAGGAGAGCACGGATGTCGCAGACCCGAAACACGAGCGACCCGGTCGAGCCGCAGCATCTTGACGTGCGCACCCTCTCGGTCCTGGCCTACTTCGGGGACGACCCCGACCGCGTCTACCAGCTCGTGCAGTGGCTCTCGGTCCTCGAGCTCCTCGACAGTCTCGAGCCGGTCGGCATCGTGCTGCGCCAGGACGACACCGCGGCCGTGGTCCGTGAGCTGACGACGCTGCCCGTGCTGGTGGCGGAGGAGTTCGCCGAGCTGCGGGCGCTGTACGCCGAGCTGGACGGCAAGGTGGTGCTCTACTGCAACAACTCCATGCGCAACTTCCAGTCGCTGCTCGAGCCCCGGATGCTGCACGTCCACATCAACCACGGCGAGAGCGACAAGCAGAGCATGGCGAGCAACAACGCCAAGTCCTACGACCGGATCTTCGTCGCCGGCGACGCCGCGGTGCAGCGCATCAGCCGCGGCCTGCTCGAGTTCGACACCTCGCGCCTGGTGCAGATCGGCCGGCCGCAGCTCGACCTGCGCCGCGAGTCCGTGCTGCCCGTCAGCGAGCGACGTACCGTGCTCTACGCCCCGACGTGGGAGGGCGACGCGGACTACAACAACTACTCGTCCGTCGACCGGTTCGGGCCCGAGCTGGTCCGCAGCCTGCTCGCCGTTCCCGACGTCCGGGTCGTCTACAAGCCGCACCCTCGGATCACCACCAGTGAAGACCCCGACGTGAGCGCGGCGCACCGCGAGATCCTCCGACTGCTCGCGGTCGACGACGCGCACCTCGCTCTCGAGGAAGCGGACATCCTCGCCGTGATGCCCGACTGCGACGCGATGATCACCGACGTCTCGTCGGTCGGGCTGGACTGGCTCTACCTGCGCACCGACCGGCCGCTCTTCATCGCCGACCGTCACGACGACGCCGAGCGGCTCCGTGTGGAGGCGCCGGTCAGCCGGTGCGCCGACGTGGTCGACTCGACGACCCTGCCCGGCCTGTCCGAGCTGGTCACCAAGCGGCTCGACCACGACGAGCTGCACCTCGCGCGGATCTCGATGCGACATCACTACTTCGGCGACGTCAAGGTCGGTGACAGCACCACGCGCTTCCTCACCGAGGTGCGCGAGCTCTCGGCGCTGCGGGACCGGCTGCTCCCCGGCTACGAGCAGGTGGCGACCTGACCCGCGGACCGGCCGACCCCGTGCGCCGGGTTGTCCGTCCCGTGTCCGTCCTGGCCTACTTCGGCGACGGCCCGGCGTACGTCTATCAGCTGGCCCAGTGGCTTCCCGTCCTGGAGCTGCTCGACCGCGAGGAGCCGGTCGGCCTCGTGCTCCGCGACGCGCGCAGCGCGCTCATCGTGAGCGAGCAGACGACGCTCCCGGTCCTGTTGGCCGCGGACTTCGCCGCACTCCGGGAGCTCTACGACGAGCTCGACGCCAAGGTGGCGCTCTACTGCAACAACTCGACGAGCAACTTCGACTCGCTGCTCGAGAGCCGGATGCTGCACGTGCACGTCAACCACGGCGAGAGTGACAAGCAGAGCATGGCGAGCAACAACGCCAAGTCCTATGACCGGGTCTTCGTCGCCGGGCAGGCTGCGGTCGACCGGTACGCGTCCGCCCTGCTCGAGCTCGATCCCGACCGGCTCGTGCGGACCGGACGCCCGCAGCTCGACCTGGTGCGGGAGCCCGTGCTGAGGCCCAGCCGACGGCGCACCGTTCTCTACGCGCCGACCTGGGAGGACGACGCGGACTACAACAACTACTCCTCGGTCGACACGATCGGGCCGCAGATCGTGCAGCAGCTACTGGACGTGCCCGACGTCCGTCTGGTCTACAAACCACACCCACGCGTCGTGCTCAGTGCCGACGTGGGGATCCGTGCGGGCCACCGCAAGATCCTGAGGCTCGTGTCCCGAGCCGCGGCCCGCGAACCCCGGGCCGGGCACCTCTCCCTCCTCGACGCCGACATCCTGGCCGTGATGCCCAGCTGCGACGCGATGGTCACCGACGTCTCGTCGGTCGGGCTGGACTGGCTCTACCTGCGCACCGAGTGCCCGCTGCTCATCACCGATCGGCACGACGACCCGGAGCGGCTGCGCCGCACGGCGCCCGTGAGCCGGTGCGCCGACGTCGTGATCTCACGCAACGTGGAGCAGCTGGCCGGCCTGCTCACCGCTCGCCTGGACCACGACGAGCTGCAGTCCGCGCGGATCGCGATGCGTCGGCACTACTTCGACGACGCCGAGGTCGGCGACAGCACGGCCCGCTTCATCGGCGCCGTACGCGAGCTGACCGCACTGCGCGACGTCCTGCTGCGTGGCCGGGCCGAGCGGGCCATCGCAACCTGACGCCCAGGGAGCGGTGGCTGCGCAACCGCTGTCCACGGGGATGAGCGTTGCTGGCCCACCGCCACCCCGGGCGGGACGGTCCTACCGTCCGAGGTCGCGCAGCACCCGCTGGCTGGCCAGCCGACCCGGGGAGCCGATGACGCAGCCGCCCGGATGGGTGCCGGAGCCGCACTGGTAGTAGCCGTCGAGCGGGGTGGCGTACTGGCTCCAGCCGGGCGCCGGGCGGAAGAAGTACATCTGCGGGGCCAGGAACTCGCCCGCGAAGATGTTGCCCTCGGTCAGCCCGGTGCGGGCCTCGATGTCGACCGGGGTGACCACCTCGCGGTGCAGGACGAGGTCGCCGAAGCCCGGGAAGTGCGACTCCAGGACGGCCTGCGCCTTGTCACCGAACGTGTCGCGCTCGGTCTCCCAGTCGCTGCCCTTGAGCTCGTACGGCGCGTACTGGACGAAGCACGACATCACGTGCTTGCCGGGGGGCGCCATGTCCGGGTCGACGACCGACTGGATCGCGGCGTCGATGAACGGCTGCTCGGAGTACCAGCCGTACTTAGCGGCGTCGAAGGCGCGCTCGACGTACTCGATGGTCGGACCGATGTTGAGGAAACCGCCGTAGGGGTCGACGCCGCTTCTATCCAGCCCCGTCGGGAGCGCGGGGAAGACGGGCAGTGAGTCGAGGGCGAAGTTGACCTTCGCCGAGACGCCGCGGAACCTCATCCGGCGGATGTTGTCGACCAGGTCGAGGGGCAGCTCGCGCGGGTCGCAGAGCTCGAGGAACGTACGTCGCGGGTCCAGCGCGGAGACCACCACCGGCGCCCGGAACTCGGTGCCGTCCTCGAGGGCGACGCCGACGGCACGCCCCTCCTCGGTGATCAGGTTCGCCACGGTCGAGCCGAGCCGCACCTCGGCGCCGTACGCCTGCGCCGCACGGTTGAGGACCTGGGTGAAGCCGCCGTTGCCGCCCTTGTGGAACGCCCACGAGCCGAGGTGGCCGTCGTGCTCGCCCATCTTGTGGAAGAGGAGCACCAGCCCGGAGCCCGGCGACATCGGGCCGACCTTGGAGCCGATGATCGACGACGACGCGTGGTAGCCCTTGATGGCCTCGTGCTCGAAGTAGTCGTCGAGCCAGTCCGAGGCGCTGCCGGTGAGCAGCCGGACGACGTCGTGCATGACCTTCTGCTCGACGCCACCGAGGTGGTCGAGGAGCCACTTCACGTCGACGGCGTCCTCGGGGTCCTGGCCGAAGATGTTGGGCGGCGGGTTGTCGAACAGCGGCCGCACCGCCCGGCACACCCGGTCGAGGTCGTAGTGGTAGCGCTCGTAGGCGTCGGCGTCGCGCGGCGAGTGCCGGCGAATCTCCTGGAGGTTGGCCTGGTGGTCGTCGCCGAAGAGGAGGTAGTCGCCGTCACCCGTCGGATGGAACGACGACGGCATCATCAGCGGCAGGAAGCCGTGCTGCACGAGGTCGAGCTCGTGGATGATCTCGGGGCGGAGCAGGCTCAGGGCGTAGGAGAACGTCGTGAACTGGAAGCCCGGCATCAGCTCCTCGGTGATGGCCGCGCCGCCGACGCCGTCGTTCTTCTCCAGGACGAGGGTGCGCAGCCCGGCCTTCGCGAGGTACGCCGCGTGGGTCAGCCCGTTGTGGCCGCCGCCGACGACGATGGCGTCGTACTCGTGGGAGGTCATCAGGCCTTCTTCCTCTCTTCCTTCTTCCTGGGAGGATCGAAGAACGGCATCTTCGTGGTCTGGATCCTGACCGTGGTGTTGTGGTGGTTGACGGCCAGCTCGAGCCGCAGGTCGGTGCCGGGCGCACCGAGGTCGGGGCGGACCCTGGCGATGCCGATGTGCCGCTGCAGCACCGGGGAGTAGACGAAGCTCGTGCAGTAGCCGACCTCGCTCTGCCCATCGTGGTGGGGCTCGTCGTCCAGGATCATCGACTCGTAGGGAAGCGGGTGCTCCGACTTCGGCGGGAACAGGTCGTTGTCGCGGTAGAGCCGGTCCCAGTCCGCCCAGTCGACGACGATGCCGGTGGTCGCCCAGCGGCTCGTGCCCTCGACCAGCTCGCGGCGGATCGCCTCGGAGCCGACGAACCTCCGAGACCCGTCGCGCACGCCGCGGAGCATCCAGCCGAAGCCGAGCTCCTTGGGGGTGACCGTGTCGGCGTCGCTCATCGCGAGGCGTGCGTCGTGCCACTCGATGTCGATCAGGGGCAGACCGGCCTCGATCCGGAGGGTCATCAGCGCTTCCTCACCGAACGGCCGGATGCTGTGCGGCTTGCCGGCCTCCAGCACCGCGTCGAGTACGTCGACCGCCCGGTCCTCGGGGACGGTGAGCTCGAAGCCGAGGTCGCCGGTGTAGCCGGTGCGGCTCAGCGTCACCGCGGTGTCGGCCACCTTCACCGGCACGTGGTCGAAGTAGCCGAGCGTGTCCGCCTCGGGCATCAAGGCGCTGAGCACGGTGCGCGACCGCGGCCCCTGCACGGCGAGCATGCCGTAGCCCTCGGTCACGTCCTCGAACTCCACCCGCAGGCCGCTACCGAGCTCCTCGAACCACGACAGCGCCGGCCGGCCCGCGGTCAGGAAGAACTCGTCGGCGGAGTGCCGGAACACCACGCCGTCGTGCATGACCCGGCCGCGGTCGTCACACCAGGCGGTGTAGTGCGCCTGGCCCGGCTTGCACGTCTTGATGTCCCGCACGAGCGCCCCGGCCAGCAGCCGCTCGGCATCCGGCCCGGTGAGGAGGTACTTGTAGAGCGGCGAGGTGTCGAAGACACCCACCGCGTTCCGCACCGCGAAGTACTCGTGCTTCGGCGCGTGGGTGTACCGCAGCGGCGACAGCGTCCCCTGCCAGTGGGTGTAGAGCCCCTGGTCGTTGAGCTCGCTCAGCCGCGGGTGGAACGGAGTCGTGCGCACGGCGTTCACGCTACCCGTTACTGATCCGTGAGTCAGTAGTCGAGCGCTCGGTGGTGGCGACTCCCAGCCGGTCGAGCATCCACGCGTAGACCTCGGCCTCGTAGGCCAGGTGGGCGAAGCGGCCGGCCGGGCCGACGTGCGCGCCGGCCCCGGTCTCGACGCGGAACAGGCAGCGCGGTCCCCACTCGGGGTCGGTCTCACGGAGCGCGGCCGCCCACTTGGCGGGCTCCCAGACCATGACCCTGGCGTCGTGGACGGCGCCGGTCACGAGCAGGTCGGGGCGGCCACCGGCCGGCGGGAGGTTGTCGTACGGCGAGTAGCGCGCCATCCACGCGTAGTCATCGGGCCGGCTGGGGTCGCCCCACTCGTCCCACTCGTTGACGGTCAGCGGGATCGTCGGGTCGAGCATCGTGGTGAGGACGTCGACGAACGGCACCTCCGCGACCACGGCCCGCCAGCGGTCGGGCCGCTGGGAGAACACCGCGCCCTGGAGCAGCCCCCCGGCGGACAGACCGCGGGTGGCGATCCGGGTGCCGTCGACGAGACCGGCCGAGCCGAGCCCGTCCGCGACCGCGATGTGGTCGTCGAACGTGTGCTGCTTGTGCTCCATCCGGCCGTCGAGCCACCACCGCCTGCCACCCTCGCCGCCACCGCGGACATGGGCGTGAACGTAGACGACGCCGCGATCGAGCAGGCTCGGGATCGCCGGGTCCCACTCCTGGTCGGGGAAGACCGACTCGTAGGCGCCGTAGGCGTAGAGCACGCACGGCGCGGTGCCGTCGAGGGACGTGTCGCGGTGCCGCAGGACCGTGGCCGGGACCGGCGTGCCGTCGGCGGAGTCGAAGGACCGTTTCTCGCCGACGTACGCCGCGGGGTCGAAGCCCGGCGCGTCCTTGCGGAGCAGCTCGGTGCGCTCCCCCGTGGCCAGGTCGAGCTCGGACCAGACCTGCGGCATCAGGTAGGACTCGTCGACCACGATGATCCGGTCCACGTCGTGCTCGACGTTCTTCTCCTCCGGGGCGACCAGCGACGCGATGTCGGAGACCGGCCGCACGACGATGCCCTCGCCGGCGACGTCGTCGAGGCGGAGGATGCGAAGCTGGTTGCGGCCCTCGGTGCGCGAGGTGAGCACGACGTGCCCGGCGAAGGCGTCCGCCTGCTCCAGCCGCTCGGCCGGGTTCTCGGGTCGCACCGGGACCCACGTCGATGAGTCCTGGTCGCCGGAGCGCGGCACCGGGCAGCGGGCCAGCCGGAACTCACTGGCGTCGTCGTTGGTCACGATCAGCAGCTCGTCGGACCCGTCCGGGTGCTTGAGGTGCTCGGCGAGGTACTCCACGCCGCGGCGGCGCCCGCCGACCGAGCGGGGCGCCGAGGTCGGGTCCGCGGCGTCCAGCACCCACGCCTCGCTCGTGTCCCGGTTGGCCGACCAGATGACCAGCAGCTCGCCGGTGCGCGAGGCGTGCAGCTCCACCTCGTACTGCTCGTCGGCGTCCTCCAGCACCAGCTCGTCGTCACCGGCGGGCGTGCCCAGCCGGTGCCGCCAGACCTGGTGCTGGCGCCACGACTCGTCGTGCACCAGGTAGAAGAAGTACGCCGAGTCGGCCGACCAGGCGCCGCCGGGCGCGGTCCGCGGCACGACGTCCTCCAGGTCCGCCCCCGTGGCCAGGTCGCGGAACCTCAGCTCGTAGACCTCGTCGCCGTCGAAGTCCACCGAGTACGCCATCAGCGACGTGTCCGGGGAGACGCTCCACAGTCCCAGGTCGACGTAGTCGGAGTCGCCGACGAGCTCGTTGACGTCCAGCAGCAGCTCAGGATCCCGGTTGCTGCGACGTAACAACTGGTCGTACTCCCTTCCCGCAGGAGTGACCGTGTAGTAGGAATACCCGTGCTGCGGCCAACTGACCGACGAGTCAGTAGCCGGCACCCTGTCGGTCATCTCGGCGCGCAGTGCCTGGACGAGGGGGCCCAGATGCCCGGTGGCGATGTCGTACCACTCCCGCTCGCGGGCGAGGTGGCCGAGGACGGGGGCGTCGAGCGCCCGCATCCAGTGATACGGGTCGCGGCGGTGCAGTCCGTGCGCAACGTGCTCGTGCGGTTCCTGCGCCGCGACGGGAGGTCCGGAAGGGGTCGCCACGAGCGGCACCGTACTCCCGCGCTCGCTGCTCTGGCCCTGGTAGCGGGGACGGCGCTGACCGGCGCCACCCTCGGGACGCCGAGCTCGGCCCGGGCCGCCGACCCGATCACGTTCACCGTCGGCATGATCGGGGACGCCGACTCGTTCAACCCGTTCCTCGGGTACCAGGCGATCTCCTACGAGGCGTGGGCGCTGGAGTACGACTTCCTGGTCGGCTACAAGATGTCCGACATGTCGCCGGAGCCGGCGTTGGCGGAGTCGTGGGAGACCTCAGACGACGGCCTGACGTGGACCTTCCACATGCGCGAGGGCGTGACGTGGAACGACGGTGAGCCCCTGACCTCGGCCGACGTCGTCTACACCTTCAACCGCGTGCTCAGCGAGAAGGTGGCGGGCGGCACCTGGCGCAGCTACATCAAGACCGTGGCCGGCGTGTCGGCACCCGACGACGCCACCGTGGTCCTCTCGCTCGAGCACGCCCAGCGCGACCCTCCCGCTGATGCCGATCCCGATCATCCCGGAGCACATCTGGAAGGACGTCCCGAAGGACGGGCTCAAGCAGTACGCCAACGAGCCCTCCGACGGCGAGCCGATCGTCGGGTCCGGGCCGTTCATGTTCGTCAGTGGCACCGCGGGCGGCTCGACGTACGAGTTCGTCAAGAACCCGAACTACTGGGGCGAGGGCCCCTACGTCGACCGGGTGGTGATCCAGGTCTACAAGGCTCAGGACCCGATGGTGCAGGCGTTGCTCAAGGGCGAGATCGACTTCGCCGAGGGGATCACCCCCCTGCAGGTGAAGGCGGTGGAGAACGAGCCCGGCATCACCGCGCACAGCGGCCTCTCCCCGATCTTCGAGGAGATCGGCTTCAACACCGGGTCGATCGACATCGAGACCGGCGAGCCGCTCGGCGACCCCAACCCGGCGGTGCTCGACCAGAAGTTCCGGCACGCGCTCGCCTACGCGGTGGACACCGAGCAGATCGTCCGGACGGCCTACCAGGGCGCCGCCGACCCCGGCACCACGGTCGTGCTCCCGTCGTACCCGACCTGGCACTGGGAGCCGCCCGACGACGAGAAGTACACCTTCGACCTCGACAAGGCGGCCGCCGAGCTGGACGCGGCCGGCTACGAGCTGGGATCGGACGGCAAGCGGACCCTTCCCGACGGCTCGCCGATCGGCACGCTGCGCCTCTTTGCGCGCGCCGACGAGAAGCCGTCGGTCGACACGATGGACCTGTTCCAGAGCTGGCTCGCCAAGCTCGGCATCGACGCCGAGGTCACCGCCATGGACAGCTCGTCGCTCGGCGACCGGATCCTCGAGGGCACCTACGACGTGTTCCAGTGGGACTGGTACATCGAGCCCGACCCGGACGGCATCCTCGGCGACTTCACCTGCGACCAGCTGGGCAACCTCAACGACTCCTGGTACTGCGACGAGGAGTACGACGCGATGTACGCCGCGCAGGGTGTCGAGACCGACCCCGAGGCCCGGGCCGAGATCGTCAAGCAGATGCAGCAACAGCTCTACGAGGACGTGCCCTACATCGTGACGGCGTACACGAAGACCGGCGAGGCGTTCCGCAATGACGCGTTCGCGTGCTTCCAGCCGCAGCCGGACCCCGGCGGCGTCTGGCTGGTCCAGTACGGCGGCCGTAACTACTCGCTGCTGCGCCCGGCCGAGGACGCCGGCGACTGCGACGGCGTCGAGACGGCGGTCGGCGCGGTGAAGGTGGGCGAGGACGGGCAGCCCCAGGCTGCCGCGGCCACCGGCGGCGGCAACACGATGGGTGGCTTCCTCGCCGGGTCGCTGTCCACGTTGGTGGTCGTGGCCGGCTTCTGGGCGCTGCAGCGGCGCCGGACCGTGGACGACCGCGAATGAACAAAGAAACGGCACGCGCGTGAGCACCGTCGTCGCCAGCCAGCCGACCGCGCCGGTCACCCGGCGCAAGTCCTACGGCCGCTACGTGCTGTCCAAGGTGCTGGGGTCCCTGGGCAGCCTCGCGTTCGTCATCGTGGTCAACTTCTTCCTGTTCCGGGTGCTCCCCGGCGACCCGGCGCGGGTCCTCGGCCGAGACCGGCTCAAGACGCCTGAGGACCTGGAGGCCTTCCGGGCCGAGTACGGCCTCGACCAGTCGCTGCCGCACCAGTTCCTCACCTACCTGCAGAACACGTTCACCGGGCACCTCGGCGACTCGATCCGCTACCGCGTTCCGGTCAGCGACCTCATCCTCGACCGGCTCTGGCCGACGCTCCTGCTGGTCGGCATCTCGACCCTGCTGGCGATGCTTGTCGGCGTCTGGATCGGCATCATCGGCGCCTGGAACCGGGGCAAGACGTTCGACCGGGCCTCGACGGGGTTCACCCTCACGCTCTACTCGATGCCCGAGTGGTGGCTCGGTCTGATGCTGATCGCCGTGCTCGCCGTGGGCCTGGGTCCGTTGGACGGCATCTTCCCCACCGGCCAGCTGCACTCGAACGACGTCGACCCCTCCAGTCTGAAGGGCGTGCTCGACACGGCCTGGCACCTGACGTTGCCGGTGATCACGCTGACCCTCGCGTATCTCGCGGAGTACTCGCTCGTGATGCGGTCCTCGCTGCTCGACGAGATCGGCGAGGACTACCTCACGACCGCCCGCGCCAAGGGCCTCCGCGACGTCGTCGTACGACGCCGGCACGCGGTCCGGAACGCCCTGCTGCCGACGACGACGGTGTCGGCCCTCAGCTTCGGCTTCGTGGTCTCGGGCGCGATCACCATCGAGACGGTCTTCTCGATCCCCGGCCTGGGGCTGCTCTCCGCCGAGGCGCTGACGGGGCCCGACTACTGGGTGCTCCAAGGCACGTTCCTCGTGGCCGCCGCCGGCGTCATCCTCGCCAACCTGGTCGTCAACCTGGTCTACGGACTGCTCGATCCGCGGGTGCGGACATGAGTACGACGGCCGGCGTGCCGCTCTCGCCGGCGGCCCTGAGCCGACGCCGGAGGATGCAGTCGCTGCGGCGCAACTGGGGGCTGTTCCGCCGCCACCGGTCCGGACTCGTCGGCCTCGGCCTCTTGCTCTTCTTCGTCGTGCTGGCAGTGTTCGCGCCGCTCATCGTCGACAGGGACGGGCTGGACCTGACCAAGGCCGACGGCGCCATCCTGGAGCACCCGACCTGGAAGTACTGGCTCGGCACCGACGACAGCGGCCGGCCGATCCTCACCCAGCTGATCTTCGGCTCGCGTGTCTCCCTGTTCATCGGGATCTTCGCCACGCTCATCTCGATGGTGATCGGGACCGTGGTCGGGCTGCTGTCGGGCTTCCTCGAGGGCTGGGGGGCGAAGATCCTGTTCCGCATCACCGAGTGGTTCCTGGTGCTGCCGTTCCTGCCGCTGGCGCTGATCCTGGCCACGATCCTCGGCCGGGGGCTGTTCAACATCTCGCTCGTCATCGGCGTCACCAGCTGGCCTGCCACCGCCCTGCTGATCCGCGCCCAGACCCTGTCCATCCGCGAGCGGCCCTACCTCGAGCGGGCCCGGGTGCTCGGCGCTGGCCGCTGGCACCAGATCACCCGGCACGCCCTGCCCAACGTCATGCCGATGGTCTTCGCCAACACCACGCTGACGGTGGCGGCGGCGATCCTCACGGAGACAACCCTGAGCTTCCTCGGGCTGGGCGACCCGACGCGGGCCTCGTGGGGCTCGATGCTCGACAACGCGTTCTCGGTCGGGGCGATCACCACCGGCGCCTGGTGGTACATCGTCCCGCCCGGCATCTGCGTGGTGCTGGTCGTCCTCGCGTTCACGCTGGTCGGCCAGGCCCTCGAGGACGTCTTCAACCCCCGGCTGCGGGAGCGCTGATGACCGAAACCACGCAGGCGACCGGGGTGACGACGCCGACCGACGCGCCCGAGCTGCTGGCGATGCGCGACCTGCACGTCGCCTACCGGACCTCCGAGGGGCGGCTCCCCGCCGTACGCGGCGTCGATCTCGTCGTGCACGAGGGCGAGGTGGTGGGCGTGGCCGGCGAGTCCGGCTGCGGCAAGTCCACGCTGGTCTCGACCGTGCTCCGGCTGCAGCCGAAGAACGCGAAGGTCGAGGGCGAGATCGAGGTGCTCGGCGAGGACGTGCGGACCATGCGGTGGGGAGACCTGCGCGCGCTGCGCTGGGCCGGGGCCTCCATCGTCTTCCAGGGCGCGCTCCACTCGCTCAACCCGGTGCACCGGGTCGGCCGCCAGATCGCCGAGCCGATCAAGGTGCACGAGCCGGGCCTGTCCGACGAGGCGGTCACCCGCCGCGTCGACGACCTGCTCGACCAGGTCGGGCTCAGCACCACCCGGGCCCGCTCGTACCCTCACCAGCTCTCCGGCGGCCAGAAGCAGCGCGTGATGATCGCCATGGCGCTCGCCTGCCGGCCCAAGCTGATCGTGGCCGACGAGCCGACCACGGCTCTGGACGTGATGGTGCAGGCCCAGATCCTCGACCTGCTCCGCGACCTGGTCCGTGACCTCGACGTCGGCCTGATGATCATCAGCCACGACCTGTCCGTGCTCGCCGACGTCTGCGACCGGGTGCTGGTGATGTACGCCGGCCGGGTGGTGGAGGCCGGTGGCGCCGGCCAGGTCTTCACCGACCCCCTGCACCCCTACACGGCCGCACTGTCCGGGGCGTTCCCGCGCATCGGCGACCCGGCGGCGCGCTACGCCCCGGCCGGGCTGGCCGGCGACCCGCCGGACCCACGGGAGCTGCCCGAGGGCTGCTCCTTCGCACCGCGCTGCCCGCGCGTCCAGGAGCGCTGCACGCACGCCGAGCCGCCGCTGGTCGAGGTGCAGCCCGGCCGGCCGGTGGCCTGCATCCGGGTGGGTGAGCCGTGAGCACCGACAGCGGCCCGCTGCTCGAGGCCCGGGGGGTCATCGTGGAGTTCGTGACCCGGACCGGTCACGCGGCCCGCGCCCTCGACGACGTCGACCTGACGGTGCCGCGCGGCGAGGTGCTGGCGATCGTGGGCGAGTCCGGGTCGGGGAAGACCACGCTGGCGCGCACGCTCATGGGCCTGGAGAAGCCGACCCGGGGCGAGGTGCTCTTCGAGGGCACGCCGCTCAACTACTCGTTCCGGGCCATGAAGGCCTACCGCAGCCGGGTCCAGATGGTCCTCCAGGACGCGGCCGGGTCCCTGAACCCCCGGCAGACGGTCTACGAGTCGGTGGCCGAGGGCATCCGGCTGCACGACAGGGCCCGGTCCGACGAGCAGGGCCGCACCGAGACAGAGCTGGTCGCGGCCGCGCTGTCGGAGGCCGGGATCCGGCCGCCGGAACGACTCTTCCTGCGCTACCCGCACGAGCTCTCGGGCGGCCAGAAGCAGCGGGTGCTGATCGCCGGGGCACTGGCGCTCCGCCCCGAGCTGGTCCTCGCCGACGAACCGGTCTCCTCGCTCGACGCGTCGATCCGCGGCGAGATCCTGGCCCTGCTGCTCAAGCTCCGGCAGGACCTCGGGATGGGCGTCGTCGTGGTCACCCACGACCTCGGCCTCGCTTGGAACATCGCCGACCGGATCGCGGTGATGTACCTCGGCCGGGTCGTCGAGTGCGGCACCACCGAGGAGGTGCTCACGGCGCCCAGGCACCCCTACACGAAGGCGCTGCTGTCCGTGGTCCCCGAGATCGAGTACCTCGAACCGGTGGTCCTCACCGGCGAGGTGCCCGACCCGAGCCGGATCCCGACCGGGTGCCGGTTCCACCCCCGCTGCCCCGCGCTGGCGGACGGCACGGCGGAGCGGGCCGGCGTCGCCGAGGCCTGCCGCACCCAGCCGCTGGAGGTCCTCACGGCGACCGGCGAGCACCGCGCTTCCTGCCACCTCGACCGCGTGCTCTCGACAACGCAGCCCGTGGGGTGACACGCTTGCCTTACTGACTCGTGAGTCAGTAGTGAGCGCGCGAGGAGGGACTGTGACGGACGGCGAGCTGCAGGCAGCCCTCCCCCGGGAGATGTACGTCGACCCCGGCCAGTGGGCGGTCGAGCGGGACGCCGTGCTCTACGGCGAGTGGTACTGCGTCGGCCGTCTCGACGACCTCGGCCTGGCCTCGCCCAAGCGGGTCGCGGCCGTCGAGGTCGCGGGTGAGTCGGTGCTGGTCACCAGCGACGAGGACGGCACGCTGCACGCGGCGTACAACGTCTGCCGGCACCGGGGCTCCCAGCTCTGCTCCCCCGAGCAGCCGGCCCGCGACGCGGCCTCGCTCCGCTGCCCTTACCACTCCTGGACCTACGCGCTCGACGGGTCGCTGCTGAAGGCGCCGCACGCAACGGTCGACGACCCGGCGGCGTTCGCCCTGCACGCCGTGGGCGTGGAGACCTGGCAGGGGTTCGTCTTCGTGCACCTCACCCCGGCGACCGCGGCACCGCTCTCCGAGCAGGTGGGGCACGCCGCAGCGACGCTGGCCAACTACGGGATCGGCGACCTGGTCACCGGTCGGGTGCTGCGCTACGAGGTCGCGGCCAACTACAAGGTGCTTCTCGAGAACTACAACGAGTGCTACCACTGCGGCCCGGTGCACCCGGAGCTGTCGCGGCTGGTGCCGTCGTTCGCCGGTGGCGGGGCCGACCTCGACTGGGACAGCGGGATCCCGCACCGCGAGGGCGCGTGGACGTTCACCATGACCGGCACGACGGACCGGGCGCCGCTGGCCGGCCTCGACGAGGACGAGCGGACCCGGCACAAGGGCGACCTCGCCTACCCCAACCTCATGCTGTCGGCCTCGGCCGACCACGTCGCCGCGTTCGTGGTGCACCCGACGGCCGTGGACCGCACCGAGGTGGTCTGCTCGCTGCTCTTCGCGCCCGGGGCGGTCGCCGACGCCGCCTTCGACCCGAGCGACGCCGCCGAGCTCTGGCACCTGGTCAACCAGCAGGACTGGGCGATCTGCGAGTCCGTGCAGCGCGGGATGTCCTCGCGGGCCTACCGGCACGGGTGGTTCGCGCCGATGGAGGACGACAGCCTCGACATCCGCCGCTGGCTGCTCCCCCTCCTCGAGCGAGCCCGCCGGGAGGAGCGATGACCGAGCGGTTCGACTACGTCGTCGTCGGGCTCGGCGGCCTGGGGAGCGCCGCCGCGTGGGAGCTCTCGCGTCGCGGGCACCGGGTGCTCGGTCTCGAGCGGTTCGCGCTGGGCCACCACCGCGGCGCCAGCCACGACACCAGCCGGATCCTGCGGCACAGCTACCACACACCGGCGTACGTCCGGCTGACGCAGGAGGCGTACGCCGACTGGTCCGTGCTCGAGCAGGAGTCGGGTGAGCAGCTGGTCACCCGCACCGGCGGGCTCGACCTGTTCCCGCCCGACCCGGCGATCCCGGCCATCGACTACACGCAGTCGATGGACGAGGTCGGCATCGCCTACGAGGCGCTCGACGCCTACCGGCTGACGGCGCGCTGGCCGCAGCTGCGGGTGCCGGACGGGACGCTCGCCCTCTTCCAGACGAGCGGGTCGATCGTGCCCGCCGGCCGCACCACGGCCGTGCTCCACGAGCGGGCCCGGCGGCTGGGCGCCGAGCTGCGCGACCACTCCCCCGTGCTGGCCGTCGAGGACCTCGGCGACCACGGCATGAGGGTCACCACGACCAGCGCGGAGATCGACTGCCGGGGCGTCGTGGTCTGCGCCGACGCGTGGACCAACGACGTCATCGGCCACCTCGGCGTGCACGTCCCGCTCGAGGTGACGCTGGAGCAGGTCACCTACTTCGCCGTCGACGAGCCCGACCGGTTCGCGGTCGGTGCCCTGCCGCTCTGGATCTGGATGGACGACCCGTCGTTCTACGGCTTCCCGGCGTACGGCGAGAACACCGTCAAGGCCGCCCAGGACTGCGGCGGCCCGCCGATCTCGCCGGACGACCGCACCAGCGACCCCGACCCGGCGATGGAGGCGCTGCTCGCCGACCACGTGCACGCGATGCTGCCCGGCGTCGGTGCGCCGCTGCGGTCGGTCCGGTGCCAGTACACGCTCACGGCGGACCGCGACTTCGTCCTGGCGCCGGTCCCCGGCCACGAGCGGGTCGTCGTGGGGCTGGGCGCCGCGCACGCCTTCAAGTTCGTGCCGACCTTCGGGCGGGTGCTGGCCGACCTCGTCACGACCGGCACGACCACGTCCGACGTGTCGGCGTTCCGGCTGGACCGGCCGGCGGTCACCGAGCCCGACTACGCGCCGCACTGGCTGGTGTGACCCCGTGAGTCGAGTGCCAGCCTCAGTCCAGCGTCGCGACGTCCACGCCGAGCTCCACCGCGAGCTGGGCGGCCACCCAGTTGCGCAGCTGCTCGCGGGACACGCTGCGGTGCACGACGGCAGCGACCGACAGTCCGTCGACCATCGCCGACAGCCGGGCCACCGTGGCCGCGGGGTCGGGGCAGGTGAAGACGCCCGACGCGACGCCGTCGTCGACCACACCGCGCAGGATGTCCTGCCACTGGTGGTCGAGCCGCTTCAGGACCTTGCGGATGTGCGGGTCGCGCTGGGCCACCGCCCAGGCGTCGATCCAGATCCGCCAGCCGGTCGCGCGGCCGGTCGGGCCGTAGAGCCGCAGCACGTGGCGCAGCCGCTCCACCGGGTCGTCGCCGCTCGCCGCCCGCTCGAGGCGGTGCAGGTCGTGCTCGACCGCGTGGGCGAACGCCTCGGCGACCAGGTCGTCCTTGGTACCGAAGTGGTAGAAGACCAGCGCCGGGCTCACGTGGAGCGCCGCCGCCACGTCGGCCACCCGCGTCGCGGCCAGCCCCAGCCGGTCGAGCAGCTCGACCGTCGCCGAGAGGATCTCCTCCCGGCGTACGTCCACCGCACGCCGCGCCCTGCCCGCCATGGCGCTGACACTAGTTGGGAGACGCCGTGATCGACGTCAGTGAGCTGGCTCCGCCGGAGGGTCGTGAGCTGGTGCAGATGCTGCCCGCTGCGGCGTACACCTCCGACGAGGTGCTGGCCTGGGAGCGGCGGCACCTCTACGCCGGGGGCTGGAGCTGCCTGGGCCGGGTGGCGGACGTGCTGCCCGAGGGGCTCACCCAGCGCGCGGTCAGGGTGGGCGACGTCTCCTGCCTCGTCGTGCGCGACAAGGACACGCTGCGGATGTTCGCCAACACCTGCCGGCACCGCGGCCACGAGCTGCTGCCCGCCGACGGCACGTCGACGAAGCGCATGGTGAGCTGCCCCTACCACGCGTGGACCTACGACCTGGGCGGCAAGCTGAAGGGGGCGCCCGGCTTCCGCGAGGTCGAGTCGTTCGAGCAGGCCGAGCACGGGCTGGTCGAGCTGCCCCTGACGATGTGGAACGGCTGGGCGTTCGGCCACGCCACGAATCCCGTGGGGGCGCCGGAGGTGCCTCCTTTCGAGCGGTACGTCGGGGACCTGGCCGGCATGCTCGCGCCGTACGACATCGGCTCGCTGGTGGTCGCCGATCGGCACACCTACGAGGTGGCGGCGAACTGGAAGGTGATCGCGGAGAACTACCACGAGTGCTACCACTGCCCGCTGATCCACCCGGAGCTCTGCGAGGTGACGCCCCCGGACTCGGGCGACAACTACGACCTCCCGGGCGCCTGGATCGGTGGCGGGATGGTGCTCCGCGACGGCATGGCGTCCATGTCGCTCGACGGCACCCTCGCCGCGACGCCGCTGCCCGGCGTGAACCCGACGGCGGTGGAGTACCTCCACCTGATGCCCAACCTGCTCGTCTCGGCGCACCCCGACTACGTGATGACGCACCGGATGGTGCCGCTGGCGCCGGGGCGGACCTGGGTCGAGTGCTCGTGGCTCACCCAACCGTTGGACGCGGCTGGGGGCGCCCCCGGGGCGGTGGAGTTCTGGGACATCACCAACCGGCAGGACTGGGCGGCCTGCGAGTCGGTCCAGCGCGGGCTGCAGTCTCCGCACTTCCGGCCGGGCCCGTTCGCGCCCCGGGAGGACGCCGTCGCGCAGCTGGTGTCGGTGATCGGCGCGGCCTACCGCACCGGCGGGCTGTCCGTGTGATCCGCCGGGTCGGCGGCCTGGTCGCGATCGCCCTGCTCGCGGCGCTGCCGGTCCCAGCGCACGCTGCGGAGGTCTCGACGAACTCGACCGGCGGTGCTGCCGTGAAGTTGGCCCCCTGCAAGGTGCTGCCGCACGCCCGGTGCGGGTCGATCGAGCGCCCGTGGGAGCCGGGCAACCCGGTCGCCGGGACCGTCACGGTGGGCTTCGCGTTCGTCGCGGCCCGGGACCGCTCGAAGCCGACGCTCGGCACCGTCGTCCCGCACGAGGGCGGCCCCGGCTACAGCACCACCGGCACCGCGTCGTCGTACGCCGCGATGTACGGGGCGCTGCTCGACCGGCGCAACCTGCTGCTCGTCGACCAGCGCGGGACCGGCCGGTCGGAGCCGATCGACTGCCCGGCCCTGCAGCACCCGACACCGAAGGACGTGAAGGCCGGCTACGCAGTGGGCGCGGCCGCCTGCGGAGCCTCTCTCGGCGCCCGGGCCGACGACTACTCGACCGCGCTCTCGGCCGACGACCTCGCCGCGGTCGTGGACGCGCTCGGGCTCGGGCAGGTCGACGTCTACGGCGACTCCTACGGCACCTTCTTCGCCCAGGTCTACGCCGGCCGCCACCCTGAGCAGGTGCGCAGCGTGGTGCTGGACAGCGCCTACCCGGCGTACGGCGAGGACGCGTGGTACGCCACCCAGGGTCCGGCGATGCGCGACTCCTTCGCGATGGTCTGCCAGCGCACTCAGGACTGCCGCGACGCCGGTCGGCCGTTCCTGCCGACCCTCGAGAAGGTGCTCGACGCCGTGCGCACGAAGCCGTGGCGCGGCCGCGCCTACGACGCCGACGGGTCCCGGATGCGGGTCAGGGTCGACGGACCGGGGTTGGCCGCGGTCGCGTTCGGCGCAACGTACACGCCGGCGTTCTACCGCGAGCTCACCGCGGCGCTCCGCTCCGGACTGTCCGGGGACCGCCGGCCACTGCTGCGGCTGGTCGCCGAGGCGACCGGTGGCGATCCCGACGGCGGGCCGGTCCGGGCCTACAGCGAGGGACTCGACGCCGCGGTCGCGTGCCACGACTACCCGCAGCTCTACGACATGACGGCACAGCCGGCGGTCCGGCAGCAGCAGTACGCCGCGGCCCTCGACGCCCGCACCGTGTCCGACCCGGACACCTACGGGCCGTTCACGGTGCACGAGTACGCCGACTCCGACTGGCAGATGCTCGACTGGTGCACGCAGTGGCCGTCGGCGCCGGCGAGCAAACCCGCCGGTCCCCCGGTGCCGCCGAGCGGGCACTACTCCGACGTGCCGGTGCTGGTGCTGAGCGGCGAGCTCGACTCGATCACGACTCCCGCGGAGGGTGACCTGGTGGCGAGCCAGTTCCCCAACACCCGGCACGTGCGGGTGGCCAACAGCTTCCATGTCACCGCGGTCGGCGACACGGACGACTGCGCGGTGCGGATCGTGCGCTCGTTCGTCGCGACGCCGTCCGCGGCCGTCCCGGCTCGCCTGCTGCGCTGCGCCCGCCAGGTCGCGCCGGTGCGGGCGCTGGGCCGGTTCCCGGGCGCACTGACCCCACTCGCCCGCCCCCGCGCGGTGGCCAGGGCGGCCGCGCTCACGGTCGCGGACCTGCAGGACCGCTGGTGGAACAACTACAGCGGCCACGGCGTCGGCCTGCGCGGCGGCACCTGGCGCTACGCCGGCGACCCGGTGGTGCGGTTCCGGTTGTCCGGCGTACGCCTGCTTCCGGATCTGGCGGTGTCCGGAACGGCGGTGTGGGACCGCTACGCCGAGACGATGACAGTCTCCCTTGACCTGCCGCGCGGCCACCTCGCCGGCAGCTGGGACACCCGCGCGCTCGGCGCCGACGCGGTGCTGACTGGAAGGCTCGACGGGCGTCGCGTCCACATCTCGCTGCCGGCTCCGTAGTCTCGCCGCATGGGATGGCGCTTCTGGAGGTCCGAGGAGCCGGCTGAGCCCGTCCAGGGGGTGCGGGACTACGACGTGACCGTCATCGACCGGCCGGCCTCGACGTCGCCGGGGTCGCCACTCCCCTGTCTCAACGAGGGCGACCCGGTGCGGGTCGGCGAGCGGGTGACCCTGACGACGACGTTCACGTTCCAGCCGACCACGATCCGGTCGATCACCGTGGCCGGCGTGGGGTCCGACGTGCTGGACACCGACCAGCTCGGCGACGTCGTGCTCGGTGACGAGGCGGACCTCGCCGAGGTCTACCGCAGCTCCTCGCTCATCGGCCCCGACGAGGAGGCGGGCGGCTGGCCGGAGGGCTCGTTCGTGATGCAGGTGCAGCGCGCCGAGCCCCGCGGCGACGACGCCCTGGTGTTCGGCCGGGTCGCGGTCGGTACGACGCTGCGCCCCGGCACCCATGTCACCTGCAGCACGTCGGCACGCGAGGACACGCCGTACCCAGAGGTGCTGGCCGTCGAGCCGGGGGGCGAGGGAGAGGTGGGGCTGCTCCTGGCCGACGTGGCTGCGGCCCGGTTCCAGTTCGGGGACGAGGTCGTGCACGTGGAGCTGCCTCAGGGGCTGCGCTAGCGAGCAGGTGCTCGCGCCCGAAATCCTCAACAGGGGGCCGATGCACTATCGTGGGTCGTGTTGAAGGGATGGCTACCAAGCCGTCCTGGCTGCGCAAGAGTCGCAGTTCGTATGTCGTACCCCTGGTCTTCGGTTCGCTGGACATCAGCTCAGGTGGATGTCTTCAGCAGGTCGAGCGGCACAACGCCCTCGGCAGAACAAGGGAAAAGATCATGGCTCAGGGAACCGTCAAGTGGTTCAACGCCGAAAAGGGTTTCGGCTTCATCGCGCAGGACGGTGGCGGTGAGGACGTGTTCGTCCACTACTCCGCCATCCAGACCAGCGGTTACAAGTCGCTCGACGAGAACCAGAAGGTCGAGTTCGACGTCACGGCCGGCCCCAAGGGCCCGCAGGCCGAGAACGTCCGCGTCGCCTGATTTCGCACTCGAAGGGCCCCGACCGCAGTTGCGGTCGGGGCCCTTCGTTCGTTTGGGTTGAGACCTCGCCGTGCGCGTCTCGAGACTCGCGTCGAGACGACTCGAACTTGGGTACGTCGTCAACATCGGGCGAAGACGACCGGCTCCGGCTGCTGCACGACGTGCTCGGTGGGTCACGCTGGTCGGACCTGGCCGACCGCTGCTGGCACACCGTCACCCACTGCGGGTTGCCGCGTCGCAGGTGGCCGGGGTTCTGGGACAACCACGGGCATTGCTGCGGCACCGCGGGTGTGCTGGCCCTGGCCCTCGACCGGAGCGTCGAGCGAGGTGATGGGGCCGGCTTCGCGGAGGTGTTGGTCGCCGATCTCAGCGAGCACGCCATCGTCGACCGCGAAGGCACCCGCTGGTCGAACGTCGAGCACCACGCCACACCGAGCGCGCTCGAAGCGCGCACCGGCTGGGCCCACGGCGCCGCCGGCATCGTCCGCGAGCTGTTGCGGTCCGCCCGGCTCGGCACCGGCCGCGACCCGGCGTACGCCGTCAACTGGCCGGACCAGCCGCCGGCCAGACACGGTCCGTCCTAGCGCGGGAGGTGTTCGCGCCACTCGCGGTGGCCGACCTGCTCCTCGTCGTCGAAGGCGTCGGCGACGATGACCACGTCATAGCCGTCCGGGCCGATGTCGACCCGCAGCGTCGAGACCACCCGGATTGCCACGCTCTGCCCTGCGACGTCGGGCCAGGTCAGGCAGAAGGTCGTCTCGGCGTCGGCCCACTGCGCGAAGGTGCGGCGGTCGACGCCGACCTCGCCGACGTACTCCTCGCTGGCCGTGCCGCCGTGTGGGATCTCGTACGTCGAGCCGCTGCGGACCGCGGCCGTCGTCGTACGCCGGAGCACGTCGCGGGTGATCGACCAGACGACGCCCTCGGGGTCCTCGGAGGACGACGCCGAGCCGGGCGTGAACTCGGGAGCCTCCGACCGGTCCGCGGGCCAGAGCGGGAGCTCGACCGAGCCCCCGTGCACGGTCAGGGTCACCGGCGCGGGCGGCGCGATCGTGTTGGGCCAGTCGGCGCCGGCGACCGAGACCCGGAGGGTCTGGCCGGGCGACCACTGGTAGGCCATCGCGTCGAGCAGGAGGTCGACCTCGAACTCCTCGCCCGGGACCAGCGGCACGCGCTCGTCACCACTGCGGAACTCCAGGTCCAGCGTGCCGCGGCTGACCAGCGCCGAGGTCCCGTCGGGGAAAACGTCGCAGAGCTTCACCGACAGCGAGGCCGCCGGGGCGTCGGCGCTCAGGCGCAGCCGGACCCGCGGCTGACCCACCACTGCCTCCGACGGCGGTGCCGAGTCCCAGGTCAGCGAGCGGGCGTCGTCCTCCCGCTGGTCGAGCGAGAGGCCCCACGGCAGGTGGCCGGCGCAGTCGATCCAGGCCGCGGTGCCGACGTCCGGCTCGACCTCGAGCGACCTCGGGCCGTCGAGCGGGACCGTCGACGATCCGGCGCCCGGTAGCGGCCACGGGCCGGTCACCCAGTAGCCCTCGTGGGTGTCCAGGTCGGGCTCGGGGACGGTCGAGGTCCGCACGAAGACGTCGGCGCGCGAGGGCTCGTCGCCCACCCCGCGCAGCCAGCGGTCGAACCACGCGCACATCTCCACGTCGAGGTCGATCCGCGGCCCCGGCATCGCGTTCGCCGGGTCGGCGTGGGCCCACGGTCCGGCGAGCAGCCGCCACGGCGTGCCGGCCTCGTCGAGGGCTGCGACCGTTCGGAAGGTGTTGTTGCGGTAGCCGTCGGCCCAGCCGGCCACGATCAGCGTCGCCGCCTGGATCCGGTCGTAGCCACGCCCTCCGTCAGCCCCGTGCCGCAGCGACCCCGCCCGCCAGTAGGGGCCGTCGCGGTTCTCGCGCATCCAGGTCAGCAGCCACGGCTCGTTCGTCTCCCAGCGGCGCAGCCACTCCTCGCGCCACGACCTGTCCGGCCACTCGGCCGGCACTGGCGGCAGTACGCACATCGGCGTCATGTAGTGGTTGTAGTCGACGAGGTCGGTGAGCTTCAGCGCGTTGCCGCGCCAGTGCACGTCGTCGTTCCAGCGGTCGTCGCTGGAGTAGATCGCGACGATCGCCTTCAGCGCGGGCGGGCGCTCGGCGGCGATCTGGAGCGAGTTGAAGCCGGAGTACGACGTGCCGAACATCCCGACGTTGCCGTCGCACCACTCCTGCTCGGCCAGCCAGGCGATCACCGTGCAGAGGTCGGTCCGCTCGACGAGGGGGTACTCGTCGGTCGCGTCGCCGGCGGACGAGCCGGTCCCGCGCAGGTCGACCCGGCAGACGGCGTACGAGTGCTCGTCCCGCAGCGATCGGTAGCCCTCGGCGTACGACGAGGTGAGGTCGTCCTTGCGGTAGGGCAGCGCCTCGAGCAGGCACGGCTGCGGCTCGGTCGTCTCCGGCAGGAACAGGGTGGCGGCCAGCTCGACGCCGTCGGCCATCGCGATCCTGACGGACCTCTCGGAGCCCGTCACGACAGGCGCCCGTGCTCCCGCAGCAGGCGGACGACGGTGTCGGGGTCGAGTCCCTCGCTCGTGTTGCCGTCCCGCCCGACCGTGGTGGACGACATCAGCAGCGAGTTGAGCACCGACTCCTCCGCGGCGTCGACGACCGCCTCGAACAGGTCGTCGAGCCCGCGCCCGCCCAACCGCTTGTCGTCGTCGAGGACGGTGCCGTCGCGATCGGTGCGGGCGGTGGTGCTGGCCGCCAGGAAGATCTCCCCGCTGCCGTGGTGGGCCACCGAGCCCGTGCGCGCCAGGCCGAGCCCGATCCGGCGGGCCAGCCGCTCGCAGCCGTTCGGGTCGACCGGCGCGTCGGTGACGACGACGCCGATGCACGAGCCGGCGGGCTTCGGCGGGTCCACGTGCTCCGGGAGCAGCCGGCCGACCGGGACCCCGTCTACGGTCAGCCGCTCGCGCGAGCCGAAGTTCGTCATGAGCAGGACCGCGACCGTGTGGCCGCCCGGGGTGACCCGCGACGAGGTCCCGATGCCGCCCTTGAAGCCCAGGCAGGACATGCCGGTCCCCGACCCGACCGCACCCTCGGGAGGCGGTGACGCCGAGCCCCGCGACGCCAGCGCCGCCTCGTGCGCGGTGCGCGCGTCGTCGCCGGTCACCCACATCCGGCGGCAGTCGTTGAGGAACGAGTCGTCGCACTCGGCGACGACGGGGATGCAGACGTCGTCGGCGACGTCGGCGTGCCGCGCCAGCTCGAGCTCGCACGCCGCGTCGTACACGCGTCCGAGCTGCATGGTCGACGTGAGCCAGACCGGCGTCTCGAGCATGCCCGCCTCGCGGACGGTGACGAAGCCCGTGCACTCGCCGATCCCGTTCAGCACGGCGCCGCCCGCGACCACCGGGCGGTGCATGGCGTCGTCGGCCAGCACCAGCGACGTGACGCCGGTGCACGCGGTCTCCCTGGTGATCGTGGCGTGGCCGAGGCCGACGCCCTCGACGTCCAGGACCGAGTTGGTGGGGCCGGTCGGCAGCGTGCCGATGGCGATGCCGAGGTCACGGGCACGGGGCATGTGGCCATACTGACGCATGAGTCAGTACGACGTCCCGGTGCTGTGGTCGCCGGACACCCGTCTCCACGACCCCCGCGGCGAGGTCTGGGTGGGCGTGCCCACCATCGGGACCGAGACCGCCGCCCGGGTCGACGCGATCCTGGAGGCACTGGACGGACCGGGCTTCTCCCTCGTCGAGGTCTCACCGGCCGCCGACCGGCCGGCACTCGACGCCGTGCACGACGCGGAGCTCGTCGAGTTCCTGGGCACGGCCGCCGACCGCTGGGCGGCCGGCCCGTACGCCGACCTCGTGGGCCAGGAGCGAGTCGTCCCCTACTACTTCCCCACTCCCGCGATGACCGCCGGGCTCCCGACCCGCCCCGCGGTCGCGGTGCACGCCGATGCCGGTCGCTTCGCCTACGACACGATGACACTCGTCGGCCCGGGCACGTTCGCCGCCGTGCTCGCCGCGGTGGACTGCGCTGTCGAGGCGGCCCGGCTGGTCTCCGGCGGCGCCCGGTTGGCCTACGCCCTCTCCCGCCCGCCGGGACACCACGCGACGCCGGCCGGCTACGGCGGCTCGTGCTACCTCAACAACGCCGCCGTCGCCGCGACCGCGCTCCAGTCGTCAGGTTCGCAGCGGGTCGGGATCGTGGACCTCGACGCCCACCAGGGCAACGGCACGGCCGCGATCTTCTACGACCGCGCCGACGTGCTCTACGGCTCGGTGCACGTCGACCCGGGCGCCGGCTGGTTCCCCCACATCGTGGGGTACGCCGACGAGACCGGCACCGGTGCCGGCGAGGGAGCGACCCGCAACCTGCCGCTGCCCGAGGGCACGGGCGACGAGCCGTGGCTGGCCGCGGTGGCGGAGCTGGCGGAATGGGTCGACGACGCCGGCTGCGACCACCTGGTCGTCTCCCTCGGCGTGGACGCGGCGAAGGACGACCCGGAGAGCCCGCTGCAGGTCACCGCCGACGGCTACCGCGAGGCCGGCCGCCTGCTCGGCGCCACAGGACTGCCGGCGGTGGCGGTGCAGGAGGGCGGCTACCACCTCGAGACGCTGGGCGCGCTCGTCGCTGCGTACCTCCAGGGTCACACGTCGCCCCACCGCGGCTGACAGGCACCGGCGGCCCGGCAGGCGTACGCTCGCCGGCAGGGAAGGGACGGACTGCCTGTGACCACCACGGATCATCTGCTCGAAGCCTTGGAACCGACCGTCGCCGAGAACCTCGAGCGCCACCTCGGGATGGCGCAGGAGTGGCACCCCCACGACTACGTCCCGTGGAGCGAGGGTCGCGACTTCGCCTTCCTCGGTGGTGAGGACTGGTCCCCGGAGCAGTCGCGGCTCTCGGAGACAGCCAAGGCGGCGATGATCACCAACCTGCTGACCGAGGACAACCTGCCGTCCTACCACCGCGAGATCGCGACCCGGTTCGGCCGCGACGGCGCCTGGGGGACGTGGGTCGGGCGCTGGACCGCCGAGGAGAACCGGCACGGCATCGCCATGCGCGACTACCTGGTCGTGACCCGCGGCGTGGATCCCGTCGAGCTCGAGCGCGCCCGGATGGACTACATGACGTCGGGCTACGAGTCGGGCGACAAGACGCCGCTGGAGGCGGTGGCCTACGTGTCCTTCCAGGAGCTGGCCACGCGGGTCTCACACCGCAACACCGGCAAGGTCACCCACGACCCCGTCGCCGACCGCATGCTCGCCCGGATCTCCAAGGACGAGAACCTGCACATGGTCTTCTACCGCAACATCGTGGCGGCCGCGCTGGAGCTCGAACCCGACGCGACCATGCGCGCGATCGCCGACGAGGTCATCGGGTTCGAGATGCCCGGCGCCACGATGGCCGGCTTCCGGCGCAGCTCGATGATCATCGCCAAGGCGGGCATCTACGACCTGAGGCTGCACCACGACGACGTGATCATGCCGATCCTGCGGCACTGGGACGTGTTCGGCCGCGCCGACCTGGGCGAGGTCGGCGAGCGGGCCCGCGACGAGCTCGCGACGTTCCTCGAGGGCCTGGACGCCCAGGCGACCCGCTTCGTGGAGCGCCGTACGGAGCAGCGCGCCCGTGCGGCGGCCCGGTCCGACAGCGACGAGACTCCCGACATCGCCTCCTAGGTGGACCGCTCCTACCCTTGAGCCGTGAAGGTCCTCCTCCTCGAGAACATCCATCCCGTCGCCGTCGAGACGCTCGAAGCGCGCGGCCACGAGGTCGAGCTGCGGTCCGGTTCCCTCTCCGAGGACGAGCTCGTCGAGGCGCTGGCGGGAGGTGTCGAGCTGCTCGGCATCCGCTCCAACACCCACGTCACGCCCCGCGTGCTGGAGGCCGCGACCGATCTGGTCGCCATCGGCTGCTTCTGCATCGGGACCAACCAGGTCGACCTGGCTGCGGCCTCCGAGCGCGGCATCGCGGTCTTCAACGCGCCGTACTCCAACACCCGTAGCGTGGTCGAGCTGGTGATCGCCGAGATCATCGCGCTGGCGCGGCGGCTCACCGAGAAGACCTGGAAGATGCACGACGGCGTCTGGGACAAGTCGGCGAAGGGGAGCCACGAGGTCCGCGGACGCACGATCGGCATCGTGGGCTACGGCAACATCGGCACCCAGCTGTCGAACGTCGCCGAGGCGCTAGGCCTCCGGGTGATCTTCTACGACACCGCCGACAAGCTCGCGCACGGCAACGCTCGCCGGATGCCGAGCCTCGAGGCCCTGCTGGCCGAGGCGGACGTGGTCACGCTGCACGTCGACGGCCGGCCGGGGAACGCCGGGCTGTTCGGCGCCGAGCAGTTCGCACTGATGAAGCCGCGCTCGCTCTTCATCAACGCGTCGCGCGGCATGGTGGTCGACGACCTGGCGCTCCGCGAGAACATCGAGTCCGGCCACATCGCGGGCGCCGCGCTCGACGTGTTCCCGGTCGAGCCGAAGGCGCAGGGCGACGAGTTCGAGTCGGTGCTCCGCGGCCTCGACAACGTGATCCTCACCCCGCACGTGGGCGGCTCCACGCAGGAGGCGCAGGAGGAGATCGGCTGGTTCGTCGCCGGCAAGCTCGCGGCGTTCGTCGCGGAGGGCAGCACCGCCCTGTCCGTCAACCTGCCGGCGGTACAGCCGCCACCGTTGACCGAGGGCGTCCGGCTGGCCTACCTGCACGTCAACGTCCCCGGCGTGCTCGCCGAGCTGAACGCCTACCTCGCCGAGCAGGGCGCCAACGTGGCCGGGCAGTACCTCGCCACCCGCGGCGAGCAGGGCTACGTCGTCACCGACGCCACCGAGGCGATCAGCGATGCCGCGCTCGACAAGCTGCGCTCCTCCTCGCAGACGATCTGGCTGCGCGGCTACGGCGCGCGGTAGACCTCAGCTCACGGACGGCAATCGGGGCGCCAGGACTCGGGGCAGGTCCGGCGCCGACCGGTCGCTCCGCGCCGGGTCGAGTCTGGGCGCCTCGAGTCCGGGGCACTTCTTGTCCGCGCCGGCGCCCGCCTTGCGAGTCGGGACCTTGCCCTTCTTGAGCAGAGCCGCGATGGCGTCGTCGACGCACGAGACGCCGGAGAGCGAGGCCGCGTGCGACGTACCGCGCTCGCCCTCGATCAGCCGCGCGGTCGGGAACAGCGCGCGCGTGGCCAGCGCGCCCGAGAACGGCGTGGCCGCGTCGAAGGTCTCGTTCACCATCAGCACCGGGCCGGTGTAGCCGGCGCCGTTGACCGCGAACGCCGCGGGGTTGCTCGGGGTCGGCCAGTTCCGGCAGGGCGCGTTGAACCACGCGTTCGCCCACGCGACGTACGGCGCGTCCTTGTCGACGATGGCGTTGTCGGAGGCCCAGAGGTTCCAGTCCTTCGGCCACGGGGCGTCCGTGCACACCGTGGCGAGGTACATGGCGTATGAGTTGTCGGCCTTCGGGCCCTTCGGAGTGCGCAGGATCTGGCGGATCGGCCGGGTGTTGCGGTGGTTGGCCAGCTCGGAGAGTGCCGTGGCGACGTCGGGCCAGGCCAGGGTGTTGTAGCCCGCGTTGATGAGCAGGTCGTCGATCGCGGACGAGCCGATCTTGCCGTCAGCGAGCTTGTTGGTCAGCGTCTTACGCAACCGCGCGACCCGCTTGTCCACCAGCTGACCGGTGCGGCCGAGGTCGTAGATGCGGTCGTACTTGCCGACCCACCGGAAGAACTTCGAGTAGACCTTCTGGAACGCGTAGTCCTGGTCGAGGTTCGCGTAGTACCAGACCCGGCTCGCGTCGACCACGCCGTCGAGCACCATCGCCTTGATCGAGCCCGGGTGGAGAGTGGCCCACACCTGGCCGATGTAGGTGCCGTAGGAGTAGCCGTAGTAGGTCACCTGCGCCAGGCCGATCGCGGTGCGCAGCGACTCGAAGTCGGCCACGTTGTCCGTCGTCCTCAGGTGGGGCAGCAGGTTCTTCGAGGCCGAGGCGCCGCACGCGGCGGCGTACGCCTCGGTCTTCGCCAGCCAGTAGCCCAGGATCTTCGTGGTCGTGGGCTTGTAGGGCCGGTGCTGGGTGTTGCCGAACTTCGGGTCACAGGTCAGGGCGGGGATCGAGGCCCCGACACCCCGGGGGTCCATGCCGTACCAGTCGTAGGTCCTGCCGACGCCGTGCGGGATGGCGCCGCCCAGCCGCGAGTACTGCAGGGCGCTGCCGCCGGGACCGCCCGGGTTGGCGAACACCGCGCCGCGGTAGGGGCCCTTGGTGTGCAGGATCCGCGACACCGCGAGCTGGATGGTCGGGCCGGCCGGGTTGGCGTAGTCGAGGGGTACGACGAGGTAGCCGCACTGCGCCTTGGCCTGCTTCAGGTCCCGGTCCTTGCACCGGCTCCACACGACGGGAGCGGCGCGGGACGTGCCTGGCGCGCCGGCTGCCTGCGCCGGCCCGGCCTGGGCGGGCGCCGTCGACGGCACGGCCGCCAGCCCGGCCGCGACCATGAGGGCGCCGATCGTGGTGGCCAGGGTCCGGCGAGCCTTCGTGCGAGACATGCCCGGGATCCTTGCACGCGGCAACCGTCCCCCAACTCACCCCGACGTAGTGTCGGGTCATGGCGACGGTGCTCCCCGACCTGCGTGGTCGGCTCGGCTCGGCACTGTTCCGCCAGGTCGCCGGCCCGGACGGGCCGAGGCACCGCGACCGGATCCACTTCCGCGAGGGACCGCGCTGGTTCGACGCCGGCAGCCCGATCGCGCGCGTCCACGGTGACGCGTCGATGTTCGTCGGCGGGCTGCGTGCGCTGCTGCTCCAGACCCTGCACCCGGTCGCGATGCGCGCGGTCTCCGAGCACTCCGGCTTCCGCGGCGACATGTGGGGCCGGCTGCACCGCACCAGCACCTTCCTCGCGGTCACGACGTTCGGCGTGGAGGACGACGCCCAGCAGGCCGTCGACATGGTCAAGCGGATCCACGAGCGGGTCGTCGGGGTGATGCCGGACGGCACGCCGTACGCCGCCTCCGACCCGCACCTGCTCGCGTGGGTGCACGCGGCCGAGGCGGACAGCTTCCTGCGCGCGCACCAGGTCTACGGGCGCCTCCCGCTCGACCAGGCCGGGCGCGACGAGTACGTCGCCCAGATCGGTCGGGTGAGCGCGCGGCTGGGCGTGGTCGACCCGCCGACGAGCGAGGCAGAGCTGGCCGAGGTGCTGGCGGCCTATCGCCCCGAGCTGCGCGGTACGCCCGAGGCGCGGGAGGCGGTGCGCTACGTGCTGCTCAAGCCGCCGCTGCCGCTGGCTGTCCGCGCGCCGTACGGCGTGCTCGCGGCGGCCGCGATCGGGCTGATGCCGGCCTGGACCCGGCTCCCGCTCCGGCTGCCCTACCTACCGGTCTCCGAGCGCACCGCGGTGCGGGTGCTGGGTGGGCTGGCGACCGGGACGATCCGGTGGGCGATGACGCCCGCCGAGCGGTGACCTGGCAACCGTCGTCCACAGGCCACGCCGGGTGGGCGGTGGCCTGGCAACCGTCTTCCCCGTGGAGAACCGTTGCCTGCCCACCGCCGAACTGTGGACAGGCGTTGCTCAGCCACCGCCCCCCGGGGTGACGGGACGGGGTCAGCCTCAGGACACTGACAGGTCCGCGTCGGACCAGTAGGCCTTCATCGAGGTGATCCTGCCTTCGTCGTCGAACGTCATCACGTCGATCGGCGCCAGCGTGTAGGTCTGCTCACCGGCCTTGGTGCGCAGCTCGAACAGGAACGCCGCCTCGCCGCCCGCGATCCGGGCGCTCAGCACCTCGCCGGCCTGCTCCAGCTCCTCCAGGCCCGAGTAGAACTCCCGGATCGACTCCCGGGTGGAGCGGACCTCGGTGCCGACCGGGTCCTCGACGGTCGCGCCCTCGGCGTAGAGCTCCAGGACCTCGTCGGTGGTGCCGGTCGCAACCCGGGCGACGTACTGCTCGATCACCTCGCGGATCTTCTCCGGGCTGGCGGCCATCTCGACTCCTCAGAAATAGAACACGTTCTCGTTCTTGTACGGAGGGAGCGTAGCGGGTTGGATGAGGGCGATGGACCTCAGTGACAGATGGCCCCTTCCCGACTCGTCCGAGGTCCGGGACGCGGTGATCGCGGCGTACGCCGACCCGAGCCGCGGCTACCACGACACCCGACACCTGACCGAGGTCCTCGACCGGCTCGACGAGCTGGCCGGCAACGGTGCGGCGTACGACGCCACCCCGGTGGTGCTGGCGGCGTGGTTCCACGACGCGGTCTACGACGGCGAGCGCGACGCCGAGGAACGCTCGGCCGCGTGGGCCGAGGACGCGTTGGCGACCGCTGCGCCGGCGCCGATCGTCTCCGAGGTGACGCGACTGGTTCGGCTCACGGAGACGCACACCCCGGACGACTCCGACGCCAACGGCTGCGCGCTCTCCGACGCCGACCTCGGGATCCTGGCCGCGCCGCGGCAGCGCTACGACGAGTACGTCGCCGCGGTCCGTCGTGAGTACGCCCACCTCGAGGACGACGTGTTCTCCGCGGGCCGGGCCGAGGTGCTGAAGGGCCTGGCCGCCAAGCCCCACCTCTTCCACACAGCGTTCGCGCGGGAGAGGTGGGAGTCGGCGGCCCGGGCCAACCTCGAGCGCGAGCTAGCCGTGCTTGCGGCGTCGTAGCCCGGCTGCGACCAGCCGCGTGACCAGCTCGCGGGAGGTCACCGCCTCGACGCCGCGGGAGACCACCTCGTCGTACCACTCCGAGGGCACGTCGTAGTGGTCACGGTCGAAGCCGCGCTCGGGGATCCCGAGCTCGCGGGCGAAGGCGTGCAGCTCGTCGAACGACGTGTCGCTGGCCAGGTGGGACCACATCCGGCCCCGGGACGGCACGGCGGGCGGGTCGATCATGAGGCTCATGTCCGTGCCCCCGCGTTGTCGAGGAGCAGCCGCCACGACCGGGTCAGGCCGGCCTCGACGTAGGCCTTGCGGCTGCCTCCGGGCCGGAGCTGCTCGTCGAGGTGGAACGCCCGGACGCCGGTGCGCACCAGCCACGGCACGTGCTCGGCCCGCAGCCCTCCGCCGGGCATCAGCAGCCCGGCGATGGCCGGGTCGCTCTCTGCGGTCGCCAGCAGGTCGTCGTACCCCTCCCCCATGCCGCGCGGCGAGCCCGCGGACCGCACGTTGACCAGGCCGGGCAGCCCGACCAGCCGCTTCCACGCCCGGCGGGTGTCGAGCGTGTCGTCCACGGCGTGGTGGAAGGTCCAGGGCACGTTCGCGAGCGACGTCGCCAGGTGGGTGCAGACCTCGGTGTCGATGTCGGTGTCGGGGTCGAGGAACCCGAAGGACACGCCGCTCGCGCCCACCGCGAGGTAGTCCTCCGCGAGCCCGATCAGCCGGGTCAGCTCGCCGCCGGTCGTGGTCCACGAGTCGTTGAGCCGGAGCAGCACGAAGACCGGGAGGTCGCTGTCGCGGCAGACCGCCGAGACCATGGCGATCTCGGGCGACAGGCTGGACCCGTCCCCGCCCGGGCCGACCACGTGCAGCCGGTCCGCGCCGCCGTCGACGGCGCCCGGCACGTCGCGCTCGTGCGCGACCGCGACCTCAAGCAGCAGCCCCATGCCAGCAGCGTAGGAGATGCGGGCTCACCACCCCCGTCACAGAATGGGCAGGGTGGACACCGTGCCGTTGTTCGACGCGAGGGCTCGCGTCCTCGCCGACCTCCAGGCCCGCAACCACGCGACCGCCCACGCGGTGTCGATCCTCGAGGAGGCCGTGTCCGCGCGCGAGTGGTGGGCGGACCAGTGGCCCGAGGGTCAGGTGTACGTCGCCGGGCTGGTCGCCCAGGACGTGCAGGACGGATTGTTCGACACCGCGGGCCGCTGGCCGCTGTGCCTGACCTGCACCGGCCCCGAGCACTCCCTCTACATCCAGCCCGACCTCGGCGGCCCCGACCCGGTCTGGGTCTGCGAGCACTCCGGCGACGTGGTCGCACCTCTAGGTGGCTTGGGGGACTAGGTCAGCCAGGCCCAACGCGATGGGAGCGGTGGGAGCGAAGCGACCCGGTCTTTCCGAGCGCAGCGAGGCGCCCCGCGATCGGCCTCATGGCCGCGGCGACAGCACCGGAGCGAGCCCTCGCTCGCGGAGCGAGCACGCCCCGCGATCGGCCTCATGGCCGCGACGGACGGCGAAGCCCGCGAGCGCAGGGAGCATCCGTCGTGGACTGGGGCCGAAGCTCGCGGGGGTAGGCAGAACAGCGAGCCAGGCGCCCGCGAGCGCAGCGAGCAGTCGCCGCGGACTGGGGCCGAAGCTCGCGGGGGTATTTAGAAATCTTGGCCGATCTGTACCCAGAGGGTGTACTTGTCGGCGCGGAAGACGCTGCGGGAGACCTCGACGACCTTCTCGCCGTTCAGCGCGCGACGCGAGTGCCGCAGCACCGGGTCTCCGGCCGCGATCTCGAGGTGGATGCCCTCGTCGGCCTGGCACACGTCGGCGTTGATGGAGTCCTCGGCCCAGGTCGGGCGCAGGCCGCGCTGCTCCAGCGCGTCGTAGAGGCTCGTGGGCATCCCGCCCTGCAGGAAGCCGGGCAGCAGGACCTCGTTGAGGAACGCGTCCTCGATGCACATCGGGGCGCCGTCGGCGCGGCGCAGCCGCTTCCAGTGGATCACCGGGTCGCCCTCGGTGATGTTGAGCGCCCGGGCCACGCCCGGACCGGCCTGCTCGCGACGGGCGAGGAGCGTGACCGACTCCGCCAGCATCCCGCGGCGGGCGATCTCCTCGCTGTAGCTCGTGATCGTGCTGGCGGTACGCCGCGGCCGGGCCACGAAGGTGCCCTTGCCGGGGATCCGCTCGAGCAGCCCCTCGACGACCAGCGCGTCCATCGCCTGGCGCACGGTCATCCGGGCGACCCCGAACTGGGCCACCAGCTCACGCTCCGAGGGGGCCGGGGAGCCCGGGGACATGCCGGAAACGAGCGCGCGTACGTATTCGCGCACCTGGACGTGCTTGAGAGCGCGCCCGTCCTTGACAAGGACTTCCGTCATGCCAACCAGACTAGACCGGGCTCCGGGGCCCCGTCCTTGGTTTGGCCGAGCCGGCCGGGGGCCGAACGGGTAGACCTTCCTAGCCCCCTGGGACCACCCGAACGGGTCATGTGTCAGCAAGGTGTGACGTCCGACCATGCCTGGGTCTCCGGCGCTACTCGGTCGCGATCGCGCGCAGCACGTCGAGGCGGGCCGCACGCCGGGCGGGCAGCACCGCCGCGAGCACCCCCAGCACCAGCGAGAGCACCAGGAAGACCACGAGCTGCACGATCGGGATGCTGATCCGCTCCAGCCCCTGGTCGCGCAGCGCGTACATCAACGTCACCCCGAAGACGATCCCCAGCGCCATGCCGAGGACAGCACCGAGCACCGCGATCACCACCGACTCGAGCCGGATCATCTGTCTCAGCTGCCGGCGGCTCACGCCTATGGCGCGGAGCAGCCCGATCTCCCGGGTCCGTTCGATCACCGACAGCGCCAGGGTGTTGACGATGCCGAGTACGGCGATGACCACCGCGAAGAAGAGCAGCCCGTAGATCACGCCGATGATGCGGTCGATCGGGGCGCGCTGCTCGGCCGCGAACGCCTGCTGGTCCTTGACAGTCACGACCGGCAGGTCCTTCACGACCGCGTCCAGCCGGTCCTGCAGGCCCGTGGCCCCGGGTTCGGCGAAGACGACGACGTAGTTGTCCTGGTCGGGGAAGCCGGAGGCGAGCAGGGTCTGCGTCGTGGTGAGCACCGGGGAGAAGATCAGCGGGCTGTCCTCGACCACACCGACGACCCGCCACTCCTTCTTGCCGGTCGGCATCGTGACCTCGAGCGTGTCACCGGTGGTGAGGTCGTGGTCCTTGGCCCAGTCCTCCTTGAGCAGCACGGTGTCGTCGGCGAAGTCGGCGATGCTGCCGGAGGTGGCCTTCAGGTCGAAGTCGCCGATCGTGTCGGGAGCGGTGGCGACGACGCTCAGCCCGTCGTCCTCGTCGCCGTCGAGCAGCCCGAAGCCGTAGCGCTGCCGCAGCACCTTGGCCACGCCGTCGATCTCGGACATCCGATCGGTGATGGCGGGCGAGAACCCCTCGCCGAAGGCGCTGCTGACGACGTAGTCGCCGATGAAGTTCTCCTCGACCGTCTTGTCGACCGAGGACTTCGCCGACGAGCCCAGGATGGCGACCGTGTACGCGAGGGTGAGGCCGATCATCAGGGCCGAGGCGGTGGCGGTCGTACGCCGTGGGTTGCGCAGCGAGTTCTGGCCGGCCAGGCGGCCCATGGGTCCGAACAGCCGCGCCTCCGCCGCACCGGTGGCCCGCAGGAACGGGCGTCCGATCACCGGGCTGGCCGAGGTGACGCCCAGCAGCACCGCGAGCACGCCGGCGCCGACCCACCAGCCGTTGTGCGGCACCGCGCCGACGAACAGCCCGACCAGGGCGAGCGGCACGCCGACCAGGATCAGCGCGACGCCGAGCAGCAGCCGGCGGCGTACGGACGACTCCGGCAGGGCCACGTCGTCGCGCAGCGCCTGCACCGGGGCGATCCGCCCGGTCCGGCGCGCGGGCAGCCATGCGGCCACCATGGTCACGACGATGCCGGTCGCGAACGCCGCCACCACCGTGCGCGGCGCCAGGATGAGCGCCTGGCTGCCCATGTCGAGCCCGAAGGTCTGCACGAACGCCCGGATGCCCAGCGCCACCAGCACGCCGAAGCCGAGGCCGAGCGCGGACCCGATCAGCCCGACCGCGAACGCCTCGATCTGGACCGAGCGGATCACCTGTCTCTTCGAGGCGCCGAGGGCGCGCAGCAGGGCCAGCTCGCGGCTGCGCTGGGCGACCAGGATCGAGAACGTGTTGACGATGATGTAGCTGCTCACCACCAGCGCGATGCCGGCGAAGATCAGCAGGAACGTCGTGAGGAAGTCGATGCCGCTCAGCAGCGGGCCGGCGCTCTCCTCGGCGGCGTCGTCGCCGGTCAGCGCCTCGTACCCGTCCGGCAGGACGCCGGCCGCCTCCTTGGTCAGCTCCTCCTGGGAGACGCCGTCCTTCGCGGTGACCCAGAAGACCGTGTAGGCGTCCTGGCCGTCGAGGAAGAGCTGCTGGGCGGTGGGGGTGTCGAAGGCGGCGTACGTCGCCCCGTTGAGCGACCCGCCGTCGCGGAAGCCGGCGATGCCGACCAGCGTGGGATGCACGTCGAGGGTCTTGGTGGCGGTCACGATCGGGACCTCGTCGCCGAGGTCGTAGCCGGCGCGGTCCGCGGTGTTCTCGTCGAGCACCACCTCGTCGGCGCCGTGCGGCTCGTGCCCCTCGAGGATCACCAGGCCTTCCAGGCCGTGGCCCGCGGGAGCGTCGCTCCAGTTGCCACCGAACGCCGGCGGTCCGGAACCGCCCACGACCTTGTCCTCGGTCGACAGCACGTAGACGCCGGTGGCACTGACCATGCCGTCGACCCGGGCGGCGCCGGGGAGCTTCTCGAGCGTCGGCTGCAGGGAGGCCGGGACCGTCTGGGTGCTGAACACCGCGCCCTGCTGGGCGACGTCGCTGTTCTCGGGGCGTACGACGCTGTCGCCGACCGTGGAGTCGAAGAGCGCGACGAAGCTGCGGTTGAGGGTGTCGGAGAACATCAGGATGCCGGTCACGAACGCGACACCGAGCACGATGGCGAAGGTGCTGAGCAGCAGCCGGACCCGGCGGGCCAGCAGGCTCTTGAGCGAGGCTCGGATCATGGTGTCGTGGGCACGGCGTCAGGCCGGGCCCGCGACCGCGGCCAGTCTGGCCGTGGTGTCCAGCACCTGCTCGCGGGTGGGGTCGCGCAGCTCGTCGACGACGCGGCCGTCGGCGAGGAACAGCACCCGGTCGGTGTACGCCGCGGCGACTGGGTCGTGGGTGACCATCACGACCGTCTGCCCGTGCTCGTCGACCGTGCGGCGGAGCAGCTCGAGCACCTCGGCGCCCGAGGTGGAGTCGAGGTTGCCGGTGGGCTCGTCGGCGAAGACCACCGTGGGCCGGCTGACCAGCGCGCGAGCCACCGCGACCCGCTGCTGCTGGCCGCCGGAGAGCTGGTTGGGCTTGTGGTCGAGCCGGTCCGCGATGCCCACCGTGGCCACCACCGAGTCGTACCACTCCTGATCGGGGCTGCGGCCGGCGATCGCCAGCGGAAGGAGGACGTTCTCCTTGGCGGTGAGGGTCGGCACCAGGTTGTAGCTCTGGAAGACGAAGCCGATCTCGTCACGACGCAGCCGGGTGAGCGCCTTGTCCTTGAGCACGGTCAGCTCCTCGTCCCCGATCATCACCGACCCGGAGTCGGCGGTGTCGAGCGCGGCCAGGCAGTGCATCAGCGTCGACTTGCCGGAACCGCTGGGACCCATCACCGCGGTGAACTCGCCCGCCATCAGCTCGATGGTCACGTCGTCCAGCGCCACCACGCGGGTCTCGCCCTCGCCGTAGGTCTTGGTCAGGTTCCGCACCCGCGCCGCGACCGCTCCCTGTGCCGTGTGCTGGGCCATGGCACCACTCTGGCACCCGAGGTGAAGAGACCGGATCGGGGAGCACCCCGGCGACCACCCTGGGTACCGACTGGACATGCATGTCGAGCGCACGTTCACCGTCCCGGGTCGCGTCGAGACCGTCTTCGACTACCTCTCCGACTTCACCCACACCAACGAGTGGGACCCCGGCACCGTCGAGACCACGCGTACGTCGGGGGACGGCGGTGTGGGCACGACGTACGCCAACACCTCGGAGTTCATGGGCCGGACCTCCGAGCTCACCTACGAGACCCGCGAGCTCGAGCGCCCGCACCGGCTCCGGTTCCGCGGCCACAACGACAAGGTGACGACCGCGGACACCATGACGTTCCGGCAGGCGGGCGACGAGACCCAGGTGCACTACCGCGCCGACTTCGACTTCGGCCGGCTGGTCAACCTGGTCGCGCCGCTCTTCGTGCGACCCAAGCTCGAGAAGCTGGCCGACGAGACCGTGGCCCAGCTCCAGCGCGTGCTCACCGCGAGATGAATTGGTGTGGTGTCGAACACCTGTTCGATTTCGGCGTACACTCCCCCGCATGGACTTCCAGTCGACGCTCTTCGCCCCGACCGAGTCCCGGGCCACCGAGTTCGCCCGGGTCGAGCGCACCGAGCTGACCCGAGGCGCCTGGGTCGACATCGCCCGGGCCTGGCTGCCCGGAGCCGATGACGTCTTCGAGACGCTGGTGCGCGACGTGCCGTGGCGGGCCGAGCGGCGCCAGATGTACGACCGGGTGGTCGACGTGCCCCGACTGGTGCACACCTACATGATCGGCGACGAGCTCCCCCACGCCGGGCTCACCGAGGCGCGCGACTCGCTGACGGTCCACTACGCCGACGAGCTGGGCGAGCCGTTCCGCACGGCCGGCTGCTGCTACTACCGCGACGGCCGCGACTCGGTCGCCTGGCACGGCGACACCATCGGTCGCGGCAAGACCACCGACACGATGGTCGCGATCGTCTCGCTCGGTGACCCGCGCAGGCTGCACCTGCGCCCCCGCCTCGGTGGCACCGACACCGTGGTCGTCGAGATGGGCCACGGCGACCTGGTCGTCATGGGCGGCAGCTGCCAGCGGACCTGGGAGCACGCCGTGCCCAAGGTCGCCCACGCCGGGCCGCGGATCTCGGTGCAGTTCCGGCCGCTCAACGTCTTCTGACCGGTCGGGGTGCCCGTCGCCGTGGAATAGACGCCCGCGCACCCGAGGTTGGGCAGGGGATGACTACTTCAACTCTTGACAACGTTGCGACCGCCTCCGGGACCTTCAGCCTGGGCGGCGACCTCGAGGTGGTCCGGCTCGGCTTCGGCGCGATGCGGATCACCGGCCCCGGCATCTGGGGCCCTCCGGCCGACCGCGACGAGGCGCTGCGCGTGCTGCGCCGGGCCCGCGACCTCGGCATCAACTTCATCGACACCGCAGACTCCTACGGCCCGACCGTGTCCGAGGAGCTGATCGCGGAGGCCCTGCACCCCTACGCCGACGACCTCGTGATCGCCACCAAGGCCGGGCTGACCCGGCAGGGTCCCAACCTCTGGAGCGGGCTGGGCGAGCCGGCGTACCTCCGCCAGCAGGCCGAGCTGAGCCTGCGCCGGCTCGGGGTGGAGCGGATCGACCTCTTCCAGCTGCACCGCATCGACTCGCGCTTCCCGATGGAGGACCAGGTCGGCGAGCTGAAGGCCCTCCAGGACGAGGGGAAGATCCGCCACATCGGTCTGTCCGAGGTGTCCGTCGACGAGCTGACCGAAGCGCAGAAGATCGCTGAGATCGTGTCGGTCCAGAACCGGTTCAACCTCGGCGACCGAGCGTCCCAGGAACTCCTGGACCACTGCACCGAGCACGGCATCGGCTTCATCCCCTGGCGCCCGGTGGCCGACCAGGTCGACGACAGCGCCCTGGCCGACGTCGCGAAGGCCCACGAAGCCACGCACTCCCAGGTGGCGCTGGCCTGGCTGCTGCAGGTCTCACCGGTGATGCTGCCGATCCCCGGCACGTCGAGCGTCGCGCACCTCGAGGAGAACACCGCGGCCGCTGCTATCCACCTCACCGACGACGAGCTGCAGCGCCTCTCCCACGCCTGAGACGACGCTGACCCGCCCGTTCTGTACGGGCGGGTCAGCGTCGACTGCGTCTGTCAGGCGGTGGGCGGCGGGGTGCCGCCGGCCGGCGGGTCGGCCGGCGGTGCCGGCGGCGTGGCCGGCGGCGTGGCCGGCGGCGTGGCCGGAGCGGCAGGAGCGGCCGGCGCGGGCGCAGCGGGTGCGGCCGGCGCGGGAGTGTCGAACGAGACCTGGGGCGCGACCTGCTGGCCCTCGGGGGCGTCGTAGAACTCGCGCTTGTGCACGTTCGCGATGCCGGTGAACAGCATCCACGGGATCGTCATGACCAGCTTGTTGAGCGAGGCCACGGCGTCGTTGTAGTACTGGCGGGCGAAGGCGATCTGGTTCTCGGTCTCGGCGAGCTGGCTCTGGAGCTCGAGGAAGTTCTGGTTCGCCTTCAGGTCGGGGTAGGCCTCGGCCACCGCGTTGACCCTGACCAGCGCCTGCTGGAGAGCGGCGTCGGCGGCGGCCTTGGCCGGCACGTCGTCACCCGCGGCGGCGGCGACCACGCCGGCCCGCGCCTTCGTGACCTCCTCGAAGACGCCCGACTCGTGCGCGGCGTACCCCTTGACCGTCTCGACGAGGTTGGGGATCAGCTCGGCACGACGGGTCAGCTGGACGTCGATGCCGCCCAGCGCCTCCTGCGCACCGATGTCGCTGGTCCGGAGCTTGTTGAAGCCGACGATCACGAAGCCCACGAGGGCCACGAGAACGACGATCACGATGAGGGCGATGATCATCTTGCTTTCTCTCTTCTGTGGGTGCTGCGCTAGACAGTGCTCGATGGTTCAGGGCTCGGGAACTGCACCAACACGCTCAGTATGAGGGCTGAGGCCGGTCCGACCGGGAGAACACGTGGTCACCACGACCCGCCGCCACCGCCGCCGCCTCCGCCGCCGCCGGAGAAGCCACCACCCCCGCCGCCGCTCGAGGACGAGGTCTGGGTGGCGTTGTACGACGAGATCGCCCCGCTCACGGTGCTGTCGAAGTCGCTGACCATCGAGCTCACGAACGCTCCGGTGTTGGCGCCGGCGTAGGAGCTGGCGAAGTAGTGCGGCACCGGCGGCTCCTCGCCCACCTCGACGCGGTACTTCGCGGCCCACTCGTCGGCGCAGTCCAGCGCGACCGCCCACGGGATGTAGGCCGTGTAGAGCTCCTTGCGGCCGGAGAAGTCGAACCGCTCCTTGCTCGACGGTGTGGCCAGCATCCGGCGGAAGCCGCCGACCCGAGACCACAGGTCGCGACCGGCGCGGGTCCGGCTGGTGCCGGAGCCGGTCGCCATCAGCGAGGTGCCGCCGACGGCGAAGGCGCCCGGGATCAGGCCGAGCGCGGTCATCGAGAACGGGTTCCAGATGGCGCAGACCAGCATCAGTCCGAAGCCGGCGAGGACGAGCAGGCCGCCGAAGCCGCCGAGCCCGCTGCTGATCATGTTGCCGGACGTCTTCGACCAGGTCTCGACGCTGCTGTCGAACCGGGCCACCTCGTCCTTGAGCCGGAGCCCGGCCGAGACGTCCTTCTTGCTGGCGGTGAACGACGAGCCCGGGCCGCCGAGGATGTGGGCGATGTCGGTGGTCACCGGGTCGAGGCCGGCCCAGCCCGCCGGTCCGGCCTTGTCGGTGATCGTCCAGGAGTCGTTCTCGCCGCGGGTCAGGTCGACCGCGCCCTTCTCGGCGGCGTGCATCAGCGTGGCGACGTACGTCGTGCGGTCGACGGTCTCGCTGTAGACGTACTTGGCCTGCGCCGGGCCGATGCCGGCCGGCGGCTCGTAGAGGACCGGGAAGCCGGGCGGCTTCTCCCGTGACTTGGCGCCCAGGATCGAGCCGAACCCGAGCGCGCCCAGGGCCGCGAGCAGGACGAAGGCGAGCAGCGCCAGGTGGGTGCTGAGGACGCGGTCCCACCGACCGGTCCACGGCAGCGAGTTGCCCTCGGGCGGCGTCTTCATGTCGATCGCGGTCGCGATGGTGACCGGCGTACGGTCCTCGATCGGGCCGGTGACCACCGTCAGGTCGGTCGTGCCGCCGCCCTCGACCGTGCAGCCGGTGTCGGAGTCGTTGCCGATCGCGCACCTGACGTCGTCCTGCGCCGGCTCCGGCAGGTGGACCGTGAGCGTCGACTGCTGGATGTCCTGCTGCCACCCCCGCGGGATCAGCTGCCAGTAGAACATCGTGTCGGCCTCGTCGTCGGTGACCTTCTCGACGTTCTCGTCGAGCACACCGTCGATGTGGTACTTGAGCACGTAGGTGTGCTCGCCGACGTCGAGCGTGGTGCTGGCGGACCCGATCTTCGCCACCCGCTGGCGGTGGTGGTCCTCCCAGCTCAGCTCGAACGGCTCGTCGCTGCCGTCGCGGGTGACCGAGATGTCCTCCGGCGTACGTCGCGCGTGCGGCGAGTTGTCGTCGATGATGTCCCAGAACCGGAAGATGCCGTGCTTGCCGTAGCCCGGGAAGTCGACGGTGATCGTCTCGGTGACCTCGAGGTCGCCGTTGTCCGCGATCTCGAAGTTCGCCACGTAGTTGGTGATCGTGGTGTCCTCGAACGTGGGCGTGACCGTGCCCTTGCCGTAGAAGAACGCCGGGATGCACAGCAGGAAGGCGATCACACCGAGGCCGATCGCGGTCCCCACGAGCCGTTTCACGATGGCAAACCCTAGGGCGTGAGTGGCATTTCCGTCTGTAGCCCGCGCGGACCACCCGAAAACCTGTGGTTGTCGGTTTATTCGCGTGCCGACTGTCGGTCGTCGCTGAGAGAGTCGACACGATGGCGACTGCGACCTCCTCCCCCGGTCTGAGCGGCTTCTGGCGCGACCTCCCGCGCGAGGGCCGGCTGCTCCTGTCGATCGTCGCGATCCAGTTCCTCGGCACCGGTCTGGTCCTGCCGTTCCACGTCGTCTACCTGCACGAGGTCCGTGGCTTCCCCCTCAGCGACGTCGGGCTGCTGCTCGGCGTGCCCCCGCTGATGGGGCTGCTCATCGTGGGCCCGGGCGGCTCCGCGATCGACCGGATCGGCGCCCGCCGGGTCCAGCTCGGGGTGCTGGCGCTGCTGGTCGTCGGCGACGTCGTGCTGGCGTTCGCGACGACCCGGTCGGTCGCGGCGCTGGCCCTCGCGATCAACGGCCTCGCCTTCGGGATGATGTGGCCGGCCTCGCAGAGCCTGATCGCGACGGTCATCCCCCAGCAGCTGCGCCAGCGCTACTTCGGGGTCAACTTCACCCTGATCAACCTCGGTATCGGCATCGGCGGAGTCATCGGCGGGTTCTTCGTCGACGTGTCCCGGCCCCAGACCTTCCAGGCCATCTACCTCGCAGACGGCGCTTCCTACATCCCCGCCCTGCTGCTCCTGCTCCTCCCGCTCCGGCACATCGCCGGCAGGGTCGAGGTGTCCGACGACGACGCGGCCGCCGCGCCGGTGGGCTACCTCGCCGTGCTGCGCAGCCCCGCGATGGCCACCCTGACCGTGCTGAGCTTCGTGTCGTCGTTCGTGGGCTACTCCCAGCTCAACGCCGGCATGCCGGCGTACGCCCGCGGAGTCGGCGAGATCTCCACCCGTGCGCTCGGGCTGGCCTTCGCCGCCAACACCCTGGTCATCGTGGTGCTGCAGCTGTTCGTGCTGCAGCGGATCGAGGGCCGGCGGCGCACGCGCGTGATCGCGGTGATGGGCGTCGTGTGGGCGTTCTCATGGCTCCTGCTCGGCTTCTCCGGGCTGGTGCCCGGCACGCTCGGCGCCACCCTGCTCGTGGCCGCCTGCGCCTCGGTGTTCGCCTTCGGCGAGACGCTTCTCCAGCCCACCATCCCGGCGCTGGTCAACGACCTCGCGCCCGACCACCTGCGGGGCCGCTACAACGCGGTCAGCTCGGGTTCGTTCCAGCTCGCCGCGGTCATCGCCCCGCCGATCTCGGGCCTCCTGATCGGCCACGCCCTCGGCGACGTCTACATCGGGCTGCTCGTCGTCGGCTGCCTGGTGTGCGGCCTGGTGGCGATCGCCTGGCTGGAGCCCCGCCTCGACCCCACGGTCAACGGCGTCCGCGACGACGAGACGGCCGTCGACGGCGAGCTCACCCCGCCGGTCGTCTCTCCCGTCGACTGACTACAACGCGACGATCAGGACCACGATCAGCACGATGACGGCCAGCAGCCCGACGCCCTGCTTCCAGTAGGTCTTGAGCAGGATCGGCAGCACGGTCGAGCCGAGGTTGATCGCGTCGTCCGCCCGCGGTGCGGGCGGCGGCGTGACCGTTGGCGGCGTGGGCGGCGACACGTGCCGCGGCACCTCCGGGCGCACCGGTTCCGGCGCCACGTCAGCGACCGACGGCGGCGTGGCCGACCCCGTGCCGGCGTCAGGCGCCGGCACGGGGGCGGGGTCCGGTGGGCGCTCCGCCCCGGCGATAGTCCCTGACGTTCCGGGCGGCGACACGCCGCTCTCCCCGGTCACGTCGTCAGGGACTATCGGCGCGTCAGCGGCAGCCGAGGGTCCGAGCCGCTGCTCGAGGCAGGCGACGAACTGGCCGAGCAGCTTGTCGGAGACGTCCTGCATCACGCCCCGACCGAACTGGGCGGGCTTGCCGGTGACGGCGAGGTCGGTGAGCACCTCGACATCCGTGCCGCCCGAGGCGGACGTCTCCATGCTGAGCGTGACCTTGGCGCCAGCGGTGCCGTTGCCGCGCTTGTCCTTGCCCTTGGCGTCGACCACGAACCGGTGCGCCGCTTCGTCCTTCTCGACGAAGGTGCCCGAGCCGTTGTAGACGAGCGCGATCGGCCCGAGCTTGACCTTCACCGACCCGCTGAAGGTGTCCCCCTCCGCCGAGGCGACCTGGGCTCCCGGGAAGCACTCCGCGACGGACGCGATGTCCTGGAAGTGCGCCCAGGTCTCCTCGACGGGCGTGGGGACGCTGAACCGGTGTGCGAGATCCATCAGGCCCCTGCGGCCGTGAGCACCGCGCGCCGCGTCAGTACGCCGGCCAGGTGCCTGCGGTAGTCGGCGTCGCCGTTGAGGTCCGACGGCGGGTTGGTGCCCTCCGTGGCCCGCTCGGCCGCGGCCCGGACCGCGTCGGCGGTGGCGGGCTGCCCGGCCAGCGCCTCCTCGACCCCTCGCGCGCGCAGCGGTGTCGAGCCCATGTTGGTGAGCCCGACCCGGGCCTCCGAGATGGTCCCTCCGTCCGCGCGTACGGCGGCCGCGACGGCCACGATCGGCCACTGGTGGGCGACGCGCACGAACTTCTCGTAGTGCGCGCCCCAGCCGGTGAACTTCGGGATCCGGATCTCGGTGAGGATCTCGTCGTCGCCGATCGCGGTCTCGAACAGGTCGACGAAGAACTCGTCGGCCCCCACCGTGTGCACCCCGCCCAATCCGGCGATGACGAACTCGGCGCCGAGCGCCAGCGTGGGCGCGCCGAGGTCACCGGCCGGGTCGGCGTGCGCGAGCGCGCCGCCGAAGGTCCCTCGGTGCCGGATCTGGGCGTCGGCGAGATGCTCGACCGCCTTGGCGATGAGCAGCGCGTGCTCGGCGACCAGCGGGTCGGAGCCGACGACCGAGTGCGGGGTCATCGCGCCGATCACGATCGCGTCGCCGTCGTCGCGGATGCCGCGCAGCTCCTCGATCTTGCCGAGGTCGATGACCACCTCGGGCGCGTTGAGCCGCATCCGGAGCACCGGGAGCAGGCTCTGTCCCCCGGCGATGATCTTCGCGTCGTCGCCGTGCTGCGAGAGCGCCGTCAGCGCCTCCTCCAGCGTGGTCGGTGCCACGTACTCGAACTCGACGGGGATCACAGGTCCGCTCCTTCCCCGGTCTCGCCGGCATCCTGGTTGAGCGCGCCTTCAGCGAAGTGCGGCTCCGCCGACTCCTCGGTGGGTTCGGCCCCACCAGCGCCGGTGTGGTTGATCGCCCGCCAGACCCTTTCGGGCGTGCACGGCATCGTGACGTCGTTGACCCCGAGGTGCCGGATCGCGTCCACGACCGCGTTGACCACCGCAGGGGTCGACGCGATCGTGCCGGCCTCGCCGACGCCCTTCGTGCCGAGCGTGTTGGTGGTCGACGGCGAGGTGGTGTGGTCGATGTCGAAGGTGATCGTGTCGGCCGCGGTCGGCAGCAGGTAGTCCACGAACGAGCCGGACACCAACGTGCCGGCGTCGTCGTACACCGCCTCCTCCCAGAGCGCCTGGGCGATGCCCTGCACCAGGCCGCCGTGCACCTGGCCGGCCACGATGAGCGGGTTGATGATGTTGCCGATGTCGTCGACGCAGACGTACTTGCGCATCTTGAGCCCGCCGGTCTCGGTGTCGATCTCCATCGCGCACAGGTGGGTGCCGTGCGGGAAGGAGAAGTTCACCGGGTCGTACGTCGACTCCGAGTCGAGATTGGGCTCGACACCGTCGGGCATGTTGTGCGCCGCGAAGACCGCGGTCGCGATCTCGCCGATCGCCATGCCCTGGTCGGTGCCGCGGACCGCGAACCTGCCGGCGTTGAACTCGATGTCGTCGACCGACGCCTCGAGCAGGTGTGCCGCGATCGGCTTGGCCTTCTCGATCACCTTGTCGGCGGCTCGGACGATGGCCTCGCCACCGACGACCAGCGACCGGGACCCGTAGGTGTCGAGGCCACGCGCAGACACCTGGGTGTCGCCGTGCAGCACCTCGACGTCCTCGTAGGCCACCCCGAGCCGGTCGGCGACGATCTGGCTGAACGCCGTCTCGTGGCCCTGGCCGTGCGCGGACGCTCCGGTGATCACCTCGACCTTGCCGGTGGCCAGCATCCGCACGCTCGCGTGCTCCCAGCCGCCGGCGCCGTAGTCGAGGCTGCCGAGCACCCGGGAGGGCGCCAGCCCGCACATCTCGGTGAACGTCGAGATGCCGATGCCCAGCTGGACCGAGTCGCCCGAGTCGCGGCGCTGCTTCTGCTCGGCTCGCAGCTCGTCGTAGCCGAACATCGCCATGGCCTTCTCGGTGGCCGCCTCGTAGTTGCCCGAGTCGTAGGTCATCCCGGCCACCGTGGTGAAGGGGAACTCGGTGTTCTTGATCCAGTTCATCTCGCGGACCTGCATCGGGTCCATGCCCAGTTCGGCCGCGAGCTCGTCCATCATCCGCTCGATGCCGAACGTCGCCTCGGGGCGGCCGGCGCCCCGGTAGGCGTCGGTCCAGGTCTTGTTGGTCAGGACCGTCTGGCAAGCGAAGTGGTAGGCCGGGAACTTGTAGATCGAGTTGAACATGAACGCGCCCAGCACCGGCACGCCACCGCCGACGATCGCGACGTAGGCGCCGAGGTCGGCGAGCAGCTCGACCTTGAGTCCCTTGACCGCGCCGCTCTTGTCGGCCGCCAGCGTGAGCTTCTGCCACTGGTCGCGCCCGTGGTGCGCACTCAGCAGCGACTCCGAGCGGGTCTCGGTGTACTTCACGGGCTTGCCGATCCGTCGGCCCACGGCCCAGGCGATCCACTCCTCCGGAGTGACCTGGAGCTTGCCGCCGAAGCCGCCACCGACGTCGGGAGCGATCACCCGGATCTTGGACTCGGGTACGCCGGTGGTCGCGGCCAGCGCGAACCGCACGATGTGCGGGATCTGGGTGGCCGACCACATCGTGTACTGCTCACCGGTCGGGTCCACCACGACCGAGCGCGGCTCCATGAACGCCGGGATCAGCCGCTGCTGGCGGTACTCCCGCTCGATCACGATGCCGTCGGTCCGCGCGGCCGCGATGGCCTCCTCGATGTCTCCGCCGGTGCCCGCAGCCGCGGAGTCGAAGATCCACAGCGCGGACTTGTTGGTGCCGGAGTCTGGGTGCGCGAGGACGGTGTCCTCCGCCGCCTCCTTGAGGTCGAGCGCGGCCGGCAGCTCGTCGTACTCGACGTCGACGAGCTCTGCGGCGTCGCGCGCCTCGGCGGCGGAGCGGGCCACGATGACGGCGACGATCTCGCCCGCGAAGGCGACCCGGTCGGCAGGCATCGGCGAGTGGGTGGGCGTGACCTGTTCGGGCGTGATCGGCCAGGCGTTGATGCAGACGCCGAGCTCGTCACCGAAGTCCTTGCCGGTGAAGACGTCGACCACGTTGGTCATCGCGTTGGCCGCGGCCGTGTCGATGCTGATGATCTTCGCGTGTGCGTGCGGGCTGCGGACCATGGCCAGGTGGAGCATCCCCGGCAGGGTGAGGTTGTCGGTCCAGCGCGTGCGGCCGGTGATGAGCCGCTGGTCCTCCTTGCGGCGCCGGTCCTTGCCGATCTCGAGCTCGGGGGCCGGGGCGTCCTGAACGGCGGTCATACCGTCGCCTCCTGGACTTCCGGCTCGGTCGCGTCGACCTCGGCAGGCGGCTGGTCGGGACGTTCGCTGGAGCCGTGCTCGGCGGCGTACTGCACCGCCTTGACGATGTTGTGGTAGCCCGTGCAGCGGCAGAGGTTGCCCTCGAGCCCCAGCCGGATCTCCTGCTCGGAGGGGTGCGGGTTGTTGTTGAGCAGGTCGACGCTCTGCATGATCATCCCCGGCGTGCAGAAGCCGCACTGCAGACCGTGGCACTCGCGGAACGCCTCCTGCACCGGGTGCAGCTGACCGTTGGACGCGAGCCCCTCGATGGTCGTGATCTCGGCACCCTCGGCCTGGACGGCGAGCACGTTGCACGACTTCACGCTCTGGCCGTTGAGGTGGATCGTGCAGGCACCGCAGTTGCTGGTGTCGCACCCGATCACGGTCCCGGTCTTCCCGAGCTTCTCCCGCAGGTACTGCACGAGCAGCATCCGGGGTTCGACGTCGTCGGCGACCTTCTCGCCGTCGACGGTGAGGTTGATCCGCGTCATGGGCACTCCCTTGGGCTGGGCACGGCTGTGGTGCCCGTCACGCTAGGGAGGATGGGTTGGGGTCAGGTTGGCCGCGAGCGAAGCACGAGCTCGCGGCCAGAGCTGTCCCGGTTGAGCGAGCGTCGGGTCTGAGCTTGCGAAGGCCTGACAGCGGGTCGAAACCACCGCAGCGAAGGCACCTGCGCAACCGTCAGCGGCGTGCGACCGCCAGGCGTCCCTTGATGAGGGGTACGGCGGGGTGGGAGTGGCCGTCGATCCGGGCGAGGGAGGCCAGGCAGACCTCGAGCACCTCCGAGTCGTACGGCGCCAGCTCGCTGTAGCGGACCACGGCGTCCGGCTGCGGGTTGACGAGGAGCGCCTCGCGGACCGCGACGGCGACGTACTCGGCGAGCTCGGAGAGGGCCGGCGAGTTGGTGCCGGGCAGCAGGTCGCCGCCGTACGCGTCGACGGCCGCACCGACCTCACCGCGGCGGAGCAGCGCGAGGACGTGGTCGACGTCGGTGGCGGCCGGCATGAGCAGCCGGTAGGGACGCGACCCGAGCTGACCGCCGAGGGCGGCGCGCAGGTGCGAGACCTCGGCCTTGAGCGTGGAGAAGGTGATCGCCTGGTCGCCGTAGAGCATCGCGTGCAGCTGTTCGAGCGAGAGCCCCGCGGGGTGCAGGGCCAGCAGCGCGAGGACCTCGGTCTGGCGCCGGTTGAGGAGCAGCCGCTGGCCGTCGAGGTAGGTCTCGGCGGTGCCGAGCAGAGTCATCACCAGCCCGGGATCGCCGGTCACGTCGGACAGGGCGGACGGGTGGTGGGCGGAGCGCGGCATCGCGCTCTCGATCAGACGGGCCATCACGCGCGCGGTTGCGAGCCCGATCGGGTGGGTGCGGTCCCAGGTGGTCGACAGGTCGATGACGCCGAGCTTGGCGCCGGTGACCGGATCGTGCACGGGAGCGGCCCAGCACACCCAGTTGTGCACGATCGAGGCGTAGTGCTCCGCGCTGAAGACCATCGCCGGCTGGGAGAGCCGGTTGGCCAGGTCGAGCGCGTTGGTGCCGACCGACTCGTCGTCCCAGAGGCCGCCGGCCACGAAGTTCACGGTCTCCGCCTTGCGGCGCATCACGCGGCCGCCGTACGTCCACAGGATCCGGGTGTCCGCGTCGGTGACCGCGATGACCAGATCGCCGTCCTCGGCGGTACGGCGCAGCTCCTGCTCGACGTTCTCCACCGCGGTCTGCAGGGGCGAGTCCCGCCAGATCGAGGCGATCTCCGACTCGTCGGCCAGCGGCGCTTCCTTCACGTCGATGGTGACCGCAGCCTCCGACCGGGTCCACGAGGTCAGGATCTCGGGGCGCACCAGTGGGGCCGCCTCGTCGCCGTGCTCGACGAACGCCGTCCAGGCCTTCACGGCGTCCTGGCGCCTCGTGCTCAGCTCACCCCGCACCACACTGCGAGGCTACTCCGAGGTGTGATGGCGGTCACCGGTCGCGCTCAGGCGTAGTCGACCTCGACACCGTAGACGCGGTACAGGCCACCGGCGGGCAGCAGCACGTAGACGATGAGGTCATCGGACGCCGACAGCGCCGCCGGTACGGTCGGGGTCACCGTGGTGCCGCCGCCCGCGCCCGAGGTGACCACGTTCGGGCCGTCCGCGAACTGCTGGCTCGCCATGACCTCGCGACGCACGAAGGCCAACACGTCGTTCGGACCCTCGTCGTGGATGCGGACCCGCACGGACGTGGCCGAGGCCCCCGGCGGCAGCGGCAGGTGCGCCTGCACGAACGTCGCCCCGGTCACCGTCAGGCCCCCGTAGTTGACGAGATCGAACCCGACGGTCGAGCTGGTCGGCCGGAAGTCCGCGCCGAGCACCCGCAGGGTCCCCGGTCGGACCGCGGGTGGGAGGGTCCCCGGCGCCAGGTCGGCTGCGGTCAGGCTGCGGTCGGCCACGGCGGCCCCGGTGACGGCACCGGGTCTGATCTTGGGCGCCGTGACGGCGGCCTTCTTGATCTGCTTGGCCCCGACACTGTTCTTAGGGAGCTTCGCGGCGGCGTACCCCGCGCTGCTCCCGAGTGCGAGCGTGAGGACGAGGGCGGTCACGAGGACGGGAGTCTTCATGACCCGACGATGCGCCAGGCCCGCTCGCCCGGCAATGATCCTTCTGGACTATGTGAGCCGCTGCTCCAGGAAGCGCAGGGTCTCGTCCATCGAGTCCTGCCAGCGCGCGTAGAACGCGTGGTCCTCGCCCTCCCACCAGCGCAGCCGGCTGTCCACCCCGGCTGTCCTCATCAGGCGCTGCGTGGTCCGCGCCCAGGGCGGCGGGCAGGTGCCGTCCGCGGTCCCGTGGTGCGCGAGCAGAGGTTCGGTGATCCGGTCGAAGTACGTGCGCGGGGACAGCTCGCGATAGAACCGCGGCGACTCCTGCGGCATCCCGAACTGGTCGAAGACCTGGTCGACCACCTCGGGCCGGCTGTCCCGGGTGAAGTGGTCGAGGTTGTCGAGGAATCTCGAGCTCACCGACGCGTAGATCACTGCTGCGTCGACGAGCCCGGGCTGGGTGACCAGCGCGTTCATGGTCACGCCGCCGCCCATCGACCGGCCCAGCATGGCGAGCCGCTCCGCGTCGACGTACGGCAGCTTCTTCAGCGCCTCGACGGCGTTGACAGCGTCGCGGGTGTAGCCGAGCCGGGTCTCGCGGTCGAGCGGCGGCACCGGGTCGGACGCCGCGTGGCCTCGGTAGTCGGTGTGCAGGACGACGTAGCCGGCGCGCGCCAGCGCGTCCTGCTCCCGGGCCAGGCCCTGGCCGGTGACGTAGTAGGACGGGTCGATGTAGCCGTGGTTGAGCACGATGCCCGGGAACGGGCCGGGCCCCTTCGGCCGGACGAGTACGCCGGAGACGGTGAGCTCGTCGCTGCGGTAGGTGACGTCGTAGCGCGTGTAGTCGGCGGTCTCGTACTCCGTGCGCAGGATCCGGGGCTTGCCCCCGCTGGGCGGTGCGCGCATCAGCGCGGGCAGCGACAGCTGGTGGTGCACCTCCGGGAGGGACGCCTCCGTCGGAGTCGCGGTCGCGGTCGGCGTGGGCGTCGGCGTGGCGCTGGTGGCCGGCGCCTCGCTGTCCGGGCCGGTCGGGGCCTCCGTCGGCGTGGCGCTCCCCTGCGCCTCCGGCCGGTCGGCGGAGTCGGACGTGCAGCCGGCGGCCAGCACCAGCATGGCGAGGGTGGCGGCGACGGCGCGCATACCGGATGTACGGATGATCAACCCAACGGGTTCGTCTCGCCGTGGATCCGGCCGTCGGTGACCCCGAGCCGCTGCCCGCTGCCGCCCCACCGGCCGGCGATGATCTCGGCCGCGATGCTGATCGCGGTCTCCTCCGGCGTACGCGCGCCCAGGTCGAGGCCGATCGGGCTGGACAGCCGGCCGATCTCCTCCTCGGTCAGCCCGGCCTCGCGGAGCCTGGCCATCCGGTCGTCGTGCGTGAGGCGCGAGCCCATCGCCCCGACGTACGCCACCTCGGGCAGCCGCAGGGCGACCTCGAGCAGGGGCACGTCGAACTTCGGGTCGTGGGTCAGGACCGTGACCACGGTGCGCGGGTCGATCCGCCCCGCCTCGTGCTCGGCGGTGAGGTAGCGGTGCGGCCAGTCGACGACCACGTCGTCGGCCTCCGGGAAGCGGCTGTTGGTCGCAAAGACCGGCCGGGCGTCGCACACCGTCACGTGGTAGCCGAGGAACGCACCCACCCGCGCCACCGCGGCGGCGAAGTCGATGGCACCGAACACCAGCAGCCGAGGCTTGGGCGCGAACGCCCACACGAAGACCCGCATCCCCTCGCCGCGGCGCTCGCCGTCCGGGCCGTAGGTCAGCGTGGCGTTGTGGCCGGCCGCCAGCAGCCCCATCGAGTCGTCGCGCACGGCGTCGTCGGCCCGTGGCGAGCCCAGCGAACCGGCGGACGCCTCCCCCGGACGTACGACAAGGCGACGGCCCAGCCACGCGGAGTCGGGGTGCTCGATGACGGTGGCCAGGGCGACCGGCCGGCCGGCCTCGATGTCGGCCGCGACCTCGCCGAGCTCGGGGAAGGTTTCCTGCGAGACCTTCTCGACGTAGACGTCGAGGATCCCGCCGCACGTCAGTCCCACGGCGAACGCGTCGTCGTCGGACACGCCGTACCGCTGCAGCACCGGCTCGCCGGACTCGACCACCGACTGCGCGAGGTCGTAGACCGCGCCCTCCACGCAGCCGCCCGACACCGACCCGACCGCGCTCTCGTCGGGCCCGACGAGCATCGAGGCGCCGGGCGGGCGCGGCGCGGACTGGAAGGTGGCGACCACGGTCCCGACGCCGATGGTGTCGCCCGCTCCCCACCACTTCATGAGCTCCGGGAGCACGTCACGCACGTGCGACCACCTCCACGAGCTCGGCGTACGTCGCCAGGGAGTGGCCGGCCACGAAGTCGTCCACGTGCGGCAGCACGGCCAGCACGCCCTGCTGCACCGGCTCGTAGCCCTGCTTGCCGCGGTGCGGGTTGGCCCACACGACGCGGTGCGCCACCCGCTTCAGCCTCGTCATCTGCTCGGCCAGCTGCGCCGGGTCGCCCCGCTCCCAGCCGTCGCTGAACACGACGACCACCGCACCGCGCGCGAGCCCGCGCTGGCCCCAGCGGTCCATGAAGATCTTGAGCGTCTCGCCGAGCCGGGTCCCGCCCGACCAGTCGGGCACGGTCTCGCCGGCTGCGATCAACGCGCGCTCGGCGTCCTTGCCGTGCAGCGCCCGGGTCACGTGGGTCAGCCGGGTGCCGACCGTGAACGTCTCGACCACGCCGCCCTTGGCGGCGGCGGCCTGGGTGAAGCGGTGGGCGAGCCGCAGCAGGGCGTCGGCGTAGCCGCTCATCGACCCGGACACGTCTACAAGAAGGACGACGCGCCGCGGCTTGTTCCCGCGCCGCCGCCACGCGATGTCCGCGGGCTCGCCCATGTGCCGCAGCGAGGCGCGCAGGGTGCGTGGCGCGTCGACGGTCCCGCGGTGCCACCGCTGGTGCCGTGGCGTACGCCGTCGTGGCGGTCGTGGGCGCAGGCTCGCGATCATCCCGGCCAGCCGGGCCTTCTCGGCCGCGGACAACGTGGCCACGTCGCGGTGCCGCAGCACCTCGGTGTCGCTGGCCATCGCCCTCACCACCGGGTCGTCGCTCTCGTCGGTGGCGTCCCCGTCGTTCTCGGCCAGTGGCAGCCCGGAGAACGTCGGGAGGCCCTCCTCCGCCGGCCGCGGACGCGGCAGCCCGTCGCGCGCGTTGAAGTAGGCCTCGTGCACCTGGTCGTAGCGGGCCAGGTCGTCGGGTGATGCGCACAGCGTCGCCCGGCCCGCGACGTACGACGCCGCGGCATCGTCGAGACCCACCATCGCCACCGCGGCCAGGAATCCCTGGGCCCGGTCCTGGGTGACGGGTACGCCGGCCGCGCGCAGCGCCCGCGCGAAGCCGAGGAGGATCTCGTCGGGCTCCCTCTGGAGCTCGCGGACGGCCTCGCTCATGCGCGCAGCATCTGGTCGAGCGCCTGCTGCACCCGCTGCGAGTCCTCGCGGTACTTGACCAGGGCCCCCAGGGTCTTGGCCGCTGTCTCCAGGTCCAGTGTCGCGGTGCCGAGATGGTGCAGCGCCCGGGCCCAGTCGAGGGTCTCGGCGACGCCCGGCGGCTTCTGGAGCCCTGCGCCGCCCCGCAGCTGCTGGACGACCCCGACCACCTGTCGGGCCAGGTCCTCCGACACCTCGGGCGCACGGGTCCGGACGATCTGCACCTCGCGCTCGAGGCCGGGGTGGTCGATCCAGTGGTAGAGGCAGCGCCGTTTGAGCGCGTCGTGCAGCTCGCGGGTGCGGTTGGAGGTCAGCACGACGACGGGCGGCGTCGCAGCGGCGACGGTGCCGAGCTCGGGGATGCTCACCTGATAGGTCGACAGCACCTCGAGCAGGAACGCCTCGAACTCGTCGTCGGCCCGGTCCACCTCGTCGACGAGCAACACCGCCGGGCTCTGCTGCAGGGCCGCCAGCACCGGCCGGGCGAGCAGGAACCGCTCGTCGTACAGGCTCTTCTCGGCCTCCTCGACATCCGCCCCGCCACCGGCCGCCTCGAGCGCGCGCAGGTGGAGGATCTGGCGGGGGAAGTCCCAGTCGTAGAGCGCCTGGGTCGCGTCGATCCCCTCGTAGCACTGGAGCCGGACCAGCGGCAGGTCGAGCGACTCCGCGATCGCCTCCGCGAGCGCGGTCTTGCCGGTGCCGGGCTCGCCCTCGAGCAGGAGCGGCCGCTGCATCCGCAGCGCGAGGAACGCGACCGTCGCCAAGGCGTCGTCGCAGAGGTAGCCGGTGTCGCCGAGCCTGGCCGCGACGTCGTCGGCCGACGCCGGAAGCTCGGTCTCCATGTCGCAAGGCTACTTTTCGGCCGGTTGGACTTACGTTTGCTCGGTGCCGAGGAAGCTCTTGAGCATCGACGGAGGCGGGGTCCGCGGGGTCGTGGCCCTCGAGGTCTTGGCCCGGATCGAGCAGCACCTGCGCGACGAGACCGGGGACCGCGAGCTGGTCCTCGGCGACTGGTTCGACTACGTCGGCGGCACCAGCACCGGCGCGATCATCGCCGGCGGCGTGGCCATCGGCCTCCCCGTGAGCCGGATCCAGGACCTCTACCGGGAGAACATGCGCGCGATCTTCACGCGCGCGGGCATCTTCGACCTGGTCCGGGCGAGGTACGACGAGGCGGGGATCGAGACCGTCCTGCGCCGCGAGTTCGGGGAGGCGCGCACCCTCGGCTCGGCGGACCTGTACTGCCTGCTGCTGCTCGGGCTCCGCAACACGTCCACCGGGTCCCCGTGGCCGGTGAGCAGCAACCCGACGGGCCGGTACAACCAGGGCGAGAGGTCCAACCTCGGCCTGCCGCTGTGGCAGCTGGTCCGCGCGAGCTCCGCGGCACCGACGTTCTTCGTGCCCGAGGAGGTCGCCGTCGGCGGCCACACGTTCGTGTTCAGCGACGGTGCCGTGACCACCCTCAACAACCCGGCGCTCCAGCTCTTCCTGATGGCCACCCTGCCGGCGTACCAGCTGGGCTGGCCGACCGGCCGCGACGAGCTGCTGCTGGTCAGCGTCGGGACCGGCACCACCGCGCGGCTCCAGGCCGACCTGCGCGCGAAGGACCTCAACCTGCTGAGCTACGCCACCCAGGTACCGGAGGCGTTGATCCACAGCGCCGGCGTCCAGAACGACGTCCTGTGCCGGGTGCTGGGCGAGTGCCGGGCCGGGCCCCGGATCGACAGCGAGCTCGGCGACCTGGTCGGTGGCGCCGGCCTGCTGGCCGAGCCCCTCTTCAGCTACGTCCGGTACGACGGCGAGACGCACCCCGCCAGCCTCGAGCAGCTCGGCGTCGGCCACCTGAGCGCAGAAGCACTCGACCGGATCGACGGCGTCGACTTCATCGACGAGATGTGTGAGTTCGGCCGCGCCATCTCGACCCTGGTCGACCCGGGCCACTTCGAAGGCTTCGTCTGACGTCCCAGCCTGCGCACATGTCGGTGGCGAGATTGCGGCAACCCGACAGCCGAGTGTCTGACCCTTGGTGGGGACGTCATACGGACCGAGCAGACGGGTGCACCGTCCGTATGACGTCCCAGTGGCCCTGCGAGGGACCCACAGTGATGACGAAGCGAGGGCGATGCGCGGGGTGGGACCCGGGGGTGGCGCCCCCGGGCCCACCCCGACCCGACGCGCCGAGCGCAGGCGCCAGACCCCAAACCCTCAAGCACCAGCCCGATGAGCGTCGACGGAGTCGGCCACAGCACCCAACATCACCAGGAGCGATCGAGCGAGCGGCTGGAAGGCCCGGCCCTCTCGGGTCAGGGTGAGTCGTCGTACGGAGCGGTCGACGAGCGTCACGCCCAGGGCCAGCTCGAGCCGGAGGATGCGGGCGCTGAAGGCCGCCTGGGAGAGGTTCATGGCGCGGGCGGCGCTGGTGAAGCCGTCGTGGTCGACGAGCGCGACGAACGACGCGATCTCGCCGATGTGGAGCGCGAGGAGACGCGGTCGCTCGAACAGAGACCCGTCAGCCACAGCAGCAGTCTTGCCCTCGGCACCCGCAGACGGGTGTGTACGCAGTCACGGTTGGGTCACAGGTCCGCATCGAGTAGCCCCCTCGGAGTTGCCCGGGAAGTGGCCGGGTGCGGCCCTGCCCGAAAGGCAGGGCCGCACCCGGTGTTGCGGTGAGGTGAAGCGATCAGGCGCCGCCACCCTTCACGGAGATGATTCCGAGGTCGGGGTAGCCGCTGCTGGACACCGAGTTGACGTAGTTCTCGATGTTGGAGCCGTGCAGGAAGTAGAACTGGCTGACGTCGAGCGGGATGTAGGCGACGTCCTCGGCCAGCATGTTGTCCACGTCGGACCACATCTGGTTGGCCTTGTCGAGGTCGACCTCGGCCGAAGCCGCGTCCATCGCCGCGTTGACCGCGTCGCTGTTGTAGTTGCCGTAGTCCTGGCCGTTCGACGCCTTGCTGATGTTGATCCGGCTGTCGAACAACGGCGGGATCACCGTCGAGACCGACGGCCAGTCAGCACCCCAGCCGCCCCAGATCAGGTCGCTGTCCGAGCCCGGCTTCTGGATGGTGTCGTAGTACGGACCCGACGGGTCGAGACCGTCCAGCGTCACGTCGAAGCCGGCCTCGTCGTAGGTCGCCTTCAGGGCCGCGAACCCCCTCTCGCCGGCGTCCGACCCGATCGGGTAGGTGAACTTGATCGGGTACGGCAGCGTCTCGCCGGACTCCTCGAGCAGCGCCTTGGCGCCCTCGACGTCCCCGCCCTCGGCCTCACCGAAGGCCGGGTTGGCCACGTAGCCCGGGGTCGCCGGGTTGACGATCGACAGGGACGGCGACGACGCGTTGTCACCGCCGAGCGCACCGACGTACGCCGCCCGGTCGGTCGCCAGCGCCAGGGCCTGGCGGACCTTGATGTTGGTGATCCGGTTGAAGTTCGGCACCAGGTAGTTGCTGAACGGCGACTGCAGGTTCACCGCACGCTCGGCCACGTCACCCGTGATCTGCGGGTACTGCGCCGGGGTCACGTTCCTCGAGGTGACGGCGTTCTGGTCGGCCCCCTCGTTGGCGATCAGCCGGTCGACGATGACCTCGGGCTCGATGCCGATCTGGAACACGAACGAGTCCGGGTTGGCCTGGCGGTTGGTGTCCTCGGTGCCGTCCCACTCCGGGTTGCGGACGAAGGTGCCGCCCGTGTCCTCGTTCCACTCACCGTCGAGCACGTACGGCCCGGAGGCGAACGCGGAGAACTTCGACCGGTCGCCCTTGTCCTGGTCGGCCCGGTAGGGGTCGAAGGAGCGCAGCGCCGCGATGGCGAGCGGGAAGTCCGGCCACGGCTTCTTGAACCGGTAGGTGATGGTGGCGCCGTCGCAGGTCACGGCCTTGTCGAACTCGGCCTGGCCCTCACCGGTGTAGGGACCCTTGTAGAGGGGAGCTCCGTCGGCGTCCTCGGGGACGTCGAGGTAGCCGAGGATGTACGTCGGTCCGCCGGTGATCACGTCGGTCGCGAAGGTCCGCGAGACGCCGTACTTGAAGTCCTCACAGGTGATCGGCTGACCGTCCTGCCACTTCGGCCCGTCCTTGACGGTGAACGACCACTCGGTCGCGTCCTCGTTGGACTGCCCCGTGTCCGTGGCCAGGTCGGGGATCGGGGTGGAGCCCTCGGTCGTGTCCGTCGCGCCGGTCGGGAAGACGACCAGGCTGCGGTAGACGAGGTTGCCGAGGTAGGAGATGTCGCGTCCCGAGTAGACGCGCTGCGGGTCGAGGGTCTGGGTGACCGCCTGCTCCAGCGAGTAGACCGTGCCGCCCTGGGTGGCCTCGGTCCGCTCCTGCGGATTGTTCGGGGCGCCGCCGCCGCCCCCGTCGCTGCCGCCGCATCCGGCGAAGCCAAGGGTGAGGGCGACGGCCGCGGTCACGGCCGCGAGCCGTCTGCGCTGACTGCTCATGCGGGTCTCCTTAGTGAGTCGTCTCGGAGAGTTGGACGGCCGGCTCGTAGCAGGAGCCGGCCGCCCGGATTCCCCTCCGAGGGGTCCATGGAGGTGTGCCGTCGGACCGTCGGCACACCTGCTTCCACAGGTGTCACCGTGCTGCCCGGTCCGCGCTGTCGCGCCGACTCATCGATGCCGTCGATGGGAAACCGGCAAAGGTGATGGTCCGGTGACCCGGCCGTGTCCGGGCCGTGACCGAAGGGTCGCGAAGGGCCGCGAAGGGCCGCGAAGGGCTAAGGCTCGCGCTCGATGACGAAACGGGTCATCTCGGTTGCTCCTTGTGTGGGTCCGGTGGCCCTGTGCCGCCGGGTGTCCCAACCCACGGCGTCGAGGGCACCCACCTACATCGGGAGCAACTCCTTACCTTTCGACTCCCCATGGGGTTTGCGAGGACCCCTCACGCGGAACCGGGGCCCACAGGGAGGGCCGCCGTGAGGGCGGCGGCCAGAGAGGGGAGCTGTCACCCATGTCCGAGGAGTCCGAGGACGACGAAGGTCCGCTGACGCACGACCTGCCGTGCGTGCGCTGCGGCCACGCCGCGCATCCCTACCTGGTCTGCGGGGACGAATGCGACTGCCAGCCGACGCGGATGCCCGGGCAGGGTCTGCTCACCCCGCACTGAAGGTAGTGAAGGAAGCGTCAGCCGACGGCCGAGCTCCTCGTGTCGACGTCGGCGCCGCTGGCGAGGTCGCCGCACTCGACGAGAGCCGCGTCATGGTTGGCCAGGTAGTCGCGCGCACCGGAGTCGCCGTGGGCGGTGTCCACGATCGGCTGCCAGTGGGCTCGGCCGAGCACCACCGGGTGACCGGGGCGACCGTGGTACGACGCACGGGCGAGGGCCTCGTCTCCCTCGCGCTCAGAGAGCACACGTCGTACCACGGCCGCGGTCAGGTCGGGCAGGTCGACCAGGCTCACCACGGCGGCCTCGACGTCGCTGCCCTTGAGCGACTCGAGACCCGATCGTAGTGAGGCCGACATGCCCTCGTCCCAGTCATGGGCGACAACGACGTCGACACCGAGGCCGTCGAGGAGGCGAACCGCCTCATCGGCCCCGGCGCCGAGCACCACCGTCACCCCGTTGCATCCACCGTCTTGAAGGACCTCCACCGCGTGCTGGAGCCACGACGCCCCGTCCGCGTCGTGCACCAGTGCCTTGGGCCGGCCCATGCGGGACCCGGCGCCAGCGGCGAGGAGGATTCCTTGAGTGATCAGTGGACGAACGCCTTCGTGAAGGGCGAGCTGAGAGCGCCGCTCGCCGATCCTGTGTAGCACTGCGACACCTGTCCGTCGTAGGCCGCGACCAGGTAGTCGCCGCCCACCTGGAACTGGACGGTGTTGATCATGGTGTCGAAGACCGGCTGTGCGGCGGTCACCTCGACCGTCTCGCCGACCTCGCCGTTGAGCACCTCGCTGGGCTCGAAGGTGACCGTGTCGCCCTCGATCGCGGTGACGGTGCCCTGGAAGGCCACTTGGTATTGAGACAGGATCTCGGGCGTAGGCGCGGCGCACCTGTCCTGCTTGGCGGCGACGCCGAGCGTTGTGGTCAGGCCGGCCACGGGAGCCTTGGCGCCGAGCTCGGTGCCACCCGGGGAGTTGGTCTGGCGGTCGGCGGAGGGCGTGGACTCGTCGTTGCCGAGACCCGAGATCGCCACTCCGCCGACGCCAGCGATCACGGCGGCGGCCGCGGCGGCGACCAGCCAGGTGAGCCGGTTGCGGCCGTGGGTGCCGGTGAGCCGGCTGCCTTCGTCCGCTTCGGGGCGCACATCGAGATCAGCGCTCATGATGTCCTCCAGGAGGCTCGCGAGAGCGGCCGGGTCGGCCGGGGAGAGGGAGCCTGCGGGGTCACCGCCGCGCAGCAGCGCGCGCAGGTCGTCGTCCTTGTCGAACTCCCCGTCGAACTGGCTGTCGAAGTCGCTGTCGCTCATGGTTCCCTCCCTTCTCTCACCCCTTCATGTCCGGCGCTGTCGTCGATCTTTCGCAGCTCCTCGATGAATTTCCCGCGCGCCCGGTGCAGCCGGATGCTCACGGCGTTCGGCGTGATGCCGAGGACCTCCGCGATCTCGCCGGGGCCAAGCTGCTCCCAGGCCCACAGGCGGAGCAGGTCCGCCTCCTCCGGCCGCATCGCCGCGAGCACCGCGGCCACCCGGGGGTCGGTCGGGTCCGGCTCGGGCTCGACCTCGTGCGGTGGGTCGACGACGGTGATCCGGGCGGCCAGGCGGACCTGCCTCCGGTCACCGCGCAGCTCGTTGGCCAGGCAGTTGCGGGCCACGCCGTAGACCCAGGGCAGCGCGTTCTCCGGCACCTGGTCGAGGCGGCGCCAGCAGACCAGAAGCGTCTCGGCCAGTACGTCGTCGGCCGTGTCCGCGTCGGTACGCCGGGCGAGGAAGCGGCGTACGGGCTCGACGACCTCCGCCGCGAGCGCCTCGAAGCGCGCGCGGGCGTCGTCGTCGGGGTGCTCCTCGGCCACGCTCCAACCCTCACACACGCCCCGTCGTGCCGGATCGGGTCCTCCCGGTCGGGTCAGGGTGGTCGGCCGCCAGGCGCGGGTGCGGCACCACGCAAATGCCAGCCGGCCCGCCCGGATCTCTCCGGGCGGGCCGACTGGTGGAGCTGGGTGCTACGAGGAGCGAGGACTCAGAAGTCCATGCCGCCCATGCCGCCGGACGGGTCGCCGCCCATGGCGGGAGCCTTCTCGGGCTTGTCCGCGACGACCGCCTCGGTGGTGAGGAAGAGCGCCGCGATGGAGGCGGCGTTCTGCAGCGCGCTGCGGGTCACCTTGGCCGGGTCGATGATGCCCTCGGCGATCATGTCGACGTACTCGCCGGTGGCCGCGTTGAGACCGTGCCCGGCCGTGAGGCCACGCACCTTCTCCGCCACGACGCCGCCCTCGAGGCCGGCGTTGATCGCGATCTGCTTGAGCGGGGCCTCGGTGGCGAAGCGGACGATGTTGGCGCCCACTGCCTCGTCTCCGGTCAGGTCCAGCTTCTCGAACGCGACGTCGGCAGCCTGCACGAGCGCCACGCCGCCGCCGGCGACGATGCCCTCCTCGACAGCCGCCTTCGCGTTGCGAACGGCGTCCTCGATGCGGTGCTTGCGCTCCTTGAGCTCGACCTCGGTGGCCGCGCCGACCTTGATGACGGCCACACCGCCGGCCAGCTTGGCGAGGCGCTCCTGGAGCTTCTCGCGGTCGTAGTCGGAGTCCGACTTCTCGATCTCGGCACGGATCTGGTTGACGCGACCGGCGATCTGGTCGGCGTCACCGCCGCCCTCGACGATGGTGGTCTCGTCCTTGGTGATGACGACCTTGCGGGCCTGGCCGAGCAGCTCGACGCCGGTGCTCTCGAGCTTGAGGCCGACCTCCTCGGAGATGACCTGGCCACCGGTCAGGATCGCGATGTCCTGGAGCATGGCCTTGCGACGGTCACCGAAGCCCGGGGCCTTGACGGCGACGGACTTGAAGGTGCCGCGGATCTTGTTGACGACCAGGGTCGACAGCGCCTCGCCGTCGACGTCCTCGGCGATGATCAGCAGCGGCTTGCCGGACTGCATGATCTTCTCGAGCAGCGGGAGCAGGTCCTTGACGCTCGAGACCTTCTGGTTGGCCACGAGGATGTAGGGGTCCTCGAGGACCGTCTCCATCCGCTCGGGGTCGGTCACGAAGTAGGCCGAGATGTAGCCCTTGTCGAACCGCATGCCCTCGGTGAGCTCGAGGTCGAGGCCGAACGTGTTCGACTCCTCGACCGTGATGACGCCTTCCTTGCCGACCTTGTCCATCGCCTCGGCGATGATCTCGCCGACGGTCGGGTCGGCGGCGGAGATCGACGCCGTCGCGGCGATCTGCTCCTTGGTCTCGATCTCGGTCGCCATGCTGAGCAGCTGCTCGGCGACGGCGTCCACGGCCTTCTCGATGCCGCGCTTGAGGCCCATCGGGTTCGCGCCGGCGGCGACGTTGCGCAGCCCCTCGCGGACCATGGCCTGGGCGAGCACCGTGGCGGTGGTGGTCCCGTCACCGGCGACGTCGTCGGTCTTCTTCGCGACCTCCTTGACGAGCTCAGCGCCGATCTTCTCGTAGGGGTCCTCGAGCTCGATCTCCTTGGCGATGCTCACGCCATCATTGGTGATCGTGGGAGCGCCCCACTTCTTCTCGAGCACGACGTTGCGGCCCTTGGGACCGAGGGTGACCTTGACGGCGTCGGCCAGGGTGTTCATACCCCGCTCCAGACCCCGTCGAGCCTCCTCGTTGAACGCAATCAACTTCGCCATGTCTGGGTGATTCCTCACGCTTGGAGAGTTCAGGTGGTTGTCACTCTCGTGAGGAGAGTGCCAGCGTCATGTTTAGCACTCGACCCCTGCGAGTGCAAGAAAGGTTCGCCCTCAGCGGACGATGGCAGAGACCACCGTCGCGACCACCCCGGCCGCGCCGGCGCTGGCCATGAGCGCCCCTGCGTCGTGACGGTGCCGCCACCCCCAACCGGCGGCCACCACTGCGAGGGCGGCACCGGCCCAGGTGAACTCACCGCCGGTGGCGTTGGTCCCCCAGGTCACGCCCACCGCGACCGCCAGCAGCCAGGCGAGCCCGTTCCTCGGCACCGGCCGCTCGACCAGCGTCGAGGCGAGCGTCGCGGCGACGACGGCCACGCCGGCGTACCAGGTCCAGTGACCGATCTGCTCGTCCCACAGGTGAGACGTCGGCGAGGGGTCCGCGTTGCCGATCGAGTTCGCCGACAGGTGGACGCCGTGGCCGGTGGCGTAGAGCCACGACCCGACCGCGAACCAGAGGTACGTCGCCCGCGATGCGCCCGCGGCGAGCAGCGTCCCGAGCGCCGGCAGCAGGACGACGAACGGCACCAGGAGGTCCAGCCAGTCCGCGATGCGGGTCCCCCGGCCCGCGTCGCCCAGGCCGTCCGGCAGAGAGCCGAGGTGGTGCGCCAGCGAGTACGCCACCGCGGTCACCACCAGAGGGACATCGCGACGAGGCACGCGCACATGATGCCTGCCGTTTTCCGTCGAGTGACCCCAAGTGGTCGTTGTCCACAGGGAACTGGAACCACTTCGGGTCACTCGGCGAGAACCGGGGCGCCTACGAGCTCTCGCGGACCACCAGCCGGGCCTCGAGCAGCCGGGGCTCGGGCGGCTCGTCGGGGTGGGCCATGGCCTCGATCAGCATCGCGACCATCTCGCGGCCCATCTGCTCCGGGGACTGGTGGACCGTGGTCAGCGGCGGATGCGTCGACTGCGCCAGGGGTGCGTCGTCGTAACCCACGACCGACACGTCCTTCGGCACGTCCCTTCCGGCCTCCCGGAGCACGCGCAGCGCGCCCGCCGCCATCAGGTCGTTGGCGCAGAAGACGGCGTCGAGGTCCGGCCGTCGCGACAGGAGGATGCGCATCGCGGACTCGCCACTGTCCTGGCTGAAGTCGCCGCGCGCGACGAGAGCGTCGTCGGCCTCTATCCCGGCCGCTTCCAGGCCCGCCTGGTAGCCCTCGAAGCGGGTCCGGCCCACCACCATGTCCGGTGGGCCGAGGATGGCCCCGATCCGCGTCCGGCCGCGGTGCACGAGATGGTCGACCGCGAGTCGCGCGCCGAGCACGTTGTCGACGTCGACGTAGGCACCCCGCTGGTGGTCGGTGGCGCGGCCGCCCAGCACCACGGGCAGGCCCCTGGCCCGGATCCGCTCCGGCAGCTCGTCGTCGTCGTGCAGAGACAGCAGCAGGACGCCGTCGACGTGGTGCCTAGTGAGGTAGTCGTCGAGCCGCCCGTTGCGCTGGGCCGCGTGGGCGAGGAGCAGCACCAGCTGCAGCCGGGCATCGCTGAGCGCGGTGCCGACGCCGCGCACGACGCCGGCGAAGAAGGGCTCACCGAAGACGCGCTCCTCCGACTCCGCGATGACCAGCGCGACTGCGTCCGTCCGCTGGGTGACCAGGGTGCGGGCCGCACGGTTCGGCACGTAGCCGAGCTCCGCGATGGCACCTTCGACCGCCAGGCGCGCCTTCTCGGACACCTTGCTGCTGCCATTGATGACCCGGGACGCCGTACCGCGTCCGACCCCGGCGACTGTGGCCACCTCTTCCAAGGTCGGCCGGGTGCGCGGCTGCCGCGTCATGGCGTCAGTATGTCGACTCTCTTGTGGCGGCCGGCGGGCCTGCCTGTGTCGAGGTGAGATCGGGCCCGCCGGCCGAGTCCGGGATTCGCTCGTGGGAGCGTTCCCACACAGAGTCGCGGCAACGGCACCCCCTGTCAACCCTCAAGATGGGACCGCTCCCACCACCAGATCGGCGAACGGTGCCGCCGGCGCGGGGTCGACGTCGAGGTACAGGCCCGGCTCGATCAGCTCCAGCTCGCTGACCACCCACGCGTCCTGCCAGCGCATCACGTCGATCCGCGCGTACGCCGGCGCGCGGCCGAACCGCTCGCCCACCCAGGCGACCGCGCGCTCCGCGAGGGCGGCTCGCTCGGGGTCGAGAGGTACGGCGACCGAGCTGCCGCCGTACTCCTCGTGCACCCGCACCTCGTCACCGCCGGGCCGCTTGTCGACCTGGGAGGAGGCGCGGCCACCGAAGACGAAGACCGACGTCTCCCCCACAGTGCGCACGGTCTCGACCAGCGGCTGGACCACCCACGGCCCACCCGTCAGCCGGGCGGCGTCGTCCGGACCGGACGCCACGACGACTCCGATCCCACTCGCCCCGACCCGTGGTTTCACCACGACGGGGCCCCATCGCTCGATCAACGCCGCGAGGCCGTCCGCGTGGTCGAGGGGTGCGGTCGGGACGTGCGGGAGCTCGAGGTCGACGAGGTAGCGCTTGTCGGAGTTCCAGGCGAAGACGTCTGAGCCGTTGAGCAACAGGGTCTGCGACTCGACCTCGCGCGCCCAGGCCAGGAACTCCGCCGTACGCCGGTGGTAGTCCCACGTCGACCGCACCGCCACCACCCCGGCCGCTGACCAGTCCACGCCCGGGTCGTCCCACGCCACCCACGAAGAGTCGATGCCGCGCGCCGCTATTGCTGCGGTGATCAGCTCGCCGCCCGGCTCACCCTGGGGCAGGTCGCGCGAGGTGACGAGAAGAATCTGTGGCATCTGTCGATTCTTTCGGAAGGCGCCCGTCGTCCTCGTGACAGGCTCGAACCAGACATGAGGAGTGACATGGACAGGTACGTCGTGTTCGTCGTCGACGGCGACGAGGACCAGTGGGAGACGCTCAGCGCGGACGAGAAGCAGCAGACCTATGACGCGGACGGGCGGTTCCTGGCCCTGCTCGCCGAGCGCGGGGGCAAGGTCGTCGGCGGCGCGGAGCTCACGCACAGCCGGAAGACCCGGTGGCTGACCCGCGACCGCGCCGGCCAGACCCTCGTCACGGACGGGCCGTACGCCGAGACCGTCGAGCAGATCAGCGGCTTCTACATCGTCGAGTGCGACGACCTGGACGACCTGACGGAGGCGGCCCGGCAGATGCTGCCTGCCCACACGACGCTGCAGATCCGACCGGTCCCCGGAGATTCCTGACGGGTGCTGTCGATTCGGGCCTCGCTGGGCCGTCATCCCGGTGACAGAGTGACCCATCGTCGAGAGGAACCACCATGACCGAGTACGTCGTCCTGCTCCCCGGTGACGAGTCCCAGTGGGAGAACACGCCCCAGGCGGACAAGGAAGCCATGTACGCCATCCACGGCGAGTTCGCCAAGGCGCTCGAGGAGCGGGGCCACAAGGTGACCGGCGGCAGCGAGCTGGCCCACTCCCGCGAGGCCAAGGTGCTGCGCACCGACGCCGACGGAAGCCACACCATCACCGAGGGCCCCTACGCGGAGACCGTCGAGCAGCTGACCGGCTTCTACATCGTCCAGAGCGACGACTTCGACGACCTGGTCGATGTCTGCAAGATCCTCGGCCGGGGCGAGGGCGCCATCGAGATCCGGGCGGCGGCGGGCGGCTCGGCCTCGTGAGGTTCCTGGTCCTGATGGCGGAGGCGGACCACTTCGACAAGTGGGAGGACGCGGACGACACCCTCAGGGAACGCGTGTACACCGACTTCCGGGCCTTCTCGGAGGCGGTGCGCGCACGTGGGGCGATCGTCGCGGGCGACGCCCTCGACCGGCCGGGGGCCGCACGCAGGCTCGCGCCAGGCGCGGACCGGATGGTGACGGACGGGCCGTTCGCGGAGACGGTCGAACAGCTCGGCGGCTTCTACCTGATCGACGTTGCTGACCTGGACGCCGCGGTCGAGCTCGCGGCCCTGCTGCCGCGGGAGTACACGATCGAGGTCCGCCCGACGCTCGAGGTCTCGGTCTGACCGAGCTCGAGGAGGTCCATCGCGACGAGTGGGGCCGGCTGCTGGCCCTGCTCGTCGCGCGCTACCGCCGCCTCGACCTGGCCGAGGACGGCCTGGCGGACGCTTTCGAGGCGGCGGCCCGCACCTGGCCGGCCGACGGGGTCCCCACCAACCCCGGTGCCTGGCTGCTCGTGGCGGCGCGGCGCCGGATCACCGACCGGCTGCGGGCCGAGGCGGTGGCCAACCGCAAGCTGCCGCTCCTGGCCGTCGATGCGGACCTCACCGAGGAGGCCCAGCGCACCATGGTCGATCCGGGTGAGCGCGGCGGCGTCGCCGACGAGCGGCTCCGGCTGGTGCTGCTCTGCGCGCACCCGGGGCTGCCGGCCGAGGCCGCCGCGGCGCTGACCCTCAGGCTGGTGCTCGGCGTCTCGACCGAGGACCTGGCCCGGCTGTTCCTGGTCCGGACCTCGACGATGGCGGCGCGCCTCACCCGGGCCCGCAAGCGGCTCGCGGGCGAGTCGTTCGCCGTACCCGTCGGGACCGAGCTCGCCGACCGGGTCAGGGTCGTGTCGGACGTTGCCTACCTCGCGTTCACCGCCGGCTACGCACCCGGCTCGGGGTCGGACGTGCTCCGCGCCGACGTCGCCGGGGAGGCGATCCGGTTGGTCCGGGTCCTGCGCGACCTGCTGCCCGCGCCGGACGCGGAGGTGGACGCGCTGCTGGCCCTGATGCTGCTCCAGCACTCACGCCGCGGCGCGCGCGTCCACGACGGCCGGCTGGTGCTGCTGCCCGACCAGGACCGTCGCCTCTGGGTCGGCGCCGAGATCACCGAGGCGGTCGAGCTGCTCACGCCGATGGCGCATGCCGCCCCTGCGCCGTACCTGCTGCAGGCCCTGGTGGCCGCCGAGCACGCGATCGCCCCCACCGCGCAGGACACCGACTGGTCGCGGATCGTGACGCGCTACGACGAGCTGCTCGGCCTGGTCGACTCCCCTGTGGTCCGGCTCAACCGTGCGGTGGCGGTCGGCGAGGCCGATGGCCCGCTGGCCGGGCTGGCCGCGCTGACCGGGCTCAGCGAGGAGGAGCTGCCGGGCCACCGGCTGCCGGCGGCGCGCGCGGAGCTGCTGACCAGGGCCGGACGGGCCGACGAGGCCCTGGTGGCGTACGACGTGGCGATCGACCGCTGCGCCAACGAGGCCGAGCGCGCCCACCTCGAGGAGCGACGCAGCGAGCTGCTCCGCACCTGACCCGGCGATCCGGTAGACAATGCCTCGTGCGCCTCTTCGCCGCCCTGGTGCTGCCGCGTGACGTCATCGGGCAGGTCGCGCTGCTGGCCGCCGGCGTGCGCACGGAGCCGGAGCCACCGCCGACCACCCCTCCGGCCCAGCCCGGCCGCCACGCCGCGCCATCGGGGAAGCGCTTCGGTCGCCGCCGGGGCCAGGAGACCCCGCCCGCACCGCCCGCAGGGCCGCCGCTGGATCTGTTGCACCCGGCCCTGATCAACCTGCCGATCGCCCGGTTCGGCAATCTCGCCCTGACCGACGCCGCTCGGCTCGTCAACGCGATCGAGCACCAGGCGTCCGACTGGCCGCCGCTGCGGCTGCACGTGCAGGGCGGCGTCGCGCTCGAGCCCGAGGGCGATGACGCGGTGTGGGTTCGGATGCGTGGCGACGTGGACCAGCTGGAACTGATCTCGCGCAACGTGCGCCGGGTGGCGCAGGGGCTGCACCTGTTCGTCGACCGGCGCGGCTACCGGACCGACGTGCGGCTCGGCACCGTCAACGACGCGACGACCGAGGCACACCTCGAGCGGTTGCTGGCCGCGCTCGACGCCTATGAGAGCCGGTCCTGGCGGCAGACGTCCATCTCGCTGCTCATTCCCTCCGACCTCGGGCCGGACGAGCCGCCGTACACGGTGCACCGCGAGATTCCGCTCGGCTCCGCCGTCGGCGGTTAGCGCCGGGTCAGAGCGCGAGGTCCAGCCACTTGTCCTTGCCCGGCGTCTGCTCGAGACGCCGGTTCACGCGTACGACGGTGAGCAGGTCCGCGATCGGCATCGGCCGGTGCAGGAGGTAGCCCTGCACGAACGGCGCCCCCACGAGGTCGCGGACCACGGCCAGCTGACCGTCGCGCTCGATGCCCTCCACGACGACGTCGAGGCCGAGGGCCTCCGCCATCACCGTGACCGCCCGGAGGACGGCGCGGGAGCGTTCGTCGCTGTCGATCTTCTGGGCCAGCGCGGCGTCGGTCTTGACGACATGCACCGGGAGGTCGCGCAGGTAGCTGATCGAGGAGAAGCCGACTCCGAAGTCGTCGACCGCGAACCGCACGCCCATGCCGGCGAGGACCCGCATGGCCTCACGTGCCGGGCCGTCGGTGATCTCCTGCCGCTCGGTGATCTCGAGCACCAGACCGGTGCGCCCCATGGACCGGACGGCGCGCTCAACGCTCTTGACGAACGACGGCTCCTGCACCTGACGGGCCGACACGTTCACGCTGATCGAGATGGGCCCGCCCGCGGCCTGCTGCAGCGAGGCGGCGTCCTGGGCCACGGTGTCGAGCACCAGCTCTCCGAGGGCGCCGACCTGGTCGGTCTCCTCGGCCAGTCTGACGAAGACGTCGGTGGGGACCTCCGCACCGTCGAGCTGCCAGCGCACCAGGGCCTCGACGCCGGCGATCCGGCGGCTGTCGGTGACGACGACCGGCTGGTAGACGACCCGCAGCTCGCGACGGGCGATGGCGACGCGCAGCTCGTCGACGAGCTCGAGCCTGCGCATCCGGGCCCGGCCGATCTCGGGTTCGTACGCGACGTACTGCGCCTTGCCCCGGCCCTTGGCCTCGTACATGGCCAGGTCCGCGTGCCGCAGCAGCGCCTCACCGGACTCGCTGCCGTCGCCGTAGGCGATGCCGATCGAGGCCGCGAGGGTGACCCGGTGGCCCGCCACGTCGACCCCGGCACCGATCGAGCCGAGGACGCGGTCGCTGATCTCGACGACCCCGTCGACGGTCACGTCCTCGAGCAGGACCGCGAACTCGTCGCCCCCCAGCCGAGCCACGGTGTCGACGTCACGCGTGTTGTCCAGCAGCCTCCGCGCGACGTCGACCAGCACGGCATCACCGGCCGCGTGACCGAAGCGGTCGTTGACCGGCTTGAAGCCATCGAGGTCGACGAAGAGCAGCGCCACCATCCCGCCCTGCCGACGGGCACGGTGCAGGGCCTGCGCTGCGCGGTCGAGCAGGATGCCGCGGTTGGGCAGGTCGGTCAGGGGGTCGTGCCGCGCGTAGTGGACCATCTCGTCGGTCAGCTGCAGACGGGCGAACGCCTCGGAGCAGATGACGGCGAGGGCGTCCAGCGCGTGCTGGTCGGCGCCGACCGTCGACCGGGCGCGGTCCCGCGACGTGGCGACGACCCAGAGCGCGTCCTTGCCCCGGCGTACCTGCGCGCCGATCTCGTCCTCCGTGGGCGGCGAGCTGCGCACGTCCACGTCGCGGAGCCGGATCAGCCGGCGGGCGTCCACCAGCAGGGCCTCGATCACGAGCTCGGGCTCGTGCAGGGCCTGGACCCGCACCGCGGCCTCGAACAGGACGCTGAGCCGGCGGGCGTTCTCCCGGCCGTGCACGATCGCGCGCGTGTTGATGAGCAGCGTCACGAGCGGGACGACGAGGAGGACCAGTGTCCACGCCGGGTTGCTCCGCAGCACGACCGCGGCGAGGTAGCCGAGCAGGTCGAAGGGGACGAAGCAGGCGACCGCGACCCAGGTGCCGGCCTGGACGAGGTGGCGTCGGACCGGCGTGTGGGAGTCGATCGCAATCGAGATCGCCGAGAGCACGTAGTCGACGAAGAAGTACGCCGCGGCGGCCGTGACCACGGCCAGCAGCTCGCGCGGCGTACCCGTCTCGGAGCCCCGCACCAGGTGCAGCGCGGCCGCCGCCGTCGCGCCGGCGATGAGGCCGACGCCGATGTTGAAGACGATGGCCACCGCCCTCTTGCCCGACGTGAGCTGGGTGGCCAGCACGCCGAGCCCCCAGACGGCGAGCGCGGGCAGGGCGTCGAACGTGCAGAGGAGGTAGACCAGGACGATCGAGTCGAAGCCGATCTCGATGCCGCCGTCCTCGTTGTCGACGACCATCGGGAAGCGCGCGACGAGGACGACGAGCGGGACGCCGAGCAGCGTGGCCAGACCGACCCGCCAGCCGCCGTCGACCGCGGCCGGCAGCGAACCCGCGAACAGGACGAGACCCAGTACGCACAGGCCGAGGTCGAACCGCCAGCTGCGCGAGTCGCGCAGCCTGGTCCGCTTGGTCGTCATCTGGTCCTCCGCCGGCCGGGGCTCGACCAGTATCAAGTCGGGCCCGGGGCTCCCGTGGCGGAATCGCGAGACCCGGCGACCGGCTCGGGAGGCAGGTGGCCGAACGGCAGGTCGTCCCCCAGGCCGAGTGCGACGAGCACCGAGGGCAGCAGCGCCTCCGCCGTGCGCTTGTAGCCGGCCGCGCTCGGGTGGAAGCGGTCGAGGCTGAACATCTCGTCGGGGTTGGTGATGAAGAACGGCCCGACGACGTGCGCCAGCGACACCGCGTGGGCGCCGGCAGCGACGGCAGCCACCTCCTGGGCCTGGGCCAGCTGCCGGGAGGCGCGCGAACCGAGCGCGCGCAGCGGCTGCGGCACCGGGCGCAGGGCCCCGAGGTCGGGGCAGCTGCCGACCACGACCCGGGCGCCGCGGCCCCGGAGGTCCGCGATCGCGTCCTCGAGGTGGCGCACCGACTCCTGGACCGGGACCCGGTGGGTGACGTCGTTGCCGCCGACGATGACCACCGCGACGTCGGGCCGGTACGTCGCGGGCAGGCCGGCCAGCTGGTCGGCCAGCATCGACGACTCCGAGCCGACCCGGGCGACGGTCCGGAGCCGCACGCTCCGACGGGAGGCCTTCGCCAGCCGGGTGGCCAGCCGGGCGCCGAGGGTCTCCTTCGGGAGCTCGGCTCCGAGCCCCGCCGCGATCGAGTCGCCCACGAGCAGCAGGTCGATCGTGCCGCCGTACTTCTTCTTGTACCTCTTGTCCGCCGGCAGCGCGTCCTCACCCAGGGGTTTGCCGATCAGCCGCCTGGCGACCGCGGCCTGGCGGCGCAGCAGCAGCCGGCCGCCGATCAGTCCGCCGGCGACGGTGGCCACCGAGGCCGCGCTGGTGATGGCGGTACGTCGCACGCGCCAGTTCTGACAGGTGAGAGTGAACGAACGGCCAACCGCGAGCGACTCGTGAGCCAGACCCGAGAAGTGAGCGCCCCCGTCGCAAGCAGGGAGGGAGCGAAGCGACCCGGTCTTGCGAGCGCAGCGAGCGCCCCGCGATCGGCCCGGCGGCCACGATGGACTGCGAAGCCCGCGAAGCGGAGCGAGCGTCCGTCGTGGGTGCCGGGCCGAAGCTCGCGGAGTAGAGATCAGCCGCCGGCGACCGCCGGGATCACCGAGATCTGCGCCCCGTCCGGGGTCGGCGTCGCGAGGTTGTCGAGGAAGCGCACGTCGTCGTTGCCGACGTAGACGTTGACGAACCGGCGCAGCTCGCCGTTGTCGTCGAGGATCCGGCCCTTGATGCCCGCGTAGTTGGCGTCGAGGTCGTCGAGGACCTCCGAGAGCGTCGCGCCGGCCGCGCTCACCTCCGACTCGCCGTCGGTGTAGGTGCGCAGGATCGTGGGGATGCGGACGTGGGCGGTCACTGTGGGCTCTCTCCTCGAAGGTCAGGCGATGCCGGCCGCGGTGAACGCGGCGTACGTCGGCTCGATGGTGGCGGCCGGGCCGACGACGCCGGACACCGCGTCCAGCGTCTTGAGGCCGTGGCCGGTGTTGATGACGACGGTCTCGAGGCTGGTGTCGAGCTGGCCGGTGTCGACGAGCTTCTTCAGCACTCCGACCGTCGTGCCGCCGGCCGTCTCGGTGAAGATCCCCTCGGTGCGGGCCAGCAGCACGATGCCGTCGCGGACCTCGTCGTCGGTGATGTCCTCGACGGCACCGCCGGTCTGGCGGCAGATGTCGAGGACGTAGATGCCGTCGGCCGGGTTGCCGATGGCCAGGCTCTTGGCGATGGTGTCGGGCTTGACCGGGCGGATGGCGTCGACTCCCGCCTTGTAGGCGACCGAGACCGGCGAGCAGCCGGTCGCCTGCGCGCCGAAGACCTTGTAGGGCTTGTCGTCGACCAGCCCGAGCTTGACCAGCTCCTGGAACGCCTTGTGCACCTTGGTGAGCTGGGAGCCGGACGCGACCGGGATCACGACCTGGTCGGGCAGCCGCCAGCCGAGCTGCTCGGCGATCTCGTAGCCGAGCGTCTTGGAGCCCTCGGCGTAGTAGGGGCGGACGTTGACGTTGACGAACGCCCAGCCCTCCTCCTCGCCGGCGATCTCCTGCGCGAGCTTGTTGACGTCGTCGTAGTTGCCGTTCACGGCGACGAGCTGCTCGGTGAAGATCGCCGAGTTGACCTGCTTGGGCTGCTCGAGGTTGCTCGGGATGAAGACGACCGTCTTGATCCCGGCGCGGGCGCCGGCCGCCGCGACGGCGTTGGCGAGGTTGCCGGTGCTGGGGCAGGCGAAGACCTTGGCGTCCAGCTCACGGGCGGCGCTGAGCGCGCAGGCGACGACGCGGTCCTTGAACGAGTTGGTGGGGTTGGTCGAGTCGTCCTTCACCCACAGGTTGTCGATGCCGAGCTCGCGGCCCAGGTTGTGCGCCTTGAGCAGCCGGGTGAACCCCGGCTCGGTGTTGGGGCTCTGCTCGATGTCGGGCGGCACCGGCAGCAGCGCCTTGTAGCGCCAGATGTTGCGGGGGCCGGCCTCGATCTCCTCGCGCGTCACCTGCGGGAACTCGTAGGCGATCTCGAGCGGCCCGAAGCATTCGGGGCAGGCGTAGAACGGGCCCAGCTCGACGTGGTGGCCGCACTCGCGACAGGACAGGGCCTTGGCGTGGCCGAAGGCGCCCTCGCGCAGGGCCTTCTTCTTCTCGGCGACGGCAGTACTCATGTGGTCTCCTCATCTTTCCGGGCGTCGAACGCTCCGGACGGAATTGGCACCAGGTCCGCGTCGATGTTGCTGACGCGGCGGTTGCCGGGACTTCGACGGGCCGTTTCCCTCAGTCCCTCTGGATGATGACCACCACTGTACGACGTCGCGTCTCAACATGCGTACACCGGTCCCGGTATGTGGACCGGGACCGGTGTACGTCTTCCAGCGAGCTCAGGCCGCGGTGGCCTCGTCCTCCGACCGCGTCGTCTCCACTGGGGTCAGCGCACCGCGAACGACGTCGAGGACGTCACCCACGACGTGCACGGTCAGCGCCTCGCGCACCTCGGCCGGGACGTCGTCCAGGTCGCCCTCGTTGCGCAGCGGCAGGAACACCTCGGTGAGGCCGGCCCGCTGGGCAGCGAGCAGCTTCTGCTTCACCCCGCCGATCGGGAGCACCCGGCCGTTCAGGGAGACCTCACCGGTCATCCCGACCTCCGAGCGCACCGGCCGGCCGGTGGCCAGCGAGGTGAGCGCGGTGACCAGGGTGACGCCCGCGGACGGGCCGTCCTTGGGGATCGCTCCGGCGGGGAAGTGCACGTGGATGGCGCGATCGAGGAAGGCAGGGTCGATGCCGAGCTCGGTGGCGTGCGCCTTCACGAACGACAGCGCGATCTGGGCGGACTCCTTCATGACGTCGCCGAGCTGGCCGGTCAGGGTCAGCACCGCGTCGCCGTCGTGGGCCGACGCCTCGACGAACAGGACGTCGCCACCCAGGCCCGTGACGGCCAGGCCGGTGGCCACGCCGGGCACCGCCGTACGCTCCGCGGACTCGGGCGTGAACCGCGGCCGGCCGAGCAGCTCCTTGAGGTCGGGCTCGTCCACGTCGACGCGCTTCACCTCGCCGACGGCCAGCTTGGTCGCAGCCTTCCGCAACGCCTTGGCGAGCAGCCGCTCCATCTGGCGTACGCCGGCCTCGCGCGTGTAGTTGGCGGCCAGCTCGCGGAGCGCCGCGTCTGAGATCGAGACCTCGTCGGCGGTCAGTGCGGCGCGCTCCAGCTGCCGGGGCAGCAGGAAGTCGCGGGCGATGGCGACCTTGTCGTCCTCGGTGTAGCCGTCGAGGGTGACCAGCTCCATGCGGTCCAGCAGCGCCGACGGGATCTGCTCGACCACGTTGGCCGTGGCGATGAACAGCACGTCGGACAGGTCGAGGTCGAGCTCGAGGTAGTGGTCGCGGAACGTGTGGTTCTGCGCGGGGTCGAGGACCTCGAGCAGGGCCGCCGCGGGGTCGCCGCGGTAGTCGGCGCCGATCTTGTCCACCTCGTCGAGCAGCACGACCGGGTTCATCGAGCCGGCCTCCTTGATCGCGCGCACGATCCGGCCGGGCAGTGCGCCGACGTACGTGCGCCGGTGGCCACGGATCTCGGCCTCGTCGCGGATGCCGCCCAGGGCGACGCGCACGAACTTGCGGCCCGTCGCGCGGGCCACGGACTCACCCAGCGAGGTCTTGCCGACGCCGGGAGGGCCGGCCATCAGGATCACCGCGCCGGAGCCCCGGCCGCCGATGACCTGGAGGCCGCGCTCGGCGCGGCGGGAGCGGACAGCGAGGTACTCGACGATCCGCTCCTTGACCTCGTCGAGGCCGTGGTGGTCGGCGTCCAGGACCTCGCGGGCCCGGGTGACGTCGTTGCTGTCGTCGGTGGTGGTGCCCCACGGCAGCTCGAGCACGGTGTCGAGCCAGGTGCGGATCCAGGCCGCCTCGGGGTTCTGCTCGCTCGAGCGCTCGAGCTTGTCGACCTCCTTGAGCGCGGCCGCGCGTACGTCGTCCGGCAGCTCCGCGGCCTCGACCCGGGCGCGGTAGTCGTCGGCGCCCTCGGGCTCGCCCTCACCCAGCTCCTTGCGGATCGCGGCGAGCTGCTGGCGCAGGAGGAACTCGCGCTGGGACTTCTCCATCCCCTCGCGGACGTCCTCGCTGATCTTGTCCGAGATCTCCGCCTCGGCCAGGTGGTCGCGGGTCCAGACGATCAGGGTCTCGAGCCGCTTCTCGACGTCGGGCTCCTCGAGGAGCTCGCGCTTCTGCTCGTCGGTGAGGTACGGCGCCCAGCCGGCCGCGTCCGCGATCAGGCTGGGGTCGCTCATCTGGTGGACCTGGTCGATGATCTGCCACGCCTCCCGGCGCTGCAGCACCGCCACGACCAGCCGCTTGTACTCTTCGGCGAGCTCGCGGGCGTGGTCGCTCACGCTCTCCTCGACGGGCTCGACCTCGACCCACAGCGCGGCACCGGGTCCGGTGACGCCGCTGCCGATGCGCGCCCGGCGTCCGGCCCGGAGCACCGCACCCGCCCCGCCGCCCATCATCCGGCCGACGCGCTCGACGCTCGCCACCACGCCGTACGACGCATAGCGGTCCTCGAGGCGCGGAGCGAGCAGGAGCTCCCCGTCGGAGCTGGACCGCGCGGCGTCCACGGCCGCTTGCGCGGCCTCGTCGAGCGGGATCGGCACGACCATGCCGGGCAGGATCACCAGGTCGGACAGGAACAGCACCGGGAGCGAGGCTTGAGTCATGTCCACTCAACTTCCGATCGGGTGCCCCTGTTCCTGCGTTCGTTGTGGGCGAACACGGAGGGATAGTCACGGACGATCTGGCCCTTCGAGGGACAGACCTGGGGCCATTCCGACCGTGACTACCCCGGTCAGGCCCGCGGGGGTATCAAGCCCGAAGGGCGGCGGCGTCGAGGGTGAGCTGGCGGAGCAGCTCGAGGACGCCCTCGGGGCCGTGGACGAGTACGTCGGAGAGCCGGACCAGGCTGCTCTCCTCGTCGGAGGCCGAGCAGACCAGGAGCGTGGGCAGGCCGCGGTCGGCCAGGGCCGCCACCGCCTCGAACGCCTCCACGTCGCCGAGGTCGTCCCCGACGAAGACGAACCCGCCGGCGCCCAGCTCCTCGACGAGCCGCTCGACCACGAGGCCCTTGTGCATGCCGGGTGAGCGCACCTCGATCACCTGCTTGCCGGGCTCCACGATGAGGTCGTAGCGGTCGGCCAGCTCCTCGAGCGCCGGCAGCAGGGCGTCGAAGATGCGCTCGGGGTCGGCCAGCCGGCGGGTGTGCACCGCCACCGCCAGGCCCTTCTCCTCGATGTGGGCGTCCTCGGCGCCGTACCGGCGCAGAAGCCGGGGCACCTCGGCCGTGAACGACGCCAGCCCCGACGGTGGCCGGGGCGAGATCACCCGGCGGTTGGTGGAGGTCCAGCGCTCGTTGCCGTACTGGCCGAAGAGGTAGAGCTCCTTGCCGGCGTCGCCGATCGCGTTGCCGACCCAGTCCAGCCCACCGAGATCGAGCGCCTGGCGCGCCGGGCGGCCGGTGACCACCGCCACCGCGAGCACCTGCTCGGCCAGGTCGACGAGGACCTGGCCGGCGTCAGGGTGGATCCGGGCCTGCGACGGGTCCTCCACGATCGGCGCGAGCGTGCCGTCGAAGTCCAGCCCGACGACGGTCTCGGCGGCGGCGCGGACCAGGGCGGCGTACCGCTGCTCGCCCACCTCCGCGGTGAACTCCATGCCCGAAGCCCACCACACGCGTGTCGCCGTGCGTCGATAGGGCCGTCCGGCGTCAGTCGAGCGGGCCGGTGAGGATGACCGTGAGCCGGTCGAGCCGCATCGGGTCCACGGCCGGCGCGGTGCGCTGGATGCCGAGGTCGAGGGCGAGCAGCTTGCCCTCCTTCTCGAGTCGCTGCGGGTAGTAGACGGTGGACGCCGGGATGGTGCCGTACCAGTTGTCGGAGCCGACCACCTGCCAGCCGATCTGGCTGGCCTGCGCGGCGACCTTGCCGGCGAGGCCCTGCACGTTGGAGTTGTTGAAGACCACGACGTAGACCTTGGAGCGGTCGACCTGCGGCTTCTGCGGCTTGGGCGGCTTGGTGGCCGTCGGCTCCGCGGTGGGCGTCGTCGACGCGTCGGGCTGGGAGATCGTGGTGATCTCCTTCTCGTCCGGAGCACTGTCGCGGGTGGCCACGAACGCGATGCCCGCCATGGCGACCGCGACCACGCTGAGGATCACCACCGGCGAGGGGAAGACCACGCCGCGCTCGTCGCGCGTGCGCCGGGCACTCACCTGTCAGACCTCGAAGCCGAGCCGGCGGGCGGAGCGCTGCCGCTGGCGGGCGGCACGCAGCCTGCGCAGCCGGCGGACCAGCAGCGGGTCGGCCTCGAGGGCCTCCGGCCGGTCGATGAGCGCGTTGAGGACCTGGTAGTAGCGCGTCGAGGACATGTCGAACTTCTCGCGGACCGCGGTCTCCTTGGCGCCGGCGTACTTCCACCAGTGCCGCTCGAACTCGAGGATCTCGCGGTCGCGGTCACTGAGGGCAGACTCCTGCACCTGCCCCGCGTCGGTGCGTCCGACGTTCGCCGCGTCCATGCCGTCATGGTAGGCGACGAATCACACCGATGTCATTCAGCGCATCGGCGTGCCGGAAGCTCGCTCGACGCGGACTACCGTGCGTCCATGGTCACTCGGTGGGCGGTTCTCGGGCCCGGACGCATCGCCCACTCCTTCGCCGGGGACCTCCGGCTCGTGCCGGACGCCGAGCTGACCGCGGTCGGCTCGCGCTCGCAGACGAGGGCCGAGGCGTTCGCGCGTGAGTTCGGGTTCGCGAGGGCGTACGGCTCGTACGACGAGCTGCTGGCCGACGACTCCGTCGACGCGGTGTACGTCGCCTCGCCGCACGCGCTGCACGTCGAGCACGTCACCGCCGCCCTCGAGGCCGGCAAGCACGTGCTCTGCGAGAAGCCGATCACCTTGCGCGCCGCCGACGCCCAGGAGCTGTTCGCACTGGCCCGGCGTCACGATCGGCTGCTGATGGAGGCGATGTGGACCGGCTGCCATCCGGTGGTCCTGGCCCTGCAGCGCCGCCTCCGAGACGGCGAGTTCGGGACACCGCACCACCTGCACGCCGAGCTCGGCTTCGTCGTGGACACCGAGCCCGATGACCGGCTGCTCGACCCCGCGCTCGGTGCCGGCGCCCTGCTGGACATGGGCATCTACCCGCTGACGTTCGCGCACCTCCTGCTCGGCGAGGCGCAGGAGCTGACGGCCACCGCCGTGCTGTCGGACTCCGGCATCGACCTCGACATCGCGATGGCCGGGCGCTACCCCGGCGGCGCGCTCGCGACCATGGTGGCGTCGATGACCTCGTGGTCCTCCCGCCGGGCCGAGATCGCCACGGATCTCGGCCGGCTGGTGCTCGAGGACTTCCACCACCCCACCCGTGCGACGTTCACCGCGACAGCGGTCGGCGGGACGAACGACGCGACGGAGCGACTCGACCCGCTGCGCATCGAGGGCGACGAGCCGGTGGTCGGTCGCGGCTACGGCAACGAGGCGATGGAGTTCCAGCGCTGCCTGACCGAGGGGCTGCTCGAGAGCCCGCTGGTGCCGCACGACCAGACCCTCACGATCATGCGGCAGATGGATCGGGTGCGGGCCCTGGTCGGCGTCCGCTACCCCGGGGACAGTTGAGCGACCAGCAGTCCATCCCCCAATTGGGTGATACCGGCCTAGTCCGAACTGGTCAGGCGAATGGTGCGGGCAGCAGGAACGATGGGCGAGGCGTCACCGGGTGGCGCCAGCAACGGGGAAAGCATGTCCGTACGTCCCTGACGGACCTGCCGCTCGATCCTTCGCTCCGGGGACAATCGAAGGGAATCAAATGAAGAAGCGCACCTCGTCACTACCGCTCCTGGTCATCGTCGCTGTCGTAGCGCTGGTCCTCGGCTCGTTCGGCACCGCCGAGGCGGCCGGCCTGACCAAGAAGACCGTCAAGAAGATCGCCACCAAGGTCGTCAACAAGAAGGCCTCCAGCCTCTCGGTCGCGTCTGCGGCAAACGCCGGGAACGCGACGAACCTGAACAACCTGCCCTCCGCGACGTACCTCGACCGGGTGGCCTTCACGGCCAACCCCTCGAGCGTGGCCCTTCCCGCGGGCTCCGTCTCGACGGAGATCGTCGCGGCCACGCCGATCACGATCCCCGCCGGCGTGGGCTTCATCCAGGTCACCGGCACCTCGACCATCTCCGGCAACAGCGCCGCCAGCTCGTGGGCCGCGGTGGACGTCGACTGCACGGACGTGACGACCCCCGCCTTCAACAGCCGGATCTTCACGAGCCCGGGCACCGGTGAGGACGCCGTCACGGTCAACTGGGTCCAGGCGATCACCCCTGGTAACCACACGATCCGCCTCTGCGCCCGCAACGGCGCGGCCGGTGGCGCTCGTGGCAACACCCTGACGATCCAGACCGTCGCGACCGGGCACCTCGGTACGTCGGCCCTCAAGCCGAGCAGCGCCAAGCCGGGTGCCGACGGCAACCCCGACACGGTGAAGTGACACAGCTCGACTGAAGAGATCTGAACCGACGAGCCCGCGACCCCGGTCGCGGGCTCGTCGCATTTCCGCCCGGACCCGATTCCGCCCGGACCCGATTCCGCCCGGATCCGATTCCGCCCGGTCAGCCCGCCTGCAGGAACCGCACGACGGCCAGCACCCTCCGGTGCTGGCCGTCGTCGGGCAGCAGGCCGAGCTTCGCGAAGATCCGCTGGGTGTGCTTCTCGACCGCACCCTCGGTGACGACCAGGCCCTCGGCGATCGACGCGTTGGAGCGGCCCTCGGCCATCAGCCCGAGCACCTCCCGCTCGCGCGGCGTGAGCCCCTCGAGCGGGTCACGGCGCCGGTTCATCAGCTGGGCCACGACCTGCGGGTCGAGCACGGTGCCGCCGTCGGCGACCGTGGCCAGGGCGGCGAGGAAGTCGTCGAGGTCGCTGACCCGGTCCTTGAGCAGGTAGCCGACCCCGCCGTCGCCCGACGCGAGCAGGTCGTCGGCGTAGGACACCTCGACGTACTGAGACAGGACCATGATCCGCGCGCCCGGCCAGGCCCGGCGTACGTCGACCGCCGCACGGAGCCCCTCGTCGGTGTGGCTGGGCGGCATCCGGACGTCGACCACCCCGACGTCCGGACGGTGCTCCAGCGTCGCCTCGACGTACGACGGACCGTCGCCGACGGCCGCCACGACCTCGTGGCCGGCCTCGACGAGCAGCAGCTGGAGTCCCTCCCGCAGCAGCAGGGAGTCGTCCGCGACGACGATCCTCATGCATGTCCCACGGGGAGGAACGCCGAGACCACGGTCGGTCCGCCAGCCGGCGAGGTCACCTCGAGCCGGCCGTCGGCGGCCAGCACCCGCTGGTGCAGCCCGGCCAGGCCGCTGCCCTTGGCGGGGTGAGCGCCGCCCACCCCGTCGTCCTCGATCCGGACCTCGACCCCGCCGTTCTCCATCCAGACCCCGACCGACGCACGGGTGGCCTCGCTGTGCTTCGCGACGTTGGTGAGTGCCTCGGCGATCACGAAGTAGACCGCGGTCTCGACGTGCGGCGGCAGGGTGTCCGGTACGTCGATGGTCGCCTCGACCGGCACCTCGCTGCGCACGGTCAGCTCGCCGAGGGCTGCGCTGAGGCCCCGGTCGACCAGGAGAGGCGGCGCGATGCCGCGCGAGAGGGACCGCAGCTCGTCGACGGTCTCGCGGGCCTGGAGCAGTGCGGCGTCGATGGTCTCGGGGACCCGGTCCGGGTCGTCGGACAGCTGCTTGCGCGCACGGCCGAGGTCCATGGTCAACCGCACCAGCCGCTGCTGCGGGCCGTCGTGGATGTCGCGCTCGAGCCGGCGCAACGAGGCGGCCTCGGCCTGCCGGGCCGCGGCCCGGCCACCCTCGGCGCGCTGCACGTCCTGCTGGAGCTCGGCCCGGCTGCTCAGGAGCACCGAGGCCAGGCTGCCGTGCACCGTGGCCGCGAAGCGGACCACCACGGGCAGCGTCAATAGGGCGAAGACCCCGATGCCCAGGTTGAGCCAGATCTCGGGAGTCCGGCCGTCGCCGAGCCCGATGAGCGAGGCGAGGGTCGTGGCGTCGTCCGAGTCGATCGGCACCCACCGCTGCCAGAACCAGTAGGTGAGCCCGCCCGCGGCGCCGGCCCACCACGTCAGCGCCAGCCCGAACGCGAAGCTGCCGGTCACGATCCCGGTGAGGCTCCACACGACGTCGAGCCAGGACTGCGGGTCGCGCAGCGGGGTGAGGGTACGCCGCCAGTAGGTGCTCGTGTCGACCAGGTAGTCCGGCGTCGCCGCCTCGCGGCCCAGCATGTTCCGCAACCGCATCCGCTCCACGCGGGCGAAGCCGCGCGCGACCATCACCGCGAGTGAGACCAGCACCAAGCCGCCGATCAGGACGGCGAGGCCGGCCCCGACCGCGAGCAGGACGGTGACCAGGATGCACGCGGGCAGCGCCAGGAAGAAGGCGGACAGCGCGTAGCCCGAGTCGAGGAGCACCCGGCGCAGGCCACGCGGGCGGACCGGGAGGTCGGCGTACACGCTCGTCTCGTTCATGGGAATGGTCATCACGTCTGTCATGGCTCCAGCGTCGTCGCGCACGGCCGCCACCACGATCCTGCCAGCCCGACAGTCGATGTCGGGCCAGCCCCATCCCGGACGGCGTACCAACCCGACGGGGTGGAGTGAGCCGCCCGGACCCCGCCTAGGGTGGAAGGCGTGGGCTATGACCTCGTGATCGTCGCGAACCGGCTGCCGGTCGACCGGGTCGAGCAGCCCGACGGGTCGTTCACGTGGCGGCCGTCCCCGGGCGGGCTGGTGACGGCGATCGAGCCCGTGATGCGCGCCAACGACGGGATCTGGATGGGCTGGCCCGGAGGCACCGAGCAGGACCTCGAGCCGTTCGAGGACGACGGGCTGGCGCTCTACCCGATGTCGATGTCCGCCGACGACATCGAGGGGCACTACGAGGGCTTCTCCAACGCCACCCTGTGGCCGCTCTACCACGACCTGGTGGCCAAGCCGGAGTTCCACCGCGAGTGGTGGGACTCCTACGTCGAGGTCAACCAGCGCTTCGCCGACCAGGCCGCCGAGCTGGCCAACGAGGGTGCGCTGGTGTGGGTGCACGACTACCAGATGCAGCTCGTGCCGCAGATGCTGCGGACACTCCGGCCGGACCTGCGGATCGGCTTCTACCTGCACATCCCGTTCCCGCCGGCCGAGCTCTTCCAGCAGCTGCCCTGGCGGCGCCAGCTCCTCGAGGGGCTGCTCGGCGCGGACCTCGTCGGCTTCCAGCTGCCCGGCGGCGCCGCCAACTTCGTGCGCCTGGTCCGCCAGCGGGTGGGCCACAAGACGCATCGCGACCTCGTCTACCTGCCCGACGGCCGGACCGTGCGCGCCGCGGCGTTCCCGATCTCGATCGACGCCGCCGGCTTCGAGAAGCTGGCGCAGACCCCCGAGGTGACCGCCCGCGCCAAGGAGATCCGCAGCGCCCTCGGCGACCCGCGCAAGATCTTCCTGGGCGTCGACCGGCTCGACTACACCAAGGGCATCTACGCCCGGCTCCGCGCGTACGCCGAGCTGCTCCACGACAGCGACCTCGACGTCGAGGACGCCGTCTTCGTGCAGGTCGCGGTGCCGTCGCGCGAGCAGGTCGAGGAGTACCAGCGGCTCCGCGACGAGATCGACCGCCTGGTCGGCCGGATCAACGGCGACCTCGGCCGGATCGGCCGCCCGGCGATCAGCTACCTGCACTCGTCGTACCCGCGCGAGGAGATGGCGGCGCTCTACCGCGCGGCCGACATCATGGTGGTCACGCCGTACCGCGACGGGATGAACCTGGTCGCCAAGGAGTACGTCGCGTCGCAGTACGACGACGCGGGGGCACTGGTGCTCTCGGAGTTCGCCGGCGCGGCCGACGAGCTGCGGCAGGCGTGGCTGGTCAACCCCTACGACATCAACGGCATGAAGTCGGCGCTGCTCGAGGCCTACCGGGCCGGGGAGAAGGAGCTGACCAAGCGGATGCGGGCGATGCGCAAGACGGTGCGGAACAACGACGTCGCGGCCTGGGCCGACAGCTTCATGGCCGCGCTCGCCGACGTCCGTGACGAGCACCGCAAGACCCTCAAGCCCGCCCGGCGCGACTGACCGGTCGGTCAGGTCGCCTGCGGCTGGGTCCCAGACACCTGCGGCGCCATCAGTGCGCTGATCTCCTCCTGCTTCTGTGGTCCGACGACGCCCCAGCCCGCCTCGTAGCCGTACACCTCTCGCAGCGAGAGGGTCGTGCAGACGCCGTTGAGCACGTCGACGTCGTCGGGACCGATCAGGCTCGGGTGGACCACCCCTACGGCCTCGGAGACCTTGAGGAGGTCGCGCCGCAGGGTGCGGACGTAGTTGGCGAACCGCTCGCTCTTCAGGGTCGGGTCGAGCCCCCGCGTGTAGCGCGGGTTCTGGGTCGCCACCCCGACCGGGCAGTGGTCGGTGTGGCACTTCTGCGCCTGGATGCACCCGATCGAGAGCATCGCCTCCCGTCCGACGTTGATCATGTCGGCGCCCAGCGCGAAGGCCACCACGGCGTTCTCCGGGATGCCCAGCTTGCCGGCGCCGATGAACGTGAGGTCCTCGGTCAGCCCGGCGGCCGCGAACCGGCGGTAGACCTGGGAGAACCCCACGCGGAACGGGTAGGCGACGGCGTCCGCGAAGATCATCGGTGCCGCACCCGTCCCGCCCTCGCCGCCGTCCACGTTGACGAAGTCCACGCCTCGTGACTCGGAGGCCATGATCCGCACGAGGTGGTCCCAGAAGTCCATGTTGCCGACGGCCGATTTGATCCCCACCGGCACCCCGGTGGCGTCCGCGACCGTCTCGGCGAAGTCGACCATCGAGTCCACGTCGGAGAAGACCTTGTGCCGGCTCGGCGAGGCGCAGTCCTTGCCCTGCTCGATGTTGCGCACCTCGGCGATCTCGGCGCTGACCTTGGCGCCGGGGAGCATGCCGCCGAGGCCGGGCTTGGCGCCCTGCGACAGCTTGATCTCGATCGCCCGGACGGGCTTCGTCGCGACCATGTCGACGAGCCGGGACAGCTCGAAGTCACCGTTCGCGTTGCGGCAGCCGAAGTAGCCGGTGCCGATCTGGAAGACCAGGTCCCCGCCGCTGAGGTGGTACGACGAGATGGCTCCCTCGCCGGTGTTGTGCAGGCAGCCGGCCGCGGCGGCGCCGCGGTTCAACGCCTCGACGGCGTTGCCGGAGAGGGCGCCGAAGCTCATCCCCGAGACGTTGACGACCGATGCGGGCCGGAACGCGAGGCGCCGGCCGCGCGGCCCACCGAGCACCTTGGCGGAGGGCAGGCTCGCCTCCTCGTGCGCGTGCGACGCCGTGGGAGCGCCAGGGCCGGCGAAGGTCCGGTGCTTGATGATCGGGTAGCCCTCGGCGTTCTCGAGGTCGTTGTCGGTGCCGAAGCCGAAGTAGTTGTTCTCCAGCTTGGACGACGCGTAGACCCACCGGCGCTGGTCGCGGCTGAACGGCCGCTCCTCGTCGTTGGACGTGACGATGTACTGGCGCAGCTCGGGGCCGAACCGCTCGAGGGTGAACCGCAGGTGCCCGATGACCGGGAAGTTGCGCAGGATGGCGTGCTTCTTCTGCGTGAGGTCGTGTGCGGCCACCGCGCCGAGCGCGGCTGCGGCACCACCGGCCGCGACCCGGGTCCACTTCATGGTGGCCTGTCTATCCGTCGGACGATCCGCTGTCGATGCCCCGCTCCGGGAAGGGCGGACTACCGTTCGTCAAATGGACTTGGTCCCCAAGCCCGACCAGGTCGTCTCGGCGGCCAGCAACGTGGCGCACAAGTTCCTCTACGGGGGACTGGCCGACCTGCGCCCGATGCCGCGCACGCTGATCGACGAGGGCGAGCTGCGGGAGGTCTACCACTACCGGCCCGCCGCCACGGCCCGCGAGCAGGGCGACCCGGTGCTGCTGGTGACGCCGCTCGCCGCCCCGGCGCTCTGCTTCGACCTGCGCCGTGGCTGCTCGCTGGTCGAGCACTTCGTCGAGGCCGGCCGTCCGACGTACCTCGTCGAGTACGGCGAGGTGTCGTTCAAGAACCGCTCCCTCGGCATCGAGCACTGGGTCGAGGAGGTCGTCCCCACCGCGGTCGAGGAGGTCTCGAGGCACGCCGGCGGGCGGCCGGTGCACCTGGTCGGCTGGAGCCTCGGCGGGATCTTCGCCCTGCTCGCCGCCGCGGACCGCATCGACCTGCCGGTCGCCTCTGTCACCGTAGTCGGGTCACCCGTCGACGTCAGCCAGGTGCCGCTGGTCGCACCGCTGCGGCCGCTGCTCAACATCACCGACGGGCGCTTGCTCACGCCGGTCTACCAGCTGCTGGGCGGTGCCCCGAAGCCGCTGGTGAAGTGGGCCTTCCAGCTCTCGTCGTTCCAGAAGATGATCACCAAGCCGCTGGCCGTCGCGACCCGGCTGGACGACGCCGACTTCCTCGCCCAGATCGAGGCGGTGGACCGGTTCACCGCGAACATGATCGCCTATCCGGGCCGCAGCTTTGGGCAGCTCTACCACCGCTTCGTGCGCAGCAACGTGCTCAGCACCGGCCGGTTCGAGCTCGGCGACCGCACCATCGACCTCTCCGCCATCACCGCGCCCGTCCTGGTCTTCGCCGGCGCCACCGACGGCATCGCTCCGGTCAACGCGGTGAAGGCGGTCGTACCCCTGCTCAGCGGCGCGGCCGAGGTGCGGTTCGAGATCGTCCCCGGCGGCCACCTCGGCATGCTGACCGGCCGGGCGGCCCGCGGCTCGACGTGGCGCGCGCTCGACGAGTGGGTCGACCAGTGGTCGTCCGCCGAACCGGAGGCGCCGACCGCGAAGCCGGCCCGGAAGGAGACGGGAAAGAAGGCGGCCGCCAAGAAGGCCGCCAAGAAGACGCCGGCCAAGAAGACGCCGGCCAAGAAGACCGCCAAGAAGGCAGCGGCCAAGAAGCCCGCCGCCAGGAAGCCGACCGGCAAGAAGACCGCGGCCGAGAAGCCCGCCCCAGACGCCGACGCGATCGGCGCCAACCCCACCCGCCGCTACGGCTCCGCGGGTTCCCGCAGCCTGGCCCGCTGACGCTCCCGCTCGAACGGAGGCCTCCCCTAGTCTGCGTCCCGTGGACCCCGCCTCGACCCTGCCGCGGTCGGTGCGGCTCGGCTACGGCTCCGGCTCCGTCGCCACCGGTGCGTTCGGGACGGTCCCGGGGCTGATGCTCCTGCCCTACCTCACAGACAGCCTCGGCATCGCGGCCGTCGCGGCGGGCTTCATCGTGTTCCTGCCGAAGGCGTGGGACGTGGTGCTGAACCCCATCGCCGGCCGGATCAGCGACCAGACCGTCGACCCGCGCGGGCCGCGGCGACCGTGGTTGCTGCGCGCCGGGCTCTCCCTGGCGGTCGCCTTCGCGCTGCTGTTCGCGGCGCCGTCGATGGGCTCGAAGGCTGCCGAGTCGGCCTGGGTGCTGGTCTGCTTCCTGGCCTGCGCGACGGCGTACGGCTTCTTCCAGGTGCCCTACGTGTCGATGCCCGCCGAGCTGACGTCGTCGTACGACGAGCGCACCCGGCTGATGACCTGGCGGGTGGCCATCCTCGCCTTCACGATCATGCTCGCCGGCGCCACCGCCCCGCTGATCCGCGACGCCGTCGGCGGCCGGGCCGGCTACCGGGTGATGGGCGTGGCGATGGCGGTGGTCATCGCCGTCGGTGTGGTCGGGGCTTACGTCGGGACCCGCAACGCCCCCATCGGTGCCGTCCAGCCCGGCGCCGGGAGCCTCCGCGACCAGCTGCGGATCGTGGCGGCGGCCCGCGACTTCCGGCTGCTGCTGACCACCTTCGTCGTGCAGGCACTCGCCACCGGCTGCATGCTGGCCGGCGTCGACTACATGGCGACGGACGTGCTCGACCGCAAGGGCGCGTCGACGATCCTGTTCGTCTGCTTCGTCGCGCCGGCCCTGCTGTTGACCCCGGCGTGGGCAGCCGTCGGCGCACGGATCGGCAAGAAGCAGGGCTACCTGATCGCCTCCCTGATCCTGGCTGCGGGCGCGCTGCTGAGCGTGCTGGCCCGATCGGCGCCGTTCGGCGTGATCGTCGGAGCGGTCGCGCTGGTGGGCGTCGGGTACGCCGGCGGGCAGGTCTTCCCGCTCGCCATGCTCCCCGACGCCGCAGCCGTCGACGCGCGCCGCACGGGCAGCTCGCGGGTCGGCGTCTACACCGGGGTCTGGACGGCCGGCGAGACGCTCGGCCTCGCGCTCGGCCCCGGGCTGTTCGCGCTCGTGCTGGCCGCCGGTGGCTACCGGTCGAGCACCGACGGAGACGTGGCCCAGTCGGACACCACCCAGACCGCGATCACGCTCGGCTTCTCGGTGCTGCCGGCGCTGCTCATCGTGGTCAGCCTGGTGTGGCTCGTGCGCTACACGCTCGGCTCCGACCAGGTGGACGAGACCCCGACGGGAGTCGCGATATGACCGATGCCCTCGAGAGGCTCAAGGCGCTCCAGGCGGCCGACCTGCCGGTGCACGGCGGCCGGACGCTGGCCTACGTCTACGACTCGGGACTGCCCGACGTCGACCGGATCGGGCGCGAGGCGGTGGCGGCGTACGCCGGCTCCAACGGTCTGGACCCGACGGCGTTCCCCAGCCTGCTGAAGATGGAGAACGACCTGGTCGGCTTCGCGCTCGGCCTGCTCGACGGACCCGACTCCGCGGTCGGCACCGTGACCTCGGGCGGCACCGAGTCGGTGCTGCTCGCGGTGCAGGCGGCGCGCGACGCACACCCGGGCGTGGCCGAGCCCCGCATGGTGCTGCCGGCGACCGCGCACGCGGCATTCCACAAGGCCGCGCACTACTTCGGCGTGGAGCCGGTGCTGGTGCCGGTCGGCGCCGACTTCACGGCGGACGTCGCGGCGACCGAGGCCGCGGTCGACGAGGCACGCGACCGGGCCGTGCTCGTGGTCGCGAGCGCGCCGTCGTACGCGCACGGTGTCGTCGACCCCGTCACCGAGCTCGCGGCGCTGGCGGCCGCGCGCGGGATCAGGTGTCACGTCGACGCGTGCATCGGCGGCTGGGTGCTGCCGTACGCCGCGCGGCTCGGCCGAGCCGTGCCCCCGTGGACGTTCGCGGTCGACGGGGTCACGTCGATCTCGGTCGACCTGCACAAGTACGGCTACGCCCCCAAGGGCACCTCGATCCTGCTGCACCGGACCTCGGAGCTGCGGAAGCCGCAGTTCTTCGCGTCGGCGGCGTGGCCGGGCTACACCATGCTGAACTCGACGATGCAGTCGACCAAGTCGGGCGGTCCCCTGGCGGGCGCCTGGGCCGTGGTCGAGTCGCTGGGTGACACGGGCTACGAGCTCCTTTCGCGAGAGGTCTTCGAGGCCGTCGACGCGATCGTGGCCGGGACCGCCGACATTCCGGGCATCGAGGTGCTGGTTCATCCACAGTCGACGCTGATCGCGCTGGTGACCGACGGCAGCTGTGACGCGTTCACGGTCTGCGACGAGATGGCCGCGCGCGACTGGTACGTCCAGCCGCAGATGTCGTACGCCGGCACGCCGCCCACGATCCACCTCTCGGTGAGCGCCGCGACGGGCCGGCACGTGCCCGAGCTCCTCGACGCGCTCCGCGCCTCGGTCGACGCGGCTCGCGCGGCCGGGCCGGTCACGGTCGACCCCGACGTGGTCGCCTTCATCGAGGCCCTCGACCCGCACGCCCTCAGCGACGCCGACTTCGACGGCCTGCTCGCCGCGTCGGGACTGGTCGGCGCCGGCGACGACGGCGAGCTCGCCCTCCCCGACCGGCTGGCCGAGGTCAACGCCCTGCTCGACGTCGCCTCGCCCGCCATGCGCGAGGCGCTGCTGGTCGCGTTCCTCGACCGGCTGTCGAGGCCGAACCGCCGGTGACCGAGGAGCGGCGCGGCGGGCGCTACTGAGCGGGTGGGTGCTCGGCCAGCCAAGCCGCCCGGGCTCGCTTGCCGGCGCGCGCCAACCAGGCGTCCTGGACCACCTCGGTCAGCTCCTGGAGCGACAGCTCGCCGACCCGGGAGCCGCGGAGCAGCACCGACGGGTGGCCGTCGAAGTGCGGCGTGCTGAAGAACGGCGTCGACTGGTCGAGCACCAGCGCCTGCTTGTCCTCCTCCGACTCGACCCAGAAGACGATCACGTCGTCGTACCGCTCGCCGGTCTCGGGGTCGACCGCGTCGGGCCGCGGGGTGCGGAAGAAGACGAAGCTGCGGCTGCCGACCTGGTAGACGGCACGGTCCCGGTCGGGATAGCGCTTCACACCGGGCATGGCGCCGGCGAGCGTGTGCACGTCGTCGACGGTCGGGCGGCGGGTCACGAGGTCAGACCGGCGACGTCGCGTCGCTGTGCGGGTCGATCAGGATCTTCGCGTGCCGCTCGGGGTCGCCGAGCGCCTCGAAGGCGTTGGCGACGCCGTCCAGGCCCACCGTGCCGGTCACCAGCGCGGACGCGTCGACCTTCCCGTCGGCCAGGGCGTGCAACGTCTCGCGGAACTCCACCGGCGTGTAGCAGAGGACGAAGCGCAGATCGAGCTCCTTGTTGATCGCCATGGACGGCCGGAAGCTGTCGCCGCCCATGCAGACGCCGACGACCACCACGCGCGAGGCCAGCGGCGCCGAGGAGACGACCGACTCGATCATGCCGGGGACACCGACGCACTCGAAGACCACCGGGCCGGACGGCGTCGCGGCGCCCAGCGCGTCCGCGGCGCGGAAGACGTGCTGCCAGCCGGGCACCCGGCGCAGACGGTCCATCGAGTCGAGCGCGACCCGGAAGAGCTCGGGCGCCGACGTCACGTGCTTCGACCCGGCGACGTCGTACGGCGACGCCTCGGTCGGGTCGACGACGACGTCCGCGCCGCAGCGCGAGGCGAGCGCCCGCCGGCCGGCCGAGAGGTCCGAGGCGACGATCGTGCGCACGCCGCGCGCCTTGAGCCAGCAGATCACGGCCAGGCCGACCGGACCGCAGCCCAGCACGATCGCCACGTCGCGCCGCGCGATCGACGACTTGTTGACCGCGTGCAGCGCCACCGCCATGGGCTCGGTCAGGACGGCCACGTCGGGCGGCAGCCCGTTGGGGACCACGAACGACATGGACTGCTCGACCAGCACCTGCTCGGCGTAGCCGCCGGGCGCCACCGGAGAGAGCCCGATCGGGTGCGCGTCCCGGCCTCGGCGGACCAGCGGGAACGAGACGACGTGTGTCCCCTCGCGGAACTCGCGGCGGATCCCCCGCCCGCGCTCGCGGACCTGGCCGACGAACTCGTGACCCATGACGGTGGTCGACGACGTACGCATGAACTCGTCGTAGTCGAGCTCCTCCATCACCTCGGCGAGCCCGTCGCAGTGCTGGCGGGCGTGCAGGTCGGAGCCGCAGATCCCGCAGCGGAGTACGCCGAGCACCAGCTGTCCCTTGTCCGGGACCGGGTCGGGGAGCTCGACCACCGACAGCTTGGTGTCCTCGCAGGCGACTGCCCTCATCGGGAGCCTGCCGCCTGCCCGCGCTCGCGTAGCACCGCGACGATCCGCTCGTTGTGGGCCATGTGCCGATTATGTTCGAGGATCCGGGCATCTCCCGCCGCGCCCTGCTCGGCGGCGCCTCCGCCGGTGCGGCGCTGGTCGGCACCGGCTCGCTGACCGCGGATGCCGAGGCCGCCGTCCTCCGCGGCACCCGTCAGGGTCCGCTCCCGAAGAAGGTCGATGTCGTCGTGGTCGGCGCGGGCCTCGCTGGGCTCGTCGCGGCCCGAGAGGTCGCCCGGAAGGGCCGCTCGGTGCTGGTGGTCGAGGCTCGCCAGCGGGTCGGCGGCCGGGTGCTCAACCACCACCTGACGAAGAAGAAGCACGACGGCCAGGTCATCGAGTCCGGCGGAGCCTTCATCGGCCCGACCCAGAACCACATCGCGCAGCTGGCCCAGGAGCTCGGCGTACCGACGTTCCTGGAGTACAACACCGGCAACAGCGTCTACCTGTCGTCGATGATCGGCCGGCTGGAGTACCCCGGCACCGTCCCGCCCGACCCGACGATCCTCGTCGACGCGGCGCTGCTCCTGCAGCAGATCGACGGGTACGCCGCCGAGATCGACGTCGCCGCACCCTGGGCGCACCCGCGGGCGCGCGAGTGGGACTCGATGACGCTGAGCCAGTGGATCCGCGCCAACGCGCTCAACGCAGCCGCCATCGAGAGCGTCATCACCTGCTGGACCCAGCCCGGCTTCGGAGCCGACCCGAGCGAGCTGTCGCTGCTGTTCGTGCTCTGGTACGTCGCGTGCTCGGGCGACGAGCAGCACAAGGGGACGTTCTCGCGGAACTCCGACACCGCCAACGGCGCCCAGGAGCGCCGGTTCGTCGGTGGCTCGCAGCGGGTGCCGCTCGCGCTGGCCAGGAAGCTCGGCGACATCGTCGCGCTCCGGGCGCCGGTGCGGCGGATCGTCCAGCGGCACCACCGGGTGCACGTGAGGACCGACCGCGGCAGCGTCGTCGCGAAGCGCGTCATCGTCGCGGCGCCACCGCCGACCGTCCTCGACATCGGCTTCCACCCGGGCCTGCCCGCCGACCGGCGGGCACTGCTGACCGCGACCCGCATGGGTCAGCTGATGAAGTGCGACGCGATCTACGAGACGCCGTTCTGGCGCGCCGCCGGCCTCAACGGGTTCGGCATCAGCGACCACGGTGCCGCCCGCGCGGTCTTCGACAACACCCCGCCCTCCGGCGCGCCGGGCGTGCTGCTGGCCTTCCTCGGCGGCTCGGCCTGGCGCACCTACGGCCCGGTGTCGAAGGACCAGCGCCGGGCCGCGGTGCTCGAGGGGTTCGCGGAGCTGTTCGGCCCGCAGGCGCTCCACCCGGTCGACTTCGTCGAGCACGACTGGACGAAGGAGCGGTGGACCCGCGGCGGCCCGACCGCGATCCACGGGCCCGGCACCCTGGTCCCCTACGGTCCGTCCGTACGACGGCCGCTCGGCCGGGTGCACTGGGCCGGCACCGAGACCGCGACGTACTGGTCCGGCTACATGGACGGTGCGGTGAGCTCCGGCCAGCGCGCGGCCGCCGAGGTGCTCGCGAAGCTGCGCTGAAAGCGTCGGTACGGTGAGTCCGTGTCAGCGCTGTGCGGGCTCGTCGACAAGGGACTGATGGCACCGGACTGGGCGGCGGCGCTGGCGCCGGTCGACGACCGGATCGGGCGGATGGGCCAGTTCCTGCGCGACGAGGTGGCCGCGGGGCGGGGCTACCTGCCGACCGGGGACAACATCTTCCGGGCCTTCCGGCGCCCGCTGGCCGACGTCCGCGTGCTCGTGGTCGGCCAGGACCCGTACCCGACCGTCGGCCACCCGATCGGGCTCAGCTTCGCGGTCGAGAAGGACGTCTGGCCGCTCCCCCGCAGCCTGATCAACATCTACCTCGAGCTGCGCAACGACCTCGACGTGATGCCACCGCGGCACGGCGACCTCAGCGGTTGGGCCGACCAGGGCGTGATGCTGCTCAACCGGGTGCTCACCGTGCGGGCCGGCGAGTCCGCCTCGCACCGCGGCCGGGGCTGGGAGGAGGTCACCGAGCGCGCCATCGCGGCGCTGGTCGAGCGCGGCGGCCCCTGCGTCGCCATCCTGTGGGGCCGCGACGCCCAGTCACTCAAGCCGATGCTCGGCCAGGTGCCGTGGGTCGAGTCCGTCCACCCCTCGCCCCTGTCCGCCAGCCGGGGGTTCTTCGGCTCCAAGCCTTTCTCCCGGGTGAACCGGATGCTCGAGGAACAGGGCGCGGCACCCGTGGGCTGGTCGCTGCCGGACTGACCGGCTGACGGGCCCTCGCGCCGCGGTAGTCCGTGGACGAACGGCCCCAGATCCCGCGATCCAGGGGCCGTTGAATCACGGACTACCCCAGACCGGTGGTGGAACAAAGTTGAATGTGAAACCATTGTGACTGTCATGAGCGACCGGATGCCCGCCCTCTACATCGGCCACGGCGCGCCGCCGCTGCTCGACGACCCGATCTGGTCGGGGCAGCTGGCTGCCTGGGCCCGGGACCTGCCCCGCCCGAAGGCGATCCTGATCGTGAGCGCGCACTGGGAGTCCGCGCCGGTGATGCTCAGCGCCGACCAGGCCCCGGTGGTCTACGACTTCGGCGGCTTCGACGCGAAGTACTACCGGATGACCTACGAGACCCCGTCGGCCGCCGCGCTGGCGCAGCGGGTCGCCGCGATGATGCCGAGCACCGAGCCGGTGCACCAGCACGCCAGCCGGGGCCTCGACCACGGCGCGTGGGTGCCGCTGCGGATCATGTACCCCGAGGCCGACATCCCGGTGCTGCAGCTCTCGCTGCCCACCCACGACCCGGTCCGCCTCCTCGCGCTGGGCGAGCGGCTGAGGCCGCTGCGCGACGAGGGCGTGCTGATCATCGGCTCGGGCTTCCTCACCCACGGGCTGCCGTTCCTCAAGGAGTTCCGCATCGAGGCCGACGCTCCCGGTTGGTCGAGCGACTTCGACGCCTGGGCCGGCGAGGCCATGGCCCGCGGCGACGTGGACGCCCTGGCGGCGTACCAGAGCCAGGCGCCGGGCATGCCCTACGCGCACCCGACGGTGGAGCACTACACCCCGCTGTTCGTCACCCTCGGCGCCGCGACCGACCCCGAGGAGCCCGGGCTCCAGGTCATCGACGGCTTCTGGATGGGGCTCTCGAAGCGGAGCCTGCAGGTCGCCTGACCCGCGAGCTCAGCGGATGCGGGTCTTCCGCATCATCCTGAGGCCGCCGAGCATCCCCTTGACGTACTTGTCGTAGTCCTGCCCCGGCCGCGCGCCCATGACCTGCTTCTTGAGGACCGCGAGGTTCTGGACGTCGGTGTACTTCAGCAGTCCCTGGTCGCCGTGGCGGGCGCCGACGCCGGACTGCTTGACGCCGCCGGACGGCGTGCCCTTCGAGGCGAACGCCGTGGCGAGGATGTCGTTGATGTTGACGTTGCCGGACTCGATCCGCTTGCCGACGTTGCAGGCGTTCTCGACGTCGCCGCCCCAGACCGAGGCGTTGAGCCCGTAGTCGGTGTCGTTGGCCAGCGCGATGGCCTCGTCGACGGTCGAGTACTTGTGCAGTGCCACGACCGGGCCGAAGGTCTCGGTGACGCCGGCCAGCATGTCCTTGGTGACGCCCTCGAGGATCGTGGGCTCGAAGAACGCCGGGCCGAGGTCGGGCCGCGCCTTGCCGCCGGTGAGCACGGTCGCGCCCTTGGCCACCGCGTCCTCGACGTGCGACTGCACGCGGTCCTTGTGGTCGGGCGAGACCAGCGAGCCGACGTCCGGCCCGAAGTCGTAGGACGCCCCGAGCTTGAGCGCCTCGGTGGCGGCGACGAGCCGCGACCTGATGTCGTCGTACTTCGACGCGGGCAGGTACATCCGCTCGATGTGCATGCAGATCTGGCCGGTGTTGCCGAAGGCGCCGAACATCGCGCCCTGCACGACCTCGTCCATGTTCGCGTCCTCGAGCACGATCATCGGGTTCTTGCCGCCGAGCTCGAGGCAGGCGCCGATCAGGTTGCGGCCGGCCCGCTCGCCGATCACCCGGCCGGTCGCGGTGGAGCCGGTGAACATCACGTAGTTGGCGTGGTCGATCAGCGCCGGGCCGACGTCCGGGCCCTCACCGCACACGACCTGGAACAGCCCCTTCGGGAGACCTGCCTCCTCCAGCAGCTGCACGCCGTACAGCGGGGAGAGCGCGGTCTTGTTGTCCGGCTTGAGCACGATGCCGTTGCCGGCCATCAGCGCCGAGATCGAGTCGGAGATGCCCGTCGCGAACGGGAAGTTCCACGGCGCGATGATCCCGATGATCCCCTTGGGCAGCCGGATCTCGGTCGACGTCGACAGCAGCGGCACCGGCCCGCCGCGCTTGACCGGCCTGAGGAGCTTCGGCGCCCGCTTGAGGTAGTGGCTCATCACCATCACCGGGTCGCAGGTCTCCTCGATCGCCATCCGGCGGTTCTTGCCGGACTCGGCCTGGATCAGGTCGGTCGTCGTGACCGCGTTGTCGATGAAGAGCGAGTGCGCCCGCTTGAAGACCTCGAGGCGCTCCTTGAGCGGCCGCGCCGCCCACTCCTTCTGCACCTCGCGGGCCGTGGCGTACGCCGCCGCGACGTCCTCGGGAGTCGACTGCGGCAGCTCGACGAGCAGGTCGCCGGTGTAGACCTCGGTGAGCTTCCAGCTGCCGCCGCTGGTCGATGGCACCCGGGCGACGAGCTTCTCGAGGAAGGCGTCGGTCAGCGAGGCGGGTCGCTGCAGGTTGTGGGCGAGGGTCATGCGGGGCTCCCGTCGAGGACGATGCTCGCGCCCATCTCGCCGATCATGATGGCGGGCGCGTTGGTGTTGCCGCCGGTGATCGACGGCATGATCGAGGCGTCGCAGACCCGGAGGCCCTCGACGCCGCGGACCTTCAGGTCGGGGCCGACGACGGCGAGCTCGTCGACGCCCATCCGGCAGGTGCCGACGCCGTGGTAGACCGACGTGGCCCGGTTGAGGATCGCGTCGCGCAGCGCCTGGCCCTTGAGCCCGATGCCCGGGTGTGTCTCCCCCTTGACGGAGCCCTTGAACGCCGAGCCGGCGAAGATCTCGCGCACCATCTCCGAGCCCTCGGCCAGGACCTCGAGGTCGGACGGGTCGGCGAGGTACTGGAAGTCGATCAGCGGCGCGGCCGTTGGGTCGGTGGACGCGAGCCGCAGCGTGCCGCGGCTCTTCGGGTAGATGAGGGTGCTCAGAACGGTCAGCGACGTGCGCTTGTCGACGTCGTGCCGGATCGGTTCGTCCTGGTTGGGCGACACGTAGGCCCAGGGCAGCAGGTGCAGCTGGAGGTCCGGGATGGCGCCCGCCTGCGAGGTCTTGAGGAACGCCAGGACCTCGAAGACCGAGTGGGCCATGAAGGTCGAGCCGGGCCGGAGCACCTCCTTCGCGACGCCCCGGGCGAAGTACGGCGCGGTGCCCTTGTTCTTGCTCGCGGTGCTCTGGAACGTCAGTGCGTGGAACATGTGGTCGTGCAGGTTGTCGCCGACCGGCAGGTCGGCGACGACCTCGATGCCGTGGTCCTTGAGGTGCTGGGCGTGCCCGATCCCCGAGAGCATCAGGAGCTGCGCCGAGCCGACGAACCCGGCGGAGAGGATGACCTCCTTGCCGGCCCGGATCGTGCGCGTCGCGCCGTCGCCATTCTTCGAGATGTCCTGGACCTCGATGCCGACCGCGCGGCCGTTCTCGATGACCACCCGGCGGGTGAGAGTCTCGGACTGGAGCTGCAGGGTCCTCGGCGCGAGGTTGTGGATGTAGCCGCGGGAGGCGCTGTAGCGCAGGCCGCCCGCGGCGTTCTGCTGCATCCGCCCGACACCCTCCTGGGACTCTCCGTTGTAGTCGTCGAGGATCTGGCACCCGGTCGCCTCCGCCGTCGCCTGGAGGAACTGGAGGGAGCCCTCCTGCGGCTTGCTGTTGATGGTGACCTTGATCGGACCCCCGGCGCCGCGGAACGCGTCCTCGCCGCCCTCGAAGTCCTCCATCCGCTTGTACGCCGCGTTGACGCTGTCGGCGTCCCAGCCGGTGTTGCCGTCGGCCGCCCACGCGTCGTAGTTGGCGCGGTTGCCGCGCACGTAGACCATGCCGTTGATCGAGCTCGAGCCGCCGACGACCTTGCCGCGCGGGACCGGCATCCTGCGGTCGAGCAGGTGCTTCTGCGGCACCGAGTAGAAGCCCCAGTCGACCTTCTTCTTGATCTCGGGGACCGAGTGCATCGGGCCGATCATCCCCGGCTTCTTCACGAGGAACTGCTCGTCGCTCTTGCCGGCCTCGACCACGATCACGCTCGCGCCCGACTCGGCCAGCCGGCCCGCGATCGCCGCTCCCGAGCTGCCGGAACCCACCACGACGTAGTCCGCCTCGTCGGCGTACGGAGCCTCCCGCTTCGATGAACGCAGTGCCATGGCGAAACTGTAACTTGTTCTAGTTTCTGCTGGTAGGACGTGCAGGACTTGGGCCGGAAGTGCCGCTCGGCAGCAGAATGCTCCTCGTGCAGATCTTGTCGATCCAGTCCTCGGTGGCCTACGGACACGTCGGCAACTCGGCGGCGGTCTTCCCGCTGCAGCGGCTGGGGCACGAGGTCTGGCCGGTCAACACCGTGCACTTCTCGAACCACACCGGGTACGGCGCGTGGCGCGGACCGCTGCTCGACCCGGCCGACGTCCGCGAGGTGATCGCCGGGATCGGCGACCGCGAGGTGCTCGGCGAGTGCGACGCGGTGCTGTCCGGCTACCAGGGCGACCCCGCGGTGGGGGCGGTGATCCTGGAGGCGGTCGAGCTCGTGAAGGCGGCCAACCCGGACGCGGTCTACTGCTGCGACCCGGTGATGGGCGACGTGGGCCGGGGCATGTTCGTGCGGCCCGGGATCCCGGAGTTCATGCGCGACACCGTGGTGCCGCAGGCTGACATCGTCACGCCCAACCACTTCGAGCTCGACTTCCTGGCCGGCACCACGACCACGACGCTCGACGAGGTGCTGTCCGCCGTCGACGTGGTCCGCGAGCGGGGTCCGCGCGACGTGCTGGTCACCTCGGTGCTGCACGGCGACGTACCCCCGGACTCGCTGGACGTGGTCGCTGTCTCGGACGCCGGCGCCTGGGCGGTCACCACTCCCCTGCTGCCGATCACGCCCAACGGGTGCGGCGACTTCACCGCCGCGCTCTACCTCGCGCACCTCACGACCACAGGCTCCCCCGCCCGCGCCCTGGAGCGGACCACCGCCTCGGTCTTCGCCGTGCTCGAAGCGACCCTGGCGGCCGGCACCCGCGAGATCCAGCTGGTCGCTGCCCAGGACGCGATCGCCGACCCGCCCGGCACCTTCGCCGCGCGCCAGCTCCGTTGAGCACTTTCGACCTGGGCGCTGTGCCCACGGTGCTCGACCTTGCGGGCACGTTCGTGTTCGCCGTCTCCGGCGCGCTCGTGGCGGTGCGCGCCCGGCTCGACCTGTTCGGCACCCTGGTGCTCGCAGGGGCCACCGGGCTCGGGGGCGGGCTGGTTCGCGACGTGCTGCTCGGCGACGTGCCCCCGCCCGGGCTGGTGGAGTGGAAGTTCCTGCTCGTGGCGGCCCTGGCCGGGATCGCGACCTTCCTGTGGCACCCGGTCGTGGCCCGCTGGGAGAACCTCGTCCTCACCCTCGATGCCGCCGGGCTGGCGCTGTTCTGCGTCATCGGCGCGCTGAAGGCGTCGAACGCCGGCCTCGACATCCTCCCGGCGGCCCTGCTCGGCATGATCACGGGCGTCGGCGGCGGCATCGCGCGCGACGTGCTCGCCAACCGGGTACCCGTGGTCCTGGAGGGCGGCTGGTACGCGACCCCCGCACTCGTCGGCGCCGCCTGGGCCGCATTCGCACAGGACCAGGGCTGGTCGACCGGAGGCGTGCTGCTCCCTGGCATCGCGGTGTGCTTCACCTGGCGGGCCCTGGCCCTGCACCGCGACTGGTCGCCGCGGCCCGCCCGCGGGATCGGTTGACCCGACCTAGAGCAGGTCGTTGATCGTCACCTTGTCGTAGGCGGTCGGCAGCGGGTCGCTGGAGACGCACGTGACGGTCACGGTCGTGCCCTCGGCGACCTTGTTGAACCCGTCGCCGACGGAGCAGCTCGAGGTGGCGACGACCTCACTGCCGTTGAGCAGCTTGATCTCGACGAGCAACCGGTCGGACTTGCCGCGGTTGTTGGTCATCTTGAGGTTGTCGACGTGCCAGGTCTGGCTCACCGGCTCGCCCACGATCGACCAGCCGTCGGCGTACTCGAACCCGCGGACGTCGAACGCCTGGCCCTCGGTGATCGTGATCGGGTTGTTCGGGCCGCCGGGGCTGTCGTCGTTGAGGGTGTTGTTCACCTTGTCGGTGGCCACCACGATCGCCGCGACACAGCCGCCCACGCACAGCAGGAACAGCACCCCGAAGACGATCAGGATGTTGCGGGCGGTGTGGCTCTTCTCGACCGGCTGGGTCACGTAGGGCTGTGGCTGGCCGTACGCCGGCTGACCGTACGCCGGCTGGCCGTACGCCGGCTGCTGGTAGGTGGGGTAGGCCGCCGTCATGGCCGGCTGACCGGGCTGCTGGGTGAGGTCGGAGCCGAGCGGCCGGAAGTTGTCGCTCCAGGCGGTGCCGTCCCACCAGCGCTCCTGGCCGCCCTGGGGGTACCAGCCGGCGGGCGGGTTGGGCGTCTGCGTCATCGGCGTGCCTTTCGCGCGGGTGCTGGGCTCCGTCCCGGGTTCGACGTGGAGCGTGGCACATCGGCTGCACCGCGGTCAGCAAGACGCGACTACTGGTGACCCTCGGGTGACACGGTCGCCGCGAGCGCGCGTGCGCGAGCACTGGCGAAGACCTCCTCGAGCGGGATCGGTACGCCGTCCGGCCCGGCCAGCGGGACCCGCCAGTTGGGGTACTCGTTCGTGGTGCCCGGCTGGTTCTGGGTACGCCGGTCGCCGACGGCGTCCGCGAGCGCGACGCACAGCAGCCGGGCCGGCGTCAGGGCCAGGTAGCGGTGCAGGGCCTCGACGACGTCGTCGCCCTCGTCGAGGACGCCGCGGCGGCGCAGCTCCGCCAGCCAGCCGTCGACCTCCTCCCGGGCCGACGCGAGCTCCTCGTCGAGGTCACCGTCCAGCAGCCCGAGCTGGTGCTGCAGGCGGACCTGGTCGCCGGCGAGGTAGCCGGCGGTCGGCGGGAGGTCGTGGGTGGTGACCGAGGCCAGGCACCACTCGCGCCAGCCCTCGGCGGGCAGCGGACCGCGGTCGTCGGCGTACTCGAACCACAGGATCGAGGTGCCGAGGATGCCGTGGGCACGCAGGAAGTCGCGGGCCTCGGGCGCGACCACGCCGAGGTCCTCGCCGACGACGACGGCACCCGCGCGGTGTGCCTCGAGCGCGAGCACGCCGATCAGGGCCGCGTGGTCGTAGCGGACGTAGGTGCCCTCGTGGGCCGGGCGCCCCGGCGGGATCCACCAGAGGCGGAACATGCCGATGACGTGGTCGACCCGGACGCCGCCGGCGTGCCGGAGCACGGCGCCGATGAGGTCGCGGAAGGGCTGGTAGCCGAGCTCGGCGAGCCGGTCCGGCCGGAACGGCGGCTGGCTCCAGTCCTGGCCGAGCTGGTTGTAGGGGTCCGGCGGGGCGCCGACCTGGACGCCCTGCGCGTAGACGTCCTGCAGCCGCCACGCGTCCGCACCGCCCGGGTGCACGCCGACGGCGAGGTCGTGCATCACGCCGAGGCTCATCCCGGCGCTCTCGGCCTTGGCCTGCGCCTGCTGGAGCTGCTCGTCGAGCACCCATTGCAACCAGCACTCGAAGTCCACCCTGTCCGCGTGATCGCGAGCGAAGGCCTGCACGGCGGGGCCGTCGTGGCGGCGGTGGTCGGCCGGCCACTCGCGGGCGTCGTTGCCGTGGTCCTCGGCAAGCACGTTCCAGGTGGCGAAGTCGGTGAGGGCGTCGCCCTCCCTCTTGCGGTACGCCGCGAAGTCGAGCTCCCGCCCCGCGCTCCGCGGCACGGCGTGCACGATCCGCAGCGCGGCCCGCTTCGCCGTCCAGCTCGCGTCGCGGTCGACCGGGTCCTGCGGCGTCAGCCAGGCCGACAGCTGGCCGCCGAGCTGGTCGACCGCGTCCCGCTCGTGCGGCGGCAGGGCGGCGTACTCGGGGATCCGCTCGACGCGCAGGTAGATCGGGTTGAAGAACCTGCGCGAGCTGGGCAGGTACGGCGACGGCTCCAGCGGCGCGAGCGGCTCGGCGGCGTGAAGCGGGTTGACCAGGACGAAGTCCGCGCCCAGCTCGCTGGCCGACCAGACGGCCAGGTCGGTCAGGTCCGTGAGGTCGCCGAGGCCCCAGCTCCCGCCGGAGCGGACGCTGTAGAGCTGGGTCGCGAAGCCCCACTGGCGCCGCCGGTCCGCCTGCTCGGGCAGGCCGAGCCACGCGGGCGAGACGACCAGGTGGGCGCTCGACTCGGTGTCGCGGCTGCGGGCCTTGAGGCGGTGGTAGCCGAGCGGCAGGTTCGTCGGCAGCGCGAACGTCGCCTCGCCGATCCTGCTGCCCTCGATCTCCCGGGGCTCGACCCAGTGGTCGACCTGGTCGGCCCGGCGGGCGCTGCCGTCCTCGAGCTCGACCCACACCTCGACCGGGTCACCGTCGGTCACGTGCACCGGCACCCGGGTCGTCTCGCCCGCGAACGCCACCACCGTCGGCGGCAGCATCCGCAGCCAGGGCTCGCGCTCCTTCTGCAGCCGCGCCCGCTCGGGGTCGCCCGTGTCGACGCCCATCGCGGTCAGGACCGCCTCGATGGTCTCCGCGGCCACCTGGACGGGCCGGCCACGCCAGTCGGCGTACTCCGTCATGACGCCGTACGCCTGCGCGAGCTCGACGAGCGGGCCGGTCGGGGACGTCACGGGGCGAGTCTGTCAGGACGCCGCCGCTGGTTGAGGAGGGCGTGCTGCGCCCGTCTCGAAACCTCGTAAGGATGCGCTGGGACTCGACGGTGGTCGACTCCCAGCCCCGGGTTGCGCGTTTCGAGACGCTCGCTAGCGCGAGCTCCTCAACCAGTGATCTCTGACAGAGCCGGTGACAGGAGTCGAACCCGCGACATTTCGCTTACAAGGCGAACGCTCTACCAACTGAGCTACACCGGCGAGGTGCGCCGGACATCGTAGTTGCGACGCCCGTCCGGACCGATTCCGTTTCGTCCCGCCGCACCCGGGGTAGACGCGAACCCAAGGCCACGGCGCGGCCCGAGGCACGGACCGGAGGTACGAACTGTGGGCTTCTCCTACGACCAGCTGTCGACGTACATCAACGAGATGCGCGACGCCGCCATCGACTCGACGATGCACCTCCTCGGCTACGGCGGCTCGACCTCCAGCGGCTTCGACGGCGGCAACCCGCCGGTGAGGGTCACGCCGCTCGGCGGCCACTACGAGGGCAGCACCATGGTGCAGGGCGGCCAGGTCACCGACCCCACGGGTCAGTACGTCGGCACGATCGTCATCCCGCCGGGCTGGCCCTTCCACGACCTGCCGTCGATGGTCGACTACTACAACAACGCCATCAGCGAGCTCTTCGACGACTGGTGGCAGATGCCCCGGCCCGACGAGTTCGACGCCATCAAGGGCAGCGCTCGCCAGGCAGCGCACCTGCTGGCCTACCAGGCCCAGACCAACGCCGGCCCCGGATGCGCGGAGTTCGGCGCCAACGGCGAGCTCAGCAACATCACGACGATGCAGCAGTACCTCTCGAACTTCAACGGCGCCGCCATCCGCACGTTCATGGCCAACTACGCCAACCGGCTTCCTCTGGTGACCGCCAGCCAGGACGCCGTCGCCTGCATGGTCTGGACGGGCGTGGCCGGCGAGCAGCAGATCTGGGTCCGGACGCGCGAGAGCGTCGCCAGCATCGCCGGGACCGGCCTCGAGGCGATGAAGGCCGCCGACGGAGGTGGCGGGTCGGGGCTCAAGGCGGTGCTGAACGTCGTGGGCGCGGTGGCCGTCATCGCAGCGCCGTTCACCGGCGGCGCGAGCGTGGCGCTGTCCGGCGGGATCGCCGCGGTGGGCACCGTGCTGCAGACGAGCTCGGACTTCATCGACGACTCCGGTCCCAAGGAGGTCCCGCTCGGAGGCAGCACGCCCCTGGACGTCATTGCCAACATCCGGGGCGCGCTCGAGGACCTCAGCGACCAGATCTCCCAGGAGGAGCTCGGCATCGCGCACTCGATGGAGAAGATCGACGGCCTTCTCGACTCCCCCGACTTCAACATGTCGAACCCGGTCATCCTCACCAACACCAACGCGGCCGACTACCGCACCGCCGACGAGACGAAGGTCGACTGGGACACCCTGCGCTGGATCGCCGACGACATCATGCCGAAGGTGGTCAAGCAGTACCAGGACGCGGTCTACGCACTCGACGACTGCCAGACCAGCTCGCCGTTCGAGCGGCCCGGCGGACTCGGGATGTCCTCGGTCGGCCCCTACCTCGACTGGAACAGCTGCGTCGCCTCCTTGCGGCTGGCCATCGTCCAGAGCAAGAACCAGCTGAACCTGGTCACCGAGCACCTCCACCTCGTCGCCGACGACTTCCAGCAGACCGACGCCGAGATCAGCGCCGAGCTGGCGGCACACACCGCCGAGGTCGAGAAGACCGTCTACGGCTAGGTCAGCTCATCCCGCCGTCGAACGCCAGGATCGAGCCGGTGATCATCCGCGCCGCGGGTGAGGCGAGGTAGACGATCGACTGGCCGAGCTCGGTCGGGCTGATCGCGCGGCCGGGCAGCATCATCATCAGCCGGTCCACCACCCGCGGGTCGAGGTCGGGCGGGAAGTTCTCCGCCACGTGCTTCACCAACGGCGTGTCCACGGTGCCGGGGCAGACGGCGTTGACCCGGACTCCCTCGGGCGCGAGCTCCAGGGCGAGGGCCTTGGTGAGCTGGGTCAGTCCGCCCTTGGCCGCGGAGTACGCCGCGGAGTAGCCCTGCGGCTTGTTCCCGGCGACCGACGAGACGTTGACGATGTTGCCCTTGGCGGCCCGGATGTACGGCAGGGCCGCCTGGATCAGGAAGAACGGTCCCTTGAGGTCGACGTCCTGCACCCGGTCGTACTCGTCCTCGCCGATCTGGTCGAACCGGCCGAACTGCACGATGCCCGCCACGTTGGCCAGCACGTCGATCCGGCCCGTGGAAGCGCAGGTCTCGATCGCCCTGTCGACGGCCGCCTTGTCGCCGACGTTGCACTCGACGTACGCCACGCCCTCGGGGACCGTCGGCGCGATGTCCAGGCCGAAGACCGTGTCGCCCAGGTCGCGGAACAGCTCCGCGGTGGCGTAGCCGATGCCCGACGCGGCCCCGGTGATGACGACGATCCGTGGGTCTGTCACCGGCGCAGACTAGAACCTGTTCTAGTTCGTCAGCAAGTTCGAGTTATATTGAACTATGACCGCATTGACCATCGGGCAGCTGTCCGAGCGTTCGGGAGTCGCCACGTCGGCGATCCGTTTCTACGAGAGCCGCGGCCTCATCGCCTCCCAGCGCACGACCGGCAACCAGCGCCGCTACGCCCAGTCCACCCTGCGCCGGGTGGCGTTCGTCCGTACGGCGCAGCGGATCGGCCTGACCTTGGAGGAGATCGGCCAGGCGCTCGCGACGCTTCCCGACCGGCGTACGCCGACCAAGGCCGACTGGCACCGGCTCAGCAAGGACTGGCGGCCGCGGCTCGACGACCAGATCCGCCGGATCGAGCTGCTCCGCGACCGGCTCGACGGCTGCATCGGCTGCGGCTGCCTGAGCCTGAGGTCCTGCTCGCTGACCAACCCCGGCGACGACCTCGCCGACCGCGGGCCCGGCGCCGTACTCCTCGACCCCGACCGCAGGCCGTGGTGACCGAATAGCCTGACCCCATGGCGCTGCGGATCGTCGCGAGCCGGCCGGACCCGGCGATCATCACGCTGCCCTGGTCGGTCCCGCTAGAGGAGTGGGGCGAGCCGTTTCTCGTGCCGCTCCCCCGCGGCCTGTCCCGCCACGTGGTGCGCATGGTGCGGCTCGGTGACCGGATCTACGCCGTCAAGGAGACCGTCGAGGACATCGCGTTCCGGGAGTACCGCCTGCTCCGCGACCTGCAGCGGCTGAACCTCCCGGCGGTGGTGCCGCAGGGAGTGGTGACCGGCCGGGTCGACGCCGACGGCAACGAGCTGCCGGCCGCGCTCCTCACCGAGCACCTGCGCTTCTCGCTGCCCTACCGGAGCCTGTTCAGCCACGGCCTGACCCACGACAGCCTGCCGTCGCTGGTCGACGCACTCGTGGTGCTCCTGGTCCGGCTGCACCTCACCGACTTCTTCTGGGGGGACGTGTCGCTCTCCAACGTGCTGTTCCGGCGCAGCGCCGGCGGCTTCGCGGCGTACCTCGTGGACGCGGAGACCGGCGAGCTGCGGCCCAACCTCTCCACGTCGATGCGGGAGTACGACGTCACGATCGCGACGGAGAACGTCTTCGCCGAGCTGCTCGACCTGCAGGCCAGCGAGTCGCTGACCCACGAGGTCGAGGCCCACGAGATCGTCGAGCTGCTGGAGAACCGCTACCAGGCCCTGTGGGACGAGCTGACCGCCGAGGAGGAGTTCTCGGCCACCGAGATGTGGCGGATCGAGCAGCGGATCGAGCGGCTCAACGACCTCGGCTTCGACGTCGACGAGCTCGACATCGTCACCGACTTCGACGGCGACAAGGTCCGGATCCAGCCGAAGGTCGTCGAGGCCGGCCACCACCAGCGCGAGCTCCAGGGGCTGACCGGGCTCCACGTCGAGGACGCCCAGGCCAGGCGGCTCCTCAACGACATGGCGTCGTACACCGCGGCCCTCAACCTCGGCCGCGAGGACCGGCACCTCGTCGCCAACCGCTGGCTCGACGACATCTACGAGCCCATCGCCGAGATGATCCCGGCCGACGCGAGCGGCAAGCTCGAGACCGCGGAGATCTTCCACGAAGTGCTCGCGCACCGCTGGTACCTCGCCGAGCGGGCCGGCCACGACGTCGACATCTTCGAGGCCGCGGCCGACTACATCGACCACGTGCTGAGGGACAAGCCGGACGAGGCGATCACGGCGACCCCGGACCCCGCGCAGCCGGACGACTGACCGTCAGGGCTTGCAGACCCGGCAGGACACGAGGTCCTGCTGGTGCTCGCCGACCGGGCGCAGGTCCTCGCGGTGGGCGATCAGCGCGCAGTCGCGGCGGTGCATCGTGGTGCCCTCGCCGGCGGTCACCGGCAGCGCGGAGACGTCGATGCCCCGGTCGTTGAGCGCCGCTGACCGGGAGGTGACGTCGGCAAGGACCAGCAGCGTGTCCGCGAGCCGGCGTGACGACTCGCGGTTGTCCTCGGCGATGCGGGCCAGCCACGAGCCGAAGTAGAGGAACCCGCCGACGAAGGTGAGCGCGAGGCCTCCGAAGCCGCCCGAGATCATGTACGACTGCTGGTCGAAGCCGAACGGCGTGTTCGCGACGCCGTACCAGCCCAGCACGATCACGACCAGGCCGAGCGGGAGCATCGACGCGCCCACCCAGAACAGCACCGACTGGAACAGCCGGGAGTTGTCGTTCTTCAGCGGCGCGGCCCCGCTGGCGCCGCGGCCGGCCTTGGGCAGGGCGGTGCCGGTCCCGAGCCGGGAGCCGCTCGCGGGGGTGTGGGACATGGCGGTCATCACTGAACCTTTCGCAGGTCGGGCAGGCCGGACTCGAGGCCGTGGGGACAGACGCCACCGGCGCCGAGCACCATCGCGCCGAGCCGGCGGACGTAGCTGCCGGCCAGCAACGCACCGCCGAGACCGGCGAAGAGCAGCAGCCCGGGGATCGAGAACAGCGGAGGGAGGCCCGCGGTGGCCGCGGTGCTGACCAGCTCGGGACCGGCGTCGGTGGCGGGGACCGGGGGGTCGGCCGGCGGCAGGGCGCTGGTGCCCCCACCGGTGGTGGTGCCGCCGCCCGTCGCGCCGCCGGTGGCGCCATCCTCGGACTCGCTCGGCTCGGTGGTCGGGTCGTTGTCGGGCACGCTGGTGGGGATCGGGATCGACTGGACGGTGTCGACCGCCGACGTGGCGTAGCCGAGGTGGAGCACGATCTTCGGGGAGAGGTTGCCGATCGAGCTGAGCAGGCTCTTGAGGAGCGCCGCCTCGGGCGGGAACGGGACCTGGGCGAGGATCGTGCCGAGCGGCAGCTGGGACAGCACCGGCTTCAGCGTCTTGAGGTCGATCGTGACGATCAGCCCCTCGATGGTCCCGGAGGCCTTGTCGCCGTCCGCCTTGTACGCCGGCTTGGGCAGCTGCACCGTGATGCCGAGGGCCGCGAGCGCCGCCGTCGGGTTGTCCGGCAGGCCGGGGATCGCGCCCGGTGCCCCTGCAGCGACGTAGCCCTCGGGGCCGAAGCCGAAGGTCTGGCCGGCGATGGTCATGGTGCCGTAGTCGGCCCGCCCGTTGGACTTGCCGGTCGTGCCGTCGCTGCTGGTGACGACGGTCGACGTCATGCCGGACATCGTCACCAGGCCGCCGAGCAGGCGGACGTCACCGAGGGCGGCCCGCGAGGTGGACGTGACCAAGGAGCCGTCGGAGACCGACTGGCTGTCGGCGACGTACCCGTTGACGTCGACCAGCGCCGACAGCGCCGCCGGGAGCTGGCAGACCTCGGTGTCGGCGGGGTCGACCTCGGGCTCACCCTCGGCCCGCGAGAAGCTCCGGGACGTCGACGAGACCCGGCCGAGGCCGAGCACGCCGAGGATGTCGTTGAGGTTGTCGAGCAGCGGTACTCCGGGCAGCCCCGGGAGCACGCCACCACCGGTGGTCGGGTCCTCCGGGTCGTCGCCGGCACCGTCACCCGCGTTGCAGTCGTTGGAGAAGCCGACGGTCGCACGGGCCGAGCCGTCCTTCGACGTCGTGGTCATCGAGGTGCCGGGGAACGGCGCGTTGGTCTGCTTGGTCGTGTCGGAGGGATAGAGCGAGTTGACCTGGACCGGGTAGCCGTTCTCGACCAGGGAGGTCGGCAGGCCCAGCTGGGAGAAGAAGGTCTTCAGCCCCTCACCGACGCCGTCACCGGGCCACATGAAGCTGGCCCGGCCCTTGGTGCTGCCCGAGTCGGCCTTGACCTTGGCGTAGCCGAAGTCGAACTCCGCCTGCGGGACCGTCGGGATCGGGATCGTGGGCTCGAAGATCTCGACCTTGATCGGCACCGCGACGCCGCTGCTGCTGTAGCCGCTGTAGGTGCCGGTCTCGGACGGCGTGGGCTCGGTCGGTGATGACGTAGGGGACGGCGAGGACGACTCCTCCGCCGAGGCCGATCCGGCGGTGAAGGACAGCGACGTGGCCGCCAGCACCGCCGCCACGATCGGGATCACTCTGTGTTTCATGCCGCCCCTCCCAGGATGACGTCGGACATGGTCTCGAGGATCTCGGCGGGCTCGCCGGTGGCGACGACTCGGCCGCCGCTCATGACCGCGGCGTAGTCGGCCACCCGCAGGGCGGTGCGGGCGAACTGCTCGATGCACAGGATGGAGACGCCCGACGCGGCGATCTCCGACACGGTCTCGTAGAGCTCGTCCACGATCAGCGGCGCCAGTCCCATCGACAGCTCGTCGAGGATGAGCAGCGCCGGATCGCTCGACAGGGCCCGCGACATGGCCAGCATCTGCTGCTCGCCGCCGGACATCGTCCCGGCGAGCTGGTGACGCCGCTCGTGCAGCCGCGGGAAGTAGGAGAACGCCGTGTCGAGCACGGCCGGCGCCGCGACGCCGGCGTACGACATCAGGAGAAGGTTCTCCTCCACGGTCAGGTTGGGGAACACCGACCGGCCCTCCGGGACCGTGCACAGCCCGACCCGGGCCAGCTCCTCCGGCCTCGCGTCGCGCACGTTGACGCCGCCGAGGTGCACGTCGCCCGACGTGGGCTTCTTCTGGCCGGCGATGATCCGCGTGAGCGTGGACTTGCCGCCGCCGTTGGGGCCGAGCAGCGCCAGCACGGCACCCTTGGGGATCGACAGGTCGACGCCGCGCAGGACCTCGATGCGGCCGTACGCCGCGTGCACGTCGCACACCTCGAGGATCGGGACGCTCATGCGGTCACCGCCGCGATGCTCTGGGTCTGCTCGATCGGCTGGAGATCGGTCCCGGGTCTCGTCGTCATCGGAGTAGCCGAGGTAGGCCTGCTGCACCCGCGGGTCGTTGCGGACCTCGGCGGGGGCGCCGGTCGCGATCACCTCGCCGAAGTCGAGGACGTGGATCTCGTCGCAGACCGACATGACCAGCGCCATGTCGTGCTCGACCATGAGGATGCCCCTGCCCTCGGCCGCGAGCTCGCGCAGCAGCTCGCCGAACGTCTCGGTCTCGGACTCGTCCTGCCCCGACGACGGCTCGTCGAGCAGGAGCAGCTGCGGGTCGCCGGCGAGGCAGCGCGCCAGCTCGAGCAGCCGGGCGACGCCGGTGGGGATCGAGTCGGCCCGCTCCTCGGCGTACGCCGTGATGCCGACGCGCTCGAGCAGCCCGTCGATCTCACGGCGGCCGCCGCGCGCGGGCCGGACCAGGCCGAGCAGCCCGGCGTGGATGTCGTGCGCCACCCGCACGTTGTCGCGGACGGTCAGCGAGCCGAACGCCTCGAGCCGCTGGAAGGTTCGGCCCATGCCGCGCTTGGCCCGGCGGTGCACCGGCGTGTGCGAGACGTTGCGGCCGTTGAACCGGACCTTGCCGCGGGTCGGCTTCTGCAGTCCGCTGATCACGTTGAAGCAGGTGGTCTTGCCAGCACCGTTGGGCCCGATCAGCCCGGTGACCCGGCCCGACTCGGCGACGAACGACGCGTGGTTGACGGCGGTGACGCCGCCGAACTGCACGACGACGTCGTCCACGACCAGGAGCGGCTCAGTGCGCATGCGCGGGCACCCCCTCGGACTCGTCGGACTCCTCGGACCTCTCGGGCCGCGCCGGACTCCGGCGACCGCCACCCCGGGCAGCGTGGGCAGGTTGGCCCGGATCGTGGGGGCGATCCGGTCCTGCGCCCAGCGGCCGAGCCGGAAGAGGTAGCCGGCGATGCCGTTGGGCTCCTTGGCCAGGAGGATCGCGAAGACGGCGATGACGATGAAGAAGGCACCGGCCACGGACGGGAAGTTGGCCTGCAGCTCCGGGAGGAGCGTGAGACCGACCGCGCCCAGCAGGGCGCCGGTGACCGAGGTGACGCCCATCGTGGTCGCGAGCAGGAGCAGCGTCAGGCTGTTGAAGTAGATGAAGTCGCCGGAACCGATGTTCTGCCGCAGGCCGGCGTAGAGCGCGCCGCCGAGCCCGGCCAGGCCGGCCGAGAGCCCGAACAGCACGACGCGGAACCAGCGCACGTCGAGACCGAGGGTGCCGCACGCGGCCGAGCTGTCCCGCGCGGCGATGAGCAGCCGCCCGACCACGCCGCGACGCAGCAGGAGCACCGCCCAGGCGACCAGGACCAGGAAGACGCCCATCAGGAACACGTAGCCGCCGGTCGAGCTGACCGCGTGGCCGAGCAGGGAGAGCCGCCGGGCGGGCAGCAGCCCGTTGAAGCCGAAGGCCCAGTCGGCCTGGAAGACGACCTTGTCCATGATCGAGGCGAACGCCAGCGTCGCGAGTGCCAGGTAGAGGCCCGTCAGCCGCAGCACCGGCAGGGCCACGACCGCACCGACGGCGGCCGAGACCAGCACCGAGACCAGCAGGCCGTAGAGGTTGGGCTCGTCGAGCTTGGCGTAGGTGAGCGCCCCGACCCCCGCGAACGCGAGCTGGGCCAGCGAGACGTGCCCGCCGTAGCCGGTGAGCAGGACCATCGAGAGCATCACGATCGCGAACGCCGCCGCCTTGCCGACCAGCAGCAGGTCGGGCTCGGACAGCGACCCCGCCAGGAGCGCCACGAAGAGCAGGAGTCCCGCGCTCCAGCCCATGGTGCGCGGCAGCGACGGCAACGGCGCCGAGACGATGCCCTTGACCTGCCCGATCCGGAGCTGGGTCTGTGGCAGGGCGACCACCACGACGAAGAGGAACAGCGCCGGGAGCACGTTCTGGATCTGCCCGAGGAACCCGTCAAGGTGCACGTAGCCCGGGAAGTACGACGTGAGCAGCCCGAGAGCCATGGCGCCGACGAAGGTCAGCGGCAGGCTCTTGAGCCGGCCGAGCATCGCCGCGGCGTACGCGTTGATGACCAGAAGGGTCAGCTGGAAGTAGTCGAGGCCGACCTGGTTGACCAGGAGGATGCCGCCGAGGCCGGCCAGCGAGGTGCCGATCATCCAGGCCAGCGCCGCGACCTGCTCGGGCTTGCCACCGAAGAGCCGCAGCAGCTCCGGGTTGTCGACCGAGGCGCGCATGGCCGTGCCGATGCGGGTGCGGGTGAGCAGCAGGTAGAGCCCACCCGCCACCAGGATCGATGCGATGATCGTGATCAGCTGGTGGGCGGTGAGGTTGGCGCCGCCGATGTTGAAGTTCGTGCCGGCGAAGAACGGCAGGACCGTGCGCGACTCGAGCGGGTAGATCTGCTGGGCGGCACCGATGCACAGCACCAGCAGCGCCACCGTGACGACGAGCGAGACGCTGGCCGGCGCGTCGCCCAGGCCGCGCGCGACGAAGCGCGCGATGAACCACCCGATGGTCGGTGCCACCACGAAGAGCACCAGCACGAGCGCCAGCGGGGTCGGCATCCCCTGCCGGACGCTGAAGTCCCAGAAGACGAACGACAGCAGCATGCCGAGCGCGCCGTGCGCGATGTTGAAGACGCGGGTCGTGCTGTAGGTGAGCACCAGGCCGCTGGCCGCGATCGCGTACGCCGCGCCGGAGAACAGCCCGAAGAGCGTGTACGCGATGAACGAGCTCACGGCCGGTCGCTCGTCTCAGCCCTGGGTCGTTCCGGCGCAGGTGTACTTGGTGCCGCCCACGGGCTTCCACGAGCCGCCGCTGAGCTGGATGAACCGCCAGCAGTCGCCGGTGCGCTTGGTCCCCACGTGCTGGGGCGCGGTCATGCCGTTGGCCGTCCACTTGTCGGTCTTCCGGAGCGCGTCGATGAGCGTCGTACGGCTGAGCTTGCCGCCGAGCGCGGCGGCCTTCTCGACGAAGAGCCGGGCGGCCGACCACGAGAAGACGCCGAAGAAGGAGGGGTCGGCGCCGGGGCTGGCCTGCTGCAGCCAGCTCAGGTACAGCTGCATCTCCTCGTTGGTGCCGGCCTCCTCGAACGGGACGAAGTTGAGGAAGACGACGGTCCCGTCGACCGCCGAGCCACCGGTCTCGACGAAGCTCGGGAGGTAGTCGGTCGGGTCGCGCAGGTAGATGTCCGGCTTGTAGCCGACCTGCTCGAAGGCCTGCGCCAGCCGCGCGGACTGCTGGGAGGCGCCCACGAAGAAGACGACCTTGACGCCCTTGTCCTTGAGGGCCTGGGCGTACGGCGCGTAGTTGAACTCCGCGACGTCGATGCCCTGCACGACGTCGAAGTGCAGGCCCTGCTTGGTCATCGCGTTGACCTCGACCGGGCCGTTCTCGGCCGCGGCGCCGGCGTTGAGGTAGAAGAGGCCGGCGTGCGCGGCGGCGTCGGGGTAGTTCTTCTTGATGAACTCGCCGGGCGCGTTCTCCCACTCGCCGGTGTTGACCGACTGGGCGGGGAAGCAGGTCGAGCAGGCGTTGCGGTCCTTGGTCACGGCCGCCGAGCGGATGTCGGGCAGGCCGCACGACTGCGCGGTCGCGGCGCCGCCGGAGTCGAACGCCGACATGGAGCCGACCATCGCGAAGACCTCGTCGCAGCCCTTGGCGTAGTTCTGCTGGTCGGCGCCGGCGTCGGTGCGGCTGTCGTAGGTGACCAGCTTGAGCTTGCGACCGCAGATGTCGCTCGTGGAGTTGAAGTAGGCGACGTAGGCCTTGACCGCGGCCTGGCTGGACTCGAAGAGTCCCGGCACCGGGCCGGAGATGTCGGACGCGTTGCCGATGGTGATCTCGGAGTCGGTGATCCCGGGACCGTTCTTGAAGCCGTCGCAGCTGGCACCGGCACCGCCGTCGGGCGTGTTGTCGTCGCCGCCTTCGTTGCCGCCGTCGCCGCCGGTCTCGCCGCCCGAGCCGGTGCCGGACCCGCCACCCGTCGTCGTGGTGCCGCCGCCCGTGGTCGTGCCGCCACCGGTCGTCGTACCGCCCCCGGAGGTGGTGTCGCCGCCCGTGGTGCCGCCGGCCGTGGTGTCCCCGCCGGTGCCGGCCACGACGTCGCCGCCCTGGGCACCGCCCGTGGTGCCGCCGTTCGTGCCGACGACGTCGTCCGGGTCGAGCTGCGAGCCGCAGGCCGCAAGGCTCAGCGCGAGCGCGACGGCGCTCCCGGTGAGCAGGGTGCGTACGGCGCGCGGGCGCGCTGCTAGACGTGGCACGGGAGCCCTCCCAGGCGCAGAACTAGAACACGTATCAGTCCATCAACGAGCGCCTTGGACAAAGGTGACGGCGGTCACGGCGTTGATACCCGAGTGGGATCAGCCCTCGGACGGGTCGAGCTCGACGTAGTCGCCGACCGTGAAGACGCCGGTCGTGTCGAGGGTGACCGGCTGGACACCGACCGGGTGACCGTCGCGATAGGTGAGCAGGGTGATGCCGGCCGGACGGCGGATGGCGGCGCCCACCGCGATGGCGTACGCCGCGCCGCCTGTCGTCCCCGTCGTGTAGCTGTAGCCCAGCGCACCGTTCTCGCCGATCAGCGCGGTCGGGCCGCTCTGGACGTGGAGGTGCCCGCCGATGACCAGGTCGGTGCAGCCACGCTCCAGCGCGGCGTCGCCCATGTTGGCGTCGTGGACCAGGATCGTGGTGACCCGGTCGCCGTCCTCGTCGGCCGCGCAGGCGGCGTCCGCCAGCCGGTCGGCCACCTCGTCGAAGCTGAGCCCGGTCTCGTCGCGCCAGCTCCCGAGCCCGCTCGAGCGCGGGTCGCCGACCCCGAGCAGGCGAATGCCGGCCGGACCGTCGACGGCCTCGCCGTCGAGCACCGTCCACCCGTGGTCGGCGAGGTAGTCGCCGACGAAGGCGCCGTGGTCGTGGTTGCCCGTCACGGCCCACTTGCTGTCGGCGTACGGCCCGTCGTCGAACGCCGCGTCCAGCGAGTCGAGCGAGAACGCCTCCCAGGTGCTGCCGGTCGACGTGTCGTCACCGGCGTCGAAGACGGCCTCGGCGCCGGCCGCGTCGCCGACCGCGCGGGCCACGCGGTCCATGCCGATGTTGTCGTGGCGGTCGGAGATCAGAAGGACCACGGACTCGTCCTCCTCCGGCTGACGCAGCTCGAGGTCGGCCGCCGCGTCGGCGGCGTCGCGGTAGAACGTCTTGCCCTCGTCGTAGGTCCCGACCGCACTCTCGATGAGCCGCCGGGTCTGGCTCGTGGTGACGTCACCACGGACCTCGACACCGTCCAGCTCCACGGGCAGCGGGACGTCGGGGCCGAGGAACGTCGCCAGCGGCTGCCACTTCTCCTCGCTGTCGAGGCGTCTCTCGTCGTCGCCCCACGGCTGCGCCACCACCACGCCGATCACGACGAGCGTCAGGACGAGCGCGATCGACCGGCGCCGCTTGCGGGGCCGCTCGAAGAGAACCCGCCGCCGCTGCCGGCCCATGAGGACCCAGATCACGATCGGCACCAGGCCGAGCGCGGCACCGCGGACCAGCGCGTCGACGACCAGGTCACCGACCACCTCCCGAACCCTCGCCTCGGGTCCTTCGGGCTGGCCGGCGATGAGCGCGTAGCGGTCGATCAGCACCGCAGTGCTGGGCGCGTCGGTCTTGCCGAGGGTGACCGAGACGCCGATCCGCTGGTCGGTGGGCACCCGCACGTCGGGCAGGATCGGCCCGGTGAGCAGCACGACGTGACCGGACAGGTCGGGCCGGATCACCGCGTCGTGGCTGGCCAGCGTGGTCTCGCGGCTGCTGTTGAGGAAGATGACCGAGGCCGAGGCCAGGGTCACCAGCACCCACGTGACGACGTACGCCGTCCCGATCAGGGTCCGTCGGGTCCGGACGTTCACGGCAGCCTCAGGAGCGCGCCTGCGCCACTGCGTAGAGGGCCACCGAGACGGCCACGCCGGCGTTGAGCGACTCGACCTGGTTGACCATGGGGATCGAGACCAGCTGGTCGCAGGTCTCGGCGACGAGGCGCGAGAGCCCGTCGCCCTCCGAGCCGACCACGACCACCAGCGGGCCGTCGGCCAGCTCGAAGTCGGCCAGCGACACGTCCCCGTCCGCGGCGAGGCCGACCACCATGCAGCCGGCGTCCTGGTAGCTCTTGAGCTGGCGTACGAGGTTGACCGTCTGGGCGACCCGGATGCGGGCCGCGGCCCCGGCGCTGGACTTCCAGGCCGACGCGGTCATGCTCGCCGCGCGCCGCTCGGGGATGACCACGCCGTGCGCGCCGAACGCCGCCGCGCTGCGGATCGCGGCCCCGAGGTTGCGCGGGTCGGTGACCTGGTCGAGCGCCACGACGAGCGGCGGCTCGCCCAGCTCCTTCGCGCGGTCGAGGAGGTCGTCGGCATGCGCATACTCGTACGCCGGGATGCGGGCGGCGAGCCCCTGGTGCACCGCGCCGCTGGTCATCCGGTCGAGCTCGGGCTTGGCCACCTCGAGCAGGCTGATGCCGCGCTCGCTGGCGAGCCGGAAGGCCTCGCGGAGCCGGCCGTCGCGCTCGGCGCCCTCGGCGACGTACACACCGTTGACGGGGACCCCCTCACGCAGCGCCTCGACCACGGAGTTGCGGCCGGCGATCCACTCTGCGTCGCCGGTGTTGCGCCGCTTCGGTCGCCCCGCAGCGGACTTGGCGGCGGCCTTCTTCTTCGCCGCCTTGTGCGCCTGGTGGTAGGGGCGGTCCTTGGCCTTCGGGGTCGGACCGCGGCCCTCGAGACCGCGCTTGACCCGGCCGCCCGACCCCGCGGTGGGCTTCTTGGCGGTCTTGCGGATCGAGCCCTTGCGCTGGCTGTTGCCCGGCATCAGCTGAGACTCCATTTCGGTCCGCTGGGGGTGTCCTCGATCTCGATCCCGGCAGCCTTGATCCGGTCACGGATCGAGTCGGCGGTGGCGAAGTCCTTGGCCTCGCGGGCGGCCTGGCGCTGCTCCAGCAGTCCGGCCACGAGCGCGTCGACGGCTCCCGTCAGCTTGGTGTCGGCGGTGCCGGTGCTCGGCCAGGCCGGGTCCTCGGGGTCGAGGCCGAGGACATCGAGCATGGCGCGCACCTGCCCGGCCGTGGCGCCGGCATCCTCGCCGGCGGCGAGCTGACGGTTGCCCTCGCGCACGGCGTCGTGGAGCACCGCGACCGCGGCCGGAGTGCCGAGGTCGTCGTCCATCGCCGCCGCGAACGCCTCGGGGATCTCGCCGCGCTCACCATCGCCCGCCCGGTCGAGGAAGTTCTCGATCCGCTGGAAGCCGGCCGCGGACTCGTCCAGCGCCTCGAAGCTGAACTCCACGTGGCTCCGGTAGTGCGCCGCGACCAGGTAGTAGCGCAGCTCGATGCCGCGGACCCGCTCCAGCACGGCCGGGATGAGCAGGCTGTTGCCGAGCGACTTGCTCATCTTCTCGCCGGAGGTGGTGATCCAGGCGTTGTGCATCCAGTACGACGCGAACGGGTGGCCGGCCGCGCGCGACTGGGCCTGCTCGTTCTCGTGGTGCGGGAAGCGCAGGTCGACGCCGCCGCCGTGGATGTCGAAGGCGGTGCCGAGGTACTTGCCGGCCATCGCGGAGCACTCGATGTGCCAGCCGGGCCGCCCGGGACCCCACTGGCTCGGCCACGCGGCGGTCTCCGGCTCGGACTCCTTCTTCCAGCCCTTCCAGAGGGCGAAGTCGCGCGGGTCGCGCTTGCCGCGCGGGTCGGCGTCCTCGGCGGCTTCCATGTCGTCGATCTTCTGGTGCGTGAGCTCGCCGTACGCCGGCCACGAGCGCACGTCGAAGTAGACGTCGCCCGACCCGTCGCCGGCCGCGTAGGCGTGGCCCTTCTGGATCAGCTGGCCGATCAGCTCGAGCATCTCGGGGATGTGGCCCGTGGCCCCGGGCTCGTAGGTCGGCGGGGCGACGTTGAGGGCCTCGTAGGCGCGGTCGAGCTCCCGCTTCATCGCGTAGGCGAGGTTGTACCAGGGCCGCCCCTGCTCGGCGGCCTTCACCAGGATCTTGTCGTCGATGTCGGTGGTGTTGCGGATGAAGGTGACCTCGTACCCGCGGTGCCGCAGCCACCGCTGGAGCACGTCGAAGTTCACCGCCGACCTCACGTGCCCGACGTGCGGCTCCGACTGCACGGTCAGACCGCAGACGTACAGGCCTGCCTTCCCCTCCTCGAGGGGCGCGAAGTCACGGACCTCGCGGGTCTGGGTGTCGTAGAGCCTGAGCACCGCCCAAGTCTAGGGAGGCGGAGGGCACCCCGCAGATTCCTTGCCGTTGGTTGAGGAGCTCGCGCTAGCGAGCGTCTCGAAACCCCTGAGCCCGCGCTGGGACTCGATCGGGTTCCAGCCCCGGCTTGCGCGGTTTCGAGACGGGCGCAGAGCGCCCTCCTCAACCAACGGTGAGGCGGAGGGCACCCCGCAGATTCCTTGCCGGGGGCCTTCCCCGGTGCACGGGTCGATGGAGGAGCGCAGCGACCTGCGCGCGGAGCGCGCGCCCGGCGATCGGCTCGCCGGGGTATCAGTCAGGAAGCTCGGCGATGTTGCCGAAGAAGTCGTCGATCTGGCGCACGACCTCGGTGAACTGGTCGAAGTCGACGGGCTTGGAGACGTGGACCGAGGCGTGGAGGTCGTAGCTCTTGGCGACGTCCTCCTGGGCTTGCGAGGTGGTCAGGACGACCACCGGGATGCGCCGCAGGTCGGGGTCCTGCTTGACCTCGGCGAGGACCTCGTGGCCCGACTTCCGGGGCAGGTTGAGATCGAGCAGGATCAGGTCGGGGCGGATCGCCTCCGAGAACCCCTCGGTGCGGCGCAGGTAGGACAGCGCGTCGACGCCGTCGGTGACCACGTGGAGGTCGGTCGAGAGGCGGCCGGCGGCGAGCGCCTCTCGCGCGATCAGGACGTCGCCCGGGTCGTCCTCGACGAGAAGGACCGAGAGCGCCTGGTCAGGGTGACGCGCGAAGCGCGGGTTCATCGTCGTCCACCGTCTCATGGGGGGCCTGGGACTGGGGCAGGGTGAGTTGGAACCTAGCACCCGGGTCGTTCTTCTCAGCCAACCAAATGCGGCCGTGGTGGAAGTCGACGATCCTGCGGCACAGCGCGAGGCCGATCCCCGTTCCGCCGTACTGGTCGCGCAGGTGGAGGCGCTGGAAGATCGTGAAGATCTTGTCGCTGTACTGGGGCTCGACACCGATCCCGTTGTCGTCGACGGTCAGCAGCCAGTCGTCCCCCTGCTGATCGGCGCTGACCCGGATCCGCGACGGCCGGTCCGGGCTGCGGTACTTGACGGCGTTGCCGACCAGGTTCTGCAGCAGCGCGACGATCAGGGTGGGCTCGCCCGGGACGCTCGGCAGCTCGTCGTGCTCGATCACCGCGCCCGACTCGGCGATCGGCTCCTCCAGGTTGCCCATCGCCCGGGCCAGGGCTTGCTCGAGATCGACCTCGACGAAGTGCTCGTCGGACCGGCCGACCCGCGAGAAGTCGAGCAGGTCGTTGATCAGCGCCTGCATCCGCTTGGCGCCGTCGACCATGAAGAGGATGTACTGGCGGGCCTTGTCGTCGAGCTGGTCGGCGTACTGGCGCTCGAGGAGCTGGCAGAAGTTGGTGACCTTGCGCAGCGGCTCGGAGAGGTCGTGCGAGGCGACGTAGGCGAACTGCTCGAGGTCGGCGTTGGAGCGGGCCAGCTCGGCACTGCGCTGGAGGATCCGGGTCCGTGCGCGGTCGAGCCGCACGATCTGGGCGGCCAGGGTCTCGCGCATCAGGTCGACGTCGGTGGCGAGGTTCTTGATCTCGACCGGGCCTTCCTGGGAGATCTCGAGGTCGAGCTCGCCGGCAGCCACCTTGCGGGTCTGGCCCACGAGCCCGGTCATGGGGTCGAGCACCTGCCGGCGCAGCCCCCGGCCCAGCACCAGTCCGGTGACGAGCAGGACGGTGGCGCCGAAGGCGATCACCAACCACACCCAGAGGAAGGCGCGCTCGCGGTCGTCGCTGACCTGATCCCGCTCCTCGTCGATGCTGTTGGTGAGCTCGTTGGACGCGGCGCGGATCCTGTCGAACGCCGCCCGTGCCTCGACCGAGCCGACGACTTCGACCGCAGAGGAGTCTCCGGCACGGACCTGCGCGATGACCGGCTCCGCGACGTTCGCGCGCCACTCGTCGATGGCGTCGTTGAGCACGCGCAGCTGGGCGAGCAGGTCGGCGTGGCCGAGCAGGTACTTGCGCAGCGTGGTCTGGGCGGAACCGCCGAGCAGCTGCGCGATGTTGTAGGGCTCCAGGAAGGCCTCGTCCTGGCCCAGCGCGTAGCCACGGACGCCGGTCTCCTGGTTGACCATGGCGGTGAGCGTGTTCTGGCTGATCGTGTACGCCGGGTCCCACTGGTTGACGAGCTCGTCGCCGGTGCGCTTGGCGTCCTTGATGAAGTAGATGACGCCGACGATCAGCACCATCAGGAGGATCAGCACTCCGACGATCGCCCGGGTGACCCGTCGGCGGAGGCTCCACCCCTGTCCGGTCACGACGCGCGACTCCCGGTCGGCTCGCCCACACGGAGCACCACGAGCGCGGTGTCGTCGACGGCCTGGATCGGCGCCCGAGCCACGATCGTCTCGAGCAGCTCGTCGAGGGACTCGTCCTCGTCCTGGGCTCCGGCGGCGATCGCGAGCAGCTCGTCGAGCCCGACGCTCGTCCGGCTGTCGACCTGCCGGTAGGCGTCGAGCAGGCCGTCGGTGAAGAGGAGCACGGCGGCGCCCGGCGCGAGCTGGGTCTGGGTGACCGGCCAGTCCCGCGGGGGCTGGTCGTCGCGGATGCCGAGCGGGGGGCCGTAGGCGACGTCGAGGTAGCTCGCCTCGCCCCGGGCGCACAGCAGCGGGGGCGGGTGCCCGGCCACGCGGGTGGTCAGGCAGAGGTCGCGGTCGATGGTGACGTCGCAGACCGTCACGAAGATGCCACCGGGGCTCTCCGCCTCGAGGAGCCGCGAGAGCGCGACGAGGATCTGGTCGTCGTCCACCTCGGCGAGCACCAGGGTGCGCCACGCCACGCGGAGGTGTACGCCGAGCGCGGCCTCGTCGGGCCCGTGACCCATCACGTCGCCGATCACGGCGCGGACCCGGCCCTCGGGCGTCTCGACGACGTCGTAGAAGTCGCCACCGAGCACGGCGCGGGCGCGGCCGGGGCGGTAGTGGCTCGCGCAGGTGACGAAGTCGGTCCGCAGCAGCGGCTTGGGCAGCAGCCCGCGCTCGAGCCGGGCGTTCTCCGCGGCCAGCAGCCGCTCCTCGCGCAGCTGCACCTCGGTCAGCTGGGTCTGGCGGCGCTGGACGGCGTACCGGATCGTGCGGTCGAGGAGCTCGGGCGTGATGTCGTCCTTGATCAGGTAGTCCTGGGCACCGGCGGCCACCGCGTCGACGCCGGTGCGGTCGTTGCGGCCGGTGAGGACGATGACCGGGGTGGTGGTGACCTCGGCGACCACGGTGAGCAGGGCGGAGAGGCCCTGGGCGTCGGGGAGCCCGAGGTCGAGCAGCACGCAGGACGGCTTGTCGGCCAGCGCGTCCACGCCCTCCGCGAGCGTCCGGCACCACGTCAGGTCGTCGTCGGCGAGCCCCGCCTCACGCAGGCACTCGCGGACGAGGATCGCGTCCCCCTCGTCGTCCTCGACCAGCAGGACACCCGACAGGCCGTGGGTCATGCCGTGACTCCCTCTCGTGGCATCTCCCTGTGACGCCCGGACAGTCCGCAGGGTACGCGCGGAAGTAGTCGCGCGACGGGAAAGCATAAGAAGTGTTCCTGTGGCGGGAGTGACGGGAGTGACCTACCCTCGATGGGTGCTCCGACTACTCGTGCTGTGCCTCCTCCCAGCAGGGATGCTGGTGAGCGTGGCCTCGCCCTCCGTCGCCGACCCGTCGGACCGCCAGGTGGCGTTCGCGCGGTGGGAGGGCGGCCCGGCGTTCCGCGCGGGCGCGTCGTCGGGGCTGCGTCTCAAACACGGCGCGCTGGTCCTCAAGGACGCCTCCAGGCGACGGGCCTACCACGGCACGTCCTACGACGTGGGCACGTGGACGTCGTCCGTTGTCGCGCCGGGCTTCGGCTTCACGCAGCTGATCGCGTCGTGGTCGGCGATGACCCCCAAGAACAGCTGGGTCGAGATCCGGGTGCGGGCGGCCAAGGACTCCGCCCGGTCGAAGTGGATGGTGCTCGGGAGGTGGGCCTCCTCGGACAAGCACGTGCGGCGTACGTCCGTCCCCGGCCAGTCCGACGCACTCGGCCACGTCGACGTCGACACCTGGAAGGCAGCGTCGACCGCGTCGTCCTACCAGCTCCAGGTGCGGCTGATGCGACGGGCCGGCGCCTCGTCGGCCTCGCCCTCGGTGTCGTTCCTGGGTGCCGTCGCGTCGCGGCTGCCGACGTCGGCCCCCGCCGCCTCCGCGCCCGGCGCCGCGTCCGGCATCGTGCTCGACGTCCCGCGCTACTCGCAGATGGTGCACCGGGGCGAGTTCTCGCAGTACGGCGGTGGCGGCGAGGCGTGGTGCTCCCCGACGTCGACCGCGATGGTGCTGGGCTACTACGGCAAGCTGCCGGCTCCGGGCTCCTACTCCTGGGTCGGCTCCCGTCCCGACCCGTGGGTCGACGAGGTCGCGCGCCGCACCTACGACATCGCCTACGAGGGCACCGGCAACTGGCCCTTCAACACGGCGTACGCCGCCTCGCGAGGCCTGTCCGCCTTCGTCACCCGGCTCCGATCACTGTCGGAGGCCGAGTCACTGATCGCGGCCGGCATCCCGGTGATCGCGTCGGTGTCCTTCTCGTCGGGTGGTCTCTACGGCGCACCCATCTCGTCCACCGCGGGTCACCTGCTGGTGATCGTCGGCTTCACGGCCACGGGCGACGTGGTGGCCAACGACCCGGCCGCCTCGTCGTCCGCCGGCGTGCGTCGCACCTACAACCGGGCCCAGTTCGAGCAGGTCTGGCTGGCCGGCTCCGGCGGCACGGCGTACGTCATCCACGACGCCGCGCACCCGCTGCCTGCGTCACCCGGCAACTGGTAGCCACACGCTGGTTGAGGAGGTCGCGCAGCGACCGTCTCGAAACCTCCGCAGCCTGCGCTGGGACCCGGCCACCCGCTGGTCGAGCTTGTCGAGACCACCGCGGCCGGCGTGCTGACGTGGGTACGTCGGCAACCCGACAGCCGAGTGTCTGACCCTCGCCGGGGCTGTCAAGCCTGGGTGCCTTCGCTCGGTTCGTGGGCGGGTTGACAGCCCCGGCGAGGGTCAAAGGCGGGCTGGCTATCGGGTTGCCTCCGCCGGTTTGGCTGCGGTTCCGCGGCAGGTGCGTGGGGCTGGGAGGTGACCACCGCTGGTCGAGCTTGTCGAGACCACCGCAGCCTCCGCTGGAAGTCCCAACGTCCACTTCTCGTGCACAACCAGCGAGTAGGAATCCCTTGTCCACAAAGGGATTCCGGCCACCTTCGACCATCGGTGGCGAGTGCTGGAATGGACCCATGTCAGCGATCGCACACCAGCCGCACCCGGTCACCCGGGCGCTGACCGGTGTCCGCAGTCAGCTGTCCGATCTGGCGGACGCCGCGGTGTGGGCTCTGGACGCCACCGAGACCATCAACGCTCTCGCTGACGTCCACTCGGCCAGGGCCCAGCTCGCCGAGCTCGAGGCCCGACTGCTGACCCACGCCGACCGCATCGACATCGCCGGCGAGACCGCCAGGTCGTCGACCGCCAACTGGCACGCGGTCACGACCAGAACGACCCGCCCCCAGGCCCACCGGGCGATGCGGTTGGCCGACGCGCTCGAGCAACGCGCGTTGACCCGCAGGGCTTTGACCGAGGGCAGGGTCCACGTCGAGCAGGCCGAGGTCATCGTCCGCGCACTCGAAGAACTGCCGGGGCATCTGGCCCCGGACCTGGCCGTCGAGGCCGAAGCTCACCTGCTCGAGCAGGCTGCCGAGTTCGACGCCAGGGCGCTGAAGGTCCTCGGCCGCCGGATCCTCGACGTCATCGACCCCGACGCCGCCGACGCATACGAGGCACACCTCCTCGAACGCGAGGAGCGCGATGCCGCCGCGGCCACCCGCCTCGTCATCCACGACGACGGACACGGCAAGCTCCACGGCCGGTTCACCATCGACTCCTCGATCACCGGCGCAATGCTCAAGAAGGCGCTGTTCGCCATCGCCGCCCCCAAGCACCAGGCATCGCGCGGCCCGCTCGGCGAACGCAGACCCACTCCCGAGCGGCTGGGGCAAGCTTTCGTCGAGCTGATCCAGCGCTATCCGGTCAAGGAGCTACCCAAGGCCGGCGGGCTCAACGCCACCGTCGTCGTCCTCATGGACCTCAAGACTCTGAGTGGCGACCTCAAGGCCCGCGCACCTCGACACCGGCGAGACCATCAGCCCCGGCGCCGCCCGGCGCCTGGCCTGCGAGGCCGGCGTCATCCCCGCGGTCCTCGGCGGGAAGTCCCAGGTCCTCGATCTCGGCCGAGCCAGGCGCTTCCACAACGAACCACAACGCCTCAAGGCACTCATCGAACACCGCGGCTGCGCCATCGAAGGCTGCGACCGCCCCGGTACGCACATGCACCACCCCGTCGCCTGGAGCAGGGGCGGCTCCACCAGCGCCGACGGGATCCCCCTATGCCCCTGGGACCACCAGCGCGCCCACGACCAGCGCTACAACCTCACCAATCTCCCCACCGGGAGATACACCTTCAACAGACGCACGTGATAACGATCCGGCGTCAGGTCCGTCTCACCGCCGTCCGGGCCGCGCCGGAGCAGCGACCCTGCTGCCATGCGTGAGCGCACGGGGATCTCACTTCGGGCACTCGCGTCGCCGCTGTCCGTCGCGAGCCTCGTGCTCCTGGTGCTCAACGACCACCTGCTCAAGCAGGCCTGGCCGGGTGTCGTGACCGGGAAGCTCAGCGACGTCGCCGGACTGGTCGTGGCTCCCCTGCTGCTGACCGTCGGCCTCGCTGCCGTCGGCATACGTCGCCCGTGCGCGTGGGCGTGCGCGCTGACCGCGGTCGGCTTCACGGCCGTCAAGGCGAGCCCAGCTGTCGCGGACGTCGTCAGCGGGTGGTGGAGCCTGACCGGCTTCCCGACCGAGATGCGCGCCGACCCGACCGACCTGCTCGCGCTTCCCGCGGTCCTCGTCGCGTGGCTCGTGCACCGTCGGGTCGGTCGGACACGGCCGGTCGACTGGCGGCGGGTGATGGCGACGGCGACGGGCGTCGCACTGCTTCCGCTCACTGTCGTCGCCACCGCGGCGACGTCATGCCAGGAGTTCAGGGGCGTCGACCAGGTACTGGTCGCGGGAGGCAGGTGGGCCACGGCGCCGGCCGGGCTCGATCACCGTCTGGTGATCGGCATGGACGGCTACGGCGTGTTCTCGCTCGATGACCACAACGTCCTCACGGCGCTGCCGGACGCCGACGCCTCTCGTCTGGACATCCCGTACGGCGGCACGAGCGCCGGCTGCGACGGCGCGGGATCCTGTTGGCGGATCGGCGACTCGGACGTGCCGGTGGTGGAGGTGTCGAACGACAACGGCCTGACGTGGACGACCGAGGTGACGATGTCCCGCACCGAGGCAGAGGCGGCGGCCGACGGCGTGGAGGCCGGGTGCGGCAACGACCCAGCCACACGACTCGTCGACATCGCCGTGCTGCCGACGGACAACGGCGCGGAGGTGGCCGTGGCCGCCTCGCACGGTGGCCTCCTGCTCCGCTCGGCGTCGGGTGTCTGGCGTCGGGTGGCCTACAAGACCCTGGACGCCATGCAGGCCACCAAGGTGACGGCGACGCCGACCGGTTCCCTGGCGACGGTCAGCAACGAGCTGCCGCCGGGCTACCCCTCGCCGGGCGCACCGGAGTCTCCGACGACGCCGCCGTGCCCGTCACCCAGCCGGCGCACCGTCACGCCGAACCCGTCCAACGGACCGCCGACCGCCTACGACGTCTGCCCCTGACGGACCCGGCGAGGTCACGGCCGCAGCAGGTAGAGCCGGAACGCCACGCTCTCGACCGGCAGCACCTCCACGGACGAGAAGCCCGCGTCCCGTGCGTACCGCCGGACTGTGTCGGGGCGGATCAGGGTGCCGGTCGCGGCGGAGCCCGGTTCGGTCATGCTCGCGGGCAGGCAGTGGAGCACGCTGTAGCCGTAGTGCCGACGTTCCTGCTCGTCGGCCGGCCCGGCGAAGGCGTCCTCGCACGGTTCATCGGCGACCAGTACGACCCCGTCCGGGTTGAGGGCCTCCCGGGCGGCACGGAGTGCCTCGACCGGGCGGGCCAGGTCGTGGAGCATCTCGAACAGCGTCGCGAGGTCGTAGCCGGCGCCGGCCAGGGTGGCGGCGTCGCGAAGCTCGAACCGGACCCGGTCCGCGACGCCCTCGGACTCGGCGACCTGCCGGGCCGCAGCGATCGAGCCCGGGTCGAGGTCGACGCCGTCCACCACCAGGCCCGGAAAGGCCTTCGCCATGCACACGCTCGACCAGCCGATGCCGCAGCCGATGTCGAGCACCCGCGCGGTGCCGGAGGCGAGCCGCTCCGCGAGATCAGGCACGGCGGCGAGCCAGCTCTCGACCTCGGCCCGGTAGACCGGCCGGGTGCCGAGCGCCTGCCCCTCGGCCTCGTCCGGACCGTAGTCGGCGTACGGGATGCCGACGCCGGTGCGGAACGACTCCACCAGCCGCGGCACCTGCGAAAGGTCGGCGACCAGCGAGCGGACCGTACCGGCCACGCCGTCCAGGGCGTCCGGGTCGAGCAGTACGTCGGCGTGCCCCGCCGGCAGCGCGAACCGCCACTCCCCGCCGTCGTTCGTCGCGTCCAGCAGCTCGGTCGCGCCTTGCTGCTCGAGCCACTCGCGGACCAGCCGCTCGTGGGTGCCGGTCCGGGCCGCGAGCTCGGCGGCCGTCGCCGGGCCGTCGTCCGCCAGGGAGCGATACAGGCCCAGCTTCACGCCCAGGTACGTCGTCGCGATGTCGAAGACGCCCAGGGTCGCGACGCCCATCCGCTCGACGAGCTCCTCACGGTTCATCAGATCCTCCTCAGACGGAGTAGCCCCCGTCGACGTCGAGCTTCTGGCCGGAGATGAAGCCGGCGCGGTCCGAGGCCAGGAAGCAGACCGCCTCGGCGATGTCGGTGGCGGTGCCGAAGCGGCGGAGCGGGATGTTGCGACGGGCGACGGCCAGCGCCTCCTCGGACAGCTCGCCGGACGCGATGAGCCGCGCGGCCATGCCGTCGCTGAGCATGCCGGGACCGACGGCGTTGACGCGCACGCCGTAGCGGCCCTCTTCCGCAGCGAGTCCCCGCACCAACGCCTCGACCGCGCCCTTGGGCGCCGACGAGAGCCCGTCGCGGACCGGGAAGCGCGCGGTGGCGGCTGTGGTGACCGCGACCACCGAGCCCTCGGCGGCGCGCAGGTGCGGCAGGGCGGGGTGGACGACGTTGAAGAAGCCGGCGGCGTCCTCGGTCAGCTGCGCGGAGAGGTCGGCCGGCGACACCGTCGACAGGTGCTTCATCGGCACGTGCGGACCGGCCGCGTGGACGAGCGTGTGCAGCCCGCCGTACGCCGCGACCACGTCGGAGACGACCGCGGCACACGCTTCCGCATCGGTGACGTCCAGCTGGTGAGCGGAGGCGTGCGCACCCCACGAACGGGCTGCCTCGACCGCGACCCCGGCGGCCTCGCTGCGGGATCGGTAGGTCACCGCCACCGAGGACCCGCGTGCCGCGAGCATGCGTACGACGGCATGGCCGAGCCCACCGCTGCCACCGACGACGAGGGCGCAGCCCGACCGTGAGCGGAAGTCCGTCACGGAGAAGACATTAGGGCGTGGTTGTGCGTCCGCTGTCGAGCTGCGCGTCGACAGTGGACGGGCAGCCGCGCCTTAAGTGCAGGTGAAATCCCGCGCATGCCACCCCGTCGCCCCGTCGGGGAGCACGTCCTGCTCGACGCCGGTCTGCACCTGGCCGTCCTTGTCGATGGCGCGCACCCGCACGCTGTGGTCGCCCTCCTCGACCACGGCGACGCCCTTCCACTGCACCCAGGTGTCGTCGGTGGGCGGTGCGGCGATCTCGGCCTCCGTCCAGGCGGCACCGTCGACCGAGAACTCCACGCCCTGGATGCCGGTGTGCTGGGCCCACGCCACGCCACCGAAGGTGACGGCGCCCGACGGCACCTCGGAGCCCGACCGCGGCACGTCGATGCGCGACGAGAGCTTCACCGGACCCTTCTCGCTCCAGCCCCGCTCGGTCCAGTACGCCGAGATCTCCGAGAAGCTGGTGACCTCCATGTCCACGACCCACTTGCACGCCGAGACGTAGCCGTAGAGCCCGGGCACGACGGTGCGCACCGGGAACCCGTGCTCGAGGGGCAGCGCCTCGCCGTTCATGGCCACCGCGAGCATCGCGTTGCGTTCGTCGGTGAGTGCCGAGAGCGGCGTACCGCAGTTCCAGCCGTCGTCGGAGGTCTGCAGCACCGCGTCCGCGTCGGGGTGCGGGCCGGCCTCGGCGAGCAGGTCGGCGAGGCGTACGCCGCTGAACCAGGCGTTGCTGATCAGGTCGCCGCCGATGTCGTTGGACACGCAGGCCAGGGTGATCCAGGCCTCGGTGAGCTGCCGGTCGAGCAGCTGCGAGTAGGTCAGCGTGATCTCGCGGTCGACCTTGCCGTGGATGCGCAGCTGCCAGTTCTTCGGCTCGATCGCCGGCACCACGAACGCCGTGTCGATGCGGTAGAACGTCGAGTTGGCCGTCTGCCACGGCGTGACCCCCTCGACGCCGATCCGGGCCGCGGGCGGGACCCGCGGGTCGGTGACGTCGGTGAGCCGCAGCAGCCGGCGCGACTCCTCGACGTGGCGGCGGCCGCGGCCCACCACGCGGCCGGCGGCGCCCAGCACGGCCGCCCCCACCGCGACGATGCCGGCGCGGATCACGAACCCACGACGCGTGTGGTCGCCGGGCGGCACCGGGAGCAGGACGTCGACCTCGTGAGGCACTGGGACGTGCTCAGCGACCAGGTCCGCCCGGTGCAGCGGCTCGGTCAGGATCGACAGCATGACCAGCCACGTGACGAAGCCGACCGCGACCGGCACCACGTCGCTGGCGCCGGCGCCGCGCTGGTCCAGCACGGCCACCGTCCCGAGGACGGTGAGCACGCCGTAGACGAGCGGGGGCGCCCACCACGCCCGCCGGGCCAGCCGGCCCGCCCACGCGAAGACGACACCCAGCACCAAAAAGATGCCGAGGAGCAGCAGCGGCTTGTCGAGCTGGCCGACCTGCTCGATCAGGTAGTGAGCCACGGGTCCCGGCGTGAGCTTGACGACCAGGTCGGCCACCGCGATGACAGGCGAGTCGCGCAGCGTCATCGCCATGGCGACGAAGTAGCTGGTCGCCAGCCCGGCGGCACCGGCGGCGAGGCCGGCCAGCGACCACGCCCCGCGGAACGTCCTCACGACCCGATTGTCTCTCACGACCAGTCATTCGTTACGCGGTGGCACTCGGACGGGGCATGATGCGGCGCGTGAGCGACGCCACCAGCGAGCACCTGCCCCGGGTCGGGCTGGGCGTCGACGTGCACCGGTACGCCGAGGGCGTGCCTCTTCACCTGGCCGGGCTGGCCTGGCCCGGCGAGCCGCAGGGGCTCGAGGGCCACTCCGACGGCGACGCCGCCGCCCACGCGCTGTGCGACGCCCTGCTGTCGGCGGCCGGCCTCGGCGACCTCGGGTCGAACTTCGGTACGTCGGAGCCCGAGTGGGCGGGGGCCGCCGGCACCGCCATGCTCGAGGAGACCGCGCGGCGGGTGCGCGCGGCGGGCTTCCGCATCGGCAACGCCTCGGTCCAGGTCATCGGCAACCGTCCGAAGCTCAGCCCCCGGCGGGCCGAGGCGGAGGCGGCCCTCGGCGGAGCCATCGGAGCCCCGGTGTCGATCTCGGCGACCACGACCGACGGTCTAGGGCTCACCGGCCGCGGCGAGGGGGTGGCCGCGCTGGCCACCGCACTGCTCCTGCAGACCGGCGAGACGGGCTAGAACTTCCCGGCGAACCGCAGGAACGACTGCTCGACGATCGAGGCCCGCGGGTAGAGCGTCTCGTTCCAGTCGTCCGGTGGCACGTGCTCGATCAGCACGACGAGCGCCGCGCCGTCCTCGCGGACGCCCGCGTAGATCTGGCCGTAGATCTCGACCGACCCCTGCGGATCGGCCCAGAGCGCCTGGTAGTCGAGGATCGACGAGCTGACCACGTCGCCGTACGGCCCGTCGTAGAAGTCCCGGGGACCGTCGGTCCGCAGCTGCGTGTAGACGTCCGGCGCCAGCAGTCCCTCGAGGTTCTGCTCGATCACGTCACCGGCCCGCACAGACGCGTCGGTGTACTTGCCGACGGCGGCGAAGGCGAAGCTGCCCTTGCCGTTCGACGCCCAGATCCGGGTGTCGGCGGTCTGGGTGACCTCCCAGTCGGAGGGGATGAAGATCCGGGCGCCGTACCCGATGTCGTACTCGACGCCGGTCAGGTTCGGGTCCTGGGTGGTCCCGTCCAGGCGGAACACGCCGGCCGGGCGGGCGCCGGGTGCCGCGTTGCCCGGGGTGACGGTGACGCCGAGGTCGGGGTGGGTCCGCGCCTTCCTGGGGTGCTCCGCGGGCGGGTCGAAGACCTCGCCCGCGACCGCGCCGAGACCGCCCACCAGCACGCAGCCCGCGAGCACCAGGCCGATCACCCGGCGTCGGCCGTGCCGTTGGTAGTCGGTCACCTCAACCCCCCGTCCGTGGCTCGCTGGGTGCCTAGGTGGTGCCCGGGTGGTGCCTGGTGGTGCCTGGTGGTGCCCGCCGCCCCCACGGCGGGCACCACCGAGCCCGTGCCGGTCAGCCTCAGCCGAGGCCGCCGAAGGCGTTGTAGGAGTTGTCGAGGATCGGAGTCATGTCCTGGAACGCCGACTCGAAGTCCTCCGCGGGAACGTGCTCGATCAGGATGCCGAGCACGGTGCCGTCCTGGCGGACACCCACGTAGATCTGGCCGTGGATGCTCACCGACCCCTGGTTGTCGACCCAGAGCGCTTCGTACTCGATCCCGGCGATCGACACCACCGAGCCGAACGGCTCGAGCGGCACCACGTCGGAGGTCTGCAGCTGCGTGTAGTTCTCCGGCGGCAGCAGGCTCTCCAGGTTCTGCGTGATGACGTCGCCGGCCGCGGCCGACGGCTGGTCGGCGTAGCTGAAGGCGAACGAGAAGCTCCCGTTGCCGTCGCTCTGGAAGACCCGGTTGTCGTCGGTGAAGTCGACGTTCCAGTTCGGCGGGACGTAGATGGCCACCTGGGTCGCCTCGATGAGCGCACCACAGCCGGAGCCTTCCGCGCACGCGGTGCCGCCGTTGGACGGCGTCGGCTCGTCGGTGGCGTCCTCGGTGGGTCCACCGGTGAGACCGCCCGAGCCGGGCGAGACGCTGCCCACCGAGCTCGGGGACGACGTGGCGTCGGAGCCCGGGACCCGCGAGGTGAAGGGAGAGCTCGCGCCGCCACCTCGCGGCGCGGAGTTGCCCGGTCCGCCGAGCGACTGCGGCGAGAGCTGGAGGCCTCCGTCCCCACCCGGCTGGATCACGTTGTCCTTGGGCACCGGGTCCGGGTCGAAGGCGACGCCGGCGATGCCGCCGAGCGCGCCCACCGCGACGGTGGCCGCGGTGATGAGGCCGATCACCTTGAGCCGGCTGCTGTTGAAGTACTCCTCCGAGGACTTCACGGGCGGCGGGGTCGAGGGCGTGCTCACCTGTCACCCCCGCCGGTGGCCGGATCGGTCGGATCGGTCGGATGGGTCGGGCCGTCGGCATGGACCGGGTCGATGGGATCGGCGAAGTCGACCGCCGGCGCCCCGACCGGTACGGCGCGCATCCCCATGGACGACCTGGCCTGGCGCGAGCTCGAGCGGACCGACGTGCCGCACACGATGCAGAACGACGCGTTGGTGAGCATCATGTTCTCGCACTCGGGGCAGAACGACTCGACGAACGTCGAGCGCTTGTCGTCGGAGCCGTCGCCCTTGGCGGCGGCCTCGACCGCGGCCTCGAGCAGCGCGGCCTGCAGCATCATCCGGATCTTGATGACCAGGGCGGCCAGGATCGCGAAGCCCCAGATCAGGCCGAGCGCGTTGCCGAAGGGCAGGTAGGCCATCAGCCGCACGCCTACCCAGTAGAGGACGTTGGCGCCGACCGCGAGGCCGAAGTTCGCGAAGTAGGCCGGCGTGAACCCGTCGTACCCCTCTCCCTTGCCGGAGAACGACGCCACGGCGATACCGGTCGCGGTGCCGTAGATCAGCGACTTGATGACCATGACGTTGACGACGACGACCAGCCACGACGCGATGCCGGACTCGGTGCGGAAGTCCTGGGCAGTGAAGACCGACGAGTAGACGACCACGGTCTCGAACGCGGCGTACGCCGTGCCGGCCGCGACACCGAACGTGAGGCCGTCGATCATGTCGTCGAACTGCGGCCGGGCGGCGAGCAGCACCGCGAAGACGTTCTTGGCGACCTCGGCGATGACCGGCAGCAGGACGGCGAAGATCAGCAGCGCCGGGAACGACATCGAGCCGATGCCGCCGCGGGCACGACCGCCGCCGGCGAAGCTCGCCCACTGCGCGTCGAAGACCCAGTCGAAGAAGAACAGGGAGACCAGGACGGCCAGCGCACCGGTCGCCATGAAGAGCCCGACCACCACCGCAGCGGGCGCCTCCTCCCAGAGGTTCACGTCGTCGATGTAGACCAGGTAGGCCAGCGGCACGAGGAAGGCGGCGGCCGCGATGGCGATCGGCAGCAGGCCGAGCGCGGTGGCGCCGAGGATCAGCACGCCCGAGAGGATCATCGCCCAGCGGTAGTTGTCGGCCGAGCGCCGCGAGGTGTGCGGCATCACCGTCGAGATCAGGGCGAACTGCGTCACGCCCTCCGCCGACTGGACGGCGTACGACGCCCTGCGCTTCGCATCACCGCCCCGTAGCGACGTCCCGCAGCGGTTGCAGTACGACGCAACTTCCGGGTTGTCGGACGAACACGTAGGACACGCCACGTGAATCACTCCTCAGCAACAGGTCAGGTCGGTCCATGGCAGGAGAGCACGCCGCGACGGGCGCGCTGCTGCGGGCATGGTTGCAGGTCTCGGCCACATTCAGGAGTACCGGAGAGGACTATCTTTTGCCGTGCCCGGACGGGTCATTGACTTGGAGCCGACCCTCCCCTGACCATCGCGTAGCCATGACGAGAACCCGCCCTTCCCGCCCCGGGCGAGCCTGGCAATTCATGGCGGCGCCGGACGCCCGTCGCGGACGCGGGCCGACCGGCCGCATGGTGGCGGCGTGCGCCGCAGCGCTTCTCGGGCTCGTCGCGACCGGCTGCCAGACCCCGATCGAGGGCACGGAGGACGACCGCAAGCCGGTCACGCTCGTGGTCTCCGACACCTGGGTCCGCAGCCACCAGGACGGGGGTGAGGCGGCGGCCCGCATCGGGGCGCTCCGCCAGGCGGTCGAGCGGCTGCGGGCGGACACCCGCACCGGCTGGGTCGGCCGGCAGGACGACGTCACCGGGTTCCTCGCCGAGCTCTCCGGCGGATCCTGGAAGGGCAGTCCGTCGGCCTTCATCGACGAGCATGGGCCGGCCCTGTTCGGCGTCGACTCCACCACGCTGCGGCTCGGCGACACCGACTCGGAGACCGTTCCCGACGTCACGACCACGCGGGCGACCCAGGCCCTGGGCGAGGTGCCCGTCCTCGACGCCTCCCTCGTCCTCACCGGTCGCGGCGGCTCGGCGAGCAGCGACGACCAGCGGGTGACCGGCGTCCTGGGCCGGGTCTTCCCGGGGCTGACCGTCACCACGACGCCCGTGATCAGCCCCGACCAGGCCACGACCGCGGCCGCCGAGGCCGCCGGAGGGACGACCGACGGCACCGCGCGACTCGTGGTCCTCCCGAACGCCACCGGGGTGCTCGCGTGGGAGGTCGTGGTCGTCGGCGAGACGCCGGAGTCCATGCAGGCGGGTCGCTACTACATCGACGCCCACACCGGTGACCTGGTCGACGTACGGCCGGTGTCTGCTGAAGTGCTCCCGCCGGCGCCCAGGCTCGGGCGGAGCGCCGCCACGGCTCCCGACCCCAACAGCGTCACGGTGACCGGCAGCGACCCGCTCGGACGTGACCTCACGGCGTACGGCCTGCAGAACGGCGGCCGCGTCGAGCTGACCGACACCACCACCGAGGCCTGGGACGCCGCAGCGGGCACCGGCGCGGTCCAGACCTTCGACGCGTCGGCGCTCAGGAACGAGTCCGGGCTGCCCGGCAAGCTGGTCACCAGCCCGAGCACGCAGATCACCGACGCGGACGCGATCGCCGCGCAGGCCTACAGCAACAAGATCGTCGCCTACTACGAGGCGCTCGGCCGCGACTCCTGGGACGACCAGGGCGGCCCCCTGGTCAGCTCGGTCCACTTCGGGCCGGAGACCTACTGCAACGCGATGTTCGCGAGCTACCTGCGCCAGCCGCAGATGGTCTACGGCAACCCCTGCGTCCTGCAGGGGCAGCAGCTCAACCGCACCTTCGTCGAGCCCGACATCGCGGCCCACGAGGTCACCCACGGCGTCACCGCCACCAGCGCGGGCCTCCTCTACACCGGCCAGTCCGGCGCCCTCAACGAGAGCTTCTCCGACTACTTCGGCAACGTCATCGGCAACCTGATCCACGGCGACGACAGCGTCGCGATGGGAGAGGACGCGTGCGACGGGTCACCGCAGAGCCAGCTGTGCGTGGCCAACCCCGACGGCACCACGTCGTTCCGCTACATGCGCAACGGCAGCGACTTCGACGACTACCTGCGGATCCTCACGCCCGGCACGCGACTCCTGGTCCTGATCGACTACCGGCAGGACTTCGGCGGGGTGCACTACAACTCGGCGATCTGGAACAACGCGCTCTGGGGCATCCGCTCGCGGCTGGCCCAGATCGACGGCGAGGACGGCAACACCTCCGAGCTGGCCCACCAGTTCGACCGCGCGGTCTACGGCGCGCTCGCCACCCGGCTCACGCCGACGAGCAGCTTCGTCGACGCCCGGGCCGCGGTCGAGCAGGTGATCATCGACTCGCGGCTGGACCCCGTCGTGCTGCGCGTCGCCCGCGAGGAGTTCGACGCCGACAAGATCTGCACCGGCTGCCCGACCGCCAGCGAGCTGGCCGGCGACGCCGTCACCACCGCGTCGCAGACCCAGCTGCACCCGTCGATCTCCGGCAACCGGGTGCTCTGGCTCGACCTGAGCTCGACCTCCGACTACGCCGGCTACGCCGCGGCCACCTCGCTCGGCGACTCGGGCGGCCCGTCGCTGTCGGCGACCCCGGACGCGCTCGAGGTCGTCTTCGCCGGCGACGCGATCATGTCGCTCGACGTCCGCGGCCGGGTCACCCGCACCGACGACGCCGGCAGCTCGGTGATCGACACCGTCCAGCCCGAGGCCACCGTGGCCGCCGGCTTCGCGGGCTCCGACGCGGGCGCCGCCTGGCTCAGCAGCGGCAGCACCGTGAAGTACGTCGACTCGGCCGGCGCGCTGTTCCAGACCGAGGTGACGGGCCTGCAGGGCGACAGCATCACCTCGATCGCCGCCGGCGGCGGGACGGTCGCGCTCGGCACCGACCAGGGCCGGGTCCTCGTGTGGAACCCGGGCAGCGGCGACGCCCGCCAGGTCGGCCAGCTCCAGGGCGCGATCTTGTCCACGGCGACGTACGGCGGTCCGGTCTTCGCGATCGACGACACCCACAGGTCGGTGCTGTTCACCGCGGACGGGCAGGCCCTCGACGTCAGCCGGAGCGCCACGCCGTTCGGTGCTGCGATGTCGGGCGAGTACGTCGTGTGGGCCGAGGCCACCGCCCGCATCCAGACGCCGGTCGTCCCCGGTGGCACCTCGCCGTACCCGGAGACCGACCTCTACCTGCTCTCGCTCGGGACCGGGAAGATCTACGACCTGCACCCGGCCCCTGCGCAGCAGGGCTTCCCGTCCATCTCGGGCCGCCAGCTGGTCTGGCAGGACGCCACCTACGGCGGTGACGACGTCTTCACCGCGGCCATCCCTGGAGGACTCTGATGTTGCGACGCTGGTGGCTGGCCCCCGTGGTCGTGGTCCTCGGGCTGGTCGGCAGCGGCTGCGACACCGGCATCGACGGCATCGACGACCAGGAGTCCGGGCCGGCCACCAAGCCGGTGACGCTGGTCGTCTCAGAGGCCTGGGTCAACGACCACCAGGGCGACGCCGGCACCGGCGGAGCCGCCGGCGGTGCGGACGTGCGCGGCCGCCTGACCACCCTTCAGAACGCCATCGACCGGCTGCGCGACGAGACCGGCACCGGCTGGGTCGGCCGGCAGGACGACGTCACCGGCTACCTCTCGGAGCTCAGCGGCGGGTCGTGGGAGGGCATCCCGACGGCGTTCATGGACGACTACGGCCCGGACCTGTTCGGCGTCGACTCCACCGTCCTCCGCCTCGGCGAACCGGACACGATGACGATCCCGGGCATCGTGAGCACGCGGGCCACCCAGGCCGTCGCCGAGGTCCCGGTCCTCGACGCGTCGCTGGTCTTCGTCGAGCGCGACGGCCGCATGACCGGCGTGCGCGGCCGCGTCTTCCCGGGGCTGACGCTGCTGACCGACCCGAGGCTCCCGCCCGACCAGGCGCGGACGATCGCCGAGCAGGCCGCGGGCGGCACCGCGCAGGCCGACCCGTCGCTCGTGGTGATGCCGCGCGGCGCCGGGCTGCTCGCGTGGCTCGTCCCCGTGGCCACGACCGGCGACCCCACCACTCCGCTCGCCGCCGCGAACTACTTCATCGACGCGGTCACCGGCGACATCCTCAGTGTCCAGCAGGTCTCCGGCGAGGGCAAGGTCGCGCTCCCGTGGGCCGCCTCCGCCGCGGCGTACCTCCACCGGGTCCACCTCGCGGGGACCGATAGTCCCAGACGTTCTGACCACAGCGGTCGCGTGTCGCTGGCGAGAACGTCAGGGACTATCGCCCACGAACCCGACCCCAACTCGGTCGAGATCACCGGCCCCAACCCGATCGGCGGCACGCTCACCGGGCACGGCGTCCGGACCAACAAGGGTGTCGAGCTGCTCGACACCACCACGCCGTCGTGGCAGCAGGGCAGCGCGACCGGCGGCATCTCGACGTACGACGCCTCGAGGGTCAACAACAGCGGGCAGCTGCCCGGCAAGATCGTGACCAGCAAGGACACGACCATCCGAGACGCCGAGGCGATGGCCGCGCAGGCGCTCAGCCGCGACGTCTACGACTACTACCTCGCGCTGGGCCGCAACTCCTGGGACGGCCAGGGCGGGTCGATGGTCTCGTCGGTGCACTACGGCCCGTCGGACTTCTGCAACTCCTTCTTCACCAGCTCGCTGCGCCAGCCCCAGATGGTCTACGGCAACCCGTGCACCACGTCCCAGGGCCAGGCCGAGGTGACCGAGGTCGAGATCGACACCGCCGGCCACGAGATCACCCACGGCGTCACCGCGACCTCGGCCGGGCTGAAGTACACCGGCCAGTCCGGCGCCCTCAACGAGAGCTTCTCCGACTACTTCGGCAACGTGATCGGCAACCAGGTCAAGGGCACCGACAGCGTCGCGATCTTCGAGGGTGGCTGCACGGGCTACACCGAGGAGACCATCTTCTGCACCCGCAACCCCGACGGAAGCCTGTCGCTGCGCTACATGCAGACCGGCAACGACTTCGACGACTACCTGCGGGCGCTCGACCCGGGCTACCGGCTCAAGCTGCTCGGCTTCAGCAGCCAGGACCAGGGCGGGGTGCACTACAACTCCGCAATCTGGAACAACGCGCTCTGGTCGATCCGGGTCAACCTCGCGAAGATCGACAACAAGCCCGGCAACGACTCACCCAAGGCGCAGGCCTTCGACAAGGTCGTGTACGCCGCGCTGACCACCCGGCTCGGCCCGACCTCCGGGTTCCTCGACGCGCGGGCCGCGGTCGAGCAGGTCATCATCGACAGCCGGCTCGACCCGATCGTGCTCCGCACCGCGCGCGAGGTCTTCGACGCCAACAAGATCTGCGCGGGCTGCCCCGACACGGGCGAGCTGGGCGGCGACACGGTCTCCGCGTCCCCGGCGACGCAGCTGCACCCGGTGGTCAGCAAGGACAACGTCGCCTGGCTGGACGTCAGCGGCGACGGCGACAACTTCGGCTTCCTCGCCTCGACCAAGGTCGGCGGCGCGACCCCGAGCCTGGGCGGCAGCTCGAACGTCGCCGAGGTCGCCTTCGGCGGCGACGCGCTGTTCACCCTCGACCTCAACGGCGACATCACCCGCTACACCCAGAACGGCGACCTGTCGGTGCTGATCGACCAGGTGCCCTTCGAGGCGTCGCTCGCGGCCGGCCTGGCCGGGTCCGACGCGGGGGCCGCGTGGGTCCGGGCCGACGACGCGGTCTCCTACATCGACGCCAGCGGCAAGGTCACCAGGACCCAGGTCACCGGCTTGCGCGGCGACACCCTCACCGGGCTGGGCACCGGGGCCGGCCTGGTGGGCATCGGCACCGACGGCGGCAAGGTGTTCGCCTGGCAGCCCGGCGGCCAGGTCAGCCAGGTCGGCCAGCTCGACGGCGCGGTGATCTCCGTCGCGGCGTACGGCGGCAACCTGGTCGCGGTCGACGACGGCGGTCACGTCGAGCTGTTCACCGCGGACGGCCAGAGCTTCCAGCTCAGCAGCTCCGCCTCGCCGTTCGGCGTGACGATGAACGACAGGTACGTCGTCTGGGCCGAGGAGACGGGCGCGCTGAACGCCGGGGTCGCGGGCGGCGCCTCGCCGTTCCCGGAGACCGACCTCTACCTCACCTCGCTGGCCACCGGGAAGATCTACAACCTGGTGCCCGAGGGCGGCCAGCAGGGCTTCCCGTCGCTGTCGGGCGACCGGCTGGTCTGGCAGGACGCCGCCTTCGGTGGTGACGACGTGCTGACCGCCGAGATCCCCGACGGCTTGTAGGGCGTGCAGATGGCGCGGGGAGGGCGCCGGCTCCGGGGGGTGCTGGGCTGGGTGCCGGCGTTGGTCCTGGTGCCGGCGGCGACCTTCGCGGTCGTGCACGTCTCGGACCTGGACGACGAGTTCGTCGCGCTTCGCGAGGTGCATCCCCTGGACCTCGGGACCACCTGGGTCTACCAGGTCTCAGACCACGACCAGAGCTCCGGGACCCGCACCAGCCAGGTGGTCGGCCGGGCCTCGCTGCTGGGCTTCGGCGACGGCATCGTCGACGCGACCCGGCTGACCAGGCACTACACGTCCTACCCCGGCAGCGGCGCGGTCCGCGACCTCACGTCCTACCTCGGGGCCGAGGACCGCACCATCGTGCAGTTCGCCCAACAGGAGGGAACGACGTTCTCGACGCTCGAGCCGCCGGCGACGGCCTACCAGCTCCGGTCGGAGGGCGACGACTACTCGTACGACGGCATGTTCGGGTTCGACGACTACTCCTTCGACACTGAGCTGGCCGGTGTCGAGGACCTGGAGCTGGGCGGCAGGACCTTCGAGGACTGCGCCCACTGGGTGAACCGGATCAAGTCTCCGGTACCTGGGGAGGACCCGGTCGACGAGGTGCTCGAGGAGTGGACGTGCCCGGGCTACGGCCCGGTCAAGAGCATCGACCGGATCGACGCCTACGACACCCTGGTCACCGAGGAGCTGATCGAGTTCCACGGCGCCGAGGGCAACTGGTGGGCCGACGGCGAGCGTCCCGACCAGCTGGAGGTCGGCGACGCGGTGGCAGGCAGCACCGACGGCTTCGACGTCCAGCGCAGCCGCGCGCTGCCCGACAGCGAGCTCGGGGAGACCCTGGCCTGGACAGACTCGGCGCCCGGTGACACGGCGTTCCCACCGGTCTCCGACGGACAGCTGATGGTCTTCGCGGGTCTGGACGGCCTGGTCATCGCCCGCGACGCCGACCTGGGGACGGTGGCCTGGCGGGCCGCCCTGAAGCCGCCGATCGTCGCCCCGCCGGCGTTGGTCGGCACCGTGGTGCTGGTCGCCGACGGCACCCGGCGGCTGTGGGCCCTCTCCGCCCAGACCGGTGGCGCGCTGTGGGTCCGCGAGTTCGATGACATCGTGTCCGCGTCTCCGACCGTGGCCGGCACCGTCGCCGCGGTCGTCACCGACGACGGACGGCTCACGGCCGTCGACCTGGCCGACGGCTCCACCGTATGGGACCGCGCCCTGGGCCTACGTCCGCGCAACGGGCCGGTCCTGGTCGGCGACACCCTCGTCGTGGCCGACCCCAGTGGTGCGGTCGAGGCGTTCGACGTCAGCGACGGCACGCCGCGGTGGTCGCGGTCCCTGGAGGCCGGGATCTCGACCGGACCCGCGGCGCCACCCGGCGACGAAGGGCCGGTGGTGGTCAGCGACAGCACGGGCGTCCTGCACGCCTACGCGGTCGACGACGGCGACGAGCTGTGGGCGGGCAACGCCCGCTCCGCGACCCGTCAGCTCGCGCTCTCCGACGAGGTCGTCGTGGTCGCCGCCGGCACCCAGCTGGAGGCCCGCGACTCGACCGACGGCCGGCGCCTCTGGCGGCGTGACACTCCGAACGCCGACGGGTCACCGACCCTGGTCGGCGACCAGGTGGTGCTCCCGACACGCGACGGGCGGGTCATCCTGATCGAGGCCCGGACCGGACGGACGGAGCGGTCCTGGCGGCTCCCCGTGCCCGAGACGGGCGGCACCGTCTACTCCGACGTCTCCGCGGGGCTGGTCGGCGACGAGCTGGTCTTCTCCGGCAACGTCGACACCGTCGGCGGCACCAGCCTCTGGGCCTATCCCCTCGACGACGAACCGCGGTCGCCGGGCGTCGTGCTGCACCAGACCCTGCACCCGCTCGGCGCCACTGCCAACGAGCCGCCCGCGGTCTCCGGCGACGTCACGGTCGTCGCGACCAGCGGCACCCTGGAGCGCGTCGATCCCGACGGGTCCTCGACCACGCTGGCGACCAGTTCGTCCGGGCTGCAGACCGGCGCGGTGGTGCGTGACGGCGTGGCCTACGCCCGGGTCGACGACCAGCTCCAGGCGATCGACGTGGCCGAGGGCACCGTGCTGTGGACGGTCCCGTCCGGGGCCGCCCAGCTCACCGCCCAGCCGGCGGTCTCCGAGGACGCCGTGGTCTTCGGCGTGCAGGACGAGGGGCTGGCCTCGGTCGACCGCGAGACCGGCCGGCCACGGTGGGTGACGCCGCTGCCCGACGCCGCCCTGGTCGGCACGCCGGTGCTGCTGCCGGACGGCGACGTGCTCTACGCCGGGGCCGGCCTCGCGGCGTACGACGGCACGACCGGGCGTGAGCTGTGGCGTCAGGACGACATCTACTCGTTCGGGCCGCTCGCCGTGTCGGACGGCGTGGTGGCCGCACTCAGCATCGGGCGGGCCACGGCCCCGGGGATCAGCACCTACGACGTCGAGACGGGTGAGCAGCTGTGGTCCGTCGACCTCGGCGGGGTGCCCGACTACCTCGGACCGGCCATCAGCGACGGCGTGGTCGTCGCTCCGGACCGCGGCGGCACCGTGAGCGGCTACTCCGTCGAGGACGGCAGCATCCTGTGGCGGCTCCCAGTCGGCCGGCCGCTGGCCGGCAGCCCGGTCATCGACGACGGCCTGCTCCTGCTGGTCGGATCAGGCACCGGACGCAACCTGGGCGACGACGCCGACTACCGCGTGTCGGCCCACGACCTGCGCAGCGGCGAGCTGGTCGCGGGGTGGACGCCGGGGATCATGCCGTTCCGCATCCTCACCACACCTTCGGTGGGCGCCACCGACGACGGTCACGTCCTGGTCCCCGTGACCGACGGCCTGGTCGAGCTCGAGGCAGTGGCCCCGTGACGGGCTCGGCTCCCCCGACGACCCACTCCGAGCGAGCCGCGCGCACCGGTGCCGGCCGGGTGCGGTCGGCGCTGGCGCTCGTCCTCGGACCGCTCTGGGTGACCACGTTCCGCGACCCGGTCCGGGAGGGGCGGCTCCGTCTCGACGCGCTCTCGCGGGTCGAGCGGCAGCTCGCCCGAGCCGGCCTGGTGATGCTGGGCGTGCTCCTCGGCTCGATGCTGCTCTCGCGGTGGTGGCGTGGCGGCGAGCTCCTCTCGATCCTGGGCGGCCCGCACCAGCTCGACCTCGTCCCCACCGGCGCGGTGGGGCTGACCCTGCTGGGGCTGGCCGTGGGCTGGGCCCTGGTCTTCTGGGGTGCCCTCGACGCGGCGCCCTCGATCCGGCTCGTGGTCGCCGTCGCGTTCGCCCTGACGATGATCCACCTCGCCAAGCCGACCGCGCTGCCCGGCACCGAGTCGTGGTGGATCGAGCACGGCCGGACCGTGGTGCACTCGTCGTACCTCGTGCTCTGCGGCACCCTGGTGCTCTCCGCACTCGTCGCGTGGCTGCCCCGCGTCGGGCGGACCGCCGGTCGGGTCCTCGACCCCGTGCTGCGGGTCGTCGCCCTGGTCGCCCTGGCTGGCTTCTTCCTCGGCCGGCTGGCGATCTACGTCGCCGCGGACCGCAAGGGGCTGCCCAACACGGTGCCGTTCGAGCTCGACTCGGCCGTCGACGTGCTGACCACCCTGTCCCTGCCGCTGATCTTCGTCACCGCCATCGTGGTGGTCGACCTCGCCCTCGACGTCGCGACCAGCCTCGAGCAGCCGGCTCGGCACCTCTCGGCCCGCTGGGCGCTGGCCGTGCTCGTCGCGGTGGCGCTGGTCAAGCTCTGGGTGACGCTGGTGCCGGACCGGCAGGTCTGGCTGGACCTGCTGCAGAACCAGCCGCTCGGCGTCGTACGCACCGCTGCGTCGGCCGTCCTGCTCGTGGTGCTCGTCGCGGTGTTCACCCGCTTCCCGGCGTCGCCACGCTTCGTCGAGGCCAAGGAGCGGGTGATCTACCTCGGCGCCGTCGCCCTCTCGCTGCCGTTCCTGGTCACGCTCGTGACGTTCAGCGCCGGGGTGCTGGCGTTCGTCGAGTTCGAGAGCGTGCGCGTCACCCGGTTCGCAGACCGGATCCCCTACGACGACCTCACCCGCTGGTACCCGCTCGTCGGCTCGGTCCTGGCCCTCGCGTTCGGCGGGTGGCTGCTGCGTCGGCGCGGGCTGCGCCGCGGCGACGAGCTCGGCTCCGCGCTGGTGGTCGTCGGCGGGTGGAACCTCCCGGTGAGCATCGACCCGATCCACCCACTCGGTGTCTCGGTGTCCTACGCGATGCTCGACCTGCTCGTCCCGCTCGGTGCGCTGGCGACCGTCGCGGTGGTCGCCGTACGCCGCCGCGGGGTGCCCGCCTCGACCTCGGTCCTGCTCACCGCGCTGGTCGTCTTCTCGTGGCTGGTGATGAGCCGCGGCGACTACATCTCCTTCGCCGGCAGCCTGCTGGGCCTGTCCGGGGTCGTGGTGCTGGCCTTCGGCGTCGTCTACTCGCTCGTCAGCGACTCGTCGTTCGCCTCGGACTCGAGTCGTCGCCTCCCGCGCGCTGCACGCCCGATGCTCTTCGTCGGCTACACGCTGGTCTCGGTGGTGATCGTGCACTGGGGCGAGCTCACCCACGAGCTCCAGGACTTCGAACCGACGACGGCTTTCACGCGGATCGCGATCCCGCTGGCCGCCTGGCTGGTCGGACGCCGGCTCCTGCGTGGGCAGGGGTCATCCAGCGGCGAGCCGGGCGCCCTCGCGGAAGAAGTCGGCGACGGCGTCGGCACCACCGAGCGCTGACATCGGCTGCGCGGCGCCGAAGGACTGGTTCCAGAACTCACCGGTGCGCGGCGCCCACGGGCCGACGTAGGCGTAGGGCTCGGCGATCGACGCGTCGCCCGGCGAGACGCCGTAGTTGACCTCGTCGAGGGAGATCCCGACGTCGAGGTGCTCGGGCCACAGGACCGGCTCCTCGCCGGGGGCGAACGTACGCAGGGCGGCATCGCCGACAGCGAGGGCCTCGGTCAGCACGGCCAGGTGAGCGGGGTCGAGCTCGAGCTCGTCGTCGAGACCCACCTCGGCCCGGTCGCTGTAGACGTCCTCGAGGGTTCGCGCGCTGATCCCCGCCGCGGCCGCGACGTCGGCGTACGTGCCGGAGAGCGGGTGCCGCCCGCGGGGACCGACCAGCTCGTCGCCCTCCAGCCGCAGGTCGGGTTCGGCCACGGTGGCGATGCCGGCCGGCAGCACGCGCAGCCGGATGGTGCCGCTCTCGGCGTACTGCGGTCCGGCCAGGAGCAGCTCGGCGATCCCGTGCAGGGCGGTGCGGGTGCGGGTGAGGTCCATGTCGGTCCTTCGCTTCTCGATCTGCGGGTCGCTGTAACGCGACGCCTTCGGGCTGGCACTGATGCGCATTGGTCCTCACCGGCGACGGGAGCGTTACATGGAGAGCAGCACCGAGACCTGGCACCCGGTGGCAGCGCAGGACGTACCCGAAGAGGGTCGGGTCCGCAGCGTCGTCGTCGACGGACGCTCCATCGCCATGACCCGGTGCGGCGGGCGGCTGGGCGCGCTCGAGAACCACTGCCCGCACCAGGGCGGGCCGCTGGGCGAGGGCTCGATCGAGAAGGGGCTGCTGCGCTGCCCCTGGCACGGCTACGACTACGACCCCGCGACCGGCGCGCCCCCGGGTGCGCTCGCCGAGCACCTCGACGACCGGGTGCCGGCGTACGACGTGGAGGAGGACGACGACGGCGTCCGGGTCCGTCTCCCCGACCACGTCGCCCCCGCGCGCACCGTCGCCGACGTGCTCGTCGAGACCCTGGTCGCGCACGGCGTCGACACCGTCTTCGGGATGGTCGGCCACTCCAACCTCGGCTTCGCCGACGCGCTGCGCCGGGCCGAGGAGCGCGGCGAGCTGCGGTTCGTCGGCATCCGACACGAGGGCGCCGCCGCGTTCGCCGCGAGCGCCTACGGCAAGCTCACCGGCCGGCCCGCGGCCTGCTTCGCGATCGCCGGCCCGGGCTCCACCAACCTGCTCACCGGCCTGTACGACGCCAAGCTGGACAGCGCGCCCGTCGTGGCCGTCTCCGGCCAGGTCCCGTCCAAGGTGCTGGGCCGCGGCGCGTTCCAGGACCTCGACCTCGGAGCCGTCTTCCGCGACGTCGCGATCTCGACGACCACGGTGCAGTCCGGCAGCGACCACGCCGAGCTGGCGGCCCTGGCCGTGAAGCACGCCCGGGACGGCCGAGGTGTGGCCCACCTCGTCCTCCCCGACGAGGTGCAGGCGCTGCCCTCGGAGTCACCGGCCGGCTCCCCCGACGGTCGCTACTCGCGGCGGCCGGTCGGACCGGACGCCGCCGCGCTGGCCCACGCGACCGAGCTCGTCGCCGCGGCCCGGCGGCCGGTGATCGTGGTCGGCCACGGCGCCCGTGGCGCCCGCGCCGAGGTCGTGGCGCTGGCCGAGCAGCTCGGAGCTCCGGTGCTGACCACGTTCAAGGCGAAGGGGCTGGTCCCGGACACGCACCCGCTGGGAGCCGGCGTGCTCGGCCGCAGCGGCACTCCCGTCGCCAGCTGGCTGATGAACGAGGCCGACCTGCTGCTCGTCGTCGGCGCGTCGTTCTCCAACCACACCGGCATCGCGCCCTGGCAGACGATCGTGCAGGTCGACGACACCCCGACCGCGATCGGGCGCTTCGACGCCGTGACCGCCGACCTGCTCGGCGACGCGGCGGTCGTCCTGCCCGCCCTGTCCGCCGCCGTCGTCGAGGCGGGCGCCGCCGCGGAGGACCAGAGCGGCGACGTCGCCGAGCGCTGGGCGATCTGGCGGGCCGAGAAGGCGCGCCGGGTCGCGGACGACCGTGGCCAGGGGGTGTCCGCGGCGGCGGTGTTCGAGGCCCTGTCCGAGCACCTCCCCGAGGACGCGGTCGTCGCCGTGGACGTCGGCAACCACGCCTACTCGCTGGGCCGCTACCTCGAGTCGAAGGGGCAGCCGGTGCTGATGTCGGGCTATCTCGGCTCGATCGGGTTCGGCTATCCCGCGGCGATGGGCGCCTGGGCCGCCGACCCCAGCCGACCGGTGGTCGCGGTGACGGGAGACGGCGGCTTCGGCCAGTACGCCATGGAGCTGACCACCGCCGTCCACCACGGCATCCCGGTCAAGCACGTGCTGCTCAACAACAACTCGCTCGGCAAGATCAGCAAGGAGCAGCTCGCCGCCGACTACCCGGTCTGGCACACCTCGCTGACGAACCCCGACTGGGCGGCGTACGCCGAGCTGTGCGGCGCCCGCGGCATCAAGGTCACCCACCGCGACCAGCTCGACTCCGCCATGGCCGAGCTGTTCGCCCACGACGGACCGGCCCTGCTCTGCGTCGAGCAGGACGCCGAGCTGCTGTAACCGACACCCTCAGGAGAGAGCACCCATGGACCAGCGCCACGAACATGACTTCACCGGCCTCAAGGCCACCTTCGTCAACTGCACGCTCAAGCGCAGCCCGGAGCCGAGCCACACCCAGGGACTGGTCGACGCCAGCGCCGGCATCATGCGCAAGCACGGCGTCGATGTCACCGAGATCCGGCTGATCGACCACCCGGTCGCGACCGGCGTCTACCCCGACATGCGCGAGCACGGCTGGGCGGAGGACGCGTGGCCCGAGCTCTACCCCGGCATCCTCGAGAGCGACATCCTCGTCGTCGCCGGGCCGATCTGGCTGGGTGACAACTCCAGCGTCACCAAGCAGCTCATCGAGCGGATCTACTCGCTGTCCGGCGAGCTCAACGAGAAGGGCCAGTACCTCTTCTACGGCCGGGTCGCCGGCTGCCTGATCACCGGCAACGAGGACGGCATCAAGCACTGCGCGCAGAACGTCCTCTACTCGCTCCAGCACGTCGGCTACACGATCCCGCCCAACGCCGACGCCGGCTGGATCGGCGAGGCCGGGCCCGGTCCGTCGTACCTCGACCCCGGCAGCGGCGGCCCGGAGAACGACTTCACCAACCGCAACACCACGTTCATGACCTGGAACCTCATGCACCTCGGCAAGATGCTGAAGGACGCCGGCGGCGTGCCGGACTACGGCAACCAGCGCTCGGAATGGAACGCGGGCACCCGCTTCGACTTCGAGAACCCGGAGTACCGGTGAAACTCGCTAGTCTCCCGGCGTGGGACGGGACGAGGGCGAGCTCATCGCCGCGCTCCGCGCCGGCGACGAGGCGGCGTTCTCCGAGATCGTCTCCGAGTGGTCGCGACCCATGCTCGCGCTGGCCCGCAACTTCGTGTCCACCGAGGCTTCCGCGGAAGAGGTCGTGCAAGAGACCTGGCTCGCCGTGATCAAGGGGCTGGACCGCTTCGAGGGCCGCTCGTCGCTGCGCACCTGGGTCTACCGGATCCTGGTCAACACCGCGAAGAGCCGCGGCGTGAAGGAGCACCGCACCCTGCCCTGGAGCAGCGTCGCGGGCGAGGACGCGGGGCCGAGCCTGGACCCGGCCCTCTTCCAGTCGGCCGGCGAGGCCCACCCGGGCGGGTGGCGCGCCGCGCCGGCCGCCTGGCCGGACGAGGTGGCGGTCGAGGGCTCGGTGCTCGCGGGCGAGGTCCGCGGCGAGCTCCGCCAGGCTCTCGACGCGCTCCCGGACCGGCAGCGGACCGTCCTGACCCTGCGCGACGTGCTCGGCCACAGCTCGGACGAGGTGTGCGAGCTGCTCGAGATCTCCCAGGCCAACCAGCGGGTACTGCTCCACCGGGCCCGCACGGCCGTCCGCGCCGGGCTGGCGACGTACCTGGAGAGGAGCTGACATGGCCGAGCTCAGCTGCCAGGAGCTCGTCGAGCTCGTCACCGAGTACCTCGAGGGGAGACTCGGCTGGCGCGACCGCCGGCGGGTGGCCAGGCACCTCAAGGTCTGCGACCCCTGCGTCCGCTACATCGAGCAGATGCGCGAGACGCTCGACCTGCTCGGCACGGTGCCGGTCGACACGATCTCGCCCGCGGCCCGGTCCGCCCTCCTCGACGCCTTCCGCAACCAGAAGCGCTGAGCCCCCCGGGCTCGCTTCCCTTCTCCCGTCTGATCTCCGTCTCACCTTCTGGAGCACCCATGCCCGAGGTCGGGTTCACGAACCTGCTCGTCGTCACCCTCATCGCCCTGGTCGCGCCACTGTGCCTGGGCTTCGTCCCACGCCTGCGGATGCCGGCCGTCGTGCTCGAGATCGTCGCCGGCGTCGTCGTCGGGCCGAGCGTGCTCGACTGGGTCGAGGCCGATGTGGCCGTCTCGATCGTCTCGGTCCTGGGGCTCGCCTTCCTGCTCTTCCTCGCCGGGCTGGAGATCGACCTGTCCCGGCTCCGCGGCGGAGTGCTGCGGCTGGCGCTCATCGGCTACGCCGTCACGCTGGCGCTCGGGCTGGTCGTGGGCGGCGGTCTCGACGCGGTCGGCTGGATCAGCAGCCCGGTGCTGCTTGCCGTCGCGCTGTCGGCCACCTCGCTCGGGCTGGTCGTGCCGGTGCTCAAGGACGCCGGCCGGCTGGACGGCACGCTCGGCCAGACCGTCGTCGCGGCGGCGTCGGTCGCCGACTTCGCGGCCATCGTGCTGCTCTCGCTCTTCTTCTCGACCAGCGAGTCGGGCACCGGCACCCGGGTGGCGCTGCTGGTGCTGTTCGCTGGCCTGGTCGGGGTGACCGCGGTCGCCGCGCTCGCCGTGGCCCGCTCGATGAGCCTGTCCGCGGTCGTGACCCGGCTGCAGGACACCACCGCGGAGATCCGGGTCCGGGCCGCCGTGCTGCTGCTCGTGGGCTTCGTCGCCCTGGCCGCGAAGCTCGGGCTCGAGACGATCCTCGGCGCGTTCCTCGCCGGCGCCGTCGTGGGTCTGGTCGACAAAGACACGTCGTCGCACCCGCACTTCCGCATCAAGCTCGAGGCGCTGGGCTACGGCTTCCTGATCCCGGTGTTCTTCGTCTCGAGCGGGCTGCGGCTCGACCTGGCCGGGCTCATCGACGACCCGTCCGCCCTGGCCCGGGTGCCGGTCCTGGCCCTCGCGCTCCTGGTGGTCCGTGGCCTGCCGGCGCTGCTGCTGGCCCGGCAGCACGACCGCCGCTCGGTCGCGGCCGCCGGGCTGCTGCAGGCGACGTCGCTGCCGTTCCTGGTCACCGCGAGCCAGATCGGCGTGGCCACCGGGACCATGAGCCAGACCACCGCGGCCGCGCTCGTCTGCGCCGGCCTGCTGTCGGTCATCGCCTACCCCGCCATGGCGCTGGCGCTGCTGCGCGACACGGGGGCGGCTACGCCGCCACGGTCTTCCGATGCCCGACCAGCACCACTCCCTCGACGATCTTGACGTCGTACGCCGCGACGGAGACGTGCGCGTCGTCCAGGCACTGTCCGGTGCGCAGGTCGAAGCCGTGCTTGTGCACCGGTGAGGCCACGAACGGCACGTCCCCGTTGACCCCGACGATCCCGCGCGCCAGCGTCGCGTGCCGGTCGAACGGGTCGTGGTTGGCCAGCGCATAGACCGTTGTCTCGCCGACCCGGAAGATCGCGACCGCCTGGCCGTGCACCAGGGCGGCCACCCCGCGCTCGACCTCGAGCTCGACGAGGCGGCAGACGGGACGCCACTCGATCGGATCGGGCCGCGGGCTCACGGGCCGAACCTAGGAAGCCCGTGTTTCCCCTGACGCCCGTCGTGCAACAGGCATGTAACAGTTTGTCCGTGCCCGCCGCCGTCGTGATCCTCGCCGGCGGGTCCGGCAGCCGGGTCGGCGCGGAGACCAACAAGGTGCTGCTGCCGCTCGGTGGCAGCACCGTCCTGGGCCGCTCGGTGACCACGGTGCTCGCCGTCCCCGACGTGACTCGGCTGGTGATCGGTGTCCGCGCGGGCGACGAGGACGCCGTCCGCGAGGCCATCGCGCCGCTGCTCGGTGACCGCGAGGTCCGCCTGGTGCCGGGCGGTGCGACCCGCCACGCGTCCGAGTGGGCGGCGCTGCAGGCGCTGGCCGACGACATCGACTCCGGCACCGTCGACGTGATCGCCGTCCATGACGGCGCCCGGCCGCTGGCGAGCCCGGACCTCTTCGAGGCGACGATCGCGGCCGCCCGCGAGCACGGCGGGGCCCTCCCGGTGGTGGAGCTGCCGGGCCTGCTCGGGCGCGACCTGCGCCCGGTGGCCGACCACCTGGCCGGCGTACAGACCCCTCAGGCCTTCCGCGCCGGACCCCTGCTCGCGGCGCACCGCCGGGCCGCCGCGGACGGCTTCGAGAGCACCGACACCGCCGCCTGCTTCGAGCGGTACGCCGACCTGCCGGTGTTCGCCGTGCACGGTGGCGCGACCAACCTCAAGGTCACCTTCCCCGAGGACCTGGTCACCGCAGAGCGGCTGCTGTGACAACGGCTCGGCACCCTGGATCCGTCCTGCTCGCGTGAAGCGGAGCCAGAGGGACGCGGAGTTCGAGGGCGCCTACCCGTCGCTCGCGGGCGGTCTCTGAGCCGGCGCGGTCAGCGCCTCGAGCACCCGCAGGTCCGACTCGTCGGCGACCCGGCGGGCCTGGGCCGGCGCCTCGAGGGTCTCGACGGGGAACCGGGTCGCCAGCTCGGCGACCAGCGCCGCGAAGTCCGTGGTCGGCAGGCCGTCGAGCGTGGCCACGACCGCGGCCGGCAGCACCACCGGTGACACGACCTGGAGCAGCTCGCTGCGGTCGACGGTGTCGCCGACGTGCTGCTCGCGCAGCTCCTTGACGGTGTCGGTGACGGGGCGGACGCCGACGGTCACCGCCGAGCTGTCCAGGGCGTGGGTCACGCAGTCGACCAGGAACGCGGGCGGGGTCAGCGGGCAGAGGGCGTCGTGGAGCACGAACGGCGTACCGGCGTCGACCAGGTCCTCCCAGCCGGTGCCCAGGTCGACCAGGTGGACCCCGGCCTCGCCCATCGCCCAGGCGGCAGCGGCGACCAGGGGCTCACCGTGCACCAGAGCGAACGGCAGCGCCCCCCGGCCCGTCTCGACCACGGTCCCCAACGCATCGACCCGCCCGAGCTCGTGCTCGAACGGGTCGATGAGTTGATCGGAGTGAGCGCTGCTCAGGAGGCGAGCACCTCGTCGAGGATGGCCTCGGCCTTGTCCTCGTTGGTGTGCTCGGCCAGGGCCAGCTCGGAGACGAGGATCTGGCGCGCCTTGGCCAGCATCCGCTTCTCGCCGGCCGACAGGCCGCGGTCACGCTCGCGGCGCCACAGGTCGCGGACGACCTCGGCGACCTTGTTGACGTCGCCGCTGTGCAGCTTCTCGAGGTTCGCCTTGTAGCGGCGCGACCAGTTGGTCGGCTCCTCTACGTGCGCGGCACGCAGGATGTCGAACACGGCGTCGAGCCCTGCCTTGTCCACGACGTCGCGGACACCCACGAGGTCGAGGTTGCAGGCCGGCACGCGCACCACGAGGTCCTGCTGGGCGACGATCCGGAGTACGAGGTACTCACGGTCCTCTCCCTTGATGGTCCGCATCTCGATGTCCTCGATGATCGCGGCCCCGTGATTCGGGTAGACAACCGTTTCGCCGACGGTGAAAGTCATATGTGAAGTTCCCCTTCCTAGGTGACCAGTCTAACACGCCACTGGTCGTCGCTGACCGACGTTTCCGCAGGTCAGAGGCACAATCGCCACTTGACAAACTTCGGTTGCTCATGCTGCGAGGGGTGGTCGAAGCCCGGCCGGACTCGACGCTCTCTCAGCCTCCTCACAGGTGAAATCGCAGGTCATCGGCACCGAAGGCCCGCCCGCCGACCCCGTGTGGTCAATACTTCTGGGCATGGCGAAAGAGGGTCGCTGGAGCCGCGGGAAGGCGGCCGGGAGCGAGGCTGACGAGACCGCTGGTGCGGTCCAGTCGGCGGACCCGACCCCTGTCGCGGACTCTCCAGCACCATCCGCCACGAGCCCTGCGGACGACGCGTCAGGCACCGGCTGGCGGGCCCGCGAGCAGCGCGCCGCCCAGCGGCGCGAGGCGCGAGGCGCCGTCCTCCCGGCCGACGAGACCGAGGCGCGGCCCGACCCCGGGCCGGCTGTGGAGGATGACGAGCCGGAGCGCCCGGCCTTCAGGCTGGGAGACCTGACGCCGTTCCTGCTCGTCCGGTCCGCACACCCGCGCCAGGCGCTCATCACAGCGGTCGGCATGACCGTCGCCGCCGCCCTGGCCGGACGACCCAGCCGCGAGCTGCTGCTGATCCTGGGCACGGTGCTGGTGGGACAGGTGATCCTGGGCTGGTTCAACGACCTGGTCGACCGCAGGCGTGACGCCCGCCACCAGCGCACCGGCAAGCCGGTCGCCGACGGGCGGCTCGACCCGGGCACGGTGTGGTTCTGCCTGGCCCTGGCGGTCTTCCTGGTGGTCCCGCTGGCGGTGGCCAACGGGCTGTACGCCGGGTCGGCGTACCTGATCTCCCTGGCCATCGGCCTGCTCGGCCAGTGGGTCTGGCTGCGCAAGGGCTTCTTGTCGTGGCTGCCGTGGGCGGCGTCGTACGCGCTCTACCCGGCGTTCCTGTCGTACGGCGGCTGGGGCGGCCAGGAGAAGGGCGCGCCCCCCGAGCTGCTCATCACGGGGCTGGCCGCGCTGCTCGGGATCGGCGTGCACCTGCTCACTGCGCTCTGGGGGCTGGTGCCCGACAACGAGGACCGCTGGACCTACCTCCCGCTCAAGCTCGGGCTGCGGATCGGCGCCTCCCGGCTGCTGTGGGTGGCCGGCACCTACACCGTCCTGGTGATCGTGGCCCTGGCCTTCGCCGGCACCCACGTCGGGCTCGCGCAGGAGGGGCTCTAGCCAGGAGTGCCGCGTCCATTAGTGTTCTGTGCCATGCAGACCCGACGCTCGCTACGGCTGGTCGCGGGAGCCCTCGTCCTCGCTCTGCCGCTGCTCGGCTCGTGCGGCTTCGGCAAGGCGACCGACAAGGTCTACACGCCGGCCGCGGGCATCAACGACCGCGACGGCGACGTGGACGTGCTGTCCGCGGTGATCATCGCCGCGCAGCCCGACTCCGGGACCTTCGTGGCCTCGCTGAGCAACAACTCCTCCGAGGAGGACGCCGAGCTCACGGGCCTGGCGGGCTCCGGCGAGTGGAGCGACCTGACGATCGACCCGTCGGACCTCTCGATCGAGATCCCGGCCCGCGGGTTCGTCAACCTCGTCAACGAGGACCCCATCACCGTCACAGGTGACTTCGACGCCGGCCAGGTGGCCGAGGTGACGCTGACCTTCGACAGCGGCGACACGGTCACGATGGACGTGCCGATCGTGTTCGCCTGCAACACCTACGAGGGTCTCGACCCCTCCCAGCAGGAGCCGGAGTCGTCGGACTCCCCGACGACCGAGCCGTCCCCGGGCGACGTACCGACCGACGGCACCACGGTGAGCCCGACCGAGAGCCCCAGCGAGAGCCCGAGCGACTCCGCGGCCGGCGTCCCGGCCGAGCCCTACGGCTGCAGCGGCTAGGGCTGACCGGCGTGACACACACCCTCGTCCTGCTCCGCCACGGCGAGAGCACCTGGAACGCCGAGAACCTCTTCACCGGCTGGGTCGACGTACCCCTGAGCGACAAGGGACGTGGTGAGGCCGAGCGCGGGGGCCAGCAGCTGAAGGACGCCGACCTCGCGCCCGACGTGGTGCACACCTCGCTGCTGCGCCGGGCCATCACCACGGCCGCGATCTCGCTCGACGTGGCGGACCGGCACTGGATCCCGGTCAAGCGCTCGTGGCGGCTCAACGAGCGCCACTACGGCGCGCTGCAGGGCAAGAACAAGAAGCAGACGCTCGACGAGTACGGCGAGGAGCAGTTCATGCTCTGGCGCCGGTCGTTCGACACCCCGCCGCCGCCGATCGACGACTCGTCCGAGTGGTCCCAGGCCGGGCTGCCGCAGTACGCCGACCTGGGGTCCGAGCTGCCTCGCACCGAGTGCCTCAAGGACGTCATCACGCGGTTCCTGCCCTACTGGGAGTCCGACATCACCGCCGACCTGCGCGCCGGCAAGACGGTGCTGGTCGCCGCCCACGGCAACAGCCTGCGAGCCCTGGTCAAGCACCTCGACGGGATCAGCGACGAGGACATCGCGGGACTCAACATCCCCACGGGGATGCCGCTGGTCTACGAGCTGGACGACTCGATGGCCCCGACGGTCAAGGGCGGCCGCTACCTCGACCCCGACGCGGCGGCCGAGGCCGCCGCCGCCGTGGCCAACCAGGGTCGCTGATCAATCGTCGTTCTTCGGTCTTCCCGTGCGGGGGGCTGGCGGTAGTAACGGACGTTCTGGCCCCAACTGGCCGCTCGTCAGGGCCAACTCGTCCGTAGGTAGTCCACGGGCGGGAGCAGATCTCGCACGGCCGGGATAGTCACGGACGAAACGGCCCCAGCCATGGCGAGAGGGCCAGTTCGTCCGTGACTACCGCGATAGAGACGCGTCAGCTCGCCCGGTACCGCAGCAGGCGCTCGCGCTGACGACCGGAGAGCGCCCGACGTGCGGACACGGTGTTGGTCTGCGTCCACCAGGAGGGCGGTTCGACCGTCCACTGCCGCCGCGACTCGATTTCCCACCGGGCGCGCTCCCGAGCCTCGGCCATCCGCGGAATGATCGTGGTCTCGGGGGACCGCAGGTCGGCCGAGACCATCGCGAAGTACTCGAGACCCACCCGACGGTAGGCCGCCTCCTTTCTCAGATCGGACCCGCGGCGTTCCCCTTGCAGGTGGAGCGGTCCTTCGTACTCGCCGACCACACCCGCCTCGACGTCGAGCATGTCCGGCGTCCCGATGTGCCGGCCGCCGAGGTCGAACACGGGGTGGTTGCAGAGCGGACGCGGGAAGTCGAGGTCGATCACCCAGATGAGCCGCATCACCGTCTCCATCGGTGACCAGCTGTTCTCGTCCGCCAGCACGAGCGCGATGCGGCAGCGGCCGACGCCGATCCAACCGTTCAACGTGGCGACGTACGCGGCCACCTCGGCGAGGTCGACGAGGTCGTTCCTCATGGCCATGTCCAGGACGACCACCGCGTCGCGGTCGTTCATGGCATAGCGCATCTCGAAACACACCGACCGCACGTGCGTGGTGATGGCGATCCCGTCCCAGCTCGTCAGGTCAACCGGCGGCAGCCTCTCGCTGGTGATGACGATCCCGGGCTGGTTGCGGATCTCGCCGTGCATCACCGCAAGGACGACTGGACGCTGCGTCTTCTCGGAGTTCGTGCCGTCGAGATAGGTGGCGCCACCCCAGTTGAGCCCGGCCCAGCCGGTGACACCGCCGTACTCCGGCAGCCGCGCTGCTGCCTCGCAGACCCGTTGTGCCGGGACGGTGGCGTCCACGGACACCGGGACCAGCAGACCCGAGCTGGATCGTCGGTATCGCGGTCCGCGGGCCTGCTTGCGCGTCGGCCCGTTCGCGCCCGACGGGTCGACTCGAACCGGGCAGACGGTGTCAGGGTGCAGCGGATGCAACGGGTTGGCGGTCACGCACCAGGCATTCCCCTTCCCGCCGATGCGGAATTTCGTTGTCCACAGGGGTCGGTGGTGCCTGGACTGCCGGGGGTAGTCACGGACGAAATGGCCCGACCCAGATCGGGAAGGGGGCCACATCGTCCGTGACTATCCGGGCGGAAGCGAGGCCCAGCTAGAAACGGACGAAACGGCCCCCGGCCGACCGAAGAAGAGGCCAGAACGTCCGTTACTACCGCCGCACGGGCGGCCAGTCGTACGACGAGCGAGAGTTCGTCAGGCGCGCATGGCCGTGGGGAACTCGCCCGTGACGATGTAGACCACCCGGCTGGCGACCGAGACCGCGTGGTCGGCGATCCGCTCGTAGTAGCGGCCGAGCAGGGCCACGTCGACGGCGGCCTCGACACCGTGCGACCAGCTGTCGGACAGGAGCTCGGTGAAGCTCTGGCGACGGAGCTGATCCATCTCCTCGTCGTCCTGGCGGACCTCGAGTGCGGCGTTGACGTCGCGGGTGGTGATCACCTGCTGCACGGCCTTGACCATGTCCTCGGCGACCTCGGCCATCCGGCCGATGGTGGGCCGGATCTCCGCCGGCACCGCGATGTTGGGCACCCGGAGCCGGGCGATCTTGGCGACGTGGACCGACAGGTCGCCCATCCGCTCGAGCTCGGTCACCATCCGCAGCGCGGCGACCACGACGCGCAGGTCGCCGGCGACGGGCGCCTGCAGCGAGAGCAGGGAGAACGCGGTGTCCTCGACGCGGATGCGGGCCTGGTCGATGGCCGCGTCGGCGCTGATGACACGTTCGGCGATCTCGGCATCGCCCTGGAGCAGGGCATCGGTCGCACCGGAGACCGCCTCCTCGACCTGGGAGCAGATCGCGGCGAGGTCGTCGAAGATCGACTCGAGCTGGTCATGGAAGGCTTCACGCATGGCGCCACCGTAGGTAGCCAAGGTGTCCAGCCGGGGCGACGACGTGAACTGGACATGAACGTTCGGTGCCCCGCACCCGCGGAAGCGAACGCAGTGCGACTCCCGCCCTACCATCGTGGGTGTGGACCCGACGACACAGGCGTTCCTCGCCGCCGTCCTCGGAGCCGTCGTTGCCGGCGGAGCCGTGCTCGCGTGGCACATCAGCGACCGCCAGCAGTCCACGGTCCCCACCCACGACGTGCCGGTGGTCCCGCCCGAGGTGGCGACCGTCCTCTCGGTCCTGCGCAGCAGCGCGGTGATCGTCGACGACACCGACACGGTCGTGAAGGCCTCCGCGCCGGCGTACGCACTCGGCCTGGTCCGCGGCACCCAGCTGGTCTCCGAGGAGCTCGACCGGCTGGTGCACGAGGTGCGCCGCGACGGCCAGATCCGCGAGACCGAGCTGCTGATGAACCGGCCCTCAGCGCCGGCCCGCCACGTCACCGCCCGGGTGGCACCGCTCGGCTCTCACCTCGTGCTGGCCCTGGTCGAGGACCGCACCCGCGAGCGCCGGGTCGAGGCCGTACGCCGTGACTTCGTCGCCAACGTCAGCCACGAGCTGAAGACGCCGGTCGGCGCGATCAAGCTGCTGGCCGAGGCCGTGTCCGACGCCAGCGACGACCCCGAGGCGGTCAAGCGGTTCGCCGGCCGGATGCTCACCGAGAGCGACCGGCTCACCCGTCTCGTGCAGCAGATCATCGAGCTGTCGCGGCTGCAGGCGGACGACCCGCTCGAGACCCCGTCTTCGGTGGGCATCGACGACGTCATCGGCGTTGCCGTCGACACCAGCGCGATCGACGCCGACTCCAAGCGGATCGACATCGTCACCGGCGGGACGCCCGGTCTCCAGGTGTTCGGCAACGAGGAGCAGGTCACCGCCGCGGTGGCCAACCTGGTCGCGAACGCCGTGTCCTACTCCGCTCTCGACTCCACCGTCCTGGTCACCACCAAGTCCGACGAGGGTTCGGTCGAGATCTCGGTCGTCGACCAGGGCATCGGCATCCCGTCCGACGAGATCGACCGGATCTTCGAGCGCTTCTACCGGGTCGACCCGGCCCGGCACCGCTCCACGGGAGGCACCGGGCTCGGCCTCTCGATCGTCAAGCACGTCGCGGCCACGCACGGCGGCGACATCAGGGTGTGGTCCGTCGAGGGCCAGGGGTCGACGTTCACGCTGACCCTTCCCCAGCACCAGCCTCACCATGGTGCCCTCGCGGACGCCGAGCCCACGGAGAAAGAGAGACTCAAGTGACCCGCGTACTCGTCGTCGAGGACGAAGAGAGCTACAGCGAGGCCCTGGCCTACATGCTGCGCAAGGAAGGCTTCGAGGTCGCGATCGCCGCCGACGGAAACGCCGCGCTGCTGGAGTTCGACCGCAACGGCGCCGACATCGTGCTGCTCGACCTGATGCTGCCGGGGATCCCGGGCACCGAGGTGTGCCGCACCATCAGGCAGACGTCGAGCGTGCCGGTGATCATGGTCAGCGCCAAGGACGACGAGGTCGACAAGGTGGTCGGCCTCGAGCTCGGCGCCGACGACTACGTCACCAAGCCCTACTCGCCCCGCGAGCTGGTGGCCCGCATCCGGGCCGTGCTCCGGCGCGGCACCGAGCCGGACCTGTCCCCCGCCACACTGGAGGCGGGACCGGTGCGCATGGACGTCGAGCGCCACGTCGTCACGGTCGGCGGCGAGGAGCAGCGGCTGCCGCTCAAGGAGTTCGAGCTGCTCGAGATGTTTTTGCGCAACCCGGGCCGGGTGCTCACCCGCGGTCAGCTGATCGACCGGGTCTGGGGCTCCGACTACGTCGGCGACACCAAGACCCTCGACGTGCACGTGAAGCGCCTGCGCGCCAAGCTCGAACCCGACCCGAGCGAGCCCAAGTACCTCGTCACCGTCCGCGGCCTGGGCTACAAGCTCGACCTCTAGTCCGGATCCGGAAGGTTCAGGACTGGCTGTAAGTCGTGCCGAGACGTCCGATTTCCGCGTGTGCCCGGTCGGTGCTCGTCCCTAGGGTGGAGCCGTGACCGCGACCACCCCCGCCGAGGAGACGACCGAGCCCGACGCTTCCTCCGCCCCCGCCTGGCTGCCCCTGGCCGCCGTCGGCGTGACGCTCGTGCTGTGGGCGTCGGCGTTCGTGGCCATCCGGCATCTCGCCGACACGTTCTCCGCCGGCTCCCTCTCGCTGGGACGCCTTCTCGTCGGCTCGCTCTGCCTGGGCGTGGTGGCCCTCAGCAGGGGGCTCCCCCGGCCCACCGGGCGCCAGTGGCTGTCGATCGTGGTCATCGGGGTGCTCTGGTTCGGCATCTACAACGTCGCGCTCAACGCCGGGGAGCAGCACGTCGACGCCGGCACGGCGGTGATGCTGATCCAGGTCTCGCCGGTGCTGGTCGCGCTGCTGGCGGCCGTCTTCCTGCACGAGAGCTTCACGCTCTACCTCGGGCTCGGTCTGGCGCTGGCCTTCGGCGGCGTCGCCCTCATCGCCACGGCGAGCGACGCCAGCGGCGACCGCAGCCTGGTGGGCGTGGCGCTGTGTCTGCTGTCCGCGGTCGTCTACTCGATCAGCCTGGTGCTGCAGAAGCCGCTGGTCGCTCGGCTGCAGGCCGTCCACGTGACCTGGCTGGCTTGCACCGTCGGGGCGGTGGTCTGTCTGCCGTTCGTCGGCCAGCTGGTCGACGACACCCGCTCGGCCTCCGCCGCCGACATCTGGTGGGTGGTCTTCCTCGGCATCTTCCCGACCGCGATCGCCTTCACGACGTTCGCCTACGCGCTGCGTCACATGTCGGCCAGCAGTCTGGGCGTGACGACCTATCTCGTCCCGCCGATCACGATCGTCATGGGCTGGCTGTTCCTGAGCGAGACCCCGCCCGGGATCGCCTACATCGGCGGGGTCCTGGCGCTGGTCGGCGTGGCGGTCGCCCGCCGCAAGCCGCGCACGCTGGCGGACGAGACCCCGGCTCCCGGCTGACTCTGACAGGATCCGGTCCGTGGACATCGTCGCGGACATCGTGGTCGGCCTGGTGGCCGCCCTGCACCTCTACTTCCTGGTGCTCGAGATGTTCCTCTGGGACACCCCGACCGGGCACAGGACGTTCGGCCTCGAGCCCGCGTTCGCGGCCGAGAGCAAGACGCTCGCCGCCAACCAGGGCCTCTACAACGGCTTCCTGGCGGCCGGCCTGGTGTGGGGACTGGTCGCAGACCTGGAGGACGCGAAGCTCTTCTTCCTGGCCTGCGTCATCGTGGCCGGGGCGTACGGCGCGGTGACGGTCAACCGCCGGATCCTGTTCGTGCAGGCCCTACCGGCGCTGGTCGGGTTCGTGCTGGTCCTCGCCGCTTCCTGAGCCGTCGCCGCCGTCGCCCTCCTCGAGCCAGCCGCGGAACGCCTCGAGGTTCGCCGTCGACTCACCGCGCAGGTTGCGCCACTCCCACTCCTTGCGGATCGAGGACGCGAAGCCCAGCTCGAGGATCGTGTTGAACGACTCGTCGGCCGTGGTGAGCACGGTGCCGAGCAGCCGGTCGAGCTCGTCGTCGTCCTCGACGACGGAGAGCGGGAGCCGCCCGTCGAGGTAGATGTCGCCGAGCCGGTCGACGGCGAACGAGACGGCGTACAGCCTGAGGTTGCGCTGGAGGAGCCACTCGTAGACGCGCTCGTGGTTCTCGTCGGGACGGCGGCAGACGAAGGCGTGCACGGCCAGCGCGTGGGTGCCGACGTCGAGCCGGACCGGGGTCTGGAGCTTCTTCTCGCCGGGCAGCGCGAACGAGAACTGCCCGGGCCGCGGCTCGTCGTAGTCGAGCTCGTTGGCCTCGAGGTAGGCGCGGAGCCGCGCCGACGGGTCGGTCATGCCGGCGCTGCGGCGAGCGAGGAGCGGGCGCGCTCGTAGACGCGGACGGTGGCGTCCGCGGTGGCGTCCCACGAGAACCGCTCGGCCTGCCGGCGCGCACCGGCCTCCAGTCGCGCGCGGAGCTCGTCGTCGCCGAGGATGCGCTGCAGGGCGTCGGCCCAGTCGTCGGTGTGGTGACCCGTGACCAGCAGGCCGCTGTGGCCGTCGCGGACCGCTGTGGTCAGGCCGCCGACCGCGGCGGCGACGACCGGGGTGCCGGACGCCTCGGCCTCGACGGCCACCAGCCCGAAGGACTCGTTGTAAGACGGTACGGCGACCAGGGTCGCCGCGGCGTACCACGTGGCGAGCTCGGTCTGCGAGACCGGCGGGACGAAGCGGACCACGTCGGCGAGGCCGAGCTGCGCCGCCAGGTCGGCGAGCGCCTGCGGCTTGTCGAGACCGGATCCGGACGGGCCTCCGACGATCGGCACCACGATCCGGGAGCGCCGGCCCGGCTCACGCTCGAGCATCGCGGCCACCGCCCTGAGGAGCACGTCGGGCCCCTTGAGCGGCTGGATCCGGCCGGCGAAGAGCAGGACGTCGGCGTCCACGGGCAGGTCGAGCGCCTGGCGGGCAGCCGTCTTCGGGACCGGCCGGAAGACGTCGAGGTCGACGCCCGGATGGACCACGTCAACGCGCGCCGGGTCGGCGTCGTAGAGCTCGATCAGCTGCTTGGCCTCGAGGTCAGTGCTCGCGATCAGCATGTCGGCGGCCTCGACCACCTGCTCCTCGCCGATCACCCGGGCCAGCGGCTCCGGGGTGTCGCCGTCGGCGAGGGCGTCGTTCTTGACCTTGGCCATCGTGTGCATCGAGTGCACCAGCGGGACGCCCCACCGGTCGCGGGCGAGGGCCCCGACCTGGCCCGAGAGCCAGTAGTGGCTGTGCACGAGGTCGTAGTGGCCGACCGGGTGGGACGCTTCTGTCCGCAGCACCTCGCGGGCGAACACGCAGAGCTGGGCCGGGAGCTCGTTCTTGGTCAGCCCCTCGAACGGTCCGGCATGGATGTGCCGGACGGTGACGCCGTCGCTGGCCTCGAACACCTGGTCCAGCGCCGAGCTGGTGGCGCGGGTGAAGATGTCCACCTCGACGCCGCGCGCGGCGAGTCGCCTGGCGAGCTCGATCACGTAGACGTTCATGCCGCCCGCGTCACCGGTGCCCGGCTGGTCGAGCGGCGAGGTGTGCAGGCTGATCATGGCCAGTCGCTGCAGCTCGTCCACGCCCACCTCCTGCACGAGTCTGTTGGGAGAACGGTCTCCCCCAGGACCCCAACCCCGAGGTGGTCAGGTGCATTCCCGGTACCCCGGCCACCGCTCAGGCGGCGTGCGTGCCCCGTGAGTGGTGCTGGCGTGGCTCCCGGTCCTCGTCGGTACTGCTGCGGCGCACCAGGAGGCCGACGACGCAGTAGACGACCATCAGCCCACCCAGGATCGCGTCGACCGAGCGGTCGGCGTACTGCTCGTGCAGGAAGGACAGGACCGCCGCGGCCAGGGCCACGAGGCAGATCGCGACGACCACGCGCAGCGCCATCAGGCCGGACACCAGCCCGCCGCCGATGCCGAGGAGGGCGATGACGAGGAGGGCGAGGCCGCCGTAGTGCAGGCCGTCGATGACCGAGGTGGGTCCGTTGCCGTCGTCGAGGATCGCCCGTCCGATCCAGCACAGGCCACCGAGGATGCCGGCGATGCGGGCGAGGGAGGGTGGTGACACGGCCAACCAGTCTGCCACCACAATGGCGGCCATGAGCCAGAGTCCCACCCCCACGTCCGGTCCTTGGCGGAGCGCGGTCGTCACCGGTGCGAGCAGCGGCATCGGCGCCGCGACCGCCCGGATGCTCGCCGAAGCCGGCTTCCACGTGGTCTGTGCGGCTCGCCGTGCGGACCGGATCGAGGCCCTCGCGGCGGAGATCGGCGGCACGGCGGTGACCTGCGACGTGACCGACGCCGACTCGGTGGCGGAGCTCGCCGCGGCCGTGGGCGGGAGCCTGAACGTCCTGGTCAACAATGCCGGCGGCGCGTTCGGGGCGGGTCCGGTCGCCGAGGCGGACAGCGACGACTGGCGGCGCATGTTCGACGTCAACGTGATCGGCCTGATGCAGGTCACCCGCGCGCTGCTGCCGGCGCTGATCGTCGGCGGGGACGGGGTCATCGTCAACGTGGGCTCCACGGCCGGCCGGGTCGCCTACGAGGGTGGTGGCGGCTACACCGCCTCCAAGCACGGCACCAAGGTGGTCAGCGAGACGCTCCGGCTCGAGCTGTGGGACCAGCCGGTGCGGGTCTGCGAGATCGCCCCGGGCATGGTCAAGACCGACGAGTTCGCCCTGGTCCGGTTCGACGGGGACCGCGAGGCCGCCGAGGCGGTCTACCGCGGCGTACCGAACCCCCTGACCGCCGAGGACGTCGCCGACGCGATCACGTGGATGGCGACCCGGCCCGCCCACGTGAACATCGACGAGCTGGTGATCCGCCCGAGGGCGCAGGCGGCGCAGCACAAGGTCTTCCGGCTCCCCTCCCCAGAATGAGCATGGAAGAGTGAGCGCATGGCCTCCTCCATCAACCCAGGGATGAAGACGATCGGCCTCGTCGGCGGCATGAGCTGGGAGAGCAGCGCGGTCTACTACCGCGACCTCAACCTCGGTGTGCAGAAGCGGCTGGGCGGGCTGGCCTCGCCGCGGCTGGTGATGAGCACCGTCGACTTCGCCGAGCTGACCGAGCTCGAGGACGCCGAGCGGTGGGACCAGGTCGGCACCCTGCTCGCGGACGCGGGCCGCAGCGTCGAGCGGGGCGGGGCGGACTTCCTGCTGTTGTGCACCACGACGTTCCACAAGGTGGCCGACCAGGTCGCCGCCGCGGTCGACATCCCCCTGCTGCACCTGGCCGACGTCGTCGCCGACGCGTGCGCGAAGGCAGGGGTCGGCCGGGTCGCCTTCATCGGCACCACGGTCGCCATGTCCGACGGCTTCTTCACCGACCGGATGGCCAGCCACGGGCTCGAGGTGCTGGTGCCCGCGGCCTCCGAGCACGACTGGCTCAACTCGGCGATCTACGAGGAGCTGGTGCACGGCCACGTGCTCGACCGGACCCGCCGCCGCGTGGTCGAGCTGATCCACCAGCTCTGGGACGCCGGCGCCGAGGGCGTCCTGCTCGGCTGCACCGAGCTGGAGCTGCTCATCCACCAGGCCGACGTCGACCTCCCGGTCTTCCCCTGCACCACGCTGCACGTCGAGGCCGCCCTCGACCGCGCACTGTCCTAGCCGAACGCCGGGATAGTCACGGACGTTCTGGCCCTCTCCCGGTCCACCTTGGGGCCATTCCGTCCGTGACTACCCCGAGCGTTCGACCGCACCCCGGTAGTCACGGACGTTCTGGCCCTTTCCCGGTCCACCTTGGGGCCATTCCGTCCGTGACTACCCCGACTGGATCAGCCCAGCACGAGGTCGGCCACCCGCCGGAGGTCGGACGTGAGGTGCTGCTCGGGGACGGTGGCGCGGTCGCCGCAGAGGTCGAAGACGTAGACGTACATGTCGGGATTGGGGTCTCCGCCGGCCACCTCCCGCAGGTCGATCCGGTCGACCAGGTCGGCGAGCTCGGGGCCGCGCCGGGAGTCGGCGTCGAGGTCGACCTCACCGTCGGCGACCAGCCCGGCGAAGCCACCCGTACGCCGCACGCGCACCAGCCGCCCGTCAACGGTGGTCGGCGGCGGCTGGCCCGGACCACTGGTCGAGGTCTCCTGGGTGACACCGACGGTGAGCCAGGCCTCCTCCACCTGCCCGGCGTGCTCCCCCGCCGCGGCGATGGTGGCCGCGGCGAAGGTCGCGAAGTCGGCGCGGCTGTCGAGGCCACCGGTGAGGGCGGCGTACCAGATCCGGCCGGCGCCCTCCGCCGACGAGCCTCCGATGGCGGTCGCTGCCAGCTGGAAGGCGCGGTTGGGGATGCCGGAGTTGAGGTGGACACCCCCGTGGTCGTCGGTGGTGTCGATGTAGTCGTCCATGTGTCCCGGCTGCGGGTCCTTGCCGAGGACCGGGTCGTCGTACGCCGTGCCCGGGTGGGCCATGTCGCGGAGCGCGCGGCCCTGGACGCCTGGTAGGAACAGCCCGGCCCCGATCAGCCAGTCGCCCGCGACGGCGTCCTGGCCGAGCAGCCGCTGCTTGAGGCACGACGCGAAGACGTCGGAGACCGACTCGTTGAGCGCCCCGGACTGGCCCTCGTAGACCAGCCCGGCGGTGTGCTCGGTGACGGCGTGGGTGAGCTCGTGCCCGAGCACGTCGACCGGCTTGGTGAACCGGTCGAACGTCTGCCCGTCACCGTCACCGAAGACCAGCTGCCGGCCGTTCCAGAACGCGTTGTCGTAGCGACGCTGGTAGTGGACCGTCGCCCTCACCGTGGCCCCGGCGTCGTCGTAGGAGTCGCGGCCGTAGACCTCCTTGAACAGCGCCAGCGACGCGGCCACGCCGTCGGCCGCCTCGTCGACGGCGAGGTCGCCCGTCGGGTCGTCGCCCGGCGACCGCACCAGCTCGCCTGGGAGCGTGGAGCCGTTGTGGGCGTCGTGCACGAGCCAGTCGGCCCCGGCCTCGGCCGTCGGCTGCACGATCGCCCGCTGCAGGCGCACGCCGTCGTCGTGGGCGAGCATCTGCTCGACCCAGTCGGAGTCCTCGGGCCGGCTCATCGCGATCTGGCGGAGCAGGTAGGGCGGGACGAAGCAGAGCCGGTGCACGGCGTTCACAGGGCGGCCTGCAGCGTCAGGTCGGCGACCAGGACGGCGTTGTCGAAGCTGGGCATGAACGACTCCGCCTGGGCGAAGACGTCGACGACCCGACGGCCCTGCCGGACGACCACGTGCACCTCGCTCCGCGTCGAGGTCCCGGTGACGGCGTTGGGGTAGCGCCACGAGATCTGGTAGGCCACCGCGTCGTCGCCCATGGCCGGGGCCACGAGTGCCTTCATGTTGTTGCGAATGCCGTCCGCGTGGTGGCGGCCGTCGCAGCGATCGACGAACCGGTGCAGCCTGCGGACGGCCAGCCGAGCCGCACCCTGGTCGGCGAACTTGTGCACGAACGGCGACGAGCTCTCACCGCCCTGGAAGTAGGGGTCGTCACCCGAGGCCGTGTAGTAGCTGGCCCAGATCGCCTGACGGGGCCGGCCGAGGGTCCGGATGCTGATGCAGTCGCGACCAGCGTTGGCGTCGAGGGTGACGGTCCGGATGACATCGCGCCGGCCGCCGGCGAGCTCGGGATAGATCGCGCTCATCTGTGCCGACGTCGGCAGGTCCTTGCCCGACAGACGGCGTGCGTCCGGACCTGGCGCTGCGCTCCCGCTGGACACGAGTACGAGGGACGCCAGACCGGCGACCAGGAACGGCGCCGCGGCGAGCAGGCGCCTCATGACGCCGGCGCCCGGTCGGCGGGGAAGCCGCCGGTGGCGACCGGACCCCAGCGCTCGGGCGTGATGCGGAGCAACGACTTGCCCTGCTTCCTCATCGCTGCGCGGTAGTCGTCCCAGTCGGGGTGCTCACCGGAGATGCAGCTGAAGTAGTCGACCAGGCCGTCCTCGGCCTCCTGGCTCGGCATGTCGAGGACCTGGGCGGTGCCGTCGACCTGCACCCACGCGTCGTCCCACTCGTCGGAGAGGACGAGCACGCTGGCCCGCGGGTCGCGGCGCAGGTTGGTGGCCTTGGCACGGTCGGGGTACGTCGACACGACGATCCGGCCGTCGGCATCGACTCCGCCGGTGACCGGCGAGACCTGCGGGCTCCCGTCGGCGCGGTGGGTGACCAGCACGAGGTGGTGGCGGGTGCGGACGAAGTCGAGCAGCTCTTCGCGCTCGACCCGAGTGTTCGTCGCGATCTGGGGCATGTGGCCACGGTATCCACGATTCGTCTGCGGTCCGACCTGCAGTTCAACGCTGGGGAGCGCAGACGAATCGTCGGCTGGAGCGGTCCGACCCTAGAGTTGACCCTTGTGCCTGAACTGAAATCCGCCAACCTGCGCAACGTCGCGATCGTCGCGCACGTCGACCACGGGAAGACCACTCTCGTCGACGCGATGCTTCGTCAGGCCGGTGCGTTCACCGTGCACCAGGCCGAGAGCGTCGGCGAGCGGGTCATGGACACCGGTGACCTCGAGCGCGAGAAGGGCATCACGATCCTCGCCAAGAACACCGCGGTCCACTACACCGGCGCGTCCGCGCCGGAGGGCATGACGATCAACATCATCGACACCCCCGGCCACGCCGACTTCGGTGGCGAGGTCGAGCGCGGCCTGTCGATGGTCGACGGCATCGTGCTCCTGGTCGACGCCAGCGAGGGCCCGCTGCCGCAGACCCGGTTCGTGCTGGGCAAGGCGCTGAACGCAGACATGCCCGTCGTGCTCGTGGTCAACAAGGTCGACCGCTCCGACGCACGGATCGCCGAGGTCGTCGACGAGACCTACGAGCTGTTCATGGACCTGCTCGACGACAGCCACAGCCAGGACGCGCTGGACTTCCCGGTCGTCTACGCCAGCGGCAAGGCCGGCATCGCCAGCCTCGAGAAGCCGGCCGACGGCACCATGCCCGAGGGCACCGACCTCGAGCCGCTGTTCCGCACCATCCTCGAGACCATCCCGGCCCCGACGTACGTCGAGGACGCGCCGCTCCAGGCCCACGTCACCAACCTCGACGCGTCGCCGTTCCTCGGCCGGCTGGCGCTGCTGCGGGTCCATGCGGGCACCCTCCGCAAGGGCCAGAACGTCGCGTGGATCCGGCGTACCGGCGAGGTCAAGAACGTCCGCGTCACCGAGCTCCTCGTCACCGAGGGCCTGGAGCGCAAGCCGGGCGAGCAGGCCGGCCCGGGCGACATCGTGGCCGTGGCCGGCATCCCCGAGATCACCATCGGCGAGACGCTGGCCGACCCGGAGCACCCCGTGGCGCTCCCCCTGATCCACGTCGACGAGCCGGCCATCTCGATGACCATCGGCACCAACACCTCGCCCCTCGTCGGCCAGGTCAAGGGCCACAAGGTGACGGCCCGCCTGGTCAAGGACCGGCTGGACGCCGAGCTGGTCGGCAACGTCTCTCTGAAGATCCTGCCGACCGAGCGCCCCGACGCCTGGGAGGTCCAGGGCCGCGGCGAGCTGGCGCTGGCGATCCTGGTCGAGCAGATGCGCCGCGAGGGCTACGAGCTCACCGTCGGCAAGCCGCAGGTGGTCACCCGCGAGATCGACGGCAAGGTGCACGAGCCGATGGAGCGACTGACCATCGACGCGCCCGACGACTACCTCGGCACCATCACCGAGCTGCTCGCCACCCGCAAGGGCCGGATGGAGAAGATGACCAACCACGGCACCGGCTGGGTCCGGATGGAGTTCGTCGTGCCGGCGCGTGGCCTGATCGGCTTCCGGACCGAGTTCCTCACCGACACCCGCGGCACCGGCATCGCCCACCACATCTCCGAGGGCTACGAGCCGTGGGCGGGCGAGATCCGCTCGCGCAACTCCGGCTCGCTCGTCGCCGACCGCAAGGGCGCCGCGACGGCGTACGCCATGACCTCGCTGCAGGAGCGCGGCATCCTCTTCGTCGAGCCCGCCACCGAGGTCTACGAGGGCATGATCGTCGGCGAGAACTCCCGGGCCGACGACATGGACGTCAACATCACCAAGGAGAAGCAGCAGACCAACATCCGCTCCTCGACGTCCGACAACTTCGAGAAGCTGGTCCCGCCGCGCAAGCTGTCGCTCGAGCAGTGCCTGGAGTTCTGCCGCGAGGACGAGTGCGTGGAGGTCACCCCGCAGACCGTGCGGATCCGCAAGCTGGTGCTCGACCAGAACGACCGAGCGAAGACGGCGAGCCGGGCGCGCAAGGCCGCGAAGTAGAACCGGGCCCGACTTAGGGTCGGGCCATGCCCGTCTCCAGCGAGTTCGAGTTCAAGCTCCAGACCGTTCTTCTCCTGGTGGAGGCGGTCGCCTACCTGGCGTTGGCGTTCTGGTGCCTCAACCGGAGTCGTGAGGGTCAGTGGTCGACGATCGCGGCGATCGGGGCGGGCGTGGTGGGCATCGTCCTCGGCCTGTACGCCGCCGCCAGTGCCGAGCTGGTCTTCCTCGACTCCGCCCACATCTACGACAAGGTGCTGTTCCACCAGCACCTCGGGACGGTGCTGGTGGCGGGGCGAGTGCTGGGCGTGGTGCTGCTGGCCCTCGGCTTCGTGCAGAGCCGGCGTACGCCGCCCGGTCCGACCGGCTCGATCTACGGCCCTCACTAGTCCTCGAGCGTCAGGTCCACCCGGTTGCCGGGGGTGACCTCGAGGGCCGGGACCCACCACGGGTCCACGACCACGTCGAACCAGCCCGCCCGCACCGCCGGGTCGGCGTTCGCGAGCTCCCGGGCCTCGTCGACGTCGACCAGGTATGCCCCGAATCTGACAGCACCCGCGGCCGGGGCACTACCTTTCGGCCATGCTCCTCGACCTCCAGCTCGACGTACCGCCCGAGCGAGCGGCCGCCCGGGCGCGCGAGCTGGTGAGTGCCGGTGCGGCCGGGCTGTTCACCTTCGAGGGGCCGCACGACGTGTTCCTGCCGCTCGCCGCCGCCGCGGCCTCCGGCGTCGAGACGGACCTCATGACCAACGTGGCGATCGCGATGCCGCGGTCGCCGATGCACCTCGCGCACACCGCGCACGACCTCCAGCGGATGAGCGGCGGCCGGTTCCGGCTGGGGCTCGGGTCGCAGGTCCGGCCGCACATCGAGAACCGGTACGGCGCGGTGTGGAGCTCGCCCGCGGCCCGGATGCGCGAGATCGTGCTGGCGGTGAAGGCGATCCTCGGCTCGTGGCAGGACGGGACCCGGCTCGACTTCCGCGGCGAGCACACCCGGCACACGCTGATGCCGCCGACGTTCGTGCCCGGTCCGTTGTCGTGGGGTCCCCCGCCGGTGCTGCTCGGCGCCCTGGGTCCGGTGATGACGCGCACGGCGGCCGAGGTGGCCGACGGGCTGCTGGTGATGCCGTTCCACAGCCATCGGCACGTGCGTGAGCGCACCCTCCCAGCGATCGAGGAGGGGCTGGCCCGGCGCACCGACCCCGCGCCGTTCGCGATGTACCCGCAGGCGATCGTGGCCATGGGCCGGACGCCGGAGCAGCTCACCGCCGCCACCCTGGGCGTGCGCGGGCTGCTGGCGTTCTACGGCTCCACGCCGGCGTACCGCCCGGTCCTGGAGATCGAGGGCTGGGGCGACCTCCAGGCCGAGCTCAACGCGCTGTCCAAGACAGGCGACGTGATGAAGATGATCGAGCTGGTCGACGACGCGATGGTCGACGTCCTTGCGGTCCGCGGCACGCCCGAGGAGTGCGCGGCCGAGCTCCACCGCCGGTTCGGCGACCTGGCCGAGCGGGTCTGCTGCTACTTCCCGGGGTACGACGCGTCGCTCGACGACATCGCTTCCCTGAGCGCCGCGCTCCGATAGTCCCTGACGTTCTGGCCAACGACACGCCGGAGGAGAGGCCAGAACGTCAGGGACTATCGGCCACTGCAGGACCCACCAGCCGGCGGACGACACCGGCGGTGAGGTGGTTTCCGAGCCGCTCGAGGTTCCAGCCGCCGGCGGTGCTGCGCGCATGGTTGGTGACCCAGAAGACCATGACGCCACGACCGAGCACGCGGGTCAGCTCGGCGTAGGACCAGCCGTTGCCGCCGTTGTGCCAGGCCACCGGCCCGACGTCGGTGTCGAACAGCACCCAGCCGTAGCCGTACCAGCTCTCGCCGCTCGCCTGCTCGGGGACCCGGGGGCGGAACAGCTCGCGCTGCGCGCGGCGGTCGAGCACGCGGTGGTCGAGCAGCGCCCGGTGCCAGCGGGCCAGGTCGCGCGCGGTGGAGAGCAGCCCGCCGTTGCCGCGCAGGTTCCACCACGGCCCGCTCGCCGCCCAGGGATGGTCCATCGGCCGGCCCTGCGGACGCCCGCGGGCGTCGTACTCGACGGCGACGTCGGAGCGTCGCCAGCTCGGCAGCGTGTAGCCGGTCTGCGTCATGTGCGCGGGACGGAACAGGTGGCGGGAGAGGAACTCCTCGTAGCCGGTGCCGGACGCCCGCTCGATGATGACCGCGAGCAGGCTGTAGCCGACGTTGGAGTAGTGGTACGCCGTGCCGGGCGCGGTCCGCAGCGGGGAGGCGAGGGCCTGCGTGACCAGCTGGCGACGGGTGAGCCGGTCGTAGTCGTCGCCGAGCGAGTCGACCAGCCCGGCGGTGTGGGTGAGCAGCTGCTGGACCGTGATCCCCGCCTTGTCCGGCGGCACCGGCCCGAGCCAGCGCCCGATCGGATCCCGCACGTCGAGCCTGCCGAGCATCTCCAGCTTGACCACCGCTGCGGCGGTGAACGGCTTGGTCAGCGAGCCGATGTCGTAGACCGTGTCGCAGCTCGCCGCGACCCGGGCCGCGCGGTCCGACAGTCCGAAGCCCTCGCAGGAGACGACCCGGTGGCCGCGCATCGCGACCAGCGTGCCGCTGGCCCCGGTCGGCACGGTGCGGTCGACGAACCGACCGATCGGCGCGGTCGCCGGGTCGGGCGGCTCGGCCGCGGTCGCCTCCACCTCGACCTCGACCTCGACCTCTACCTCGGCCGACACGTCGGCGACCGCCACGCCTCCGACGACGAGCACCGTCGCCACGGCCACGCCCGCGGTCAGGGCCGCCCGGCGGCGTACACCGCGCACCCGCTCGAGCAGCCCGCCGCCGAGCAGCGACAGTGCCTGCCGACGTACGCCGGACCGCTCGCCGAGCTCGAGAGCCAGGTCGACCAGGTAGTCACCGTCACGCTCGCGGTCGGCCTTCGGATACGCGAGCAGGCACCAGCCCAGCCAGCGCTCCCTCATGCCGGCCTCGGCCGGTGGATGGCCCGGCCTCCGGCCCGCGACTGCAGCGCAGTGGCGATCGACTGCATCCGGGCGGTCTCCTCGGCCAGCGCGGTCTTGCCGGCCGCGGTGAGCCGGTAGTAGCGACGACGGCGGCCGTCGACGACGTCGTCACTGGACTGGGTCACGAAGCCGTCGGCGGTGAGCCGGTTGAGCGCGCCGTACAGAGTGCCGGCAGTGAGCCGGACCCGGCCGTCGGAGAGCTCCTCCGCGTCTTGGGCGATCGCGTAGCCGTGCCGTTCGCCCAGCGCGAGGCTGGCCAGGATGAACAGCGCCTGCTCGGTCATGTCGCGCCACGATACATCGGGTGACGATGCATGGGAACCGAGCCAGGTAGTCCCTGACGCTCTGACCAGCGACACGCCGGAGGAGCGTCCAGAACGTCTGGGACTATCGCCACAGACCGGCCACGTGATCAACGAAGGCGACGTCGGAGGACGTCGGGATGATGTGCACCTCGTCGGTGCCGATGTCCTCGAGCCGGCGCAGCAGGTCGCGCAGCTCGGCGGCGGTGCCGGCGAAGCCGGTGGTCGGGGCCATCGCGTCGACCAGGGCCGGCGGCAGCCAGTTCATGTAGTGGCGCAGGTGCCGGTGCACCTGGGCCCGGGCCTCGGGCACGTCGGTGGGCGACGGCGCGAGCGCGACCCAGAACGACGTGGTGAGCAACGGGGCCGGACGGCCGGCCTCGGACCACGCGGCCCGGGCGACGTCGTACAGCGCGGCGGTCGCGTCCACGTCGAGGTCGAGGGTGAAGCCGGCCAGCCCGTCCGCCCAGGCCGCGGCGGACCGCACGGTGCGCGGCCCCATCGTCCCGACCAGCAGCGGCGGGCCGCCGGGCTGGAGGGGACGCGGACCGACCGGGAGCGTCGCCTCGGTCAGCTTCTCGCCGGCCCAGATCCGCTTGAGCTGACCGACCCGGCGGGCCATCTCGGCCATGGTCTGCGGGGCGTCGGCCTCCGCGGCGCGGTAGTCCTCAACCCGGCCGCCGACCCCGAACCCGACGGTGAGCCGCCCGTCGCTGAGCCGGTCCGCGGTGGCCAGGGCCTTGGCCAGCGGCGCCGGCCGGTGCAGCTGCGGGACGACCACCGTGGTGACCAGCCGGACCCGTGAGGTCCACGCCGAGGCCGCGCCCAGCAGGGTGAGGGTCTCGGGGTTGTCGAAGGCCATCCGCTCCCCGAAGCAGAGCGACGAGAAGGGGCCCTCGTCCACCGCCCGAGCCCAGCGCTGGAGCGTGTCGGGCTCGGCCCACAGGTCCGGCTCCATGACCGGCAGGGTCATCCCCAGTCGCATGGGAGCACCCTGTCAGAGGCAGGACGGCGCGAGGCCCGGTGCCGGACGGGCAGAACCGTCCGGGACCGGGCCTCGTCGGCCTTGGGTCAGTCGTGGATCACTGGTGGATCAGGGAGTGACGACTCCCAGTCCATCGATCACGACCGACTTCTGCTTCTTCTTCTTCTTGGCCTTCTTGGTGTCGTTGACGATCGTCACCGTGCCCGACTGGGCCGAGGCGAACGTCGCCACCGGGATCAGCACCTTGCCGGCCGCCGCGCCCTTGAGCGAGATGGTCTTGAGGAGCTGACCGTTGAGGAACACCTTGACCGTGCCGCCCTTCTTCCCCGTGCGGGCGACGAGCGACAGCGAGGTGGCTCCGCTGATCGTGGTGCTCAGCGTCGACCCCTTCTTCTTCGAGGTCGAGACGGTGCCCGCGAAGGCGCCGCCCTGGCTGCCACGCGTCCACTTGCCCTTGGTCGAGGCGAGCACCGCGTCGTCCAGCGGCACGGTGAAGCTGCGCGTCGCCGGCGTCTCGTCGGCGTTGCCGGCCGGGTCCGTCGCGAAGACCGAGAACTTGTGGGTCTTCGCGCTGAGGGCACTGAGCGACACCGGCGAGCTCGGGCAGCTGACCGCGCTGCCGTCGAGCGAGCAGGTGAAGGTCACCGGCGTCTCGTTGGCGGCGAACCCGATGCTGGCGACCGTGTCGAGCAGGAAGCTCCCCTCGGCCGGACCCGACGTGATCGACGTCTGCGGGTCCCCGTTGTCGATCGTGACGCTCAACGACCCGGTCCCGGTGCCGACGTACCGGCCACCGACCTGCAGCTGCAGGTTGTAGATCCGGCCCGACTGCAGCGGGATGTCCGCCGAGTAGCTGCAGCTCGCGTCACCGCTGGCGTTCACCGGCAGGTCGGCGCAGAGCACCTCGTTGGCGATCGTGTCCTTGATCGTGACGGTCGCCGTCGCGAGGTTGCCCAGGCTGCCGTCGGCCGCCTGCGTCACGTGGGCGCTCAGCGGGACGACCACCACGTCGTTGCCGCCCGTGGGCGCCTCGGCCGTGGCCGGCCCGGTGTACGCCGCGGTCGCGTCCTCCTGGGTCACCACGATCGTGAACGAGAAGTCCTCCGAGTCGGTCCCGTCCGTGATCGTCACGTCGACGTCGTACGACCCCGGAGCGGCCGTGGTCGCGCCCGTCACCGTGAACGTGGACGTGAGCGGGCCGGTGGGTGAAGACGTGTCCGTCTCGGTCAGGGCGAGACCGACCGGGAGACCGGTGGCCGTGGCCGAGAGTCCGGGGTTGGCACCGCCCCGGCGACCCGACTCCGCCGACAGCGTGATCGGGGTCGACGGGCCGTCGCTGTACTGGACGTCGTACGACGCCTGCGCCGTACCGGTCGCCACCAGCCTCGGGACGACGGAGAAGTCCACGTTGTTGACGTCGAAGAAGTAGTTGTCAACAGCCTCGATCTTCAGCCGGGCGTGGTCGGTCCCGACGTTCGGCCACGTGATGTTCTCTGTGCCGTCGTTGGGCGTGCTCGCCGCGAGGACGTAGGGGAAGGTCTCCCCGCCGTCGGTGGACAGCGAGATCTTCACGTTCGGCGCCAGTGCCGTCGTGTTGGCGACGGTCCACACGACCGGCTCGGTGCGGCCTGCGACGGCTGCCGCAGGAGGTGCGACGTTCCGGGAGGTCACCAGGAACGGGCCGGCCGTCGCGTCGAGCGCCAGCTTCACGTCGTCGAACGCGTAGCCGCCGGCCTCGGGGTCGAGGTCCCGAGCGGTGAACCGGAAGTCAAGCGCCGCCGGAGCGTTGTTGCCCGCGAGCACGTCACCGACGTAGTCGGCCGTGGGCAGGAACTCCGCGTAGCACTCCACGATCGGGATCGGGACGACCGCCGGCACGGCCGGAGCGGCCGGGCACGTTCCCGTCTCGGCGTTGGTGTTGTTGGCCAGGATCTGGTCCATGTCCGGGAAGTTCCGCGACGGGCTGCCGTCCGCCTGGTTCTCACCCGGCGAGGGGATCTGGGTGGTGCCCGCCGGCGTCACGTCGGCGTAGGCCCCGAAGACCCGGAACAGCGGTCCGTTCAGCTTGGTGTTGTTGACCAGGGTGGTCCCGGTGGCGCCACCACGGTCGTTCTGCTCCCAGAGGTAGACCATCGAGTCGTTGTCCGCGTCGACGGCCGACCCGGTGAGGGTGAACGGCGTCCGGATCGGGATGGTCCTGTCGGCCGGAGCGGTCGCCGTGGGAGCGTGGTTGGCCGTGGTCACGACCGTCCCGCCTCCGTTGGCGGCCGGACCGCCCTGGGCAGTGGTGCCGACGAAGCCAGTGACGTCGCCGCCGACGGGGGTGACGGTCATCGGCGGCTGGTCGAGGCCCGCAAGGCCGGCGCCGTTGAAGGTGACCTGGATGCCGTTGGGCAGGTTGGCCGCGTTGCCGGCGTAGCCGCTGACGGCCACACCCCCGGCGCCGATCACCGGCAGCGCCTCCAGGGCGGCATCGATCTGCGCAGTCGTCGAGCCGGCCGGGACCGGCGAGGTCGTCTGACCCTTGAAGGTCAGCGTGATCGCGTCCGCGCCGTCCCAGCTGTAGAGACCCACGGTCTGGACCTCGTTGACCGCGGCCAGCGCCGCCGTCACGTAGGTCGTGATGTTGGTCTGGCTGCGCTGGCTGAAGTACGGGTCGGAGTGCGGCTGCAGGTTGTCCTGCTGGCAGATGCCCGCGTAGGCCATCACCGAGGAGCCGGAGCCCGGCTCGACGGAGGCGGCCGCCGAGCGGTTGCCGCCCGAGCAGTTGAGCTGCGTGCCGTTGAAGGTGTGCGGCCCGCCGAACTGGTGGCCCATCTCGTGCGCCACGTAGTCGATGGCGTAGAAGTCGCCCTCCGGTCGAGGGAGACCGGTGCAGCCGTTCGCCTTGTTGTTGGCGCCGACGCCCTGCTGGGCCACGCCGCCGCCGTTGACGCCCAGGCCGAGGTGGCCGATGTCGTAGTTGTCGGCGCCGATGAGCTGGCCGAGCACGATCCGGTTGGCGTTGAGGCTGCCGCCTGCGCAGCCGGCCAGCTGGGCGGCCGTGAAGCAGGCCTGGCCGCCGCAGGGTCCGTTGGTGCCGGTGGCCTTGGCCGCCGTGTCGAGGTTCAGCTTGTCGGTGTCGTCGATCAGCACCAGTCGGATGGCGAGGTCGTCGTTGTAGACCTCGTTGACCCGGTTGACCAACGTGACCTTCTCGGCCAGCACGTTGCCGGTGCCGAAGTACGTCGCGTAGCTCGGGTCGGTCGTCAGGGCGAGCCGGTAGGTGCGCAGCTTGACCGCATCGCCGGGGCCTTCTCCGGCGTCCTGGCCGCCCTCGACCAGCTCGGCGGCCTCGGGCAGCTCGGGCTCGACGAGGCCGCGCTCGGGCGCGGACAGGTCATCGCCCAGGTAGGAGAGGTAGAGGCTGTCGTCGCCGTTGTAGGCGGGGTCGATGAACCACGCGTCGCCGCCCCGGGCACCGCGCACGAACGCGTGGAAGCCCATCGGCGTGACGTCGAGGCGCACCGTCGCCCTGCCGTCCGCGCTGCGGCCGGCGTACGTCTTGATCTCGGGGTGGGCTGCGGCGAGGCCGGCCTCCATGACGGACGACTCGACCACGTTGAAGGTCACGAGGTCGCCGTTGGGCGCGGGCAGCTGGAGGGTCGCGGGCGCGGCGTTCTTCGCGGCCTCGTCCGGCGCGGCGGCCAGGCGGCCGGCCAGCGCGGAGGAGTCGAGCGTGAACGACTTGTACGCCGACGGGTTGACCCGGCGGACGTGGCCGTTCAGTGACGCCTGGGGTCGGGTGCTGCTGGGTGTGAACACCGAGGAGCCTGCAACCGGGGAGGACGCCGCGGCCCGGGGGCTGGCGGCGGTGGAGGGAGACGAGAGAAGCAGGGCCGGGACGAGGGTCACGACGACCGCCGCGCTTGCGACGATCGCGCCGACGCGCGTGCCCCGACGGGCGCCAGCCCGACGAGAGGTGCTCAGCACAGGAGGGATCCTTAGTGGGGTTGTCTGCCGAGAACGGACGGAACAGGCGAAACCTATGTCCGCGACGGGCTACAGACCATCCCCCAGGTAGGCCAGTTTGTCTGACGATCCCCTCCGGTCCCTGCCGAGCGCTCTGTCGGGCCGGCGCCGAGCGGAGTCAGCTCGCCATGCTGTCGAACATGCCGGGCTGGTAGGACCCGCCCGCGTAGTTCGCGATCACGCCGAGCCGGTTGGTGGCGTTGATCATCGCGACCAGCGCGACCAGCCCGGCGAGCTGGTCGTCGTCGTAGTGCTCGCGCACCTGGGCCCAGGTCTCGTCGGACACGCCGGCGCCCGAGTCGGCCAGCCGGGTGCCTTCCTCGGTGAGCGCGAGAGCGGCCCGCTCGGCCTCCGTGAACACGGTGGCGTGCCGCCAGGTCGCTACCAGGTGCAGCCGGACCGCCTCCTCACCGGCGGCCGTCGCCTCTTTGGTGTGGATGTCCACGCACCACCCGCAGCCGTTGATCTGGCTGGCGCGCAGGCTCACCAGCTCCTGGAGGCCCTCGGGCAGCGACGCCTGTTGGATGGCGAGGTTGACGTTGTAGACGCGCTTGCTGATCCGGGCGCCGATCTCGTTGGTCTGGAAGTCGATCCGGGGTTCCATCGGTTGGTCCTTTCGTGGTGTTCTCGCTGACGCACCTGGAGATGCCGGCGACCCGACGGCCGTGACAGTGCGGTCCTGTGAGGAGTGGCATCCGGAAGACCTGTCACAGATCGCGTGTGGCCGACGTCCTGTGGGGTATGGCACGGTCGATGGTCGAAAGACAGGAACCAGTGAGCGAGCGAGCGAAGGACCCCGGCGGCTCGGCGACCGAGACGTTCGTAGGCCTGCGCAACCTGCTCTTCACGGTCGCCTACGAGATGCTCGGCTCCGCCGCCGACGCGGAGGACGTCGTCCAGGAGACCTGGCTCCGGTGGGCGGGCGTCGACCACGAGACCGTGCGCGACCCGCGTGCGTTCCTGGTCCGGATCACGACGCGACAGGCCCTGACGCGGTTGCGCACCCTGCGCCGGCGCAAGGAGTCGTACGTCGGTCCGTGGCTGCCCGAACCGCTGCTCACCTCGCCCGACGTGGCCGAGGACGTCGAGCTCGCCGACAGCGTCTCGACCGCGATGCTGCTGGTGCTCGAGACGCTCACGCCGACCGAGCGGGCCGTGTTCGTGCTGCGCGAGGTGTTCGCCGTGGACTACGACGAGATCGCGGAGGCCGTCGACAAGACCCCGGTGGCCGTCCGGCAGGTGGCCCATCGGGCCCGGGCCCACGTCGCCGCCCGCCGACCGCGCGTCGACGTCACCGCGACCGTGACCCGGGAGACGCTCCAGGCGTTCCAGCGGGCGGTCGAGACCGGTGACGTGCAGGGCCTTCTGGACGTCATGGCGCCGGGCGTCGTCCTGACGGCCGACGGTGGCGGAGTCGTACAGGCGGCTCGGGTGCCCGTGGTCGGTGCGGCCAAGGTGGCCCGCTTCCTGAAGAAGATCCCGGCCTCGGTGACCCTGCATCCCGCCGAGGTCAACGGTCGCCCGGCGCTGATCCTCCGGATGGACGGCGTGCTCGACACCGTGATCGGCGTGCGCGTCGAGGACGGGCGGATCGCCGAGTTCCATGCCGTGCGCAACCCGGCGAAGCTCTCGCACATGGACGGCGAGACCGCCCTGACCCGCTGAATCGCTGAGCCGGAATAGTCACAACGAGTCATATCTGAGCGGCGAGGCCCGGCTCCTCAGCCGGCATGACCGACCTGCTGCTGCCGGCCGTGGACGGTCTCGGGGCCCCACCGCACGTTCCTGCCCACACCCGCCCCACGCCGTACCTCGACCTCGACCTCGCGGACGCCCTGGCGACGTACCGCCGGCTCGAGAGGGCGTTGCCACGCACCGCGCTGCACTACGCCGTCAAGGCCAATCCCGACCCGGCCCTGCTGACCGCCCTGGCGGGAGCAGGCTGCCGGTTCGACGTGGCCAGCCCGGCCGAGATCACCGCCGCCCTGATGGCGGGCGCCGGGCCTCGCGACCTCGTCTACTCCAACCCGGTCAAGCGGCGCGACGACGTCCGGTTCGCGGCCCGCCTCGGCGTCGACCTGTTCGTCGTCGACTCCCCCGGCGAGGCGGCCAAGGTCGCTGAAGCGGCGCCCGGCAGCGGCGTGCTGTGCCGGCTGGTCACCTCGGGCGAGGGATCGGACTGGCCGCTGTCGCGCAAGTACGGCTGCTCGACCGGCGAGGCGGTCACGATCCTCCGCGACGCCGCCCGGCTCGGCCTGCGCGCCGAAGGCATCTCCTTCCACGTCGGCTCGCAGCAGCGGGACCCGGAGGCGTGGGCGGGGCCGATCCGGTCGGCCGCCACCGTCTTCGAGGCGCTCCGGGCCGAGGGCCTGGAACCGTGGCTGCTCGACCTCGGCGGGGGCTTCCCGGCGAGGCTCGACGACAGCTGCCCCGAGCCGGAGGCGTACGGCGCCGCGATCGAGCGCTACCTCGCCGCCTCCTTCGGCCACGACCGGCCGACCACGATCGCCGAGCCCGGTCGGGGGATCGCCGCGGACGCCGGAGTGCTCGTCACCTCCGTCGTCGCGGTCCTGTACCGGGCCGGCACCCGCTGGGTGTTCCTCGACGCCGGCGTCTTCACCGGCCTGGTCGAGACCCTCGACGAGGCGATCCGCTACCCGCTCGCCACGGACGTGCCGGGCCCGACCGGCCCGTGCGTGCTCTCCGGCCCGACCTGCGACAGCGTCGACGTGCTCTACGAGGACGTGATGGTCGAGCTGCCGCTCGCGCTGGCCGAGGGCGACCAGGTGCGATTGCACTGCGCCGGCGCCTACACGGCGACGTACTCCACGGTCGGCTTCAACGGCTTCGCACCGCTCACGTCCGTGGTCCGCGGATGAACTCGCACCGCGGCAGCCGACCGGTGGTCGGACGGCTGCTCGGCGCCTACGCCTGCGGGGCGCTGTCCACCGGACTGCCGTGGCCGCTGCTGCTCGTGCTCGTCTGGGACCAGTACGCCGACGGCCCCCACGGCGCGTGGGTCGTGGGCCTGGCCGGTGCGGCCCGGATGGCGCCGTACGTCCTGTGCTCGTGGGCGGTCGGCTCGCTCGGCGACCACGTCCGCCGCGACCGGCTGGTGGTGGCGACGATGGCACTGCGGCTGGCCTTCCTGGCGGCCGCCGCGGTCGGCATCGCCGGCGACCAGGTCGGGGCGGCCGTGGTCGCGGTCGGGCTCGCCGTGCTGTGCGGTACGCCGACCTACCCGACGATCGCGGCCGCGCTGCCCGGACTGGCCGGGCCGGCTCGGGAGTCGGCCACGCGCACGCTGGTGACCATCGAGGTCTCGTCCTGGGTGGTGGGACCGGCGCTGGGCGGGCTGCTCCTGACGCAGTCGCTGAGGCCGTGGACCCTCGTCGTGGCCGTGGGGCTGGCCGCCGTCGGGCTCGTCTTCTCCACCGGGATCGCGATCCCGGGGCCGGTGGAGAGGGCGCCGGACGCGGTGGCCGGGATGCTCCGCGTGGTGCTGCGGAGCCGGCCCGCGCTCGGCGCGCTCGGGGTCGCCGGGCTGCTCAACCTGGTGCTCACCGTCATCGCCTTCGCGCTGCTGCCGTTGAGCGAGGAGACGTGGGGCCGCGGCGACGCGGGCTTCGGGATCGCGACCGCCTGCCTGGGATTCGGCGCCCTCGGCGCCCCGCTGGTCGGGCGGTTCGTCCGCGTCACCACGAGCCGCGGCCTGCTCGTGATCAGCGTGGCGGTCGCGCTGGTGGCCGCCACGCCCGTGCCTTGGCCGGCGCTTCCCCTGCTGGCCCTGGCAAGTGCGATCGGGGTAGTGATCGAGAGCCTGCTCACCGGCACGCTGCAGGTCGCCGTACCCGACCGCTACCGCGCCGGCGCGCTCGGGCTCGCCGACACCGTCATGGTCGGCGCCTGTCTCGTCGGGAGCCTGGTGGCACCGGCCCTGGCGACGTACGCCGGCGCCCGGCCAGCGCTGCTGGTGGTTGCGCTCGCCGCCCTGGTGCCGGTGTTCGCCGTCCGGCTGCTCCCGCCCGGGGTGCCGCACACTCCCTACGATGCTGCGAGTGAGCGAACGCCAGCGCGACCCGATCCGCGAGGCGCACCGGCAGTGGGTGGCGCACGGTTGGGGTGACGCCGCCGACGGCATGGTGATGGTCACCTCGCTGGTGCGCGCCCAGCAGCTGCTCATGGAACGCATCGACGCGGTGCTGCGTCCGCTCGAGCTGACCTTCGCCCGCTACGAGGTCCTGCGGCTGCTGTCGTTCTCGTCGGCCGGCGCGATGCCGATGACCCGGCTCGGCTCGCTGCTCCAGGTGCACCCGACCTCGGTCACCAGCGCGGTGGACCGCTTGGAACGGCAGGGCTTCGTCGAGCGGCAACGCCAGGCCGACGACCGCCGCGTCGTGCTCGCCTCGATCACCGACGCCGGCCGGGCGGTCGTCGAGAAGGCCACCGACGGGCTCAACGGCGAGGTCTTCCAGAAGCCGGGACTGTCCGCCGACCAGCTCTCCGACCTCACGGGCCTGCTCGGCGTACTCCGCAAGGACGCCGGGGACCTCGTCGACTGACGTTGTCCACAGGGCCGGCGGGGTAGTCCGTGAATCAACGGCCCCTGGATCGCCGAAACCGGGGCCGTCTGCTCACGGACTACCCCGCCCGGCTGGCCTACCCACCGGTAGCCCTCTACCATTACTTGGACGTCCAACTAATTGAGGTCCAGACAGATGAGCGAGCTCCACGTCCCCCAGCACCCGGTGCGGCTGGTGACCGCGTCGAGCCTGTTCGACGGGCACGACGCGTCGATCAACATCATGCGGCGGATCTTCATGAGCCAGGGCTGCGAGGTCGTGCACCTCGGGCACAACCGCAGCGTCCAGGAGGTCGTGGACGCCGCGATCGAGGAGGACGTCCAGGGCGTGGCGGTGTCGTCCTACCAGGGCGGCCACATCGAGTACTTCGAGTACCTCGTCGAGTCGCTGAAGGCCCGCGGTGCCGACCACGTGCACGTCGTGGGCGGCGGTGGCGGCGTCATCGTGCACGACGAGATCGACCGGCTGCGCAAGAGCGGCGTCACCATCTTCTCGCCCGAGGACGGCCAGCGGCTCGGCCTGCCCGGGATGATCAACTCCGTCGTCGCGGACCTCGACCTCGACCTCTGGGAGAAGCAGCAGGTCACCGCCGACGCCGTGATCAGCGGCGACCGGGTCGCGATCGCGCGCGCGATCACCGGCGTCGAGGAAGGAAAGCTCCCCCGGGAAACCCTCGAAGCGTTGACGAAGGCCGCGGCCAAGCACGAGGTGCCGGTCCTCGGCATCACCGGCACCGGCGGCTCCGGCAAGTCCAGCCTCACCGACGAGCTCGTACGCCGGCTCCGCATCGACCAGCAGGACAAGCTGCGCGTCGCCGTCGTCGCGGTCGACCCGACCCGGCGCAAGGGCGGCGGCGCCCTGCTCGGCGACCGGATCCGCATGAACAGCCTCGACGGCGACCGCACCTACTTCCGTTCGCTCGCCACCCGCGGCGCCCACGAGCTGCCGGACTACCTGTCCGACGTGATCACCGTCCTCAAGGCCGCCGGTTTCGACCTGGTCGTCGTCGAGACGCCCGGTATCGGCCAGGGCGACGCGGCGGTCGTGCCGTACGTCGACACGTCCCTCTACGTCATGACGCCGGAGTTCGGTGCCGCCAGCCAGCTCGAGAAGATCGACATGCTCGACTTCGCCGACGTCGTCGCGATCAACAAGTTCGAGCGCCGCGGCGCTGAGGACGCGATGCGCGACGTCGGCCGTCAGCTCGTGCGCAACCGCGAGGCGTTCGGCAAGCGGCCCGAGGACATGCCGGTCTTCGGCACCAGCGCCGCGACGTTCAACGACGACGGCGTCACCGCCCTCTACCAGCACCTCGCCGGGCTGCTCGCCAAGGAACAAGGGAGCCACGGCCTGCACCTCGCGGAAGGCGCCCTCCCCCGTGTGGACGTACGTCACTCCTCGAAGATCCGGCAGGTGGTCCCGGCCGGCCGGGTCCGCTACCTCTCCGAGATCACAGAGACCGTCCGCGGCTACCACGCGCGCACCGACGAGCTGGTCGACCAGGCCCGCACCCTCCAGTCGCTCGAGACCGTCACCGCGCTGGTCGAGCCCGTCGAGACCTCCGCAGCCGACGTCGTCAAGAAGCTGGCGGCCGAGGCCCGCGACGACCTCGATGTCGACACCCGCAAGCAGCTCGAGGCCTGGCCCTCGGTCGTCCAGGAGTACGCCGACCACCCCGGCCGCGAGTCGCTCTCCGGCAACCGCATCCCGCGCGTCTCGCTGCCGTCGTACGTCGACCACGGCGAGCTGGTGAAGTACTTCCGCCGCGAGAACCTCCCCGGGAAGTTCCCCTTCACCGCAGGCGTCTTCGCGTTCAAGCGGGAGAACGAGGACCCGGCCCGCATGTTCGCCGGCGAGGGCGACCCGGCCCGCACCAACCGCCGGTTCAAGGTCCTCTCGGAGGGACTCCCCGCAGCAAGGCTCTCCACGGCGTTCGACTCCGTCACGCTCTACGGCCGCGACCCCGACGAGCGCCCCGACATCTACGGCAAGGTCGGCACCTCCGGCGTCAGCGTCGCGACGCTCGACGACATGAAGGAGCTCTACGACGGGTTCGACCTGCTCGACCCGACCACGTCGGTGAGCATGACGATCAACGGCCCGGCACCGACGGTGCTCGCCTTCTTCCTCAACACCGCGATGGACCAGGCCCGCGAGAAGGGGCTCGACCCCGAGGAGGCGCTGCGCACGGTCCGCGGCACCGTCCAGGCCGACATCCTCAAGGAGGACCAGGGCCAGAACACCTGCCTGTTCTCCACCGAGTTCTCGCTGCGGTGCATGGCGGACATCCAGGAGTGGTTCATCGAGAAGCAGGTGCGCAACTTCTACTCGGTCTCCATCTCCGGCTACCACATCGCCGAGGCCGGGGCGAACCCCATCAGCCAGCTCGCGTTCACCCTCGCCAACGGGTTCACCTACGTCGAGGCCTACCTCGCGCGCGGCATGGACATCGACGACTTCGCGCCCAACCTCTCCTTCTTCTTCAGCAACGGCATGGACCCGGAGTACTCGGTCATCGGCCGGGTCGCCCGCCGGATCTGGGCGGTCGCGATGAAGGAGAAGTACGGCGCCGGCGAGCGCTCGCAGAAGCTGAAGTACCACGTCCAGACGAGCGGCCGGTCGCTGCACGCGCAGGAGATGGACTTCAACGACATCCGCACCACGCTGCAGGCGCTGATCGCGATCTACGACAACGCCAACTCGCTGCACACCAACGCCTTCGACGAGGCGGTCACGACCCCGTCGACGGAGTCCGTACGCCGGGCGCTGGCGATCCAGCTGATCATCAACCGTGAGTGGGGGCTCGCGATGAACGAGAACCCGCTCCAGGGCTCCTACGTCATCGACGAGCTCACCGACCTCGTGGAGCAGGCTGTGCTCAAGGAGTTCGACGCGATCAACGAGCGCGGCGGCGTGCTCGGCGCGATGGAGACCGGCTACCAGCGCGGCCGGATCCAGGACGAGTCGATGCTCTACGAGCACCGCAAGCACGACGGCTCGCTGCCGATCATCGGCGTCAACACCTTCCGCCGGCCGGGTGGCGACGACGGGACCCCCGACCACGTCGAGCTGGCCCGGGCGACCGACACCGAGAAGGAGTCGCAGCTGCACCGCGTGCACGCGTTCCAGAAGGAGCACGAGCAGGAGGCGACCGCCGCCCTGGCCCGCCTCAAGGAGGTGGCGGTCTCCGACGGCAACGTGTTCGCGGCCCTCATGGACGCCGCCCGCGTCTGCACATTGGGCCAGGTCACCGAGGCGTTCTTCGAGGTCGGTGGCGCGTACCGTCGCAACGTGTGAGCGCCTCTCGCGTCGTCTCGCTCGTCCCCTCGATCACCGAGGCTCTGGCATCCGTACGCCGTGACGCGCTCGTCGGCGCGACGGACTGGTGCACCCACCCCGCCGACCTCGACGACACTCTCGAGGCGCGGGTCCGCGGGACCAAGAACCCGAACCTCGACGCCGTCCGCGCGCTGCGGCCGGACGTGGTGATCGCCAACCACGAGGAGAACCGCGAGCTCGACGTACGACGCCTCCGCGAGTCCGGCGTCGACGTGCACGTCACGCGGATCGAGACCGTGCCCGAGGCGATCGATACCTTCGAGCGGCTCTTCGACGACGTGCTCGGCTGGGAGCGGCCGCGCTGGCTGGCCGAGGCGAGGGACGTCTGGTGCGGACCGATGCCCGAGGTCACCCGCACGGTGGCGATCCCGATCTGGCGGGACCCGTGGATGGTCGTGGGCAGCGACACGTTCACCGGCGACCTGGCCCGCCGTCTCGGCTGGGCCAACGCGTTCGCCGACAGCGACGACCGCTACCCGAAGGTGGAGCCCGCCGCGATCGAGGCGGCCGGCGTGGACCTCGTGCTGCTGCCCGACGAGCCCTACGTCTTCACCGCCGACGACGGGCCCGAGGCGTTCCCGCACACGGAGACCCGGCTGGTCAGCGGCCGGCTGCTCACGTGGTACGGCCCCTCGCTCCTCGAAGCCCGGTCCCTCGGCGCATCTTGACCGGTAGAACCCAGCCCGTTGTGGCCCTCGCACAGCAGGAACCCGCCCGAGCCACGCCGTCACGCACCTGATCTCCCCAGCACCCTCCTACACTCCACGCGTGACGAAGGGGGTCTTCATCTGCCACGCGTCGGAGGACGCGGCCATGGCGAGGCAGGTGGTGGAGGTCCTCGAGTCCTCGGGCCAGACGTGCTGGATCGCACCCCGTGACATCCCGCCGGGGGCGGAGTTCACGAGCGCGATCCTCGAGGCGCTGGCCGCGGCTCCGGTCGTGGTGTTCATCTTCTCCAGCGCGGCCAACGGGTCCCCACACGTACGCCGGGAGCTCGACACGACCGTCGGCCAGGACACCCCGCTGCTGCCGGTCCGGATCGAGGAGATCGAGCCGTCGCCCTCCCTCCGCTACTTCATCGGCACGTCGCAGTGGCTGGACACGGTCGGCCTCCAGCCGGCGACGTGGGGACCCCTGCTGATCGCCGGGATCGCGCGGGCCATGGGTCACCCGTCCGCTCCGGTCGTCGACGCACCGCCTCCCGTGCTCGCCGGGGCGGTGGCGCGTCCGAGGCTGCCCGCGCCGACGGGCACCACCTGGGGACGCGACGCCCTCGTGGCCGAGGTGTGCGACCTGCTGGACACCGACCAGGTGGTGACGCTGACCGGGCTGGGTGGCGTGGGGAAGACCCGGGTCGCCGCCGAGGTCGCGGTCCGCGTCGCGAACCTCGAGATCGTCGACGACGCCGAGCCGGACGAGCTGCACGCGAGGCTCGCGACCGCGGGGAGCACCGCGGGGAGCAGCCGCGGTGCTCGCCACCAGCCGAGTGCCGTTGGGCGTGCCGAAGGAACAGGTGGTGCACGTGCCACCGCTCGACGTCGCCTCCGCGGTCGAGCTTTTCGGCGAGGTCGCCCGACGAGCAGCGCCCTCGGTCGACCTGCAGCTGCACGCGGATCGCGTCGCCGAGATCTGTGACCTGCTCGGCGGCCTGCCGCTGGGGCTGACGCTGGCTGCGGACCGGCTGCGGGTGGTCGGCCTGGACCGTCTGCACGGCGGGCTCGCCAACAGCCTGGACCTCGTCCACGGCCTCGCCGACGCCCTGGAGTGGTCACTGGAACGGCTGGACGGACCCCAGCGGTCGCTCATCCAGCGGCTGGCGATCTTCTCGGGTCCGGTGCCGCTCGACGCGATCGAGGGCGTGGCCGAGCGCCCGGACGTCATCGACGTGCTGACCGGGCTGGTCGACGCCGGTCTCGCGCAGGTGGTCGAAGGACCCGGTGGGCCGCGGTACACGCTGCCGCACCCGGTACGCCTGCTGGCCCGTCGCGACCTCGAGAACGGCGCCGGCGCGGACGAGGCGCACCGCGCCGTGACGGCGTACTTCCTCGCGCGCACCGAGGACTGGCGTCGTCGCTTGGACACGGTGGACGGGCCGACGGTCAGCGCGGAGTTCACCGCTGCGGTGGCGGACGTGGAGGCGGCCGTGCAGGTGGCCGTCCTGTCGGATCGGACCGACGCCGCCTTCGACCTCCTCGTCACCGCCGAGCGGCTCTGGCTGGACGCCGGTCGGGCCTCCGAGCCCGCCGCCCTGTGCCAACAGCTGCTGGGCGCGCTGGCTCCGGGCGACCGGCGGACGGCCCGCCTGCACGCCATCCTCGGCCGCCTCGCCTACCAGCGCACCGAGTGGCCCGAGGCCGAGCGCGAGCTGCGCACCGCCTGGGAGCTCGGCACCGAGCTCGGCGACGACATGGCCGTGCTCAACGCCCGGATCTACCTCAGCGGGACGCTCATGATGCTCGGCAAGCTGGACGAGGGGCGCGACCTCGCTCGAGAGGTGTACGCCGAGACCGAGGCCAGCACGCTCTACCCGCAGACGGCCGAGGGCTTGTTCATGCTCGGCCTCTCGCACCTGATGGTCGGCGACGTGGACGGGGAGCGCGTGGCGCACGAGCGCCGCCTCGACGTCGTGCGTGCCCACGGCGACGTGGCCCGCACCGCCGACCAGCTCAACACGCTGGCGGAGATCGCGCTCGACGAGGACGACCCCGACAAGGCCCGTCGCTATGCCGAAGAGTCGCTGGCGATCTCAGCGGACCACTTCCCGCTCCAGCACCGCGACGCCACCATCACGCTGGCCCGGGCCATGGCGGTGCTGGACGACCGCGCGGCCGCCGGCCGGCTCCTCGCCGACGCGCTCGCCCTCAGCGGCCGACACCGCCAGAACCTGGCCACCGCCCAGTGCCTGCGGGTCGCCGGCGTGCTCGCCGAGGCCGGGGCCTCGCCCGCCCTCGCGGTGCGGCTGTTCGCCGCCGCCCACGCGCTCTCCCCGTCCCCGACCGGCACGAACGACCCGCCCGAGGTCGACCTGGCCGCAGCCCTCGGCCGGGCGCGGGCTGCGCTCGACGAGCGCGAGGTGGAGCGTGAGTGGACGCTGGGCGGCGCACTCCCCTTGGCCACGATGCTGACCCAGTTGGAGCAGGCCATCGCCCTGAACGGGTCATAGACCAAGCCCACCCTGACGACGTACCTTCACCCAGTGCTACGGGGCGGGGGGACGGCGATCGCATTGGCGTTGACCGGTGCGGTGCTGGCGGTGGTGCCTGCGGCGCCCGCGTCGGCGGTCGATCCGGTGTGTCCTTTCACGACCGGGGACGTGCGCACCTTCACCGGCGCGGTCAGCAACAGCTGGGCCAACGCGGGCAACTGGTTGCCGAACGGCTCCGGGATCCCGAACGACAACCCGATCGGCAACGCCGAGCCCGAGACCCACACGACCTACGTCTGCATCGGGACCGGCAAGTCGGTCTACATCGACGCCACCGAGATGTTCAACGTCTCCTCGGGCTGGGTCCACCTCGAGGGCTACTGGCTCGGCAAGAACGCCACCCTGACGGTCGGCCAGGGCACAGCGCTCTTCAACAACGACCCCGTCAGCCCGTCGGTCATCGAGGAGGGCGCCGCGCTCAATGTGACGGCGGCATACCTCGGCGGTCAGGGCACCTTGCGCGTGAAGGCCGGTGGGACCGTCTCCATCGCGGGCGCAGCACAGCCGGTCGGAGCGTCCAGCCTCAGCTCCGGGCATCCACACCAGGTCACGCTCGCCAGCGAAGGGCGGGTGGTGGTCGAGTCCGGTGGGCAGCTGCGTCTCCCCGCCCTGGGTGTCAACCTGAGCCGGGGCTACGACATCGATGTCGAGGGCCGGATGGCCATGACCTCCTCGGGGTTCCTGGCCCCGTCACACGACAGCGTGGTGACCGTCGAAAGCACTGGCACCTACGAGTTCGGCGGGTTCGGCGGGTTCTACGAGAGCCCTCCCCCGTCCGGAGCCGACTCCATCCCGTCGCTGGTCAACCACGGGACCCTGCTCAAGTCCGGACCGGCCACGGCCGTGATCGCCCCCAACATCTACGGGTACGTCGAGGACGCGGATCCGGTGAACCACATCGACGTGACGGGTGGGACCGCTGCCTTCGCGGGCGGGACCGCGTACACCGCCGACGTCCACGGTGGGCAGCAGCTCTCGACGGCCAAGTGCGCCGTGCGCGACCCCAGCCAGCCGTGCCAGGAGGAGAAGGGCCGCAGCGCCAACAGCGTCTCGTTCACGGTGCCGGGGCCGGCCTCGGTCGAGTCGGTGGTCAACGTGTTCGAGACGGCGCCGCTGGACTTCACGGCTCACATCGCCGCGCTCCCGCCCGGTGCGGGCCCCGCCACCATCACGTTCCGCCTGGGACGCGACGTCGTGGGCACCATCCAGCCGGCCGATGTCCAGATCCGGCACGACAACGACCCCGGCAACATCCCGAGCTGCGTGAGCTCCGCGTTACCCGCCGGAGCCACGAACTGCGTGGACCGCGCGGCGAGCAGCTACGACGCCGCCAACGGCAGCGTGCTCATGGTCGTGCGCACCATCCAGACCAGCCGCTACGTCTGCCACAAGGAGGACGTGACCCCGCCCGCGATGACCGCGACCGCGTCTTCGTGGAAGAAGGCGAAGAAGCCGGTGACGGTGGCCGCCACGGTCGACGAGGCGGCCCAGGTCGTGGTCACGGGAACGGCGTCCGGCAAGCTCGACGGCAAGAAGCTCTCCTTCGCTCTCAAGCAGGTCCGGGCCGGTGTCTCGGCGGGCCAGTCCCTGCCGCTGGTCGTCCGCGTGGCGAAGAAGAAGCAGTGGCAGAAGCTGGACAGCGCGCGCAAGGTCCGGCTCGAGCTCACGGTCACCGCGACCGACGCCAGCGGCAACAAGACCACGCAGAAGCTGACCGTCAAGCTCCGTTAGCGGGCCCGGACCACCACTTCGGTCGCGGCGCTTCGCGTCGGGTCGGCCACGGATCGGGCTTGCACGGTGAACCTCCGGCGGTCCCCGGCTCGGGTCCGGTCGGTCCGCTCGACCACGACGCGCAGCACGAGCCTCTGACCAGGCTGGAGCCGGTCGGTGCGCAGCGTGCCGCGGAGGATCTGACGGGTCACGTCACGGTGACCCAGCTTGTAGCGGACGGCCAGCTCCTTGTTGCCGCGGAGGCCCTTGATGACGAACGCGTCGGCGTAGCTGCCGTCGTTGACCAGCGTGACCTTGCTGGAGACCCTCTGCGCACGCAGCGACGCGCGGACCCGGGGGTCCTTCCAACCGGGCTGGTACGACGCGGTCACCGCGTAGCGCCGGGTGACCGTCGTCGTGTTGCCGGCGCCGTCGCCGGCCGTGAGGTGCAACGTGTGAGTCCCCGGGATCGAGGTGTCGAGCCGGTCGCCGGGCCGGACATCACCTCCGCAGGTCTGCAGAGAGGAGCCGCCGACGTCGCTGCAGCGGAAGTCGACCGTGACCGGCTGACCGACGGCGTACGTCGCGCCGTCGGCCAGCGAGACCTCGTCGACGACCGGGGCGAACGCGTCGGGGACGTGCATCAGGCTGGCCCGATAGGAGAGGTACGGCGCCGGCGGAGCCACCCTCAGCTCCCACAGCAGCGTGCCATCGGCCGCGACCTCACTGGCCAGTGCCTGCGTGCTGCCGCCCCACCCGATGAGCGTGCCGCCGTTTCCGAGCCGCGTGGTCGAGCCCATGAACGGGGCGAAGCGCGGGGTGGGCTTGTAGCTCCACACCTCGGTGGCGGTCTTGGCCTCCTCGTCGAGTGCGTACTCGACGGCCCGGCTCTGGGTGCGGATGAACGGATCCCCGTCGGGGTTCTCCTGGTCGAGGCACAGCGCGGGAGCGAACACCCCTCCAGAACCGTTGTCGAAGAGGAGGACGTGACCGTTGGCGAGGATCGAGGCGGTGTGCTGCGCGCACGGACCGCCGTACGGGTCGTCGACGAAGGCGAAGGTGCTGTCGCGTCCCCCCAGCTTCCAGATCACGTCGCCCGCGGCGTACTCGTCGTGCGCCCGCGAGGCGATGCGGTAGACCGAGCTGAGGTGGCGGAAGGAGACCACGACGTCCCGGTCCTCCCCGACCACCTGGATCGAGTTCACGTGCGCGTAGTCGGCGTCCGACGACGGGCGGACGCTCTCCTCCTCGAGGCCCGCCGTGGACCACTGGAACACGACCTGACCCTGGGCATCCACCTCCTGGACCACCGCGTCGGTCTTGCCGGAGTCGGGGTTGAACTCGTAGGCCAGGAGGAACCTGGAGTGGTCGGGCAACAACACCGAGTCGTGGTCGTCGGTGTTGGTCAGCGGTTGGCGCGTCGTGTAGCGCGCCACCTCGTTCCATTGGGCGTCGCGGACCACCGTGGCCGAGCCGGTCAGCCCGGGAGTGGCCACTGGTTCGGCGAGGGTGGTGCTGCCATCCGGCTGCTGCTTGAGGTCGAAGCCGCCGGTGAGCCGCTCGACGTGGGCCGGGACACCGTTGCGGTCGACGGTCGTCACGAACTGCGGGACGGTCGGGTCCACCTGGAAGAGGGTCAGGCCGATGAGTCCCGGTGCCAGGCCCGGCGACGACGTGACCGTCTCCAGCGCCGGGAAGCCGGCGGGCAGGTAGACGAGCGAGTGCACCTCAGTCCCACCCGAGTCCTCGAAGACGATCGAGATCTCGTCACCATCGGTGAGTCCGGCCACCGTTCCCGTGCCGCCAGGAGCCACCCGCCCGTCGACCCGAACCACGCCCGCCGGGTCGGTGGTGGTCGCGTGGACCGTGACCGAGCCGCCGGTCGAGCCCGTCGTCGTCACGGCGTACCGCTCGGTGCCCGCAGCGAAGGCCGGGTAGCTGGCGACGCCGGTGCCGGTCACGACCAGGTCGTGGACGGGTGCGACTGCGGCCGCCGGCACGGGGATCGCCGGGAGAAGGGCACAGGCGCCGGCGACGACGATCCCGGTGACGAGCAGAGCGAGGCGTCGTCGGGTCACCGGGGGATTCTCACTCAGTATCAACGCGACAGCGGCTTTTCAGGTACGCCGGTCAGGTCAGCCAGCGACCCAGCAGCGTCCCGTCGTCCTCGAGCAGCAGCGCCAGCCTGAGCGGCAGGTCGACCGGGGCGCCGTCCGTGATCCGCGGGTGCGCGCCCGCCAGCAGGCGCGGGACCGTGGTCACGTCGAGCTCGTCAACGACGCCTTCGACGAGCAGCGCGCGCAGGAGCGATGGGCCGCCCTCGCTGAGCAGGCTCGTGAGACCGCGGCCGGCCAGGGTGCGCTTGAGCTGGGCGAGGTCGACGCGGTGCTGGCCGAGGACGAGGACCTGGTCGTCGCCCAGGAGCAGCCGGGTCTCGTCGAGATGGTCGGCCGCCGCGCAGGTCGCCATCAGCACCGAGCCGGCGGGCGCGTCGCGCAGCTGAGGCGGCACCTCACCGTGGCGGCTGACCAGGACCAGCGGCTTCCCGAACGGCCGGTAGCCCTCGTCGCGAGCCGTCCCGGCGCCGACGACCACGGCGTCGCACAGCCGGCGCAGGGTCTCGAAGACGCGCTTGTCGGCGGCGTTGTTGATGCCGCCGCTCCTGCCGTCGGGACCGGTGGCCGCACCGTCGACGGTGCTGATCATGTTGACCCGGAGCCAGGGCCGCGACGGGACGACGTACGCCGCGTCGAGGTCGGCGTCCGTCAGTTCGCTCAGCTGTCGGAGGTCCACCGCACCACCCAGTACTGCACGCCGTACGGCGCGTCCTCGTAGTCGACCTGCCCCTCGCCCAGCACGCCGTCCAGCTCCCCCAGCTCGACGAGCGCGGCCACGCTGGCCCACAGCTCGCGGGCCAGGTCGACATCGACCGCCGACCGCCCGGCCCGCAGTGACGCCCCGAGCGCGGCGTCGAATCCCTCGGCGCGGTCGTCGAAGTGGCCGGGCGCCTTCTCGGTACGCATCGCAGATCCGTTGCCGACCACGAGGTAGGACGGCTCGTCGCCTTGGCGGGCCGTGGCTTCCAGCAGGTAGGCCGCCACCCGGGCGCCCTGGGCGTCGGCCAGCACCGTGACTTCTCGGCCCAGCCAGGCGACGGCGTCGAGGGCCGCCGAGCGGAGCTCCTCGACCGGGTCCTCGATCCCGGCGTACTCCGGCAGCAGCGCGAGCACGCCCGGGACGAGGACGACCCTGGTCACTGGAGCCCCCGGATCGCTCGCTGCGGCTTCCGCCGCCCGGCGATGGTGCTCACCATGTCGACGGTCTGCCGGGTCTCGACGACCTCGTGGACGCGGTAGATGCGGGCGCCGGCCAGCGCGCAGACCGCGGTGGCGGCGAGGGTGCCGGTGAGCCGCTCGCCGACGGGCAGGTCGAGGCTCTCGCCGACGAAGTCCTTGTTGGACAGCGACACGAGCACCGGCCAGCCGGTGTCGACCATCTCGCCGAGACGCCGGGTGAGCTCGAGGGAGTGGAAGGTGTTCTTGCCGAAGTCGTGGGCCGGGTCGATCGCGATCGACTCGCGGGCGACCCCCGCGGCGAGGGCACGCTCGGCGTAGGCGACGGTGTCGTCGATCGCGGCGCGGACCACGTCGTCGTACTCGATCCGGTAGGGGCGGGTGCGCGGCGTGACGCCACCGGTGTGCGTGCAGATGATCGCCGCACCGTGCGCCGCAGCGACGTCGACGAGCTCGGGATCGGCGCCGCCCCAGGCGTCGTTGAGCAGGTCCGCGCCTGCCGCGCACGCCGCATCGCCCACCGAGGCCCGCCACGTGTCGACGGAGATCACGAGGGAGGGGAACGCCGCCCGCACCCGCGCCACGAAGTCGACGACCCGCGCCCGCTCCTCCTCCTCGCCTATCTCGACACCGGGTGCGGCCTTGATCCCGCCGATGTCGACGATCTCGGCGCCCTCGGCCGAGACCTGCGCGACCCGCTCGAAGGCCTTGTCCTCCTCCCAGGTGGCGCCCTTGTCGTAGAAGGAGTCCGGCGTCCGGTTGACGATCGCCATCATCAGCGTGGCGTCGTCGTCGAAGGCGTGCCGCCCGAGCTGCAACGTCATGCGGTCACCGCCGGCGGCCGCTCCGGCTCGAGCTCGCCGTGCGTCGGTACGCCGGCGCGCGCGAGGGCCGCGGCGAGGATCTGGGTCGACATGCCGCTGAGGTCGCTCAGGCTCTGGTGCCGGTGCGCGCGGGTGCCTAGGTCGACCTGCGCCAGGGCGTCGGTCCCGTGCGCCCGGACCGTGTCGACGAGGGCGGCCAGCTCGACGGCGTAGCCGGTGGGGACGTTGAGGGTCTCGAAGAGGGAGCGCCGGATCGCCCACTCCCCGGCCAACGGCTGCAGCACGCCGCCGAGCTCGGGGAACAGCAGCCGGATGAGCGGCCGGGCGACGAGCTCGGTGACCCGGCCTCCCTCGAACGGGATGACCGTCTCGCCCGCGACCATCGGGCGCTCGTAGCAGCCCTTGACCAGCTGGACCTCGGGCCGGGTGAGCAGCGGGCCGAGCAGGCCCGGCACGAAGTGGGTGTCCCAGTCGAGCAGGTCGGCGTCCATGAAGACGATGACCTCGCCGCTGGTCACGAACAGCGACTTCCACATCGCCTCGCCCTTGCCCGGCACGGTGCCGAGGTCGGGCCGGATCTCCGCCGCCCGGTGCACGACCGCACCCGCGTCGGTCGCGACGTCGTACGTCGCGTCGGTGGAGTCGGAGTCGATCACCACGATCTCGTCCAGCAGGGCGACCGTGTCGACCAGCGCCTCGCGCACCCGGGTCACGACGTCACCCACGGTCGCGGCCTCGTTGCGCGCCGGCACGACGAGGCTCACCGCCTGCCCGGCCTTGGCGGCGAGCAGCGACTCGAGCGACCAGTCGTCCCAGTGGTGGGTGTTGCGGTCCGACCACGACCCGCCCTCCACCAGCATGCTGTCGAGGTTAGGGCGTGCTCCGGCCCCGGCCTCAGGCGGCCCAGATCTCCTGGAACCCGGCGGGCCTGCTGCCGACCTTGCCCTCACGGAGCTCCCACGAGGCCCACGGCCCCGAGAGCGTCCCGATCCGCGGGTCGTCGACCCGGGTCACGACACCGGCCGGGTCGGTGACCCAGATCGTGCTGTCGCGGCGGACCATGGTGAACGCCGCGGAGCGGCCGACCTGGGTGAACGTGCCCGAGCTCAGCGTGGACTGGCCGTTGGCGTCGAGGGCGACGAGCTGCCAGGCGCCGGGCTGCATGGTCAGCCGCATCCCGGTGCGGGGCTGCTGGAGTCCGGAGGTGTCGAGGACCGAGGTGTGCCACGCGGTGATGGCGGCGGACCCGGTGTGGTTGGGCGCGAACAGCACCCGGGCGCCGATCGTGCGGACGTCGGTCTTCATCCACTTCTCGAGCCAGCTCACGGCGTTGGGAGCCTCGGCCGGGCCGTGCGTCATCAGCCGGTCCACGACCCCGAGCGGCCAGGCCAGCTGACCGGCCTCGCGGAAGCCGGCGCCCACCGGCCAGCTGTCGCCGGCGGCGAAGTTGCTGCGCATCGTGGGCTTGATCCGGGGAGCCTCCGCGACGCCGCCGTTGGTCGGGGGTACGTCGGTCGCGGGCGCCTGCGTGGCCGGTGCCTGGGTGGCGGGCGCCTGCGTGGCCGGCGCCTGGGTGGCCGGCGCGGACGTAGGAACCTGCGTCGGCACCTGGGTCGGCTCGGCGTCGGGGTCGGGGAGCGTCGACGCCACCCCACCGGTCGGGTCGGAGTCGACCGCCCGGTCCGGTGACTCCTGGCCCCGCAGGTGGGTCAGCCCGATGACGGCCACGCCGGCGATGAGGACGACGTTGACCAGCATGACCACCTTGCTCCATGCGGTCCGGTCGGCGCGCTGACGCTGCGCTGGTATGGGGCGTTCGGGACGCTTCCCGCTCCCCGTGCCATCCCGCTCGCGGCCGCGGTTCGGGGCCGTCGTCGTCACCACGTCCTCCGTCTGGGTCCGGCCCGGTCTCGTCTAGGTGGGTCCGGACCGAGCTCCGGAGCCTCTCGATTGTCACCGGGTGACCTCGAATCGACAACCGGAATGACTAGACCGTGGAGAAGTCTTTGCTCAGCCGAGGAACGCGCGTACCGCAACGGCCAGGGCTCGTGCATATCGCGCCTGGCCCTGGGCAGACGTCATGACTCCGGCGTCGCCGCTGTCGCGCATGTTCCCCGCCTCCAGCATCACCACCGGGACGTCGGAGAGGTTGAGGGTGCCGAGGTCGGAGCGCTCGTCGAGTCCGTCGCCACCGGCGATGTAGTTGGCGACCGAGAAGCCCTTCTTGACCAACGCGTCCTTCGTGACCGAGGCCAGCCGGCTCGACGCCGCGTGGATGTCGTCGGTCCAGGGCGCACGGTCGGGCGGGTAGATGACGTGGAAGCCGTGCGCGCCCGACGACAGCGACCCGTCGCCGTGGATGCTCAGCTTGAGGTCGGCTTGTTTCTTGTTGCCCGCCCGGCCCCGGACGTCGACGCACGGACCCCAGCGGTCCTCCCGGTTGGAGGTGCGGGTCAGCACCACGGTCGCGCCGGACTTCTCGAGCTTGGCCTTCAGCTTCATCGTGACGATCCAGGCGAACGTCGCCTCGGCGTAGCCGCCGTTGGTCGACGTACCCGTGGTGTTGCAGGGCTTGCTGAAGCCGCCCGCCGGCACCGGCCGGTTGATCTCCTCGGGGAAGTTGTGGTTGCCGAGCTGGTGTCCCGCGTCGAGCACGATGATCTTGCCGACCAGCGCCTGCCCCCCGCGCGAACTCGTCTCGACGACGTGGCTCGACCCCCGCTGGTCGAGCTTGTCGAGACCACCGCAGCCGACGCTGGGACTCGTCGCCATGACCGCCGAGAGAAGGGCTCCGATGAGGCAGTTCACTCGTAACCCAGGATCTCCTGGCGCTTCTCGCCCCAGGCGAGTGCCGAGGCGATGGCCTCCTCGAGCGAGAGCTCGTGGTGCCAGCCGAGCAGCTCGTGGGCACGGTCGACGTTGGCGAAGGCGCCGGGTACGTCGCCGGGCCTCGACGGCGCCTCGCGGGTGGGGACGTCGCGGCCGAAGACCTTCTCGAACGCCACGATGAGCTCGCGGACGGTCACCCCCGAGCCGGTGCCGATGTTGATGACGACGCTGTGCTCGCCGGAGGCGGCCAGGACCTCGTCGAACTTCTCCACCGCCCGCACGTGGGCGCGGGCCAGGTCCCAGACGTGGATGTAGTCGCGAAGGCCGGTGCCGTCACGGGTCGGGTTGTCGGTGCCCGTGATCGTGAAGGCGTCCTTCTGGCCGCGCGCCGCCATCACCAGCTGGCCGAGCACATGGCTGGGCTCCTTGGCGTAGATGCCCGACTCGAGGTCGGGGTCGGAGCCGATCGGGTTGAAGTAGCGCAGGATGATCGCGCGCAGCTCGGTGGCGGCCGCCATGTCCTCCAGGACCTGCTCCATCATCCGCTTGGTCCGGGCGTACGGCGAGCCGGGGTCGAGCGGGTCGGCCTCGTTCACCTCGAAGTCGTCCGTGTCATGGGGGACGGCGTACAGGCTGGCCGAGCTGGAGAACAGCACCCGCGGCTTCCCGAGCTGCTCGAGCTGGTCGAAGAGCTCCAGGGACTTGGCGACGTTGTCGCGGTAGTACTCGTAGGGCTGCGCCACCGACTCGGGCACGACGATCCGGGCCGCCATGTGGATGGTCGCGTCGAGGTCGGGGTGCTCCTCGACGATCCGGGTCACCAGGGCCCGGTCGGCGATGTCACCCTCGTAGAAGGTCCGGTCGCGGACGAAGACGTGCGGCCCGGTCAGCAGCGAGTCGAGGATGACCGGGGTGTGGCCGGCCTGCTCGAGCGCCTTCGCAGTGATCGAGCCGATGTAGCCGGCTCCGCCGGTGACCAGAACCTTCATGGGTCACAGCGTAGGTGCGCCGCGCGCGCCCGTCAGATCCGCACGACCGCGGACGTCAGGCAGCGAGCTCCAGGGAGTCCGCCGGGTTCGCGGTCCGCTCCGCGCGCAGGGATCGCCCGACCAGGACGGCCAGCGGGAACGGGAGCACCAGCCACGCCAGGAGCACGAGGCAGATCGCGAGCGCGGTGGTCACGTCCGAAATGATCCTCCTCGCCGAGGCCTCCCCGAGGGAGATCCGACCGACGAGCTGCCACGTGCGGGTAACGATCTCCCCTCACCCGGGTAACCCCGGAAATCTGCCTGTGGACACGAGCGCAGGTGGTTGCACAGGGCTGTGCAGTGGCGGCCCACTGGTCCAGACCGGGTACCAAGCAGTTGCTTGGTGTGTAACCCGGTACTCCCGTACCCGTTGGTAATCCCGTGAGCGGACGCAGCTTCGGGGCACACGCGGCATGACCCTGCTCGCCGAGGGCCGCCTCTCGCTGGTCGCGGGCGCTCCTCACCGTGCGCTGCGCTACCTGGCGCCCACGGCGTTCGTGACCGACTTCGTGGCCGTCAGCATCGCCGGCGCCGCGGCCGCGCTGGGCCGCGACCGGCTCGCGATCTTCGACCCCTCGATCGTCCAGGTCTCCGACACCCTCGGCCTGGCCGGACCGCTCCTGATGGGCGGCTGGCTGCTGATGCTGTGGCTGGTCGGCGCCTACTCGAGCGACGTGTTCGGGGCCGGCACCGACGAGTACAAGCGGGTGCTCAACGCCAGCGTGCTCGCCGCCGGGCTGGTCGGGGTCTGCGCCTACCTGGCCAAGTTCCAGCTCTCGCGCGGCTTCTTCCTCCTGCTCTTCATCCTCGGCGTACCGACGCTGATCGTCGGCCGCTTCCTTCTGCGCCGGGCGCTGTACGCCGCCCGCACCCGCGGCGCCCTCCAGCAGCGGGTCGTCATCGCCGGCACCCCCGCCCACGTCGACGAGGTGGCTCGGGTGCTGCGCCGCGAGAGATGGCTCGGCTACGACGTCGTGGGTGCGCTGGTCCCCGAGGCGACGGAGTCCTCCAAGACGGGCACCGGGGTCCCCGTCATCGGCACGCCCGACCAGCTCCTGCAGGCCGTCGAGCTGGTCGACGCCGACGTCATCTTCGTCGCCGGCGGCGCGCTCGACTCGTCCGCCCAGCTCCGCCGGATCGCCTGGGAGCTCGAGGAGCGCGACGTCCAGGTCATCGTGGCGCCGAGCGTCACCGACGTCTCCGCCGAACGGGTCAGGGTCCGTCCCGTCGGCGGACTGCCCTTGATGCACCTCGACAAGCCCCGCGCCGTCCACGCCTCACGCGCCGGCAAGCGGTGCTTCGACATCGTCGGGTCGCTGACGCTGCTCATGCTCTTCGCGCCGCTGCTCGTCGTCTCCGCGGTCTGGGTCAAGCTGCACGACCGCGGCCCGGTGCTCTTCACGCAGGAGCGGACCGGCCGCGACGGGTCGTCGTTCCGCTGCTTCAAGTTCCGCTCGATGGTGGTCGACGCGGAGCGGCGGCTGGCCGAGCTGCACGCGCTGATCGGCCACCAGGACGGCCTGTTCAAGATGGAGGACGACCCCCGGATCACCCGGCCGGGACGCTGGCTGCGGCGCTACTCCATCGACGAGCTGCCGCAGCTGTTCAACGTGCTGCGCGGCGAGATGAGCCTGGTCGGCCCGCGGCCGCCCCTGCCGACCGAGGTGGCGCGCTACGCGAAGGACACGGTCCGCCGGCTGCGGGTCCGCCCTGGCATGACCGGTCTCTGGCAGGTGTCTGGTCGCTCCGACCTCGCCTTCGACGAGGCGATCCGGCTCGACCTCTACTACGTCGACAACTGGTCGATGCTCCAGGACCTCACGATCCTGGTCCGCACCCTGGGGGCCGTGCTCGGCACCCGGGGCGCCTACTGACCCACCGTCGGCCAGACTGGGCGCCATGTCGACGGCGCTGATCACGGGCGTCGGCGGCCAGGACGGCGGCTACCTCGCGGAGCGACTCCTCGCGGACGGCGTCGAGGTGCACGCCGTGGCCCTGCCGGGCGACACGCCTGTCGACGGCGTACGGACCCACGTCGGAGACGTCGCCGACGTCGAGGGCACCCGCGCGCTCGTGCTCGACCTCGCGCCCGACGAGATCTACAACCTCGCCGCGGTGAGCTCGGTCGCGCAGTCGTGGGACCAGCCCGAGCTGACGGCCCGGGTCAACGGCCTCGCCGCGGTCGGGCTGCTCGAGTCGGCCCGTCAGCTCCAGGAGCGCGTCGGGAAGCCCGTGCGGTTCGTCCAGGCGTCCAGCGCGGAGATCTTCGGCCTGCCGGACCGGTCACCGCAGGACGAGGAGACGCCGGTCCGTCCGGTGAACCCGTACGGCGCCGCCAAGGCGTTCGCCCACCTGATGGTCGACGTCTACCGCCACCGGGGCCTGCACGCGGTGAGCCTCGTCCTCTACAACCACGAGTCGCCGCGCCGGCCGGAGCGGTTCGTGACCCGCAAGATCACCGCCGGCGTGGCTGCGATCTCCGCGGGCACCGCGTCGAAGCTCACCCTCGGCAACCTCGGCGCCGTGCGCGACTGGGGCTGGGCGCCGGACTTCGTCGACGCGATGGTGCGCGCCGCTCGCGCCGACGCGCCGCGCGACTACGTGGTGGCCACCGGCGAGAGCCACTCGGTCGAGGACTTCGTGGCCGCGGCGTTCCGCTGTGTCGGCATCGACGACTGGGCGGCGTACGTCGACCTCGACCCGGCCCTGATCCGCCCGGTCGACGCGCCGGCGCTCACCGGCGACTCGACCCGGATCCGCACCGACCTCGGCTGGGCGCCCACCGTCGGGTTCGAGGACGTCGTAGGTCGGATGGTCGAGGCCGACCTGGCCCGCTTGCGGGGATAGTCCGTGATTCAACGGCCCCCCTTGATCGGTACAGGGGGGCCGTTTGTTCACGGACTACCCGGCCGGGGCGACCGACGGCACGTGGGTGACCTGGTCCCACGTGAAGACGTAGCTGCCGCCGCCCGCGGGGACGGAGAGGGTCAGGTTGCTGCCGCCCGCAGCGCCTCCGGCGCCGTAGTTGACGTCCCACGAGTCGTTGATCGCGACCTTCCACTCGTAGTCGCCGGCCGGCAGCGCGAACGTGGCGTGCCACTTGCCGTCCGAGGTGTCGAAGGCGAGGTGGCTGGCGGCGCAGTCCGGCAACCAGTCGGCCGGGCAGCCGAGCTCGGACTGGAGGCTGCCCGCCACCGTCACCGAGCCGACCGCCGGCTGCGGCGGGGCCGTGGTCACGGACACCGGGTCGCTCGTGTCCTGCACGACGCCGTGCTCGCTGAGGATCGCGCGGTAGCGGACCGAGGTCCCGAGCGGCAGGGCAGAGACGTCGTCGGTCGCGGTGTACGCCGGCGCGGAGCTGTCCGTGCCGAGGCTGGTCCACGCGCCGCCGGACACGCTGCGCTGGAACTCGACGGACTGCAGGGGCCGCTCCGGGTCCACGGTCGCGGTCAGCGCGACCGGGTCGATCCTGCTGACCGTTCCGCCGTCGGTCGGCTTGCTCATGGTGACCTGGCTCCGCGGCACCTGCGTGCTGCGGACCGACGAGCCCCTGGTGTGCCCGGCGTTGTCCAGGACGGCCGCCCGGTAGGAGATGGTGCGGCCGGGCGACATGGACGCCACGTCGTCGTAGACCTGGTAGGGCGCGGAGTCGTCGACGCCGATGGTCTTCCAGCCCCCGTCGCCGGCCTTCCGCTGGAAGGTGACCTCGTAGAACGAGTCGCCGCGGACGTCGGCCTCGACGTGCATCCGACCGTGCGACTCCGCTGCGGGCTCCGGCTTGTCGATGCTGATGTGCGGTGCCGAGTGCGACCGCGGGATGCGGTCGTCGGACACGTAGACCGCCGCGGACAGTCCCGGCACGCTCATGGGGAGGGTGCGGTTGCCGTGCGTCGTCAGCTTGGCCGGCCCGGCGCCGTACACCTTGTGGAAGCGGCCCTTGCGGATGAACGTCGGTACGTCGGCCGACGCGGCCGTCTCACTGTTGTTGAGCGCGACGACGTACTCCTTCTGTTGCCTGCGGTCGATCCGCGAGAAGGCGAAGACGCCCGGTCCGTTTGACGCGTAGCGCGCCTGCTCGGCGCCGTCGCGCAGCGCCGGGCGATCGGCGGTGATCCGGGCGAGGCTCTTGATGGCCTTGTAGAGCGGCGCGTCCGTGACGAAGTTGTCCTGCGCGTGCGTGCGGGTGGTGCCGAGCAGGTCGTCGTCGAGGTACTCCGGCACCTGGCTCGCGAACATGGTCTGCCGGGCGTCCTGGTCGCCACCGGCGCCGGTGAAGCCCTGCTCGTCGCCGTAGTAGACGACCGGGTTGCCGCGCGAGAAGTACATGAGCTCGTGGGCCAGCCGGTCGCGGGCGAGCAGCTCCGTGTCGTCCGCTCCAGGGTTGTCGGCCTGGACGAAGCGCCCGATCCGGCCCATGTCGTGGTTGCCGAGGAACGTGGGCAGCTCGTAGACGTTGGAGTCGCGGTCGGTGTACCAGTCGTCGTTGGCGAAGAACTCCGCGAGGCGCTGGTTGTCGAGCCCCTTCGACGCGAACCCGCGGGCGGCGTCCTGGAACGGGAAGTCGAGGATCGCCTGCATCTTGTCGTGGGTCGTGTAGTGCGAGGTGAAGCTCTTGGCCGCGGCGTCGCTGCCGTCGAGGGCCACCTCGCCGAACATGAAGAAGTCCGGGTTGCCGTCCGCCTTGGCGATGGCCTGCATGGAGGGACCGAACTGCTGCCAGAACTCATCGTTCACGTGCTTCATCGTGTCGATCCGGAAGCCGTCGATGTCGAAGTCCTCGACCCAGGCCTCGTAGATGTCGACCATCCCGTCGACCACCTCGGGCCGCTCGGTGAAGAGGTCGTCGAGGCCGAAGAAGTCGCCGTACTGGCTGTCCTCACCGGTGAACGTCGTGTTGCCGCGGTTGTGGTACATCGTCAGGTCGTTGAGCCAGGCCGGCGACTTCAGGTTCGTCTCCTCCGGCGCCAGCACCGGGTGGTAGGGGAACGACGTCGCCGGGTCGAGGGTCGGGAACGAGCCCGTGCCGGCGTAGTCGCGGTCGTCGAACGGCTGACCGCTCGCGGTCTTGTACGGCGAGGTGTCCTTGGAGACGTACGCCGTCCGGTCGCCCTCGGTGTAGCCGATCACGTCGGCCGTGTGGTTGGTGATGATGTCGAAGAAGACCTTCATCCCGCGGTCGTGCGCGGCGTCGACCAGCTCGGCGAGGTCCTGGTTGGTGCCGAGGTGCGGGTCGACCTGGGTGAAGTCGGTGATCCAGTAGCCGTGGTAGCCCGCCGACGGCCCGTCCTCGAGCTGGACGGCCTTGTTCTTGAAGATCGGCGTCAGCCAGATCGCGTCGGTGCCCAGACCCTGGATGTAGTCGAGCTTCCCGCGAAGACCGTCGAGGTCACCACCGTTGTAGAAGCCCTTCTTGGTCGCGTCGAACCCGCTCACGAGCGGGTCGCTGCCCAGCCCGCCCTGGTCGTTGCCCGGGTCGCCGTTCGCGAACCGGTCGCCCATGACGAAGTAGAAGTCCTGGTCGGTCAGCCCCGGCCGCGGAGCGTGCTGCGCGTAGCCCCCGTTGCCATGGTGACCGTGGTCGGCCGCGGCGACAGGCGCCGAGACACCGAGGACGAGGACGGCCGCCAAGGGTGCGGCGAACAAGATGCGCATGGGGTTCCCTCCCGAGTTGCTGGACCACAAGCGCTTCGCACGCTAGGCCCGCTGGCTCACACACGGCAAGGGTCGAGGGGCAGCGGTCTGGCTGCGTTCTCGCGGTGGTTCGGATCGCGTACGCCGGACGCTGGTTGAGGAGGTCGCGCAGCGACCGTCTCGAAACCTCCGCAGCCCGGGCGGGGAGCCGACCAACGCTGGTCGAGCTTGTCGAGACCACCGCAGCCTGTGCACGGACCCAACCCGTCCAGTTTCCGTGCACAGCCAGGGCGCCGGAAACCGTTGTCCACAGGGCGATTCCGGCCTCCGAGCACTGTCGGTGGCGAGTGCTGGAATAGACCCATGTCAGCGATCGCACACCAGCCGCACTCGGTCACCCGGGCGCTCGCTGGCGTCCGCGATCAGCTCGCGCAGGTAGCGGACGCAGCGGTGTGGTCGATGGACGCCACCGAGACCACCGCCGCCCTCGACGACGTGCTCGGCGCCGAAGCACAGCTCGCCGGCCTCAAGGCCCGGCTGCTGACCCACGCCGAGCGCACCGACGTCGCCGGCGACACCGCCGCGTCGTCGACCGCCAACTGGCACGCGGTCGCCACCCGCACCACCCGACCCTCCGCACACCGGTCGATGCGCCTCGCCGACGGACTCGAGCAGCATGAGCTCACCCGCGCCGCGCTCGCGGCCGGCGACCTTCGCGTCGAGCAGGCCGAGGTCATCCTCAGAGCCCTTTCCGAGCTACCCGACACGCTCGACCCCGACGTGTCCGTCGAGGCCGAGCAGCAACTGCTGGACCTCGCCGCCGACCACGACGCCAGAGCCCTGCGGGTCCTGGGCCGCCGGATCCTCGAGGTCGTCTCCCCCGAGACCGCCGACGCACATGAGGCGCAGCTGCTGGAGAAGGAGGAGCGCGCCGCGCAGATCGCGACCCGGCTGACCATGTACGACGACGGCCACGGCAAGGTCCACGGCAAGTTCTCGATCGACTCCCTGACCGGCGCGATGTTCAAGAAGGCGCTCTTCGCGATCGCTTCGCCGAAGCACCAGGCCAGCAAGGGACCGCTTCAAGGACCCCGGCCCACCCCGGAGCGGCTGGGCCAGGCATTCGTCGAGCTGATCGAGCGCTACCCGGCCAAGCGGCTCCCCAGCACCGGCGGCCTCGACGCGACCGCCGTGGTCCTCATACCGCTCGAGACCCTGAGGGGTGAGCTGAAGGCCGCCCACCTCGACACTGGCGAACCCATCGCGCCGGGCACCGCGCGACGGCTCGCCTGCGAGGCCAAGATCCTCCCTGCCGTCCTCGGCACCCGGTCCGAGGTCCTCGACCTCGGCCGCAGCAAACGTCTCTACCAGCCCCCGCAGCGCTTCAAGGCGCTCATCGAGCACCGCGGCTGCACCATCGAGGGCTGCGACCGGCCCGGCACCCACATGCACCACCCGACCGCCTGGAGCGAAGGCGGCCCCACCAACTCCGACGGCATTCCGTTATGCCCCTGGGACCACCGGCGCGCCCACGACCAGCGCTACAACATGACACGACTCCCCACGGGCAAGTACACCTTCCACATGCGCACGTGATCCCCGTCGGCGCTCTCTCAGAAGGCCCAGCCTCAAATATCTCAACCGAGATTTGGGCGAGTTCTAAGTTGGTGAGGTGCAGACGCACACTCACGACCTGGTCATCACCGAAGCTGAGGTCAGCAAGCGCTTCTTGACCTGGAGTGACGGTGAAGCCGACCGCGAGTGGGTCTGCCTCAACGTGATCTGGGAGCACGCTCCCGGCATCGCACCTCGTCCACTCCGCCGGGAGGTCAAGGACGGTCATCCTGTCGTGGTGATGCAGCGAGTCGCTGGGCAGCCGCTGGGTCAGGCGCCTCTCAGTCGCGAGCAGAACGACGCACTCGGAACGACACTGCGCAAGCTCTACGACATCCCTCTCGAGCACGCGCTCGCGGCTGGACTCACCGAGCGGCGGTACGGACCCTCGACGCTGACCCACACCCTCCTCGACTGGCTGGGCGACGACTACGACCTGAGCGCGTGCAGCGAACCCGCAAGAGTCGCGGCGGGTGTGGAGGCCGGTCTGGCATGGCTGGCAAGACCACAAGGAATCCCAGAGCCGCAGCTCTCCGTACTCGGCATCTCGGATCTCAACCCCGCGAACATTCTCTGGGACGGCACGACGTGTCGGCTCGTCGACTTCGAGGACGGAGGGCTGACCGACCCGGCGTACGAGTTGGCAGATCACGTCGAGCACATCGCCGGGCGATTGCAGGGAGTCTTCGATCCGGACCGCCTCCCGTCAGCGGTGGGACTGACCACCGCCGAGCGCGAGCGGATGCTCGCCTACCGGCCGCTGTGGGCGATCTTCTGGCTAGCCATGCTGCTTCCTGGCAATGGCGGCTTTCGGCGCAATCCTCCGGGCACGACCGAGGCGCAAGTCGGTCACCTGTTGACGCTCCTGCGGTAGCGGCGGGCCACTCGCGGACAGCGCGCAACTACACCTTGGAGCGCCTTTCAGCCGGCCCAGTAGGTCACCGTGTCGAGGATCGTGTCGCGCAGCTGGTCGGGGCTGGACGGCGTGCCCTTGGCGCCGATGTACACGTCGTCGGCGGCACCGAAGTTGTTGACGTTCCCCACGGCCGAGCCTCCGGTGTTCACGTAGGTCACCGGCGACCCGATCTGGGACCCGTTGGCGGCGAACTCGGTCACCACCAGGGTGAGGACTCCGCTGACCCGCTTGCAGCGGAGCTTGTAGTTGTGACCGACGGTCAACGCCGACGTGGTCTCCGCCTTCGCGAAGGTCGAGGCCGGGCTCGCGTTGTCGATCTTGATGACGCAGGACGCCTTCCCGCCGTCGAGCTGCAGCTTCCACATGTCCTCGGTCGCGCTGCGGCCCTTCTGGATGACGTTCATCCCCATGCCGCTGATCGTGTTGGTGAGCTGGACGGTCCCTCCCCACTCGAAGTTGCCGGAGCCGGGAGTGAACACGCCGGGCACGCTGTCCTCGATCTTGATCACGCCCTGGCTGGTGCAGGAGGACGCGCCGCAGCCGGCATTGCCGAACTTCATGGCCTTGCCGAATCCGCTGATCGGGCTGCTCACCTGGGTGATGAAGCCGGGCGCGGTCCCCTGGAGGTCCAGGATGCCGTCCTGGGCGGGCGCGACGTTGTCGAAGATCGTCTGGCCCTGGGCGTAGTTCCCGGCGGTGACGGTCTCGTCGAACTTGAGCCTGAGGATTTCTGTGGAGACTCCGAAGGCCGGCCCCGCGAAGGCGGGTACGGCGAGGCAGGCGGCGGCGATGCCTACGGCAAGGGTGGACTTCTTCATGGGTGGGGGTCCCTTCTGGCTGCGCCGGCCGACGCTGGGCAGGGTCCCCGGGTGCCCACAGAGTCCGGCTGCTGTGTGGTGGATCCGCACTCTGCTCTTCACCTGCATGCGGGTCAAGACTCGTTTGACGGCGCTCCAGACCGGTCGCCGTCGGGCTCAGCGGTGGTCGAGCAGCCCCAGCAGGTAGGTGCCGTAGCCGCTCTTGACCAGTGGCTCTGCGAGATCGCGGAGGCGGGCGTCGTCGATGAAGCCCATCCGCCAGGCGACCTCTTCGGGGCAGCCGATCTTGAGGCCCTGGCGGTGCTCGATCGCGCGGACGTAGTTGCTCGCCTCGTTGAGGTCGTCGACGGTGCCGGTGTCGAGCCAGGCGGCGCCGCGCGGCAGCACCTCGACCTGGAGCCGGCCCTCGTCGAGGTAGGTGCGGTTGAGGTCGGTGATCTCGAGCTCGCCGCGTGCCGACGGCTTGAGCGCCGCGGCCTTCCCGACCACGTCGGAGGCGTAGAAGTAGAGGCCCGGGACCGCGAAGCTGCTCTTCGGCTCGGCCGGCTTCTCCTCCAGGGAGAGCGCCTTGCCGGCCTCGTCGAACTCCACGACGCCGTACGCCGTGGGGTCGGCCACGCGGTAGCCGAAGACGGCGGCGCCGTCGAGGTCGTGGAACCGGTTCAGCCGGGCGCCCAGCCGGTCGCCGTAGAAGATGTTGTCGCCCAGGACCAGCCCGACCCGGTCGTCGCCCACGTGGTCGGCGCCGATGATGAACGCCTGGGCCAGGCCGTCGGGGCTCGGCTGTACGGCGTAGGTCGAGCCGGACGCCGAACTGCGAGCCGTCGCCCAGCAGCCGGTGGAACTGGTCCGCCTCGTGCGGGGTGGTGATCACCAGCACGTCCTGGATCCCGGACAGCATCAGCGTGGTGAGCGGGTAGTAGATCATCGGCTTGTCGTAGACCGGCATCAGCTGCTTGCTCACCGCGAGGGTGATCGGGTGCAGCCGGGAGCCGGTCCCACCGGCCAGGATGATTCCGCGCATGGGCGCTCACCCTAGTTAGGTCGGAGCGCCCGGAGAAATTAGGCTGACCGCCCGTGGCTGACCTTCTCGTGACCGGTGGCGCCGGCTTCATCGGCTCCAACTTCGTGCATCACGTCGTGAACAACACCGAGCTGTCGGTGACCGTGCTCGACAAGCTCACCTACGCCGCGAGCCGGGAGTCGCTCGAGGAGCTCCCCCAGGACCGGGTCGAGCTGGTCGTCGGCGACGTCGCTGACGCCGCCCTGGTCGACAAGCTGTTCTCCGACCACGGGTCGGCCGTGCACTTCGCGGCGGAGTCGCACAACGACAACTCCCTCGACGACCCCGGCCCGTTCATCCAGACCAACATCGTCGGGACGTTCACCCTGCTCGAGGCGGCCCGCCGCCACGACGTACGCCTTCACCACGTCTCGACCGACGAGGTGTACGGCGACCTCGACCTCGACGACCCGAAGCGGTTCACCGAGGACACGCCCTACAACCCGTCGTCGCCCTACAGCGCCTCCAAGGCCGGCTCCGACCACCTGGTCCGCGCGTGGGTCCGCAGCTTCGGGGTCCGCGCGACCATCTCGAACTGCTCCAACAACTACGGCCCCTGGCAGCACATCGAGAAGTTCATCCCGCGGATGATCACCAACCTCATCGACGGCGTGCCGCCGAAGGTCTACGGCGACGGGCTCAACGTCCGCGACTGGATCCACGCGGACGACCACTCCTCGGCGGTGCTCCGGATCCTCGAGCAGGGCCGGACCGGAGAGACCTACCTGATCGGCGCCGACGGCGAGCGCAACAACCTGCAAGTGGTGAAGGCGCTGCTGGGGCTGTTCGGGCGCTCCGAGGACGACATCGAGTTCGTCACCGACCGGGCCGGCCACGACCGCCGCTACGCGATCGAGTCCGGCAAGCTCCGGTCCGAGCTCGGCTGGTCGCCGCGGTTCCAGGACTTCGAGGCGGGGCTGGCCGACGCCGTCGACTGGTACCGCTCGCACGAGGACTGGTGGCGCCCGAGCAAGCAGGCGACCGAAGCGTTCTACGCGACCAAGGGCCAGTGAGCGCCCCCGTGGAGCTCTCCGTCGAGAAGACCGCGATCCCCGGACTCCTCGTCGTCCGCCTGCCCCTCCACGAGGACAACCGCGGCTGGTTCAAGGAGAACTGGCAGCGCGCGAAGATGACCGCGCTCGGGCTGCCCGACTTCGGGCCGGTCCAGCACAGCGTCGCCTACAACGCCCGTCGCGGCGTGACCCGCGGCGTGCACACCGAGCCGTGGGACAAGTTCATCAGCGTCGCGCACGGCCGGATCTTCGGAGCGTGGGTCGACATGCGCGAGGGCGACAGCTTCGGCGAGGTGTTCACGATCGAGGCGGACCCATCGATCGCGGTCTTCGTGCCCCGCGGGGTCGGCAACTCCTACCAGGTGCTCGAGGACGGTACGACGTACTCCTACCTGGTCAACGACCACTGGCGGCCCGGCCTGGCCTACCCGGCGCTCAACCTCGCCGACCCGACCGTCGCGATCCCGTGGCCGATCCCGCTCGGCGAAGCGGAGATCAGCGACAAGGACAGGACCACGCCGATGCTGGCCGACGTCGAGCCGATGGCGCCGCGCAAGACGCTGATCGTCGGCTTCAAGGGCCAGCTCGGCACCGCCCTGCAGGCGGACTTCCCGGGCGCCGACCTGGTGGACCTCGACGAGCTCGACGTCACCGACCCGAAGCAGGTCGCGGCCTGGCCGTGGAACGAGTACGGCCTGGTCCTGAACGCCGCGGCCTACACCGCGGTCGACGCGGCCGAGACCCCGGAGGGTCGGCGTACGGCGTGGGCGGCGAACGCCGGCGCCCCGGCCACCCTGGCCCGGCTGTCCGCCGAGCACGGCTTCACGCTGGTTCACTACTCGAGCGAGTACGTCTTCGACGGCACCGTCGACCCGCACACCGAGGACGAGCCGCTGTCCCCGCTCGGCGTCTACGCGCAGACCAAGGCGGCCGGCGACATCGCGGCGGCGACCGCACCCCGGCACTACGTCCTGCGCACCTCGTGGGTGATCGGCTCGGGCAACAACTTCGTCCGCACCATGGTCAAGCTGGCAGGGAACGACGTCAGCCCCACGGTCGTGGACGACCAGGTCGGCCGGCTCACCTTCACCGAGGAGCTGTCCCGGGCCACCCGGCACCTGCTCGACGTCGATGCGGCGTACGGCACCTACAACGTCAGCAACGGCGGCGACCCGCTCTCGTTCAACGGCTGGGCCCGCGAGGTCTTCCGCCTGTCCGGGCGCAACCCCGACGACGTGGGGCCGGTGACGACCGAGGAGTACTTCGCCGGCAAGGACATGGCGCCGCGGCCACTGCGCAGCGTGATGGACCTGTCGAAGCTGGAGGCCACCGGCTTCGAGCCGGAGGACGCGCGGGTCGCGCTGGAGAGGTATCTCAGGGCCTGACGCCGAGCCTGGGTGGATGCCGGCGTCGTTCAGGGCGTGCGATGGCTAGATGCCGGCGCGCTGGCAGACTGGACGTCTTTCGAGCGTCGGCGACGACGCCAGCGTGCGTGCTGGGCGACGCTGGCGCCGCCCAGGATCGGGGTCAGGCCCTAACGCCGACGCGTGAGACCGGCGAGCGCCGGTCGGACGTCGAGCAGGTAGACGAACGCGGCGATCGTCGAGGCCAGGGACAGGAACAGCCCGCCCACCGGGATGAACGTGAGCGCGACGCCCAGGCCGAGGATGACGCACCAGGCCGTCTTGGTGAGCTTGCCCGCCGCCTCGTAGGCCGCGCTCGAGTAGGTCAGCGCGCTGCCGAAGGCGAAGATCTTCACCACGAGCAGGCCGAAGAACACGACGAGCCCCACCGTGCTCTCGATCTGGAAGACCCCCGACATGTCCTAGAGCCTAGATGACAGGCACAGCACGAGGCCCCCGCAGGATTCCTGCGAGGGCCTCGTGGCTTGGTGCTGTGCGGACCTCAGAGGGTCACTTGGCGGCAGCCGTCTTGGCCGGAGCCTTCTTGGCCGGAGCCTTCTTGGCGGTGCGCCTTCTTGGCCGGAGCCTTCTTGGCCGGAGCCTTCTTGGCGGTCTTGGTCGCGCCGGTGGTCTTGCTGACCGGGCCCGGGTCGACGACCGAGGAGGTCTCCTTGCGGAGCTTCTTGACGACCTTCTCGCCACGCTGGGCGAGCTGGGTGTAGGTGCCGGTGGCCGTCTCCAGGTTGCCGGTCACGAGCTTCTGCGCCTCGGTCTGCAGGTCGGCGACCCGCTTCTCGATGGCGGTACGACGGGCCTTGGCGTCCTTGGACAGCTCGTCGACACGGCTGCTGACCACGGTGGTGGCCTGCGTGCGCAGTGTCTTCGGCTGGAACTCGAAGCCCTTGACGGACTTCTGCGCCGAGGTGAACGCCTTCTGTGCGTCCTTCTGGGCGGCCTCGAACGTCTTCTGGGCGGTCTTCTGGACCTCGGAGACGTACTCCTTGACGGTCTCGATCGCCAGGTCAGCGGCGCCGACTCCGGCGTGCAGGCCCTTCTGGGCCTCCGTCTTCAGGTCGAACTTGGTGGCCTTCGCCATGTCCTTCACTCCTTCTCACTGGTGGTTGCTGCGGGGGGGTGTGTCGGTGTCGTCCGGGTTCGCTGCCTGCTCCTGGGCACCGTTGAGCGCCAGGAACGAGGCATAGACGTCGAGCAGCGACTGCTTCTGGCGCTCGGTCAGCCGGGTGTCGCCCAGGACGGCGAGCTCTACCGAGCCCCCCACCCCGTCGGCCGGGTTGACGATCCCGGCGCGCACGTAGAGCGACTCCGCGGAGATCCGCATCGCCTTCGCGATCTGCTGCAGCACCTCGGCCGAGGGCTTGCGCAGGCCGCGCTCGATCTGGCTCAGGTAGGGGTTGGACACCCCGGCCTGGTCGGCCAGCTGGCGGAGCGACAGCCGCGCGAGCAGCCGCTGCTCCTTCAGGTAATCACCGAGCGCTTCGGCGGTCTTGTTGACCTGCTCACCGACTCGCTCGCCGACACGTCCCTTTGCCATGACTCCATAGTGCTAACTCCAGTTAGCAAACGCAAACTGAGAGCGTGTGCGTCGAGTCACATCGTCAATCCCGGCGCGGGAAAACGAACAAGCCGGCTGCTAGCAAGAACGCTGTCAGGCTGACCAGATCGCCCGCGGCGATGCCATGGGTGTCCGAGAACGAGTACAGGACCCGGCCCTCCATCGACCCGTTCATGAACAACGAGCCCACAGCCGCCACCGCCAGCAGGACGGCAGCCCCACGGCCGTACCGCCCGGCGAGCACGGCCAGGACGAGCAGCCCCCCGAACGCGACGGCTCCCGACATCAGAACACCGCGCGGATCTCGCCCACCGGCTCGCCGGCGCCCAGCACCGGCGCCCGCCCGGTGTCGTCGAGGGCATCGGCGTCGACACCCGGGTCCGTAGGCACGCCGCTGCGCCGCAGCGCCTCGGCCATCACCACCGGCCGGGCCCGGGTCCCGCCGTCGTCGATCTTGAGCGCGAACGCACGGCCGTCGGGCAGCGCCACCGCGTAGCAGGCCTCGGCGCCGGCCTTGCCGATCGCGCCCGGGACCGCGGTGAGCAGCCGCAGCTCGTCGCGCGTGGTCCCGGACACGTACGCCGGGTAGGCCCGGATCGCCTCGGCGACGCGGTGCTCGGGCCCGTCGGTAGCGACGGCCAGCGCCCGGAAACCGGTCGCCAGCCCGGTCAGGGAGGTGGACAGCAACGGGGCGCCGCACCCGTCGACCGCGGTCACCTCGACGGGCTCACCGGTCAGCTCGGCGAAGCTCACCGCGATCCCCTGCTGGAGCGGGTGGTCCGGTGACCGGTAGGTCGCGGTGTCCCAGCCGTTGATGACGCAGGTGAGCAGCATCGCGGCGTGCTTGCCGGAGCAGTTCATGGCCAGGGAGCTCGGCTCCTCGCCGGCCCGGATCGCTGCGGCCTTGGCCGCGTCGTCGAGCGGATAGTCCGGCGGCGTCTGCAGCGCATCCACGTCGAGGTCGCCGAGCGCGAGGATCCGGCGTACGCCGTCGAGGTGGAACGGCTCGCCGCTGTGCGAGGCACAGGCCAGGGCGAGCAGCTCCGGCGGCAGGTCGAGGCCGAGGCCGACCATGCCCAGAGCCTGGAGCGGCTTGTTGCACGACCGCGGCAGCACGGCGCTGGTCACGTCGCCGACCGACCACGCGGTGCTGCCGTCCGCGGCGAGCGCGACCACCGAGCCGTGGTGGTGGCCTTCGACGAAGCCGGAGCGGACGACCTCGGCGACGACCACGGGCGCTGGCATGGGCACAGGCTACGAGGACCACCGATGAGAGGATGCAGCCCGTGCCGTCCCCACCTGTACCGCAGTTCTGCCCTACGCCGGTGGAGCTCGACGACCTGGAGCTGGTGACCAGCGGCGCTCTCGGCGACCTGACCGCGTTCAACCAGCCGGGCAGCCCGGTGACGCTCACGCTGCCCGACCCGGTCGCCGCCGAGGCCCGCTCGGTCGGCGCGCTCGAGCTGGTGGACCCCGAGGGCCTGCCGCTGGCCCGCGTCTCGTGGCCGGGCGGCGTGGTCGAGCCGCTGACCCACGCGCAGTTCGGCCCGTTCCGCGACCTCGCGCTCACCCCGGCGGCCTACCGCGAGCGGTACGCCGGACGGACCGTGGTCCCGGTCAGCGACCCCCTGACCACCGCCCAGGTCGAGGAGCTGTCCGGGATCGGCCCGGTCACCCTCCTCGCGCTCACCGGCACCGGCACGCCCTGGCTGTCACCGGTCGGCCTGGTCCGCGCCACCGGCGCCGCCGCGCGGCTGCTGCCGGACGCGGTCGTGGTCACCGTCCCCCTGGCCGCGCACGGCGACGCCGAGGCGGACCACGCGCTCGGCGTACAGGTCGTGGCGGCGTTCGCGGCCGGCGATCCCGTCCATGCGCTGGCCGACACCGACGACGACTACCCCGACGAGGTGTCGGCCGTCGTCGACCGCGACCGTCCGCCGCCGGACCGGCAGGGGCTGGTGCTGTTCTTCACCGGCCTCTCGGGGAGCGGCAAGTCCACGCTGGCCCGCGCGCTGGTCGACCTGCTGCTCGAGCAGGGCGAGCGCACGGTGACCAGCCTCGACGGAGACGTCGTACGCCGGAACCTCTCGGCCGGGCTGACCTTCTCGAAGGAGGACCGGGAGACCAACATCCGGCGGATCGGCTGGGTCGCGGCCGAGATCTCGCGGCACGGCGGGGTCGCCGTGGTGAGCCCGATCGCCCCGTTCGACGAGACCCGCCAGCAGGTCCGGGCCATGGTGGCCGACGCCGGCGGTGCGTTCTTCCTGGTCCACGTCGCCACGCCGCTCGAGGAGTGCGAGCGCCGCGACCGCAAGGGGCTCTACGCCCGCGCGCGGGCCGGCGAGATCCCCGAGTTCACCGGCATCTCGTCGCCCTACGAGGAGCCCGAGGACGCCGACGTGCGGGTCGACACCACCGGGCGGACCATCGAGGACGCCCTCGGCGACGTCCTGGCCGGGCTCCGGGACGAGGGGTACCTCGACCTGTGAAGGTCCTGTTCGTCTGCACCGCCAACATCTGCCGCTCGCCGTCGGCCGAGGCGATGGCCCGCGCCACGGGGCTCCCGGGCCTGGAGTTCAGCAGCGCGGGCACGCACGCTCGCGACGGCGAGCCGATCAACCCCGACATGGTGGCGGTGCTGCCAGCTGACCTCGAGACCTCGGCGTTCAGGAGCCGGCGGCTGACCACGGCGTTGCTCGAGGAGGCCGACCTGGTGGTCACCATGGAGGCGGCGCACCGCACGTTCGTCCTCGACGACCACCCGGGGATGTTCCGCACGGTGTTCACGCTCGGCCAGCTCGCCAGGGCGCTCGAGCAGGCGCCGGCGGGGCTCGACAGGGAAGGCCTGCGGGCCCATCTCGGGGCCACTCGCCGGAACGCCGATCCCGCGCTCGACGTACCGGACCCCTATCGTCGTGGGGCAGAGGCCGCCTCAGGGTGCGTGGCGCGCCTCGACGAGCTGCTCCGCGTTGTGCTGCCGGCTCTGTCCCGCTGACGCGCCCGCGCAGTCACACGGACGAGGACCACCCGAGCGCATGGACCTGTTGACGACCACGGCCCTGTCGATCCTGGCTGCCGGGTTCTTCGTCGGAGTCGTCGTCGGCATCACCGGCATGGGCGGCGGCGCCCTGATGACTCCCGCGCTGATCTTCCTCGGGGTCGGCGAGGCGGCGACCGTGGTCACCGCCGACCTCACCGCGGCAGCGGTCTACAAGACCGGTGGCGCGATCGTGCACGCCAGGGAGGGCTCCCCGAACCTGTCGCTGGCCAAGTGGCTGATCATCGGCTCGGTCCCGATGGCTCTGCTCGGTCCACACCTGGTCGCGGGCCTGACGGACGACGAGGACCAGCTCGACTACGTGCTCAAGATGGCGATCGGGTTCGCGTTGCTGCTCGCCGCTTCGACGTACGCCCTGCGCCTCTACATCAACCTGCGCCGGGTCCGCAGCGGCGCCCCGGACTCCGACCCGAACCCGAGGATCCGTCCGATCCCGACCCTGCTGGTGGGGGCCCTCGGGGGGCTGCTGGTCGGGATCACCAGCGTCGGCTCCGGCTCGGTGATCATGGTGGCGCTGCTGATGCTCTACCCGGGACTCAGCGCGGTGCGGCTGGTCGGCACCGACCTCGTCCAGGCGGTCCCGCTCGTCCTGGCCGCGGCGATCTCCAACATCGCGCTGCACGGCCTCGACTGGGAGCTGCTGATCCCACTGGTGGCCGGCTCGGTGCCGGGCACCCTGATCGGCAGCGCGATCGCCCCGCGCTTGCCGCAGTCGTTCATCCGGCGCGGCATCGTGGTGGTGCTGACCATGTCCGGCGTGGCGCTGCTCGACAAGGCCGGCTGGGCGCCGCTGGGCAAGGACGAGACGCACCCGATCCTGATCGGGCTGGTCGGTCTCGGCATGGTCGTGCTGGTGCCGCTGGTGTGGGGGCTGCTCCGCCGCGGGCAGGGACTGCCGATGTTCGGCGCTCCCACGGTCGCCGAGCTCGAGGGCGAGAAACGGCGTCAGCGCAGCGTCGACCTGAAGTAGTCGATCGTCCGGGTCAGGCCCTCGGTGAGCTCGATCGCCGGCTCCCAGCCGAGCTCGGCCCGTGCCATCTCGATGTCGGGCTGGCGCTGCTTCGGGTCGTCGAACGGCAGGTCCTCGAAGATCACCTTCGAGGTCGCGCCGGTCAGCTCGATCACGGCGTTCGCGAGCTCGAGCATCGTGAACTCGTGGGGGTTGCCGACGTTGACCGGACCGGTGAACCCGTGCGGCGTGTCCATCAGGCCCACCATCGCGTCGATGAGGTCGTCGACGTAGCAGAACGAGCGGGTCTGCTTGCCGTCGCCGTAGATCGTGATCGGCTCGCCCCGCAACGCCTGGACGATGAAGTTGCTGACCACCCGACCGTCGTTGGGGTGCATCCGCGGGCCGTAGGTGTTGAAGATCCGCATCACCTTGATGTCGAGGTCGTGCTGCCGGTGGTAGTCGAAGAACAGCGTTTCCGCGCACCGCTTGCCCTCGTCGTAGCAACTACGGATGCCGATCGGGTTGACGTGGCCCCAGTAGTCCTCGGTCTGCGGGTGGATCTCCGGGTCGCCGTACACCTCGCTGGTGGACGCCTGCAGGATCCGCGCCTTCACCCGCTTGGCCAGGCCGAGCATGTTGATGGCGCCGTGCACGCTCGTCTTCGTCGTCTGCACCGGGTCGTGCTGGTAGTGGATCGGGCTCGCCGGGCAGGCCAGGTTGTAGATCTGGTCGACCTCGACGTAGAGCGGGAACGTCACGTCGTGGCGCATCAGCTCGAACATCGGGTTGCCCATCAGGTGGGCGACGTTGCGCTTGGTGCCGGTGAAGTAGTTGTCCACGCAGAGCACGTCGTGGCCGTCGTCCAGCAGCCGCTCGCACAGGTGCGAACCCAGGAAGCCGGCGCCACCGGTGACCAGGACCTTGCTCACAGACCTCTAACGCAAGGGTTTGGTGCAGGTCACGGCCGGCCGAGCGCCCGGTAGGTCCAGCCGGCGGCGCGCCAGGCGACGGGGTCGAGGCAGTTGCGGCCGTCGATGATGCGCGGCACGGAGACCTGCTCCTTGAGCGCGACCGGGTCGAGGGCGACGTACTCGGGCCACTCGGTGAGCAGGAGCACGACCTCCGCGTCGCGGACGGCGTCCTCGACGGTGTCGGCGTAGGCCAGCTCGGGCCACTTCTTCAGCGCGTTGTCGATCGCCTTGGGGTCGGTGACGGTGACCTGGGCGCCCTGCAGCTGCATCTGGGCGGCCACGCTGAGCGCCGGGGAGTCCCGGATGTCGTCGCTGTCGGGCTTGAACGCCGCACCGAGTACGGCGACGCGGCGGCCGACGATCGACCCACCGCAGACCTCGCGGGCGAGGTCGACCATGCGGACCCGGCGACGCATGTTGATCGAGTCGACCTCGCGCAGGAAGCTCAGCGCCTGGTCGACGCCGAGCTCACCGGCGCGGGCCATGAAGGCCCGGATGTCCTTCGGCAGGCAGCCGCCGCCGAAGCCGACCCCGGCGTTGAGGAACTTGCGCCCGATCCGGGCGTCGTGGCCGATCGCGTCGGCCAGCATGGTGACGTCGGCGCCGGTGGCCTCGCAGAGCTCGGCCATCGCGTTGATGAACGAGATCTTGGTCGCGAGGAACGAGTTGGCGGCCACCTTGACCAGCTGCGCGGTCGCGAGGTCGGTCTCGACCTTGGGCGTCCCGTCGGCGAGCGTGGCGGCGTACACCTCGTCCAGCACCCGCGCGGCCCGCTCGCCGGCCTCGCCCGGCCGGAAGCCGTAGACGAGCCGGTCGGGGTGCAGCGTGTCCTTGACCGCGAAGCCCTCGCGGAGGAACTCGGGGTTCCAGACGAGCTCGGCCTCGGGCTGGACCTCCTCGACCCGCTCGGCCACCTCCTCCGCGGTGCCCACGGGCACCGTGGACTTGCCGACCACGACGTCGCCCGGCTTGAGCAGGGGCACGATCGTCTCGACGACGGCGCGGACGTAGGAGAGGTCGGCGGCGTTCTCGCCGCGCTTCTGGGGCGTCCCGACGCAGATGAAGTGGACGACGGCGTCGGCGGCGCGCTGGGCGTCGGTCGTGAACTCGAGCCGACCGGTCGCCAGCGCCTCCTCGAGCAGCTCGGGCAGGCCGGGCTCGTGGAAGGGCGCCTTGCCGGCGGCGAGCGCGGCGATGTGGCCCTCGACGACGTCGACGCCGACGACCTCGTGACCGAGCTTGGCCATGCACGCGGCGTGCACGGCACCGAGGTAGCCACAGCCGAAGACGGAGATCCGCATGCCGGGAAGTCTAAGGATCGGCCTCGCGGAGCCGGGCAATCTCATGTTTATCACCAAAGATTGGTCACGAATTCGCCGCCCCCGGAGGGGCCCGATACCCTGATGGCTGCCCTTCCCCCGCGCGTACGCCGACCGCAGCGCGCGACACCCGTGCCAGAAGAGGTCTTCCCCAGCACATGTCCGTGACGCATGCCGACTACCGGCTGAGCCAGCTCGACCAGCTCGAGGCCGAGTCGATCCACATCTTCCGCGAGGCCGCGGCCGAGTTCGAGAAGCCGGCGCTGATGTTCTCCGGCGGCAAGGACTCCATCGTCATGCTCCGCCTGGCGGAGAAGGCGTTCTTCCCGGCCAAGATCCCGTTCCCGCTGGTGCAGATCGACACCGGCCTCGACTTCCCCGAGGTCCTGCAGACCCGCGACAACTGGACCAACCGGCTCAGCGTCCGGCTGATCGTCGCCAGCATCGACGAGGCGATCAAGACCGGTGTGGTCGTCGACGACGGCAAGACCAGCCGCAACCGGATGCAGACCGCCACCCTCCTCAACTGCATCGAGGAGAACGGCTTCACCGCGATGTTCGGCGGTGGGCGGCGCGACGAGGAGAAGGCCCGCGCCAAGGAGCGCGTCTACTCCCACCGCGACGACTTCGGCCAGTGGGACCCCAAGAACCAGCGCCCCGAGCTGTGGAGCCTCTACAACGGCAAGCTGCACGGCGGCGAGCACATGCGGGTCTTCCCGCTCTCCAACTGGACCGAGCTCGACATCTGGCACTACCTGCGCCAGGAGGAGGTCGAGCTCCCGTCGATCTACTTCGCCCACCAGCGCCGGGTCTTCAACCGCGACGGCATGTGGATGAGCGAGAACCCCCTGAACCCCTGCAAGCCGGGCGAGGAGGTCGTCGAGCGGACCGTGCGCTACCGCACCGTGGGCGACCTGACCCTGACCGGTGCGGTCGACTCCGAGGCCGACACGATCGACAAGATCATCGACGAGATCGCCATCGCCCGCGTCACCGAGCGCGGTGCCACCCGTGGCGACGACCGGTTCTCCGAGGCCGCCATGGAGGACCGGAAGAAGGAAGGCTACTTCTGATGGACCTGCTCCGATTCGCCACCGCAGGCTCGGTGGACGACGGCAAGTCGACCCTCATCGGCCGGCTGCTGCTCGACTCCAAGTCCATCTTCGAGGACCAGCTCGAGGCCGTCGAGGCGACCTCGGCGTCCAAGGGCTACGACTACACCGACCTGGCGCTGCTCACCGACGGCCTTCGCTCCGAGCGCGAGCAGGGCATCACCATCGACGTGGCCTACCGCTACTTCGCGACGCCGGCCCGCAAGTTCATCATCGCCGACACCCCGGGCCACGTTCAGTACACGCGCAACATGGTCACCGGCGCCTCCACGGCCGACCTCGGTCTGGTGCTCGTCGACGCCCGCCAGGGGCTCACCGAGCAGTCCCGCCGGCACGCCGTGATCCTGTCCCTACTGCGGGTGCCGCACCTCGTGCTGGCCGTCAACAAGATGGACCTCGTCGACTACGACCAGGGCATCTACGAGAAGATCCACGCCGAGTTCTCCTCGTTCGCGACCAAGCTCAACATCCCCGACCTCGAGGTCATCCCGATCTCGGCGCTCAAGGGCGACAACGTCGTGACCCGCTCGGAGTCGATGAGCTGGTACAGCGGTCCGACCCTGATGCACCACCTCGAGCACGTGCACGTCGCGTCCGACCGCGACCTGGTCGACGTCCGGTTCCCGGTCCAGTACGTCGTGCGCCCCAAGTCCGACGAGCACCACGACTACCGCGGGTACGCCGGCCAGGTGGCCGGTGGCGTGCTGAAGCCCGGAGACGAGGTCGTCGTACTCCCCAGCGGCATGACGTCCAGGATCGCCGGCATCGACCTCTTCGACGAGGAGGTCCCCGAGGCGTTCCCGCCCATGTCGGTCACGGTCCGGCTCGAGGACGACGTCGACGTCTCCCGGGGCGACCTGATCGCGCGGGTGAACAACGCACCCAAGCCCAGCCAGGACATCGACGCGATGGTCTGCTGGATGACGACGCAGCCGCTGCGTCCGCGCCAGAAGCTGGCGATCAAGCACACCACCCGCACCGCGCGGGCCCTGGTCAAGGACATCCAGTACCGCCTGGACGTCAACACGCTCCACCGCGACCAGGAGACCAAGGAGCTCGGACTCAACGAGATCGGCCGGATCCAGCTGCGCACCACGCAGCCGCTGCTGTGCGACCCCTACAGCAAGAACCGCACCACGGGGTCGTTCATCCTCATCGACGAGGCCACCGGGATCACCGTCGCCGCCGGGATGATCAACAGCAGCTCCTGACCGGTCCTGGACAAGGCAGTATCTCCGACGGGATCCGCTCGTTGGTCGGTGCATGGACCTGCAGACCACCGGCAGGCACGAGCGGAGCCTGCCCGTGCCCGGGTCCGGTGGCGCGCACGCGGCCCCGTCCGCCCATGAGCCGACCACGCGGGTCCGCGTCCGGCGCGAGCGGAAGCGCGGTCCGTGGCGCCGGTTCAAGCGCTTCGTGCGCCACCACAAGGCGCTGTCGACCATCCTCGTCACCGCGCTGGTGCTGCTCGCGATCCTGATCGGCTGGCTGCTCTGGCTCAACCACAAGCTCGGTGACATCGAACGGTTCCCGTTCGAGCCCGGCGGGGACCGGCCGGCCGCGGTGAGCGACGCCCAGAACATCCTGCTCATCGGCGTCGACGACCCGGCCGACCAGGGCGGCCTCTTCGAAGACCTCGCCAGCGGGACCTGGACGCCGGGCAAGTTCCGCAGCGACGCGATCATGGTCCTGCACATCTCCGCCGACCGGCGGTCGGCGCAGCTCGTCTCGATCCCGCGCGACTCGTTCGTCGACGTACCCGACCTGGGCCGGACCAAGATCAACGCGTCGTTCTCGGACGGCGGGCCCGAGGAGCTCGCCCAGGTGGTCGAGAGCCTCAGCGACCTCCGCATCGACCATGCCGTCGTCATCGACTTCCAGCACCTCGCCGACATGACCACGGCGATGGGCGGCGTCGACGTCGTGGTCCCGGAAGCGGTGACCGACCCGCGCAACGGCTACACGTGGGAGAAGGGACCGCTCCACCTGGAGGGCGACCTGGCGGTCGCCTACGTGCGGCAGCGCTACGGCATGCCCCGCGGTGACTTCGACCGCATCCAGCGCCAGCAGAACGTGCTCCGCGCGATGCTCGACAAGGTCGCGTCGGCCGGCACCCTCGGTAACCCGGTGCGGCTCACCGGGCTGGTCACCGAGCTCGCGTCGTTCGTCGCCGTCGACGACGGGTTCACGCCGTCCGAGATGCGCTCCCTCGCGATCTCCTCGCGCGGCATCCGGCCGGCCAACATGCGGTTCGTGACCGTCCCGGTCACCGGCACGCCGACCATCGACGGCGCCAGCGTGGTCACGCTCGACCTCGACGAGACGGCGGACCTCTTCGACGCGGTCGAGACCGACCGGTTCGAGGACTGGTACCAGGAGAACGCCGAGACCATCGACGAGCTGCCACCCGCGGGCCAGGTGCGCTGAGAGCCCTTCCCGCCGGGCCGCGTCTGGAATAGGTTGACGGCCGGCGAATGGGAGGTCGTGGTGGCAGGTCTCGGGAGACGTGTGGCAGCACTGGTGTCGGGTGGCGTGCTCGTGGCCGCGGGGTTGGCGGTCGCTCCGGCGTTCGGCGGAGACGACTCCACCGACGCCATCGCCGGCCCGCTGACCTCGGGCGACTCGCTGTTCCCCAACCAGGGCAACGGCGGCTACGACGTCAGCCACTATGACCTCGACATCGAGTGGACGCAGGCCGTGCCGATCAGCCAGTCCACCATCGACGCCACGGCGACGATCAGCGCGACCACCACCGGCGAACCGCTGTCGTCGTTCGGCCTCGACCTCGAGGGGCTCACCGTGACCTCGGTGATGGTGGATGGAGTCCCTGCTTCGGAGTTCCACCGCCTTCAAGCCGACCCGAACGGCACTGAGCCGCCGCCCATGCGGAAGCTCGTGGTGACACCGGCCGACCCGGTCTCGGGCCCGTTCACCGTGGTCGTCGACTACGGCGGGGTCCCGACCACCCACTTCGACAACGACGGATCGATCGGTGGCTGGATCAAGACCTCTGATGGGGCAACGTTCCTCAACCAGCCCACCGGGTCGATGACGGGCTTCCCCAACAACAACACACCCAAGGACAAGGCGACCTACACGTTCACCGTGACCGTGCCCGACTCGCTGGAGGTCGTCTCCAACGGCGAGCTCACGTCCAACACGTTGGACGGCACCCGACGCACCTGGGTGTGGGACCAAGAGCTGCCCATGGCGAGCGAGCTCTCGCTGATCTCGATCGGCCAGTACACGATCATCACCACCCCAGTGAGCCTCTCCGACAACCGCACCATCCCCCAGTGGTCCTTCGTCGACACCGATCTGTCGGTTCCGTCAGCCATCGCACAGCTCTCGACCACCCTCACCGCACTCGAGGGATTGTTCGGCCGGTACCCGGGCAACAGCACCGGCGTCGTCGTGGACGACCTCAACACCGGCTATGCGCTGGAGACCCAGGATCGGCCCTTCTTCCCCGGCAGCATCGGCCAGAACACCTTCGTCCACGAGCTCGCCCACCAGTGGTACGGCGACGCGGTCGCACCGGCGGACTGGAACGGGCTGTGGGTCAACGAGGGCATGGCCACCTGGGCGCCGACGAGGCTCAGCGGCAACACCCAGACGACGTACTTCAACCTGTGGAACAACCCTCAGTTCGACTGGTCGGTCCCTCCGTCCGGGATGACGTCCACCCAGCAGCTGTTCGGCTCGCAGTCGTATCAGCGGGGCGCGATGACCTACGAGGCGCTGCGCGCGACGATCGGCGACCCGGCGTTCTTCCAGCTCATCAAGAAGTGGCAGACCGACTACACGGGCCAGACGAAGCTGTGGACGGACCTCATCGCGCTGGCCGAGCAGCTCTCCGGACAGGACCTGACCGCGTTCTTCCAGGACTGGCTCTGCGACGCCGACAAGCCGGAGTGGCCTCCCGCGGCTCCGACACCCGGCGGCACCGCATGTGCGCTGGCCTCGACCGGCCCGCCGCCCACCGGCCCCCCTCCCACCGGCCCGCCGCCGGTGACCCCGGCGACCTTCGCGGCCGCCTGTCAGGTGGACATCACCGGCAGGGCGAAGGTGGGCCGGAAGCTCACCGCGCGCCTCACCGGCTGCCCGGCGGCCGCAACCGTCACGAGCTACCAATGGTTCGTGAGGAGCAGGCCGATCGGCGGCGCCACCACGGCGACGTACAAGCTCAAACGGTCCAAGCTCGGCAAGCGGATCAGCGTCCACGTGACGGTGAGCGCACCCGGGTACGTCCCGGCTGAGCGCGTCAGCTCGCCCACGCGGAAGGTCCGCTAGACAAGTCCGCGGAACCCTGTCGGGAAGTGCCTGCGGATCACTAGGTTCACCATGTCCGGCACCTTGAGGGAGGGGCCGCGTCGCGGGGTCACTGAGGGAGACGCACGTGGCTCGTCGCACCGTCGGCAATTTCCTGGCAGGCGTGGTCGTGGGCGCGCTGGCGCTCTCGGTGACAGCGGTGGTGGCCGCGCCGGCGTACGCCGTCGACCCGGTGGCGGGCGGCCAGACCGCCAGCCCGCCTGACTCGCTGTTCCCCAACCAGGGCAACAGCGGCTACGACGTCAGCCACTACGACATCAACTTCAGCGTGGACGTGACCACCGCGCTCGCCAACGGCGCCGTGGGCACGACCAACCTCCCGAACGCCACGACGACCATCGACGCGACCACGACCGGCGCGCCACTGTCGTCGTACTCCTTCGACTTCCAGGGGTCGACGGGCACCCTCGCCGCGTCCACGTACGACGTCGACACGGTCACCGTCAACGGGGTCCCGGCCACCTTCAGCCGCATCGAGACCAGCAGCACCACCAGCGCCCTGGTCGACAACCACAAGCTGATCATCACCCCGCCCACGCCGGTCGACGGCGCCTTCACCACCGTCGTGACCACCCACGGCGCCCCGGTCATCCACTTCGACACGGACGGCTCGGCCGAGGGCTGGAACAACACCACCGACGGCGCGACGTTCGTCAACCAGCCCGTCGGCTCGATGACGCTGTTCCCCAACAACAACACGCCGCGCGACAGGGCCACCTACACGTTCACCATCGACGCGCCCACCATGCTCAAGACGTCCAACTACGCCAACGCCGGCGGCAAGCCCTACCCGGCCGGCGTGGCCAGCAACGGTGAGCTGATCTCCAGGACGCCCAACGGTGACGGCACCCGCACCACGTGGGTGTGGAACCAGACCAAGCCGATGGCCAGCGAGCTCTCGATGATCTCCATCGGGCGCTACGACATCTACGAGTCCGACATCAGCCTGGCCAGCGGTCGCACCATCCACGAGTGGTCGTTCATCGACCCGGCCATCTCCGTCGCCAACCAGAACACCACCCAGGTCTCGCGGGCGCAGTTCAAGTCGCTCCTCGACTTCTACGAGTCGAAGTTCGGCCCCTACCCGGGCAACAGCACCGGCGTGGTGACCGACGTGGTGCCCGGCACCATCAACTACGCCCTGGAGACCCAGGACCGGCCGTTCTTCCCCAACGTCGCGGGCGGATCCTTCTACCACGAGATCATGCACCAGTGGTGGGGTGACAACGTCGCGCCGTTCGACTGGAACGACATCACCCTCAACGAGGGGCCGGCGACCTACGCGCCGCCGCAGTTCGCCTACGAGGGCTCCGGCACCACCGGCACCACGACCGAGCAGGCGATCTACACCCTCTGGAACAACACGAGCGCGAGCTCCAGCACGTTCACCATCCCCTCCGCCGCCATGACCAACGGCAACCAGCTCTTCGGGTCGCAGGTCTACCAGCGGGGCGCGATGTCCCTCGGGGCGCTGCGCACCGCGATCGGGGCCGCCGACTTCGAGACGTTGATGCGGCAGTACCAGGCGACGTACGGCGGCGGCCAGATCACCGGCCGGCGCACCGCGGCGTTCCAGGCGATGGCCGAGAGCATCTCCGGCCGCGACCTCACCGCGTTCTTCCAGGCGTGGTGGTTCGTCAGCGGCAAGCCGGCCTGGCCGGTGAGGTTCAACCTCAACCTCGCCGGTCCGACCGGTGTGCTGGGCGCCGGTAGCGCCGTGGACTACACCCTCTCCGCCCGCAACACCGGCAAGGTCGCCATGCCCGTCGGCACGACGATCACCTTCGACGCGACCGACCTCCTGGACGACGCCACCGTCGGCGTCCTGCCGACCGGCGTCACCCAGGACGGCGCCACGCTCACCTGGGCGGTGCCGGCGACCGCCTTGGGCGCGACCGCCAACATCACCATTCCGTTCACCGTCAACCCGGTCGAGGGCAACGGGAAGCTCGAGGGCATCGCGCGAGCCGCCACCCTCGGCGGCACCTGCCTGGACTGCACCGCCACCAACGTGCTGGGCCGGAGCCCGATCACGCCCGCGGTCACCGCGATCACGGGCGGTACGCCGACGGTGGGCACGCCCCTCACGGCCGACACCAGCGGCTGGGCGGCCGGCACGTCGTTCACGTACCAGTGGCTCATCGACGGCACCCCCGTCCCCGGCGCCACCGGCGCGACGTACACCCCCACCGTCGACGTCCTGGGCTTCCCGGTCACCCTGCAGGTGACCGGCAAGCAGGCGGGTCTCAACACCACGTCCGCGACCAGCCCCACCTACCGCCGCTCGGGGTCCGGGCCACCCAGATGGCCGGGACCCTCCCGAGCATCTCGGGCACGCCGAAGGTCGGCGGAACGCGGCTCGTCGTCGACCCGGGCACGTGGGAGCCGGGCACCGTGTTCACCTACCAGTGGCGGGCCAACGGGACCAACGTCGCCGCGAGCGGCACCGCCCCGATGTACATCCCGTCCGTCGCCACCCAGGCCGGGCAGACCCTGGACGTCGTCGTCACCGGCACCAAGGCCGGCTACACGACCCTCAGCAAGACCAGCCCCGTCACCGCGCCCGTCGCGGCCGGCGACCCGCTCACCCTGACGCCGACGCCGGTCCTGACCGGAACACCCAAGGTGGGCGTCTCCTACATCGCCTCGCCGGGTGCCTGGGACGACGGGGTCGCGCTGACCTACCAGTGGCAGGCCAACGGCGTGAACATCGCGACCGGCGGCACCGCGGTGGCGTTCACCCCGACCGCCGCGCAGCTCGGCCAGACCCTGACGATCACGGTCACCGGCACCAAGCCCGGCATCCCGGCGGTGATCAGGACCAGCGCGGTGAGCGCAGCGGTCGACCCGGGCACGCAGACCCTCCAGCCGACGCCCTCCATCACCGGCACGCCGCGGGCCCTCACGTCGTCCGTCGGGGTGCAGGGCACCTGGGACGCCTCGACCACGAAGACCAACAAGTGGTACGCCGACGGCGTCGAGATCGTCGGTGCGACGGCGACCGGCTACACGCCGACGGTCGAGCAGATCGGCCAGGTGCTGACCTACGAGGTCACCAGCACCCGGCCCGGGTACACGACGGTCGTCAAGACCAGCCCCGGCAAGACGATCGTGGGCCTGGCCCAGACGTTGCAGCCCACGCCGACGATCAGCGGAACCCCGCAGGTCGGGGCCACCCTCACCGGTGACCCGGGTGTCTGGGACGCCGGGACCGCGCAGGCCTACCAGTGGCTCGCGGACGGCATCGCGATCGAGAGCGCCATCGGCCTGACCTTCGACCTGACCCAGGCCGAGCTCGGGAGGAAGATGACGTTCCGGGTCAGCAGCACCCGGCCCACCTACGAGTCGGTCACCAAGGAGTCCGCGCCCACCGGGACCGTGGCCGCCGGGACGCTGACCGTCACGGGCGACCCGGACATCACCGGCGCGGCCGCCCAGGTCGGCGTGCCGCTGACCGCGGTCACCGGCACCTGGGACGCGGGCGTCACCTTCACCTACCAGTGGACCGCCGACGGCGCCGACCTCGCGGGCGCGACCGGTCCGACCTACACGCCGGTCGTCGCAGACATCGGCGCGTCGATCGGGCTGAAGGTCACCGGGCACAAGCCCGGCTACACCGACGTCACCAAGACGTCCGCCCACTCGACCTCCCCGGTCCTGCCGGGTGGCCAGACGGGTACGCCGACGCCGACCATCACCGGCACCCCGAAGGTGGACGTGCCGCTGACCGCGGTGCCCGGGACCTGGGACGACGGCGTGGTGCTGACCTACCAGTGGACCGTCGGCGGCACCGACGCCGGGGGCGCCACCACGACGACGTACACCCCCGTGGTGGCGGACGTCGGCAAGGTCGTGACGGTCAAGGTGACCGGCACCAAGACCGGGTTCGACCCCGTCACGACGGAGTCGCTCCCGACCCTCGCCGTGGTCGTGGGCGACCAGACGGCCACGCCGACGCCCACCGTCAGCGGCGCCGCGACGGTCGGCCAGCCGCTGACCGCCACCGCGGGCACGTGGGACGCGGGCGTCGCTCTCACCTTCCAGTGGACCGCCGGTGGTGCCGACATCGCCGAGGCGACTGGAAGTGGCTACACGCCGGTCCCCGGGGACGTCGGCAAGGTGATCACGGTGAAGGTGACCGGCACCAAGGCCGGCTACGCCACCGTGATCAAGGAGTCGGTGCCGACGGCGGCGGTGGCGCTGGGTGACCTCACCCTCTCGCCGGTGCCGACCATCGGCGGCGCGCCCACCTTCGGCGAGACGCTGACGGCCACCGCCGGGGCCTGGGACCCCGGGACGTCGCTCGCCTACGAGTGGCGGGTCGACGGCGCGCCCCAGGTCCCGGCCGGCGCCACCTACGCGGTCCGCGCCGGCGACGTCGGCAAGGTCGTCACGGTGGCGGTGACGGGCAGCAAGCCCGGCTACCACCCGGTCACCCGTGCCAGCCTCGGGACCGCCCCTGTGGCCGCCGCATCCCTGGGCGCCAACCAGTGCACCGTGGACCTGAAGGGCCGGGCGAAGGTCGGCAAGAAGCTGACCGCGAAGCTCGTCGACTGCCCGGCGGGGGCCACGCTGCGCTACGTCTGGTACGCCGGGACCAAGAGGATCAAGGGCGCGACGGGCGCGACCTACAAGATCCAGGGACCGATGGCCGGCAAGCGCATCAAGGTGCTGGTGTCGGTGAGCCTTCCGGGCTACCTGTCCGTGCCACGGGCCAGCCCGCCGACCAAGAAGGTCCGCGACTAGAGAGGAGGATCAGGCCGCGAGGCCCAGCAACGCCCGAGCCTCGGCGGTGGTCATCGGCGTGCGCTGGGCGACCCGGCCGGCGTCTACCGCGCGGTCGACCAGCTGCCGGTTGGACTCCACCGGCACGCCCCTGCTGATCGTCAGCACGTCCTCCATGCCCACGCGGAGGTGGCCGCCCTGGGCCAGCGAGGCGAGCATCACGCTCAGCGTGCTGCGGCCGATGCCGGTGGCCGACCACGACGTGACGGCGTCGGGCAGGGCCGCGACACCGGCGACCAGGGCGGCGGCGGTGCCGGGCATGCCGCCGGGCACGCCCATGACGAAGTCGACGTGCACCTTGCCGCCGTACGGCAGGCCGTAGCGGTCCAGCAGGCGGTGCAGCGCGGCCGCGTGGCCGAGGTCGAACAGCTCGAACTCGGGTACGACGTGGCGCTCCTGGCTGAGCTGGTAGAGCTCGCTGATGAACGGCCACGGGTTGGAGAAGACGTCGTCGCCGAAGTTGGTCGTGCCCATCGTCAGGCTGCACGAGTCGGGGGCCGCGTCGAGGACCTTGAGCCGCAGGTCGAGCGGGTCGTGCACCGACCCGCCCGTCGAGAGCTGGACCACCAGGTCGGTGTTCTCGTGCAGCGCGGTGACCGTGTCGGTGAGCCGGCCGAGGTCCAGTGTGGGCCGGTGCTCGGCGTCGCGGATGTGCACGTGGATCATCGCCGCCCCCGCGGCCTCGCACTCCTTCGCGGTCGTCACCAGCTCATCCAGCGTGGTCGGGAGCTGGGGACAGTCCGCCTTGGCGGTCTCGGCGCCGGTGGGGGCCACGGTGATCAGCAGCGGGTCAGCCATGGGCGGCATGCTGCCAGACCGGTCGCCGGACCCATCATTTCCGCAGATCAGACGTGCCCTCTCACGAGTTTGGTCGTTGTTCCGGTCGACCGATCCCCATGAGAAGCAGGCCATCCCCCCGTGGACTTCAAGCAGATCATCCAGGTGCTCAGACGCCGCTGGACGACGATCGCACTGCTGTTCGTCATCGCGCTGGGCGCCAGCGCGGCGTACACCTTCACCGCGACCAAGCAGTACGAGTCGACCGCGACGATCTTCATCTCGGCGAACATGCGCGACGCGTCCGACAACTACGCCGCGACGTACGCCATCTCCACGCGGATGGAGACGTACGCCGACCTGGCGACCAGCGGTGACCTGCTCAACGGGGTCATCTCGGAGCTGGGCCTCGACCTGGACGTCGGGACGCTGGCCGACAAGGTCGACTCCGAGGTGGTGCCCAGCACCTCGCAGATCAAGCTCACCGTCACCGACCGCGACCCGGCCGTCGCGCAGACGATCAACACAGCGCTGTCGACGAACCTCGCCGACTACCTCGCCGAGGTCGAGACCCCGACCGGCACCACGAGCTCCCAGATCATCGCCCGGGTCACCGACCCGGCCGACCACCAGGCCGACCCGGTCACCCCCCGCACCCTGCTGAACCTCCTGGTGGCGGGGCTGATCGGGCTGGTGCTCGGCATCGGCCTGGCCGTGGCGCGCGACGTCCTCGACCGCACCGTGAGCACCCTCGAGCACGTCGAGGAGGTCAGCAACGCTCCGGTGCTGGCGAGCGTCGGCTTCGACAGCGGGATCAAGAAGAGTCCCCTGCTGACCCAGCTGGGAGCCTTCGCGGCCCGCACCGAGGCCTTCCGCCTGCTGCGGACCAACCTGCAGTTCCTCGACCTCGAGCAGCAGCCGCGCAGCCTGGTCATCACCAGCGCCGTGCCCGGCGAGGGCAAGACGGTGACCGCCGCCAACCTGGCGGTCGCGCTCGCCCAGGCCGGCCGCCACGTGCTGCTGGTCGACGGCGACCTGCGCCGCCCGCGGGTGGCCGGTCTGCTGGATCTCGACGGTGCGATCGGGCTCACCAGCGTGCTGGTCGGCACCGCCGAGCTCGAGGACGCGATCCAGGTCCACGAGGCGAGCGGGCTGAACTTCCTGGCCAGCGGCCCGAAGCCGCCCAACCCCACCGAGATCCTCCAGTCCCGGGTCACCCACGACCTGCTGAAGCGGCTCCGCGACGACTACGACATGGTCATCGTCGACGCCCCGCCGCTGCTGCCCGTCGCGGACGCAGCCGTCATCGCCACCGCCACCGATGGCGCGATCGTCGTCGCCCGGCACGGCAAGACCACCCGCGACCAGCTGCGCGAGGCCGTGACCCGGCTGGAGAACGTCGGGGCGCGGGTCTTCGGGGTCGTGATCAACATGATCCCGCGCCGCTCGGCCAACTCGTATTACTACTACTACTACGAGGACGCCTCGCAAGCCGGAGCCCGCAAGAAGTGACCGTGCTCGGCCGCGGGACCCTCGGCACAGCGGCGATCGTCCTGCTGGCCGGGCTGGTGGCGCTGTCCACCAAGGGCCTGATCGGCGCGGTGGCGGCCCTGGCGTGCGCCGTGGTCGTGACCCTCGTGGTCGTGCTGGGCCCGGACCGCCTCGGCACCGGCTTCGTCCTGCTCGCGATGTTCACGGCCCCGCAGAACTCCATCCGCCCGATCCCCACCGCCGACTTCGTCACCTTCTCCGACCTCTTCCTGCTGGTCGGCGCCGGCCTGCTGCTGCCGACGCTGCTGCAGCGACGGGGTCGCTACCCCGCGCTGTTCCTGGTGGGCGCCGTGGGGGTCAGCGCGATGGTGCTGATCTCCGCGACCATCGGGCCGACGCCCCTCCTCGGGCTGCTCTACGGCCTGCGGCTGCCGGCCGCGGCCGTGGCGCTGCCGCTGTTCTTCCTGGCCTGGCGCCCGCAGGGACGCCTGGTCGAGGCGCTGGCCTGGGCCTACGTCTCGGGGCACGTGGTGAGCACCTGCTACGCCGTGGTGGAGGGCCGCGCGCTCAACAACCGCTTCGACGGGCTCACCACCCACTTCAACTTCTTCGGCATCGCGGCCCTGGTGGCCAGCACGATGCTGGTGCACCTCTACCACGCGACACCGCGCCGGCACCGGTGGGTGCCCATGGTCGCGGCGCTGTTCTGCGCGGCGTCGATCAGCATGAGCGGCAGCCGGGCCGCGGCCCTCGTGATCGCGATGATCCTGCTCCTCTACCCGCTGCTGGAGCGCTCGTTCCTCTCGGCGTACCTGCTGATCGCGGCCGCCCTCGCGTTCGTCGCCGTGGGCGACCGGATGCTGTCCCGCTTCGGGAGCGGGTCGGTCATCGAGCGGCTGCAGGGGGACGAGACGACGTCGTACTCCGACAACGAGCGGACGGTGGCGCTGCAGACGGGTGGGACAAGTTCTTCGCCCATCCCGTCCTCGGCAACGGCTTCGACGCCACCGCGCTGGACGCCCACAACATCTACCTCGAGATCGGGATCGGCATCGGGCTGGTCGGCCTGATCTGCTACCTGCTCGTGCTCGGAGTCGGGGTGCTGCCGGTGCTCCGCAGCGGCCCGCTGCGCCGGCTCGGCTACATCGCGCTGGGCTACGCCGCGATCGGCATGCTCACCAACAGCCTGTGGGACCGGTTCGTCTGGATGGGGATCTCCCTGTCCGTGCTCGCCGCGGCCGACATGGGAACGCGCAAGAGCCGGCCGCGCGACGAGGCCGAGAACGACGAGGCCGAAGACGACCCGTCGGCCCGCTCGCGGGTGCTGGCTCGGGGTGTCCGGTGAGCCGCTCCGCCGCCCTGGCCGCGCGCCGGGTCCGGCAGACCCTCGGCTTCGCCAACGGCCCCCGGGTCCTGGCCGACCTCGGCACCGCGATGACCCCGTGGCGGCGCGAGGAGCTGCGGTTCCGCACCCGCGGCGGGCTCGTGATCGCCTGCCCCAACCACGCCGGCGCGCGGGTGCCCGTCTACGAGGTCTTCGCCGAGGACACCTACCGCCTGGACGAGCTCGCCGCCGGGCTGCCGGAGCGCCCGGTCGTGCTCGACATCGGCGCCCAGATCGGCTGCTTCTCCCTTGCGGCGGCGGCCCGGCTCCCCGGCGCCACCGTGCACGCCTACGAGGCATCCCCGTCGACGGCCCGCTGGCTGGAGCGCAACGTCCGGGACAACGGGCTGGCGGGCCGGGTCACGGCGTACGCCGTCGCGGTGTCCGACCACGACGGGACCCTCGAGCCTCGCCGACAACGTGCACGCGAGCGCGCTCAACGGGCTCACCAGCCCCGGGGGGCGCCTGGTCACGGTCCCGTGCCGGACCTTCGCCGGCGTGGTCGCCGACGCCGGTGGCCGGGTCGACCTCGTCAAGCTCGACACCGAGGGCGCGGAGTACGCCATCGTGCTCGGCAGCCGGCCGGAGGACTGGGCGGGCGTGCGGACCCTGGTCATGGAGTACCACGACGTACCCGGCCACTCGTGGGCCGAGCTGGCGTCGTTCCTCGCCGAGGCCGGACTGACCGAGGTCGCCCACGAGCCGGCCGGTCCCCGCCAGGGCACGGTCTGGCTGCGACGTACCTGAGGACGTGACCCGGGGGCAGTTTCACCGGGTACCCGGTGAAACTGGTCCTGACCGGATGGAACTCCTTCGGGTCAGCGGAAGTTTCGTCGGGTCAGGACGGTGGCAGGGGCTTGGAACAACACCCTGACGGATCCGCTGGGCCGTGAGTACCTGCCGAAAGAGGTCCACCCAGATGAGGCGGATGCATCGCCACCCGGTCAGCTCCCGGAGCAGGTCCTCACGCTTCTTCTCGCGGATGACGGTCTGCTCGATGGTCTCGCCTGGCCGACGGAGTCGGTGGTACTTCTCCAGGCCGTCGAACTCACCGAGCACGCCATAGTCCGGCCAGGCCCAGTCGGTCCGGCCGGCCAGCCTCCCGTCAGGGTGGAAGACCTCGAACTGCTGCTCGGGTCGGGGCAGGCGCTGGTTGCGGCAGAGTAGCCAGCCCAGGCTCTCACCGACGGACTCGGACTTTCCGGTCGCCAGGCCTATGACGAGCCGGAGGATCAGCGCGCCGGGCCAGTCCTTGACCGCGTCGTACAGCTGCCAGAGCTCAGCCGTCGATGTGAGCTTGCGGCGAATGAAGTCGTCCGCCACGACCACGCCGACCTCGAGCCCGTACTGAATGGCGACGTCGAGGACGGTCCGAGCCGGCGAGGTCAGCCAGTGACCGTCGCGACGCGTGATGTCCAGGACGCCGCAACGGCCCTCGTGGTGGATGACCTTCGCGCTTCGCCGCCCACCTCCGTCGAAGTGGGTGATGTGGACGTTGGCGAGGTCGAGACCGTAGTCAGGGCCGTCCAGCTTCAACACCGAGCTGCCATGGGACAGAGCGACGTCGTCGTCGTACTGGGCCATGACCGCCTCGCTCAGCAGCAGGTGCCGGCCGCGGTCGTCGAGATCTCTCCACGTGTCGGCTTTGGCGTAGGCGCCTTGCCGAATGCGGACGATCTGACCACTCGTGACCATGCGCCGCAGGTACTTGTCGTCGTACCCGAGCGCGACCGCGTCGCGACGAAGGATCAGCCCGCTGGGTGTCATCAGCTCCACAACCATGCCGCCGAGACTGATCTGTGCCGGGGTCGGTCGGCTGGCGGCAAGAACCGATCTGTGCAAAAGCCGCGCCCGAGGGGTCACTGTGGAGGATTCCTGGCTCATGCCAGCGATCTATTCGGGCCTGGCGTCAAGAAACTGGCCCTGACCGGATGGAGTTCCAGCCGGTCACGGGCAGTTTCACCGGGTACCCGGTGAAACTGCCCCATGCCGCGTTCACCCACCCGGGCTGGGATGCTGGAAGACATGCGAGCCGTGGTGCAGCGGGTGCTGAGCACTTCGGTCACGGTGGATGGCGAGACCGTCGGGTCGATCACCGGGCCGGGCCTTCTCGCCTACGTCGGCGTCACCCACTCCGACGGTCCCGCCGAAGTGACCTGGCTGGCTCGCAAGCTGTGGGACTTGCGCCTGCTCCGCGACGAGCAGTCCGCCTCTGACGTGGGCGCGCCGATCCTCGTGGTCAGCCAGTTCACGCTGTACGGCGACGCCCGCAAGGGCCGCCGCCCGACCTGGCTGGCGGCGGCGCCGGCGGCGGTCTCCGAGCCCCTCTACGAAGCCGTGTGCGACGAGCTCGAGCGGCTCGGTGCGCACGTCGAGCGCGGTGCGTTCGGCGCCGACATGCGGGTGGAGTCGGTCAACGACGGCCCGATCACGGTGCTGCTCGAGACCAGCTGAGACCAAGTGTCACCAGGGCACCCCGAACTCCGGCTCCGCGCCGGCCTCGAGCTCCTCCGTCGAGACCCGGGCGACCTCGACAGCTCCACCGGCCTCCGGACGATGGCAGACGTAGACCTCGCCCCTCTGCGCGGCCACGGCGCGTTGCGTCTCCGCCCCGCTGAGCAGGGACCCGTCGTTCGAGAACCAGTACGTCCGTCCCAGAGGCGGGTTGAACCGCTTGGCGACCTCCATTGCCTGTGCATGACTCAGCACTACGCATGACCCCCCAGTCGTCGTGTGTTGAAAGTTGAACGACGCACGAGGCCAGACATGACGCGGGAGCGGCCCGAAGGGGCCTCCGGTCTGGACCAGTCAGCTGGTGGCGGAGTCCGTGACCGGCTTCGCGAACCAGATCGTCCGGTGGCTCCAGTCGCCCGGTCCGCGCCGTACTCCCGAGCACACGAGGATGGCCAGCAGCGGCCGCCCGTCCGAGTCGTAGTACGCCGGCACGGACTGCTCCGCGCGGACGTTGAGCCGCTTGGACACCCGATAGCACATGTGCCTGCCCTCGCGGCCGGACACGAGCAGCGTCGAGCCGAGGCGCAGCTTCGTGAGCAGCCGGTTGCCCAGGGCCAGCCCGTAGGAACCGTCGCGGGGATAGGTGTGCGCGGTCAGCCGTACGACGCCCTTCGGGCTGCCGGCGCGGATGTGCGACTGCTTGTCCCAGCCGAACTCCCACTTGCCCCGGTCGGTGAGCGGCGGCGTCTTCGGCACGCCGTTCCGGTCCCGGCCCAGCGCCAGCACCCGGGTGGGGCCGACCACGCGCGGGATGGTGATCGACGTCGGCGTGAACGGCCGGACCGGCGTCGGGCAGGCCGCGGGACCGGAGGCGGCGGCCGGCGCGGCCGTGGCCGCCGTGGCCGCCGTGGCCGCCGGCCGGGGCCGCCGGACCGGTTGTGACGCCGCCCAGCACCGCCCCGGCCGCCAGCAGCGCGGCCATCCGCCTCATCGTCACCACTCGAACCGGACCAACGGCACCCTGATCCGGAAGCCCGTGTGCGGCAGCTCGGGCACCGCCGCCGACACCGAGACCGGTGCGTTGTCCCGGTTGTTGGCCGGCGACACGTCGCCCGCAGCCTTCACCTTGGCCTTGTTGACGATCTGGCCCGAGGCGCCCGCGGCGACCCTGGCCACCACGAACAGCGGGGGTGCCTTCTTCCCTGCAGCGAGGTCGCGGTCGCGGTGGCAGACCACCAGGTCCGCCGCCCTCTTGACCTTGCAGTCCCAGCCCCTGCCGTGCGCCGAGACCAGCTCGAGCCCGGCGGGCAGCGGGTCGCGGACGACGATCGGGGCCGGCGCCTTGTCGGGACCGTGGTTGAGGACGTCGAGCCGGTAGGTGACCTTGTCGCCCACCTCGACCGTGGTGTCCGACACGACCTTCTTGTCGAGCCGGAGGTCGAACTGCAGGGGCCGGATGACGTTGGAGGTGCAGTCGGGTCCCGAAGTGCCCGCCTTCGGGGTCCCGACGGAGCACGAGGCCGGTGGCTGCTGGCCCGGGTCGACCAGGAAGTTGGCAAGCACGTCGTCGCCGCGCTGGCCGTCGGGCTTGACCTGGACGGTGTAGGTCACCGTTGCGGTCGCGCCCGCCGGCAGCGTGCCGGTGATCGCCAGCCGCCCGGCCGTGGGGCCGGTGACGGCGAGGGCCGGCGAGGACGAGATCGGCGTACCGATCAGCGTGGCGTCGTCGAGCACGCCGCTGAGGTCGTCCTCACGGGCCACCTTGACCGGGCCGGCCCCGACGCTGGCGAAGTGCAGCGTGTAGGTCAGCCGGCGACCGGCCTTGACCGGGGTCCCGACGGCCGGGTCGACGGTCTTCCAGTCGTCGAGGTCACCGACCGGGTGCGTGGTCCCGGTCGGCGGCACGGGCGTGCACGGGAACGGCGGGCAGGTCACCTGCGGCGTGTCCTGGGTCAGCACGTTGGCGACGTGGTTGTCGCCGTGCTGGCCGGAGGGCTTGACCCTGACCTGGTAGGTCACCGTGACCGTGGCGCCGACGGCGATCGGTCCGACGACCCGCAGGGTCGCGCCGGTCCGGGTCGCCGTCACCGCCGGGTCGGAGCTGGTCGGCTCGGTGACCACCACGGCGTCGTCGAGCACGCCGGTGAGGTCGTCGGTGCTGTCCACCACGCCGGGCGCCGTGCCGTCGTTGGTCCACGTCAGCGTGTAGGCGATGAGGTCGCCCGGCTGGACCGGCTGGCCGGTCCCCGGCGTGGACGTCTTGTTCGGTACGACGTGCGGCAGCGGGGTGACGACGGTGGGCGGCGTGCACTCCGCGAGCAGGCAGCCGGTCACGGACGCGGTGTTGCGCAGCTCGTGGTCGCCCTGGTTGGTCACGGTGACGCCGTAGGTCACCGTCACCGTGGTGCCGTGCGCGAGCGCGCCCGACCAGGTGAGCTGCGGGGTCGCGAACGACACCGAACCGGACGAGGCCGTCGCTGTGTTGTTCCACGTCGCGTCGTCGAGCACGCCGGTCAGGTCGTCGACGAACGACGCCGGGTCGGCCACGGTCCAGTCGCCGGCGCCGTCGTTCTGCGCCGTCAGCGTGTAGGTGACCGTGTCGCCGGTGTCCGGTGTGGCCGGCGAGGTCTTCACCTTGGTGAGGACCACGTGGCGTACCGGGTTGGTCGTCGTCTCCGGGGCACACGGCGCCGGCTCACCCGCCTCGCACGCGAGGGCGTTGGTGATGACGTGGTCACCCTGCTGGGCGAACGGCCTGACCGTGACCTGGTAGGTCACCGTCCGTGTCGCGCCGGCGGGCACGCTGCCGGTGATGTCCAGGCTGTTGCCCGCCTGGGTCGCCGTCAGTCCAGCCCCGGCGGTGATCGAGCCGGCCACGAGGGTGGCGTCGTCGAGCACACCGGACAGGTCGTCGCTGGTGTCGACGGTCGCCGCCGTGGTCCCGAGCGTGTTGTCGAAGGTGAGCGTGTAGGTCAGCACGTCACCGACCTCCACCGCCGTACCGGACGCCGGGCTCACCGACTTGCGGTGCACCAGGCCCGAGCCTGGCAGCGACACGCTGTCGCACGCGTCCGCCGGCACCTGCGCCTCGGCCGCGGGGATGCACGCGGTGTTGTCGAGGACGTGGTTGCCGGTGGCCCGGTAGGTGACGGTGTAGGTGACGGTCGCCGACTGCCCGGCCGCCAGGACGCCGCTCCACGAGAGCGTGGTGCCGGTGACGGACGCCGTGCCGGTCGTGGCCGTGATCGGGGCCGGGCCGAGGGTGGCGTCGTCGAGGACCTGCGAGAGGTCGTCGCTGAACGTCGCCGGGTGGCCGGCGGTGTAGCTGCCCGGACCCGGGTTGCTCACGACCACCGTGTAGGTGACCGTCTGGCCCGTGGCCGGCAGGGCGGCGTGGTCCGCGGACTTGGCCACCGTGAGCTTGGGCAGGTCGAACGACACGGTGTCGCACGGCCGCGTGGTGACCGCGCAGTCCGGGGTCGGGCCGGGGTTGCCCGGGTCGACCGGCTGCCACGCGGTGTTGCGGACGACACCGTCGCCGCCGCCCTTGAGCACGACGGTGTAGGTGATCGTCACGGTGTCGCCGTGGGCCAGCGCACCGACCCAGGTGATCCGCGGGGCGGCGTACGTCGGTGCGGCGCCGCGGTCGGAGGCGGCGTCGTTGCCGTAGGTCGCGTCGTCGAGCACACCGGTCAGGTCGTCGACCACCGACGCCTGGTCGGCAGCGGTGAAGTCACCGAGCCCGTCGTTGGTGGCAGTGACGGTGTAGGTGATGGTGTCGCCGGGCTTGCTGTCGACGGTCCGGTTGGAGGACTTGTCGATCACCAGGTGCGCGACCGGGTTGGTCGTCGTCTCCGGGGCACACGGCGTGAGGTCGCCCGCCTCGCACGCAAGCGCGTTCTGGAGCACGTGGTCGCCCTGCTGGGCGAACGGCTTCACCGTGACCTGGTAGGTCACCGTCCGGGTCGCCCCGGCCGGAACGGTGCCGGTGATGTTCAGGCTGTTGCCCGCCGGGGTGGCCGTCAGTCCCGCGCCGGCGGTGATCGAGCCGCCCACCAGGGTGGCGTCGTCGAGCACGCCCGACAGGTCGTCGTGCGTGTTGACGTCCGCCGGCACGGTGCCGGTGTTGGTGAACGTCAGCGTGTAGGTCAGGACGTCGCCGACCTCGACCGGCGTACCGGACGCGGGCGACACCGACTTGGCGTGCGTCAGCGACGAGCCGACCACGTGGGCGCTGTCGCAGGCGTTGGCCGGGACCTGCGCCTCGGCCACCGGGATGCAGGCTGTGTTGTCGAGCACGCGGTTGCCGGTGGCGCGGTAGGTCGCCGTGTAGGTGATGGTCGCCGACTGGCCCGCGTTCAGCGCACCGGTCCACACGAGCAGCGGGCTCACGAACGTGGCGGTGCCGGTCGAGGCGTTGACCGGTCCCACCTCGGCGTCGTCCACGACGTCGGACAGGTTGTCGCTGAACGCTGCCGGATGCCCGGCGGTGTAGTTGCCGGGGCCGGCGTTCGTCACCGTGATCGTGTAGGTCACCGTCTGGCCGGTGGCGTTGAGCTCGGTCCTGCTGGCGTCCTTGGTGATCACGAGCTTGGGCAGGTCGAACGACACGGTGTCGCACGGCCGCGTGGTGACCGCGCAGTCCGGGGTCGGGCCGGGGTTGCCCGGGTCGACCGGCTGCCACGCGGTGTTGCGGACGACACCGTCGCCGCCGCCCTTGAGCACGACGGTGTAGGTGATCGTCACGGTGTCGCCGTGGGCCAGCGCACCCACCCAGGTGATCCGCGGAGCGGCGTACGTCGGTGCGGCGCCACGGTCGGAGGTGGCGTCGTTGCCGTAGGTCGCGTCGTCGAGCACACCGGTCAGGTCGTCGACCACCGACGCCTGGTCGGCAGCGGTGAAGTCACCGAGCCCGTCGTTGGTGGCAGTGACGGTGTAGGTGATGGTGTCGCCGGGCTTGCTGTCGACGGTCCGGTTGGAGGACTTGTCGATCACCAGGTGCGCGACCGGGTTGGTCGTCGTCTCGGGCGCGCACGGCGCCGGTTCCCCGGGCTCGCAGGCCAGCGCGTTGGTGAGGACGTGGTCGCCCTGCTGGGCGAACGGCTTCACCGTGACCTGGTAGGTCACCGTCCGGGTCGCCCCGGCCGGGACTGTTCCGGTGATGTTCAGGCTGTTGCCCGCCGGGGTGGCCGTCAGTCCCGCGCCGGCGTTGATCGAGCCGGCCACGAGGGTCGCGTCGTCCAGGACCGCCGAGAGGTCGTCGCTGGTGTTCACGGTCGCGGCCGTGGTCCCGAGCGTGTTGTCGAAGGTCAGCGTGTAGGTGAGCACGTCACCGACCTCGACCGGCGTGCCCGAGGCCGGGCTCACCGACTTGCGGTGCACCAGGCCGGAGCCCGGCACCGAGACGGTGTCGCAGGCGTCCGCCGGCACCTGGGCCTCCGAGGCCGGGATGCAGGCCGTGTTGTCGAGCACGCGGTTGCCGGTGGCCCGGTAGGTGAAGGTGTAGGTGATCGTGGCCGACTGCCCGGCCGCCAGCACGCCGGTCCAGGACAGGGTCGTGCCGGTGATCGAGGCACTGCCCACGGTCGCGTTGACCGCGCCCACCGTCGCGTCGTCCATGACCTCGGACAGGTCGTCGCTGAACGTCGCCGGGTGGGCGGCGGTGTAGCTGCCCGGGCCCGGGTTGCTCACGACGACCGTGTAGGTGATGGTCTGCCCGGTCGCGGGCAGGTTGGCGCGGTTGGCGGACTTGGCCAGCGTGAGCTTGGGCAGGGTGAACGACTCGGTGTCACAGGGTCGCGTGGTGACCGCGCAGTCCGGGGTCGGGCCGGGGTTGCCCGGGTCGACCGGCTGCCACGCGGTGTTGCGGACGACACCGTCGCCGCCGCCCTTGAGCACGACCGTGTAGGTGATCGTCACGGTGTCGCCGTGGGCCAGCGCACCCACCCAGGTGATCCGCGGGGCGGCGTACGTCGGAGCGGCGCCGCGGTTGGAGGCTGCGTCGTTGCCGTAGGTCGCGTCGTCGAGCACGCCCGTGAGGTCGTCGACGACCGAGGCCGGGGAGCCGGCGGTGAAGTCGCCGGGGCCGTCGTTGGTCGCGGTGACGGTGTAGGTGATGGTGTCGCCGGGCTTGCTGTCGACGGTCCGGTTCGAGGACTTGTCGATCGCCAGGTGAGCGACGGGGTTGGTCGTCGTCTGGGGGGCGCACGGCGTGGGGTCGCCCGGCTCACAGGCCAACGCGTTGGTGAGGACGTGGTCGCCCTGCTGGGCGAACGGCTTCACCGTGACCTGGTAGGTCACCGTCCGGGTCGCCCCGGCCGGGACCGTGCCGGTGATGTTCAGGTTGCTGCCCGACGGCGTCGCCGTCAGCCCCGCGCCGGCGGTGATCGAGCCGGCCACCAGGGTGGCGTCGTCCAGCACGCCCGACAGGTCGTCGTGCGTGTTGACCTCGGCCGGCACGGTGCCGGTGTTGGCGAAGGTCAGCGTGTAGGTCAGTACCTGCCCCACGGAGACCGCAGTCCCCGAGGCCGGGCTGACCGACTTGGCGTGCGTGAGCGAGGAGCCCACCACGTGGGCGCTGCCGCAGCGCTCGGCCGGCGTACGCGCCTCGACAGCGGGCACGCAGGCCGTGTTGTCGAGGACGTGGTTGCCGGTGGCGCGGTAGGTCACCGTGTAGCTGATGGTCGCCGACTGCCCGGCGGTGAGCACGCCGCCCCAGGCCAGGAGCGGGCTCGCGAACTGAGTCGTGCCGGTGGACGCGGTGATCGAACCAGGGACGAGCTCGGCGTCGTCGAGCACGTCGGCCAGGCCGTCGAGGAAGAAGGCCGGGTGCGCGTTGGTGTAGCTGCCCGGACCGGGGTTGGTCACCGTGATCGTGTAGGTGACCGTCTGGCCGGTCGCCGTCACCTGGGCCTTGTCGGCGGCCTTGGTGAGGATCAGCTTGGGCAGGTCGAACCCGTGCTCGGCGCAGGGCAGCGGCGAGGTCGAGCAGTTCGGGGTCGGGCCGGGGGCGCCCGGACCGGGCTGCCAGACGACGTTGTCGACGTTGCCGTCGCCACCGCCCTTGAGCGTGACGGAGTAGGTGATGGTCACGGTGTTGCCGTGCGCGAGCGCACCGGTCCACGTGAGCCGCGGTGCGGCGTACGACGTCGAACCGCTCGACACGACCGTCGTGCCGTCGTAGGTTGCGTCGTCGAGCACGCCGGTGAGGTCGTCGACGAGGGTGGCCGGGTCGACGGCCGTCCAGTCACCGGGGCCGTCGTTGGTCGCGGTGACGGTGTAGGTGACGAGGTCGCCGGGCTTGCTGTCGGCCGTTGCGTTGGACGTCTTGGTCAGCGCGAGGTGCCGGACCGGGTTCGTGGTCATCTCGGGTGCGCAGGGCGCGGGCTCCCCCGGCTCGCAGGCGAGCACGTTGACGAGCAGGTGGTTGACCTGGGCGGCCCAGGGCCGGACCTGCACCTGGTAGGTCACGGTCCGGGTCTGGCCGGCCGCGACGTTGCCCGTGATCTCGAGGTCGGTGCCGACGACGGTCGCCGTCAGGCCGGCTCCGGCAACCGGGGCGCCGACCAGCTGGGCGTCGTCGAGCACGTCGGAGAGGTCGTCGGTGGCGTCGACGACCGCCGCAGCGCTGCCGACGTTCTCGAAGGTCAGGGTGTAGGTGAGCACCTGGCCGGCGTCGACCGACGTCCCGGAGGCCGGGTTGACGCTCTTGTGGTGGCGCAGCGCCGAGCCGGGCACCGAGACCGTCCGGCAGGTGTCGGCCGGGTTCGCCGCCTCGACCAGCGGGATGCAGGCCTGGTTGTCGAGCTGGTGGTTGCCCGCGCCGGTGTAGGTCAGCGTGTAGGTGATCGTCGCCGACTGGCCGGCGGGCAGGGTGCCGGACCACGAGAGGTTCGGCGAGGTGAACGTCGCCGTCCCGCGGCTGGCGGTGATGCCACCGGCCGCGAGCGGCAGGGTGTCGTCGAGCACGGCGCTCAGGTTGTCAACGAACGTCGCCGGGTGGCCGGCGGTGAAGTCGCCGAGCCCGGTGTTGGTGACCGTGACCGTGTAGGTGATCGTCTGGCCGGCCGCGCCCATGGCGGCGCGGTTGGCCGTCTTGGCGATCGTCAGCTTCGGGAGCTCGAACAGCTCGGTGTCGCAGGGCACCGGTCCCGGTGCCGAGCAGTCGGGGGTCGGGATCGACGTCGACGTCGGAGGCGCGAACGCGGTGTTGCGCACGTGTCCGTCGCCACCGCCCTTGAGCACGACCGAGTAGCGGACCACCAAGGACTTGCCGGCGGCCAGAGGGCCCGACCACGAGATCCGCGGTGCGGCGTACGTCGGGGCGGAGACTGGGCTGCCGTCCACGGTCGCCGCCGCGTCGGACTGGTAGGTGCCGTCGTCGAGCACGCCGGTGAGGTCGTCGACCAGCCGGGCGGGGTTGGCGACGGTGAAGGCGCCGGTGCCGGTGTTGGTCAGCGTGACGGTGTAGTGGACGGTGTCGCCCGGCTTGCTGCTCGCGGTGGCGTCGGAGGTCTTGGCGACCGACAGCGAGGTGGTGAGTGCCGTGACCGCGTAGTCCTCGACCTCACCCGCGGTGGCCGAGCCCGTGGGCAGCGGGGTCGCGACGGTGCCCGGGAACAGCCGGAACCGCGCGTAGGTGTTGCCGGCGACGCTCGGCTGCGGGAAGACGAGCGAGTAGTTCGCCGTGCCGGACGAGGCCGGGACCGCGATGGTCTGGCGCTCACCGGTCTCGAAGGTCCCGTTGTTGTTGAGGTCGATCCACCCCGCGAGCGTCGCGGCGGTGGCCGTGGTGTTGGTGGCCGAGACCTGGACCGTCGTGGTCTGTCCGGCGGTCACGGTGATCGGCGCCGCGACGCCGTCCTCGTCGTCGGTGCCGCTGGTGTCGTCGCCGTTGGCGGCCGCGCCGGGCTGGCCGTCGCCCTCGTAGTCGATCGTGCCGCCCAGCCGCAGCCCGGCCCCGCGACCGTGCACCGGCCCACCGCTGGCCCGCAGGGTGCCGTAGCTGTCCGGCGCGTCGCCGTACTCGCAGACGGGCGTGATCGCCACGTCGTCGATGGCCAGGTCGTTGCCCGTGCCGGCGGCCGCGTTGTTGACCATCTCGAAGCGCACCGTGACCTGGGTCGCGGTGAAGGAGAGGGCGTACCGCTCCCACACCAGGCTCGCCTTGTTGGAGATGTTGCCGGTGGAGACGGAGCCCAGCACCGCGCTCGTCGCGGGGTTGACGATCCGGAACGTGACGTTGGGCACGACCGCGGAGCCGATGCTGTTGGCGTTGGCGAGCCAGGCGCTGAAGTCGTAGGTGCTGCCGGTCTGCAGGCCGGTGAACGTCTTCGAGAAGTACGTGCCCGCGGTGGACCCCTTGACGAGCATGAGGCGCCCGTTGGTGTCCGCGGGAGTGTGGTCGGCACCCGCGTGCCACAGCGCTCCCTCGGTCGCCGGGGTGATCCCCGGCACCAGCGCGTAGTTGCCGGCGGCCACGATCGTGCCCGCGGCCTGGTAGGTGTACGTCGTCTGGCCGGTGGCCGCCGAGGCCCGGCCCGCACCGGCGCCGAAGGTCTCGACGAACGGGTTGGCGCAGTCGCTCGGCAGGGTGGTCGCCACGGAGGCCAGGGAGTCCTCGACCTCGCCGTCGGACGCGGTGCCCTGCGACCGCTCGTCGAGAGCAGGAGTGCCGGGGGTGTCGGTGAGGGTCGCCGAGGTGAGCCGCAGCCGGACCACCGGCTGGGCGCCGTCGACCGCAGCGGTCAGCCCGGTCCAGCTGAGGGTCGCGCTGGTGGCGCCGTTGGGCACCGAAGCGGTCGCGGCCTCGGAGGCCTGGAAGGTGCCGTTGCTGTTGGCGTCCACCCAGCCGTAGAGCGTGGCCGCGGCTCCCGTGGTGTTGACGAGCGGCACGGTCGCGGAGGCCGTGGTCGCGCCGGAGGCCAGGCTCAGGTTGGGCAGGGCGTCCTCGTCGTCGGTGCCTGCGGCGTCGTCGCCGGTCGCCCCCACGGTCGGGACGCCGTCGGTCTCGTCGTCGATCTGAGACCCGAGCATCAGCGTGGCGGTGTGCGCCACGGAGTTGTAGCCGCTGATCAGGTGCCGCGGCCCGCTCGTGGCCGAGGTGGTGCCGAACGACGCCGGGGCGTCGCCGAAGTCCTGCGGCTTGAGCACGTTGGTGAAGGTGCACAGCACCGTCGCGGTCGCGGTCCCTGCCGGCACGGTGACGGTGCCGCTCGTCCCCGTCCCGGACGCCAGCGTGGTCCCGCTGGTCGTGTTCACGCAGGCCCAGCTCGACGTGTACGCCGCGGCGGCGGTGCCGGCGCCCGACTCCGAGACGGTGTAGGTGGTGCCGTTGACCGCGAGCACCGGACCGGCCGTCTCGGTGGGGTCGCTCTGGATGCCGGTGTCGGTGCCGGCCGTGGTGGCCGTCACGGCCGCGGCGAGCCCGCCGCCGCTGATCGAGAGGGTGGCCTGGTCGGTGGCGGTGAAGCGTCCGCCCGGGAGGTTCTTGCGCACCTCGACCGTGCTCGGCACGGCGCAGGACGCCAGGTCGACCGAGCCCGTCTGCGAGAGGTTGGCCTGCGAGACGGTGGCACCGCTGGTCGGGTTGATCTGGTAGATGATCGCGCCGCTCGCGATGTAGAGGAAGCCGTTGCCGCCGAACGCGATCCCGTTGATCGCCGCGGGTGCGGTCGACGTCGCCAGCAGGGTGCCGGTGATCGCGACCGGGGTCGCCTGCGTGGTGGTCGGGATGGCCTGGTTGATCACCGAGATGGGGTTGTTGCCGGAGTTGCCGGCCACCACGTAGAGGCTGCCCTGGGCGTCGAAGGCCCAGTCGCCGTTCGCCCCGCCGTTGGTGATCGTGCCGCTGGCCACCAGCCCGATCGAGGAGTTGGTCGTGGTGTTGAAGCCGTAGACGTTGAGGGTGCTGCCGGTGAGGCCGCCGTAGTAGTAGAAGCCATTGGCCGGGTTGACCGCACCGTGGGTCACCGCGGCGGACGCCATTCCCGCACCGAGGAGCGAGGTGGCCCCGCTCGACCGGGTGTGCAGGTAGACGGAGCGGCCGGTGCCGGAGTTGGCCGGCAGGATGCCGAAGACCTTCTCGCCGTCGGCCGAGATGCCGAGACCGTTGAGGTTCTGGGACGCACCGGCGATCGTGAAGCTGCCGACGCTGGACTGCACTCCCGTGCCGGTGTTGACCGACCAGATGTTCCGAGGGTCGGTGCCCTGGATCGAGTAGACCGTGTTGCACTGAAGGGCCGCGAGGTCGGTCCCCCCGGCGATGTCCTGGCCGGGCTTGACGGTCGGCTGCTTCGTCGGCTCGGTGGCCGGCTCCTTGGTCGGCTCGTTCGTCGTTTCGTTCGTCGACTGGCCGGTGGGTCCGTCGGCCGGCTGGTCCGGCGTCGCGGTGGCCGCCCCGGACGGGTCGGCGGAGCCGCTGGGCGTCGACTCGTCGGCGGGCGCGTCGGAAGCCGTCTCGGTGGCCGACGGGTCGGACGCCGGCAGCTGGTCGTCGGCCATCGCGTAGTTGGTCAGCGGGCTCACGACCAGGACCGCCGACACCATGACGGCGAGCCACGCGTGGCGCCAGCGCAGCGACCGGGCGTCGTGGCGGTGCGGGCCGGGAGTGGGGCTGGCGGTGGGGGTCACTGTGATGCCTGTCTGTTCAGCCGAGCGGGGTCGCGCACGGCGCGCGACGGGTTCGGAAGAGTCGTGGGGTGGGGCTGCTCGCGGACGGGCGGATGGAGAACGCCGCGGCCATGGCCTGCGTCACGTGGGCGCCCCGGGGCGGTCCAGTCGAACGGACACGCGTGTTGCCGTCCCCGCTCGCCCATCCCCGCCCCGATTCCTCCCGGTCACACTGGTCACAAGAGCCCCGCGAACGTAACTTCGCCAGCGGGTGCCCGAGGCCTTTTTGCCGACCTGTTGACGAAGTGCAGGCCACTGGTCCAGACCACCCGAGCCCGGGTAGTCCGACCGGGTCAGCGGCCGCGCCCGATCGGGTCATGCCAAGGAGTCCGGTCAGCCGCCGAGTCGTGCCGGTCGGCGGGTGTCACTCGGGCCGGAGCTCGGCCCAGATGACCTTGCCGCTGGGGTGCGCGTCGATGCCCCAGGAGGCGGAGATCGCCGACACGATGACGATCCCGCGCCCGGTCTCGGCGACCGCGCTGAACGGCTGCGGCTCCGGCGTGCCGCTGTCGTCGTCGGCGACCTCGATGCGGACGATGCCGCCGGTCCGGCTGAGCCGGACCTCGTACGGCGAGCCGGCGTGCAGCACCGCGTTCGCGGCCAGCTCGGTGACGACAAGAGATGCCTCGTCGAAGAGGTGCTCGGCTCCGGACTCGCTCAGCCAGCGGCGTACGAATTCGCGGGCCATCGGCACGCTGCTCGCGTCGGCGTTGAACCGGGCGGAGTCGTTGGGATGGGCGGTGCGGCCGACGTCGTCGAGCAGTGCGACCAGGTAGTCCAGCTCGGCGCCCTTGAGGACGTAGCCGGCGGTGTGCTCCTCGTAGTAGGCCCGGTCCTCGTCGTCGGCCCCGGTGAAGACCACGACCTTGGCCCCGGGCACCACCTCGCGCACCCGGGTCAGCACGTCGCGCCCGGCCAGGTCGGGGAGCCCCAGGTCGAGCAGGACGATGTCGGGCCGGAGCCTGGTGGCCAGCTCGATGGCCTGCAGCCCGGCGCCCGCCTCGCCCACGACCTCGAAGCCTCCGTGGAACCGCAGCGCGATGCGCACCAGCCTGCGCACGTCCGCGACGTCGTCGACCAGCAGCACCCGGACGGTCACGGCCTGGCCGTCGCTCCGGGAAACCGGACGGTGAACGCGTTCGCGTCGGGCGCGTAGGTGGCCTCTCCGCCGAGGGCCCGGGCCAGCTCCCGGACGATGTACAGGCCCAGGCCCGTGCCGCGGCCACCCCCGGTGGCGAACCGGTCGAACAGCCTGTCCCGCAGCTCGGAAGGGACGCCAGGGCCGGCGTCGCGCACCGTCAGCTCGGCCTCGTCGCCGACCTGTCGCGTGACCACCTGGATCGGACCGCGACCGTAGGTGACGGCGTTGGCGACGAGGTTGTCGACGATCTGGGCCAGCCGGTGCGGATCGACACGAGCCCGCACCCCGTCTCCGAGGTCGTCCTCGATCACAGCCTCCGGATGGGCGATGCGGAGGCGCTGGATGGCGGGCGCCACCACCTCGGCCAGGTCGCGTTCCTCCGCGTCGATGCTGAGGGTGGCCGCCTCGAGTCGCGAGGCGGTGAGCAGGTCGCCGAGCATCCGCTGGAGCCCGGCGGCAGTGCTCTGCAGCCCGGCCAGCAGCTCGTCCCGCTCGGTCTGCTGGAGGAGCTCCCAGTTCTCGGCGAGCATCCGGCCGGACGCGCTGAGCACGCCGATCGGCGAACGCAGCTCGTGGGCGGTGACCGCGAGGAAACGGGACTGCTCCTCGGCCGCGGCCGCCAGCTCGACGTTGGCCTCCTCGAGCCGCTGGTTGGCCTCCGCGAGCGCATTGGCGTACTGACCGCGCTGCTCGAGCATCTGCATCCGCTCGGTGTGGTCGCGGGTCACCTTGGCGAAACCGATGTGGCGGCCGTCGTCGTCGGTGATCTTCGTGATCGTGACGTGGGCCCAGAACCGGCTGCCGTCCCTGCGGACCCGCCACCCCTCCTCCTGGTAGACCCCGTCCCGCGCCGCGACCTCCAGCTCGTACTCCGGGTGCCCGGACTCCTGCTGCTGCTGGGGATAGAAGACCCGGAAGTGCTTGCCGATCACCTCGGCCGCGGTCCAGCCCTTGGCGCGCTCCGCGCCGGCGTTCCAGCTGGTGACGAACCCGTCGGTGTCCAGCATGAAGATGGCGTACTCGCGCACCGCATCGACCATGAGCCGGAACCGCCGCTCGCTGTGGGTCAGCTCCAGCTCGGCGGTCCGCTGCGGCGTCACGTCCTGGCACTGCGCGAGGAGGTACAGCGGTTGGCCGGCCCGGTCGCGCACCACGGTCAGGGTGGTGCGTCGGTAGGCGTCGCCGACCTGCGGGTGCTCGAGGGTCACGACGTCCGCGCCCCTTTCGACGATGGCCGTCGTCGCGTCCGTCATCCCCTCGTCGTCGTGGACGGCCGCGCCGTACGCCGTCCCGAGGAGCTCCTGGGTGCGTCGGCCGAGGATGCGGCACAGCGCCGTGTTGGCACGGACGATCCGACCCTGCAGGGTCATGGTCGCCATGCCGATCGCCGCGTCGTCGAACACGTTCCGGAACCGCTCGACCTGATCCATCGAGCATCCCCGGACCGGCGTCGACAGCGGTCGCCTCGAACCCGGCGACACCATCGACGGGCTCCCGCGGACCCGCCCCGGTCAGCCGGTCGTGGGCCGCGAGGTCGTCCTCGGTGGTGTCCCCCACCAGCTCGTCGACCACGTCGTCGAGCGACGAGGTCTTGGTGAGGTACGACGTCGCGCCGAGCTCGAGGGCCCGCATGGCGAGCGGCTCCTCGTCGAACCCGCTGAACATGACGACCCGGGTGTCCGGGGAACCCTCCAGCACCAGGGGCAGGGCCTCGAGGCCGTCCATCCCGGGCATGGAGACGTCCAGCAGCATCGCGTCGGGCCGGAGGCGTCGAGCCAGGTCGACGGCATCAGCGCCGTCGGCGCCCTCGCCCTCCACGATCGCCGCGCCCGACAGCCGGAGCTTGGCCCGGACCAGCGCGCGCACCTCGGCCGAGTCGTCGATGATCACGACCCGCACCGCGCCCGTCGAGCCCGACGCCACCCGGCCGGGAGCCGGGTAGCCGGTCAGCGACCACGCGCCGGGCTGACGCCACGCCCGCCATCGCCGTCCCTGCTCAGCCATAGTGCGGGGGAGAGTAACGGCGATCGACCTTCTCAGGCTCACCCTCAGGGGCGGCGGGGCGAACGAAGCGGTCAGAGGGCGACGGTCACCTCGGCCACCGAGCCGACCTCCGCGTGCACCTTGTTGTCCACGGGCTCGGCCTGCGGAGCGAGGGTGCGCAGCGTCCAGTCACCCTCGCCGGCGAAGAACCGGAAGTGGCCCGTGGCCGAGGTCGGGACCTCGGCCGTGAACTCACCCGTGCGGTCGAGCAGGCGGACGTAGGCGTTGCCGACCGGCTGGCTCTGACCGTCGACACCGGCCCGGACCACCTGGCCCTGGATGACCGCCTCCTTGGCGACGTTCACGCCGTCGAGCGACAGGCCGCCCTCGGTCGCGCCGCACATCAGGCCTCGCCCCTCTCGTCACCGAGCGCCACGGGTACGCCGACCAGCGAGCCGTACTCGGTCCAGGAGCCGTCGTAGTTCTTGACGTTGTCCTGGCCGAGCAGCTCCTTGAGCACGAACCACGTGTGCGAGGAGCGCTCGCCGATGCGGCAGTAGGCGATGGTGTCCTTGTCCCAGTCGACGCCGGCCTCGGTGTAGAGCTCCCGAAGGTCGTCGTCGGACTTGAAGGTGCCGTCGTCGTTCGCGGCCTTGCTCCACGGCACGTTCGCGGCGGTCGGGATGTGGCCCGCGCGCTGCGCCTGCTCCTGCGGGAGGTGGGCCGGGGCGAGCAGCCGTCCGGCGTACTCGTCGGGGCTGCGCACGTCGACGAGGTTCTGGGTGCCGATCGCGGCCACGGTCTCGTCGCGGAAGGCGCGGATCGACGAGTCCTGCTCCTGCGCGGTGTACGACGTCTGCTCGCGCGTCGGCAGCTCGTCGGTGAGCTCGCGCGAGTCGAGCTCCCACTTCTTGCGGCCGCCGTCGAGGAGCTTGACGTCCTGGTGGCCGTAGAGCTTGAAGTACCAGTAGGCGTAGGCGGCGAACCAGTTGTTGTTGCCGCCGTAGAGCACGACGGTGTGGTCGTTGCCCACGCCGCGTGAGGACAGGAGCGCCTCGAACTGCTCCTTGTTGACGAAGTCGCGTCGGACCTGGTCCTGCAGGTCGGTCGTCCAGTCGAGCTTGATGGCGCCCTTGATGTGGCCCTTGTCGTAGGCCGTCGTGTCCTCGTCGACCTCGATGAGGACGATGTCCGGGTTGTCGAGGTTCTCCTCCACCCACTGGGCGGATGACGAGCGAGCTCTCGCGAGTCATGGGGTTCCTTCTCTCTTGTTGGTGAAGACGGTCTGTCAGGAGCGGTTCAGCGGGCGGTCGTGAACCGCTTGGTCAGCAGGTACAGCTCGCAGCCCAGGCAGAGCCGGAAGACCGCGTTGAGCAGGGCCGCGACCAGGGCGAGCCCGATCGCGACCTGGCCGAGCAGGGTGGCGCCGGCCGCGAAGGCGAGGAGCGCGACGAGGGTGAAGGCGAGGCCGACGAACCTGGGCGAACCGCGGCGGCGCCGGGTCCTCGAGCTCCTGCGGGCGGCGCGAGCCGGGGCCGTACGACGTTGCGGAACAGCCACGCGTGCGGCGTGCGCTGCACGCCCGCGGCCGGCGCCGACGGCGAAGAGCACGGCCTGGACGCCGGTCAGCGACCGCGGCCCAGGGGCTGGGCAGCAGCAGGACCACGACCAGCACGACGGCGGTGATGGCGGCGGTGAGCTGGGGTCCGCGAGGGTCGATGCCGACGGCGGTCCGGCGCCGGAGCGGCTGCGGTGGTGGTCATGGCTCTCCTGGGTCGTGGGGAAGCCGGGCGCATGGGCCCGGCACACGACGATACTGCTGTGTTTCAGTCAAGAAAGACTGGAAAGGGCAGCGTCGTCAGGAGAGACGACACAGCGACGAGCGCATGCGGCAGTGGTCAACCGCGCGCCGCTTCGTCAACCAGGTCGTGAACACTCCTCGAGAGTAGGGGTGCCCAGCGAGGGCTACCCAGCGAATGTCTCAACCAATGGACGATCGTCCCGAATGTCGAGATGCGTCACGGTGGCGACGCCCGCGGCACGGGCCAGGATCTCCTCGAACCTGCTCGCGCAGCCGTCGCAGGGCGAACTCCCGCTCGGCCAGCGCGCGAGCCTGCCGCCCGAGCTCGGTCGCGACGGGCAGGATCCAGCAGCACCGACGTCACCCACCGGCCGGCGTCGGGTAGGGCGGCCTCGTCGGGCGGCAGCACGCAACCGTCGACCTCCGCGACGAGGGTGGCCGCGAGGTTCTCGGCCGGCATCAGCCCGAGCACCGGCCGCCCGGCGCACAGGTAGGACAGCGTCTTCGACGGCACCGAGAAGGCGCCGGCCGACTTGTCCAGCAGCACCACCAGGACGTCTGCCGCTGCCCAGCACCTCCGGCAGCCGGTCGTAGGGCTGGAACGGCAGCAGCGTGATCGGTACGTCGAGCCGCTCGGCCTCGTCGCGGAGGACATCCATGGCCGGCCCCTCGCTCACCACGGTGAGGTGGACCGGGACCCCGGCGTCGCGCACCTGGCGGGCCAGCCCGACCAGCAGCGCGCGGGTTGTGCTTGAGGCCCAGGGTGCCGGAGTAGACGAGGCTCGGCCGACGCGCGTTGCCCTGCTCCCTGGCCCACGCGTTGTCCCGTGCGGTCGGCACGATCTCGCGAGCGGCGCCCAGTTCGGGATCACCGTGGTCCTGTCGGCGGTCCCCCACTCCCGGTGGACGTCGACGAACGACTCCGCGATCACGACCACCGCCGCCGACCTGCGGGCCACCCAGCGCTCGCCGCGGCCGACCACTCCGGCCACCAGCCGGAACGCCCGGCCGAGCTTGTCGCCCGCGAACGACCGGATCGCGATCCCCTGCACGTCCTGGTGCCACAGCACCCAGCGGGATCCTCGCGGATCCAGAGGTACGCCGCCAGCAGCACCATCGACGGCACCGGGGTGTTGGCCACCATCACGACCTCGGGCCGGCGCCGGCGTACCTGCCGGGCCAGCTGGACGCCGAACCTGCAGCTCCTGGCCGATCCGCTTCCTGAAGTCGAGCTTGTCGACGACCTCACCGCGTCCGATCGCCTCGAACTCGACCGGCGAGGCCGGGTCGTCGAGCTTGCCCTTGCCGGAGACGTAGGCCGCGCAGTAGGAGTGCGTGACCTCGTGGCCACGCCGGGCCAGCTCCGAGCTGAGCTCGACCTGGAACGGGTGACCGCTGTAGTCGTGGACGAGGATGCGCATCAGCCGAGCGAGAGCTTCACCTGGTCGAAGACCCATCGGTAGGTCTGCTCGAGACCGTCGAGCAGCGTGATGGACGGCTCCCAGCCGTAGGTCTCGAGGATCTGGGTGTTGTCGCTGTTGCGGCCGCGCACGCCCTGCGGCGCGTCGAGCTGGTACTCGCGCTCGCAGCGGACGCCGGCGATGCCCTCGACGATGTCGACGAGACCGTTGATCGAGACCAGCTCCGAGCTGCCCAGGTTGACCGGCTCCGGGCTGTCGCCCGCGAGGATCAGCTGGCTGCCGCGGACGCAGTCGTCGACGTACATGAAGCTGCGGGTCTGCTCGCCGTCGCCCCAGATCGGGATGGTGTGCTCGCCGGTGATCGCCGCGGTCGCCACCTTGCGGCAGATCGCGGCCGGTGCCTTCTCGCGGCCGCCGGTCCAGGTGCCGTGCGGGCCGTAGACGTTGTGGTAGCGGGCGACCCGCGTGGTGAGCCCGAAGTCCTCGAGGAAGTGCCGGCACATCCGCTCGGTGAACAGCTTCTCCCAGCCGTAGCCGTCCTCCGGCATCGCCGGGTAGGCGTCGGCCTCCTTCAGCGCGGTGATGTCGGTGTCGGTCTGCTTGTCGGCGGCGTAGACGCACGCCGACGAGGAGTAGAAGTAGCGCTCGACCTCGTGCTTCCTGGCGGCCTCCAGCATGTGGGTGCTGGTCAGCACGGTGAGCATGCACAGCGCCTTGTTGTTCTCGATGAAGCCCATGCCGCCCATGTCGGCGGCGAGCATGTAGACCTCGCGCGCACCGTCGGTCTGCGCCATCGCGTGCTCGAGGAGCGAGAGGTCCGCGACGACGTTCTCGGCCTCCGGGTGCAGCTGGTACCACTCCGACTGCGGCTTCACGTCGACCGACGCGGACGCTGCGGCCCTGGCTCAGCAGGTCACCGACCAGGTGGCCCCCGATGAAGCCGCCGCCGCCCGCGACCAGGACGTCCACTGGCTTGCTCATCCGTTGCGCTCCTCACCTGGGGGATCGCCCGAGACAGACGGACCTGGCGACGCTGCCCATCCGGGGTCTGGGGACGTGGTTGGAAACTGCAACGAGTTCCACTCGCAGCGGTTACGCCGGGCACGAAGTAACCTGCTCCGCGGAAGCAGGAGGAGTGTCGAGGTGGCCAAGCGCGCCTTCATCACCGGGATCACCGGCCAGGACGGCTCCTACCTGACCGAGCTCCTGCTCGCGAAGGGCTACGAGGTCCACGGCCTGGTCCGTCGCGCCTCGACGATCAACCGCGGCCGGATCGACCACATCGACAGCCCCGACCTGCACCTGCACTACGGCGACCTCACCGACGGCGTCAGCCTGGTCAACCTGATCCACGCGATCGAGCCGCACGAGGTCTACAACCTCGGCGCGCAGAGCCACGTGAAGGTCTCCTTCGAGATGCCGGAGTACACCGCTTCGACCGACGGCACGGGCGCGCTGCGGCTGCTCGAGGCGATCCGCGCGGCCGGCCTCGACTGCCGCTACTACCAGGCCTCGACGTCGGAGATGTTCGGCTCCAGTCCCCCGCCGCAGGACGAGCGGACGCCGTTCCACCCGCGCTCGCCGTACGGCGCCGCCAAGCTCTACGCGCACTGGGTGACGGTCAACTACCGCGAGGCCTACGACCTGTTCGCCGTCTCGGGGATCCTCTTCAACCACGAGTCCCCGCGACGCGGCGAGAGCTTCCTGACCCGCAAGGTCACCCTCGGTGTCGCGGCGATCGTGCTCGGTGCCCGAGACTCGCTCGCACCTCGGCAACCTCGACGCGGTCCGCGACTGGGGCTACGCCCCGGAGTACGTCGAGGGCATGTGGCGGATGCTCCAGCACGACGAGCCCGGCGACTACGTGCTCGCGACCGGCGAGGGCCGGACGGTGCGGCAGTTCGTGCAGGCGGCGTTCGCCCACGCCGGGCTCGACTGGGAGCAGTACGTCACCTACGACGAGCAGTACGAGCGGCCGACCGAGGTCGACGCGCTGATCGGTGACCCGACCAAGGCCCGCGAGGTGCTCGGCTGGAAGGCGGAGACGAACGCCGACCGGCTGGCCGAGCTCATGGTCGACGCGGACATCGAGCAGATGACCCGGCTGCTGCAGGCATGAACGAGGAGTTCGAGCCGCCACCTCCCCTGGTCCGGCTCTACCCCGAGGCGTCCGTCGGCGGCTACACGAAGCTCGACGGGCTGGTCGAGTTCTACACGCGGATCGGCACGCTGGTCGACGAGAAGAGCGAGGTGCTCGACTTCGGGGCGGGCAGCGGCGTCTGGGCCTTCGAGGGCACCACCGAGCTGCACCGGCGGCTGCGCACCCTGCGCGGCCGGGTGGGTCGCGTCGTCGGCACCGACGTCGACCCGGTCGTCACCACCAACCCGACCCTCGACGAGGCCCACGTCGTCGGCATCGGCGACCCGCTGCCGTTCGAGCCCGGCACCTTCGACCTGGTCATCGCCGACCACGTGCTGGAGCACATCAACCGCGAGGACGCACCGGACGTGGCCGGCGACATCATGCGGGTGCTCAGGCCGGGCGGCTGGCTGGCCGCGCGTACGCCGAACAAGTGGGGGATGATCGGCCTGGCCGCGCGCGCCGTCCCCAACCGGATGCACGTGCCCGTGCTGCAAGAAGCTCCAGCCCGGGCGGCAGGCCGAGGACGTGTTCCCGGTGCGCTACGAGATGAACACGCGCAAGGACCTGCGCCGGCTGTTCGCCCCGCACGCGGTGCACGTCTACGGCCACGCCAGCGAGCCGCGCTACTTCGGGAGCTCGCCGACGGCCTGGCGGCTGGCCGCGGGCGTGGACCGGCTGACGCCCAGCCGGCTCGCCCCCACGCTGATGATCTTCGTCCAGAAGGCTGCCCAGGCGGCTGCCCAGAAGACGACGACGTGAGGCTGCTTGTCGACGCCGCCGCGGCGGAGTACGGCGGCATCCGTACCTACGTCGAGCAGCTGCTGCCGCGCGTGGGCGGCGGCCTTCCCCGACGACCGGCTCATGGTCGTCGTCGCCAGCCGGCTCGACGATCGACACCGCCGGCCACGAGCGGCACGAGCTGCGCGTGCGTCGGCCCGGCCGTGGTCGGCCGGCCGCTCGCGCAGACGCGGGCCCTGCCCCGCCCTGGCCCGGGCGCACCGCGCCGACGCCGTCCTGGCCACCAACCCGACCACGACGCTGCGCCGGCCCGGTCCGCCGACTGGCCGTCGTCGTGCACGACCTGCGCCACGAGCTGCGGCCCGAGCAGTTCTCCGTGCCGCGGCGGGCGCTGCGCTGGGCGTCGTACGGACGGAGCTACGCGGCTCGCCGACGGCTTCGTCGCGGTCTCGCAGCGCACCCTCGACGACCTGCACCGGCTGCACCCCGAAACGGCCGCGAGGCCGAGCGCGGTGGTCCACCACGGCGCCGACCACGTGCAGGCCTGGCCCACGCCCGACCGGCAGCGGGCCGTGGGTCACCTTCGGCCACCACACGAACAAGAACCCTGCGCTGGTCCTGGAGGCGTGGTCCCTGCTGCCCGATCCACCCGCCGCTCATCGTCATCGGGCTGGACGCGGACTCGCGGGCGGAGCTGGAACGCCGCAGGGCCGACCTCGGGCTCGACCCTGGGGTCGAGCTGGCGCCGTTCCTCCCTGACCCGCAGTTCCACGCGGTGCTGGCCGGCGCCGGCGGCGTCGTGCTCGCGTCCGACCTCGAGGGGTTCGGGCTGCCCGTGGTCGAGGCGATGGCGATGGGCAAGCCCGTCGTGGTGGGCCCCGACCCGGGCACCGCCGAGGTGGCCGGCGGCCATGCCGTGACTGCGGCGGCCTGGACGGCGGAGGCGTTCGCGGACGCCGTACGCCGGGCCGCGGCGCTGGGCCCGACGCCCTCGCTGCGGCGCCGCGCGCGCACGGCGACGACGTTCACGTGGGACCGGACCGCGCGCGAGACCCGGGCCCTGCTCGAGGCGCTCGCGATGAGCCGGCTGCCGCGGCGGCTGCAGCCGCTGTGGCCGCTGGTGAAGCGGCTGCACCGGCTGTCGTCGCGGCTGCTCGGCGGGGTCTTCCGGCGTACGTCGCGGCTGAGCGGCGACCGTTCGCTCCCGACCCGGGCGACGCTGACCTCCGAGGGGACCGCGCGAGCTCGCACCGGACGTCGGCCGTCCTCCATCGCGGAGGGCCGGCCGAGACCCTCGACCGGACCATGCCCGCCTGGCGAACCGGCCGGGCACGTCGCGTTCGAGCCCTGGCTGCGCCGGACGGTCTCGGCGCGCACGGTGCTCGACGTCCGCGGTGGGCTGCTGGTGGGCGACTACGCCGCGACGGTCGTCCCCGGCCCCGGCGGCCGGCTGCTCGACTACGAGACCAGCGGCTACTTCGGGATCAGCTCCTGGCGGGAGCACCCGATCTTCCTGCGGCCACGGCTGCCCGAGCCGCGGCGCTTCGAGGGCACGCTGCTGTCGCTGGCCACGCGCGGCACCGCGACGAACTACTACCACTTCCTCACCGACCTGCTGCCGCGCTGGGGGATCTTCCGCGAGGCCTGCCCGGACGCTCGAGGTCGACGGCGTCTACCTGTCGACGCGGACCGGCTACCAGCGCCAGCTGCTCGCCCTCACCGGGCTCGACGAGCTGCCGGTCGTCGAGGTCGAGAAGCACGCCTGCCTCGCCCCCGACCGGCTGCTGGTCCCCTCGACCCCCAACCAGGACCTGATGGCGCCGCCCTGGATCGTCGACTGGCTGCGCACCCACCTCCGTCCCTCGCCCGACCTGTCGGCGTACCCCCGCGGTCTCTACGTCACCCGCGGCGACGTGCCGAACACGCGGCGCTACGTCGAGGAGGCCGAGCTCTGGCCGCGGCTGGCCGAGCGCGGCTTCGCCCGCCTCGACCCGGGGACGGTCTCGGTGCAGGAGCAGATCGACCACTTCGCGGCCGCCGACGTGATCGTCGCGCCGCACGGAGCGGCCCTGGCCAACCTGGTCTTCGCCCGCCCGGGCGCCCGCCTGCTCGAGCTGTTCGCCCCCGACTACGTCAACCCCTGCTACTGGGCCATCGCCGACGCCGCCGGCGTCGACTACCGCTACCTGGTCGCCGGCGACCCCGATCCCCGCGCCGCCGTACCGATGACCGGCGTCCTCCGCGACATCTCGATCCCACCTGACCGCGTCCTCGCCGCGCTCGACCTGCTGCTGGCCGACTGATCCCAGGGGCGGTGGGTCAGCAACCGTTGTCCACGGGGATAGACGTTGCTAGCCCACCGCTCCCCGGTCGGGCCTACTTCCAGATCCCGCCGGGGCGGAAGACCTTGCCTCGGACGGCGTCGGCGACCTTGGGGAACCGCTTGCGGAGGCGGCCGTACTCGTCCGGCAGGGCGAGTCGCGCGCTCTTCATGACGTCGCCGGCCAGCTCCCTGGCCTCGGTCTTGAGGGCGCGCCGCCGCCACGCGTCGAACGCCTCGGCCTCCTCAGGGATGAACGGCGAGGGGAGCTGGCCCGAGCTGTCACGCTCCTCGATCCGCCAGGCCCGGCGCAGCTGCCGCGAGATCCGGCGGCCGCGGGTGTCGGTCGCGTAGGGGTACGGCGCCGCGGGAGCCAGCGTCCGCTCGTGCTCGACCAGCGCGGCGGCGTACTCGCGGCAGAGCGCGTCGATCGCGGTGCCTTCGGTGCGCAGGTGGGCGGTGGACGACGCCAGCCGGGTCGAGAGCTCGTCGGGCGCCGAGGTGTCGAAGGCGTGGAAGTGGAAGAGCCGCAGCCGGTCGGCATGACCGACGAAACCGAAGCCGGCGTCGTCGAGCATCAGCGGGCGCTCGTGCAGGTTGGTGACGCTGACGTTGTAGCCGCGGTGCTGCCAGGCGCCGGCGTGGAACATGACCGAGCCGATGTCGCACCACTTCTGGTCGACGAAGAGACCCGACAGCGGTTCCCAGAGGCACTCGTCGACGAGGTGCCCCCACCACCAGTCGAGGAACGGCAACGCCCGCCGGTCGACGGCGCAGAAGCCCAGGTTGTAGACGCCCACCGTGAGCAGGTGGGTCTCCTGGAGCTCCGCGTCCGGCGGCACCGGCTCGAGGAAGTGCGGGGTGAGCAGGATGCCGCCCTCGGTCGCCTCGAGGTCGGGCGAGAGCTCGGCCATCGGGCTGGTGACGTAGGTGTCGGGGTCGAGGTACGCCGCCTGCTCGGCCCCCTCGAGCAGCGCCTTGAGCAGCAGCGGCTTGACCGCGGTCGCGAACTCGACGAGGTCGTAGATCGTCGCGAGCCGCAGCACGTCGCGCTGCGGCAGCCCGAGCACGTCGGTGCCGACGATCTCGACGCCCGGCTGCCGCACGTCGGCGAGGTGGGCGGCGTCCGGCGAGTCGATGACGAGGACGGTCAGCCGGGCGCCCGGGTGGTGCCGCTGCAGCGTCTCCGCGAGCGTGAGTGCCTTGGCGAGGTAGTTGGTCGAAAGGATGGTGCAGTAGGCCATCCGCTGCTCCGGCACGGGGGCACAGTAACGGCCGGACGCCCGCGGCGTTGTCCTACCGTGCTCGACTCCCTGACTGGCTCCCCGGCGCTCACCGCCGAGCTGCGTTCGCTCTACCTCGACCTCACCAAGCGCAGCCTGACGGGCGCGCTGGCGGAGGACAACGACTCGATCCTCGGCGGCGTGCGCACCGCCGGGTCCCCGTCGTTCAAGAAGCGGGTGGCCGCGGCGGTCGGCGACCTCGCCCAGAGGGCCAACCTGGAGATCGCCTACAAGAAGCCCTACGACCCGACGCTCCGGGAGAGCGGCCTGGACTGGCCGTCGCGCGCGGAGTCGATGATCGGCCTGCGCCGGATGACCAACCTCCAGGAGTGCATCGAGCGGGTCGTCGCGGACGACGTACCCGGCGACCTGATCGAGACCGGGGTCTGGCGCGGTGGCGCGTGCATCTTCATGAAGGCCAACCTCAAGGCGTGGGGCGACACGACCCGGACCGTCTGGCTGGCCGACTCGTTCGAGGGGCTGCCCAAGCCGAACGCCGCCCTCTACCCCGCCGACGAGGGCGACCGGCTGCACGAGCAGACCGGGCTCGCCGTCGGCGCCGACCAGGTCCGCCACAACTTCGAGCGCTACGGCCTGCTCGACGACCGGGTCGAGTTCCTGGTCGGCTGGTTCAAGGACACCCTGCCGACGGCCCCGGTCGAGCGGCTCGCGCTGATGCGTCTCGACGGGGACATGTACGAGTCCACCATCCAGGCGATCGAGCCGCTCTACCCCAAGCTGTCACCGGGCGGCTTCTGCATCATCGACGACTTCGGCAGCCACTCGTCCCAGGCCGGCCAGGCGGTCCACGACTACCGCGCGAAGCACGGCATCACCGACGAGATCGTGCCGATCGACGAGTTCGGCGCCTACTGGCGCAAGAGCTCCTAGGGAGTACGCCGCCGGTCGGTCGCCTCGACCCCGAAGTCGGACCTCAGTCGGCTGCCCTGCAGCGCGCGCTGCCACAGCGGTGACTGCGTCGACCAGTAGGTGAACACCTCGACGACGAACCGCTCGGCCAGCAGCGCGCGGATCGCCTCCTCGTCGACGCCCTCGCGCACGACGTGGTACTCGACGAGGTCGGACTCCGCGGTCTCGCTGTAGCCGCCCTTGAGCCGCCGCAGCCGGGTGGCGAGGCCGCGCCGGTAGTTGCCCTGCCCGAGCCGCCAGGCGAAGTACGTCGCCCGGCTGGCGACGTGGGCCGCCCGCGCGCGCCGCGGGTAGTAGAGCGGGTCCTGGACCGTGAAGATCGCGCCGCCCTCGGCGACGACCTCCTGCAGCCCGCGGAAGAAGGCGAGGTAGTCGGGGATGTGATGGACGACGCTGATCAGGACGGCGAGGTCCCACTCGGACTGGTCGAGCAGGCTTGGTCGATGAGAGACTCGCCACTCTCGTCGTGCACGACGTGCACCCGCTCGTCGCCGGCGAACTCCTGGGCGAGGTGGTCGGCGCTGGCCCGGCTGGCCTCGGTGACGGTCACCGTCGCGCCGGCCGCGAGCAGGGTGTGGGTGAAGGTGCCGTGGCCCGCGCCGATCTCCAGCACCCGGCAGCCGCCGGTGCGCTCGACGGCGTCGCGTACCAGCCGGGTCAGCCGACCCTCGATCTCGCGCCGCAGGCCGTCGTGGCGCAGGTGCGGCGAGCCCTTCGTGTAGTCGTGGCCCTCGGCGTGGGCGTGATCCTGCGCCCGCAGGACCTGGTCGTCGTTGATGAGGGGATCGCTCATCAGCACCGCCCGTTCGCCCGCTGCTCGCGGGCCCAGGTGATGAACTCGTCGATGTCGGTGCCGCTGAGCAGCGGCACGGCCTCGAGCACCAGCTCGTCGGACCAGTCCCACCACTTGATCTCGAGCAGCGCGGCGATCTGCTCCTCGCTGAACCGGTAGCGGATCACCTTGGCCGGGTTGCCGCCGACGATGGCGTACGGCGGGACGTCCTTGTTGACCACCGCTCCGGACCCGATGATCGCGCCGTCGCCGATGGTGACGCCGCTGCGCACGAAGGTCCGCATGGTCAGCCAGACGTCGCTGCCGATGCGGGTGTCGCCGGTCGGCACCGGGATGCCGTCCTGACCGGCACCGGTCAGCTTGAACCGCATCCGCAGCGGGAAGGTGGTGACCCGGTCGATGGCGTGCTCGCCGCCGAGCATCACGATCGCCTCCTCCGACAGCGCGGAGTAGGAGCCCACGATGAGCTTGGTCGTGTCGTGGTCGTAGCTCTTGATGACCGGGATGCCGTAGGTGTGCTGGCCGATGGTCATGCGGCCCTGCTTCACGAGCCGCCGCTGCTGCGCGAGGTTCGCCCCGATCACGGCGTCGTGGGCACGCCGGAGCGCGTGCCGCAGCCAGCGCAGGAAGGTCAGCACGGGACGCTCCTCGACGTCTCGACGACGGGCGCGGCGGGTCCGGCTCAGGTAGGTGGCCCACCACATGATGGCCACCACCGCCTGCCCGGCCGCGAGGAACCAGAAGGCCCCGAGCGACCCGTTGACGAAGGCGCCGACCACGGTCAGACCCAGCGTGATCGCCGTCCCGACGACGTCGAGCCTCGTCGTCGTGCGCACCACCTTGAGCCCGAGCAGCGCCGAGCGCACGCCACTGATCACGCCGAGCATCACCATCTGCACGCAGGCCGGCCAGAGCAGCCGCTCGGCGTGCTCCCAGGTGGCGCCCAGCACGAGCCGACCGAGCGCGTCGGGCAGCAGGAGGAGGACGACGGCGTTCGCGACCGCGACGCCGGCGGTCAGCGTCGTCGTACGCCGGACGTGTCGCGCCACCGCGTCGGTGCCGGCCCGCATCCGCGACACCTCGGCCACCCCCGCCGCGATCGAAGCGGCCTGGAACTGCGTGAACGGGCCGAGCAGGAGCAGGGCGCCCCGGACCGCACCGAGCGCCCGCGAGCCCGCGATGCCGACGATCGCCACCGAGACGCCCAGGGAGGCACCCTGCATCGACGCGAACGAGAGCGCGTAGCGCCATGACAAGGGCCACGTCTCCCGCAGCCAGCCGAGCCCGAGCCGGATGGGTGAGTGCCGGTAGGGCAGCGGCGTCAGCAGCCCGGCAACCGCGCCGGAGCCGGCCCAGGCGACCACGAACAGGACCAGGCTCTCCGAGCCGGACGCGAGCACCGCCCCGACCGAGAGCGCCGAGCAGGCCCAGCCAGGTCAGGTCCAGCACCAGCGCCCGGCCGGGGCGGTGCGTCGCGAAGGCCAGGTAGCGGCCGAGGTCCTGCAGGAAGATCAGCGGGATGAAGGCGCCCAGCGCCACCAGCCCCAGGCCGAGGTCGCGCTGGACGAGGCTGGTGAGCAGCCCGGCCGTGGTCACCATCAGCGCGATCGCGCCGGAAAGGACCAAACCGGTCCCGATCGCCTCGCCGGGGCGACTCTCGGCCTCGAACGGCCGCACCAGCAAGGGCTCACCGACCAGGGCGCGGGCCGCTCCCTGCGTCGCCACGTAGGTGATCAGTACGAGCCCGAACCAGCCGAAGTCGGAGACTCCGAGGGCCCGTGCGGCGAGGACCGACACGAGCACGTTGGAGGCGCTCGACATCACCTGGTCGACGGTGATCGTGCGCAGCCGGCGGCCGGCGGACGAGCCCTCCACGCTCGATCCCACCCGCTCTCCCGTCGCTGTCGCCACGGGAAGTCAACGGCGCAGGCTGCCCGGTGTCACGGCGGGTTCACGGGAGGGCGGCAGCGAGCGCGTCGTAGACCTGCGCCTTGGTCGGCGCCCCGGAGGCCCGGACCACCTCGTGGCCGTCGGCGTCGAGCACCAAGGTCGTCGGCGTACGCACGATGCTGAGTCGGCGTACGACGTCGAGGTGGTGCTCGGCGTCGACCTCGACATGGCGGACGCCCGGCACCTGGCCGGCGATGTCGCTGAGGACCCGCCGCGTCGACCGGCAGGGGGCACAGAACGTCGAGGAGAACTGCAGCAGCGTGGCGCGCTCGCCCAGCTGTCCCTCCCACGGGGACCCGTCCAGCACCGAGCCGGGCGGTGGTCCGGCGTCCGCACTCGCGCCGCGGACGGCGTGGGTGCCGCGGAAGCGGCCGTTGCGCAGCGCCAGCGCGCCTCCGGCGACGAGGGCGAGGACGACCGCGCCCAGCACGACGTACACCCCGCTACTCATACTTCGCTCAACGCTCGCCGTCGGCGTCGTCTTCCCCGGGTCCTTCCCCGCGGTGGAAGTAGGCGAGGTGGTCGGGCAGCTCGCGCACCAGCTCCGCGGGGTTGCCCCGGTAGAGCGCCTGCTCCGTGGTCAGCCGGGTGGTGACCACCGAGCCGGCCGAGATGATCGCGCGCGCCGGCACGTGGGTGCCGCTCTGCAGGATGCAGCCCGACATCACCGCACAGTGGTCGCCGAGCACCACCGCACCGGTCGTCTGCCGGTCGGTGACCAGGTTGAGGCTGTGCGTGAGCACCTGCGACGCGAAGCCGGCCAGCGCCGCGTGCCGGCCCAGCTCGACCCGGTCCGAGCAGTCGATCTCGTGGTTGTCGGTCACCTTGGCCCCGACGCCCAGGATCAGCACCGGCTCCCGGTTCGGTGAGTGCGGGAAGACGTCCTTGGAGAGCTCGGCGGCCTTCGGGAACGCCGTGATCGAGTTCCGCGTCGCGATGTTGCTGTCCTCGGCCATCCGGAGCTCCGCGAGGCCGCGGATGTTGTTGCGCGGGCCGATGCTCGTGCCCGGCCCCATGCTCAGGTGACCGACGCGGATCACGCTCCGCCCGAGGTACGCCGTGGGGTGGATGTCCCAGCCCAGCGCGACCCGCGCGACCCGCCGGGCGAGCGGCGACGGCAGGTAGCAGACCAGGAGCGCCCAGACGACCTGCACCCGGGGATCGTAGCCATCCGCTTCCCCGTTCGTTGCCGGATTGGTGGCGCAGTGCATGCGCTGCCCGACCCCGACAGGAGTGACCGTGAGCGCCGAATCCCCCACCGTGCGAGAGACCGTCAGCACCTTCCTGGTCCGCGTGAAAAAGGGTCGCGACGAGCTGCCCGACGACCTGGCGCTCTTCGGCGACGGTCTCGCACTGGACTCTCTCGAGGCGGCCGAGCTGTCGGTCGTGCTCGAGGACACCTACGGACGCGACCCGTTCTCGGCCGGGGGCGAGCTGCCTCGAACCGTCGGCGACGTGCTGGCCTTCTACGAGGTCGCTGCAACACCATGATCGAGCTGCTCCGCGCGGCGGCGGCGGAGGCTCCCCATCGGATCGCCCTGGCCCGCTCGGCCGGAGTGGTGAGCTACGGGGAGCTGGTCTCCCGCGCCGAGACCGCGGCGGCCACGCTCCGCGCCAGGGGCGTGCAGCGCCTGGCCGTGCTCGACCCCGACCACGCCACGGTGTGGACCCTGCTGGCTGCGTGCTCGCTGGCCGGCATCGAGTCGTGCGTCTACCCCGTGGCGGCCACGGACGAGACGGTCGCCGAGCTTCGCGACCGGCTGCACCACGACCTGCTGGTCACGTCGCGCGATCTGCCCGGCAGCGGCCTGATCCGCCCGGAGGAGCTCTGGTCCGGCCCCGAGCGCTACACCGGACCGGTCCCCTACGGCCCGCGACCGCTGCTGGTGCTCACGTCCGGAACGGCCTCCGGCCGTCCCCAGGCCGCGCGCCACGACTGGTCCCGCCTCCTCCGCGTCACCCTGCGGATCCGCCCCACCCCCAAGCAGCGCTGGCTGCTGGCCTACGCACCCAACCAGTTCGCGGGGCTGCAGATGCTCCTGCACGTGGCGGCGGCCCGCGCCACCCTGGCGGCGGGCAAGACGTTCCAGCCGCGCGACGGCCTCGAGGCGATGCGCCGCTTCGGGGTCACCCACGTGAGCGGCACACCGACGTTCTGGCGGTTCCTGCTCGCCGAGCTCCGCAGCGAGGGCGAGCCCTCCCCCAGGCTGCAGCAGGTGACCCTCGGCGGCGAGGCGGTGCCGTCGGCCGTGGTCGACGCGCTGCGCTCGGCCTTCCCGCGCGCGCGGCTCTCGCAGCTCTACGCCGCCACGGAGATGGGTCTGAGCATCAGCGTCCGTGACGGCGAGGTCGGGCTGCCTCTCAGCGTCCTCGACGAGTCCGACGGCGAGGCGGAGTTCCGCATCGCCGATGGCGAGCTGTGGGTGCGCTCGCGCTCCTCGATGCTCGGCTACTACGGCGACGACCCGGTCCCCGACGACGGTTGGCGGGCCTCGGGCGACCTCGTCGAGGTGGTCGGCGACCGCATCCACTTCCGCGGCCGCGCGTCGGAGGTCATCAACGTCGGCGGCGTGAAGGTGCACCCGCTCCCGATCGAGGAACGGGTCGCGAGGGTGCCCGGTGTCGCGCTGGCCCATGCGCACGGCCGCGACAACTCCCTGGTGGGACAGGTGGTCGCGCTCGACGTCGTACTCACCGACGGCGCGGACGCCGACGCCGTCGATGCCGCCATCCGCGGGGAGTTCGCCGGCGACCCGCCGGCGCACCGGCCGCGCAGCATCACCTTCGTCGAGACCCTCGACACCCACGGCGGCAAGCTGCTGCGGGGGCGGACGTCATGACCGGACGGGTGGTGATCGTCACCGGCGGGAGCCGAGGCCTCGGGGCCGGCATCGTGCAGTCCTTCCTCGACTCCGGCGACCGGGTCGCGACGTGCGCCCGCTCGCGCACCGACGAGGTGAAGCACTGGGAGTACGACGCCGACGAGCGCTTCCTGTTCGAGGAGGTCGACCTGGCCGACCGCGGCGCGTGCGCGGCGTTCGTCCAGGCGGTCGTGGAGCGCTGGGGCGGCGTCGACGTCCTGGTCAACAACGCCGGCGTCGCGCGCGACGGCGTCATCGCGCTCGCGGACGACGACGACGTGGACACCGTCGTGGACCTGAACCTCAAGGGCACCCTCCAGATGACCAAGCTCGTCGTGCGACGGATGCTCTCCGGAGGCGGCGGACACATCGTCAACGTGTCGTCGATCGTGGGGCTGTCGGGCTACCGCGGCCTGGTCGTCTACAGCGCGACCAAGGCGGCGCTCGACGGCATGACCCGGGCCCTGGCGCGCGAGCTCGGCTCCCGCGGCATCACCGTCAACTCCGTCGCGCCGGGCTACCTGCGCACCGAGATGTCCCACGGCCTCGACGAGGAGCAGCTCGACCAGATCGTCCGCCGTACGCCGGCCGGCCGGTTGGGCGAGCCCGCCGACATCGCCCGGGTCGTGCAGTTCCTGACCGCCCCCGGCCAGGACTACATCACCGGCCAGGTGATCGTGGCCGACGGCGGGCTGACGGCCTGATCGCCCGCCCTGATTTCCGAGAGTTTCGTCGGCTGGCCGACGAAGTTCTTGCCTGGACGACGAAGTTTCGTCGTCCCACCGAGAGTTTCGTCGGCCAGCCGACGAAACTCCCCCATTCCGTCAGTCCCGACGTACCGCCGTCAGCAGCCCGTAGCCCAGCGTCCCGTCGTCCCAGAACGCGCGCAGGATGTCGCAGGAGCGGTCGAACTGCTCCACGCTCTCGGCGCCGAGGATCGCGGTGACCTCGTCGCGGTGCGCGGTGACGTTGGCCTGCCACCGGTCGAAGGTCGGCCGGGTCTGCGCGGTGACGTCCTCGGTCTCGACGTCGGTCAGCCCGGCGGTCTCGGCGTACGACGCGTAGTCGGTCAGCCGGTCCATCCGGGCCGCGCCGAAGGCGGCCCGGAGCACCGCGAACTCCTCCGTGCGCTCGCGCAGCTCGAGGAAAGGGATCTCGCGACGTCGTACGAGATCGCACAGCACCAGCCGGCCCCCGGGCCGCAGGACCCGCGCGCACTCCGAGATCAGCCGCTGCCGCTCCGGCATCAGGTGCGACGACTCCATCACCCAGACCCGGTCGAAGCCGGCGTCGGGCAGCTGGTTGTCGGTCCCGTCGCGTACCTCGAAGGTGACGCCGGGCAGCCCGGCCGTGCGCGCGCGCTCGGTCGCGGCGGAGACGCCGACCTCGCTGGTGGTGATGCCGAGCACCTCCACGCCGAGGTCGGCACCGAGGCGGCAGGCCGGCGCACCGGTGCCGCAGCCGACGTCGAGCACGCGCTGGCCGGCTTCGAGCCGGGCGTTGTCGATCATCCGCGACGTCAGCGCCGCGGTGGCGGTCGGCAGGTCCTCGGTGCCGGTGGCGAAGTAGCCGTAGTGCAGCTCGTGGCCGAGCAGCATCCCCCACGCCGCGGTCACCCGGTCGTAGTGGGCCGCCGGCTCGTAGTCCTCGCTCATGGTGGCCGGGAGCCTAGCGACGCACGGCGGTCAGCCGCCCGCGAACGGCGGCAGGAACTCGACCGACGAGCCGGGCTCGATGACGTACGTCGCGGGGTCGGCCGTGCCGACCGGCTGCTCGCCGACCAGCGTGGAGCAGGCGGCGAGCACCTCCGCCAGCCGGCCGCCGGGATGCAGCGCGGCGGACGCGGCCCGCAGCTCGGCGAGCGTGATGGCGCCGTCCACAGGCACGTCATCGGCGTCGGTCCCGGCAGCCGCCTTGGCGGCGGCCCAGTAGCGGACCCGGATGACGTTCGTCTCAGCCACGCGCTTCCTCCTTCACTGTCACGTCGGGTTTACCTAAACTTCTCAGACAACCGGAGCCCAGTGCTGTGCCTCGGTCCGACCCCCGCACCTGGGAGGGGACCCATGAGCACCCTGCTGCTCCTCACCAACGCCTTGCAGCCATCGGTCGAAGTGCTGCCCGGCCTCGCGCTGCTCGGCCATCAGGTCAAGATCCTGCCTGCCGAGGGAAGCGCGCTGCTCGAGGCCCCCGACTCCGACCTCCTGCTGGTCGACGGACGCCAGGACCTCGCGCACGCCCGCGACCTGTGCCGGCTGATCCGCACGACCGGCGCCGGCGTGCCGGTCCTGCTGGTGGTCACCGAGGGTGGCCTGTCGGTCGTCACCCACGACTGGGGCATGGATGACGTGCTGCTGCACACCTGCGGCCCCGCCGAGCTCGAGGCACGCATCAAGCTCGCCATCGGCCGGCTGGTGGCCCAGCGCGAGGCCGCCGACCCCGAGGCGCACGTGATCCGTTCCGGCGAGGTGATCGTCGACGACGCGACGTACACCGCCAAGATCGGCAAGCGCCACCTCGACCTCACCTTCAAGGAGTTCGAGCTGCTGAAGTTCCTGGCCCAGCACCCTGGCCGGGTGTTCAGCCGCCAGCAGCTCCTCCAGGAGGTGTGGGGCTACGACTACTTCGGGGGCACCCGCACGGTCGACGTCCACGTACGCCGGCTGCGCGCCAAGCTCGGTCCCGACAACGAGACGCTGATCGGGACCGTGCGCAACGTGGGCTACCGGTTCGTCATCCCGGCCAGGGAGACCCGCGACTCCGCCGAGGCCAGCGAGCCGTCGGAGCAGACCACCGCCTAGTCTCGGGAGTCGTGGTCACCCGGGTCGATGAAGCCACCGACGACGCCTGGCGCGACGTCCTCGCTGCGGTGCGGGAAGCCCTGCGTACGGCGGGTGAGCAGGACGTCCTCGACGAGGCTGCCCAGCTGCGCGTGAAGCACCACGGGCTGGCGGACAGCACTCTCTGGCTGGCCGGCGAGGACGGGTTCGCCCTCGCGCACGACGGGGCGGTCGACCTGGCGGTCGCGCCGGCCGCTCGTGGCCGCGGACTGGGTCGCGACCTGGCCGCCGCGGCGCTGGCCGGTGACGACGCGGTCACCGCCTGGTCGCACAACGACCACCCCGCGGCGGTGGTCCTGGCCGCGCGGCACGGGCTGCGCCGGGCCCGCGAGCTGTGGGTGATGCGGCGCCGCGGCGAGCGAGCCGCTGCCCGAGCTCGTCGTACCCGAGGGCGTCACGGTCCACGGCTACCGCGACGACGACCGTGACGAGGTGCTGCGGGTCAACGCCGCGGCGTTCGCGCACCACCCCGAGCAGGGCTCGATGGACGCCGACGACCTGGCCGCGCGGATGGCCGAGGAGTGGTTCGACCCCGCCGGGCTGCTCGTCGCCGACGCGGGCAGCGGGCTGCGCGGCTTCCACTGGACCAAGCAGCACAGCGCCGAGCTCGGCGAGGTGTACGTCGTGGCGATCGACCCGGGCGCGCAGGGTCAGGGGCTGGGGCGGGTGCTGACCCTTGCCGGGCTGCGCCACCTGCACGACCTCGGTGTCGGGGAGGTGCTGCTCTACGTCGAGTCCGACAACACCCCCGCGGTGCACGTCTACGAAGGACTGGGCTTCACGCACGCCCCGACGGACACCCACGCGCAGTACCGGCGCCCCTGAAACCGATGCCCGGTCCAGTGGCAGGTCGTCACCCCTGCGCCGCACGCTCGTTACCCTCGATGTGATGAGCTCGGCGACCCCCGACGCGGAGCGGACGCCGACCCAGCCCCCGGGTCGGCCGTCCGGCGGTGGGTCACGGCCGCGGCTCTGGCGGCGCGGCAACGACGCCACCGAGCTCGGCGAGCTCGGCGAGCTCGACGGAGCGCAGGCCGCCGAGCTGGTCCGGCGTTCCGCCGAGAGCTCGCGCGAGACCACTGGTGAACGCGAGCCGGTGAGCGCCGAGACCGCCGAGATCGACGAGGAGGACCCCGAGGACGACCACGTCGTCATCGACGTCCAGCGGTGGAGGGACCCCGATCCCCCGTCGGCCGAGGAGCTCGCCGCCCTCGAGGCGCATCGCGAGGCCGCCGAGGCCGCCGCGGCTGCCGCCACGGAGCGGGTGATCGCGCAGGCCATCGCCACCGGCATGACCGACCCCGACGAGCTGCCCCAGGTGCGCCGCGGACTCCTGCGCCGCAAGACCGGCTACTACTCGCCGGAGGCCGCCCGGCCGGCGGTCGACCCGGCGGGCGCCGCCGCCGTCAGCGAGCGCGTGCAGGAGGTGAAGCTGCCGCGCAAGGTACGCCGCGAGCTCGACCGGGCGACCAAGGAGATGACCGACGCGGCGGAGGCCGCGCACGCCGCCCGCGAGGCCGCGGAACGCGCGTCCGCCGTCTACGCCGAGCAGACGGCCCGGGCCGAAGCCGCGGCCACACAGGCCGCCAGGGGCCGCGAGGCCGCCGAGCACGCCGCCGCCGAGCAGGCCGCCCACGCCCGCAGCGAGGCGCAGCGCCGCAGCGTCGCCGAGCGGCTCGCCTCGGAGACGATCGAGAAGATGGCCGCGGCGAACGCCGAGCGGGTCCGCGTCGAGCGGTCCGCCGAGGCCGCGCACCAGGCCCGCGCCGCGGCCGAGGAGGCAGCGCTACGCGCCAGCGTCGAGCGGGAGGCCGCCGAGGCGCGCGCCCAGGAGCTCGCACGATCGCTGGAGGAGGCCCGCGCCGCGCTCCTGGAGCAGACCAAGGCGACGCTCGCCGCGGAGGGGACGCGCGCCGCCGTACAGCCGCCGGCCGCGCCCGCCGCCGAGCCCGTGCCCGCACCGGTCGCCGTACCCGTCCCCAAGCCGCAAGCCAAGCCTGCACCGCGAGCGCCGGAGCCGAAGATCCAGCCCGACGGGGTGCCCGAGCTCGTAGAATTCCGCTCCCCCAGCAGCTCGGCCGTCATCACCGTCCTGCTCGGTATCGGTGCGCTCGTGGCCGCCGGCGTCGCGGTCTACGAGGCCTACCTCGACAGGCTCGCGAGCACGCCCGGCATCCTCGCCAGCGCGGTCACGCTGCTGCTGGTGATCGTCGTCGGCCGGGCCAAGGGCGGGGCCGGCCAGGTCTGGCTCGAGCAGGGTGTCCTGCACGTCGAGGAGGGCGACAGCCACCGCCGGTTCGACCTCACCACGCCGAACACCAAGGTGGAGATGGTCGGCAGCCCGGGCGAACGGCGCTGGAAGGTGCTGTTCCTCCGCAAGGGCATGGCGCCGTACGAGATCAGCGCCCGGCTCGTCGACCCGGAGCAGTTCGTCGACGCGATCCGGCCCTGGCGGCAGGGCCTCGGTCGCTGAGGTCTGCCATCGAGTGACCCCAAATGGTCGCCAAGTGGCTCGTTTGGGAGCCACTTGGGGTCACTCGACGAAAACGGACCCGCCCTAACGCAGAGGCCGCACGTGCAGCCCGATCTCGGGGTCGACGACGATCTCCTGCGCGGCAGGCATGCCGTCGACGAGGAGCTCCGCCGCCAGGTCGACGTTGCGCTTGACCAGCGCGAGCGCGATCGGGCCGAGCTCGTGGTGCCGCGCGGAGGAGCCCACGAAGCCGACCGGCTTCTCCCCGAGCAGCAGCTCGGAGCCGACGGGCGGCAGGCGGTTCTCGGAGCCGTCGAGGTGCAGCAGCGTCAGTCGCCGGGGCGGCCGGCCGAGGGTGTGCACGCGGGCGACCGTCTCCTGGCCGCGGTAGCAGCCCTTGTCCATGTGCACGGCCGAACCGATCCAGCCGACCTCGTTGGGGATCGGTGCGGGCGTCGGTGTCGACGCCGAACCGGGGCTCCCCACGCGCGATCCGCAGCGCCTCGAAGGCCCACAGGCCCGCCGCCGGGCCGGCTGCTTCGGCGTACGACGCGAGCTGGTCGCGCGGCACCAGCTCGAAGCGCTCGTAGCCCTCACCCCGCGCTGGGCGCCAGGTCACGGCGCTGGACGACGTCACGTCGGTGAGCTCCGCGCGCATCATGAACTTCATCCGCTCGAGGAACTCCACCAGCGCCGCTGCCCGGCCCGGCTCGGTGTGCAGCGTGAACGCCTCGCCGTCGTCGGCACCGATGAACGCGTGCTCCACGTGGCCCTGCGGATCCAGGATCAGCCCGGGCAGGGTGACCCCCGGTGCCAGCGCCTCGAGGTACTGCGTCGTCAGAGAGTGCAGCCAGGTGAGCCGGTCAGGCCCCTCGATGCGGACGACGTCGCGGTGCGATAGGTCCACGAAGCCGTCCCCGGCCTCCAGGGCACGCTGCTCGACGTTGAAGGAGCCGTAGTGGGCGGCCACCGGGCGCGTCCACGCCGTCGCCGGCCACCGCACCGGACAGCTGCAGGAGCGGGCTCACGCGCAGTCCCGGCACGTGCCGAAGACGGTGAGGTGGCCGATGTCGGCACTGAAGCCGTGGTCGGCCTGCAACCGGTCGAGCAGAGGAGAGAGCACGTCAGGGTCAACGGAGATGACCTTCTGGCAATTCCTGCAGACGAGGTGGAAGTGCTCGTGGTCGCGGACCGAGTGGTACGTCGGGGCACGGTCGCTCAGGTGCGCGTGCCGCACCAGGCCGAGCTCCTCGAGCACCTCGAGGGTCCGGTAGACGGTCGAGACGTTGAGCGCCGTCGACTTCTTGCGGACCTCGGCGAGCACCTCGTCGGGAGTGGCGTGTCCGAGGGTGTCGACGGCGTCGAGGATCAGCTCGCGCTGCGGGGTCAGCCGGTAGCCCTGCTCGCGCAGCTTCTCTCGCCAGTCGGTGGTCACTGCCTCTGCAGCCTCGCCCAGGTGTGCGGCTGGAGCTCCTGGCCCATCGCCGCCATGTCGTAGGCGTAGAGCAGGTCGCCCTCGACGAGGCCGTAGAGCCGCTTGCCCGCGGTGTACTCCTTGGCCGACTCCGTCCGGACCACCACGTCGGTCACCAGCTCGAACTTCGCCGGCTCCGCCTCGCCGTGCCACGTCTCGACGAACCCGGTGTTGTGGGCGAGCAGCAGCTCGAGCCTGCCCTCGGGGCGGCACCTGAGGAACCCGGTCTCGAGCGCGGCGTCACGCACCTTCTCGCCGTCCTCGTCGAGGATCCAGGCCCGGGAGAGGTAGTGGAAGAACGGCCGGCCGTCGTGGGCGAAGATCAGCTCCTGCCCGAACTGGTGCGGCTCGATGGTCGGGTAGTCGAGGTGGCCGTTGCCCTGCCAGGTGCCGAGCAGCCACGCCACCGGCGCGCAGTCGGGGTGCAGGTTGTCGGGCAGCTCGAAGGGCACCCGCCCAGCCTAGGGTGTGGACGTGCCCAGACCACTCGTCGTCAAGGTGACCTGCGGGGCGGAGGAGCCCGAGCGCTGCAACCAGGGGTTCACGGTGGCGGCGACGGCCGTGGCCGCGGGCGCCGACGTCTCCCTCTGGCTGACCGGTGAGGCGGCGTGGTTCGGCGTACCGGGCCGGGCCGAGGAGTTCGAACTCCCGCTGGCGACGCCGCTGGCCGACCTGCTGGCGGCGGTCCTCGCCGACGGCCGGGTCACGGTGTGCTCGCAGTGCGCGTCCCGTCGTGAGATCGGCCCGGACGACGTGCTCGCGGGCGTGCGGATCGCCGGCGCGGCAGTGTTCACCGAGGAGATCCTCCAGGAGGGCGCCCAGGCGCTCGTCTACTGACTCCCACGGACCTGACCGGCGAGTCGCTTGACTGCCGCGCCGCAACTAGACTCGCCGCAATGACGCGAGCGGCCGATCCCCATTCGTCCGCGCCGACCGCCCCACCCGACGAGTTTCCCGAGGCTCGAGACGCCGACCACGCCGAGAGCCCCGAGCTTTCCGACGTGGAGTCGGTGCAGGCGCGGCTGCTCGAGCACGCCCGCACCGCCGAGCGGTCGGCCCACCTGCGCCGGATCGCCGAGGAGGCGGGTGCGCTCCAGGCCGCCGAGCGGCTGGCGGCCGAGGAGGCCGCGCAACGGGCCGCCGAGGCCCAGCAGAAGGCCGAGGAGCTGGCCACCAAGCACGCCGCCGCGGCGCAGGAGGCCCACGAGGCGCGCACCGCCGCGGAGCGCGCGATCGGGGAGCACACCGAGGGTCGGCGTACCGCCGAGGAAGCCGCCCTCACGAGCAGCCGCGAGCGGCAGCTCGCCGAGCAGGCCGCCCTCGAGCAGGCGAAGGCCGCCGAGGCCGCCGCCCTGGAGCGCCAGCAGGCCGAGAAGGTCGCGGAGGCCCAGGCGACGGCGCGGGCCGCCGCCGAGGAGGTCGCGCGACTGCAGGCCGAGCTGACGGCCGAGGCCAGCTCGGCCCGCGCCGAGGCCGAGGGACAGGCCCAGGCCCAGCACGAGGCCGCCGCGGCCGCGCTGGCAGCCCGCGCGGAGGCCGACGAACAGGCCCGCCAGCACGCCTCCAGCGCCGCCCAGGCGCACCGCGAGCGCGGTGAGGCCGAGGCGCGGCTGTCCACCCTGGCCCAGGAGCTGGAGACGGTTCGGACCCAGGCGCTCGAGGAGACCCAGATCGCGACCCTGGCGCGGGAGCGCGCCGAGGCGGCGGCCCGCGAGCAGGCCGAGCTGCGCGAGGCGGCCGAGCGGGCGGCCGCCGAGCACGCCGAGGCCCGGCAGATCGCCGACGAGGCCGCGACCCGGCACGCCGACCACGCCCAGACCGCGCACCAGGCCCGGCTGGCGGCCGAGGAGAGCGCCCGCGACCTGGTCGCCTCGGCCGAGGAGACCGCGCGAGCCGTGGTCACCGAGGCCGAGCAGCGCGCCCGCGCGACGATCGCGCGCGCCGAGGGCAGGGCCCGCGACGCGCTGGGGCTGGCCGAGCACATGGTCCATGAGGCACGGGCCGCGGGCGAGGTCTCGCACGCCGCCCGTACCGAGGCCGAGGAGGCCGCGCGCGAGCACGGCCAGCTCGCGAGCCAGGCCGCGGCGTCGGAGCAGGCGGCCCACGAGGCGGCCCGCGAGCGCGCCGAGGAGGCCGAGCAGTCGGCGGCCGCGCGGGCGGCGGCGGAGGCGCTGGCCACCGAGCACGCCGAGCTGGCCCGGGTCGCGCACGAGTCGCGCTCCGAGGCCGAGGAGCTGGCCCGAGCCGCCCACGAGGCCCGGGCCGCCGCGGACGAGGCCGCGGCGCAGCAGGCCCGCCTGGCCGAGGAGGCGTACGCCGGCCGCACCCGCGCCGAGAGCGCCGCGGTCGAGGCGGCGGAGGCTCGGACCGCCGCCGAGGAGCTGGCCCGCGAACACACCGCCCGGGCGGCCGAGGCCTTCGAGGGTGCGAAGCTCGCCAACGAGGTCGCCGATGCCCGGGCCGCCGAGGCGGCCGAGGCGCACGCCGCCCGCCAGGCAGCCGAGGCCGCCGCCGCCGAGCTGGCGTGGCAGGCGCGCACCGCCCACGAGGGCCGGGCCACCGCCGACGACATCGCCCAGTCCGCCCAGACGCTGCGCACCGCCGCCGAGGAGTCGGCCGCCGAGCAGGCGGAGCTGGCCCGGCAGTCGCACGAGGCGCGGCTGGCCGCCGAGCAGGCTGCCGACGAGGCGCAGGCCGCGCGGGTCGCGGCCGAGCGGGCCGCCCTCGAGCACGCCGCAGCGGCCGGCCAGTCCGCCGCTGCGGAGCACGCCGCCCACGAGGCCGCGGAGGCCCGGGCCGCGGAGGCCGAGGCCGCGCAGGCGGCCCACACCGCGGCACAGATCAGCTCCGCCGAGCACGCCGAGGGCGCCCGACAGGCCCACGAGGCCCGGACCACGGCCGAAGAGCTCGCTCGCGAGGCGCACGAGGCCCGGACGGACGCCGAGCAGGCAGCGGGCGAGCACGCCCGACTCGCCGCGGAGGCCCATCGGGCCCGCACCGCGGCAGAGCAGGCGGCCCTCGAGGCGACCGACGCCGGCGAGCAGGCGCAGCGGGCGCGCGAGCAGGCCGAGCGGGCTGCGGCCGAGCAGGCCGGTCTGGCCGAGCGGGCCGGGGCCTCCGCGCAGGCCGCGCACGAGGCGGCCGAGGCGCGAGCCGCCGAAGCCGCCGAGGCGCAGGTCGCCCGCGAGGCCGCCGAGCAGGCCGCCGCCGAGCAGGCCTGGCAGGCGCGGGTGGCGCACGAGGGCCGGGCCACCGCAGAGGACATCGCACAGTCCGCCCAGGTGGTGCGGGCCACCGCCGAGCAGGCCGCCGCCGAGCAGGTCGAGCTGGCTCGGGAGGCGCACGAGGCACGGCTGGCCGCCGAACGCGCCGCCGACGAGGCGCACGCCGCCCGGCTGGTGGCCGAAGACGCCGCCGCGGCCCAGGGCACCGCCGCGGCTGCCGCCGCCGAGGCCGAGCTCGCCGCGCACGAGAACGCCACCGACCATGCCAGCGCGGCGCAGGCCGCCCACTACGCGCGAGTCACGGCCGAGGAGTCGACGGCCGAGCAGGCTGAGGCCGCCCAGCTCGCCCACGAGGCACAGGTCGCGGCCGAGGAGCTCGCCCGAGCCGCCCACGAGGCACGCAGCGCCGCCGAGGGCTCGGCCACGGAGCAGGCCGAGCTGGCCCGGCAGGCCCACGAGGCGCGGCTCCTGGCCGAGACCGCCGCCGCCGAGGCGCACACCCAGCGTGCCGAGGTCGAGCAGGTCGCTGCCCAGCAGGGCACCCTCGCCGGCCAGGCCGCCGCCGCCGAGCAGGCCGCCCACGAGGCCGCCGAGGCCCAGGCCGAGGCCGCTCGGGTCGCGCACCAGGCGCGCGCCGAGGCCGACGCCGTCGCTGCCGAGTACGCCGAGGCCGCCCGGCTGGCGCACGAGGCCAGGGTCGAGGCGGAGGCCGCTGCGCAGTCGTCGTTCGAGGCGCGGCGAGCCGCCGAGGACGCCGTACGCCGACAGGCCGAGGCCGCGCGCGCCGCCGTCGCCGAGCGAGCCGCCGCTGAGCAGGTCGCGACCATGCAGGCCTCCGATTCCGAGACCGCGCACGCCGCGCGCACGGTCGCCGAGGAGGCGAGCACCAAGTCTGCAGAGGCCGCCCAGCGCGCCGCCGAGGCGGAGCGGGCCGCGCACGATGCGGCCGACGCTCGAGCCACCGAGGCCGCGACCGCTCATGCCGACCGGATCGCCGCCGAGGAGGTCGCCGCCGCCCAGCTGGCCGAGGCGACTGCGGCCCACGATGCCCGGGCCGCCGCCGAGCGAACCGCGGAGGCGGCGCAGAAGGCTCGCGAGACCGCCGAGGCCACCGCCCGCGAGCACGGTGCCCAGGCCGCCGCGGCCCACGAGCGGCGCACCGCCGCCGAACAGCTCGCTGCCGCAGCCACCGCGAAGGCCGAGGAGGCGCAGCGACTGCGCGAGACGGCGGAACGGCGCACGGTCGACCAGCACGCGCTGACAACCGCCGCCGCGGCCGCCGAGGAGACCGCGCACCGCGCCGCCGACGAGCACGCCGAGCTGGCCCGCGCGGCCCACGCCGCCCGCACCGCGGCCGAGGAGACCGCCCAGGCGCAGGCCGAGGCCGCGACCGAGGCACACGAGGCCCGCACCCAGGCCGAGGAGGCCGCGCTCGAGGCCCAGGAGGCGCGGCGAACCGCCGAGGAGACCGCGAAGGCCCAGGCCGAGCGCGCCACCCGGGCCGGCAAGGAGCGGGCCACCGCCGAGTGGCGCACCGCCGAGGCGCTGGCCAACCTCCAGGTCGCCGCCGAGGAGCACGACGAAGAGCTGCGGGAGGCGATCGAGGCCCGCGTGGCCGCCGAGGCGGCAGCGACCGAGGCGATCGCGGCGCGCACGTCGGCCGAACGGGCCGCGGCCCGGCTGGCCGAGGAGCTCACCGAGGCGCGCGAGCGCCTCCTCGAGCTCGAAGAGGCAGAGGCCCGGAGCTAGCCGAGCGCCTTGAGCGCCTGCGCGAGCTTGTCCCCGCAGACCCGGTGGCCCGCCGGCGTCGGGTGATCGAAGTCCGGACCCACCAGCGCCGGGTCGCCCTCGAGCCAGTGCTGCGCATCGATGTACGGGATCCCGACCTGGGCCGCCGCTGCCGCCAGCGCATCGATCACGCCGTCGGTGTCCGTGAAGCTGTCGACCGTCGGGTCCATGGTCCCGACGAGGACCAGCCGCGCCTCCGGGTGCCGCTCGGCCGCGGCCTCGAGCGTCTCGACGGCGCGCTGGGTGATCAGCGCCGGGTCGTCGGTCTTGTCGTTGCCGCCGCCCTCGATCACCAGCCAGTCGACCGGGCCGACGTCGAGGGCGCCGTCCCCGATCTGCCCGAGGTACGCCGGGATGTCGTAGTCGGCGTTGCCGGCCACGAAGCCGGTGCCGCCTCCACCGCGGATCTGGTACTTCCAGCCGAGCCGGCGCGCGGCCACCGCACCCATGGAGTCGTCGGGGCCGGTGTAGGCGCCCCCGACGATGTAGGAGTCGCCGAAGAACAGCGACGTGGTCGGACCCGATGCCGGGGCCGACGGTGTCGGCGCCGTCGGAGCGGCCGATGCCGTCGGGGTCGTGGGGGTCGTGGGGGTCGCGGGCAGGGCCTGGTCCGTCGGAGCGTGGCTGAGCGGGCTGGCCTGCGGCACGTCGCTCCCGCCCCCGGCACAGCTCACGAGGACGAGGAAGAGGGGCGCCGCGGCAAGCGCTCGCAGCAGGCGTCCCACTCCGCAACTGTAGGCAGGGGGCGGTGGCGCGCCCCCGGGTTGCAGGTGATCAGGCGCCGCGCTTCCTGAGCGCCTTCGCGAGCCGCGCGCCGAGGGGCACGTGACCGGCGTATGTCGGATGCACGTAGTCGTCGCACAGCCAGTCGGGGTGACCCTCGACCCAGGTCATGTCGTCGACGAACGGCACCGCCAGTCTCTTGGCGACAGAGCGCAGCGCATCGCGGATCGGGATGCTGTCGTCGTAGCCGCCGTAGGTGTCCAGCGGACCGACGAGGACGAGGAGTGCCTGCGGGTACTTCTTCCGCGCGATGCGGAGGACCTTCGTGGCGTTCTTCTTCACCTTGCCGACCGGCTGGCCCACGTCGTTGGACCCGCCGGCGATCACGACCAGCTCCGGGTCGCGCACGTCGAGGGCACCGTCCTTGATCTGCCCCAGGTACGGCGGCAGGTCGTACTCGGGGTTGGCGGAGACGAAGCCGGTGCCGCCGGCGCCCCGGATGGTCGGGCGGAGGCCGAGCTCGGTGCCGGCCAGGTAGGCCATGTTCCGCTTCGCGTCGGGGCTGCAGCCACCGCCGACGAAGTAGGAGTCACCGAAGAACAGCGCCCGCGGCTGACCTCGCTCCGCGCTCGCCGCCGGGCGGGGGGTCACGGCGTGGGCCGGCGCACTGAGGGGCGCACTGAGGGCGGCCGACGCGAGCAGTGCGACGACGAGGGGGAACATCCGGCGCACCCGCCGAGGGTAGCGGCGGTGCATGCTCGCGAGCGGGTTTGGGGTAGGAACAGCGCGTGATCCGTCTGGTGTCCGTCCTCTGGGCTCTCGCCCTGCTCCTGGTCGCGACCCCAACCGTGGCCGCGAGCGCTGCTGAGGACGACGCGAAGTATCCGGACGCGACGGTGGCCGCGTGGCAGGGCGGCGACCCGGTCTACGTCAGCCCGGACAGTGGAGCGCTGGGCGACGAGGACGCGGACGCGTTGCGCGACCGGATCACCGGCTGGCGCGACGACGTCTTCCTCGCCGTGCTCCCGGCGACGGCGATCCGGCAGGGCGACGGGGCCGATGTGGACGAGGCCTCCACGCTGCTCGACGAGCTGCACGTCGGCATGGGTGGCATCGACGGCATCTACATCGTCAACTTCAGCGGTGCCGGCACGTATGCGGCCGGCTACGGCGACGCTCCGAGTGCGACCGAGATCGGCCGGGTCGTGGCCGACCAGGTCGGGGACCACACCCTCGGCCAGGTCGACCAGATCCTCGACGGCACCCTCGACGAGCTCGGTGCACCGCACCACGGCGGCGTCTCCGCGGTCTGGCTGCCCGTGGCGCTGCTGCTCGGTGCGGCAGCGGCCGCCGCCGTGTTCCTCGCACTGCGGTGGTGGCGCCGGCGTCCGCAACGGCGCGCGTCCGGTGAGACGTGGGCCGGGCCCGCCGACTACCGGCCCAGCTTTCCGACGTACGGCGACCAGCAGGACACCGTCGACGACCGGGCCGCCCTGGCCCGAGAGGACGTCACCAGGCTGGGAGAGGAGCTCGACGCAGCCGACCCGCAGCTCACCGACCCGGCCGTCGCCGCCCACGTGCAGGCCGCCCTCGACGCGTACGCCGACGCCTCCCGGCGGGTGGACTCCCTCACTCACGACGACGAGCTGCGGCAGCTGGCGCAGGTCACCGAGTACGCGCGCTGGCAGCTCGCCTGCGCCGAGGCGCTGCTCGCCGGGACGGAGCCGCCGGCACGTCGGCTGCCCTGCTTCGTCGACCCGACGCACGGCGTCTCGGTCGCCGATGTGTCGTGGGCGCCTCCGGGGGGCACGCTCCGACCGGTCCCGGTCTGCCGGGCGTGCTACGACCGGCTGACCAGCGAAGGAACCACGTGAGGATCAACCTGGCCAAGGTGGTGCCGTTCCTCTGCCTGATCGGCATCTTCCTGCTCTGGGCCGCGGCCCAGAACACCGGCACCGACGAGAGCCCGGACGACGGCTACGACTACGGCTACGACACCCCCGACACCGGCCGCGCGGACGCCTACTTCGACGCAGTGGCGACCGAGCTCGCCGACCCGGGTGTGTACGTCGACCCGGCGGTGACCCGGATCAGCGCCGGCGACGCGGCCCGGCTCGACGGCCTGGCGGCCGACACCGCCGGGCCGGTCCGAGTGCTCGTGGTGCCTGCCGACGCGCTGCGCGAGCGCGACCCGAGCGAGCCCGACGCTGCGTACGGCAACGACATCTCGTACGCCGACGACGAGCTGCCCGGTCAGCTCTACGACCGGGTCGGTGTGGACGGCACCTACGCGGTGCTCGTCGACGCGGAGTCGTCCTTCGACGGCCGGTCGTTCACGGCGTACCAGTTCTCCGAGGAGCGCCCGTTCTACGAGGTCGAGACCGCCCTCGACCGGGCGGTCGACTGCTGCGCGCCCGACTACGTGTCGATGCTGGAGACCTTTCTCGACCACGCCGACGAGGAGCAGGCGAACCCCTGGCCCATCGTCGGCTGGCTGGTCGGCGGGATCGGCCTGGTGCTGGCGCTCATCATCGGGGGGAGTCGCTGGCAGCGGCGCCGGCGGCGGAAGGCCGAGGACGCGCAGGTCGCGGACGCGCTGCGGCCCGCGCTCCAGGAGGAGGTCGTCGAGCTGTCCCAGACGGTGGCGGCGCTGCCGCCGGCGGCCGGCGACGAGCTCGAGAACCGCACCCGTCAGGTCCTGGACCTGGTCGAGGAGGCCCGGCACCGGCTCGACGCTCAGTCCGACGGTGGCGACGGGCGGAGCCGGATGGACACCCCTGCCGAGGTCGAGGACGTCGTACGCCGGCTCGCGGACGCGCGCTACGAGCTCGCCGCCATCGACGCGCTCCGCAACGGGCGGCCGGTGCCGGACAAGACGGCGCCGTGCTTCTTCGACCCACGGCACGGTCCGAGCGTCGCCGAGCGCGCGTTCAAGCCGGAGTTCGGACTGGAGCGTCAGGTGCCCGTGTGCGCGAAGTGCGCCGAGGAGGTCGACGCCGGCCGGAAGCCCGCGGCGCGCACCTTCAGCCTGGACGGGGTGGTCAAGCCCTACTGGGACTTCGACCGCTACACGCGTCCCTACGTCAACGGCTACTGGCAGCGCCACGCGTTCGCCGACCCGAGCGTGCAGCGGATCCGGTTCGCCCCGTCGCCGGCCGTGTCCCGACCCGACAAGCCGGCCTGGGGCGGCGTCCAGTTCGTGTGGGAGAGCGAGGGCGGCTCGGGCGGGTCCGGCGGCTCGGGGTCCGGCGGCGGTCGCCGGTTCTCCGGCAGCTCAGGCTCCCGCCGTTCCTTCGGGGGCGGCAGCTCCAGCCGCTCCACGCGCCGCTCCGGCGGCTCCCGGCGCTTCTGACCCCCGCGCGCGGAGAGGGTCCGTGGCGAACGTCACCGTCCGTTCACGCGGCGGTGCCACACTTGCCGGCATGACCCTCGACAGCACCGACACCGCCGTCACCGCGCGCGGCGACGGCGTACCCGAGGAGACCTTCGACGTCGAGCCGCCGTACGTCCCCAGCGAGGTGGCGCTGGCCGGGGTCGAGAAGTTCGAGGACCGGTTCCTCGACCGCGAGCTGTCCTGGCTCCGCCTCAACCAGCGGGTGCTCGAGCTGGCGGAGGACGAGTCCCAGCCCCTCCTCGAACGGGTCCGCTTCACGGCGATCTTCACCAGCAACCTGGACGAGTTCTTCATGGTCCGGGTGGCCGGTCTCAAGCGCCGGATCGCGGCCGGGCTCGCCGTCCGCGCGGCGTCCGGGATGCTCCCCCTGGAGATCCTCGAGGCGATCTGGGAGAAGTCGCGCGACCTCAGCGAACGGCAGGCGAGGCTGTTCACCGAGCTGCTGGTCCCCGAGCTGTCCGCCGCCGGCATCGCCCTGGTGCGCTGGGGCGACCTCGACCGCGACGAGCAGAAGTACTGCAAGAAGCTGTTCAAGGACCGGATCTTCCCCGTCCTGACTCCGCTCGCGGTCGACCCGGCGCACCCCTTCCCCTACATCTCCGGTCTCTCGCTCAACCTGGCCGTCACGATCCGCAACCCCAAGACCGACAAGCAGCACTTCGCCCGGGTCAAGGTCCCCCCGATCTTCGACCGGTTCGTGCCGCTCGGGAACCAGCGGTTCGTGCCACTCGAGGACGTCATCGGTGAGCACCTCAAGCGGTTGTTCCCGGGCATGGAGGTCCTCGAGGTCCACACCTTCCGGGTCACCCGCAACGAGGACCTCGAGGTCGAGGAGGACGACGCGGAGAACCTCCTCGCCGCGCTCGAGAAGGAGCTCCTGCGACGCCGGTTCGGCCCGCCGGTCCGGCTCGAGGTCGAGGAGTCGATGACCCAGGGCGTCCTCGACCTGCTGGTCACCGAGCTGGGCGTGAGCGAGCAGGAGGTCGTCCGGCTCCCCGGCCCGCTCGACCTGCGCGGCCTGCACGGCATCGCCGACCAGAACCGCGAGGCGTTGAAGTACGCCGCGTTCGTCCCCACCACCCACCCGCTGCTGGCCGAGGTGGAGTCCTCCGCGCCGGTGGACGTGTTCAAGGCGACCCGGCGTCACGACGTACTCCTGCACCACCCCTACGACTCGTTCGCCACCTCGGTGCAGCGGTTCATCGAGCAGGCCGCCGCCGACCCGCACGTGCTCGCGATCAAGCTGACCCTCTACCGCACCTCCGGCGACTCCCCGATCATCGACGCCCTCATCGACGCAGCCGAGGCCGGCAAGCAGGTGCTGGTGCTGGTCGAGATCAAGGCGCGCTTCGACGAGGAGGCCAACATCCGTTGGGCGCGTAAGCTCGAGCAGGCCGGCGCCCACGTGGTCTACGGCCAGGTTGGGCTCAAGACGCACTGCAAGCTGGCCCTGGTGGTGCGTGACGAGCCGGACGGGATCCACCGCTACACCCACATCGGCACCGGCAACTACAACGGGAAGACCGCGCGGATCTACGAGGACCTCGGCCTGCTGACGACCGACGAGCTGATCGGCGAGGACGTCGCGCACCTGTTCAACAACCTGTCCGGCTTCGCGCGCAACCCGTCCTACGACCAGCTGATGGTGGCGCCCGACGCGGTCCGCACCGGGCTGGTCGAGCGGATCCACCGCGAGATCGAGCACCACCGCGGTGGCCGGCCGGCGCGGATCCGGATGAAGATGAACTCGCTGGTCGACGAGGGCATCATCGACGCGCTCTACCTCGCCTCCCAGGAGGGCATCCCGGTCCAGCTCGTCACCCGGGCGATCTGCGGGCTCCGGCCCGGCGTACCCGGGCTGTCCGAGACCATCGAGGTGCGATCGATCCTCGGTCGGTTCCTCGAGCACAGCCGGGTCTACTGGTTCGACAACGGCGGCGAGCCCGAGGCCTGGATCGGCTCCGCCGACATGATGCACCGCAACCTGGACCGCCGGGTCGAGGTGCTGGTCCGGCTGCCGGAGGCCCCCCTCGTCGCCGAGGTGGGCGAGCTGCTGGACCTGGCCTTCGGGCCGGACACGGCCGCCTGGGAGCTCGGCAGCAACGGCGACTGGAAGCACAACGGCGGGACGATCGCCCATCAGGAGGCCCTGATCGTGCGCCACCGCCGGCGCCGTACTGGGGGATGAAGACGTGACCTGACTTGTGCGTGGCGGCGGGGCACCCCCTAGGCTGTCGGGCGGCCGTCAACGGCCCCGAACGTGGACCCCCGCCGTACCGCCAGGAGAAGTCAGTGGCATTGCGTTTCCGCCCGGTCGACACGTCGTTCTACGATCTGTTCAGCGAGCAGGCGGCGCACCTGGTCGTCGGGGCTGGTCTGCTCGCCGAGATGCTCAGCGAGACCGCAGTCCACGCAGACGTCGCCGCGCGGATGCGGCAGGCCGAGCACGAGGCCGACGAGACGACCCACGCGCTGTTCAAGCGGGTGAACTCGACGTTCGTGACGCCGTTCGACCGCGAGGACATCTACCGCCTCGGCTCGGGCCTCGACGACGTCATGGACATGATGGACGAGGTCGTCGACCTCATCCTGCTCTACGAGGTGAAGGAGCTGCCGCCCGAGCTGTCGCAGCAGGTCGAGGTGCTCCAGCGGTGCGCCGAGCTGACGGCCAGCGCGATGCCGGCCCTGCAGACACCGCAGAAGCTCGAGGAGTACTGGATCGAGATCAACCGGCTGGAGAACACCGGCGACAAGAACCACCGCCGGATGCTGGCCAAGCTGTTCTCCGGTGAGTTCAAGACGATCGAGGTGCTCAAGCTGAAGGACATCGTGGAGGCCCTCGAGCGAGCCATCGACGCGTTCGAGAGCGTGGCCCACACGATCGAGCAGATCGCCGTCAAGGAGAGCTGAGCACCACCCATGGAGCTCGCGATCGTCATCGCGGTGGTCGTCGTCGCCCTGACGTTCGACTACACCAACGGTTTCCACGACGCCGCCAACGCCATCGCCACGTCGGTCTCGACCCGCGCCCTCACGCCGCGGGTGGCCCTGATCCTGGCCGCGGTCATGAACTTCGTCGGCGCGCTGCTCGGCCAAGAGGTCGCCAAGACCGTCCAGGGCGTGCTGACCATCGACGGGGTCTCGCAGAACCACGGCCTCGTCATCGTGCTGTCCGGGCTGCTCGGTGCGATCACCTGGAACCTCGTCACCTGGTACTACGGGCTGCCCTCGTCGTCCTCGCACGCGCTGATCGGCGGCCTGGTCGGCGCGGGGCTTGCCGGCGGCGTGACCATCGAGTGGTCGACGATCCTCGAGAAGGTGGTCATCCCGATGATCGCCTCGCCCCTGGTGGGCTTCTCGCTCGCGTTCGTCATCATGCTGGCGATCATGTGGATCTTCCGGCGCCGCAACCCCCACAAGGTGTTCCGGGGCTTCCGGATGCTGCAGACGCTCTCGGCCGCCGGCCTCGCACTCGGTCACGGCCTGCAGGACGCCCAGAAGACGATGGGCGTGATCTTCCTGGCCGTCACCACGGCCGGCTACTACTCCGCCTCCGACGAGAGCCTCCCGCTGTGGATCGTGCTCTCCGCCGCCGGTGCGATCTCGCTCGGCACCTACTCGGGCGGCTGGCGGATCATGCGCACCCTGGGCCGCCGGATCATCCACCTCGACCCGGCCCGCGGCTTCTCCGCCGAGACGGCCGGCACGATCGTGCTCTACACGACGGCGTTCGTCTTCCACGCGCCGATCTCGACCACCCACACGATCACCTCGGCGATCATGGGTGCCGGCGCCACCAAGCGGTTCTCGGCGGTGCGCTGGGGCGTCGCCCGCTCGATCGTGACCGCCTGGGTCCTGACCTTCCCCATGGCTGGCTCGGCCGCGGCCCTGGTCTACGTCGTCTGCCGCTACGTGTTCCAGCTGCCCTGAGGGTTCAGCGTCTTACGCCCAGACCCAGTACTTCAGGTGCGCCTTCGTCATGTTCCCTGCCTGGTCCACGGCGTACGCGTAGACGGACCATTTGGTGCCTTCGGCCGAGACCTTCGGCTTCTGGTAGACCTTGGTCTTGGCCAGGCCCGAGTGCGGGTCCGCGGCCTTGACCTTCGGCGTCTGCTTGGTGTCGTACTTCTTGTTCTTCACCACGCCCTTGATCACGAGCGTCGGCCCCTGGCGGTCGATGTTGATCCCCGTCACCCGGATCTTGTCGGAGGCGCCGTTGGTGTCGAAGACCGAGCCCACGACGTCCTGGTCGGCCCCGGTCGAGGAGAGCGTCTGCGGCAACGAGCACACGGAGATGGCCGCGTTGCCGGCTGTGCAGGCGTACGTCACGGTGACCGGGCTGCCGTACCAGCCGTTGGCGGTCTTCGGCGAGTCGGAGCTGATCGACGCCGTGATGTCGGGGCCTCGGCAGGGGTTGGCCGCTCCCTTGGACGGTGCGGAGTCGAGGAAGCTGCCCATCCCCTCGACGCAGCGTGACCAGGTGCCCGACGCCGCGTGCTCGAACCAGTGGAACCAGTCGACCTGGTTGCCAGTGCTGTCGATCAGGATGGCCATGTCGTCGGCGCCCAGGACCGAGCCGACCTCGAAGACGTAGCGTCCATCGGGATGGAGCGCGATGCCGGACGGCACCGTGAACGAGTTGCCCTCCAGGTCCCTCACCTTCCAGCCCCCGATGCTGAGGTCTGCCCCGGAGACGTTGACGATCTCGATCCAGTCCTGCTCACCGGCACGCGGCTGCGACTCGACCTCGTTGAGCCCGGCGGCGCCGTTGGTGGCGTGGGCGGTCGGGCTGGTGGACACGAGGCCCGCGAGCAGGCTGGTCAGCAGGGCGGCGGTGGCGGCGATGGCCACGAGCGTGCGGTGCATGGCGGTCCCTCCGGGTGGTGCGACTGGGTCAGCACCAGCACACCGGGTCGCCGTAATGGCGGCGTAACGGCGCGGCTCAGGCCGGGGGATCTACGAGTTCACTCGTCGTCATCCAGGGGCCAGCCGTGGTGCGTGGCCAGTCGCGCCTCGACCTGTGCGATGTCCTCGGGACTCGGCATGGCGTCGGTCAGCTTGATGATCTGGACGCCGATCTCGGCGATGCCGTTGTCGCTCCCGTTGCCGAGCCCGGCGACCTCGTGCGCGATCTCGCGCACCTCGTCCTCGGTCAGGCGACGGCGCAGCAGCGCGAGCAGCGGGATGTAGTCCTTGGGCGGTACGCCGGCGGGGTAGCCCTCGCGGAGCCAGTCCAGGATGCCCGCGAGGCGGGTGTTCAACGGCATGCCAACCTCACTTCGGCTTGTCGACGATGGTCGGGTAGACGTGGTCGAACGAGACGATCTTGCCCTGTCCCGCGGCCAGGATGATCGTGAGGCCGAGGGCGATCCCGGCCAGCACGACCAGGAAGCAGAGCGCAGCGACCGGGCGACCGAGCGGGCTCGGGCTGGCGTCCACGTCGACCTCCGCGGAGCCGCCGGCACCCCACGCCAGTGAGCGGACCCCGACGGCGAAGACCGCGGGGAGCCCGGCGCCGAGGACCAGCCCCACCAGGAGCACCTTCCACGCGGCCTCGACCGCGAACTGCAGGTTGTCCGTCATGCCGGTACCTCCTCCTTCCTCACCGAGGAGCCGGGCGTCCCGCTCCAGTCGTCGTTGACGTTGCCCGGGTGCACCGGCTGACGCTGCGACCGCAGGAACATGTACGCCGCCAGCGCGACCAGGGCGAGGAAGACCACCACGGGACCGGCGTACCCGCCGAGCAGGTCGCCCAGATACCACATCACCGCCCCCACGAGCCCGGCGGCGGGGAGGGTGATCAGCCAGGCGAGCACCATCCGACCGGCGATCCCCCAACGAACCTTTGCCCCTGGTCTCCCCACCCCGCTGCCGAGGATCGAGCCAGTGGCCACGTGCGTGGTCGAGAGCGCGAAGCCGAGGTGGCTGGAGGCGAGGATGACCGCGGCCGACGACGACTCGGCCGCCATGCCCTGTGGCGAGGAGATCTCGACCAGCCCCTTGCCGAGGGTGCGGATGATCCGCCAGCCGCCGAGGTAGGTGCCCACTGCGATGGCCAGCGCGCACACGAGCTTGACCCAGAAGGGCACCGCGCCGGTGTCGCTCCAGTGGCCGCTGGCGATCAGGGCCAGCGTGATCACGCCCATCGTCTTCTGAGCGTCGTTGGTGCCGTGGGCGAGCGAGACCAGCGAGGCCGAGCCGATCTGGCCCCAGCGGAAGCCGTTCTCGGTGAACCGCTGCGCGACGTTTGCGGTGATGCGGAAGATGAACCAGGTCCCGATCGCGGCCACCAGCCCGGCGATGACGGGCGCCACGAGCGCGGGAAGGATCACCTTGCCGACCACGCCGTCCAGCTTGGAGCCGTCGCCGTTCCAGTTGACGCCACTGGTGCCGAGGCCGGCGACGGTGGCGCCGATGATCCCGCCGAACAACGCGTGCGACGAGGACGACGGCAGGCCGATCAGCCAGGTCAGCAGGTTCCACAGCACCCCGCCGACCAGGCCGGCCAGGATGATCAGGAGCAGCGCGTAGCCGTGGTTGTCGGTCAGCTCGGGTATCGGTGCACCGCTCTTGTCCTGCACCTTCACCACGGCGTTGGTCACCGTCAGCGCCACCTCGACCGAGAGGAAGGCGCCGATCAGGTTCAGCACTGCGGACAGCGAAACCGCGACCTTGGGTCGCAGCGCGCCGGTGGCGATCGAGGTCGCCATCGCGTTGCCGGTGTCGTGGAAGCCGTTGGTGAAGTCGAAGGCCAGAGCGGTCCCGATCACCAGGACCAGGATGAAGGTCGCTTCGGTCACGGTCCGAGCCTGCGCCTCCAGATGCCTCCTCCGGCACCCCCGCGCACCGGTGTTCGCCGAGAGTTCACTCGGGCGGCAGCCGGCGTGCAGGTGATCAGTCGCCGACGGCCTCGATGCCCCGCTGGACGATCTTCGGGTCCGGAGCGCCGACGATGTCGGCGTCCTTGCCCGTGTAGTCGAACCGCGAGAGGAAGGCGCGCATCGCGTTGATCCGCGCCCGCTTCTTGTCGTTGCTCTTGATCGTCGTCCAGGGCGCCCACTCGGTGTCGGTACGACGGAACATCGCCTCCTTGGCGGCGGTGTAGTCGTCCCACAGGTCCAGTGACTCGAGGTCGATCGGCGACAGCTTCCACTGCCGCACGGGGTCGACCTGGCGGATGATGAACCGGGTCCGCTGCTCGGCCTGGGTGACCGAGAACCAGAGTTTGGTCAGCGAGATCCCGCTGTCGACCAGCATCCGCTCGAACAGCGGCGCCTGCGTGATGAACCGCTCGTACGCCGAGTCCGTGGCGAAGCCCATCACCCGCTCGACCCCGGCGCGGTTGTACCAGGATCGGTCGAAGAGGACCATCTCGCCCTCGGTCGGCAAGTGCTTGACGTAGCGCTGGAAGTACCACTGCCCCTGCTCGCGGTCGCTGGGCTTGCCGAGCGCAACCGTCCGGGCGTACCGCGGGTTGAGGTGCTCCATGAACCGCTTGATCGTCCCGCCCTTGCCGGCCGCGTCGCGACCCTCGAAGAGCAGCACGTGCTGGGTCCCGGACTCGGCCGCCCAGGCCTGGAACTTCAGCAGCTCGACCTGGAGGAGGTACTTGGTCACGTCGTACTCCTCGCGCGGCAGCCGCTCGTCGTACGGGTAGTTCTCCCGCCAGGTGTCGACGGCGCGGCCCTGCGGGTCGATGAGGACCGGGTCGTCGTCGTAGTCCTCACCGATGGTGTGGCCGTCGATCTGGAGGCGGTCGATGAACTCGCGGACGTCCTGGATCACGGCGGGACGCTACGGCGACCAGGTGAACAGCGGAGTTGTCCAACGGGCGATCCGGACACCTCCTGTTCATCTGGATCGGCCACGTTGCAGACCGTGGATCCACTGCGTCGGGGCGAGCTGGCGCCGCCTCCGCGCACGCTGGTCGACATCTTCCGGGGCACCGTCGAGCAGGCACCTGATGAGCCGGCTGTCGACGCGGCCAACGGGGTGCTCACCTATGCCGAGCTGGCCGACGCCGCGGACGAGCTCGCCGCCGAGCTGAACGCGCACGGCATCGGGACCGGTGACAAGGTCGGCGTCCGGGTCAACAGCGGCACCACCGACCTGTACGTCGCGATCCTCGGCATCATGCTCTCGGGTGCGGCCTACGTGCCGGTGGACGTGGACGACCCCGACGAACGGGCCAGGCTGGTCTTCGACGAGGCCGACGTCGCGGCGATCGTGGGCAACGACCAGACGGTGGTGATGCGACGCGAGGGGCCGCCGCACGACCCCGACCATCCCGGGCTCGGCGACGACGCGTGGGTGATCTTCACGTCCGGGTCCACCGGCACCCCGAAGGGTGTCGCGGTGACCCACCGCAGCGCGGCTGCCTTCGTGGACGCGGAGTCCCGGCTGTTCCTCCAGGGCGCACCTCTCGGTGTCGGCGACCGCGTGATGGCCGGGCTGTCGGTGGCCTTCGACGCGAGCTGCGAGGAGATGTGGCTGGCCTGGCGGTACGGCGGCTGCCTGGTGCCCGCGCCGCGCGCGCTGGTCAAGAGCGGCATCGACGTCGGACCGTGGCTGCTCGCCAACGACGTCACCGTCGTCTCGACGGTCCCGACGCTGGTCGCGCTCTGGCCGATGGAGTCCCTGGCCGGCGTACGCCTGCTGATCATGGGCGGCGAGGCCTGCCCGCCCGAGCTCGCCGCCCGGCTGGTCGGCCCCGGTCGCGAGGTCTGGAACACCTACGGCCCCACCGAGGCCACCGTGGTCGCCTGTGGTGCGGAGCTGACCGGAGAGGGGCCGGTCCGGATCGGGCTGCCGCTCGACGGCTGGGACCTGGCCGTGGTCGACGCGCAGGGCGGGCCGGTCCCCGTGGGGGCCACCGGCGAGCTCATCATCGGTGGGGTCGGACTGGCCCGTTATCTCGACCCGGCCAAGGACGCCGAGAAGTACGCGCCGATGCCGGCCCTCGGCTGGGACCGCGCCTACCGCAGCGGCGACCTCGTGGTGAACGACCCGGTCGGCCTGCTGTTCGGCGGCCGCGCCGACGACCAGGTCAAGCTCGGAGGCCGACGGATCGAGCTCGGCGAGATCGACTCTGCGCTCCTCTCGGTCCCCGGTGTGGTCGGCGCCGCGGCCGCCGTGCGCAGGACCGCCGCAGGCAACCAGCTCCTGGTCGGGTACGTCGCCACGGACGCCTCGTTCGACCAGGCCCAGGCCATGGAGCTGCTCCGCCGCTCGATGCCCGCCGCCCTGGTCCCACGACTCGCGGTCGTCGACGTGCTCCCGACCCGGACGTCCGGGAAGGTCGACCGCGAGGCTCTCCCCTGGCCGCTGCCGAAGGCCGCGGAGGCGCCGGAGGAGCGCGGCCTGCACGGCACGATGGCCTGGCTCGCCGAGCTCTGGCTCGAGCTGCTGGGCGCCGAGGTGCGGATCCCCGGTGACGACTTCTTCGACCTCGGCGGGGGCAGCCTCACCTCGGCCCAGCTGGTCTCGCGGCTGCGCACGCGCTTCCCCGAGGTGGTGGTCGGAGACGTCTACGAGCACCCCACGGTGGGCGCCCTGGCCGCCTACCTCGACCAGCTCACCGCCGCCGGACCGGCGTCTGACCGGGAAGTCCCGCCGACACCGCTCAAGACGCAGACCGGCCAGGTCGTGGCGACGCTGCTGCTGCGGGTGCTGGCCGGCCCGTATTGGCTGGTCTGGGTCGGGATCGGGTCCCGCCTGCTCGGTGACACCCTCGGCTGGAGCTTGCTGCCGCAGGCGCCGTGGTGGCTGCTGGCCGCCGGGTGGCTCGCCTTCGTCACCCCGCCCGGCCGGATGCTGCTGGCGGCGGGCGGTGCCCGGGTGCTGCTCCGCAGCGTCGAGCCCGGCGACCACCCGCGCGGCGGCAAGGTGCACCTGCGGCTCTGGCTGGCCCAGCGCGTGGTCGACGAGCTCGGCGCCACCGGGCTGGCCGGCGCGCCGTACATGACCTGGTTCGCCAGGCTGCTCGGCGCACAGGTCGGCAGGGACGTCGACCTGCACTCGGTCCCGCCGGTGACCGGGCTGCTCCGGCTGGGCGCCGGCTGCTCGATCGAGCCGGAGGTCGACCTGAGTGGCTTCTGGGTGGACGGCGACGTGGTCCACCTCGGTTCGGTGCGCGTCGGCGCACGCGCCCGGGTCGGCGCACGCAGCATGCTCTGCCCCGGTGCTGACGTCGGCAAGGACGCCGAGGTGGCGCCGGGGTCGGCGGTCTTCGGGGCGGTGCCGGACGGCGAGTACTGGTCCGGCTCCCCGGCGGAGCGGATCCAGAAGCGGGCCCGCGGTCCGTGGTCGGACCGGCCGGCCTCCAGCCGGGCCTGGATCGCGGCGTACGGCGCGGTGGCGGTGCTTCTCTCCTGCCTCCCGATCGCCGCGGTCGTGGCCGGCGCCGCATTGCCGGTGCTGCTCGCCGACGACCCCGCGTCGTACGCCGACGTGCTGCGGCTGCTGGCCTGGCTGCCGGTGTCGGTGGTGATCGGTCTGGTCGTGCTCGCCGTCCTGGTTCTGGTCGTGGTGCGGGTGGCGGCGTTCGGGGTCAGGCCCGGTGTCCATGCCGTGCGCAGCGGTGCCGCCCTCGCGGTGTGGACGACGGTGCGCGTGCTCGACGATGCGCGCAGCTGGCTCTTCCCCCTCTACGCCTCCAGCCTCACGCCGACCTGGCTCCGGCTGCTCGGTGCCCGGATCGGGAAGGACGTCGAGGCCTCGACGGTGCTGATGATCCCTTCGCTCACGCAGGTCAACGACCAGTCCTTCCTCGCCGACGACACCCTGATCGGCGGCTACGAGCTCGGCGGCGGCTGGCTGCGGGTCGAGCGGGTCAAGATCGGCAAGCGCGCGTTCGTCGGCAACTCGGGGATGGCCGCGCCCGGGCGGCGGGTGCCGAAGGCGTCCCTGGTCGCTGTGCTCTCGGCCGCACCACGACGCAAGACCGCGCACGCGGGCGAGTCGTGGCTCGGCAGCCCGCCCGCGCCGCTGCGGCGTACCGCCGAGGACAGCGACTCCGAGCGCACCTACGACCCGCCGACCCGGCTCAAGGTGGCCCGCGCGCTGGTGGAGGCCGGCCGGATCGTGCCGGTCGCGTTCGGTGCCGGGCTCGCCGTGGTCGTGGCGGTCGCACTGGCCCGGCTGCTCGACCAGCGGTACGGCGTCCTCCTGGCGCTGCTGCTCGCCGCGCCCCTGCTGGCCGTGGCCGGCCTGGCCGGGGCGCTGGTCACGGTAGCCGCCAAGTGGCTGTTGGTCGGGCGGCTCAGGCCGGGTGCGCACCCGCTGTGGAGCTCGTTCGTCTGGCGCAACGAGCTGGCCGACACCTTCGTCGAGGTGGTGGCCGCACCGTGGTTCGCCCGGGCCGTCGCGGGCACCCCGTTGCTCAACGTCTGGTTCCGGCTGCTGGGCGCCAAGATCGGCCGAGGCGTGTGGTGCGAGACCTACTGGCTGCCGGAGACGGACCTGGTCGAGCTGGGTGACGGCGCGACCGTCAACCAGGGGACGGTGGTGCAGACCCACCTGTTCCACGACCGGATGCTGTCGATGGACCGGGTCATCCTCAAGCGCGGTGCGACCCTCGGGCCCAACAGCGTGATCCTCCCCGCGGCGACGCTGGGACGGCACGCTACGGTCGGTCCCGTGTCGCTGGTGATGAGGGGTGAGTCGGTGCCGGACAAGACCGTCTGGATCGGCAACCCGATCGGTCCGTGGGCAGCGGAGTGAGACTCTCCCTCCACTCAGACCTCCCGACCGCCGACCCCTACCTCCCCGGCCACGGCGACCTTTCGTGGAGCGCCGCGCACTACGCGCTGGACCTCGACTACGACCTGGCCGGGAACATGCTGCGCGGCCAGGCGGTCATCGACGCGGTGGCCGAGGAGGACCTCTCCAAGGTCGTCCTCGACCTGGCCGGCCTCGAGGTGGCCAAGGTGACCGTCGACGGCAAGCCTCCGGAGAAGTACACCGCGCGGAGCAACCGCGTGGTGCTCACCCTCCGGTCGCGGGTGGCCGCCGGGAGTCCGTTCCGGATGGTGCTCAGGTACGCCGGCGCACCCAAGCCCCTCATCGACAAGCACCACGGTGACGCCGGCTGGGAGGAGCTCGACGACGGCGTGATCGTGGCCGGCCAGCCGCACGGCGCGCCGACGTGGTTCCCGTGCAACGACCGGCCCGACAACAAGGCGTCGTACTCGATCGCCGTCACGGCGGCGGCGGACTACACCGTCGTCGCGAACGGCGAGCTCACCGACCAGAAGCGCGGCTCGTCGACAATCACGTGGCGCTTCGAGCAGGTCCAGCCGATGGCCACCTACCTGGCCACCGTTCAGATCGGGCGCTACGTCGAGCACGAGCACGCCGACGCTCCCGTTCCGATGCGGACCTTGGCGCCCGCCGACGTCGACGAGGGTTTCGAGGCAGGGTTCGGCCGGCAGGCCGAGATGATGAGCGCCTTCATCGACCGGTTCGGGCCCTACCCGTTCGTCGGCTACACGGCGGTGGTGACCTCCGACGACCTCGAGATCCCACTGGAGTCGCAGACCCTCTCGACGTTCGGCCGCAACTTCTGCAGCGACGACTGGGAGGCGGTCCGCCTGGTCGCGCACGAGCTCGCGCACCAGTGGTTCGGCAACGCCGTGACGCTGGCCCGCTGGCAGGACATCTGGCTGCATGAGGGGTTCGCCTGCTACAGCGAGTGGCTGTGGTCGGAGGCTTCCGGCGGGGACAGCGCCGACGACTGGGCGCGGCACCACCACGGGAGACTGACCGAGCTGGCGCAGGACCTGGTGCTCTCCGACCCGGGTCCGGTGCTGATGTTCGACGACCGGGTCTACAAGCGTGGCGCGCTGGCGGTCCACGCCGTGCGGCTGACCGTCGGCGACACCGCCTTCTTCGCGCTGCTCAAGGACTGGGTGGCGGACCACGCCGGCGGCTCCGTGACCACCGAGGAGTTTCGCGCGCACGCCGAGGACCACGCGGGCGTCGTCCTCGAAGACCTGTTCGACGCCTGGCTCGACCAGGAGGAGCTGCCGACGCTGCCGGCCGCCAGCTGACCTTTGCACTGGCCACTGTCCTTGGCGGCGCTGGCGCTGGGCGGTTCACCTCACTGCGGTAGACAACGCGCGTGACCAGCCAACCTGACGCCGCAGCCCGACTGTCGAGGCTCAGCTCGCGACCGAACCCGGAGATCGGGCGAGGCCTTCCGTCCAGGCGCGTGCTCGAAGCCCGGACCCGCGAGCAGCTCGGGGCGCTGCTGGTCGCCGAGCTCGCCATCCGGACGGGGCAGCCGACGGGCCTGCACGATGCCCGGGTCGCGTGCCGTCGGCTGGTGGCCGCCCTGGCGATGTTCCGGCCGGCGTTGCGCAGCGAGGTCAGCGAGCCACTCCGCGCCGAGCTGAAGTGGCTCGCCCGCTCCCTCGGTGCCGCCCGCGACCACGAGGTCGTCCGCGAGCGGTTGCTCGACCTGACGAGGACGCACGCTAACGGAAAGGCGGACGCGCTCGTCGGACAGCTCCTATCGCCGGACCCTGTCCGGGACGCCGATGCCCACCGCAGCGCGGGGGTGCTCGACAGCGATCGGTACGCCGACCTGGTCGAGGCCCTCGAGGCTTTGGTGGTCGACCCGTCGCGGACACCGAAGGCCGACGATGACGCCGCTCCGTTCCTCCGTCGCCGGGTCCGCAAGGAGTGGCAGCGCTTCGCCAGCCGGACGGAGGCCGTGAGCACAGGTCCGCCGGGCACGGCCACGGACGAACAGCTCCACCACGCACGCAGGGCCGCCAAGCGGATGCGCTACGCCTTGGAGACGGCAGAGCTCCTGTGGCCACGGAAGCCGAAGGCCCTGCGCAAGCACGTTCACCGGCTCACCGACGCGCTGGGCGAGCACCAGGACATCGTCATCGCGAGGGACGCGTTGCGGGCACTCTCTCGGCAGGCCGAGAGCGAAGGTGCCTCCACCTCCGTCCACGCCCTGCTCCACCAGATCGAGAGCCGGCGCGCGGCTGAGCTCGAGCAGTCGTTCCGACACGAGCTGTCCGAGGCGGCCGCCGTCAGGCAGCGGTGGCCTTAGGACGCGCAGGCTCGAGCCCGATGTCGGGTCCGCCCGGTCAAGCCGGCTCGAGGGTCCGGGTCCACAGCGCGACGCCTGACGCCTCGTGCAGGGTCACGGTCATGGCGCCAGCAGCGTCGATCGCCAGGTGGCCGAAGAACTGGTTGCCGTCTCGCGGGGACTGCCTGCGAGGGGAGTCGTTGCCTTTCGAGAACACCACCTCCGGGCCGAAGGTCCGGTCGAGCAGCCCGTCCTTGCGCGGGAAGGTCTCGGCGGCGAGGGGTCCGGAGACGAACTCCCAGAACGGGTCGAAGCCTGTGTAGGCGGCACGCTCGGGTGAGTAGTGGTGCGCGGCCGTGTAGTGCACGTCGGCCGTGATGAAGGCGACGTTGCGCACACCCGCGCGCTGCCACGCGGTGAGGATCCTGGCCAGCTCCGGCTCGCGTCCGATGGGCTCGCCGTCGTCTCCGTTGCACGGCCCGTCGAGGTCGTCGTCATGGGTCGAGGGGATCGAGAGCGGGAGGTCGGCGGAGATGACCTTCCACGTGGCGCGGGAGGCGATCACCGACTCGGTGAGCCACTTCTCCTGGGAGGGGCCGAGGATGCCTTCCTCCTTGACCTGGTAGGTGTCGTTGGGGCCGCGGTAGGAGCGCATGTCGAGGACGAACAGGTCGAGGTGCTGGCCGCGCGGGACCTTGCGGTAGATCCGGCCCGACGCGTAGCCGTCGCCGGAACGGTGGATGAAGGTCGAGACGGGCACCGGCATGTACTCCTGCCACGCGCGCCGGCCACGGGCGGCGAGCACGTCGCAGCGGCGCTCGGTGTAGCGGTCGTCGTCGAGGCGCTCACCGGGATACCAGTTGTTGCACGTCTCGTGGTCGTCCCACTGCGCGATGGTCGGGACGTCGGCGTAAAGGGCGCGGACGTGCCCGTCCTGCAGTACGTAGCGCTGCCGGCCGCGGAACTCCTCGAGCGTCTCGGAGACCTTCTCGACGCCGTCGCTGACCAGGTTGCGCCAGACGTGACCGCTCTCCTCCTGGACGGTGGACGGGATCTCGAGGTCGGCGTAGATGGTGTCGCCGCAGTGCACGAACAGGTCGGGATGGGTGCGATGGATCGCGGCGTACGTCGTCAGCCCGCCGAGCTCCTCGTTGATCCCGAAGCCCTGCCCGCAGGTGTCACCCGACCACACGAGCGAGGTCGGCGCGGCATGGATCGGCGCGGTGCTGAACGCCAGCCGCTCCGCTTGGCCGGCCGCGCCGTCTTCGCCGGCGAACGAGATGGTGGCGTCGTACCGCCGGCCGGGCGCGAGCTCTTTCAGCTGCAGCCGGGCGGTGTGGTCGGTCCGCCCGTCGGTCCAGGGCCCTCGGATCGTGCGGAGCAGCCGGCCGTTGCTCTCAAGGCGGACCGACATCCGGCCGCTCCCGGACGCGCGGGCCCAGAGCACGGCCGAGTCGGTGGTCACTTCCCCTGACCGCACGCCGTGCGTCAGCCCGAGCCGCGGCCGCACCTGGCCGGGAGCCCGCCCCGGCCAACCGGCGGCGAGGAGCCCGGGCGTGGCGCCGACGCCCACGCCGCCGAGGAGAGCCGATCGTCTGCCGATCTTGACGTCACCGTGCATGCCTTGAGGCCACCGGGCGCGGCTGTCCGGATCAGGTCCTGCGCGTGTCGTGTCGCCCAACGTCGGATGAGCGGCAGCCTTCACGGCTCCACTCGCAGTCGGCCGACCGCCGAGGTGCCGACGGGGACCAGAGGTCCCTACCTCAGCCGACCGGCCGCTCGGCGTACGTCGTGGCGGCGAGATAGACGGACTGCACGTAGGTGGCGCTGTGGTTGTAGGCGTACACCGCGGCGGACCAGCCGGGACCGGTGGTGAGGTCCTGACCGGTGCCGCAGAGATACGCCGCGGCAGCGGCCGCCGCGTCGTCGAGGTCCTGGGGGTCGGCGGCCCCGTCGGCGTCGCCGTCTCGGCCCCAGGTCTCCCAGGTCGAGGGCAGGAACTGGAGCGGACCGACGGCGTGGTCCCACTCGGTGTCGCCGTGCAGGCGCGCACTCGAGGCACTGGCTCGGATCGCGGCCACGGGCCCGGCCCCGTCGAGGGCGGGACCGACGATGGGCGATGAGGGACGTCCGGACGCGTCCAGGGAGCGGCCGCCCAAGGTCCCGTGGTGCGACTCGACCCAGCCGATGCCGGCGAGCGTCGTCCAGCCGAGTCCGCAGGACCTCGGCGCACCCAGTACGGCGCGTGCGTACGCCGCCACGGCCACCTCCGGGATGGCCGCGGCGGCCGCCGTACGCCGGACCCAGCCGAGGTCGGCCGAGGTCGGCCCGGCCGCCGCGGCGGGAGCGGCTGCGGCAGGCGACGGAGCCGGACCTGGTGCCGGCTGCGCGGCGAGGCTGGGGGGACCGGCCGAGCTGAGCACCGGATCTCCCGTGGACGTCCGCTGCTGGGCCAGCCAGGCCACCGAGCTCACCAGCGCCAGACCGCACGCGAAGACCAGGAGGTGACGAAGGGTCACCCGAACCTGCCGTTCACGTAGTCAGCGGTGCGCTGGTCCTGGGGGCTGCCGAACATCGCGTCGGTCTGGCCGTGCTCGACGATCACGCCCGGCGTGCCCTGGGACGCGAGGAAGAACGCGCAGGTGTCGGAGACCCGCGCCGCCTGCTGCATGTTGTGGGTGACGATCACGATGGTGACCTCGCGTGCGAGCTCGACCATCGTCTCCTCGATCACCCGGGTCGACGTGGGGTCGAGGGCCGAGCAGGGCTCGTCCATCAGCAGGACCCGCGGCTTGACCGCGAGCGACCGAGCGATGCAAAGGCGCTGCTGCTGACCGCCGGAGAGGCTGCCGCCGGGGGCATCGAGCCGGTCCTTGACCTCGTTCCAGAGACCCCCCTTGACCAGGCACTGCTCGACGAGCACGTCCTTGGCGCCGCGGGAGGCCCGGGTGCCGGTGAGCTTGAGCCCGGCCAGCACGTTCTCGCGGATCGACATCGCCGGGAACGGGTTCGGCTTCTGGAACACCATGCCGATCGCGCGCCTCGCGTCGATGAGCCGGCGCGACGGGTCGTAGATGTCCTCACCGTCGAGCAGCACCTCGCCGGCCAGCGCGGCCGACGGGACCAGCTCGTGCATCCGGTTGAGGATCCGCAGGAACGTCGACTTGCCGCAGCCCGACGGGCCGATCAGCGCGGTGATCCCGCCGGCCGGCATCGTGAGCGACACCCGCTCGAGCACCTTGTGCGTCCCGAACCACGCAGTGATGTCGGCCGCCCGCAGCTCGGCGAGCCCGGCGTTGGACGCACCGTCCGCAGGTACGGCGGGGAGCAGGTCGGTGGGTGAGGACGGCGTGAGGGTCATCGGTGTCTCTCTCGGTGAGGTGGGCGCCGGCCCGGGCGGGAGTGGGAGGTGTACTCCCGCCCGGCCCGACGCAGGTGGTGCAGTGCTACTTCTTCTTCGGCTTCGGCAGGGCCTTGATCTTCACCTTGGTCTCGCTGCCCGAGGCGTTGCCGTCACCGGCCCACGAGATCGTGAGGGTGTGCTTGCCCGGCTTGAGCGCCTTCTTCAGGGTGATGGTCACCTTGCCGTTGGACAGGGTGCCGGTGCCGACGACCTTGCTGCCGTCCTTGATGGTCACCGTGCCGCCGGCCTTCGTCGACGTGCCCTTCAGGGTCACGGTCACGGTGCCCTTGGCCTTCTTGCCGAACTTGACCGTCTTCGGGAAGTCGGCCGAGATGGACGAGGTGGCCTTCTGGACCGAGCCGGTGCCGGTGCCCTCCGAGGAGCTGAACGGCGTGTTGGCCGCCGGAGTGAAGACGGCCCGGTAGGTGTGCGCACCCGAGCTCGCCGCCTGGATGCGGACTGCCTGCCCCGAGGTCAGCGGAACGCCGGTGGCCAGCTGGGTGGCGCCCTCGAAGAACGCGACCGTGCCGCTCGGCGCCGAGGAGCCGGTCACCGCTGGCGACGATGCGGGCCGAGGAGGCGCTCGCGCTGGTCACGGTCACCGTGGTCGTGGTCTGCACGTTCGCGGTGATCAGGTTGGTGGTCGGGTTCTGGGTCGGCTGACCGCAGACCCCGCCCTTGGTCGGCGGGAACAGCTGCCGGAAGCCCTGCGCCTCGATCAGCGCTCTTGCCGGCGGCGGAGCAGAAGAAGCCGTTGCTGCCGAAGGCCGCGAGGATCTCGGGCTTGGCGACGTCGGCACCACGGACCACGTTGTAGACGGCGCGGTCGGCGCTGAAGCCCGGCTCGGTCGCCACCACCGCGGGGTTCGGCAGGGTGGACTTCTTGGCCAGCGAGAACGGCGCGATCGCGTCGGGGTCGCTCATGATCGGCGCCGGGTCGTGCTCGGTCACCGGCGTGGCCGACGATGACCGGGGCGACACCGCCGTTGGCGGCGGTCAGCTGGGCGGTGAAGAAGCTCAGCGTGCCCGAGCCGCTCTGCGGGATCAGCGGCTTGATGGTGCCGGCGGTGCCGCCGACCTGGTTCCAGTTCGTGAAGGCACCGGTGTAGATGCCCAGGATCTGGGCGATGGTGAGCGAGGCCGGGGCGTGGGAGGCGACGCTGCCCGACTTCACCATGATCAGCGTGTCCACCGCGAACGGGAACGACTGCAGAGCGTCGGCGGTCTCGCCGGCGCTCTGGGCCGACGACGAGCGCGCGAAGTCGATGTTCGCGTTGTTGGTGCCTCCGTGGAGGAGGTTCTTGCCGGCCCCCGAGCCGACCGGACGGTTGATGGACGAGGCGTCAGGCAGGTCGAGGGTGCCGCCGCCGGTGGCGGAGTAGGACACGATCTTGGCAGCGGGAGGCGTCCCCTGGTTGTTGAACGCGTTGGCCAGGACCTTCACGACGCCCTGGGTGGTGTCGGATCCGACACCGATCAGGTCCGTCGCGACCCCGGGCCGGTAGGTCGTGTCGTCGGGGTCCGGGGTGTAGACCGCTGACGCCGGTGCGGCGGTCAGGGCCAGCACCGACAGGGCCACCGCGGAGGTGGCCAGGCCGGTGAGGAGCTTGCGTGCGGGCATCTGTTTCTCTCTCCAAGGGTGAGGTGGTGCGGTGTTGTTGCCGTGGTTGTGCAGGGTGCGGTGGTGGTGGTGCGTACGCCGGTCAGACCACGTTGGGCAGGAGCCGCATCACCACGTCGGTCGTGGACCAGGCGAGGGCCACGGCGACGGGTGCGGCGACGATCCAGACCAGTGCGGCCGACCAGCGCTGACGGGCGACGACGACCCCGAGGGTTGCCGCCAGGAGCAGAGCAAGGTGCAGCGCCAGGAGCGGGAACGCCCCGTGGTCGCTGTGCATGATCAGCTCCGGATCAGGGACCGTCCCGGGCAGGCCGGGCGGCGGGACGAAGCCCTCGGGTGCGTCGGCGTCGACGTACAACACCGACCCAGGGCTGAGGGCGGCGAGCGGACCGGAGCCCTCCGCCGTGCCAAGGACGAGCCGCGCGCCGCCTGCCGGCAGCGGCTGCGAGTAGGGGTCGCCGGCCCGACGGACGTTGACGACCTTGAAGTCGACCTCGCCCTGGGCCATCACGACGACGATGTCGTCGCCGGGCCGGAGCTTGCCGAGGTCGCCGAACGGAGCGCCGTACGTCGCGGCGCGGCCGAAGACGACGGAGGTGCCCGCCTGGCCGGGCAGGACTGTCTTGCGCAGGTGCCCCGGCCCGGCCAGCGTGTCGCCGGACGCCGTGCCCTCCACGACGACCTGGAAGACGCCGAGCCGCGGGATCCGCAGTGTCGCGACCGGGTCGCCGACCGGGGTGGTGGGCCCGATCGACGCCGTGGCGCTGGCCACCGAGACGCGGAACTCGCGGTAGAGCAGCTCCTGGGAACGGTTCTCGGCGAAGCTGCTGAGGAACATCAGCTGGCCGACCACCCAGAGGCAGACGATCGCGATCATGGTTGCGGCGGTCGACACGACGGTCCACAGGTCGTCACCGGGCCGCGGGAGTCGCGGCTCGGCGGCCTGTGCCGGGCGGGCCGCCTTCGAGGCAGGCGACTCGGCGGGCGACTCGGCGGCCGGGGTCATCGGCCGGGCATCCCGGTCGGGGATGGTGGCCGTCACGGGAGCGGCACCTTCGGAGGTCGGACGAAGAACCGCACGGCACTGGTGAGCGCGATGCCGATCAGCCCGAGGATCAGCAGCACCGGCACCGCCCGGTTGCCGAGGTCCGAGCTCACCGCCTCGGTCTCGGGCATCGCGAGCGGTTTGGCCGACGGGGGCGCGGAGGCGCTCGGCCCGGCGCCGGCCTCGTCGGTGGGCACGTTCCCGTCGGGCGCGTCGCCCACCTCGCCGGAGTCGCCGGGGTTCGGCGGAAGCGTCGGGGCGCCGGTGTCGGACGGCGACGGCTCCTCGGTGGGCTCCGGGGTCTGTGCCGCGACCGCCGCCGCCACCGCCTGCGCCAGGTCGAAGAGCTTGGCGGTGGCGCCCTTCTTCCCGATCGGCAGGAAGCCGCCGGGCAGCTCGCCGTTGCCGGGACCTTCCTTCTGCCCCTCCGTGGTCGCGGTCCGGATGAACATCGCCACCTTGTCCGCGTCGTCCTGGACCAGGTTGCGGAGCTTTGCGGCCGCGTAGACGACCATCGTGCCGGGGTAGGCCTTGCCGGACCTGCGGACGTCGGCCTGGTCGAGCACGAACGGCCGGCCGAGCTCGGTCAGGTCAGGGGTGTCGGACTCCGGCTTCGCCACGACCTGGGCGCTGCCCGACTGCTCCTCCGACTCCTCGCTGCCCTGGCCCCCCTGGCCGCCCTTGCGCGGCTCCTGCGGCTGCATCAGGTCGACGGCCGCCGCGAGCGAACCCTCGTCGGGAGCGACGTACGCGCCCCTCTTGGTCTGCAGGGCAGCGGTGTGCAGCCCGTAGCGGGCCGCGTCGCCGAGGCTGACCACGCCGAGCATGAACCGCGCGCCATACGACTGCCGGTCGATCCGGCCCAGCTTGTAGGTGTTGGAGACCTGGTCGAAGTCGCACCGGGTCTGCACGTTCGGCCAACCGTCCAGCAGTGCGTCCGAGACCTTGCGCAGCGTGGTCACCGGCGCCGCGAGCTGCGAGAAGTAGACGTCCGGGTTGGCCTGGCGGCAGGTGTTGTTGGTGGTCGGGACGAAGGTGTCCAGCAGCGGCCACTCCGAGCGCGGCAGCTTGATCTTCTTGTAGCTCGGGTTGACCTTCATCCCCCACGGGTCGGCCTTGCCGTCGATCCAGGCGACCGCGTCCTTGTCGTGGGCGATCCAGTCGGTGAGCTGCTGGACGATGTCGGAGTCGTTGGCCAAGGAGAGCAGCGAGGCACCGGCCTCCTGGGGGATCTGGCTGAGCCCCGGGTTGAGCGCGACGAACTCGGGGTCGTTCATGATCGCGAGCGGGTTGCCGCCGATCCCCGGGTGACCGCGGCCGAACTCCGAGCCGAGGTAGGACTGGGTCAGCAGCTTGGCGACCAGCCGCGGGTTCAGCCGCAGGTCGGTGAACTCGCCCCCGTTGTCAGGCCGGTCGATGTTGTAGCCGATCGCGAAGCCGGTGACGGCGGTGGGCGCGAAACCGATCGGGTCGTCGCTGGTCCTCCGGTGTGGTGAGGAGACGAACGCCGCCGGCCCGCCGCCGTTCTGCATGAGGTTCCAGCCCGCCGCGTCGGACATCTGGTTGAGCTGGAACTTGAACCGCTTCTTGCTCAGGCAGTACGCCGGCGCCCACTGCAGGGCCGCCTGGGCCATCAGCTCGGAGCCGTAGAACCCGGTGGGCGCCCGCGGGTCGAGCACGTCGCAGGTGTCCGGCGGGAGGCCGAAGGTGATCGGGATGGTCAGCCGGTTGGCCCAGTTGGAGGCCGACCACCAGAGCACCGGCGCCACCGCCTGGTCCACGCCCTGGTTGGCGAAGTTGCTGGACCCGGGCCGGAACTGGCCGCCCTTGCGGCACGCGGCGTCGGAGATCGACATCCCGCCCACCGGCGGGTCAGTGGTCGGGGGCGCCGTCGGGGAGGTCGTCGAGGTTGAGGTCGGGGTCGAGGTCGGCTCTGACGGGGACGCCGTCGGGCTCTCGGTCGGAGACTCGGTCGGGGACTCGGACGGGGACGGGGACTCGGTCGGCGGCTGGGTCACCGACGGCTTGTCGCACGAGATCCCGTTGATCGGGATCACCTCGATCGTGCAGGCCACCTTGTGGTTGCAGCCCAGCGACTCGTTCTCCACGTCGCTGCGCACCTCGAACTGCACGCTGCCGGCGCCGTTCTCGTCGCTGTACGCCGCGATCTCGGCCGGCGGGAACGCAGCACCCACGGCCGCCTCGGGCGGCATGTTCTGGCCGTCGCACGCGGCGTAGACCTTGCCCGACGCGGCCACGAACGGCGTGAGGTGGGTCCAGAGGCCCTCGGCGTCCGCGTTGGGGCAGGCGTCCTTGCCCGGGAACGGCGCCAGCCCCGAGAGCCGCTCCTTGTCGGCGGCGTTGGCGGCCGAGTCGTGGATCCAGGCGGCCTCGCCCTCGGAGCGGGTGATCTGCGACCGCTGGGCCACCGAACCGGTCCAGCAGGTCTCGGGCCGGACCTGCTTCTCGAGCGGCAGGCTGGGGTCGTCGGTGCCGCGGCATTGCAGGATCACCACGGGGTACTCCTGCTGGAGCCCGTTCTCGCCGTACGGGTTGCTGGCCCGGCCACCGCTGGGCTGCGCGCCGGTCCAGCTGATCAGGAGCCGCTGTCTTCCGCGGAGGTCCTTGGTCTGCGAGGCATCGACGGTGACCGTGTTGGTCGGGAACTCGTAGGTGCTCCCGTCCTCGTTCACGAAGGTGCGGGTGAGCGGCTTGGTGAGCGAGAACGACGACCCGCCGGACCGGGTGACGTTGTCCGTCGGGACCGAGCCCGGGGTGGCGTTGGCCGGGATCAGCGCCAGCGTCATGCCGGCGAGGACCGAGGCGCCGGAGATCGCGAACGGCACCCGCAGCGCGCGGCGGCTGGTGAACCGACTGGTCAACCGGCTGGTCACCCTGCTCATCCCGGGGCGCCCTTCCGGCGGGGCCGTCGCCGCAGGTTCGACAGCAGCAGGCCGGGCATGAGGACCAGGGCCAGCAGCAGCCCCGCCGCGACCCACCCGAAGGTCGTGGTGTCCGCCGGGCGCGAGGCCGCGAGCTCGGTGGGCGCCGGGAAGTCGGCCGGCTGTGGTCCCGTGGCGGCACCGCCGGCCGCCGGGTCGACGGGGGCGGGTGTGCTGACCTCGCCCGTGTCCGGGTCGACGACCGGCCCGGAGTCGGTCGGCGCGGTACCGGGTGTCGTCGCTCCGCCGCCGCCGGCAGGATCAACCGGCGCCGAGCCGGTGTCTGTCGGCGCGTTGGGGTCGTCGGTCGAGGGCTCGTTGGTGCCGGTGTCGGTGCCGCACGGTCCCTCGCCCTCCTTGTCGCAGGCGGCGGGCTGCGGCGCGATCTCGGCGAGCTTGTTCTTCGACAGGTTCTTGCCGTCGAAGGTCGGGTTGTTGCACGAGCGGACGTCGCGGTCGGTGAGGTCGACGAGCGGGTCGGCCACCTTGAGCTTGGCGATCTGCTCGAAGCCGGCCTGCACGAGGTTCAGCGGGAGCGGCGAGTAGCCGTATGGCCCGGCCTTGGTCTGGCCCGCGCACAACGAGTAGTAGAGGAAGTCGGCCAGAGTCTGCCGTTTGGCCGTCGTCATCCGGACGTCGGTCGGCCCGGTCGGGACGATCATGTAGCTGTACGACGAGATCGGGTAGGCCCTCGGGTCGCTGTTGACGTAGACCTTGTCGAGGATCTGGGTCAGGTACAGCTGGCTGTTCGGGTCCTGGTTGATCTGCGCCTTGGTCAGTGCGACCGCGGTGTTGTACTGCGTCGGCTCGACGTAGTAGCCGGCCTTGTTGAGGACCTTGACGACCGGGTAGTCCTTGTTGAGCGGGTAGGAGTACTCGACGTACCCGATGGTCCCGTTGCCGGCGAAGCCGGCGATCGTGTTCATCACCTGGTCGGAGCCGGCCTGGCCGATCGCCCGGCCCTTGCGCGGGTAGTACGACGTGAGCCCGGACTTGCCGTAGAACGGCCGCCAGACGTCGGGGTACTGGTTGTCCATCCACAGCGTGAACTGCGCCGTGGTGCCGGAGCCGTCGGAGCGGACCACCGGCGTGATCGGCAGCGACGGGAACGCCCGGCCGTTGTTGTCCTTGGTGATCGCCGGGTCGTTCCAGTTGGTGATCTCGTTGGTGAAGATCTTGGAGATCGTCTCGCCCGACAGGCGCAGGTTGCGGACCAGCTGGCCGCCGATCTTGAGCTGGTAGGTGAAGGCGGTGCCGCCGGCCACGATCGGCAGATAGGCGTAGGGCCGCCCGTTGCTGGTGTCGGCGTTCCCCTGCTCGTCGACGCCCTGGTAGGGGATCTCGGAGATCGCGAAGTCGGTGCTGTTCTGGGAGAAGTCCTTGCGGCCCTTCGACGAGCCGCCGCCCGTGTAGACGACCTTCATGCCGTTGGCGTCCACGTCGGCGATCCACTGCTGGACGATCAGCTCCGACCAGGTCGACCCGGTGCCCTCGATCTGGGCGTACGTCGTCCGCTCGCTGGACGACGTACCGCTGCGGTCTGCGGCGGCGACGCCCGGCAGCGCCAGCAGGCAGCCACCGCTCAGGAGGAGGGCGAGCAGAACGCGTGCGCGGTTCACGAGGAGTCCTTGGAGGGTCGGATGTCACGGAAGGGGGCACCGAGGACCCGGTTGCGTAGCTTGGCGCCGCTGCCCCGGCGCGGACGGGCGAGCAACCGGGCGATGGTGAAGAGCACGAGGACGAGGAAGAGCAGTGCGGTGGCCGCGGCGAAGGCGCGCTCGATCGCCACCGGCTCGCCGCTGCGGACGTTGGTGTAGATGAACAGCGGCAGCGAATTCATGACGCCGTCGGTCGGGTTCTTGACCATGAAGGCGGCGGCGCCCGAGGTGAGCAGCACCGGACTGGTCTCGCCGACACCGCGGGCCACGCCGAGGATCACGGCCGTGGCGAGACCGGGCCGGGCGGTCGGCAGCACGACGTGCCACACCGTCCGCCACCGGCTGGCGCCGAGCGCCAGGCTGGCCTCGCGGAGACCGCCCGGCACCACGCGCAGTACGACGTCCGAGGCCCGGGCGATGATCGGCAGGATCATCACCGAGATCGCGAGCGACGCGGCCAGCCCGGAGCGTGGGTAGCCGAGCGCGATGATGAAGACGGTGTAGATGAAGAGGCCGGCGACGATCGACGGCAGTGCGGTCATCGCCTCGACGACCGTCCGGACGATCCGGGCGAACCGGCCGCCGATCTCGGTCATGAAGACCGCGGTGCCGATGCCGAGCGGCAGGGTGATCAGCAGCGCGATGCCGAGCTCGATGCCCGATCCGGCGATCGCGTGCAGGACACCACCGCGGTCGAAGCCGTCCTTGGGCCCGACGCCGCTCATGTCGCTGGTCCAGAAGTTGAGGTGCAGCAGCGGCTTCCAGCCGCGGGCCGCGACGAAGACGACCGTGCTCACGACGGCGGCGCCGACCAAGAGCCCGGCACCGGTGACGATCGACTCGGCGACCCGGTCCTTGACCTCGATCAGCCCGCCGCTCATCTGCGCGGTGACGGCGGTGACCGCCACCCCGAACACGAACCAGGCGATGAGGAACCACGGCAGGCCCTGCATCGGCAGCAGCCGCTGGGTGACCAGCCAGGCCAGGCCGACCGCGGCCACCCAGGAGCCCACCCGCGCGAAGCGCTCGTCCGGGCTGGGTCGGCCCAGGCCGATCCGCGGGACGGGGGGCGGCGCGTCGTCGTCGTACGTCGGCAACAGCGTGGCCGGCGGCGGCGTCACGTCGTATGTCGGAGGCTGGGTCAGAGTCACGTCAGTCCACGCCTTCGCCCGAGCGGCTGCGGTTCACGACGACCGCCGCGATGGTGTTGACCACGAGCGTGATGAGGAAGAGCACGAACCCGGCGGCGAGCAGCGCCGACAGCTGGGACGTGCTGGCCTCGCCGAAGCGACCCGCGATCAGGGAGCTGACGGTCGTGGTGCCGATCTCGAGGATCCGCGGCTTGATCACGAAGGCCGGCGAGACGATCAGGACCACGGCGATGGTCTCGCCCAGCGCCCGACCGAGGCCGAGCATGGTGCCACCGATGATGCCGCCGCGGCCGAAGGGAAGTACGACCGAGGTGATCATCCCCCACTTGGTGGCACCCAGCGCGAGTGCTGCTTCCTTCTCGCCGGGTGGGGTCTGCGAGAAGACCTGGCGCATCACGGCGCAAGCCATCGGCATGACCATCATCGAGACCGCAATGCCGGCGCAGAAGGCGCTGGCGATGTAGCGGCTGGTGTCCCACACCGCCGCGCTCGGGTCGGTGTCCTTGACGTCGAAGATGGGGATCCAGCCGAAGTGCTTCTGCAGCCACAGTGCGAGCTCCGCAGCGTGCGGCATGATCAGGAAGTAGCCCCAGAGGCCGTAGACGATCGAGGGCACCGCGGCCATCAGGTCGATGAGGGCGACGAGCGTCGACCTGGTCCGCGCCGGTGCGTACTCGCTGATGTAGAGCGCGGTCGTCAGGGCCAGGGGGAAGGCGAAGAACATCGCCACCAGCGCGACCGACAACGTCCCGACCAGCACCGCGGAGATGCCGATGACGTCCTGGTCCGGCTGCCACTGACTCTCGGTGAAGAAGCTCAGCCCGTACCTCTGGAGGGTCGGGTAGGCCTGGTAGCCGAGGAAGACACCCACGCCGCCGGTGATGACCAGGACCGAGGCGCCGACGGTGCGTGCGCCTAGCGCGAAGATCGCGTCGGCACCAGTCGAAGCCTTCGAGATCCTGCGGGGTCGAACGTCCGCAAGGGCGGCGTCGGGCGTCGGGATCGTGGTCAACGGTGGCTTTCCGGGCTCGGTCCGAGAGCAAGGGCAGGGCAGCGGGAAGGGCCTTTGAAGGTCCCGCCCGCAGTGTTGAGAGCGCTCCGGAACGAACCGGCTGGCTCAGGTGAACGAGGGCGGAACAACCCGCACCCGACAATCGAACGGGCCACTCGAAGCTCCGCCGGGATGGCCCGAACGGACTACCTTCCGACAGGGGTCCCAGGCGTGATCCCCGCCCGTTTCCGCGATGTTCATCCTGCTGTCGCAGACAGGGTCGATCCGACTGGCGCAGGTCGCCGTGCGTTCGTCCGGGATCCCTAGCGTCGCTGTGGATCTCGGGGCAGCACGACGCATCGATGGGGGACGGCGGATGGCGCGTGTCCACGAGTGGATGGACGACGCGTGCTTGCGCTGCGGACTGCGCCGCCGCGAGGAGTGGCTGCTGGACGGCGCCCGGCGCCCGGTGCTGGCCCTGGTGTGGACGGACCGATCCGGGGACCGGCAGGTCCAGCCGTTCCCGCCGCTCAAGGGGCTCGAGGCGCCGCTCCGGCCCACCCTGACTCTGGCCGAGGCCTTCCCCGGGCTTCCGGTCGGGCCCGAGCCCCCCTGCGGCTCGCTCGTCGTCACCGACGCGGAAGTCTGAGGATCACCGGATCGCTCGTTGAGGAGCTCCCGCCAGGGAGCTCCTCAACCAGCAGTCGTGCAGCTACTTCTTCGGCTTCTTGACCTTGTAGGTCAGCGTTGCCGTCGTGACGTTGCCGGCTCGGTCTGTGGCGGTCGCGGTGACGACGTACTTCTTGCCCTGCTTGACCTGGGTGATGGTGCAGGACGCCAGCCCGGACAACGCGTCGGCGCCCTCGCAGGTCGGCTTCTTCTTCTTCGGGTAGGTCTTCCCGGCCTTGACGCCCTTGATCGTCACGGACGATCCGTCCAGGTCGATGTCGATGTCGGCCACGGTCACCGTCGCGGACCCACCGTCCTCGGCGTTGATCGTGCGCACCACGCTCTGGTCGGCGCCCGACGTGGCCAGGGTGACCGGAGCGGGACAGTCGGCGGTCAGTGCGGACCCGTGTGGGGTGCACGTGAAGGAGACCGTGACCGGCGTGTGCCACCAGCCGGCCGCCGAAGCACCCTCGCCCTGCGCCGAGAGCGAGGCCGTGATCGTCGGGTCCGCCCGGCCGACCAGGCTCGAGGAGCCGTTGAAGTCGGCGTCGCCCTGGTACGCCGCCGTCACGTCATGGCCCGCCCCGTCGTGCGGCACCGTGTAGGTGAGCGTCGCGGTCCCGCCGCTGAGCGGAGCGGAGCCGACGCTCGTGCCGTCGACCGCGAACAGCACCGTGCCGGTCGGCGTACCGGCGCCAGGCGCGAGCACCGTCACCGTGGCCTCGATCGTCGTGGCCTTCGGCTTGGCCGTCGTCTTCGTGTTCGCCTTCAGCACCGTGATCGACTGCTGAGCGGTGCCCGGTGCGAAGGTCTCGCTCGGAGCCTGGTCCGCCTTCACGACGCAGGAGCCCGGGTGGTTGAAGGTGACGACGCCGGCGGCAATGGAGCAGACGGTCGACGAGGCCGCCGCGACGGAGAGGACGACCGAGTTCCCTGAGCCGCCGCCGGTAGCTGCGGGCGAGTAGGTCTGGCCCACGACCGGGCTGGTCGGCGCGGTCGTCGAGAAGGTCACCGTCTGTGCGGTCCTCACCGTGCAGTTCACGCTGCCGGTCCTGATGGCGTTGCCACCTGTGGCTGAGTCGTCGGACCAGAAGACCGGCTTGGTGCCCGCCACGCACTCGCTGCGCGGGGTGGTGGTGAACCCTTCGCTGTTGAGGTTCACGACCTGGCCCGCCGGGCGCTCGTAGTAGCTGGTCGGCACGAACGTGCCCTGGGTCGGACCCGCGGCGGTGTCGACGTCGAAGCGGGCGCTGCGGCCCTGGCAGGTGTCGTCGCAGACCACCCAGAGCTTCTGGGTCTCCGTCTCGAAGTGCAGCTCCATCACCGCCTGGAAGCCGCTGTCGAAGCTCGCCACCCGGGTGAAGGTGTCGTTGCTCGCGTTGAGCGCGTAGGCGTAGACGTTGCCGGTGTTCTCGATGCCGACGAGGAAGAGGCCGGAGCCGTGGCCGGGGAAGTCGGCCGGGTTGTACGCCGTACCGCCCGTGGTCTTGAAACCCTTGCCGGTCAGGTAGGCGTCCGGCACCCAGGCGATCGCCTCGGGTCCGAGGTTCGAGCCCAAACCGGGCAGGTCGGACGTGAGGTTCCAGTCGTGGGTGGCGTTGAGGACGGTGCCGGCGGTGTTGGGGTCGAAGCGCAGGATCGAGGGACGGCTGACGCCCCCGACGGTGTTGTCCCGCTCGACGGCGACGTACATGCCACCCGCGGAGCCGGCGTCGGTGAAGGTGACGCCTTCGGCATCGATGTTGCCGCTGCCGTTGGCGAAGTGGAGGACCTTGCCGGCCGCCCAGTCGCCGCTGTCGGTCACCCAGCTGGAGCCGCTCATGACGAGCTTGTAGAGGGAACCGACGTTGTTCTTGACCGCCCAGAGCGTTCCCGGCGTACCGGCGACGTTGCCCTCGTAGGTGAGGCCACTCATGTTCTCGCCGAAAAACCCGTTGGTGTCGACGGTGCTGACCGACGCCCCGCCGGGCCAGGCGGCCGCGTTGAGGCAGCTGTTCGTCGCCCCCTTGGTCGCGGCCGCGGTCTTGGTGATGTTGCCGGTGCCGTCGGCGCAGCGACCGAAGGAGGTCGTCGCCGCCGGGAAGGTCCACGTGAAGCTGTCCAGCACGGTGGTCCCGTCCGCCGCGAAGAAGCGGACCGCATCGGAGTCGTCGAGGGAGAAGCCGAGCTGGCCCTCGTCGACCACGAGGTAACTGCCGGGGGCGATCGTGGTCGCCGCGGGGACGGTGTAGACGTTCGCGTCGCTGCTGTCCTTGATCTGGAAACCCGAGACGTCGACGCTCGCCGTGTCGGTGTTCTTCAGCTCGATCCAGTCACCAGGCGTCCCGCCGAGGGACTCGATCTCGTTGAGCTTCACGACCGAGCCGACCGAGCACACGTTGGGCGTGCCCTTGCTGGCCGCCGTGCTGATGGCGAGGGCGCCGACCGAGTCGGGGCAGCGGGACCAGCTGGTGGTCGCCGCGCCAGGAGCCACCCACGCGAACGTGTCGAGCACGGTCGTGCCGTTCGCCGCGAAGAGGGTGACCGCGTCCGCGTCGCCGAGCCCGAAGCCGAAAGCCTCGAAGGTCATCCGCACGCCCGGGTTCAGTGTCGTGCCGGCGGGGATGGAGAAGGGCGTGTGCGTGCCGTCGTTGTCGAGGAGCTTGAACCCGCCGATGTCGACCGGCGCGGCACCGGTGTTGACAAGCTCGACGAAATCGGTGCCGACGTGGTTGATCTCGTTGATCCTCACGTCGGTGTCGGCGGCCCGCGCGGGAGCCCAGATCGACACGACACCCGCGGCGGCCAAGGCCGCGGCAGCGAAGAACGACAGGACTGGACGACGCCAGGAACGATGCACGTGATTCCCCTGCAGGGTGAGGCCGCCGAGCCAGCGGTGAACGAGGTGAGCGCAGCCTCGTGCCGCTGGGCGACCTGCCCGTGAACAGCACGAGAACCAGACGGATTGGTTTCCGGTCCAGTTCTTCTTCACCCTGTAGGTCAGCTCGTAGGTCAGCTGACGATCCGATGTACTTGCTGTTCTGCATCTGGTGTGACCTTGCAGCTGTCCAGCCCGGACAGCGCGTCACTCGCCTCGCACGTCGGCTTCTGCTTCCAGGGGTAGGTCGCCCCTTCGTCCTTGCTCAGCCGAAGCGGCCGGAGATGTAGGCCTCGGTGGCCTCGTTGTCCGGGTTGCTGAACATCTTCTTGGTGGTGTTGAACTCCACCAGGTGGCCGGGCTGGCCGGCCGCCTTGAGGTTGAAGAAGCCCGTGTCGTCGGAGACCCGCGCCGCCTGCTGCATGTTGTGGGTGACGATCACGATCGTGTAGTCGGCCTTGAGCTCGTGGATCAGGTCCTCGATGGCGGAGGTCGAGATCGGGTCGAGCGCGGAGCAGGGCTCGTCCATGAGCAGCACCTGCGGCTCGACCGCGATCGCGCGGGCGATGCAGAGCCGCTGCTGCTGGCCGCCGGAGAGGCCCATGCCGGGCTTGTTGAGCCGGTCCTTGACCTCGGTCCAGAGGTTGGCGCTGCGCAGCGACTTCTCCACGATGCCGTCGGCCTCGGCCTTCTTCATCCGCTTGGAGTTGAGCCGGTTGCCGGCCAGCACGTTGTCGTAGATCGACATCGTGGGGAACGGGTTCGGTCGCTGGAAGACCATGCCGATCTGGCGGCGTACGGCCACCGGGTCGATCGTGTGGTCGTAGAGCGACTGCCCGTCGACCATGATCTTGCCCTCGACGCGGGCCCCGGGGATCACCTCGTGCATCCGGTTCAGCGACCGGAGCATGGTGGACTTGCCGCAGCCGGACGGCCCGATGAACGCGGTCACCGACCGCGCCTTGATGGTCATGTTGACGCCCTGGACGGCGAGGAAGTCGCCGTAGTAGATGTCGAGGTCGGAGACGTCGATGCTCTTGGCCATTTTCTGGGTCAGCCCTTCTTGACTGCGAAGATCCGGCCGATGAGGCGCGCGATCAGGTTGAGCGCCATCACGATGACGATGAGGGCGAGCGCGGCGCCCCAGGCGCGTGCGATGCCGGGTGCCTCCGTGCCCGGTGGGGCGTCGAACGCGACGGTGCCCGGCTGGGTGAACGAGTAGTAGATGTAGACCGGCAGGGTGGTCATCCGCTCGCCGAACAGGTTGAAGTTCACCGAGTCCGTCTTGCCCGCGATCACGAGCAGCGGAGCCGTCTCGCCGATGACCCGCGCCGTGGCCAGCATGACCCCGGTGATGATGCCGCCGAGCGAGGTCGGGAGCACGACCTTGGCGATCGTGCGCCACTTCGGGACGCCGAGCGCGTACGACGCCTCGCGCAGGTCGTCGGGAACCAGGCGGAGCATCTCCTCGGTGGAGCGCACCACGATCGGGATCATCAGCAGCGAGAGCGCCACCGAGCCGCCGAAGCCCAGTCGGATCTGGGGGCCGAAGATCAGCACGAAGAGCGCGAGCGCGAACAGGCCGGCCACGATCGACGGGATGCCGGTCATCACGTCGACCAGGAACGTGATCCAGCGGGCCAGCCGCGTGCCCTTGCCGTACTCGACCAGGTAGATCGCGCAGAACAGGCCGACGGGGACCGAGATGAGCGCTGCGGCCAGCGTCACCAGGAGGGTGCCGATGATCGCGTGGTAGATGCCGCCCTGGGCGTCGCCCACGACGTTGCGCATGTCGAAGGTGAGGAAGTCGACGTTGATCTCCGGCAGCCCGTTGTCGAGGACCGTCCAGATCAACCACACCAGCGGGATCACGGCGACCGCGAACGCCGTCCACACCAGCGCGGTCATCAGCCGGTCGACCGAACCTCGTCGGCCCTCGATCGAGGCTGACCACAGCGGGAGACCACCCACGAAGAGAACCGCGCCGATGGCGGCGAATGCCGGGATCCCCCAGCCGGCCAGCATCGTGAGCAGGCCGGCGGCGCCGAAGGCGATGACCGCGACCAGGCCGGGCGCCCAGCTCGGGAGCCGTGGCGCGGTGAGCGGCAGGGAGGTCCGCTGGTCGGTGGTGGTCTCAGTGGCGGTCATCGGTTGAACTTCCGCTCGGTACGGGCCACGACCGCGCGGGCGGCGAAGTTGACCGCGAAGGTGAAGGCGAACAGCACCAGGCCGGTCGCGATCAGGACGCTCAGCTTGGCCGGGGTCGCCTCGGCGAAGCTCGACGCGATGTTGGACGCGATGGTCGCCGGGTTCGTGTTCGAGATCATGTTGAGGGTCACGACCGGGCTGGCGGAGAGCACCATGGCGACCGCCATCGTCTCGCCGAGGGCGCGGCCGAGGCCGAGCATGGTCGCCGAGACCATGCCTGACCGGGCGTAGGGGAAGACGGCGTAGCGGATCATCTCCCACTTGGTCGCGCCGAGGGCCAGGGCCGCCTCCTCGTTGAGCCGGGGCGTCTGGGCGAAGATCTCCCGCGAGATCGCGGTGATGATCGGCAGGATCATGATCGCCAGGACGACGCCGGCGGTGAGCACGGTCTTGCCGGTGACCGAGGCTGGTCCGCTGAAGAAGGGGATGAAGCCGAGGTTGTCGTCCAGCCACTGCTGGACGGGAACCAGGTGCGGCGCGAGGGTCCGGGCTCCCCAGAGGCCGAAGACGACCGAGGGCACCGCGGCGAGCAGGTCGATCACGTAGGCGACCGGCACCGCGAGCGCCCGAGGGGCGTAGTGGGAGATGAAGAGCGCGATGCCGAGCGCGAACGGCACGGCGATCACCAGCGCGATGAGCGCGGCGAAGATCGTGCCGAAGAGCAGTCGGCCGACGTACGGGCCAGAAGCTCTCGAGCGGCGCGTAGTTGCCGGCCGGCTTGTTGATGCCGGGGATGCCCTCGACGGCGAGAAAGATGAAGACCGCTGCCAGAGCCGCCAGGATGAACAGCCCGGCGCCCCGGGCCAGGCCCGCGAAGATGCGGTCGCCGCGCTGGGTCGGTGGGCTGACCTGGGGCTCGGCCTCGATGGTGGTGGTCACGCTGCTCCTGGATCGCGTCGCGTTGCTGCGACTGGGTCAGGGACCGCGCTGCGGCGAGCCGACGGGTGGCCGACTCGCCGCATCACGGATTCCTGGATGACTCCCTGGCCTTACTTGATCGCGTCGATGAGCCCGGCGGCCTCGTCGGCCAGCGCTGAGTCGAGCGGCGCGGAGCCGGCCTGGTCGGCCGCGGCCGCCTGACCGTCCTCCGACACGATGTAGGACAGGAAGCCCTTCACCATGGCGGCCTCGTTCGCGTCGTCGTACGTCGGGCAGGCGATCAGGTACGACAGCAGGATGAGTGGGTAGGCACCCGACTCGGTGGTGGTGCGGTCGACCTCGACGGCCATGTCGTTGGCTCCGCGCCCCTCGACGCGCGGGGACACCGCGACGACCTTGGCCGCACCCTCGGCGCTCGGCGCGACGTACTCCTCGCCGACCTTCAGCGCCGCGATGCCGAGGCCGCCGGCCTGGCTCTCGTCGGCGTACCCGATGGTGCCCTCACCGGACTTGACCGCGGCCACGAGGCCCGAGGTGCCCTCGGCGGCCTCGCCGCTCTGGATCGGCCAGACTCCGTCCGGGTCGTAGGACCACGCGCCGTCGGAAGCCTGCGACAGGTAGTCGGTGAAGTTGTCCGTGGTGCCCGAGTCGTCGGAGCGGTGCACCGGGGTGATCCCGGTGTCCGGCAGCTCGAGGTCGGGGTTCTGGTCGGCGATGGCCGGGTCGTTCCACGTGGTGACCTTGCCGTCGAAGATGCTCGCGATGGTGGCCGCGTCGAGCTGCACCCCCTCGACACCCGGCAGGTTGTAGATCACGGCGATCGGGCTGACGTAGCCCGGAACCTCGATCACGTCGCCGCCGCACCGCTCGTTCGCAGCGTCCAGCTCGCCCTCGTCGGTGCTGAGCGCCGAGTCGGACCCTGCGAACGAGAAGGCACCGCTGATGAAGTTCTCGCGACCGGTGCCCGAGCCGACCGGGTCGTAGTTGACGGTGACGCCGGAGTTGTCACCCTGGAAGCCGGCCCGCCAGACACCCTGGGCCGCCTCCTGGGACGAGGCGCCGCCACCGTTCAGCGTGCCGCTGAGGCTGCTGCCGCCGTCGCCGCTGCCACCGTCATCACCGCTGTCGTCGCTGCCGCTGTCGTTGCTCGCGCCGCAGCCGGACAGAGCCAGCGCGAGCGCGGCAATGCCAGGAACGATCGCACGGCGGATGGACATCGTCTTCACACGTATCTCCTGAGTCTTTTGGGACTTACGACGTGAACGTAGGGAGGAGAGGTGTCTGGTCCTGTGGGCGCGGGTGAACGACACGTGAACGGGGGCGGTCCGTCTCATGGCGTCCGCGCAGGCGTGAGACGACGATCACGTAAACGGCGGCGCGGCGGCGCCCGGAGGGTGGTTCAGGTGACGCGGTGCCGCTCGGCCGACCGGATCCGGCCCTTGCGCAGGTGCAGGACGATCAGCTCGCCCGTTGCCAGCCCCGGGTCCTCGAGCCCGACGGCGTCGAAGACCCACGGCAGCACCGGCCGATGGGTGCAGACGACCAGCCCGCCCGCCGAGGCCGGACGCTCGTGGAGCCGGCCCGTCGAGGGAATCGAGCACGGCGCGCACCGCCTTCGGGCTGGCGTCCTCCTCGCTGAGCCGGTCATCGGTCCGCAGCTTGCGCCCGGCTGCCTGCGGCGTACGGCTCGAGGGTCTGGACGCACCTGGTGCTCGAGGAGCTGACGAGCCGGCGCACGTCGTACGCCGAGAGCACCGGCACGAGATGGTTCGCCTGGTGCTTGCCGGTCGCCAGCAGCGGACGCACCCGGTCGTCGTCGCGCCAGGCCTTGCGCGACCGGGCCTGGCTGTGGCGCAGGATCACCAGGGTCCGGGTCTTCTGAGCGTGCGCGAGCGCCTCGTCGAGGGTGTCGATGTCGAACTGGTAGGTGAGCCGGCGCCGGGCCTTGTCGATCGGGAACCACGCGACCTCGTCGATCTCGGCGTTCGGCTCGTAGCCGCCGACGTCGCCGTCGCCCACCGCGCGGCCGACCCAGTAGTGCACCAGCTTGGTGCCGACCCGGATCGGGTAGCGCTGGCTGTGCAGCGGGACACCGAGCCGGATCCGGACCCCGGTCTCCTCCTCGACCTCGCGCACCGCGGCCGCGGTCGCGTGCTCGCCGCGGTCGAGCTTGCCCTTCGGGAACGACCAGTCGTCGTACTTCGGCCGGTGCACCAGCAGCACGTCGCCGCCGGGTCCGAAGACCACCGCTCCCGCTGAGACGACCTCATGCACGCGTCCGGTGGGCGAAGGCATGGCAAGTAGTGTCACACCATCGCGTGACTGATCAACAGCCCCGAGGAGACCCGGTTTGGCACAGCCGTGGAGACGCCGGCTGACCCTGGTCGGAGGCGGACTGCTGGTCCTCGTCCTGCTCGCCGCCGCAGCGGTCGTCGGACTGCGCTGGTGGCAGGACCGGCACCGCACCGACCTCGAGCGGGCGCTGGCCTACGCCCCGTCGGACACGGCGCGCTACTCGTGGACCGACTGGGCCGGCGTACGCCGCGAGCTCGGCGCCGACCTCGACGACCGGTCGTCGGCCGAGGAGGTCGAGCAGCTCCTGTCGGACGGTTTCGACGCCGACCTCACGTCCGGCTCGGCGATGGTCGAGTCCGCGACCGTGCTGCAGCAGGCCTTCGGCTTCTCGCCGGCCGACGTCGACTGGGAGCTCCTCGCCCAGAGCGACACCGGCTCCGTGCTCGTCGCCGGGCTGCCGGACTCCCTCGACGTCGACGAGCTCGGCGACGGCTTCGAGGCGCTCGGCTACGAGCGGCCCGAGGACGCGGACGGCGTCTGGAACGGCGGTGAGGAGCTGGCGGCCCGGATCTCCGCCAGCAACGACAGCAGCCTCTCGCCGCAGTTCCAGTACCTCGCCCTCGACGGCGACCGGCACCTCCTGCTCGCCAGCGACAGCGGTACCTACCTCCGGGACGCGGTCGGCGACGTGGACGACGACCTCGGCGACGACGGGCTGAGCGACGTCGCGTCGGCGGTGGCCGACCCTCTCTCCGCCGCCGTCTACACCGGCGACTTCGCCTGCAAGTCCCTGGCCATGGCCCAGGCCGACCCGGACGACCAGAGCGCCGCGGACCAGCTCATCGCGCAGGCCGGGGAGGTCGACCCGATGACGGGCTTCGCGATGGCCATCGAGCCGGACCGGCAGGTGCGGGTGGCGATGGCGTTCGAGACCGATGACCAGGCCAGACGCAACGCCGACAGCCGGGCGAAGCTCGCGGCCGGCCCCGCGCCCGGTCAGGGTGGCGAGTTCGGCGAGCGGTTCGAGCTCGGCCCGGTCACCGCCGACGGCCCGGTGGTCCGGATGGAGCTGAGGCCGGTCGACGACAGCCCGGTGCTGTCCGACCTCTCGACCGGGCCGGTGCTGTTCGCCACCTGCTAGGAACGAGCGAGGGCGTGGGCCAGGGCCAACCGGAGCCGCTGCCACCAATGCTGCTTGCGCATGCTCAGTGGTAGCCCCGCAGGTGGCGCCGGACCTCCCCCGAAGGGGTGAAACAGCGCTACCTGAAGGAGCGCAGCCGCAGGCTGTTGGTCACGACGAAGACCGACGACAGCGCCATGGCCGCACCCGCCAGCATCGGCGTGAGCAGCCCGGCAGCGGCGATCGGCAGCGCGGCGATGTTGTAGGCGAAGGCCCAGAACAGGTTGCCGCGGATCGTCGACAGCGTGCGCCGGGCCAGCCGGACCGCGTCGGCGGCGACGCGGAGGTCGCCGCGGACCAGCGTCAGGTCGGAGGCCGCGATCGCCGCGTCGGTGCCGGTGCCCATCGCGATGCCGAGGTCGGAGGTGGCCAGGGCGGCGGCGTCGTTGACGCCGTCACCGACCATCGCCACGACCCGGCCCTGCGCCTGCAGGTCGCGCACCGCAGCGACCTTGCCCTCGGGCAGCACCCCGGCGATCACCTCGTCGATGCCGACCTCGGCAGCGACCGCGCGGGCCACTTGCTCGTGGTCGCCGGTCAGCAGCACCGGCTCCAGGCCGAGACCCCGCAGCCGGCGCACCGCCTCCGCGGAGCCCTCCTTGACCGTGTCGGCGACCTCCAGGACCCCCCGGGCCCGGCCGTCCCAGCCGGCCAGCACCGCGGTCCGTCCGCGTGCGTGCGCACTCCCGACGGCCGACCTCAGCTCGTCCGCCACGACGAACCCCTCGTCGGCCAGGAGCTCGGGGCGACCGACCAGCACGTCGTGGCCGTCGACGGTGCCGCGGACGCCGCGGCCCTCGAGGTTGCGGAAGCCGGCCACCGCGGCGTGCGGCCCGGCGCCGGCCAGCGCGCGACCGATCGGGTGCTCCGAGGCGGCCTCGAGCGCGCCGGCCAGCCGGCGTACGGCGTCGGCGTCCTCGCCTTCGGCCGCGACGACGTCGACCAGCGCGAGCCGGCCGGTCGTCACCGTGCCGGTCTTGTCGAGCACGACCGTGTCGATCCGCCGGGTGGCCTCGAGCACCTCGGGACCGCGGACCAGGATGCCGAGCTGGGCACCCCGGCCGGTGCCGACCATCAGCGCGGTCGGCGTGGCCAGCCCCAGGGCGCACGGGCACGCGACGATCAGCACCGCCACCGCTGCCGTGAACGCCGTCGCCGGCTCCGCACCGGTGCCGAGCCAGAAGCCGAGCGTCGCGACAGCGAGCGCGATCACCGCGGGGACGAAGACGCCCGAGATGCGGTCGGCGAGCCGCTGCGCCTGGGTCTTGCCGTGCTGGGCCTCCTCCACCATCCGGGCCATCCGCGCCAGCTGGGTGTCGCTGCCCACCCGGGTCGCGCGGACGACGATCCGTCCGTAGGTGTTCACCGTGGCACCGGCCACCGACACTCCCGGGCCGACGTCCACAGGCACCGACTCGCCGGTCAGCAGAGAGGCGTCGACGGCCGACGTACCGCTCTCGACCACGCCGTCGGTGGCGACCTTCTCCCCCGGCCGGACCACGAACAGGTCCCCGACCCGCAGCTCCGCCACCGGGATCGTCGTCTCGACCCCGTCTCGCAGCACGGCGACGTCCTTGGCGCCGAGCTCCATCAGCGCGCGCAGCGCGTCGCCGGCCCGCCGCTTCGAGCGCTTCTCGAACCAGCGGCCCGCCAGCAGGAACGTCGTGACCCCGGCCGCCGCCTCGAGGTAGATGTTGTCGAGCCCGTCGGTCCGCTCGAGGGTGAACCGGAACGGGTGCGTCATGCCGATCACGCCGGCGGACCCGTGGAAGAGCGCGACCAGCGACCAGCCGAACGCCGCCAGCACGCCGACCGAGACGAGCGTGTCCATCGTCGTCGCGCCGTGCCGCAGGTTGACCAGCGCGGCGCGGTGGAACGGCCAGGCGCCCCACACCACGACCGGAGCGGCCAGGGTCAGCGACAGCCACTGCCAGCCGTCGATCTGCAGGGCCGGCGCCATCGCCATGGCGATGACCGGCACGGTCAGCAGGGCCGAGACCAGGAGCCGCTGGCGCAGCCCGTCGAGCTCGGGGTCCCGCGCGTCGGAGGCGACTTCATCATCGGCCGTGGCCGCCTGCGGCAGCGCGGCGGCGTACCCGGCCGCGGCCACCGTCGCGAGCAGGTCGTCGGTGCTGATCGCGGGCGGTGCGGTCACGCGGGCCCGCTCCATCGCGTAGTTGACGCTGGCGGTGACGCCGTCGAGCTTGTTGAGCTTCCGCTCGATCCGGTTGGCGCACGACGCGCAGGTCATCCCGGTGATGTCGAGCTCGACCGCGCGGGTGTCGGTGACGTCAGTCGTCATGGCCGCCCTCCACCGTTCCGTCAACGGTCACCGTGAAGACCGCCGTGTGCACGACCCCGGCGTGCTGGAAGTCCAGGAACAGCCGGTAGCGACCTGCGCTCGGGAACTCGGTGTGGAAGCCGATCTCCGGGCCCGGTCCGCCGTCCTCGTCGGGGTGGTTGTGCAGGTAGGCGAGATCGCCGTCGCGCAGCGACACGAGGTGTCCGAAGGCGCCGAGGTAGGGCTCCAGGTCGGTGACCGGGGAGCCGTCGCGCGAGATGGTCGCGGTCAGGACCGTCTCCGCACCCACGACCGAGGCTGCCCTCGAGGGTGACGTCGTAGCCGTCCACCTCGGCGACCAGGCGGTCCGCGCCGAGCGGCTCCGGCTCGAAGGCGCCGGGCACCAGCAGGTCGGCGCCGAGCACGACCGGGTCGCCGCCCGTAGGCCTGGTGTCCGCGAGCACCCGCCAGGCGCCGGGCGGTCAGGTCGGCGTCGATGCTCCACTCCCCGCTCGCGGTGTCGAGCGTGGGGTGCAGGTGCTGGTAGCCGGTGAGGTCGCGGCGGACCACGATGAGGTGGAGGTCGCGCTCGTGCTGCTCGTCGTACGCCGTGACCGGCGTGCCGTCGTGGTCGGAGATGGTGAACGACAGCCGCTGCCGGCCGGCAGGCAGGCGGTCCGCGCCGAGGGTCATCGTGTAGCCGCCCGCGGTCGAGACCACGCCGCCGACGTCGTGGTGCTCGCCGCTCATGTCCATCGCCTCCTCGCCCATGCCGTGGTCGTCGGCCACCGGCTCGGCGGCCACCGGGCCGACGAGCCGTCCCACGCCGAGCGCGACCGCGAACAGCGCGAGGCAGCCGGCGACGAACGCGAGCAGCCGCGTCCCCGTGCTCATGGCAGCGAGTAGCCGGCCTCCTCGACGGCGGCCGCGAGCGCCGAGCGGTCGAGGGGCTCGGCGCTGGTCACGGTGACCCGGCCGGTGGCGTGGTCGGCCCTGACCTCGAGGACGCCCTCGAGCTCACCGACCTCTTCCTGGACCGACAGCTCGCAGTGGCCGCAGGTCATCCCCGTCACGTCGTACGTCGTCGTGGTGGTCATGACCGCACCAGCCTTCCGATGGCGTCGAGCGCCTCGGTGACCTTCTCGCGGCCCTCGGCCTCGCCGGCCCTGGCGGCGTTGACGACGCAGTGGTTCATGTGGTCCTCCAGCAGAGAGAGGGAGACCGCCTGGAGCGCCTTGGTCACCGCGGCGACCTGGGTGAGGACGTCGATGCAGTAGGTGTCCTCGTCGACCATCCGCTGCAGCCCGCGGGTCTGACCCTCGATCCGGCGCAGCCGCTTGAGGACGTCGTCCTTGCGGTGCGTGTAGCCGTGTACCTGTTCCATGCCGATCTACCCTACCCCCCTAGGGTATGAACTGCAAGGCGGACTACGAACCCACCACAACGCAATGGGAGCGGGGGAGCGAAGCGACCTGGTCTTTACGCGCGAAGCGCGCGCCCCGCGATCGGGCCGGCGGCCACGATGGACGGCGAAGCTCCGCGCAGCGGAGCAAGCAGTCCGTCGTGGGCTGCCGGTCCGAATTTGCGGGGGTATCAGGTCAGCCCGAGGATCTTGTCGATCTCGGCAGTCGTCAGGTGCTCGTCGGCCTCGCTGGCCGCGATGATCAGGTTGGTGGTGAGCTCCACCTCGCCCAGGAGGTCGGCGTCCTCGAGCGTCACGTCGAACTGATCGTGCACGCCGAGCCCTCCCTCCGCCGAGCCGTACCGTCCCGGGGGATGCAGGTCCCCGGGACGCACCTGATGGCTTCCAGCGTAGTGGTCGCGGTCACTAGAGACAGTGATCCGAACGGGTGGTGGGTAGACCACCCACAAGGGCCGTGGCCTCCGGCTATCGCCTGCATCCTGGCCCGCAAACGCACGAGACCCCACCCGAGCGGGTGGGGTCTCGCGACGGTGGTCCGAGTTCAGAGGGCACGAACGTTCTCCGCCTGGGGGCCCTTGGGGCCCTGGGTGACGTCGAACTCGACCTTCTGGTTCTCGTCGAGGGACTTGTAGCCCTGCGACTGGATCGCCGAGTAGTGCACGAAGACGTCGTCGCCGCCGTCCTCCTGCGCGATGAAGCCGAAACCCTTCTCGGCGTTGAACCACTTCACGGTGCCCTGAGCCATTGCTCGATTACTCCTTAGTCGGGGCGTGAGGCCGCCAACTCGACGACCCCGCAATAGATGCGGTGACTCGCCGCTCCCGACCTGGAGGAAGCCCCACAAGCAGAAACGCCGTTGGTCCCAAAACCCCACCGGCGTCAGACCAGCTGGATGTTGCACCTGTTGCTGGCGCAAACAGTACCAATACCCGGCGCGAAGGAAACCCGTCGGAGCCGAGATCTGGACGAACCGCGTGACGTTTCGGCGTCGGCGCCCTGACCGAAGGGTGACAGGCGCCCACGGCCCGGCCGGCGTACCGGTTCAGGTCCGGCCGTCGAGCTGCCACGCGCCTCCAGCGCTGTCACCGTTCTGTGTATTCCGGGTACGGGCACGTTGCCACTGTCTATACCGGGGTCGTCACCAGCCGCCCCACCGGTCACATGAGACTACTTGCGTCCCACCCGTCAGCCGATCGGACTAGTCCGAAATGACTATGCCAACGGCTATCTACTGATCATCTACAGAACGCCTTCACGGGCTGTTACCGGCGGACGAAGCTAATTGACGTGACCTACCCCCGAGGTCACAGACCCCCCACCGGTCCGCCGTACCCGTGAACCCCCGGCCGTTCCCCCGACGGCCCACGGACGACGGACCACACACCCCCTGGATGGCCCCGATGTCCCCCAGCTTCAGCATCCCCGCACGACTGGCAGTTCTCGCCGTCGCCGCGGCCGGCGCCTCGCTGGCACTCCCCCAGCCCGCCGCGCACGCCGCCGGAGGAACGACGTACTACGTCTCGCCCTCCGGCTCCGACTCCAACAACGGCACCTCGCCCGGCACCGCCATCCAGTCGCTCGGCCGGGCCTCCGGTCTCCAGCTCAACCCCGGCGACCAGGTGCTCCTGCAGCGCGGCGCCACCTTCTCCGGCAAGCTCGCCGTCTGGCGGTCCGGCACCGGCCGGCGCCCCGATCACCATCGGCTCCTACGGCTCGGGCAGCAAGCCGGTCGTGACCGGCGACTGCCTCGAGGTCGGCGGATCGTTCATCACGATGACCGACTTCACCGTGGCCAGTACTGCACCACCAACGGCATCTGGACCGACGGCACCGGCAACGTGATCACCAACGTCGAGGCCACCCACAACATCCACGGCATCGACGTCGCCGAGCACGCCAGGAGCACCAAGGTCCTGCGCAACTACCTGCACCACAACGACCGGATGGCCCCCAACACCCCCGGCGCGTTCGACGACTACGGCGCGGTGGGCGTGGTGGTCCAGGGCGACAACACCGAGGTCGCCTACAACACGATCACCGACAACTGGGCCGCCTCCGCCGACTTCGGCACCGACGGCTCGGCGGTCGAGATCTACGGCGGCATCGGCACCTCGGTGCACCACAACACCGCGAGCAACAACCGGACGTTCACCGAGCTCGGCAACAACCGCTCCGCCGACACGACGTACGCCTACAACCAGGTCACCTCGAGCCTGCACGACACCGAGTTCCTGATCACCCGCGGTGACGCCGACTTCTTCGGCCCGATCCGCGGCACGGTCGCCGTGAACAACTCGGTGAAGCTCACCGGCTCGAACTCGCTCGGCTTCTCCTGCTACGCCGGCTGCACCCCCGGCTACTTCATGCTCTACAACAACGTGCTCGACGTCGCCGGCCGGATCGGCTTCCTCGAGGGCTCGATGAGCGGCGGCAACAACGTCTACTGGCGCGGCTCGATGGGCGGGCTGCAGCTCATGAACGGCGACCGCTACATCGACCCGAAGTTCAAGGGCTCGCGCCTCATCCCGTCGGCCAAGAGCCCGCTGGTCGACGCCGGCCGACCCGCCCCGATGAAGAAGGACCTGAACGGCGTCCGGGTCGGCGTCGACGGCAACGGCGACGGCCGGCGCGGCGCTGACATCGGCGCCTACGAGGCCAAGGCCAAGGCCAAGCGGCGGCAAGGGCGGAAGGGCGGCAAGGGCAAGAACAACCACGGCGGCAAGGGCCACCACGACGGCAAGGGACACAACAGCTTCCACGTCGTGAACCACCGGCCGGCAGGCCGCCTCTAGGACCTGGCCCGGGGGACCCCAAGGGGTCGGGGTTCCCCGGGCTCGGATGGGAGCCTCCGCTCCCAACCCCCGCGGAAGTCTTCACTCCCGCACCGGACCAAGTTTCCTACCGCCAGCCCGGGGGTGACAGGAAACGAAGTCCACCGGACGTCCCGGCCCAGGGGGGCCGGGACGTTCCCTTCGTCCCTAGACTTCTGAGCCCTGCGGGCCCTTAGCTCAGTTGGTAGAGCATCGGACTTTTAATCCGCTGGTCGTCGGTTCGAGCCCGACAGGGCCTACTCACACTGGAAAATCGATCGTCCCGCGCCGATGGGGATACCTATCAGTCATGACTGACTCGACCTCACAGCCCGAACCCGTCGACCCCGGCCACGACCCCGGGGTCGACCCCGCCCCTGACGACGATCAGGACGACGCCGTCGATGGCGACCTCGACAAGCAAGCCGAGGTGGATCCCACCGATGCTGGCCTGCCGTCCTCTCCCGAGCTGGACGACGAGAACGTCGTCGTGACGCCGCCCGACGCCGACGACGTGCCTGGCTCAGCCGCCGGCTGAACGCGGTCGACCTAGGGGACCTCGGTGTCTTCGACGTAGCGCAGGATGCGGAGGAGCAACCGCTCCACGGTGAGGAGGTTGACCTGTCCCGCTCGCGGCGCCACGGCCAGACCGCCAGTCAGCAGCTCCATCGCGCGACGGCTTCCGGAGGCGGCGGCCACCTCCGCACATCGTCGCGAGGCGTCGCGGACGACGCGACGGTCCACGGTCCAGATCGCATCGAACGGACGGTCGGGCTCCGGGGTCCCTTGCTGGCCCGGAAGGTCCGAGCCCAGCAGGGCCACTGACAGGTCCGGCGCGTCGCAGATGACGATCCACTCCCGGGCCATCGGCGCGCTCGGAGGCACCGCCACCAGCGCAGGGCCGTGGTCCCCGTCCTGGTCGCGCGTCTCGCCGAGGTCGGAGAAGTCAGCGAAGACGTGGGTGCTGGCGGCGGTGCGAGCGAGGTCCTTCCAGCGGTCGCGTGCGGCCGCGAAGTGCCGACCGGTCTGGAAGCCGGCGAAGAGGTGGCCGTGCTGGGCGGTGGCCGCCACCTCGTCCTCGATGGCGCGCGAGATGCACAGCAGGGTGCGCTTGTGCAGGCGTTGTGGCCGGTGGGCCGGATGCAGGGCACAGATGTCGGCGAACACCGAGGGCCGCGGCGGAGGGTGGGCATCGGCGCGCACCTGCCGGATGGCGATGTCGAGCCGGACCCCGGCCTCCCGACGACGACAGACTTCGACGACGGCCGTCACATCGGCGGACGTGTACCGGCGGTGCCCACCCTCGAGCCGCATCGGCGCGGGAAAGCCGTGCCGGGTCTCCCAGACACGCAGGGTGGCTGTGGTGACGCCGGTGGCTCGGGAGAGCTGGCCGATCGACAGCACGATCCCTGCGTCGGCCCGCCGAGGGTCGACCGGCGCGTCGTCCACGTCGTCACGCTAGCCGGGGCAGGCGTGGCGCGCCGGGCTGGGCGCGGGGGCACTCGTTCATTGTCGAAGTATCGGACAGTAGCACCAAAAAAGTTAGACATCAGGTCGAACTTCACCTCCAGGGGTGAACCCCCGCCCCGCCGAGGCCGGGAACCTAGAAGGGTGTCCACCCACTGTGACGACGCACCTGTCCTGGCCGAACTCCAGGTGAGCCGTGCCGAGCGAAGCCGGCGTACCGCCGCACTGCTGGCAGACGCTCAGGCCTGCGATGACGCCGAGGAACGCGCTCGACTCCTCGACGAGGTGATCGTCCTGAACCGGTGCGTGGCGGAAGCGGTGGCCAACCGCTACCGCGGGCGCGGGGTTCCGGTCGAGGATCTCCACCAGTCGGCGTACGAAGGGCTCGTCAAGGCGGTGCACAGGTTCGACCCCACGGTCCGACCGGACCTCTTGACCTACGCCGTCCCGACGATTCGCGGCGAGGTGCAGCGCTGGTTCCGGGACAAGGGCTGGATGGTTCGACCGCCGCGTCGGGTCCAGGAGCTGCAGTGGCGCGTCAACGGCAGCATCGAACGCCTGTCCGCGGCCACAGGGCATCCGCCCACTGACAAGGAGCTGAGCGACGACCTCGGTTGCTCGGTGTCCGAGCTCCGCGAGACCATCGATGCCTTCGGCTGCTTCCGGCCGCCCTCCCTCGATCGCACGCTGCGCGACTCGTCGGGCATGACCGTCGGCGACCTGCTCGTCTACGACAACGATGACGAGTCGACCGTCGACGACCGACTGGACCTGGCCGCCGCGCTCCCGGTGCTGTCTGACCGGGACCGGACAATCCTCTACCTCCGCTTCTTCGAGGACTGGACCCAGGCCGAGATCGGCCGTCGGCTCGGAGTCACCCAGATCCAGGTCTCCCGGCTCCTCGAGCGGATCCTCCGAAACCTGCGCGCCGAACTCGCCTGAACGCGCCCTGGTGAGCACGTCGGCGGGACACAGACCGCCCAAGGGAGTCCAACAGGCCGCGCAGCGCGCCGTCCGCTGGATCGAGGACGGAAGAGCGGGCAAGAACTTCACCTCGGTGGGTCATCAGAGAGCCCACCAGCTCGCAGGTGGTGATGTGGTGAGCGACGCCGTCGTCAAGAAGATGAAGGCTTACTTCGCCAGGCACAGCGTGGACAAGCAGGCGTCAGGCTTCAAGCGAGGTAGCGAGGGGTTCCCTTCCCCGGGGCGCGTCGCGTGGGACGCCTGGGGCGGAGATGCCGGCGAGCGTTGGGTCCGCGGTATCGACGTCTGACCCAAGGAGGAGCGCGGATGAGCGACAAGACGGGCAAGGGCAGCGAGACGGCCCGCAAGGCCAACGCCAGGGCGAGCAAGGAAGGCAAGAGCAACCCGCGGACGTCTTCTGCCGCGCAGTCCGAGCTGGGCAGGAAAGGCGCCAGGAAGCGGAAGTCCTCCAGCTGACGCGGTCGATCCCGACCCGTGAGGCGGCGCGGTCGGGACCCCGCCTCGTGAGGTGAGCGACCACCGCGTGCGTGACCGGCGGTCGCTCGTCGCGTCAGGCCTCGATGGCCTCAGGCCCGCCGACGCCGTCGATGGTGTCGACCCGCCCATCTCGATCTTGCACGGCCTATGCGCGGGTCGATCGGTTACCCCTAGGGCATGACCGCGAGCAGGCCGATGACCGAGTACGCCGCGTCCGCCGGGGGCGCGGTGCTGAGCGCTGCCACCCGGGCCCTGGCCGCCGCGAGACCGGCCGACAAGCCGCTGCACCCGATCGGGCGGGTGGCGGTCGCGAGACTGCTCCGGCGCGGCTCCCGACCGGCGACCGGAATCCCGCTTCTCGACGGCTCAACAGAGGAGCGCGTCCTCGTTCGCGAGTCGCGAGCCGTTGGACTGCCGAGCCCACTGCCAGACATCCATGGTCTGGCCATCCGCGTGATCAACCCAGACGGGAGCGACGGCGACCTCCTCCTCGCCACCACGGGTTGGGGGCGGGTCACCCGGTTCGTTCTCACCGCCAGCGCTACGACGTATGGGCGGCCGTTGACCACCCTGCTCCCCTACCGCACGGATCTCGGTCCCATGCTGCTCGGAGCTCGGCGGCCCGACGACACACAGCCGGTGCAGCTCGCCCACGCCGTGGGCACCGGCCCCTGGACGTTTTTCGGCGAGCTGGTCATGTCGGAAGAGGTTCCAGCAGACCCCACGATCTCTTTCGACCCAGTGGCCCACCCGGTGACGGGGCTCGACCACTACGCCGTCGTCGACCGGCTGCGCGAGCCTGCGTATCGCACGGCTCGGCGCAGCCGCCGAGGCTGAGTCCCCGAGCGGTCAGGACACCACGGCGTCGATGGTCTTCTTCAGAGCGCTGGGCTGCGCCGGGGTACGAGGCGCCTTCTTGCGGGCCTCCTCCATCTCGACGCCGATCTCCTGGAGCGCCTTCCGGCCGAGACCGGCGCGGACCTGGGGGAACCAGTCCTGCTCCTCTTCGTCGATGTGATGACGGACGTTCTCGATCAGCACCGTGGTCTTGGCGGTGAAGCGTTCGGCGTCGGGCTTCATTCCGACGAGCTCCATGACCAGCACGTCGGCGACGTGGTGCTCCTCGTAGGACTCCAGGACGTCGTCCTCGAGCTCGGGCAGCAACTCGCGCACCCTCGGGTACATGACCTCGTTCTCGATGTAGGTGTGCACGGTCAGGAGCTCGATCATCTTCTCGACCAGCCGACCCTTCTCGGCGTGTGCGTCGTCGCCGGCCTTCTCGAAGGAGTCGAAGGCGCGCTTGATCTCCTTGTGGTCGTTCTTGAGCAGGACGATGGCATCCGTGGACATGTTGTCTCCCTTGAGGTTGGGGTCGGTGTCGGGGTTGGCTCAGCCCGGCTTGGAGAGTCCTTCCCAGACCCGGTGGGTCATGGCCTGGGCGAGAGGACGAGCCGCGCCGGAGTCAGGCGGCGCCAGGGCCGAGCCGGTTGAGGACCTGCCTCATGTCCTCCTCGGTGTCGCTGCCGATCTTCTCGAAGACGAGCTTGACGATCGGACTCGCGAGCTTCGCTGCGCCCTTCATCTCGATCACCGCCTCGTAGGTCACCTCACTCCCATCGGCGTGCGGACGGACGGTGATGGTGTCCGTGGAGGTGGCCGAGTCGTTGGTGCCGACCAGGACGATGCGGTCGCCGGTCAGCTCGGTGAGCTCGTAGGTCAGCTCCGTGGTGATCCCGGCGATCTTGGAGGTGTTGTGCCACCGGCTGCCGACCGCGACCGGTCCCGAGTCGAGGCGGCGGCAGCTCTCGGTCCCGGGATCCCAATCCTCGGCGTTCGTGAAGTCCTTGAGGTAGTCGACGACCACCTCCGGCGACGGCGAGACGGTGAACGTGCGGGTGACGGTGGTCATTGCCACCGGTAACCCTTTGTCGTCGCCGCTCTCTCACCCCAAGGGGCGAAGTGCGCCGGCATCCGGGCGTTGTCTGCCGACCTCGGCCACGACCTCAGGGGCGGAACCGGCTGTGCACCAGTCCGTCCCTGAGCGCCGTGCGCACCGTGTCGCCCACCGTCCGGGCTCGCAGCACCGGCGAGCCGGCGCTGTCGGGGGTCGTCATGCCCTGCACCACCTCGGCGATCACCTCGGGAGCCGAGTGCCTCGGGCTCCAGCCCAGCTCGGTCTCGGCCCGGGTGGTGTCGAGCACCGGCACGGAGTAGGCGAGGTCGATCCAGCCCGGGTCCAGCTGTTCGAGCCGAGCTCGCCAGGCTCCCGCGACCACGGTGCGGAGAGCCTTGGCAGGGACGTGGACCGACCTGGCGCCCAGGGCCGCCGCGACGACGTCGACGGTGACGGCCGGGTGAGCGGCGAGGTTGAACGCCCCGCCGGCTCGTCGGTCGAGGACGCGCACGACCGCCTCCGCCACGTCGTCAGCGTGCACGACGGGCACCTGCAGTCGACGGTCCAGGGGCAGCAGCGGCAGGTGACGAAGCAAGCGAGCCGGAACCAGGCCGGGCACCGCGTAGCGCAACAGCGAGCTGCCAGCCGCTCGTTGTCCGATGATCCCCGGCCGGAGCCGCGACACCAGGAGGCCGGGATGCTTGTCCTCGATGAGATCGAGGAGCTGCTCGGCGGCCGCCTTGTGGCGGCTGTACGGCGACGTCGGTACGCCGTGCCTCGGGTAGTTCTCGTCGACAGGTCCCGGTCCGGTGCGCGGCGAGTAGACACCCACCGACGACATGTGGACCAGGTGGGGCACCCCCAGCTCGGCAGCCGCTCCTGCGACGCGCGCCGTACCACCGACTCCCAGGGACTCGAGGTAGTCCGGTCGGTGCGAGGGCTGGAACCCCCAGGCCAGGTGCACCACGGCATCCGCACCGCTCAGACACTCGCGCAGCACCGGCAGCGACTCCTCGCGCGTGAGGTCGACGCTCCGCCACGACGCCGCTCCGAAGGGCGCCGCCGAGAGGTCCGGGAGCCGTCGGCACAGGCCGGTGACGCGGTGGCCGGCGCCTGCGAGCGCGGCCACGACGGAGTAGCCGACGTTGCCGCTCGCGCCGGTCACCACGACCTGCTGTGAGCCTGTTGTCGGCATAAGACGCTCCTCGGGGCTGTCTGCGGACCCGGTCAGTACCCGCGCTCGCGTGCCGGACCTTCACCCTCCGGGGTGGGGGGAGCGCCTCTCCGGCCGTTCACCGGGTGACTGGCGTGAAGCCGTGCTGGATCCCCCAGATGACGGCTTGGGACCGGCTCTCCGCACCGATCTTGCGGTAGGTGGTCCGGATGTAGGTCTTGACCGAGTTGATGCTCAGGAAGAGCGTCTGCGCGACCTGCTGGTTGCTCAGCCCACGACAGATGAGCCCGAGGACCTCGGACTCACGCTCGGTCAGCCCCTGCTCGCGGCCGGGCCAGTCGGCGCCGTGCACGTCCTCACCGATCGCCCTGTCGACCTCAACGACGCGCTCTCCCGCGCTGACGCGTAGGAGGGCACTGACCAACCGGTCGTCCGAGACGCCCTTGTGGATGTAGCCCGAGGCACCGCAGCTGAGCGCGGCCTCGATGGCCGCCTCCTCCGCGCTGGCGGCGAACAACACGACCCGTGCTCGGGAGTCGGCGCAGTACGCCGCGAGATCCTGGTCGAACGCGAACGCGTCCTTGAGCACGATGCCGGGCGGCGGGCCCTCCAGCTGGTCATCCATCGCATCGACGACGCGGATCCGGTCGTCGTACCTCGACAACATGGCGCGCAGCCCGGCGATCACCACCGGGAAGTCGTTGTCGACCACGACCGTGACGATCCTTGCTCCGTCGTTCATGACGTTCCTCTCTGGAGCGCGCCGCGGAACGTGCCCGCTACTCACGTCGAGTCTTGCGAGTACGACGCGATGACGGCATGCGCGATCCGAGCGAGGCTCACGCCGGCCCGCTCGGCCGCGTCAACGAGGTGCCGCTGAGCCTCGTCCAGACCCAGTCCCTCGCGAGCCGCGAGCAGACCGATCGCGGTCTCGAACCGGGCCCGCTCCCGCATCCGCCTGGGCGCGTCCTCGGCCAGGCGTCTGGTCTCGAACGAGAGGTCGGCATTGGCCACCGCACCCGGTGCCCACGCGCCCAGCAGGTCAGCCAGCTCCTGGTGCTGACCGCCGAAGGCGTTGGCGGCCGCGGCGTACAGGTTGACACTGCCGACCACCTGTCCGTCCGTCACCAGCGGCATGGTCAGCGTGCTGCCCACGGCTGCTGCAGCACTGGCCCGCGCGAAGAGCCGCCACTCCTCCTCGTCGAGCAGCTCGGCACCGTTGAGCTCCACCACCCGCTCCTCACGAACCGACTTCACGCAGGGGCCGTCGAACACGTACTGCATCGCGTCCAGGACCGCGACCTCTGCGTCTGTCGCCACGAGCGTCACCACCAGATCGTCGGCCAGCAGGGCCACCGTCATCCCGATGCAGTCCGGGACCAGGTTCTGTACCTCGACACTGACCCTCGACAGCCGCTCGAGCAGCTGATCGTCCTCGAGCACGACGTCTCGTTCTTCCAGAGCCTCACGACTCTCAGGGATCGGTTCCAACCGCCACCCTCCGGTCTCTCGCTTCGTCAGTCCTCTGGCAGTAACCGCGAACGGCAGCGATCAAGGTCACCCGAAAGGGCGATCCTGCGGTCGGCCCCTGGAGAAGGTGCTCGGCGAGTTCGTCCGCAACCTGGTTGCCGACTACCGGGGCAGCGACGGCCCGGTCATGCGGGCGCTGACCATCGAGGCGCGACAGCGGCCGGGCGGCGAGTTCCAGCGCATGACCGACGCCCTCGATGCGCACCTCCGCGACGCGCTGGAGCGGCTGCTGCGCGCCCGGTCGGCCGAGATCGCCCACCCGAGCCCGAAGCGGGCCGCCCGGGTCGGACTGCTGATGCTCGACGCGACCATCCGCGAGGCCGTGCTGTTCGCCACCGACCGCGGCGGCCCGCTCGGGGTGGGTGACGCGGAGCTGCGCCGCGAGCTGACCCGGAGCTATCTCGGCTACCTCGGCCACCGGTAGCAACCGGTCCTCCCTACGGGCTGGTCTGGCCCGTGTATCAGACCCGTCCCCTGGGGCCTCTTCGGTGATGACTGGCGATCGCCAGCCACCATCCCCGGGCCTTCCGTCCGGCGTACAGAAGGGGCGAACATGCCCAGGCAGCCACTCTCACATGAAGAGATCTCCAGCCAGTTCCTCGAGTCGGGTTCCCTGAACTTCGAGGCCGTCGGCCAGTTCGTGTCGAAGCTCGGTCCGGAGCTGATGACGCGCGACGACGGCCTGCACGGAGTCCTCTACGGCAGGTTCAACACGCTCGCCTGCATCCTCCGCGCCGACGACCTGCACAACGTCTTCGGTGGCCTGCGCGGCTTCACGGGCCTGGCCGACGCCGTCGACCTCCCGAACGGGTAGCCGTGCTCCGCGTCGATCAGCCGACGCCCGGAGCTCACTCGGGCCAGGCCGCGGCAGCTGTTGCGGTCTGGCCTGCGGCGGATCTCGAGCGGCGCCTCGCCCGCGCGCTCGACTTCGCCGCCGCCGCGGTGTCCGACTTCGGTGAGAGCGGGTACGCCGACGCGGTGCGGCCGGCGCTCGGCTTCGGGCCGGAGAAGGTGGTGGCGGAGGCCGCCATGCTCGCCTACGCGGCCCAGGGCGCGAGCCCTTCGACGACGCTGCGCGACCGCGTCGACGCGCTGGCCCGGCAGGTGGCGCCGCTGGTGCGGTCGCCGCGGGCGCTCGCCGACATGGCGCTGAAATCGGACCAGGTCTTCCGACGCGCGGTGCCGCACGTGCTCCTCACCGCCCTCGGCCACGGCGACGACGTGTTCGACCAGTTCGCAGCCGAGCGCTGCGCACGGGTTCTCTCCCACGCGATCGACCAGCCGCCGACCGTGGTCGCCGAACGCCGCTGGATCAGCACCGTCTGGGGCCGGCCCGTGCCGGTCCTGCGAGATGCCGAGTCTGGCACCGTCCTGACGCATCCGTTCGACCTGCTCGTCGCCTCCCGCGAGGACCCGTACGGGCTCACCCACCTGCTGTTCTACGTCACCGACTTCGGGCGAGCGGCCGCAGCCGGCCGCGGCCACCGGCCCCACGCCGAGATCCTGGCCGACGTCGAGGCGCTGGTGATCCGCTACCTCGACCAGGGCGACTACGACCTCGTCGGCGAGCTGCTCATGGCCTGGCCGCAGCTGCATGCGACGTGGTCACCCGTCGCGGCGTTCGCGTTCCGCGTCCTCGCCCACGTCGAGGACGAGGTCGGCGTCCTGCCCTGCGGCAACCTCGACCCCGAGCGACTCGCCTCTCTGGACGGCGCGGAGCGCACGCGCTACGCCCGCGCGGCGTCGTACCACACCGCTCTCGTCATGGGCTTCCTGTGCGCGGTGACGCTCCGCGGTGCCGCAGCACCTCCCACGGTCGTGGCCGGACCTGCCTACCCGGACGACGCGTGGCGGACGTTCCGGGCCAGGGTCGACGACCACGACCGTGACTGGCTGCCGGTCTTCGACCGCTGCGCCGAGACCGAGAAGCGAGCGCTGGCCCCGATGCTCTGCGGCCTGGCGATCACGCAGGCGCTGCGCCGGCAGGACTTCGCCGCGATGCACGAGGCGGTCGACGCGGCCCGACGGTTCGAGCTGCCTCCGCACCCACTGCAGAGAGCGGCGACGGATCTCCTGCACGCTCTCGGCACGGCCATGGAGGCCGGCGAGAAGTACGACGGCTAGGCCGGACCGGACCCGTCCAGCTGGTCGATGAGCACCTCGATGCGCCTGCGGATCTCGTCGCGGATCGGCCGGACCGCGGCGACGTCCTGACCGGCCGGGTCGTCGAGGACCCAGTCCTCGTACCTCTTGCCGGGGTAGAACGGGCACTCGTCGCCGCAGCCCATGGTGACGACGACGTCGGCCGTCCGCACGGCAAAGTCGGTGAGGAGCTTGGGTTGCTCCGCCCGGAGGTCGATGCCTTCCTCGGCCATCGCCTCGACGGCCGCGGGGTTGATCTGGTCGGCGGGCTGCGAGCCGGCGGAGAGGACCTCGATGCGGTCCCCGGCGAGGTGCCGGAGATAGCCGGCGGCCATCTGTGAGCGGCCCGCGTTGTGGACGCAGACGAAGAGGACGGTCGGGCGGTCGGTCATGGAATCGCCTTCCGGGCGGGGTGGATCAGTGCGACGAGGCCGAGGCCGGCTGCCCCGCCCACGACCTGCATCAGGCCGAAGGCCGGCGCCGATGCCGGTGCGATCCCGGCGAAGGTGTCGGAGAGCGTGCGGGCCAGCGTGACCGCGGGGTTGGCGAAGCTGGTCGAGCTGGTGAACCAGTACGCCGCGGTGATGTAGCCGCCCACCGCGTACGCGACGGTCTCGACCCGACCGGCGCGAAGGCTGCCGAACACGATGACGACCAGCCCCGCGGTGGCCACGACCTCGGCGAGCAGCGTGCCCGACGACACGCGGTGGTGGCCGGAGACGGAGACCGCGTCGAGCTCGAACATGAGATTGGCGAGCACGCAGCCGACCAGGCCGCCGAGCACCTGTGCGGCCACCGACAGCACCGCTTCCCGGGTCGTGACCAGGCCGAGTGCGCGCTCGACCGCCGTGACGACCGGGTTGAAGCTGGCCGAGACAGGCTGGAGCGCCAGGATGAGCGCGACCAAGGCGGCGCCGGTGACCAGGCTGTTCTCCAGAAGCTGCAGGCCCACGTCGTCCGGTGAGAGTCGCTGGGCCGCGATGCCGGAGCCGATGACGGCCATGACCAGGAACGCCGTTCCGACCGCCTCCGCGGTCACCCGACGACCAAGACTCACCCGGCGACGCCACCGATCAGGGCGCCCAGGTCGGCCAGGGCCGCGGGCTCGACGCGGTAGTAGACCCAGACACCGCGCTTGGTGCGATCCAGCAGCCCAGACTCGTGCAGCACCTTGAGGTGGTGGCTGATCGTGGGCTGGGAGAGGTCGAACGCGTCGTTGAGGTCGCACACGCAGGCCTCGCCGTCCGCGTGGGAGGCGACGAGCGAGAGCAGCCGCAGACGCACCGGATCGGCGAGCGCCTTGAGGAGCGGCGCGATGCGCTCGGCCGCGTCGGAGGTCAACGGCTCCTTGGTCAGCGGCGCGCAGCAGGCCACCGTCTCCACAGAAGTCAGCTCGAGCAGGGACTTCGACATACATCAATATTGACATTCATCAATGTCCGACGCAAACTCCACACATAGACGTTCATCTATGTGAAGGAGAACAGCCCATGTCCCGGCTCCAGCTCGCCCTCAACGTCGACGACCTCGAGACCTCGATCGACTTCTACCGCCGGCTCTTCGCGACCGAGCCGGCGAAGGTCCGCACCGGCTACGCCAACTTCGCCGTCGCCGAGCCGCCGCTGAAGCTGGTCCTCATCGAGAACCCCGGCCACGGCGGATCCCTGAACCATCTCGGCGTGGAGGTCGAGGACGTCGACACGGTCGATGCCCTCCAGACCCGGCTCGCGGCGGACGGGCTCGCCTCTGTCGACGAGCGCGACACGACGTGCTGCTACGCCAAGCAGGACAAGTTCTGGGTCTCGGGCACGCCCCACGGCGAGTCATGGGAGATCTACACGGTCCTGGCCGACAGCCCGACGCCGAACGGCGAGGCCGAGGGCCAGGAGTGCTGCACCAGCGCGATCGTCGAGGCCTCGCCTGCGCAGGAGGCGGCCGCAGCGGCCTGCTGCTAGGCACCCGCCTGGGCGAACCGCTCCCACACGCGGTGTGAGGCGAGTGCGGCGTTGACCTCGGCGAAGACGGCTGCCGGGTCGTCACCGGTGAAGACGCCGGCGTGGTCCGCGATGCCGGCGAGCTCGATGGCGGAGACGCCGGCACCCCAGGCGCCGATCGCCTTCGCGTGCCGGAAGCACTCCTGGAGCAGCAGCACCACTCGCGGGTCGGGCCAGGGCTCGTCGAGGTCTCCGGCCTTGCTGTCCCGCACGGCCTGCGCGTCAGCGGCGGGGACCGGGCTGCCGGCGAGCAGCACGGCGTCGAACTCGACCGACCTCGTGGCCGCGAAGGTGCGCTGGACGGCGGTGCCGTCCGCCAGCTTCCCGCCGTACGGCGCGACCACGAGCGGCACCATCCCGGCCGCCCTCACCGCCTCGCGGACGGCGTCGATGCCGGCCAGATCCCCGTCGGGGTCGACCACGATCCCGATGACGCGGCCGTCGCTCGGCCAGTCGGTGTCGGTGAGCTGCGACAGCGCGGGGCTCGGGTCAGGGTCGTCCAGCGACTCGGTCGGGTCAGGTGCAGGCAGCCCCAGCCCGGCAGCGACCTGGGCGCACAGCTCCGGGTCGATGTTGGCCAGCGCCAGCAGCTGGCGCTCCTTGATCGCCTGCTCGAAGCACTTCGCGAGCTCGAACGTGTACGCCGCGACGATGTGCTCCTTCTCGGGCGGGGTCATGCTGAGCCAGAACTGCCGCGCCTGGCTGAAGTGGTCGTCGTACGACGCCGGCGCCTCTCGCGTCTTCACCGACTCCGCGACGCGGGCCGGGACGTCGACGAAGGCGCCATCGCGCGCACCGCCACCGGCGAAGAACGGGCACCCACCGTCCAGCGAGTTCGGCTTGTACGGCGCCACGCCGCCGTGGACCGCGTGCTGGTGGAAGCCGTCGCGCAGCATGTCGTTGACCGGTGCGTGCGGCCGGTTGATCGGGATCTGGGTGAAGTTCGGTCCGCCCAGCCGGGTCAGCTGGGTGTCGACGTAGGAGAACAGGCGCGCCTGGAGCAGCGGATCGTTCGTGACGTCGATCCCCGGCACCAGGTTGCCGACGTGGAACGCGACCTGCTCGGTCTCCGCGAAGTAGTTGGTCGGGTTGCCGGTCAGCGTGAGCAGCCCGATCGCCTGTACCGGAGCGAGCTCCTCGGGCACCAGCTTCGTCGGGTCGAGCAGGTCGATCCCCTCGAACAGCTCGTCCTCGACGTCCGGGAAGACCTGCACTCCGAGCTCCCACTGCGGGTAGGCACCGGCCTCGATCGCGTCGGCGAGGTCGCGCCGGTGGAAGTCGGGGTCGGTGCCGGCGAGCAGCTGCGCCTCCTCCCAGGTGAGCGAGTGCACACCCAGGACCGGCTTCCAGTGGAACTTGACCAACGAGGTGTCGCCGGCGCTGTTCACGCACCGGAAGGTGTGGACGCCGAAGCCCTCCATCATCCGGTACGAGCGAGGGATGCCGCGGTCGGACATGTTCCAGATCGCGTGGTGCTGGGCCTCGGTGTGCAGTGAGGCGAAGTCCCAGAACGTGTCGTGCGCGCTCTGCGCCTGGGGGATCTCCCGATCGGGGTGCGGCTTGCCGGCGTGGATCACGTCCGGGAACTTGATGCCGTCCTGGATGAAGAAGACCGGGATGTTGTTACCGACCAGGTCGAAGGTCCCCTCGTCGGTGTAGAACTTCGTCGCAAAACCGCGGGTGTCCCGCACCGTGTCCGCTGAGCCGCGAGACCCCAGCACGGTCGAGAACCGCACAAAGACGGGTGTCTCGATCCCCTTGGCCAGGAACCCGGCCTTCGTGACCGACCGGGCGTTGCCGTAGCCGATGAAGGTGCCGTGGGCGCCGGCGCCCCGCGCATGGACGACGCGCTCCGGGATCCGCTCGTGGTCGAAGTGGGTGATCTTCTCGCGCAGGTGGTGGTCCTGCAGCAGGGTGGGGCCACGCTCACCGGCCTTGAGCGAGTGGTCGCTGTCACGCAGCCTTGCGCCCTGGGCGGTCGTCAGGAACCGACCCTGCCCGGACACGGCCTCGGCGTCGACCTCGGTGCTCGCGCCCGTCGGCGTACGGCGGTCCGGGCCGGCCTGGTCGGGCTTCGGCGGCAGCGGATCGCGAGGCCTCGTGGGTTCTGGAACGGCCGGGCTCCCGGACCCGGGGGTTCCTGGCAGCTGCGGTGTCTCGCGCTCCGACAGGAGCTCCGACACACGCGCCGCGGCACTCTCGACGGTGGCCTTGACGGCCTTCCTCACGGCCTTGGCCGGGTTGCTCGACACCACGTTGCCTCCTGTATAGGAGCGCGCGGTACCCCTGCCCTCACCCGCACATCTCACCCTTTGGGGGGTGCGCCGCGGAGGCTGGAGCGAGCCGTCACCGGGTACATCCCCTCGTGACGTCCCAGGAGCTCGAACCCCGCGAGGGTGACGGCGTGCCGCTCGACCCCGCCGCAGGAGCGGCCGACCACGAGCTCCTGGCCCGACTCGCAGTCCGCACCCGGGCAGCGGCCGGCGATGTCGACCGTGCACTGGCGCTGGCTCGGGACCTCGGCACCGAGCTGCCGCCACCCGGTGTCGGCGAGACCCGCAGCCGGTGGTCTGCGCTGGCCACGCTCGGGGCGATCGACCTCACCGTGGCTCGTGTCGCGGAACCTCACCTCGACGCGCTGGCGATCCTGGCCGAGGCGGGTCAGTCCGCCGACGCCACTCTCCGCGACTCCACCTGGGACGACTCCACCTGGGGCGTGTACGCCGCCGAGGGCGGCGCCGCGCGCCTGTGCGCGCAACCCAGGGCCGGGCTCGACCCCCGGCACCCGGACGCCTGGCAGCTGGACGGCACCAAGCCCTGGTGCTCCCTGGCGGAGGTGCTCGACCGCGCACTGGTCACGGCCTGGCTGGACGACGACCGGCGGGGGCTGTTCGCGGTCTCGCTGCGGCAACCCGAGGTGACCGTCCAGCCCCAGCCGGGCACCTGGGTCTCGCACGGCCTGAGCAGCGTCCGCAGCACGCCGACGTCGTACCAGTCGGCCGATGCGACCCAGGTCGGCGCGCCCGGCTGGTACCTCGAGCGGAACGGCTTCGCCTGGGGCGGCATCGGCGTCGCGGCCATCTGGTTCGGCGGTGCGGTGGGGATCGCCAGGCGGCTGCGCCGGCAGGCCACCGAGCGGGACCCGGACCAGATCGGCTGGGGCCACCTGGGCACGGTCGATGCCGCGCTGTACGCGGCGCGCGCCGTCCTCCTGGAGTCCGCTCACGACATCGACCACGGCCGCGCGGATGGGCAGTCCGGCGCGCTGCTGGCCCTGCGGGTCCGTCAGGTGGTGGCCGACGCGGTGGAGGCGACCATCCGCGTCGCCGACCACGCCCTGGGGCCCGGCCCGCTGGCCTTCGAGGACGAGCACGCCACGCGGGTCTCGGACCTGCGCATCTACGTGCGCCAGCACCACGCCGAGCGCGACACCGCTGCTCTGGGCAGAGCGTCCGCCGGGGACCGACCGTGGTGAGAGCGTTCAGCCACGACGGACCGGGCACGTCGGCCAGCGAGTGGGCGGTGCGACCGGAGTGGGAGCACGTCCCGTCGGCCGACCTCGACGGCTTCGACGACGTCCTGGTCGTGGCCGCGCACCCTGACGACGAGACCCTGGGTGCCGGCGGTCTCATGGCGACAGCCGCCGCGGCCGGCCTCGACGTGCACCTCTTCGTCTGCACGGCCGGCGAGCACAGCCACCCGCACTCGACCACCCACCGACCCGCGGACCTTGCCGATCTTCGCGACGGGGAGGTGCGACGGGCCCTGCACGAGCTGGCGCCCGGCGCGGGGATCACCCTGCGCAACGGCGAGGACGGACGGCTCCACGAGCAGGAGGAGGGTCTGGTCGACCTTCTCGTTCGCCAGGTCAAGGACGGCCGCCGGACCCTCATCGTCGCCCCCTGGCGTCACGACGGGCACCCCGACCACGACGCGGCCGGCCGCGCGGCGGCGACCACCGCGCACCGGACCGGCGCGACGCTGTGGGAGTACCCGATCTGGTGGTGGCACTGGGCCCGGCCCGGCGAGGCGCCGTGGGACCGGCTGGTGCAGCTGGACCTGACCGAGGTCGCCACCCGGCGACGCCGGCGCGCCCTGGCCCATCACCGCAGCCAGACAGAAGCGCTGTCCGAGGCACCCGGCGACGAGGCCCTGCTCAGCAGCCTCTTCGTCCAGCACTTCACCGGCCCCCGCGAGCGCTTCGTCCTGCAGGAGACCTCGGACGACTCCCTCGACCGGCTCCACCGCGCCGAACCCGACCCGTGGGGGGTCGACGAACGGCGCTACGAGCAACGCAAGAGGACGCTCAGCCTGGCCATGCTGCCGCGCGACCGGTTCGCCCGAGGTCTGGAGATCGGCTGCTCCGTCGGAGCACTGACCGTCGATCTCGCGCCGCACTGCGACGCTCTGGTCGCACTCGACTCCAGCTCGTCGGCCGTCGAGTCGGCGCGCCGACGCCTCGGCGGGGCTCCGTCCACCAGCCCGGTCGAGGTGCTCCTCGCAGACGTGCCCGCCGAGTGGCCGGATGGTGTCTTCGACCTGATCGTGGTCTCCGAGATCGGCTACTTCCTGAGCCCGCGCGACCTCGACGACCTGGTCGAGCGCATCCGGGAGTCGCTCGCCCCGGACGGGGTCCTGCTGCTCTGTCACTGGCGGCACCGCGTCGTCGGATGGCCGCTCGACGGCGACCGCGTACACGACGTCTTCGAGCAGGCGGAGCTGCGGCCGGTGCAGGCGCGCTACTCCGAGCGCGACTTCGAAGCGCTCGTGCTGTGTGCGGACGCGGCCTGGCCGGACGTCGACGCATGACGAGCCCGGCGCCGTTCACGGTGCACGTGATCATCCCCGCGCACAACGAGTCCGCGCTGATCGGGCGCTGCCTGGCGTCGGTCGGTGTCGCCGCGGCCCGCCTCCAGGACAGCGCGGGGGTGGTGGCGACCGTGACCGTCGTCGCCGACAGCTGCACGGACCGGACGGTCGAGGTCGCCCACCAGCACGGCGCCGACGTCCTGCTGGTGGCCGCGCGCTCCGTCGGACTGGCGCGCGATGCCGGGGTGCGGCACGTGCTGGCGAGCTCGGCTGCGGCGTACGGAGCGGAAGCCTGGTTCGCGATGACCGATGCGGACTCCACCGTCAGCCCCGACTGGCTGGAGGCCCAGCACCGGACGGCGAGCGACGGGATCGGCCTGTGGATCGGTTCGGTGCACCCGGACCCGGCGAGCATCTCGGCCCCGGCGCTGCTTGAGTGGCGCGCACGACACGGCCACCGCGACCGGGTGAACGTCCACGGGGCCAACCTCGGTTTCACCGCCGGCACCTTCTTCAGCGCTGGGGGTTTTCCTCCCGTCACCGAGCACGAGGACGTCATGTTCGTGCGGGCTGCCCTCGAGCAGGGGCGCACCTGGGTCCAGGGAACTCCCAACGTGCGGACGTCGGGACGCACCACCGGGCGCACGCCCGGAGGGTTCGCGGGCTACGTCCGGACGATCGTCGCCGAGCTGGAGGAGAGGCTGCTAGCTCCGGTCGCGCCGCACCCGGCGCCGCAGCTGCAGGATCCGCAGTAGTCCGGCCAGCAGACCGAGGAAGAGCCCCGCGAAGGCCGCGACCAGCAACGCGACCGACACCGGGACCTGGCCGTCCCAGGTCAGGAAGGACACGGTCGTCTGTCGGGTGTTCTGCGCGATGAAGATGATGAGCAGCAGCAGGACGACGCCGAGCCCCACCATCGCGGCCCAGAAGCCGCTGGTGCGGGATCCACGCAGTGGATCGCCGTCCTGGCGATCGAGCTCCTCGCGGAGGAGCCGATCACGGGCGGCCTGGGAGTCATCAGTCATGGCCAGCCGGTACCCAGCGGCAATCCCCTGGTCGGGTGGTCAACGCACGAGGTAGGCCGAGGGGCCCTCGGGCTCGCGGGCGCCCGACTGGAGCCAGTCGGCCATCACCTCGGGCTCGCGGCGCTCCAGCTCCTCGAGCAGGATGCCTCGGGCGGCGGCCACCCGGGCCCGCTCGGCGGCGGTGGGGGCGGCGTGCAGGCCGGCCCGGCTCTTGCGCCAGAGAGCACACAGCTGCGCCGTGCTCAGGCCGGCGAGCGGCGGGCGGCGATCTCCGGACCTACGCGCCCGGTCCGGCGGCGCCGCGAGCGCGAGCGCACCCGCTCGCCGCGGCGGACGACGCAGTGTCCACAGGCGAACGCGTCTGAGCCAGCCGACCACCATCACCTGCCCGAGATCCCGAGAGAGACGTACGCCGCGAGTGCGGCCGCACCAGCCTAGAGAGTTGCGCCCGGTACCCGTCAATCCCAATTGCATACGGGCCGGAGCCTTCCGCCCCAGCAGGTGACGATTCGGCCAACCATCCGAGCGAGCCATAGACGAGAACACGTTCTAGTTGGCAGAGTGTCGCCGATCACACGGGCCGCTCACCGCAGCGCCGGTGTTCCGAGGGGAAGCAGAACCGCTTTGGGGAGAGGGAACCGATGACTGACGTGCGAAAGCGCACCCAATGGCTCGCCGCCGCGAGTGCCGTGACCTTGCTGCTGGGCCTCGCGGCCTGTGGCGGCGGGGACGACGACAAGAAGGAGAGCTCCGGCCAGCCGTCCCAGGACCCTGACGTGACGTTCACGGGTGACCCGGTCACGGTCATGACCATGTCGACGTACGACACGGACACCTTCAACGCCAAGGCCGTCCTGGACATCGCCCAGGGCGCGGTGGTCCAGATCAACAACGACGGTGGCCTCGGCGGCCACGAGCTCAAGCTGATCACCTGCAACGACAACGCCGACCCCAACGCAGCGGCCGAGTGCGCGCGCCAGGCGGTCGACGAGGGCGTCTCCGCGATGGTCGGCGGCTTCACGGCCAACGGCGACGCGGTCATGCCGATCCTCGAGGCGGCGGGCATCCCCTGGTTCGCACCGCCCGGCATCTCGGCGGCCGAGCTGTCCAGCGAGGCCAGCTACCCGATCACCTCCGGCGTGCTCGGCCTCGCCGGTCTGGGCCAGATGGCCGCCGAGGACGGCTGCGACACGGTCGCGTCGGTCAACTTCGACCTCCCGTCGGCCGGCAGCATCAGCCAGCTCGTCGACCTGGCCCTGACCAACGCGGGGCACGACGCCTCCACGCTCATCAAGGTGCCGCCGACGACCACCGACTACAGCGCCATCGCGCAGGAGGCCAGCGACTACGACTGCGCCGTGGTCGGCACCGGGCCTCAGCAGTTCCTCGGCATCGCGGCCGCCGGCGCCTCGCTGGGCAGCGAGACCACCTACTACGTCGTCCCCGGTGGCCTGACCGACGCCGTGGCCCGCAGCGGTGGCGAGTCGGTCGAGGGCGCGAAGTCCCTGTCCAACTTCCCCGACGACGGCGACCCGATCTGGGACGAGGCCAAGAAGTACGTCGGCGACCTGGCGGACGAGGAGAACGGCGGCTGGTCCGCGCTCTACTTCTCCAACACCTGGGTCGGCTACCGGACTCTCCTGTCCCTGGTGAAGAACAACGAGGACGTCAGCGCCGCCGGCATCAAGGCGACGCTGGACGCGACCACCGCTGTCGACACCGACGGGTTCGCGCCGCCGTTCAGCTTCGCCGAGGACTTCCCGGCACCGGGACTGAACCGGGTGTTCAACTACTCCGAGCTGACCTTCGAGATCAAGGACGGCAAGCTCGTCCAGGTCGGCACGGAGACCAAGGACATGCGGCTCGCTCTCGTGCCGGCGTCCTGACCTGCCGATGACGACGACAGAGACCCCCGGGCCGGTCGCGGCCCGGGGTCGGGGCGACGTCGTGGTCGAGGCGCGGGGGCTCACCGCGGGGTACGGCGGCACGCCCGCCATCCACGACGTCGACCTCGAGGCCCGGGCCGGCGAGGTGGTGGCCCTGCTGGGCGCCAACGGGGCCGGCAAGACGACGACCCTCCTCACGCTCGCCGGTGAGGTCGCGCCGATCTCCGGGACCGTCTCCTTCCACGGGGACGACCGACGGCGCCGGCTGCACCAGCGCGCGAGGGCCGGGCTCGGCATGCTGACCGAGGAGCGCTGCGTGTTCATGCAGCTCAGCGGCTGGCAGAACCTCAAGCTGGGTCGCGGCCGGCCCGAGAAGGCGCTGGAGTACTTCCCGGAGCTCGAGGAGCACCTCGGCAAGCGGGTCGGGCTCCTGTCCGGGGGCCAGCAGCAGATGCTCGCCCTGGGCCGGGTGCTCGCCGCCGAGCCCCGGGTGCTGCTCGCCGACGAGCTGTCCCTGGGGCTCGCGCCCATGGTGGTCGAGCGGCTGCTGACCGCCGTACGCGCGGCCGCCGACCAGGGCGTGTCCGTCATCCTCGTCGAGCAGCACGTCCGCCAGGCGCTGGCGATCGCGGACCGCGTCCACGTCCTCCGCCGCGGCCGGATCGTGCTGTCCGGCGACGCCGAGGACCTCCGCGGCGACGCGGAAGGCATCGCCGCCCACTACCTCACAGGTGACTCCTCAGAGCCATGAGCACCCCACGACGTTCTTCGTCTCCCCCGCTACGCTCCCCCACGAGATGCGGTTCTTCCGCTTCCCTCCCCGCCCACCCCGCGGGGCCCCACGGCTCCTCCAACGAACAACGCCGAGGGGGCCCGCAAAAACATGACCGATCTCCTCCGCTTCGCACTCCTCGGCCTCGGCACCGGCGGCATCTACGCCCTGCTCGGGCTCGGGCTCGTGGTCATCTACCGCGGCTCGGGGGTGATCAACTTCGCCCAGTCCGGCTTCGCCCTCGTCGGCGCCTACCTCACCTACCGGTTCAACGTGGTGGACGGCCACGGCACGTTCGTCTCCTGGGGCGCCGCGATCGTGTGCTGCGCGGTGCTCGGCGTGGCGGTGCACTGGCTGGTGATGCGGCCGCTGCGCACGGCCAGTCCGCTGGCCCGCGTGATCGCGACCCTGGGCGTCCTCACCGTGCTCACCCAGGCGGTGGTGCTCAAGTTCGGGGCCAAGCAGGTGATCGCCGACTCGCCGGTCCCGACCGACGCGGTCACCCTGCCCGGCGACATCGTCGTGGGGCGCTACGGCTTCTACCTGGTCGCGATCGCGGCGGCGGTGGCCCTGCTGCTCACCCTGGTCAGCGTCCGCACCCGCTTCGGCTACGCGATCTCCGCGGCCGCCGAGAACGCCCGCGCCGCTTCGGCGCTGGGCTGGTCCCCCGACGTGCTCGCCAGCGTCACCTGGGCGATCGGCGGCGGGCTGGCCGCCGTGGCGGGCGGCCTGATGCCGGCCACCACTGCGGGGTTCATCTCCCCCATCACGTTCAGCATCCTCATCATCGGCGCCCTCGCCACCGCGCTGCTGGGCGGGTTCAAGTCCTACCCGCTTGCCCTGGCGGGCGGCGTCTTCCTGGGCGTCGCGCAGTTCCTGGCCCAGCACCTGAGCACGGACCACCTCGCCGCGCAGCACCGCCCCGGCATCCCCGACGCGGTGCCGTTCCTCGTGATCATCGTGGTGCTCGTGATCCGCGGTCGCGGGCTGCCGCTGCGCGGCAGCATCACCGACCGGCTGCCCCGGGTGGGGACGGGCCGGGTCCGGCCCGGTGTCGTCGTCGTGGTCTCCGCCGTGGCCCTGCTCTGGATCGCGTTCGGGGCGTCGAAGGACTGGTACGCGCCGACGGTGGTCAGCGCGACCTTCGCGATCGTCGGCCTCTCGGTCGTGGTGCTGAGCGGCTACACCGGCCAGCTGTCGCTCGCGCAGTACGCCCTCGCCGGCATCGGCTCCTTCGCGGCGGCCAAGCTGGTCGCTGCCCACGGCTGGCGGTTCGAGCCGGCGCTGGTGGCCGGGGTGCTGGTCGCGGCCGCGATCGGCTTCCTGTTCGGTCTCCCCGCCCTGCGCACCCGCGGCGTCAACCTCGCCGTCGTCACGTTCGGGCTCGGGTTCGCGGTGCACCAGCTGGTCTTCAGCAACAGCGCCTACACCGAGCCGGCCCGGGTCCAGCCCACCGACCTGTCGCTCTTCGGGTGGCCGATCGACCCGATCGGGCACGCCCGCAACTACGCGGTCGTCTGCGTCGCGTTCCTGATCCTGGCCGCGCTCGCGGTCGCCAACCTGCGGCGCGGCCGCACCGGCCGCCGGCTGCTCGCCGTACGCACCAACGAGCGCGCCGCCGCGGCCATCGGCGTCAACGTCTTCGAGGCGAAGCTGTACGGCTTCACGCTCTCGGCCGGCATCGCCGGGCTGGGCGGGGTGCTGTTCGGGTTCGGCTACGGCGCGATCCTCTTCGACCGCGTCTTCCAGCCGGGCGCCTCGATCAGCGTGCTGGTGCTGACCGTGATCGGCAGCGCCGGGTACGTCGCCGGCCCGGTGCTGGGCTCGCTACTCGCGTCCAACGGCCTCATCACCCTGACGTCGTCGGGCGATCCGGTGAACGCCGCGGTCCAGGACACGTCGACCCTGCAGGAGTACCTCCCGATCGCCACCGGCGTCCTGCTCCTGGTCGTGCTGATCCTCAGCCAGAACGGCGTCGCCGAACGTCTGGACGCGCTCACCAGACCTTCCGCCAGCGGATCCCCGGACTGCGACCCGGCGCTCCCGAGCCGCTGCCGCCCGCGGTGCGCACGACCGTCCCCGCGCGGACCCTCGCCGTGTCCGGGCTGACCCAGCGGTTCGGCGGTTTCACCGCCCTCGAGGACGTCTCGCTCGAGGTCGGCCCGGGTGAGGTCGTCGGACTGCTCGGGCCCAACGGCGCCGGCAAGACCACGCTCATCGACTGCGTGGCCGGCAACAACCGGCTCAGCGCCGGCTCGATCACCTGGGACGGGCAGGACATCACGCGCTGGGCGCCGTACCGCCGGTCGCGCGCCGGGCTCTCGCGCTCGTTCCAGTCGCTCGAGCTCTTCGACGACCTGACCGTGCGGGAGAACCTGCTCGCGGCGGCCGACCCGCGGGACCGGGCGGCGTACGCCACGGACCTCGTCTTCCCGGGTCGCCCGCCGCTCCCGGCGCCGGTCGTGGCGGCGATCGACGAGCTGTCGCTGGCGCCTGTCCTGGACCGGCGCGCCGAGGACCTGTCCTACGGCCAGCGCCGGCTGGTCGCGATCGCGCGGGCAGTCGCGTGCAGCCCGTCGGTGCTGCTGCTCGACGAGCCGGCCGCGGGCCTCGACGAGACCGAGAGCGCCGAGGTCGGGCGGCTGGTCCGCCGGCTGGCCGACGAGTGGGGCATGGGCGTGCTGCTCATCGAGCACGACGTCGCGCTGGTGCTCGACACGGCCGACCGTGTCGTCGTCCTCGACTTCGGCCACAAGATCGCCGAGGGCGCGCCCGCCGAGATCCGCAGCGACCCGGCCGTGCGCAAGGCCTACCTCGGCGAGGAGGCCGAGGCGGCGACCTCGTAGGACCAGTCAGGCGCTCATCACGGCGACCGGATCGAGCTCCCTGACCGGCTTGCTGCGCGGGAGGAAGAACGCCGGAACCAGGCATGCCGCGACCAGGATCGTGGCGACGACGAAGCATCCCGCGAAGGCGTCGGTCATCCCGGCGATCGCGCCGTCGGGCGTGGTCGCGTCGACGTCGTTGAACCCGTTGGTGAGCAGCACGGAGAAGAGCGCCGTGCCGATCGACGCGGCGACCTGCTGGGTGATGTTCATGAGCGTCGACCCCCTCGCGATCTCGTGGTTCCTCAGCGTCGCCAGCGCCGCCGTCATGATCGGCATCATCGTGCAGCCCATGCCGAGCCCCATGACGAACAGCCCCGCGATCAGGAACGTGTAGGACGGCGCCTGCGCCGCGAACGAGTCCCCGGACGCCGCGACGTCGGCGGCCGGGACCCCGACCTGGGTGAACATGGCCATGCCGATCGTGATCACCACGATGCCGCCGAGCACGATCTTGCCGGGGCCGATCCGGTCGGTGAGGATGCCGGCGGCCGGCATGGTCAGCATCGCGCCGATGCCTTGCGGCGCCAGCAGCAGCCCGGCGCTCAGCGTCGTCTCGTTGCGGGTCAGCAGGAAGTACTGGGGGAACAGCAGGCTCGCCCCGAAGAACGCGATCGCGAACAGTGCCATCGCCACGACCGCGACGGTGAGGCGCGGGTTGCGGAACAGGTGGAGGTCGACCAGCGGGTGCTCGTGCGGCCGGTAGCAGCGAGCGCAGCACGAACAGCACGATCAGGACCAGCCCGATCGCCGCCGACACCAGCACCCGGGCCGCCCAGACGGTGCCTTCTCCAGGAATCGATGAGACGCCGAAGAGGAAGAGCGCGAGGCCCGGCGAGAGCAGCAGCATGCCGAGGAAGTCGAACGTCTCCGACGGCTGCACGTCGTCCTTCGGCAGCACCTTGGCGGCGTAGAGCAGAGCGCCGGCCCCGATCGGGACGTTGATGAGGAAGATCCAGTGCCAGCTCGCGATGTCGATGAGCCAGCCGCCGAGGATCGGGCCGAAGATCGGGCCGAGCAGCATCGGGACCCCGAGCACCGCCATCACCCGACCCACCCGGTCGGGGCCGGCAGCGCGCGTCATGATCGTCATGCCGACCGGCATCAGCATGCCGCCGCCGAGCCCCTGGAGCACGCGGAACGCCACGAGCAGCTCGATGCTGGTCGCGGTGGCACACAGCACCGAGCCGGCGGTGAACAGCAGCACCGCGAGCATGTAGAGCCGCTTGGTGCCGAACCGGTCGGCCGCCCAGCCGCTGAGCGGGATCACCGTCGCCAGGGCCAGCGTGTAGCCGGTCATGGTCCACGCGGCCTCGGCCGGGGAGGCGTCGAAGACACGCTGGAAGGTGGGCTGCGCCACAGACACGACCGTGATGTCGAGGATCGACATGATCGCGCCGAGGACCACCACGCCCGCGACGAGCAGAACACCGCGGTCGAGCTTGCCGTCGGCGCCCGTGGAGGGAGCGGAGCCGGTCTCTGTCGTCACGATTCCACGGTACGTCCGGACCCCGACCACCCCGCCACCGACTTTCGTCCCGGCCCCAACGCCGTGAGCGTGGTCACCCGGTGCCTCCACCCCTGCGGGGCGGCATGATGTCCGGCATGACGAAGCCGGTCGAGAAGTCGTTCGCGGGACTGGGCGGCACCAACATCGTGTACGACCTCTACGAGCCGGCGGGAGACCCCGTCGGGCTGATCCTGGTGGCCCACGGCGTGGCCGAGCACGCCGGCCGCTACCACCACGTCGCCGACCGGCTGGTCGGCCTCGGCCTCCGCGTCGCCATCCCCGACCACCACGGCCACGGCCGGTCCGGCGGCAAGCGGCTGCTCGCCCGGGACATGTCGGAGTTCAGCGCCGACCTCGAGACGCTGCGCCGGCTCGAGCTCGTCGACGGCCGGCCGACGTACCTCCTGGGTCACAGCATGGGCGGCCAGATCGCCCTCGACTACGCGCTCGACCACCAGGACGTGCTGGCCGCCCTGGTGCTGTCCGCGCCGGCGGTGCTGGCCGGCGACGACATCAACCCGGTCCTCATCAAGGTCGCGAAGGTGATCGGCAAGGTGGTCCCGGGCCTGCCCGGCCAGAAGCTGAGCTCGGCCTCGATCTCGCGGGACCCCGCCGTGGTCAAGGCGTACGACGAGGACCCGCTCAACTTCCGCGGTGCGCTCCCCGCCGGCATCGGCGGCGCGATGCTGCGCACGATGGACTCCTTCCCGTCCAGGCTCCCGTCGCTGAAGCTTCCGCTCCTGGTGCTGAGCGGCACCGCCGACTCGATCGTCAACCCCGAGGGCGCCAGGCTCGTCGACCGCCTGGCCGGCTCGACCGACAAGACGCTCAAGATGTACGACGGGCTCTACCACGAGGTCTTCAACGAGCCCGAGCAGGAGCTCGTCCTCGCCGACATGACCGACTGGCTCAAGGCGCACCTCGCCGCCTGACCACCCGCCCGTTGCCGATTCGTCTGTCGTCGCGCACCGCAGTTGACCGGTCAGACCGCAGACGAATCGTCGGGCTAGTCGCGCTCGACCTCCAGCTCGGGAGCGGGCAGCCCCTGGGCCAGCACCTCGCGCACCTCGTGCACCGGCCGCCAGCGGTCGTGCAGCGTCGTGATCAGCGAGATCAGCATCAGGAAGAAGATCGTGTCGTAGCCGTCGAGGCGGGCGTTGTGGCGACCCAGGAGCGGGTCGGCGACCAGGACCAGGCCGACGTTCATCGCGAGCCGGGCCGCGAAGGCGAGGGCCGTCGACTGGATGGTCCAGCGGCGACGCGCGGCGGCCAGGGTGATGCCGGAGTTGACCACGACGACAGCGGCGACACCGATGAAGACGTCGGTGGTCGAGCCGGTGAAGTCGGGCAGCATCTGGGAGAAGATCACCGCGACCAGGCCGATGAGCATCACCTTCTCGAGGGTGCCGGTGGAGATGATCGCGTCGTACCGCATCCGCCAGGCGTCCTGCTCCTGCGGCTCGTCGATCGCCTCCGGCAACGGCTCGGGACGGAACCGCCACGTCCAGTCCGGCGGCCAGAGCCGTGGGCGGACCACCTTCTGGAAGGCCAGCACCAGCCCGAGCACGAGGACGATGAGCAGGCCGATCAGCCAGCGGTGCCGGCAGATCTCCTCGGTGACGTCGAGCTGGGCGACGTGCAGCCAGTACTCCTGGGGCAGCTTGACGACCACCCAGATCACCGCGGCCGCGCTCAGCCACCAGCCGACCAGCAGGTGCACCGGCTGCCAGCGTGAGCGGATCGTCTCGTAGGCGATGAAGAAGTACTCGAAGACGTTCGGGAAGACCAGCAGCAGCCATCGGGCGTGGGTGAGCTCGAACGCCAGAGCCCCGACCAGCCGGTAGAAGTAGAGGAACCACCCGATCCGGAACGCCGGCATGCTCTCCCAGTTGCGCAGCGTCGCGAGGTAGGCCATGGACAGGTAGAAGACGTCCATCGCCTTGTCGTAGGACTGGTAGCCGGGCGGGTCGTGGCCGAAGGCCTGGAAGATCGTCTGGTCGACCCCGTCGAGGATCAGGCAGGCCGCGATCGCGGGCAGCGGGTAGTAGGGGATCGCCAGCGGCAGGAGGAACCGAGCGCCCACCACGGCCACGAAGACCAGGGTCGTCGCGGCGTCCATGGGCACATCTTGGACCAACCGAGCTCGCCGCGGCGCTATCGTTACCCGTGCTCGCCGTGGAGGTCGCCGGGCGTGTCGTCGCCTACGAACGCACCGGCAACGGACCGCCGCTCGTGCTCGTCCACGGCGCGGTCGAGGACCACCGGACCTGGCAGTTCCAGGTGCCCGACCTGGCCCGGGTCGCGACCGTCGTCGCCTGGGACGAGCCCGGCTGCGGCGCGTCGGACGATCCCGCCGACGACGTCGACCTGTCAGACCTCGCACACGCACTCGCCGCGGTGGTGGAGACCGTCGGGCCGGCTGACGTGCTCGGCTTCTCCTGGGGCGGCACGGTGGTCCTCGAGCTGTGGCGCTGTCGTCCCGACCTCGTCCGGTCACTGGTGCTCGCCGACACGTACGCCGGATGGCGAGGCAGCCTGTCGGCCGCGGAGATCGAGCGGCGGGTGGCCGACGTCGGCGACGTCCCGGACGTCTTCGCCGACGAGCCGTCGCCGAAGGCGAGAGCGCTCCTCGACGACATGGCCGCCGACGTGAGGCCGGCCACGATCGATCGGAACGTGGCCCTGATGGCGGCGGCCGACCTCTCCGATGTACTACCCACCATCACCGTGCCGACCCTGCTGCTGTGGGGTGAGCAGGATGCCCGGTCGACGCTGAGGGTGGCTCACCAGTTCGAGCAGGCCATCCCCGGATCCCGCCTGGAGCTCCTCGCCGGCGCCGGCCACGCCGCCAACCTGGAGCGGCCGGAGGCCTTCACCGCCGCCGTACGCGCCTGGATCACTGAGCGCTAGCGACCCTTCCAGACCGGCGCGCGCTTCTCGGCGAAGGCGCGAGCGCCCTCCTGGGCGTCCTCGGAGACGAAGACCGGACCCATCAGCTCGGCCTGCTTCTGCCAGCCCTCGTCGAAGGTCCAGTCCGGGGCCGAGCGGGCGATCTGCTTGGTGATCGCGACGGCCAGCGGGCCGTTGGCCGCGACCTCCCCGGCCAGCGCGACGGCAGCGTCGAGCGCCGACCCGGGAGGTACGACGCGGTTGACCAGGCCGAGCTCGGCCGCGCGTGCAGCGGTGATCGGCTCGCCGGTCAGGAGCATCTCCATCGCGATCGCCGGAGGGATCCGCTGCGGCAGGTGGATCGCCGCACCCGCGCCCGCGACGAGCGCGCGCTTCACCTCCGGTACGCCGAGCCTGGCGTCCTCGGCCGCCACCACCAGGTCGCACGCCAGCACCAGCTCGAAGCCGCCCGCGACGGCGTACCCCTCGATCGCCGCGATCAGCGGCTTGCGCGGTGCCCGCTCGGTGAGCCCGCCCAGACCCCGGCCCTCGATGACCGGCACGTCGCCGGAGAGGAAGCCCTTGAGGTCCATCCCCGACGAGAAGAAGCCGCCGCCACCGGTGAGCACGCCGACCCGCAGCCCGTCCTCGGCGTCGAGCCGGTCGAGAGCGGCCGCGATGCCGCGGGCCACGTCGCCGTTGATCGCGTTGCGCGCCTCGGGACGGTTGATGGTGATCACCAGGACGCCGTTGCGCTCCTCGGTCAGGACAGCAGCGTCATCGGCCATGGCGGAAGCCTCGCATGCCGCCCCGACGGCGAATCAGAACTTCCGGCAGTCGTACGGCGGCGTCCCCTTGCTGCCGTCGTCGACCCAGTCGCGGAAGGCATCGCGCTTGTCGCCCGTGCAGTCCATGCTCGAGAGGCCCAGCCCGGCGTACGCCGCCGCGGGCAGCGCGGCCGGGGTCAGCAACAGCACGCCGAGCAGCACCGCCCGGACCAGGCCGCCGCCCCACCGGTTGAGCGCCAGGGTCGCGAGGGCCAGCCCGACGACCCACCCGGCCGGGACCAGCAGGCCGGCGGCTCCGTGGCCGGACTCGCACAGGCCGGCGCGGGCCGAGTCGCCGGCGAATGACGTCGACGTGCCGGTCCCGCTGCCCTCGTGGCAGTCGGCGTACCACGTCGTCGTGAAGAGGACGCCCAGCCCGAAGCCGGCGACGACGAGGACCATGAACGCCGCGATGACGTACCAGCGCAGGGGCCGGTCGTCCTCGTCGTCCAGGTCGACGCGGGTCTCGGGTCGGGTCTCGGGCACGGCCCACACAGTAGGCGGGTGGTGATGCTCGGACATCCAACTACTGTGGCCATGTGACCGCCCGCCGCGTGCTGCCCAGCGAGGAGACCGCCGAGCTCGTGAAGCTCGTGCGGCAGATCGCCGCCGACGAGCTGGCCGAGCGGTCGGTCGCCGCCGAGGCCGACGGGACCTTCCCGCGCGACATCTTCCTCAAGCTCGGTAGGGCCGGGCTGCTGGGCCTTCCCTACCCCGAGGAGTACGGCGGCGGCGGAGTGCCCTACGAGGTCTATCTCCAGGTGCTCGAGGAGATCGGCGCGGTGTGGGCCTCGGTCGGCGTCGGCGTCTCCGTGCACGCGCTGTCCTGCTACGGCCTGGCCACCCACGGCTCCGAGGAGCAGCGGCAGCGGTGGCTGCCCGACATGCTCGGCGGCGAGCTGCTCGGCGCCTACTGCCTCTCCGAGCCGCACGCCGGATCGGACCCGGCCGCGATGCGGACCTCCGCCCGGCGCGACGGCGACGAGTGGGTGATCAAGGGCACCAAGGCCTGGACCACGCACGGCGGTTTCGCCGACTTCTACAAGGTGATGGCCCGCACCGGTGAAGGGCGCAACGGGATCTCGTGCTTCCTGGTGCCGTCGGACGCACCGGGCCTGTCCGCCAACCCGCCCGAGAAGAAGATGGGGATGACCGGCTCCACGACGTCGGCGATGAACTTCGACGACGTACGCATCGCCGCCGACCGGCTGATCGGCGGCGAGGGCGAGGGCCTCAAGATCGCCTTCTCGGCGCTCGACTCGGGACGGCTCGGCATCGCGGCGGTGGCGACGGGCCTCGCCCAGGGAGCCCTGGACGCCGCGGTCGCCTACGCGCAGGAGCGCGAGACCTTCGGCAAGCGGATCATCGACCACCAGGGGCTCGCGTTCATCCTCGCCGACATGGAGGCCAACACCCAGGCCGCCCGCGCGATCACCCTCCACGCCGCCCGGCTCCGCGACTCCGGTCTCCCGTTCAGCCGCGAGGCCTCGATCGCCAAGATGGTCGCCACCGACAACGCCATGAAGGTCACCACCGACGCGGTGCAGGTGTTCGGCGGCTACGGCTACACCCGCGACTTCCCCGTCGAGCGCTACATGCGCGAGGCGAAGGTCATGCAGATCTTCGAGGGCACCAACCAGATCCAGCGGATGGTGATCGGCCGCCTCCTCGACCAGGACAACGTCGGCAAGGTGGAGCACACGTGACCGTCCGGCTGGTCCCCCACGAGCCGCTGACCCCGCGCGCGGACGACGACATGCCCGGCCGCAGCATCATCGACCAGCCGGGCCCGGCGTGGACCGGCTTCGCCCTCATGGAGTGGCAGCTGACGCGTGCGGAGTGGACCGACCGGCACCCGCACGACGAGGTCAACTACGTCCTCGACGGCGAGCTGCACGTCGAGTCGGACGGCGAGACGGTCGTGGCCGGGCCGGGCGACACGGTCGTCGTCGCGGCCGGCTCGAAGGCGACGTACGCCGCGCCCGAGCACGCCCGGATGCTCGCCATCTACGGCCCCAACCCGGAAGGGCACGAGTCAGGGGACTTCGCGTTCCGTCGGCTCGAGGACTGACGCCGCTCCCGATTCGTCTGCGGTCTGACCTGGAATCTCCCGCTCAGCGTCACAGACGAATCGGGTGGGGTCAGCGGTCGGGTCAGCGGTCGGGGTGCTCGAAGGCCGGGGCGCCGGCGTAGGAGTGCTGGCTCGAGCTCGAGAAGTAGTTGATCCCGATGAAGTTGAACCAGAGCGTCATCGTGCCGACCAGGGCCAGGATCGCGGCGTTGCGGCCCCGCCAGCCCGCCGTCGTACGCGCGTGGAGGTAGGCCGCGTAGACGACCCAGGTGATGAACGCCCAGACCTCCTTGGGGTCCCAGTTCCAGTAGGACGACCAGGCCTGGTGGGCCCAGATCGGGCCGGTGATCAGCACCGCGAACGTCCAGATCGGGAAGCCGAAGGCGTGAATGCGGTAGGAGATCAGGTCGAGCCTGTCCAAGGACGGGACGCGGGCCCAGATGCCGGTGGCAGGCGCGTCGCCGCGCCGTCGCTTCAGGAGGTAGGCGACCGAGGTCATCCCGCCGAGCGTGAAGGCACCGGTGGCCGTGATCGCCGAGACGACGTGGATCACCAGCCAGTAGCTGTCCAGCGCCTCGGGCAGGGGGCCGGTCGGGTCGTAGAGCCAGACCACGGCGACCATCAGCAGCGCCAGCACGAAGAAGACGACGACGGGACCGAGCCAGTCGAGGGCGTAGCGCCGGTTCATCACGAGATAGAGGGCCGACACGACGAACGTGCCCGCGAGCGTGAACTCGTACATGTTGCCCCACGGCACCCGGTTGGGGTCCGCGCTCATCCCGCGCGCCACCAGCGCAAGCAGGTGGATGGCCACGGCGACGCCGGTGAGCAACAGCGCCAGGCGGCCGAACACGGCGACGCGGTCCTGCTGCCGCTCCACGTCTGGCCGGGGTGCGGGCGGCGGCGACACGACCTCCCCGCCGCCGGGCCCGACGACCACCATGGCGCGGTCGACCTGTCGCAGCGACGACCACTCGACGACGTGCGCCAGCAGCGCCAGGAAGTAGACGGCGGCCGCGGCCGCGACCGCCTGGTTGCTCAGGGTGCCCCACGCAGCGTCGGTCATGTGCGTTCCTGTTCCTCCTGCAGCTCAGCGACCAAGTCCGAGAGTACGGCGTCGGTGTCGGCGCCTCCGGAGCGGTCCAGTGCGGCGATGTCCACCCGCGTTCCGTCCGGCCCCTCGGTGACGCGCAGCCAGACCCGGCGGGAGCGGATGAACAGCGACCCCATCAGTCCGAGCAGCGCGAGCACGACCCCGAGCAGCGCGACGTCCTTGCCCGGGGTGTGGCTGATCTGGATCCGCTGCCAGGTGACGACCTTGTCGAAGGTGACGCTGCCCAGCCCGTCCGGCAGCTCGACGGTGTCCCCCGGCGCGAGGCTGAGCCGCAGCGGCTTGCCGTCCTCGCCGGGCACGGGGGTCGTCTGCGCCTTGTCGAGGGTGTAGACCGACTGAGGGGCACCGGAGTCGAGGTTGCCGGTGTAGACGTTGAGCGAGAGCAGCGGGTTGACGTCGTTGCCGCCGAGGTTGACCGGAGTACCGTCCACGCTCGCGAACGCCGGGTAGAAGAAGCCTTCGAGCCCGATCTCGCCCGGCTTCGCGAACGGCGCCTTGACCACACCGAACGAGAACAGGTCCGGACCCGTCGGCAGGAACGGCACCGGCCCGGACGCGGCGATGTTCCCCTCGCCGTCCCGGACGGTCACCACCGGTGCGTAGCCGTGGCCGATCAGGAACAGCTCGGTCCCGCCGATCTTGAGGGGGTGGTTGACCCTCAGGTCGTAGGACTTCTCCGGCTGACCGGGCGCCTCGCGGTAGGTGAGGTCGGCGTTGAACCCGCGGGCCATCCCCGAGGACAGCCACTCGACGTCGAAGTCGTTGACCGTGAACGAGAACGGCTCCATACCGTCGGGGTCGAAGAGGTTGCCGGGCACGAAGTCGTCGTACTGCGTGAGGCTGTTGCCGAACGGGAGGCCCTGCACCAGGATCACGCCGCCCTTGAAGCCGAACAGCGTGCCGGTCGCGAACCCGACCAGGACCACCAGCACCGCGAGGTGGAAGACCAGGTTGCCGAGCTCGCGGAGGTAGCCCCGCTCGGCGCTGACCGTGCCCGGGTCCGACCGTGCTTCCTCGGCCGGGCGGCGCAGCCGGTAGCGCTTGCGCTTGAGCAGCGCACGAGCCCGCTCGATCACCACATCAGGCGACTCCGTGGTGGTGTACGACGCGTGGCTGGGCAGTCGGGTCAGGTTGCGGGGGGCGGCCGGTGGCTGGGCGCGCAGGCCGCGGAGGTAGACGAACGAGCGCGGCACGATGCAGCCGACGAGCGAGACCATCAGCAGGATGTAGATGGCCGCGAACCACGGCGAGCCGTAGACGTTGAAGATGCCGAGCTTCTCGTAGATCGGCGTGAGGGTGTCGTGCGCGTCCTTCCACTGCGACGCCTTCAGCGCGTCCACCCGCTCCTGCGGGACGAGCGAACCCGGCACCGCGGCGAGCGCCAGGATCAGCAGCAGGATCAGCGCGATCCGCATCGACGTCAGCTGGCGCCAGGTCCAGCGCAGGAACTCGCGCAGGGTCAGCTCGCCCGAGCGGCGCTCAGGCGCGGGGGCGGTGGGCCTGGTGTCGGTGGCCGTCATGTCATACGCCGACCTGGAAGTCGTTGACCAGGTGGATCTGGAGCCACTGCACCATCTGGTCCCACCAGCCGGTGAGCAGCAGAAGCCCCACGACGACGAGCATCGCCCCGCCGATCCGGGTGACCCACTGCTGGTGACGACGGATGAAGGCGAGCCCGCCCAGCGCCCGGCGCCAGGCCAGCGCGGCGACGATGAACGGTACCCCGAGCCCCAGTGAGTAGAACGCGAGGAGCACTCCGCCCCGAGCCACGCTCTCGCCGTTGTAGGCGAGGGTGAGGATGACGCCGAGCGTGGGTCCGATGCACGGCGTCCAGCCGAGGCCGAAGAGGAAGCCGAGCAGCGGCGCGGCCGCGAGCCCGACCGCCGGCACCTTGTGGATCCGGACGTCGCGCTGGAACAGCGGCACCAGCCCCATGAACACCAGGCCGAGCACCACGGCCAGTACGCCGAGCACGATCGTGAAGGTGCGGGAGTACTCGAAGAAGAACCGGCTCACGCCGGCCGAGAGCACTCCGAGCCCGACGAAGACCACCGAGAAGCCGAGCACGAACAGCGACGACCCGGCCAGCATCCGGCCGCGGTGCGGCGTGGCGTCGGAATCGGCGAGGTCGGCGCCCGAAAGACCGGTGGTGTAGGAGAGGTAGCCCGGCAGCAGCGGGATCACGCAGGGCGAGAAGAAGGACACCAGCCCGGCCAGCACCGCGACCGGGACCGCGACCACCATCGAGCCGGAGAACGCCGTGTCGCGGAGCCAGTCATCCATCGCTCTGACCGTCCTCGGCCGCCACCTTCTCGACCAGCTCGACCAGCGTGAGCTTGGACGGCAGCTGTCCGCGGACCAGCGCGGCGACCCGACCCTCGCCGTCGAGGACCACGGTGCTCGGCATGTCCCGCGGGTTGAAGGGCGACGGGAAGTTCAGCAGCTGTTGGCTGCCGTAGTCGTAGATCGACGGGTAGGGAACATCGAGTCCCCGCTCGAAGGCCAGCGCGTTGTCCCTGCTCGTGTCGCGGATGTTGATCCCGACGATGGTGGCCTTGCCCGCGAGCTCCTCGGCGGCGTCCACCAGCATCGGCGCCTCGGCCTGGCAGGGCCCGCACCCCGACCACCAGACGTTGACCACAACGATCGACCCGCGCCGGTCGGCCAGGTCCAGGTCGTCCCCGGTCAGCGTCTCCCCGGACACCTCGACCGGCGCCTCGCGGTCCGCCTCCGGGATCTCGCGCACGACGCCGGCGCCCTCGATGTAGTCCTTGCCCTCGGTGCCGCTGACGTCCGTGCACGCGGTCGCCGTACCCGTCGTGACCGCGAGCGCGGCCACGAGCAGAGAAAGACGGCGACGGTCACCCATCAGACAGGCTTGTTCTCGTCGGGCGCGTCGCCCGCCGAGAACGGCGCCCGGCGATCCTTGTCAGGGATCAGGTCGCCGGCGGGCTCGCTGTAGGAGACCTGGGTGATCGCGTCGCCGACGAAGTGGAGCGACGTCACCGAGCAGAGCGTGCACTGGCGCCGCCGCGGGTCATGGAGGAACGACCGCTTCTCGACGTGCAGCCGGGTGATCCAGATCGGCAGCTGGTGGGAGACGATCACCGCCTCGTGGCCCTGCGCCTCCAGCCGGGCGTCGTGGACCGCGGACAGCACCCGGGCGACGACCTCCTTGTAGGGCTCGCCCCACGACGGCTTCCACGGGTTCCAGAGGTGCCGCCAGGCCGAGGGCTTGAACAGCACGTTGTTGCCGTTGGCGAACCGCTTGCCCTCGAAGTAGTTGGTCGACTCGATGACCCGTCCGTCGGTGACGATCTCGAGGTCGTGCGCCGCGGCCATCGGCGCTGCGGTCTCCTGGGCGCGCTCGAGCGGCGATGACCGGATGTGGGTGATGTCGCGGTCGGCCAGGCCTGCGGCGACCTTCTCCGCCATCTTCACGCCGAGGTCGGACAGGTGGTAGCCGTCGCGGCGGCCGTAGAGGACGCCCTCGGGGTTGTGCACCTCGCCGTGCCGCAGGAGGTGCACGACGGTGTCCGGGGTCTTTCTCATGCGATCTCCTGGGCATCGGCGGCCGCGCGGGCGGCCTCGGGCAGGGCGTCGAGCACCGTCTGCACGGCGCGGTCGTCGTGGGCGGCCGAGAGGAACCACGCTTCGTACGCCGACGGCGCCAGGTGCACGCCCCGGTCGAGCATCGCGTGGAAGAACGCGGCGTACGCCGCCGTGTCGGTGCGCTGTGCATCGTCGAAGTCCCGGACCGGGCCCTCGGCGAAGAAGACCGAGAACATCGTCCCGGTCGCCTGCACGCAGTGAGCGACCCCGGCCGTCAAGAGCGCGTCGGACACCGCGGTCCTGATGACGTCGGCGGCCTTGTCGAGGTGGTCGTAGACCTCGTCGGTGGCGAGCCTCAGCGTGGCCAGGCCGGCGGTGGTGGCGACCGGGTTCCCGGAGAGCGTGCCGGCCTGGTAGACCGGCCCCTCCGGCGCGAGGTGGTGCATGACGTCGGCGCGACCGCCGAACGCCGCCGCCGGGAAGCCGCCGCCCATGACCTTGCCGAAGGTCATCAGGTCCGGACGCCAGCCCTCCTGGGCGCCGTCGAGGCCCCACTGGCCGACCCGGGACGCCCGGAAGCCGGTCATCACCTCGTCGCTGACGAAAAGGGCGCCGTGGGTGCGGCAGGTCTGCGCGAGGAAGGCGTTGAAGCCCGGCTCCGGGGGGACCACGCCCATGTTGCCGGGGGCGGCCTCGGTGATCAGGCAGGCGATCCGGTCGCCGTGCTCGGCGAACGCCTTCTCGACGGCGGCCCGGTCGTTGTAGGGCAGCACCAGCGTGAGCGCGGTCGATGATGCCGGTACGCCGGGCGTGCCCGGCAGCGCGAAGGTGGCGACCCCCGAGCCGGCCGAGGCCAGGAGCGAGTCGACGTGACCGTGGTAGCAGCCGGCGAACTTCACGACGACGTCGCGGCCGGTGAAGCCGCGGGCCAGCCGGATCGCCGACATCGTCGCCTCGGTGCCCGAGGAGACGAACCGGACCCGCTCGACCGGCGTACGCGCCACGATCTCCTCGGCCAGCTCGACCTCGGGCCGGGTCGGCGTGCCGTACGACGTACCGCGGGACACCGCCTCGCGGACCGCCGCCTCGACCTCGGGGTGGGCGTGGCCGAGCAGCATCGGCCCCCACGAGCAGATCAGGTCGACGTAGTCCCGGCCGTCGACGTCGGTCAGCCAGGCGCCCTTCGCGGAGGCGATGAACCGGGGCGTGCCGCCGACCGCATTGAACGCCCGGACCGGGGAGTTCACGCCGCCCGGTGTGACGGCCAGCGCGCGCCCGAACAGGGCGGCTGACTCCGGGGGATCCATGGGCACATCTCATTCTCTCCGAGGCACCTGAGGACTCCGCATCCGCCCGGGTGCCGACCCTCGCAATGTGGATGCCACCGTCGTCCAGGTGGTGCGACGGGTAGTCGCCGCAGCGCCGGCAGGCTGGGCGCCCTTCAAGCTGTGGCGACGCAGCCAACGTGCCGCATGGGCGGCGCTGGCGCCGCATGGCGAGGCTCGGGACACCCTTGGTGGGAAGTCGGAAGCGGCGGGGTACCGCTGATCTGGACCCCAGCCGGGGAACTGGCCGGTTTCGCGTCACGTCCGAGGGGAAGACTCGTTCAGTCCGTGATGGGTCTCACTCCGGGGTCACCTGTTCCATACTTGCGCGTAACTTATCCGTGACACGATTCGTTGGGTGCCTGAGCCGCCTGGAGGGGACGGCTCGGTAGCAATTGGGAGAGAGCGCAATGTCAGCAAAGCGATTCGGCCGCCTGCACAAGGCGACCGCGCTCGTGCCGATGGCGCTGCTGTCGGCCGCCTGGACGGCCAACCTCCTCGGTGTCAACGCACCCGTCGCGTCCGCGGGCGAGCGCCCCGACCCGACCCTCCCCGACGGCACCAGCGTCCCCGCGCAGGCCATCGAGGCCCCGGCCAGCGTCTCTGACGGCAGCCAGCTCGGGGTCAACGACGCCGAAGCCCAGCAGATCATCGCCACGGCCTCCACCTCCGGCATCCCGTCGGCCGCGCTCTCCGCCTACCAGCGTGCCGAGACCGTCATCAACGCCGCCGACACCGGCTGCCGCCTCTCCTGGCAGCTGATCGCGGCGATCGGCCGGGTCGAGTCCAACCACGGCCGCGCCAACGGCAACACCCTCGACGACAACGGCCTCGCGACGCCCGGCATCTTCGGCGTACCCCTCAACGGCTCCAACCGGACCACCGAGATCGTCGACACCGACGCCGGCCAGTTCGACAACGACCCGTCCTACGACCGTGCGGTCGGCCCGATGCAGTTCATCCCCTCGACCTGGTCGGTCGTCGGCGTGGACGCGGACGGCGACGGCGTGCGCAACCCTCAGGACATCGACGACGCGGCCCTCGGCACCGCCGTCTACCTCTGCTCCGGCTCCGACGACCTCGGCACCGACGCCGGTCGCCGCGGTGCCGTGTTCCGCTACAACCACAGCCAGTCCTACGTCGACCTCGTGCTCGACATCATGGACGCCTACCTGCAGGGCGACTTCACCTCGATCCCCAACGGCACCGTGATGGCCGGCGAGCTCACCCACACGCCGCCGCCGCTCCACGTGCCCGGCACGCCGAGCCAGGAGGAAGAGGCTCACATCACCAAGCCCCCGACCTCGCACGAGACCGTCGACCCCACGACCACCGATGGTGGCGGCGGCACCGTCGACGACGAGGAGACCACGGAGGGTCCCACCGGCACCGAGACCGAGACCGGGACCGGCTCCGGCGGTGTCCACCTCCCGGGCACGCACGTCTCGATCCCGCCGCTGCCGACCACGAGCATCCCGCCGGTCGACGAGGTGCTGACCCTGGCGCAGGCGACGGTCCAGTGCACGCTCGAAGGCATCAACCAGCTGCTGCAGCCGCAGGCGTTCCAGACCTGCCTCAACAACTACATGAACCCGTAGGACCCTGAGGCATACCGGCTGAGCGTCCGGCGGCCATGATGGCCGCATGCGACTGGTGCAAGTGGCCCAGCGGGCCGAGGACCTGCAGCGCGCGAGCGCGTTCTACGCCGACCTGCTCGGCGCGCAGCCCACCGCGACGTACGACCCGCCCGGCCTGGTCTTCTTCGACCTCGCCGGCACCCGACTGATGCTCGAGCTCAACGCGCCTGCGGCCATGCTCTACCTCTCCGTCGACGATGTCGATGCGACCGTCGAGCGCCTGCGCGCCAACGGCGTGACCGTCGAGAGCGAGCCGCACGTGATCTTCAGCCACGCCGACGACACCCTCGGCCCCGCCGGCACCGCCGAATGGCAGGCCTTCGTCCGCGACAGCGAGGGCAACCTGGTGGGCCTGGTGGAGCAGCGCCCGACGTCTTAGGACGCGATCGGATCGGTGGAAGCGATTCGACCCGGCCTTGCGAGCGGAGCTCGCGCGCCCGGCGATCGGCCTCCGCGCCGCGACGACTGCGAAGCCCGTGAGCGAAGCGAACGTCGTCGCGGGGTGGGGGCCGAAGCTCGCCGGGGTATCAGAGCAGGCCCGCGGCCTCGACGGCCCAGTAGGTCAGCACGACGTCGGCACCGGCGCGGCGGATCGAGGTGAGGGTCTCGAGGATGGCGGACTCGCGGTCGATCCAGCCCCGGGCGGCGGCGGCCTCGACCATGGCGAACTCGCCGGAGACGTTGTAGGCCGCCACGGGGACGTCGACGGCGTCGCGGACCCGGCGGACGACGTCGAGGTAGCCCAGGCCCGGCTTCACCATGACGATGTCGGCGCCCTGCTCGACGTCGAGCAGCGCCTCGCGGACGCCCTCGAGGCCGTTGGCGGGGTCCTGCTGGTAGGTGCGCCGGTCGCCCTCCAGCGAGCTCGCTACCGCCTCGCGGAAGGGGCCGTAGAAGGCGGAGGCGTACTTCGCCGAGTAGGCCAGGATCGAGACGTCGGTGTGGCCGCCGTCGTCGAGGGCGTCGCGGACCACCCGCACCTGGCCGTCCATCATCCCGCTGGGGCCGACCATGTCGACGCCGGCGTCGGCCTGGGCCAGCGCCATCTCGGCGTACGCCGCGAGGGTGCGGTCGTTGTCGACGCGGCCGTCGGGCGTCAGCACCCCGCAGTGGCCGTGGTCGGTGAACTCGTCGAGGCACAGGTCGCTCATGACCGTCAGCGCGTCGCCGACCTCCCCCACGACGTCGGTGATGGCGAGGTTGAGGATGCCGGCCGGGTCGATCCCGCCGGAGCCGACGGCGTCCTTGCCCTCGGGGATGCCGTAGAGCATCACGCCGCCCAGCCCGGCGTCGGCCGCCTCGGCGACCGCCTTGAGCAGGGTGTCGCGGGTGTGCTGGACGACGCCCGGCATCGAGGCGATCGGCACCGGCTCGCTGATCCCCTCGCGGACGAACAGCGGCAGCACGAGCTGCCCCGGGTCGACGCGGGTCTCGGCGACCATCCGGCGCAGCCCCGGCGTACGACGCAGCCGGCGCGGCCGGACCAGCGGTCCGGTCACCTCGGCTGCGGCCCCCTCGGTCATGGCGTCAGCGCGCCTTCGACCGCCGTGCTGACGGCTTGCGCTCGGACGGGCGGGTGACCGGCTCGCCGGCGTCGACCATGGCCGCCCGGCGCGCCGCACCGAAGTCGGCGAGGGCGTCGACGAGCTCGTCGGCGTCGGGCTTCGGGGCGAGGACGTCGACCCGCAGGCCGTGCTCCTCGGCGGTCTTGGCCGTGGCCGGCCCGATGACCGCGATCACCGTCGACGGGTGCGGCTTGCCGGCGATGCCGACCAGGTTGCGCACCGTCGAGGACGACGTGAACACGACGGCGTCGAACCGCCCGGACTTGATCGCGTCGCGAGTGGTCGCCGGCGGCGGAGTGGCGCGGACCGTGCGGTACGCCGTGACGTCGTCGACCTCCCAGCCGAGGTCGATCAGCCCGGCGACCAGCGTCTCCGTGGCGATGTCGGCGCGCGGCAGGAAGACCCGGTTGATCGGGTCGAGCAGGTCGTCGAACTCGGGCCAGTCGGCCAGCAGCCCGGCCGCGGACTGCTCGCCGGACGGCATCAGGTCAGCGCGCAGCCCCCAGGCCGCGATCGCCTGCGCGGTCTTGTCGCCGACCGCGGCGATCTTGAGGCCGGAGAACGCGCGGGCGTCGAGGCCGTACTCCTCGAACTTCTCGCGGACCGCCTTGACGGCGTTGACCGAGGTGAACGCGATCCACTCGTAGCGGCCCTCGACCAGGCCGCGGACGGCCTTGTCCATCTGGAGCGGGTTGCGGGGCGGCTCGACCGAGATCGTCGGCACCTCGTCGGGCACGGCGCCGTAGCCGCGCAGCCGCGCGACCAGCGGACCGGCCTGGTCCTTGGTGCGGGGCACCAGCACCCGCCAGCCGAAGAGCGGCTTGGTCTCGAACCACGAGAGGGTCTCGCGGAGGTCGACGACCCGCCCGACGACGATCACGGCGGGCGGGGCCATCCGCGCCGCGCGGGCGTCGGCGCCGATGTTCGCCAGGGTGGAGGTGACCGTGGCCTGCTCGGTGGTCGTGCCGACCCGGGTCATCGCGACCGGGGTCTCGGAGTCACGCCCTCCGGCGATCAGCGCCTTCGCGATGTCGCCGACCATGTTGACGCCGGAGAGGATCACGACCGTGCGCGCGTCGGCGTACGGCGCCCAGTCGACCTTCTCGTGGGCGGTGACGACCGCGACCTCGCGATGGTCCTTGGTCGTCAGCGGGATGCCGGCGTACGCCGGGACCGCGGACACCGACGAGACGCCCGGCACGATGTCGAAGCCCAGACCGGCCTTGACGCACGCCTGCGCCTCCTCGGGGCCGGACGAGTAGAGGAACGGGTCGCCGGCCATCAGCCGGACCACGCGCGCACCCTTCTTCGCGTGCCGCACGACGACCTTGGCGCGCGCGGCGTGGGTCAGCGGCTGGCCGTCCTCGCCGAAGCCGCCGTCGACGAAGGTCGGGCTCTCGCACTCGGCCGGGAGCGACAGCAGCCGGCGGACCAGGTCGATGTGTTCCGGGGTCTCGGTGACGATGACCTCTGCCTGTTCGAGCAGCGTCACTGCCCGGACGGTCAGGAGGTCGGGGTCACCCGGCCCGCTGCCGACGAAGGACACCCAGCCGCGGCTGCTGGCGGCGGCCGTACGGTCGTTCGTGGTGGTCTTGCCTCGCGTCATGCGTCGTGCACCCTGTCTGTTTCTGGTCCTGCGGTTTCGAGATCGCCCGCGCCGTCCGCGAGCATCTCCTTGGCCAGTCGGGACCCCACCCCGGCTGCGTCGTTCGGGTCACCGGTCGCGGACATCCGCACCGACAGGCCCCCATCAGTCGAGAGCGCCACCGCGCGCACCCACAGCTCCTCGCCGTCCTCGCCCTCGGCCACCTCTGCCAGTGCCCCGATCGGTGCGGAGCAACCTCCTTCGAGGGTGGCGAGCACCGCCCGCTCGGCCTCGACCGCGACCCTGGAGACCCGGTCGTCGAGCGTGGCCAGGGCGGTCAGGAGGTCGTCGTCGGCCCGGCACTCGACCGCCAGCGCACCCTGACCGGGCGCGGGCAGCAGCTGCAGTGGGTCGAGCACCTCGGTGACCTCCTCGAGCCGGCCGATCCGGGCCAGCCCGGCGCGGGCGAGAAGCACGGCGTCGTACTCCCCTGAGCGGACCTTCGCGATCCGGGTGTCGACGTTGCCACGAACGCCCACCACGTCCAAACCGAGGCCGAGGGCGTGCAGCTGCGCGACCCGCCGCGGAGAGCCCGTCCCGACCCGGGAACCGGCCGGCAGCTCGCCCAGCGTGAGCCCGTCGCGGGCCACGACCACGTCGCGGGGGTCCTCGCGCGGAGGTACGGCGGCCAGTGCGATCCCGTCGGCCGCGGCGGTGGGGAGGTCCTTGAGCGAGTGGACCGCGATGTCGACGTCGCCGTTGAGCAGGGCGTCCCGCAGCGCGCTGACGAAGATGCCGGTGCCGCCGGCCTGCTCGATCGGCGTCTCCGCGGACTGCGAGCGGTCGCCGACGGTCGTGATCTCGACCAGCTCGGTCTCGCGGCCGAGCCGGTCGCGGACCATGGCCGCCACCAGCTGGGACTGGGTGGTGGCCAGCAGCGATGCGCGGGTGCCGATCCGGATCGGGGCGGTCATGACAGCCCCTCCGGACGGGTCACCGCGTCGACCGCCTCGGGGTCGAGGGCGAACAGCTCGGCGAGCGCCGCGGCGTAGGACACGGCACCGGTCTCGTTGGCCAGCTCCTTGACCCGGACCGTGGGCTCGTGGAGCAGCTTGTCGGCGACCCGGCGTACGGCGCGCAGCACCTCGGCGCGCGCCTCGGGGCTCAGGTCGGGGAGCCGGTGGTCGAGCCGCTCCATCTCGGCGTCGACCACCGAGGTGGCCATCGAGCGGAGCGCGACCACGGTCGGCGTCACGCTGGCGGAGCGGCGGACGGCCACGAAGGCCGCGACCTCCTCGGCCACGATCCGGCGCACCTCCGCGACCTCGCGGCCCGCGTCGGAGTCCTCGAGCTCCTGGGAGAGGTCGATCAGGTCGATCCGGGTGACGCCGTCGAGCTCGACCACGGTGGGGTCGACGTCGTGGGGCAGGGCCAGGTCGACGAAGACCATCGACCGGCCGTCGGCGCGCGCGGCCTCGACCTGCTCGCGCGTGACCAGCAGCCCGGAGGCTCCGGCGCACGCGATGACCACGTCGGCACCGGCGAGGACGGCCGGCAGCTCGTCGAGGGACGCCGCGCGACCGGCGTACTCGGCGGAAAGCCGCTCCGCGCGCTCCCGGGTCCGGTTGACCACGACGACCTCGGCCGCGCCGCGCCGCGAGACGGTCGCGACGGCCAGGCCCGCCATGGCGCCGGCGCCGACCACGGCGACCCGGCGTCCGGCGACGTCGCTGCCGTGGCGCGCGGACCGGTCGAGGGCCGCGCCCACCAGCGTCGGTGCGGCGCTGTCGATGTCGGTCTCGGCGCGGGAGCGCTTGCCGACGCGGAGGGCCTGCTGGAACAGCAGGTTGAGGGCCGAGCCCACGGTGCCGAGCTCCTGGCCGAGCCGGAGCGCGCCGCGGGTCTGGCCGAGGATCTGGCCCTCGCCGACCGCCATCGAGTCGAGCCCGGCGGCGACCTGGAACAGGTGCGAGACCGCGCCGTCGTCGTAGTGGACGTAGAGGTGCGGGAGCATCTCGTCGGTCGACTTGTCCGACCGCTCGATCAGCAGCCGGGAGATCTCCTCGACCGACCCGTGGAACCTGTCGACGTCGGCGTAGATCTCGACCCGGTTGCAGGTCGCGATGACCGTCGCCTCCATGACGTGCTCGCACGCGGCCACGGACTGGATCAGCTTGGGAACGGCGTCCGCCTGTGGGGCGACCTGCTCCAGCAGGGACACCGGAGCGGAGTTGTGGGAGACCCCCACGACCAGGACGCTCATGACGCAGTGACCTCGCCGTGCTTGCGCTGCTCGTGGTAGGCGAGGATCTGCAGCTCGATGGAGAGGTCGACCTTGCGTACGTCGACGCCGTCCGGCACGGCGATCACGGTCGGTGCGAAGTTGAGGATGCTGCTGATGCCGGCCTCGACCATCCGGTCGGCGACGTCCTGGGCGGCCGACGCCGGTGCGGCGATCACGCCGATGGCGACGCCGTGCTCACGGACGATCGCGTCGAGATCGGCGAAGTCGCGGACGTCGATACCGGCGACGACCTCCCCGTGACGCTCCGGGTCGGCGTCGAGCAGCGCGACCACCCGGAACCCGCGGCTGCGGAAGCCGGAGAAGTTGGCCAGCGCGTGGCCGAGGTTGCCGATGCCGACGATGACCACGGGCCAGTCCTGGGTCACGCCGATCTCTCGGGCGATCTGGTAGCGCAGGTAGTCGACGTCGTAGCCGACCCCGCGGGTGCCGTAGCTGCCGAGGTAGGACAGGTCCTTGCGGAGCTTGGCGCTGTTGACGCCGGCCGCGGCGGCGAGCTCCTCGCTCGAGCAGGTCGTGGTGCCCTCCTCGACGAGCGTGGTGAGCGCCCGGAGGTAGACAGGCAGGCGCGCGACGGTGGCCTCGGGGATGTCCCGGGCGCTGTCTGTCGTGCGGGTGACCACCAGACCTGCTTTCCAGCCGGCGGTGGGAGGCCTTTCGGGGCCATCGCCACGCCGTCGGCCCCGCCACTCTAAGAGTTTGTGAACGCGAGAACAAAACCGGCGGAGCGTGGCATTTCCCACGCCTACCCGTCGGTAGGCGGGCGGGCGGCGAGGGCGGCGCGCAGCCGCTCCTCGCTGACCCGCCAGAAGTCGTGCTGCTTCCCGTCGACGAGGGTCACGGGGATCTCCTCGCCGTACCTCTCGCGCAGGGCGGGGTGGTCGAGGATGGAGATCTCGTCGTAGGACTCACCCAGGTCGGCGCAGACCCGCTCGATCACCGCGCGGGCGTCGTCGCAGAGGTGGCAGCCCGGCTTGCTGTAGAGGGTGACGCGACCGGACGAGACCGACATCTACTCGAGCAGGCCGAGCGCACGGCGGCGCTCCATGCCGCGCAGGCGACCCTTCTGCACCTTGCCGGTGACGCCGACGGGGAGCTCGGACACGACCTCGACCCGGCCCGGCTGCTTGAACCTGGCGAGCCGCTGCTCACAGTGCGCACGTACGGCGTCCGCGACGCCAGCCACCTCGACACCCGGAGCGACGACATAGGCCACCACGGCCTCGCCGGTCTGGGCGTCCTCGACGCCGATCACCGCGGCCTCGGTGACACCGGGGACCTCGCGGATGACGTCCTCCACCTCGACGGGGTAGACGTTGAACCCGGAGACGATCACCAGCTCCTTGAGCCGGTCGACCAGGAACAGGTCACCGGTCCCGTCCAGGAAGCCGACGTCGCCGGTGGACCACCAGCCCTCGTCGTCAGGGCCCTGGGCGCCGTCGGGCCAGTAGCCGCTGAACAGGTTCGCGCCCCGGATCTGGATCTCACCCGGGTCCTCGCCCTCGGGCGGGCGGCCGGTCTCGTCGACCAGCCGGATCTCGATGCCCGGCAGCGCGGCGCCGACCGAGCCCTGTTGGAGCTCCTTGCTGCACAGCGTGCTGGTGACCACCGGCGAGGCCTCGGTGAGGCCGTAGCCCTGGTGGATCGGGATGCCGGTGAGCTCGCTGAACTCCGCACCCAGCTCCGGCGAGAGCGGGGCCGAGCCCGAGAGCATGAGCCGCACCGGGCCGAGCCGCTCCTCGAGCCCGTCGACGTCGCGCCAGTAGGCGAAGACGGGCGGCGCGACCGGGACCACGCTGCAGGCCTCGTCCTCGATCAGGTCGAGGGTGCCCTGCGGCTCGAAGCGGCCGGTCAGCACCAGCTTGGCCCGGTGCCGCATGACGACGCCGAGCACCGCGTTGAGCCCGTAGACGTGGAACAGCGGGAGTACGCCGAGCACCACGTCGTCGCCGTGGATCATCGGCGGCTCGACGGCCGCCACCTGGTCGATGTTCGCCAGCAGCGCGCGATGAGTCAGCATCGCTGCGCGCGGGCGGCCCGACGTACCGCTGGTGTAGAGCAGCGCGGCGAGCTTCTCGGGGTCCTGCAGCTGAGGGACCGGGCGGGCCGTGTCGGCCCGCAGGTGGTCGTAGGAGCGCTCCCCCGGCTGGAGGGTGCCGCCGACCACGACGATGCGCGGGATGACGAGCCGCGCCAGCAGGTCGCCCTCGATCGAGCCCGCGGGGTACTCCGTCGACTGCGCCTGCTCGAGGGCCCGGACCGCCTCCCGGGCGGCCGACACCGTGTCGACGTCGGCGAAGATCATCCGCGACCCGGAGTCCGCGATCATCCGCGCCAGCTCACCGGACTGCGAGGTCGGGTTCACCGGCACGGCCACCGCCTGGGTCCGCAGCACGGCGAGGTACGCCGACACGAACTCGATCCGGTTGCCCAGCGCGATCAGCACCCGGTGGCCGGCGACGATGCCGGCGGCCCCGAGGCCGGTGGCGATCCGGCCCACCTCGTCGTCGAGCTCGCCCCACGTGACCCGGCGTCCGCCGGACTCGACGATCGCGAGCCGGTCGGGGTCCTCCGCTGCGGCCCGCACGAGGAGGTCCGCGACGTCGGTCGCGGGTCCGGCAGCCATGGACGGATACTTCCACACAGAGGTCCGCACTAGGTTGGAGCCGTGGTGCCCTCCGACCGGCCGCGCACGCCGCGCAACCTCCAGCAGCGGTCCACGCTCGCCGGCGAGGCAGCAGCGGCCGCGACCGAGGTCGAGACCGCCCTCGACCACCCGCAGGACCCGACGGCGGCGGCGTTCTTCGACGTCGACAACACCGTGATGCAGGGCGCCAGCATCTTCCACCTCGCCCGCGGGCTGCACCGTCGCGAGTTCTTCACGACCCGCGAGATCCTCGGCGCCGCGTGGAAGCAGGCCTACTTCCGGGTGGTGGGTGTGGAGGACCCCGAGCACGTCGCGGAGGCCCGCAACTCGGCCCTGGGCTTCATCGCCGGCCACACCGTGAAGGAGCTCCAGGACCTCGGCGAGGAGATCTTCGACGAAGCGATGGCCCACCGGATCTGGCCGGGCACGCGCGCGCTGGCGCAGCTGCATCTCGACCAGGGCCAGCGGGTCTGGCTGGTCACCGCCGCCCCCATCGAGATCGCGCAGATCATCGCCAGGCGACTCGGCCTGACCGGCGCGATGGGCACCGTCTCCGAGCACGTGGACGGCGTCTACACCGGCCGGCTGGTCGGCGACATGCTGCACGGGCCCGGCAAGGCGGAGGCGATCAGGGCGCTGGCCACCCGCGAGTCCCTCGACCTGAGCCGCTGCTCGGCGTACTCCGACTCCTACAACGACCTGCCGATGCTCACGATGGTGGGCGAGCCCTACGCCATCAACCCCGACGCCAAGCTGCGGGCGCACGCCCGCGAGCAGGGGTGGCAGATCTACGACTACCGGACCGGGCGCAAGGCCGCCCGGGCCGGGCTGGCGGTGGGAGCCTTCGCGGGTGCCGTGACCGGTGCGGTGGCGGCAGGCGTGTCACTGCGCGGGAAGCGCCGCTGACGAGTCGGGTTCGGCCCGGCAAGTCAGGGCGATGTTGACGAGTCCAGTGTGGGCCACACAACGATTTTTTCTCTTGTTGTGACGTGGGCCCCTACTCTGGGTAAGGATTCGGGGGGACGCCGAGGGAGGGTCTGTGCCCGGACTGGGTCGAGACGTATCGCGGGGGCTCGACGCCCTTCGCGAAGCGGTCGCCTGCGCCCTCATGGGCGACCAGCCCCCGCTCGCCGTGGCCGGACCGGCCACCCGCCCCGCTCCGGAAGGCGCGGCGCACCCGCTCGGCTGGCTCCTGAGCGAGGCCGTCGCCGACGAGGTCGGGAAGTCCCGCTCGTCCGACGGCCGCGGCGGCACCGGGTTCGGCGACTCCGACCAGGCCGCCTCGTCCGAGGAGACCGAGGAGGAGCGCACCCGGCTGATCGCCCTGGTCGAGCTGGCCCGCACGGGCGATACCGAGGCCTTCGGGATGCTCTACGACCACTACCAGGGCTCGGTCTACCGGTTCCTCTTCTACCGGACCCGCTCCAGCACCCTCGCCGAGGACCTCGCCTCCGAGACCTTCTTCCGGGCGCTGCGGAACATGCAGAACTTCCGCTGGCAGGGCAAGGACTTCGGCGCCTGGCTGATGACCATCGCCCGCAACCTCGCCACCGACCACTTCAAGGCCGGCCGCACCCGCCTCGAGATGGCCACCGAGGACATGGGCCTCCACGACGACGCGACCGAGGGGCCCGAGACAGCCGTCCTGGCCAGCCTCACCAACGAGCTGCTGCTCAAGGCGCTGACCGAGCTCCCGAGCGAGCAGAAGGACTGCCTGATCATGCGCTTCCTGCAGGGCATGAGCATCGCGGAGACCGCGGCCGTCCTGGGCCGCAGCGAGGGCGCCATCAAGCAGCTCCAGCTCCGCGGGGTGCGCAACCTCGCCAAGCTGATGCCGGAGGGGATCCGGTGATGGGCCGATGACGATGGCGATTTTGAAGCAATCCCGTTACCGAGCCGTGGATTTGGCGCGCGTAACCCGGCCCGACCCCGGGTCGTTGAGCAGCCTGTCGATGCTTCATCACGGGGATGGCATCGGTAACCAGATGACAGGACTGCGACGATGACCCCCCTGTTCCCGGCACGACGAAGTGCCGAACGATTCGACTCCTGGGTCGAGGGCGGACGACGAGATGACGTCGACCGCACCACGGCCGACCTCCTGGAGCTCGTGAGCGCGCTCCGCTCGGTGCCCGGGCCGGAGGCCCGCCCCGAGTTCGTGGCCGACCTGCGCGAGCGGCTCATGGTCGCCGCCGAGGCCGAGCTGACACCGGTCAGGGCCGGCGAGCGCGACGCGGTCGAGCGGCTCACGATCAAGCCACCGCGCACCCGGCACAAGCGCCGGTTGAGCGTGGCCATCGGCGCGGTCGCGATCGTCGGAGCCACCACCTCGATGGCGGTCGCCTCTCAGGGCGCCCTCCCGGGTGACGCGCTCTATCCCGTCAAGCGGGCCATCGAGAACACCCAGGCCGGCTTCGCGGTCGGCGACGACTCCAAGGGCGAGACCCTCATGGGCAACGCCTCGGAGCGCCTTGACGAGGTCGACCAGCTGAGCCGGCGTGGCGACGGTTCCAACAACGCCAAGCTGGTGACCAAGACGCTCGACACCTTCACCCAGCAGTTCACCGAGGCCAGCGACTCACTGTTCGCGGACTACGAGGTCAACGGCAACGAGGCGTCGATCGGCGAGATCCACGAGAACGCCGCCGACAGCGTCACCGTGCTGAGCGAGCTCGACGGGGTCATCCCGCCGGCCGCCCACGACGCGCTGCTCGAGGCCGCCGGTGTGGTCATCGCGGCCGACGCGAAGGCGCTCAACCTCTGCCCCGACTGCGGCACCGGCATCCTCGAGGTCCCGGGCGACCTGGTGGGCGCCGGCACCACCATCGTCGGCGGCCTCACCGACACGCTCGCCGGCGGGGAGCTGCCCGGCACCTCGATCCCCAGCGCCGACCCGACGGGCGCCGCGCAGCCGCAGCACCAGAACGGCGGCAAGGGCCACGGTCGCCCCAGCACCATGAACCCGCCCGAGACGCCGATCGACCTGCCGACGTCCACCAGCACCGGCACCACCGAGCTCGGCGGCGGCCTGCTCCCGGGCGGCACCGAGACGGAGAACGGCGGCAACGGCGGCAACGGCGGCAACGGCGGCAAGGGCGGCAAGGGCCCCAAGGTCGACCTCACCCCGGTGACCACCACGGTCACCCAGGTCGTGACCGGTGTGGTCCAAGGCGTGAACGGCCTGCTCAACGGGCTGACGGGCAACGGCAACTAGCCGAGCCGTTCCGAGAAATCAGCGGAAGACGGACTGCCGCTGCATCAGCAGCGAGTAGAGCGTCGACTGGATGGTCTCGCGCACCTCGTCGGTGACGTTGAAGACCAGCATCGGGTCCTCGGCTGCGCCGGCGTCGAACTCGTCGGTGCGGATGGGCTCCCCGAACTCCAGCAGCCACTTCGACGGGAGCGGCACCATGCCGAGGGGTCCCAGCCACGGGAAGAGCGGCGTGATCGGGAGGTAGGGCAGCCCGAGCACCCGGGCCAGCGACGGCAGGTTGGCCACCAGCGGATAGATCTCCTCGGCGCCAACGACCGACAGCGGGACGATCGGCACCTGCGTGCGCAGGGCCGCCGACACGAAGCCGCCCCGGCCGAACCGCTGGAGCTTGTAGCGCTCGGCGTACGGCTTGCCGATGCCCTTGAAGCCCTCGGGCCAGACGCCGACCAGCTCGCCGCCGCGCAGCAGGCGCTCGGCGTCCTCGTTGCAGGCGAGCGTGGTGCCGCCCTTGCGGGCCAGGGTGCTGACCACGGGCGACTTGAAGACCAGGTCGGCGCCGAGCGGCCGCAGGAAGCGGCCGGTCTGGTCGTGGATGGTGACCATGGTCATCAGCCCGTCGACCGGGATGGTGCCGGAGTGGTTGGAGACCACCAGCGCACCGCCCTCGGCGGGAATGTTCTCGATGCCGCGCACCTCGATGCGGAACCACTTCTGCGCCACCGGGCGCAGCGCAGCCATGAAGAACCGCTCGGTGATCTCCCGGTCGAAGCCGTACTCGTCGACGACGTAGTCGCCGGTCACCCGGCGACGCAGGAACGCGAGGAAGCGGGCCAGCTGGGGCTCCCACTGGTCGCCGAACAGCTCGTGCGAGGCGTGCTGGAAGGCCGAGAGCCAGTCACCCGCCGGGATGCCGCCGGTGGGCACCCGCTCCTCGGTGTAGGCCGGCGCGGGGGTGGCCTCGGGCTCGGTGGCGGGCTGCTGGGCGGGCCGGTCCTTCTTTGGCGCGGTCTTGCGAGCGCCGGCGGCCAGGTTGCGCGACGCGGCCGACGGCCGACCGCTGCCCTGCCCTCGCCCGGGCCGGCCGCGGGTGCCGATCGGGATGATCTCCGCGTCACCCACGCGGACCAGAGCTCACGGGGTGCAGGGACGGGGTCTCGTCGACCGGCGGCAGCTGGTCGAGGGCCGCGGTGAGGGCCCGCTCGATCCGGCCGCCGGTGGGCATCAGGCCGGCGGCGAAGTCGGCGAACGCCTCGGCGGTCGTGAACGCGGGCTCGAAACCGAGCTGCTGCCGCATCCGGGTGGTGTCCACACCGCGACCGTAGGTGAGGAAGCTGAGCTGTTCCGGGGAGAAGTCCGCCAACCGGGCACTGCGGAGCACGGAACCGACGCCTCCGACCGCGAAGCCGGGCATGGGGACCGAGGGACGCTTCAGCCGGCGCAGCGCCTGGGAGAGCATCAGGATGCCGTCTCCGGCGATGTTGAAGGTGCCCGGGAGGTCGGAGTTGACCGCGTGGATCAGCACGTCCATGAGGTCCTGCTCGTGAAGGAACTGCAGGCGGGCGTTGAAGCCGAGCACGGTCGGGATCACCGGCAGCCGGAAGTACGACGTCATCGGGCTGACGACGTGGGGGCCGATCACGTTGGCGCAGCGCAGGGTGGTCACCCGGACGTCGGGGCGGCGCCGCGCGAAGCCGCGCACGTAGCCCTCGATCTCCGCGACGTCCTTGGCGTAGCCCGAGCGGGCGCTGCGGCGCGGCTCCATGTCCTCGGTGAACATCGCGGGATCGCGGTTGCTGGCGCCGTACATCGTGGTCGTGGACTTCACGACGAGGTGCTGGACGCTCGGCGCCTTCTGGCAGGCAGCCAGGAGCTGCATCGTGCCGATGACGTTGAGCTCCTTCATCGTGCCGCGGCCACCGGCGCTGCCGGGCGTCGAGATGACGCTCATGTGCACGACCGTGTCGACGTTCTCCTTGGCGATCACCTTGGCGATCACCGGATTGCGGATGTCGGCGCGCACGAACGAGACGTCGCCGACGTCACCCCGAGGGGGAACGACGTCGACGCCGATGACACGGTCCACGGACGGGTCGGCGGCAAGAGCGCGCGCCGAACGGCGTCCGAGGTCTCGCGAGACCCCCGTCACGAGGACGACTCGCTCGCCGGAAGCCATCAGAGACCTGACCGTTGAGGGTGGGTCGGCGCTTACTTGCCGAGCTTGCGACGCTGCACGCGCGTCTTCTTGAGCAGCTTGCGGTGCTTCTTCTTCGCCATGCGCTTGCGCCGCTTCTTGATGACCGAACCCACGAACAGACCTTTCGACGGATGGCTGACCCGGACCCGTCGGGAACCGTGTCAGCGCCCCGCGGGAAGGCCCGCAGGACCGGGCCAGCCTAACCGGCGTACGGCGAGGTGCCGAACCCGCGACTACGCGCGGGCAGGTGAGGTTGGTCCCATCGACTCGTCGCAATCGGATCGGGCGAGCGCAGCGAGCGTTGCGAGCGGAGCGAGCGCGCCCGCGATCGGCCCGTCGCCCACGATGGACTGCGGAGCCCGCGAAGCGGAGCGAGCGTCCGTCGTGGGTGCCGGGCCGAAGCTCGCGGGGTATTCAGCCAGCGCTGTAGAAGCTCTTGCGGAGGTACTCGTTGACGTCCTCTTCGACCACTCGGAACGAGCGGCCGACGCGCACAGCCGGCAGTTCACCGTTGTGGACCAGGCGATAGACAGTCATCTTCGAGACGCGCATCATGCCCGCGACCTCCGCCACGGTCAGGAACTTCGCGTCTGACATGTCCCCAGAACCAGCCATCGGTGCACCGTTCTTTCCTGTGCAGCACGTCATCGGCTTCCCCACCGACGAACCCCGTGCTGCCCCAAAGGGAGAATAGGGGCAGTTGTGACTCGTGGGGAAGTGGTTCAGAAAAGTGCTGCAAGTGGTCTGGCGTGTCACCTTGCACTGAGCGCTGGATTCTGGTTTGCCTCCCACTGGTCCAGACCAGTGTCAGGGCAGCGGATCCAGCCCGTGCCACGGGAAGGCGGCGGCGCGCGTGGCGTTGACCTCGCGGTCCAGCCACGTGTCGGGGTCGTAGCCCTCGCGCCAGTCGCGGAACTCCGGGGTGACGCCGTCGCCCATCGAGCGCGGAGCCGTGACGCCCAGCTTCTCCCGCACGTACGCGCGCCAGGCCTCGGGCGTGGCCGTGGAGACGTCGAGCGGTACGCCGGAGACCACGCTCAGCAGGTGGCTCCACGCGCGCGGGACCACGTCGACCAGGGCGTAGCCGCCGCCCCCGGTGGCCACCCAGCGGCCGCCGGCGACCTCGTGGGCCAGCTCGTGCAGGGCGACGTACGCCGCGCGCTGGCCGTCCACGCTCAGCATCAGGTGAGCGAGCGGGTCCTCGGCGTGCGAGTCGCAGCCGTGCTGGGTGACCAGGACGTCGGGCGCGAACTCGCGAACCAGGTCGGGCACCACCGCGTGGAAGGCGCGCAGCCAGCCGGAGTCGCCGGTGCCCGGCGGCAGCGCCACGTTGACCGCGCTGCCCTCGGCGCCCTCGCCGCCGACGTCGCCGCTGAACCCGGTGCCGGGGAACAGGAACTGGCCCGTCTCGTGCAGCGAGATGGTGAGCACCCGGGGGTCGTCCCAGAAGATCGCCTCGACGCCGTCGCCGTGGTGGACGTCGACGTCGACGTACGCCACTCGCTCCGCGCCCTGGTCGAGCAGCCAGCGGATCCCGATCGCGACGTCGTTGTAGACGCAGAAGCCGCTGACGTGGTCGGCCATCGCGTGGTGCAGGCCCCCGGTGATGTTGGCGCTGTGCAGCGACTCCGCCGTCCAGACCTGGCGGAACGCCTCCAGGCTGGCGCCGACGACGTGCGCGGCGGCCTCGTGCATCCCGAGGAAGACGGGGTTGTCGTCGCTCCCGAGGCCGACCTGAGGTTCCGCGGCACCGGTGTGGCCAGCCCGCTGCACCGCCTCGATCAGCGCCGCGTCATGGACGGTGGCGATCTGGTCGAGCGTGGCCAGCGGGGCCGGTACGACGCGCAGCGATCCGCCGGTGGTCACGCCCAGCTCGTGCGCGAGCTGCATGGTCAGGTCGACGCGGATCGGGGACATCGGGTGGGCCGGACCGAAGTCGTAGTCGGTCAGGGTCGGGTCGAAGACGACCGTGCTCGGACCCGCGCATTCCATGCTCGTGACGCTATCGTGGGGGTGTGCTGACGAACTCCGGTCTCCTGTGGTGGCCCGCCTGACGGCGGCCCACCGACTCTGCTGACCATTCAGCACACCCTTCCAACGGCCGCCCACGGGCGGCCGTGGTGCGTTGCGTCGTACCGACCCGTGGGCTCTCACTCCAAGGAGCTCCACATGACCCGCACCCTCTCCCTGCTGACCCCCTCGGGTCGGCTCACCCTCGGCAGCTACCTCGGCGCGCTGCTGCCCATGTCACGCCGCCAGGAGGACGCCTTCTACGGCGTCTCCGACCTGCACGCGCTGACCACCCACCATGACCCGCGGCTGCTGCGCTCGTACGCCGACGAGACGGCCACGCTGTTCCTCGCGGTCGGTCTCGACCGGGCCACGCTGTTCCGGCAGAGCCACGTGCCGGCCCACGCCCAGCTCGCGTACCTGCTCGAGTGCGTCGCCACGACCGGCGAGCTGAACCGGATGATCCAGTTCAAGGAGAAGGGCCGCGGCGTCGACTCGACCCGCGTCTCGCTCTTCACCTATCCGGCCCTCATGGCGGCCGACATCCTGCTCTACCGACCCGAGCAGGTGCCCGTGGGCGCCGACCAGAAGCAGCACGTCGAGCTGACCCGCGACCTGGCGCTCCGGTTCAACCGGCGCTACGGCGAGGTGTTCACGGTGCCGGAGGTGGTGGTCCCTGAGGGCGGCACGGCCCGCGTCATGGACCTGCTGCACCCCGACCGCAAGATGTCGAAGTCCGCGGACGCCGCCGGCTCGGTCTACCTGCTCGACCCGCCGGACGTCGTACGTCGCAAGGTCGCGCGGGCGGTCACGGACTCCGGGACCGGCGCGGACGCCGTACGTCGTTCGCCCGACAAGCCCGGCGTCACCAACCTCCTCGACATCCTGGAGGCGTGCGGCGGCTCGGCGGCGGGGATCGACACCTACGGGGCCCTGAAGCGATCGGTGACCGACGCGGTGGTGGCGACGCTGGAGCCGATCCAGAAGCGGTACGCCGACCTTGTTGCCGACCCGGTGCACGTGACCCAGGTCTTCGCCGACGGCGCCGCCCGCTGCCGGCAAGTCACCGCTCCCGTCCTCGCCGCTGCCACGACTGCGATCGGGCTGTGACTCCCGAGGCGGGGTAGTCCGTGAACAAACGGCCCCGGATCCGCGTAAACCGGGGCCGTTGAATCACGGACTACCCCGACCTGTGGACGAACCCCGCGATGACCCGGCCGAGCTCCTCGCCGGCGTCCTCCTGGAGGAAGTGGCCGGCGTGGGCGATGGTGGGGTGGTCGAGGCCACGGGCGCCCGGGACGTGCTGCTGGAGGATCGCGTCCATGCCGCCGGTGATCGGGTCGGAGTCGCTGAAGGCGGTGAGGAACGGCCGCCGCCACTCCCCCAGCGCCGCCCAGGCGAGCCGGTTGGCGGGCGCGGCCGGGTCGTCGGGCCGGGTCGGCACGAGGGTGGGCATCACGCGGACGCCGACCTTGCTCGCCTCGGTCGGGAAGGGCGCGTCGTACGCCGCCCGGGCCTCGTCGGTCAGGCCGCGCACGCAGCCGGCCGCGACCAGCCGGCCGATGTCGAGCACCTCTGCGGTCTCGACCGCGTTGCGGAACATCCACCAGATCTCGGGCATGTCGAAGTCGCCGGTCGGGAGTCCCGTGTTGGCGGCGACCACGCGCGCGAACCGGTCGGGGTGCTCGGCCACGAGGCGCAGCCCGAGCAGGCCGCCCCAGTCCTGGCCGAAGAGCGTCACGTCGTGCAGGTCGAGGACCTCGAGGACGAGCTCACGCAACCACTCGACGTGACGGGCGAAGGTGTGGTCCGCCAGCGCGAGCGGCTTGTCCGACCGCCCGAAGCCGACCATGTCCGGTGCGACGCACCGGATGCCGGCCCCGGTGAGAACAGGGATCACGTGCCGGTAGAGGAACGACCACGACGGCTCGCCGTGCAGCAGCAGCACGACCGGTCCGTCCGCCGGACCCGCGTCGACGTAGGCCACCCGGAGCGTGCCGCCGTCGCCGTCCGGCAGGTCGGCGTACGACGGCGCCCACGGGAAGTCGGGGAGCACGTCGAACCGGTCGTCGGGCGTGCGGTAGGTCTCCACGGGCGCAGTCTGCTCGACAACCAGGCATGGCACGACGGGGTCCCACGGGTATGTGGTTCGTCGCCGTCGTCGCCGCCCTGGTCGCAGCTCTCACCCCGACGCTCGACGCGGCGCCCGCGCCGCCGCCGGCCGAGCACACGGACTGGGACGTCACCAACCGCACCCGGCTGGACGTCGACGGCGACGGGACCCGCGAGCTCCTGCTGGTCCGCGAGAACCCGCGCGGCGACCACCCGCCGGAGATCGCCGTGCACTGGGCCGACGGCCGGGTCGAGGCCAGCCGGGTGCGCGGGCGGTTCTTCGACGACGTCGTCCGCGGGTACGCCGTCGACGACCGCCCGGGCGAGGAGCTGATGGTGCGGGACATCGTCAGCTACCGGTGGAGCGTCTGGGCGCACCGCCACCGGGAGTGGGAGCGGCTCACCGTCGTACGCCCCGAGCTGCTCCGCGACAGCGTGGCCCGCAACGGGCACGGCCATGGCGTCCTCCTCACCGGACCCCGACTGGTGAGCCATCGGTCGGTCGAGCCCTTCGACGTCGGCTACGACTACGCCTTCCCGCCCGCGCCGACGTACGCCGTGGAGACCTGGCGGTGGACGTGGCGAGGTGAACGGCTGGTCCCGCGGCCGACCGGCCGCCGCTGCATCTCGGCTCAGGACGGCGGCGGGTTCGTGCGCTGCCCATGACGATGGTGGCGCGCCCTAGGATGACGCCCATCATGGCCAGGCCGCGCATCTTCCTCGGCTCGTCGGGCAAGCAGCAGCGGCTGCTCAAGTCGCTCACGGGCGGGCTGGCGTCCGTGGCCGACGTCGAGCCGTGGACCACGGTCTTCAACCCGGGCGTCGGCACCCTCGACCGGCTGGTCGAGCTCACCCACGAGGTGGACTTCGCCGCCTTCGTCTTCGCCCAGGACGACTGGACCTCGGCCACCTCGGGCGACCCCGGCACGCCAGTCCCCGGTCAGGCCTCGCCGCGCGACAACGTGGTCTTCGAGGCCGGGCTGTTCGGCGGGGCACTCGGCATGCGCCGTACTTTCATCCTGCACGCCAACGGCGCCAAGCTGCCGACCGACCTGCTGGGCCTGACTTGTGTCCGCTACGCCGAGTCCCTCACGCCGCAGGAGCTCAAGACGGTCAACCAGAAGGTGCGGGACGCCATGGCCGCCCAGGGCCGACTGGCCCGGATCGAGGGCGACTGGTGGCAGTACTCGCTCAGCGCCCGCAGTGAGGTCGAGCCCTCGGCGGTGAGCCTGCTGCGGATCTCTCGTGACCGGGCCGGGAGCCTCGAGGTCAAGGGTCGCTCCTGGCAGGAGGACGGGACCCTGTCCGCGCGCTACTGGAGCGAGGCGACCAGGGAGAGGGCCGACCCGGGCGGCATCTTCTACTTCCACCGAGGCGAGCGGCCGCGGCACGCGGACGCGCCGCGGTTCGAGGGGACCGGCGAGATCACGCTCGAGTCGATCGACCGGGCCGTCGGCGAGTACACGATCCGGGCTGACGAGCAGCGCCCGCCGGTCCGCACGTCGGGTGTCTACCTGCGTGCGGACGACGGCGACTGGGCGGTCCTCGACTCGGGCGGCGTCGACGAGCGCAGGGAGCTCATCAGCCAGCGACTGCGCGACTGGGACGCGCACGCCAACAGCTAGCGCACCGCGACCGCGTCGCGCTCGGCCAGCGCCTTCAGGTTGAGGAACTGGCGCCGCATCATCACGAGGTCGCCCCAGGCCAGGGCTTGCGCGCGGACCTGGCCGAGCGGGCCGTGCGCGGCCGCGGCGATCCGGCAGACGATCCGCGAGCCGGGTCCGTCGGGCTCGGCGGCGTACGTCATCGCGACCGGGCCGAACAGCCGCCGACCGCGCGGGGTGGTGATCGCCGTCCAGTGGTGCCCGTCCTCGAAGGAGGCGAGCCGGAAGACGACGGCCATGGTCTGGCCGAGCTCGAGCCGGTCCGCGCCCGGGGTCAGGGTGTCGGGGCTGCGGCGGCCCCAGTTGTCGATCCAGTCGTAGGAGTACGGCGCGACCGCGACCTGGCACAGCCAGCGCCACGTCACCTCGGTCGGTGCGGCCACCGAGATCGCGCGGGTGAGCAGGAGGGCGTCGGGGATGAGGTCGTCCGCCGGGTAGGGGCGGCCGACCTCCTCGGGGCTCGCGCCCCACACCATCGGCAGTCCCTCGTCCATGCCCTCAGTCTGACGCGCACAGGGGGCTGCGTCGTCCGTCCCAGGGCTGAGCTCGGGCTGAGCTCAGGCTGGGCTCAGTCGCCCTCGGCCAGCTGGCGGGACCGGTCGCGAGCGGCTTCCATCGCAGCGAGGAACGCGGCGCGCACCTTGTGCACCTCGAGCTCGCGCAGCGCCGACGCCGTGGTGCCGCCGGGCGAGGTGACCTGCTCACGCAGCACGGTCGGGTGGGTGCCGGTCTCGCGCAGCATCTTGGCCGACCCGACCAGGGTCTGGATGACCAGCTCGGTCGCGGTGGTGCGCGGCAGACCGAGGTGTACGCCGGCCTCGATCATCGACTCGACGACGAAGAAGATGTACGCCGGCCCGGAGCCGGAGATCGCGGTGACGGCGTCCTGCTGGCGCTCCGGGATGCGGATCACCCTGCCGACCGAGGCCATCAGCTCCTCGGCCTCGGCGAGGTGCGACTCGTCGCAGTGCGAGCCGGGCGACACGGCGGCCATGCCCTCGTCGACCAGGGCGGGGGTGTTGGGCATGACCCGCACGACCGCGACGCCGTCGGGCACCCGCGACTCGATGAACGCCGTCGTGATGCCTGCCGCCAGCGAGACGAGCAGCTGACCGGCGCGCAGGGACGGGCCGATCTCGTCGAGCAGGTCGGCCATGTCCTGGGGCTTGACGACGATCGCGACGGTGTCGGCCTTGGCGGCGGCCTCGACGTTGCCGACCACCGCGACGCCGTACCGCTCCTCGAGCTCGCGGGCGCGCTCGGGGCGCTTCTCGCCGACCAGGAGCTGGTCGACCCGGCGGCCGGCGCGGACCAGCCCCGAGAGCAGGGTCTCGCCCATGACCCCGGCGCCGAGGATGGCGGTCTGCTTCACGCTCTGCTCATTTCGGTCACTTCTTGGAGATCAGGGATCGCAAGAAGAATGACAGGTTCTGCGGGCGCTCGGCGAGGCGACGCATGAGGTAGCCGTACCACTCCTGGCCGTAGGGGATGTAGACCCGGACCCGCTCGCCGGCCTTCACGAGGCGGCGCTGCTCCTCGGGACGGATGCCGAAGAGCATCTGGAACTCGTAGGACCCCTGGTCGCGGCCGTAGCGCGACGCGAGCGTCGAGGCGATCTCCACCAGACGCGGGTCGTGGGTGGCGATCATCGGGTAGCCCTGGCCGGCCAGCAGCACCTTGAGGCAGCGGACGTAGGACCGGTCCACGTCGATGTCGGCCTGGAAGGCGACCTCCTCGGGCTCGTTGTAGGCGCCCTTGCACAGGCGCACCCGCGACCCCTCGTAGGCCAGGGCACGGCAGTCCGCCTCGGTGCGGTGCAGGTAGGCCTGCAGCACCGCACCGGTCTCGGGGAAGTCCTTGCGCAGGTCGCGCAGGATCGACAACGTCGAGTCGGTGGTGGTGTGGTCCTCCATGTCGAGGGTCACAGTGGTGCCGGCGTTGCGTGCGGCCCGGCAGATGGTGCGGGCGTTCTCGAGCGCGATCTTGTGGCCTCCCCCAGCGACATCGTCCGGAAGTGCCTGGCCGATCGCGGAGAGCTTCACCGACACCTCGGCCATGCGGGTCAGCCCGCGCGCGGAGAGCGCCTCGAGCACCCCGAGGTACGCCGCGACGGTCGCCTCGGCCTGGTCGGCGTCGAGGGTGTCTTCACCGAGGAAGTCGAGGGTCACCCGGATCCCCTCGTCGACCTCCCGCGCGGTCGCGTCGACGACCGAGTCGGTCGTCTCGCCGGGGACATAGCTGCGCACGATCCCCGCCGAGACCGGCATCGTGCTGACCAGGTTCTTGACCAGCTCGCTGCGGCTCAGCAGGAGCAGCGGCCGGCTCATCAACGCCATGCCAGACAGGCTACGACCCCGCGCGCCGCCGCGGCGTCCCCGGCACGTCCCGTCAGGGCATCGGACCGTCGCGGACGGCCCTGGCCGACGTCGTCCGGACCTCGTTGTCGCGCACGCGCGGCTCGTAGTGGTCCTGGAAGACCGAGCCGACCAGCTCCCGCCGACTGTGGACGCCGGTCTTGTCGAAGACCGCCTTGAGGTGCTGCTGGACCGTTGCCTCGGAGATGTCGAGGGAGTCGGCCAGGGCACGGGTCGACAGGCCGCGCAGCACCAGGCCGGTCACCTGCCGTTCGCGCGGCGTCAGTCCGTAGGCGCGCATCAGCAGCGCTTCGAGGTGGGCCGGCTGCGCGGGCTCGACCAGCACCGAGACCTGGTGGTGCTCGCCGTTCGCGGCCCGGAGCAGAGCGCCGTGCAGCACCATCCACCGCCCGCCCTCGCCACGGACCCGCGCGGACGCCGGCCCGTCCTCGGGCCGCTGCGCCCGCGCCGCCACCGAGAGCACGCTCGCGGGCAGCCGCTCGACAGTTCCGCCGAGCTCGGCCAGCCAGGTGTCGGCGGTCGGGCTCGCCGAAGCGAGGCCGAGTCCGCGGTCCAGGACGACGATCGCCGGAGCGTCCGGCAGGTCAGGCTCGAGGGCCTGGGCGGTGCGCAGCCCGTGGCGGGCTCCCGCGGCCAGCGCAGGGGCGGCGGCGCGCAGGAACGCCTGCTCGCGGTCGTCGAAGAGCGGCCGGCCCAGCTCGCGGTAGAGCCCGATCGAACCCCAGCACTCGCCGTCCCTGGTGCGGAGCGCCAGCACCAGCTCCTGCTCGCAGCCGAACGGCTTCATCTCCTCGTGGTATTTGCGCGCCAGCTCCGGCCGACCCCCGGTCGCCTCGTGCAGCGTGCCGATCCCGCTGGACGAGGCCAGCACGCCGGGCATCGAGTTGTAGTCGGGCTCGACGTACTCCCGTCCGAGCCACTCGGCGGGGATCTCCGGCAACCCCTCCTGGAAGTGGCTGGTGGTCAGCAGTGAGTCGGGGTCGACGGTGAAGAAGCAGGGCGTCTCGAAGTGCGGCACCGTGGCTGCGAGGACAGGCGCCGTCTCGCGCCACAGCGTCACCAGGTCGGACCCGCGGCCGGCGGCCGAGGACAGCCGGTCGAGAGCCCGCTCGTACGACGCCATGACAGCGGCCTACCAGATTTGTGGAGTGGCGAACAGGTGCACGGCGCACGACCCTCGTGACATGAGCGATTCGCAGATCATCCGGGCCGGCACGGGCGTGGTCCTCGGGCCGCCGGCCGGGTGCCGGGACCGCTTCCTCATCGACTCGGAGGAGACCGGTGGCCGGTTCGCCGTGGTCGAACATCTACTGGCTCCTCGGTCCATCGCCGCGCCGATGCACGTGCACACACAGGAGGACGAGTTCAGCCTCGTCCTCGAGGGGCGGGTGTGGGTGCGGCTCGGCGACGACGAGCACGTCGCGGAGGTCGGTGACCTGGTGCGCAAGCCGCGCGGCCAGTGGCACACGTTCTGGAACGCCGCTGACCGACCAGCTCGCCTGCTCGAGCTGATCTCGCCCGGTGGCCTGGAGCGGCTCTTCCGCGTGGTCGACACCGCTGACGACGACACGGATCTCGGCCCGCTGGTCGAGTCCTACGGTTGCGAGGGTGACCCCGCCGCGACCGAGCCGATCGTCGCGGCCTACGGGCTCACCTTCGGCTGACTCACGGCGTACGCCGACGCAGGGTGGCCGCGCCCAGGGCCAGGGCACCGAGCGCGAACGCCGTCACCACGAGCAGGTCGACCCAGACATCGGACGTCGAGGTGCCCCTAGTCAGGTGGGTCATCGCGTCGACGGCGTACGACAGCGGGAGCACGTCGCTGGCGGCGTGCAGGACGTCGGGCAGGGTGTCGCGGGGCACGAAGAGGCCGCACAGCAGGATCTGCGGGAAGACCAGCGCCGGCAGGAACTGCACCGCCTGGAACTCGGTCTGCGCGAAGGCGCTCACGAAGAGGCCGAGCGCGGAGCCGAGCACGGCGTCCGCGACCGCGACCAGGCCGAGCATCACGACCGAGCCCTGGATGTCGAGGCCGAGGAGACCGACCGAGACCGTGACCGCGAGCAGCGCCTGCACCGCGGCGACGACGCCGAACGCGACGGCGTATCCGAGCAGGAAGTCCAGCTTGCCCATCGGCATCGCCAGCAACCGCTCGAGGGTGCCGCTCGAGCGCTCGCGCAGCGTGGTCACGCTGGTCACGAGGAACATCACGATGAACGGGAACATCGCCAGCAGCGCCGGCCCGAACCTGTTGAACGGGTCGCCGAGCGAGTCCTCGAACATCCACCACATCAGCGAGATCAGCAGGCACGGCAGCACGAGCAGCATCGCCGCGGTGCGGCGGTCGCGCCTGACCTGGGTGAGCACGCGGCCGGCCACGGCCAGCGTGATGCGAGGAGTCAAGGCTTTTCGGGGTCCCCGCGAAAGCGTGCCCCCGCGCGAAGCGCCCGATGCAGGGTTTCGTGGGGTGATCATGCCGCCACGTCCTCGACGAGCTTGAGGAACGCCGACTCCACGTCGTCCGTCCCGGCCTGCTGCTTGATCGCGGCTGGGGTGTCGTGGGCGAGTATCGCGCCCTCGCGCATGAGCAACAGCTGGTCGCAGCGCTCGGCCTCGTCCATGACGTGGCTGGAGACGAGCACGGCGGCGCCGCCGTCGGCGAGCTCGTGGAAGAGCCTCCAGAGGTCCCTGCGGAGCACCGGGTCGAGGCCGACCGTGGGCTCGTCGAGGACGAGAAGGTCCGGGCTGCCCAGCAGCGCGACCGCGAGGCTGGCCCGCGAGCGCTGCCCGCCGCTGAGCCGGCCGACCTGCGCGCCCGCGTGGGTGGCGAGGTCGACCGCGTCGATCGCTCTGTCCACCTCGGAGTCCGGGCAGCCGAGCACCCGGGCGAAGAAGCGCAGGTTCTCCGCGACCGTGAGGTCGTCGTAGACGCTCGGTTCCTGGGTGACGTAGCCGATCCGGTGACGCAGAGGCGGGCTGCCGGCGGGCTCGCCGAGCACGCGCACGTCGCCGCCCGAGATCTGCTGCACACCGACGATCGACCGCAGCAGCGTCGACTTCCCGCAGCCGCTCGGACCGAGCAGGCCGGTCACGCCGGAGCCGATCGTCACGTCGAGCCCGTCGAGCACCGGGCGGTCGCGGACCACGGTCAGCCCGCGCACCTGGATGACATTATTCACCATATGATGAATTATTGCCGATGGCCTGGGGATTGGCAAAGGGCTAGGAGAGCGGTCCGTCCAGGTAGCGCTGGAGCGTCGGGGCGTACGCCGCCACGAGCTGGTCGTGGGACGCCGACGCCAGCGGCTCGACCTCGACGACGTAGCGCGCCAGCACGATGCCCATCAGCTGCGAGCCGACCAGCGACATGCGTAGTTCGACGTCATCGAGCCCGAGGGCCTGCCCGATCGGGGCCAGCACCAGCCGCATGAAGCCGTCCCGCACGAGGGGGCGGCGCTCGGGCTCGAACACGCTGCGCACGAGGGTGAGCAGCGGCAGCCGGGTCGCCTCGTCGTCCCAGACCGAAAGGAACGTGCGCAGCAGCCGCTCGCCCGCGCCGTCGATCCCGCCCTCGGCGACGGGCAGCAGCACCTGGCGGGGGTCGATCGGGGCCTGGAGCGCCGCCAGGAACAGGTCGTCCTTGGTCCCGAAGTAGTGGTGCACCAGCGCCGCGTCCACGCCGGCGGCCGTGGCGACCGCGCGGACCGACGTGCCGGCGTACCCGTTCGCCGCGAACAGCGTCCGCGCCTCGGCCAGGATCGCCGAGCGGGTGTCCGGCGAGCCGGGCCGGCGTCCGCGTCGGGTGGTGGATGCCACGTCCACACCGTACGGCGCGGGGCGTACCTCCCCGGGAGTACGCCGCCCGCGACCCGGGGCTCAAGTGCCTCCCCCGGCAGGACGACCCGGGGGCGCCTCGCGGCCGAGAGTCGACGTATGACGAACCAGACCCTTCCCGTTCCCACCGACCTGGACCCGAGCGCAACCCGCCGGTCCGGTCGCATGACCCGTTTGCTGAGCGCCCACCCGCGGCGCAGCCTGCTCGCGGTGTTCCTCTTCGTGCTCGTCGCAGGCTTCTTCGGCGGACCACTCGCCGGCTCCCTGGACGCCTCCGGCGGCTTCGCCAGCAACGACGCGGACTCGGTGCGCGCCATCGAGACGATCGAAGCGGCGACCGGTACCGAGGAGGGCCCGGGCATCGCGATCGTGGTCGACACGCCCTCCGGTCTCCCCGCCGACGCCGACCGGGTGCAGCAGGTGACCGATACCCTCGCGGCCGAGGCAGGCATCACGCAGGTCGCCTCCCCCACGACCACCCGCGGCGATCCCGGCGCGCTGGTCTCCCGCGACGGCACCCAGGCCCTGGTGCTCGGCACCCTGGCGGCAGACGCCGAGAGCGACGACGTCGCCGAGGCGATGCTGGACACCTTCGACGGTCAGGACGACGTGACCGTCGGCGGCTCGGCGGTCGCCGACATGCAGCTCGGCAGCACCGTCACCGAGGACCTCGGCCGCGCCGAGCTGCTGGCCTTCCCGATCCTGATCGTGCTCTCACTGATCTTCTTCCGCGGCCGGGGCGCCCTGCTCCCCCTGGTCGTCGGCGTCACTACCGTGCTCGGCACGTTCCTGGTCCTCACCGGCGTCAACGAGCTCTACGGCCTGAGCATCTTCGCGCTCAACCTGGTCATGGGCCTCGGCATCGGCCTGGCCATCGACTACACGCTCTTCCTGCTCACCCGCTACCGCGAGGAGCTGGCCAGCCAGGGCGCGACCGCGGGCGCGATCCTCACCACGATGCGCACCGCGGGTCGCACGGTCGCCTTCTCGGCCAGCACGGTCGCCGTGGCGCTGGCCGCGCTGACGGTGTTCCCCCTCGGCTTCATCAAGTCGATGGGCCTCGCCGGCGCCACCGTCGCGGTCGTCGCCGCCGTCGCCTCCCTCGTGATCGCGCCCGCGATGTTCGGCCTCTGGGGCGCGAAGCTCGCCCGCAAGGAGCCGCGACGCAGCGCCGAGCACGGCCGCTGGTACCGCCTCTCGCACGCCGTGATGCGGCGCCCCGGCGCGGTCGCGATCGCCACCGGCATGGTCATGCTCGCCCTCGCGGCACCGGCCCTGCGCGCCGAGTGGACGCCCATCGACAGCTCGGTGATCCCCACCGACAAGAGCGCGCGGACCGTCGCCGACACCATCGAGACGGCGTTCGACGGCACCGGCGCGAGCCCGCTGACGATCGCGGTGACCACGAGCACGGGCTCCGGTGAGGCCGAGGTCGCGGCGTACGCCGACCGCGTCAACGCGCTGCCGGACGTCGCCATGCCGGGCACCCCGGTGCAGCTCGACGAGAGGACGTGGCAGCTGGACGTGGCCGCCGCGGGCGAGCCCGCGGGTGACACCGCGCAGCGGCTGGTCGAGGAGACCCGCGCCGTGGACGCCGGGCCCGGCGTCGATGCTCTGGTGGCCGGCCCGGCCGCCGACTTCGTGGACCAGCAGTCAGCGATCGGCAGCCGGCTCCCCCTGGCGCTGGCGCTGCTGATCGCGCTCACCCTGCTGGTGCTGTGGTTGATGACGGGCTCGGTCGTGCTGCCCTTCAAGGCGGTGCTGATGAACGCGCTGACCGTGGCGGCCAGCCTCGGCGTGCTCACCTTCGTCTACCAGGACGGGCGGCTGACCGGCCTGCTCGGCTACACGCCCAACGGAGGCGTCGAGCCCACCGACTTCCTGGTCACGGCCACGCTGATCTTCGCGCTGTCGACCGACTACGGCGTGTTCCTGCTCGGCCGGATCAAGGAGGTCCGGGACAGCGGCGTCGGCGAGCGCGAGTCGGTCGCCGTCGGGGTCCAGCGGACCGGTGCGGTGGTCACGGCCGCGGCGATCCTGTTGGCGGTGGCGATCGGCGCCTTCAGCACCAGCTCGATCTCGTTCATCCAGCAGATCGGGGTGGCCACGGCGTTCGGCGTACTGGTCGACGCGTTCGTGGTCCGGTCGCTGCTGGTGCCGTCGCTGATGGGGCTGCTCGGCAAGTACAACTGGTGGGCACCGATGCCGCTGCGCCGGCTGCACGACCGGCTGGACACGTCACTGGGCCTTCGCGAGTGACACGAAGCCCGACCCCCGCCTACGGTCGGCCCATGAGGCGGCAGCTGATCCTCGACGTGGGGATCGCTGCCGCCTTCGTGGCCGCCATGGTGGCCGAGATGGCCTACCGGACGGACAACCGGACGGAGACCACGCCGCTCGGGATCGCGGCCTGCGTGGTCGCGGTGCTGCCCACGTTCGCCCGGCACCGCTACCCGGGCTGGTCGATGGGGGCCTGCATGGTCCTGGTCTTCGGTGTCCTCGCGATCGTCGACGTGCACAACACCGCGCCGTTCTCGAGCATGCTGTGCGGCTACAGCCTGGCGCTCGTCGCCGACCGCCGCCGCCTCGTGGTCGCGGCCCTGGTGCTGGTGCCGGCCGTGCTCGGGGCGATCCTGCTCTACAGCGACCACCGCACCCTGGTCGACCCCGAGGTCCCGAAGAACCTCGTCTTCGTCGCCGCGCCCCTGATCCTCGGCAGGGCGATCCGCAACCAGCGCAAGTACCTGGCCGCCCTCGTCGACCGGGCCGAGACGGCGGAGCGCACCCGCGACGAGGAGGCCCTGCGCCGGGTCGGCGAGGAGCGGCTCCGCATCGCCCGCGACGTGCACGACGTCGTGGCGCACGCGATGGTGGCGATCAACGTCCAGGCAGGCGTCGGCGCGCACCTGCTCGACCGGGACCCCGAGCAGGCGCGCCGGACCCTCAAGGACATCGAGAAGGTCAGCAGCGAGGCGCTCTCCGACCTGCGCTCGACGCTCGGGATGCTGCGCTCGGACACGGCCGGCGACGGAGCGCCGATCGGGCCGACGCAGGGGCTGGGTGAGCTCGACGAGCTGGGCGAGAGCCTGCGTACGGCGGGGGTGGAGGTCGACCTCGACGTCGACCCGGCGACGGCCACGCTGCCGGCGTCGGTCACCTCGACCGGCTACCGGATCGTGCAGGAGGCGCTCACCAACGTCGTCCGGCACGCGGGCGGCTCGCGCGCTCGCGTCCGGGTGACCCGTGGCGACGACGCCCTCGTGATCGAGGTCGACGACGACGGCGGGGAGGAGGTGCCCGGCGCGCCGCCCGGATCCGGACAGGGGGTCCGGGGCATGCGCGAGCGGGCCCAGGCGGCCGGCGGGACGCTGGAGGCCGGTCCCCTGGCGGGCGGCGGCTGGCGGGTCGTGGCGACGCTGCCGACCGACGTGCGGACCGGGGCGCCGTGACGATCCGGGTGCTGGTGGCCGACGACCAGGCGCTGGTCCGGGCCGGGTTCCGCGCGCTGCTCGACTCCGAGGACGACATCGAGGTCGTGGGCGAGGCGGTCGACGGCGAGGACGCGGTCGCGCTGGCGATCGAGACCAGGCCCGATGTGGTGCTCATGGACATCCGGATGCCCCGCCTCGACGGCCTGGAGGCCACCGCCCGGATCGTGGCGGACCCGACCCTGTCCGCGACGAAGGTGCTCGTGCTGACCACCTTCGAGCTGGACGAGTACGTCTTCGGCGCGCTCCGCGCCGGCGCCTCGGGGTTCCTGCTCAAGGACGTCGGCCCGGTGGCGCTCATCGACGCCGTACGGGTCGTCGCCGACGGCCAGAGCCTCCTCGCGCCCGCGGTGACTCGGCGGTTGATCGAGGCGTTCGTCGCCGCCTCGCCCGCAGAAGAACCGGTCGGGCCACCGACCACGTCCGCCGCCGACCCGCTGCCGGAGCTCACGCCCAGGGAGCGCGAGGTGCTGACCCTGGTCGGGCGCGGCATGACCAACCACGAGATCGCCGAGCACCTGGTGCTGTCGCCGCTGACCGCCAAGACGCACGTGTCCCGGCTCTTCACCAAGCTCGGTGCGCGCGACCGGGCGCAGCTCGTGGTCGCGGCGTACGAAGCCGGGCTGGTCGGCTAGTTCGGATCGGCTAGGGCGTCGGCGCGAGAAAGTGCTCGCGCGCGAACTCCAGCGACTCGCGCAGGTCCGTCTCGCGCTCCTCGCGGGACGAGGCCTTGCGGGTGTTGATCTCGACGACGATCTCGCCGCCGAAGCCCTTGCGGGCCACGTGGCGCAGGAACTCGGCGGCGCCGACCGCACCCCGACCGGGGACCAGGTGCTCGTCCTTGGCCGAGCCGGTGCCGTCGGTGAGGTGGATGTGCCGCAGCCGGGAGCCGAGCCGGTCGGCCATCTCGATCGGGTCGTCCTGGGCGATCGCCGCGTGCGAGAGGTCGATGGTGGTGTTGGCGTAGGGCTCGGCGGAGGGGTCCCACCCAGGCATGTACATCTCCATGCCGCGCTTGGTGGACGCGCGCCACGGATACATGTTCTCGACGGCGAACGCGATGCCGGTCGACTCCTCGAGGGCGGCGATCCCGTTGACGAAGTCGCGCGCGTACTCCTTCTGCCAGCGGAACGGCGGGTGCACGACGACCACCTCGGCGCCGACCGCCTTCGCCATCTCGGCGGACCGCTCGAGCTTGCCCCACGGCTCGGTGCCCCAGACCCGCTGCGTGAACAGCAGACATGGCGCGTGGATCGCCGAGACCGGGATGTCGTGGTGCTCGGAGAGCTGCTGCACGGCGGTGATCGACTGGCTCAGGGCATCGATGACCATCACCTCGACGGCGTCGTAGCCGAGGCTGGCGGCGTACCCGAACGCGTGCGCGGACGACTCGGGGTAGACCGAGGACGTGGAGAGGCCGATCCGGGTCATGTTCTTGCGGGGTCCCCGCGACGTTGTTCGCCGGAGGAGCGCAGCGGAGGAGGCGAAGAACGCCGTGGGGTGCTCAACGGCCGAGCACCGAGAGCTGGTCCAACCGCTCGAGGATCACGCCCTCGCGCAGCGCCCACGGACAGACCTCGAGCTCGGTGAGGTCGAAGATGTCCATGCAGCCCTCGGCGACCAGGGCGCCCGGAAGGATCTGGTGCGCCCGGCTCGGTGAGACGCCGGGCAGGCCCGCGAGCTCGTCGGGCGCCATCGCCACCAGCTTGGGGATCCACTCGCGCAGCTCGACGAGGGGCAGCGTGCGCGGCACCAGGTTGCCGTCCGTCGAGGGGGCGGCACCGCAGATGCGGGCCAGCGAGCGGAACGTCTTCGAGGTCGCGGCCGCGCGGTCAGGCGGTCCGCCGCGGAGCAGGTGGCCGGCGTCGTGGGCGATCTCCGCACGGATCTCGCGGCGCAGCTCGCGCACGGTCACCTCGTCCGCCCGACCGTCACGGAAGTGCGCTCGGGCCAGCCGGGCAGCCCCCAGCGGCAGCGACCAGGCCACGTCGGGCGCCTCGTCGGCACCACCCGCGATCTCGAGCGAGCCACCGCCGATGTCGAAGACCGCGAGCCTTCCGGCGGACCAGCCGAACCAGCGGCGTACGGCCAGGAACGTCAGCCGCGCCTCGTCCTCACCGGCGAGGACGTCGATCATCACGCCGGTGCGCTCCTGGACGTGCTCGAGGACCGCCTCGCTGTTGCCGGCGTCGCGGACCGCCGAGGTCGCGAAGCCGAGGATGTCCTCGCACCCCTTGTCCTCGGCCACGCGCAGCGCCTCGGCGGTGAAGGTGGTCAGTGCGTCGATCCCGGTCTGGGAGACGTCACCGCCGTCGTCGAGGTGCTCAGCGAGCCGGAGCGGCTGCTTGAACTTGTACGCCGGGAGCGGTGCGGCCCCACCGTGCGCGTCGACCACGAGCAGGTGCCCCGTGTTGGAACCGATGTCCAGGACGCCCACGCGCATGGGTCCAAGGTACCTGCGGCCCACGGGACGCCTACGCTGATGCCGTGCCCGAGGTCGACCTGGTGTTTCCGCGTGCCTTCGTCGAGTTCGCGAACCCCGACGACGAGTCGGAGATGATGCGCTGCGACCTGACCTGGCTCACGTCGAGCTACCACTGCATCTTCGGCCAGGGCTGCCAGGGCATCTACAAGGAGTCGCCCGACGTGGGGTGCTGTGCCCTCGGCGCGCACTTCGCGGACAAGGACGACGAGAAGCGCGTCGCCGACTACGTCGGCATGCTCGACGAGACGCTGTGGCAGTTCCGGCCCACGCAGACGGACGGCACGGCCAAGAAGAAGGTCAAGAAGGCCGACTGGATCGACGTGGACGACGAGGGCGAGCGCAAGACGATGGTCGTCGAGTACGACGGCCAGTCGGCGTGCATCTTCCACAACCGCCCCGACTTCGCTCCGCCGAATGGTGGGGGCGGCGCCGGCTGCGCCCTGCACGCACTCGCGTTCGTGCTCGAGAAGAACCCGCTCGAGACCAAGCCGGACGTCTGCTGGCAGCTGCCGATCCGGCGTACCTTCCGCACCGTCAAGCGCCCCGACGGGAGCAGCTACACCGAGGTCTCGATCAGCGAGTACGACCGCCGCGGATGGGGGCCGGGCGGCCACGACCTCGACTGGTACTGCACCGGCAACACCGAGGCACACACCGCGCCGGAGCCGCTCTACGTGAGCAGCGCGGCCGAGCTGACCGAGCTCATGGGCAAGGCGGCGTACGACGAGCTGGTGCAGCACTGCGAGGCGCATCTGCGGTCGAGGTCGGCGCTGGCGATCCATCCGGCCGACCCGCGTACCTGACTGCAGCCTGACCGCGAGCCGACCGCGAAGTGGCGGTCCGGTCGAAGCGTCTCGACATCAAGAGACCCCTACCCCGCTTTGGTTCTCGCCCGACTCGGCGTTCACAATCTCTGCATGCGCCTCGACCATCTCTCGTTCGCCGCCGGACCCGACGGCCTGGCTGCGACGGCAGAGCGCATCGGTCATCTGCTGGGCACCGAGTTCGTCGACGGTGGCGTGCACCCGCGGTTCGGCACCCGCAACATGGTGCTGCCGCTGGCCGACCACACCTACCTCGAAGTCGTCGAGGTCCTCGACCACCCCGCCTCCGACAAGGCGCCGTTCGGCCAGGCCGTCCGCGCCCGATCGCTGCTCGGCGGCGGCTGGCTCGGCTGGGTCGTCGCGGTCGACGACATCGCCGTGGTCGAGCACCGGCTCGGCCGCGAGGCGGCCGTCGGCAACCGGCACCGCCCCGACGGCACCGAGCTGCGCTGGAAGCAGATCGGCGTCAACGGCCTGATCGCGGACGCGCAGCTGCCGTTCTTCATCCAGTGGGAGAGCCCGGCCGAGCTGCACCCCAGCTTCGGCGCGAACGCCGACTACTCCCTGGCCTGCCTCGAGATCGCCGGCGACCCGCAGCGGGTGAGCGAGTGGCTCGGCGAGACCGTCGAGGCCCCGCTCGAGGACGTGAAGGTCGAGTGGGCGGCGCCCAACGGCACGCCCGGCATCATCGCCGTGCAGGTGCAGACCCCGCACGGCCTCGTCCGGCTCTGACGGTCCGTACGTCTCGCGTGCGGGAGTTTCGTCGGCTGGCCGACGAATCTCTCGGTTGGACGACGAAACTTCGTCGTCCCGGCGAGAGTTTCGTCGGCTGACCGATGAAACTCTCGCTTCCGGAGGGCACCCGCCCGAGTCCCAACATCTGGCACCACACCTCGACCTACGAGGTCGAGAACCACGCCGTCGACCCCGACGGGCGACTGCGGTCGGCGTTGTTCTCGCGGGCCGGTGAGACGGGCTGGTCCGGCCGTGACGTCCTCGACATCGGCTGCGGGACCGGCTTTCACCTGCCCCGACTCGCCGTCGACGCGGCGGCCGTCACCGGGGTCGAGCCGCACCCCGACCTGCTCGCGCTGGCCCGGCGACGTACGCGCGCGCTCACCAACGTGACCGTCCACCAGGGCACCGCCCAGGCGCTGCCGCTGCCCGACGCGTCGGTGGACGTCGTGCACGCGCGCTGGGCCTACTTCTTCGGCCCCGGCTGCGAGCCCGGGCTGGCCGAGCTCGATCGCGTCGTACGGCGCGGCGGCGTCGCCATGATCGTCGACAACGACGCCAGTCGCTCGACGTTCGGCGCGTGGTTCCGCCGCGGCTACCCCAAGCAGCCGGACGCGGCGACGGTCGAGAGGTTCTGGTCGACCCGTGGCTGGACCCGGACCCCGGTCGACATGGGGTGGCGGTTCTCGTCGCGGGCGGACCTGGAGTCCGTCGTACGCATCGAGTTCGACGCGCCCACGGCCGACGCGATCCTCTCCGAGCACGAGGGTGTCGAGGTCGACTACGCGGTCAACCTCTGGTCGAAGACGTTCTGATCGGGCCTGACCTGAAGAATCTGGCCCTGCCCCGACGGAGTTCCAGCCGGGAAGGACCAGTTTCACCGGGTACCCGGTGAAACTGCCTGCTCAACTCGAGCCGCGGACCACGAGGGTCGGGGTCAGCAGCACACCGGCTCTGACGGTTGGAGGAGCGCCGAGCAGGCCCTCGAGGGCCTTGACCACCTCGACCGCGACCTCCTCGAGCGGGAGCCGCACCGAGGTCAGGCCGGGCGGCACGGTCTGGGCGACCTGGGAGTCGTCGAAGCCCGTGACCGCGATGTCCGCTCCGGCGCGCAGCCCGCGATCGGCAAGGGTGTGCAGCACCCCCATCGCGAGGGTGTCTGACGCGCAGACGAAGGCAGTCGGCTGCGCCTCGTCGAGGAGCACGGCGCTCGCCTCGCGCCCCGAACCGATCGTGTCCTCGACCCGGGAGGCCAGGCCGGTGGTCGGGATGTCGCGCGACCGCATGGCCCGCGACCAGCCGGCCCGCCGGTCCTCCCCGAGCAGCGAGTCCTTGCGCCAGCCGATCCAGGCGATGCGGTGGTGGCCGCGCTCGATCAGGTGCGACGTGGCCATGTCGGCGCCGGCCGCGCCGTCGACGTCGACCCACGGGTGCCGGGCACCGGGGTCGTTCCACGGGCGCCCGAACGCCACGAACGGCGCGCGCCGCTCGTTGAGCCAAACCGCCTGCGGGTTGCCGAGGTAGGTGTCGGTGACGACGAACGCGTCGACCGCGGTGGAGCGAAGCAGGTCGTCGTACGCCGGCAGCTCGTCCTCGGCCTTGCCGGTGCGGGTCCCGGAGAAGAGCAGCACGTGGTAGCCGGCCTCGCGGGACGAGTCGACCAACGAGTGGACGAAGCGGTCCATCGCGGCGTTGGCAGTGCCCTCCTCGGCCGCCTTGATGGGCAGGCCGATCAGGTGTGAGGCGCGGGTCCGGAGGTTGCGGGCGGCCCGGTTGGGCAGGTAGCCGAGCTCGGTGATCGCCTCCTGGACCCGCTGCAGCGTGTCCTGGCGGAGCAGGTCGGGGTTGTTGACCGCGTTGGAGACGGTCTGGCGGGAGACACCGGCGCGTTCTGCGACGTCGGCCAGGGTCGGCGGGGTCACGGGCGGGCGGCTCACGGTGCTCGACACGTCCCCTCCTGGAGCTGGCATCCGGCGCGCTCTGGATCGTTCCAAGAGAGGATAACGCGAGGCTCACCCGCAGGGGTGCTGCGCCTGTCCACGCCGCCATCCACGGAGACTCGGAGCGGCTCCCGCGGGCTGTCGGCGGCGCCGCCTAGGTTGCTGCCGTGCCCAAGTCCACGACCCGTCCTGCCTACCGCTGCACCGAGTGCGGCTGGGAGGCCACCAAGTGGGTGGGCCGCTGCGGCGAGTGCCAGGCCTGGGGCTCGGTCGCCGAGGCGGCCGCCCCGACCATGCGTGCGTCGGCGGGCCCGGTCAGCACTCCCGCGGTCCCGATCGGCCGGGTGTCGGTGGAGGACTCGATCTCCCACACCTGTGGGGTGCCCGAGCTCGACCGGGTGCTCGGAGGCGGGCTGGTGCCGGGCGCTGCGATACTGCTGGCCGGCGAGCCCGGCGTCGGCAAGAGCACCCTCCTGCTCGAGGTCGCCGCGCAGACCGCCCGGGTGCGCCGTCGGGTCCTCTACGTCACGGGCGAGGAGTCCGCCTCCCAGGTCCGGCTGCGCGCCGACCGCACCAACGGCGTCCACGACGAGCTCTACCTCGCCGCCGAGACCGACCTCGGCGCGGTGCTCACTCACATCGAGGAGGTCCGGCCGTCGTTGCTGGTCGTCGACTCGATCCAGACCATCGGCGCCTCGGGCCTCGACGGCGTGCCCGGTGGGGTCACCCAGGTCAAGGAGGTCGCGGCCGCCCTGATCCGGGTCGCCAAGACCCGCAACATCACCACCGTGCTCGTCGGCCACGTCACCAAGGACGGCGCGATCGCCGGCCCGCGCGTGCTCGAGCACCTCGTCGACGTCGTGCTCCACTTCGAGGGCGATCGCAACTCCCGGTTCCGGATGGTCCGCGCGATGAAGAACCGCTTCGGCCCGGTCGACGAGGTCGGCTGCTTCGACCTCGGCCCCGACGGCATCACCGCGGTCACCGACCCGACCGGCCTCTTCGTCGAGCACCAGACCGGGCAGGTGCCCGGCACCTGCGTCGCGGTGACGATGGAGGGCCGGCGTCCCCTGCTCGCCGAGGTGCAGGCCCTCGTCACGCCCTCGCCGCTCGAGCGGCCACGACGTACGACGTCCGGGCTCGACTCCTCCCGCGTCGCGATGGTGCTCGCGGTGCTCCAGCAGCACTGCAAGATCCGGCTGCACTCCTACGACGTCTTCGCCTCGACGGTCGGCGGCGCCAGGCTCCACGAGCCGGCCAGCGACCTCGCCGTCGCCGTCGCGATCGGGTCGGCCACCCTCGGCGTCGCGCCGCCGTCCGGCGTGGTCGCGATGGGCGAGATCGGCCTGGCCGGAGAGCTGCGCCGGGTCCGCGACCTGCCACAGCGGCTGGCCGAGGCCGCCCGGCTCGGCTTCCGGGTGGCGGTCGTCCCGAGCGACCGCAGCAAGACCGGTCCGCGCTCGCCGGAGTCGTGGGTGGTCGACGGCATGCGCGTCCTCGACGTCCCCGACGTCGCCTCCGCCCTGCGCCTGCTCCAGGTCACCGCCGCGGGCGAGTCCCACCTCCGCGCCGCAGACGAGGGCTGACCACCTCTCCGTAGAGTTCCCAGCCCACGCTGCGGACATCTCGACAGGCTCGATGAGCGGTGAGCCAGTCCCAGCCCCACGCCCCCAGCCACAGTGTTGACGAAGTGAGGGCGACGCGCGGGGTGGGACCGGGGGTGGCGGCCCCCGGGGCATCAAGCGGCTTGGCCGCGGCGCGGGTAGCGCGACGCAACCACGCTGGAAGGCACTGCCCGCGACGCGCCGCCGCAGCCCCGGGGGCGACAGCCCCCGGGCCCACCCCCGACCCGGCGCCACGAGCGCAGGCGCCAGACCCCACCGCCGACCACCCGCAACGGTCAGTTGCGGGTGAAGTCCGCCCGGCCGTAGTCGTCCTCGAGGCGGATGATGTCGTCCTCGCCGGTGTAGGTGCCTCGCTGGATCTCGATGATCACCAGCGTGCCGTCGCCCTCGTTGGCGATCCGGTGCGCCTGACCGATCTCGATGTCGACCGTCCCACCCGGGCGCAGCACGACGGTCTCCCCGTCGAGGGTGCACGTGGCCGTGCCGGCCACCACGACCCAGTGCTCCGACCGCTGCTCGTGCCGCTGGTAGGACAGCCGGCAGCCCGGCTCGACCACGATCCGCTTGACCTTGAAGCCCTCGCCCTCGTCGAGGACGTGCCAGGACCCCCACGGGCGGTTCTCGGAGGTGGTCACGCCTGAAATCCTAGTCGCGGCCGCCGAGCGAGGAGCCGGGAACCCGGGAGACCGGTCGCGCTACCGCACGTGATTCAGCCCACGACGCCTTAGGCTGGCGCTGCGCCGCGAGCCCGCGAGGAGGTGCGCCATGCCGGAACGGTCCGACGAGACGTTGCGCCTTCGCGCGACCCTGCAGGCCATCGCCCCCGGTACCTCGGTGCGCGACGGGCTGGAGCGGATCCTGCGTGGCCGGACCGGGGCCCTGATCGTGCTCGGCAACGACCGCACGGTCGACTCGATCGCGACCGGCGGCTTCGACCTCGACGTGCCGTTCACGGCCACCGGCCTGCGAGAGCTCGCCAAGATGGACGGCGCGATCATCGTCGACCGCGACATCACGCGGATCCTCAAAGCGGCCGTGCACCTGATGCCCGACCACATGATCCCGTCGGAGGAGACCGGCACCCGGCACCGCACCGCGGACCGGGTGGCAAAGCAGACCGGCTTCCCGGTGATCTCGGTGTCCCAGTCGATGCAGATCATCGCGGCGTACGTCGGGGAGACCCGCCACGTGCTGGAGGAGGGCGGCCAGATCCTGGCGCGAGCCAACCAGGCGCTCGCCACGCTCGAGCGCTACAAGCTCCGGCTCGACGAGGTGTCCAGCACCCTGTCCGCTCTCGAGATCGAGGACCTCGTCACGGTGCGCGACGTGGCGGTCGTGGCCCAGCGCCTCGAGATGGTCACCCGGATCGCCCGCGAGATCGAGGACTACGTGCTCGAGCTCGGCACTGATGGCCGGCTGCTCGCGCTCCAGCTGGAGGAGCTGATCACCGGCGTCGATCTGGAGCGCGAGCTGGTGATCCGTGACTACGTGCCCGGCGGCCGACGCGGCAAGCGGCCCGAGGTGCTGCTGCAGCGCTTGGAGACGCTGACCGCCACCGAGCTGGTCGACCCGGCGTCCGCGGCGCGAGTGCTGGGGCTGGGCAGCGTCGAGCACCTCGACGGCGCGGTCGCGCCGCGCGGCTACCGGCTGCTCGCCAAGGTGCCCCGGCTCCCGGCCGCCGTGGTGGACCGGCTGGTCGACCACTTCGGCACGCTGCAGAAGCTGCTCTCGGCGGGAGTGGAGGACCTCCAGGTCGTCGAGGGAGTGGGTGAGCTGCGCGCGCGCAGCGTCCGCGAGGGCCTCTCCCGCCTGGCCGAGTCGACGATCCTCGAGCGCTACGTCTGACCTGCCGGCCCGCGCAGCAGCGCCGAAAACGGCCCGTCAACGGTAGGCTGGACGGCGCGACAAGACGGACTGCTGCCGGGGGCGCGCCATCGACGACGACGAGGAACTCGACCAGGTCGAGGTCCGGCGACGCCACTACTGGAATCTCCAGGACTTCGGTGAGGGGCACGGGCTGGAGATCGGGCCGCTGCACCGTGCCATCGTCGAGCGCGGCACGGCCGACGTCAGCTACCTCGACGTGATGGACCGCGACGGGCTGGTGGCCCACTACTCCGCCATGAACCATGGCGTCGACGTGACGCTGATCCCCGAGATCGACTACTTCCTGATCCAGCCCGACGGCACGACCCTTCCCCCGGGCGAGGCCGCGAAGGCCGGCGCGCCGTTCGACTGGGTGATGGCCTCCCACGTCATCGAGCACGTCCCCGACGTCATCGGCTGGCTCTCCGAGGTCGCCGAGCTGGTCGCCGACGGCGGGTCGCTGGTGCTCGCCGTACCGGACAAGCGCTACACGTTCGACCTGCACCGCCCACCGACCACGGTCGGGCAGATGCTCGAGGCCAGCCTCAACCAGGACGAGCGCCCCTCGGTGCGAGCGGTCTACGACCACTTCTCCTCGGCGGTCAGCTACAACCACCTGGACCTCTGGCGCGGCACGACCATCGGCTACGACGCCCGGGTCCACACCATCCACGAGGCGAGCGAGCACGTCGATCGCAGCCGCTCGGGCACCTACGTCGACTGCCACGTCTGGCTCTTCACGCCGGAGACGTTCCTCCACCAGATGCACGAGCTGCGACTGCTGGGCCGCTCGGCATGGTACGTCGACGAACTGGTCGCCACACCTCGGGAGGACATCGAGTTCCGGGTGCGGATGCGCCGGATCGCGAGGCACGCCGACCCGACCGGCGAGCAGCCTCTCGAGGTCGTCGCCACGTCCGACCGACCGGAGTGGGTCGAGCACCAGGGCGGCTGGCAGCGCAGCGAGGCCCTCGAGCACCGGATCGGCCTGCTCGAGGGGCTGCTCGTGGCGAGCGAGGACGAGGTCCGGTTCGTCACCGAAAAGCTGGACGCCCGCCGGAGGCGGGTGCGCACCCTCGAGGAGCGGTACAGCCGGAAGACCAAGGGCTTCCAGCACAAGCTGGACAGCGATCAGGTGGCGCTGCGCCAGCTCCGCGAGCGGCTCAAGGCGGCCAAGGGCAAGCTCGCCGAGCAGACGGCCGAGATCGAGCGGCTGAAGTCCCGTCCCTGGCACCGGCTCCGGCGCCGCTGACGCGAGCGACTACTGGCCGTTCTTGCCCTTGCCGTCCTGCTTGCCACCCTGGGGGTCGGCCGTGGCGGTGACCGTGGCCGGCGCCGGGGCGAGCAGCTCGAACTGCACGTCCGTCGCCTCGCCCCCGAGCGCCGCGGCGCGGATGTGGTAGTAGCCCGGCAGCGCCCAGGCGGTCCGATCGGAGCACTCCTCGTCGGAGCGCCGGGAGTTCCAGACGACGGGCACCTGCGTCACCGAGGCCAGTCGCACGACGACGTCCTGGACCGGGATGGCGTCGGGACACTGCTTGCTCAGCCAGATCTTGTCGCGCCCGGAGACGATGTTCATCGTCACCGTGTCCGGGGACACCTGCCACGTGCAGGCCACGGACGTGCGGGTCTGCAGATTGATCATGATGGTGACGTCCGAGCCGCCGATGGGCGCGGCGATGCTCGGGGTGAGGTAGACGTCGTCGTCGGCGCACGGCCCCGACGGGTCCGGGAGCGTGGGAGTGGGCGTCGGTGTCGGCGTGGGGGTCGGCGTCTGGGTGCCCTTCCCGCCGTGGCCCTTGCCTCCCTTGCCTCCCTTGTCCCCCTTGCCGCCCTTGCCCTTGCCGTCGCCCTTCTTGGTGGGATCGGCGCCCGGCACGGTCGCCGTCGGGCTGGTGAGGGTCGAGGCGCCGGCCTGCTCGGCCTTGTCGTCCGACGAGCCGTCGCTGCCGTGGTTGAGCACCTTGCCGACCCCGAGGAAGACGACCAGCGCCACGCTGAGCACCGCGAGCCGGCGACGCCAGTAGACCCCCGGAGGCAGGGGCCCGCGCGTGCTCGCAGCCATCTACCCCACCGAACCCTGCGCTGAGGGCGCTGCGCGCAGAGGGCGCAGGCTTCGTCGGGGACCCCGATAATGCATGCCATGCACGGTAGGGCGCGAGCGGCTCGCTCCGGTGTACCCACGCCGCAGTAGGTACTGTCACGCTGCGATGGAGCCCCTGCACCAGCCGATCCTGCGGTGGTACGCCGACCACGCGCGCGACCTGCCCTGGCGGCGGCCCGAAGCCTCGGCGTGGTCGGTGCTGGTCTCCGAGCTGATGCTCCAGCAGACGCCGGTGGCCCGGGTGCTTCCGATGCACGAGGCCTGGCTGCAGCGCTGGCCGACGCCGGCCTCGCTGGCGGCCGAGCCGTCCGGTGAGGCGGTCCGGGCCTGGGGTCGCCTCGGCTATCCACGCCGGGCGCTGCGACTGCACGCCGCCGCGGTCGCGATCGTCGCGCGGTACGACGGCGTGGTGCCGGACTCGTACGACGAGCTGATCACCCTGCCCGGCGTCGGTGACTACACCGCGGCCGCCGTCGCGTCGTTCGCGTTCGGCCGCAGGCACGTCGTCCTCGACACCAACGTGCGGCGCGTGTTCGCCAGGGCACTGAGCGGCGTCGAGTTCCCGGCTGCCTCGGTGACGCGGTCCGAGCGCGACGTGGCCAGGTCGGTGCTGCCCGAGGACGACGCGACCGCCGCCACCTGGGCGGTCGCCGTCATGGAGCTCGGCGCCCTGGTCTGCACCGCGGCGGCGCCACGCTGCGCGGACTGCCCCATCGCCGACCGGTGCGCCTGGCGGGCCGCCGGCCATCCGGCGTACGACGGGCCGCCGCGGCGTACCCAGGCCTGGGCCGGCACGGACCGCCAGTGCCGCGGCCGGATGATGGCTGTGCTCCGGGAGACCGACGGCCCGGTGCACGCCAGCCGGCTCGATGCGGCCTGGCCGCAGGACGGCGTCCAGCGGTCGCGATGCCTCGACGCACTGGTGGCCGACGGCCTGGTGAGGCGTACCGGAGCGTCGTCCTGGGCACTTCCCGACTAGACATTTGGGGTGGTCGGGGCCGTCCATGTGACGAGCGAGTAACTAGGGCTACCAGCAAGGCGTTAACGTGCTGCTATCCCCCAGATTTGAAGGTTCACTGTTGATGAAGAACGTGCGATGGCAGTCGCTTGCCACGGGCCTGGCAGCGCTGCTCCTGCTCGCGACTGCCGGGGCCGCGGAGAGCACCACCGCCGAGGCCGACCACCGCGACCCGGGTCGCCCGGAGCTCCCTCACCTCCTCGCCAGGGACGCTCGCGGGTCCGCCGCCGAGCCCGCCGGCGGTGCGCCGTTCATCGGTGCCGACGGCCTCCTCTACGACTACGCGGCCATGGTGGTCGGCGGCCTGGACGGTCAGGTGTTCTTCGGGCCCGACTACGACACGGCCTGCGCCGACGGAGCCAAGTTCGAGAAGGGCCTGCGCCATCTCGCCCGCCTGGCGAAGATCATCGAGAGGTCCGGGAAACGCGTCGTCCTGACCGTCGCTCCCAACAAGACGTCGATCTACGGCAGCGAGATCGACTGGACGTCCCTCCCGCACGGTGAGTGCACCAGGCTGGGACTCGCGCAGCAGGACCAGGTGCTGGACTCCTTCGACTACAAGAGCTACCTACCGCTGCGCCGGGCCCTGGCGAAGGACCCGCGCCAGATGTACTGGAAGACCGACACGCACTGGACCTCGGTCGGGTCGTCCGTCTTCGCCGAGAAGCTCGCCACCAGGCTGGACAAGAGGCTCGGCCGGGAGCAGCGCTACACGCTGACCCAGCAGCAGTTCCAGGGCGACCTGTACTCGCTGCTCGGCATCCCCCAGCCCGAGACCGCCGAGGCGGCGGTGCCGGCCGGCAACGTGTCCGTGCAGGTCGGCCCGACCAACCCCCTCGTCGAGCTGCAGCAGACCTGGAGGTCGTCACCGCGCAAGAAGACGCTGCCGGGCCGGACCGTGGTGGTGGGCGACTCCTACACCTATGTCGGACTCACCACCCTGCGTCCGCTGTTCCGCAACGGGCACTTCGTCTGGATCCAGTCCCCGAACCTCGACTACATCGCCCAGAGCCTCGTCGCGGCCGACACGGTCGTCATCGAGGTCGTGCAGCGCTACGTGTCGAGCAGTCTCATCGGCACCAAGGCCTTCCGCACCCAGGTGAAGCGCGCACTGGGCTGAGGACATGCCCGACCACACCGGAATCGCCCGTGGTCGCCCGCGAGGGGCGAGAATGTGGCCGACCCGGTGATCCTGAAGTAGTTTGCGGGCGTCCGAAATCTCAGTGAAGGGCCCCCCATGTCGTTGCACCTCCGTGCCCTGGTGGCCGCGCTCGGCGCCGGCCTGCTGGTGCCTCTGGTCGTGCTCAACGGCGCGAACGCCGAACCGCGCCCGGGCGACGAGCCCGCGAGCTCGGTGCACCGCATCCCGGACCCTGACTACAAGCTCTCCGTCGCAGCGAAGTCCGGCCAGATCCGCGGCCTCGACGGGAACACCTACCCGACCGCCCCGATCATCGTCGAGGGCCGGCACGGGATGATGTTCTACGGACCCGACTTCGACATGGCCTGCCACTACGGCGACAAGCTCCGCCGCGGCTTCCAGCACCTGGCGAAGCTCGCCCACGTCATCCGCAGCTCCGGGCGGCGGGTCGTCTTCACCATCGCGCCGAACAAGTCGATGGTCGAGAACAAGTACCTCGGCCGCGGGCAGCTGCCCCACGGGGCCTGCGACCAGACCGGGCTGCAGGAGCAGGCCAAGGTCTTCGACCGGTACGCCGACCCGAGCTTCCTGCGCCTGCGCAAGCCACTGGTGCAGGAGCCCGTCCAGTCCTACTGGAAGACCGATCCCCACTGGTCGACGGTCGGCGGGTCGGTCTTCAGCGGCCAGCTCGCCTCGCTCCTCAACCCGCGGGTCGCCGCGACCCGGGAGCTGGTCCCGACCGAGCAGACGATCCTGGGCATCTTCAACGAGTCGATGCAGGTCAACGAGCCCGAGACGGCGCCGGCCGTCCAGCCCGGCGCCAGCATCACGGTCCGGACCGCACCCGGGAGCACCGAGTGGAACGGCCTGCCGCAGCTGGTCACCGACCACGCGTGGATCTCGTCGCCGGCCCGGAGCACCATCAGGGGCCGGACGCTGATCGTCGGTGACTCGTTCACCCAGTACGCCCTGGGGACACTGCGTCCGCTCTTCCGCCACGGCCGGTTCATGTGGATCGACCACTTCACGCGCGACCAGCTGCTGGAGGCCATCGCCGGCTCACGGACCGTGGTCATCGAGGTGGCCCAGTTCCTGGTGCAGCGCAGCGAGATGGGCACCAAGGACCTGCGCCGCGACGTCCGCAGGTACCTGCGCGGTACCGCTTGACCCGCAGCTGACCCGCAGCTGACTCGCGGTTGGAAAGCAACCGGCCCCCACCGGACGGCGGGGGCCAGCAGCAGTCGGAGAGTCTGTCGGTCAGTCGTGGTCGGGTGACTTCGGCACGTCGACCGGACCCGGCTCCTCATCGGTCGCCTCGCCCCGCGAGTCGCCCACCTCGACGCCGGCGGTCTCGAACGGCGGCAGGTCGGGCAGCTCGCCGACCTTCTGTCCCGCGAAGGTGAACGTCGCCGTGGCGCCCTCGCCCTCGACGTCCACGAGCACGATCTGGCCGGGGCCGACCTCGCCGTAGAGCATCTTCTCGGCGAGGATGTCCTCGATCTCGCGCTGGACCGTACGGCGGAGCGGGCGCGCACCCAGCACCGGGTCGAAGCCGCGCTCGGCCAGCAGGTTCTTGGCCGCCTGGGTCAGCTCGATCCGCATGTCGCGGTCGCGCATCCGCAGCTCGACCGACGCGATCATGTTGTCGACCATGTGGACGATCTGCTCCTGCGTCAGCGGCGGGAACACGATGATCTCGTCGACACGGTTGAGGAACTCGGGCCGGAAGTGCTGCTTGAGCTCGTCCTGGACCTTGTTCTTCATCCGCTCGTAGGAGCCGGCCGCGTCACCGGACTGCTGGAAGCCGAGGTTGATGCCCTTGGCGATGTCCTTGGTGCCGAGGTTGGTGGTCATGATGATGACGGTGTTCTTGAAGTCGACCACCCGGCCCTGGGAGTCGGTCAGGCGACCTTCCTCCAGGATCTGCAGCAAGCTGTTGAAGATGTCCGGGTGCGCCTTCTCGACCTCGTCGAAGAGGACCACGGAGAACGGCTTGCGCCGCACCTTCTCGGTGAGCTGGCCTCCCTCTTCGTAGCCGACGTAGCCGGGAGGCGAGCCGAACAGCCGCGAGACGGTGTGCTTCTCGCCGTACTCCGACATGTCGAGCTGGATCAGCGCGTCCTCGTCGCCGAACAGGAACTCGGCCAGCGACTTGGAGAGCCAGGTCTTACCGACACCGGACGGGCCGGCGAAGATGAACGACCCACCGGGGCGCTTGGGGTCCTTCAGGCCGGCACGCGTACGCCGGATCGCCCGGGAGAGCGCCTTGACGGCCTCCTCCTGGCCGATGACCCGCTTGTGGAGCTCGTCCTCCATCTTGAGCAGCCGCGTCGACTCCTCCTCGGACAGCTTCACGATCGGGATGCCGGTCGCCACGGCGAGCACCTCGGCGATCAGCTCCTCGTCGACCTCGGCGACCTCGTCCATGTCGCCCGCGCGCCACTGCTTCTCGCGCTCGGACTTCTTGAGGATCAGCTGCTTCTCCTCGTCGCGCAGGCGGGCCGCGGCCTCGAAGTCCTGCCCGTCGATCGCCGCCTCCTTCCGCTGGCGGACGTCGCCGATCTTGTCGTCGTACTCCCGCAGGTCGGCGGGCGCCGTCATCCGGCGGATCCGCAGCCGCGAGCCGGCCTCGTCGATCAGGTCGATGGCCTTGTCCGGCAGGAACCGGTCGGAGATGTAGCGGTCGGCCAGCGTCGCCGCCGAGACCAGCGCCTCGTCGGTGATCGTGACGCGGTGGTGCGCCTCGTAGCGGTCGCGCAGCCCCTTGAGCATCTCGATCGTGTGTGCGATCGACGGCTCGGCCACCTGGATGGGCTGGAAGCGGCGCTCGAGGGCGGCGTCCTTCTCGAGGTACTTGCGGTACTCGTCGAGCGTGGTCGCGCCGATGGTCTGCAGCTCGCCGCGGGCCAGCATCGGCTTGAGGATGCTCGCCGCGTCGATCGCGCCCTCGGCCGCGCCGGCACCGACGAGGGTGTGGATCTCGTCGATGAACAGCACGATGTCGCCGCGGGTGCGGATCTCCTTGAGGACCTTCTTGAGCCGCTCCTCGAAGTCACCGCGGTAGCGGGAGCCGGCGACCAGGGCGCCGAGGTCGAGGGTGTAGATCTGCTTGTCCTTGAGCGTCTCGGGCACGTTGCCCTTGACGATGTCCTGGGCCAGACCCTCGACGATGGTCGTCTTGCCGACACCGGGCTCGCCGATCAGCACCGGGTTGTTCTTCGTTCGGCGGGACAGGATCTGCATGACCCGTTCGATCTCCTGCTCGCGCCCGATGACCGGGTCGAGCTTGCCCTCGCGGGCGTCCTGGGTCAGGTTGCGGCCGAACTGGTCGAGGACCAGCGACGACGACGGCGCGTCGCCACCGCCCGCGGCCGCCGAGGCGGAGGCCGTGGACTCCTTGCCCTGGAAGCCGGAGAGCAGCTGGATGACCTGCTGGCGGACCCGGTTGAGGTCGGCGCCGAGCTTCTGCAGCACCTGGGCCGCCACGCCCTCACCCTCACGGATGAGGCCGAGCAGGATGTGCTCGGTGCCGATGTAGCTGTGCCCGAGCTGCAGCGCCTCACGCAGAGACAGCTCGAGGACCTTCTTGGCGCGCGGCGTGAACGGGATGTGACCGCTCGGCGCCTGCTGGCCCTGGCCGATGATCTCCTCGACCTGGGCGCGCACGGCCTCGAGGGAGATGTCGAGGCTCTCCAGGGCCTTGGCGGCCACGCCCTCGCCCTCGTGGATGAGGCCGAGCAGGATGTGCTCGGTCCCGATGTAGTTGTGGGAGAGCATGCGGGCCTCTTCCTGGGCCAGCACGACCACCCGGCGGGCTCGGTCCGTGAACCGCTCGAACATGCGTATCTCCTCGAAAGCTTCGTTGGGGTCGCAGAGAACAACCCCTCACTCAGCCTACGCGTTCCCGTCCAACACACACCCTGCATCCGCTATCAGCGAACACGCGCTGGGAGACGTTCGCTGCTCAGGGGGAGCCACCATGGCGTACCCTCACGGGGCCCGTTCCGGGTCTGCCCTCGCTCACCACCCGGCTCACCACCCGAGAAAGCATGCTGTTGAGGCCGCTCACCTCCCTGGCCGCGCTGCTCACCGCCGCGACGCTCACGCTCGCGTTGGTCAGCGTCGAAGCGACCGGGGCGCCGGCGGACGAGCACGGCCCCGGGCGACCTGCGGCCGCGTCCGTGGACCACCCACCTGGGGTCGGCCCGCCCACGGTCCCCCGCCGCTACGGTCCGGACGGCCGCTTCGTGGGCAGCCGCGGCGTGGCCTATCCGCCTGCACCGCTCACCGTCCCGGGGCAGGACGGCTACGTCTTCTACGGCGAGGACTTCGACGCCGCGTGCTTCGACGGCGACCACTTCGACACCGGGCTGCGCCGGATGCGGGGGCTCGCACGCATCCTGCGCGCGGCCGGCAAGCGGGTCCTCTTCTCGGTCGCCCCCAACAAGTCGGGGGTCATGGGCAGCGAGCTGGCCGCGGTTCCGCACGGCGCCTGCGACCGGACCGGCCTCCGCCGGCAGGCGGCCGCCCTCGACGGGTTCAGGGACCAGGACTACGTCCCCATGCGGGCCCGGCTGGCCCGCGTGGCCGCGCGGGACCACCAGCTCTACTGGCACATCGACACGCACTGGACCAGCGTGGCCAGCACCCGCTACGCGCTCGAGCTCGCCCGCCGGCTCGACCCGAAGCTGGCGGCGCGCCAGCGCTACTCCCCCACGAGCCTCACGATCAACCCGGACCTGATGCTCCTGCAGGGGATCTACGACGTGCAGGAGACCGCCCCGGCGCGACGTACGACGACCCGCGTGCGGGTCATCGAGGGGGCCTCGGAGGCCGGCGAGCCGGCGGCACCCGGTTGGGCCGACCAGTCGTGGGACTCGCAGCCGGCGGCGCGGACCTGGCGCGGCAAGACCCTCCTGGTCGGAGACTCGTTCACGTTCACGGGGCTCGAGAGCCTGCGTCCGCTGTTCAGCCACGGCCGGTTCCTGTGGATCGGGCTGGCCACCCTGGACTCCATCGCGAAGGCGATGGCCCACTCGCACACCGTGGTGCTGGAGATCGTCCAGCGCTACGTCGGCACCAGCGTGCTGCTGCAACCGTCCTTCCGCAAGGCGCTCGTCAAGGCCCTTCGCCGCTGACTCCGAACCCCGGACAAGCCGACCGGCCCCCACCCCGGAGGGTGGAGGCCGGACCAGAAGGCACGTCAGTGCGCGGCGTCGAACGCCTCGCGCACGGTGGACGGGATGCGTCCCCGCTCCGGGACCTTGTGCCCGTTGGAGCGGGCCCAGTCACGGATCTCCTTGGCGCTGTGTCCGTTGGACGAGGAGGAGGACGGACGCCGGCCGCGACGCGACCCGCTGACCTTGCGGGCGTGACCGACGTAGGTGGCCAGGGCGTCCCGGAGGGCCGACGCGTTCTTGTCGTTGAGGTCGATCTCGTAGGACGTGCCGTCGAGAGCGAACGTCACGGTCTGGGTGGCGTCACTGCCGTCGAGGTCGTCCTCGAGAACGATGTGCACCTTCTGTGCCATGAATGGGTCTCCGGTCCTGATAACGGCAGTTGCCGAGGGCTGGGTGAATTCATCGAGCGAATTGGCGAATAGCACCAATACGGCATTGATCATGTCACAAAGAACGAAAAGCCAGACATCGTCATCGGCGTCGATATCATCAAGAACCGCTTGACGATGGCGTAAGGCGGCATATTCAGGGGATATCGGGACAACTCCCGAAAAGGACGTCCGATAATCGTCGGGGTCAACGCCCGCGACGGACCACCTTGCGCGCGATCCTGCCCAGCGAACCCGGCTCGGCAGGTTCGGGGCTCTGCCGGGCGGCCTCGAGCCGGGCCACCTTCGCCTTGCTTCGCTCCAGCTGCCTGCGCAGCCTGGCCAGCTTCTCGTTCTGCTTCTCGGCCTGTGCGTCAGATCTGGCCTCGAGCTTCACGAGCCGGCGCTCAGCGGTGCCCTGGCCCGCCTGCGCGAGCTCGAGGAGCGTCTCGAGGGTGGCGATCCTCTGCTGCATGGTGTCGGTGCGGTGCCAGCTGGCCTGCTGCTCGACCCATTCGGGGCGCTCCCCCTCGGCGACCACCTCGCCGGGGTGGTCCTCGACGGTGGCATCCGTGCCTCGGGGGATCCGGCGCAGGCGCACCCGGAACTCGATCTCGTCACGCGGGGTCGGCACGATCGCGTCGACGAACCATTCCGAGCGACCGCTGAGCCGCAGCTCGCGGAGCTGGCGCAGGAACGTGTCGGGCGTGAACAGCCACACGTGGCTGTCGACGTACTCGCCCTTCAACGTGCGCTGGAGCTGCTCCTCGGCGGTGGTCGCACCGAACCGCGGGCCGTCGTAGAACGGCCGCTCACCACGCCACAGGTTCTCGTGGTTGTAGTCGACGGCGCCGGCGTAGTGGTCGTAGACGGCGCGGGTGGACGGCCGGGTGTCGCCGTCGAGGTGGGCCTGGACCATCTGTCCGACCGTGGTCAGCGGGCGGTAGGCGTCGAACGTGAACCGCCGGTCGGGTACGGCGAGCACGACCCGCCCGTCGTCGGCGACGAGCTCGGCGAGCTCGGCCAGCCAGCCGATCAGGTCGGGGATGTGCTCGATGACGTGCGACGCCATCACCCAGTCGAACGGCGCGCCCTCCTGGGCCGCCTCGACCATCGTGTTGGTCCTGCCGTCGCGCTCGATCAGCACGTAGTCGACCTCGACGATGTCCTCGATGACGACGTCGGGGTCCATCTCCTCGTACCACTCGACCAGGCCCTCGCGGTCGCGGACGTCGAGGTAGCGCACGTCGGCGCGGTCGCGCGGCACGAGGGCGCGGTGCAGCGGCCCGATCTCCAGCCCGCGGCCGTTCGCGAAGTCCCCGAGCTCCCAGTAGAGCTCACGACGCCGCACCAGCTCGGCCGCCGGGTCCGGCGGCTGGGGTGCCTCGACGTCCGGCCCGGTGTCCGGGCCGGCGTCGGTCAGGTCGTCGTTGATGGCGGTGCTCCGATCACGCGGTGCCGAACCGCGGGCGCATTCGTGTCCTGGGTCAGGACCCTAGCGAGGACGACGCTCCTCGGAAATGTCGTCAGGACTGCCCTGCGAGGACGCCGTCGATCCACGTGCACAGCCGGCGTACGCCCTCGTCGACCATCACATCCGGGTGCCAGTCGAGCGAAGCCTCGGCGGCCGAGATGTCGCAGCTCGCGGCCCGCACGTCGCCGTTGCGGAACATGCCGTTGACCTTCGGCGCGGGCGCGCCGTAGACCTCGGCGATCAGCTCGGCCAGCCGCATGATGCTGGTGCCCTCGCCGGAGCCGATGTCGTAGGCGTGCCGGTTGGCCCCGGAGTGCAGGATGCCCTGCACGATCGCGCTGGCGACGTCGTCGATGAAGACGAAGTCGCGGATGATCTGGCCGTCCTCGTAGACCGGGATCACCTCGCCGGCCCTCGCGCGCTGGGCGAAGAACGACACGATGCCGGTGTAGGGGTTGGTCAGCGACTGGCCGGGACCGTAGACGTTCTGCAGCCGGTAGAGCACGGGCGTCACGTTGAGGGCCAGGCACCACGAGGTGAGCACGTTCTCCTGGGCCAGCTTGGTCGACCCGTAGACGCTCGTCGGCGTCGGCGTGACCCGCGAGGACTCGAACGCCGTGGGCGTGAGCCCCGGGAAGTCCCACTGCCCCGCCTCGAGCATCGCGTCGCTGCGCTGGCCGGGATAGGTCAGGCTGCCGTCGGCGGCCTGCCAGGCGCCCTCGCCGTAGACCGCGCGCGACGAGGTCAGCACGACCTTCTCGGGCAGCGAGTCGTGACGGACCAGCGCGTCCAGCAGCTCCGTCGTGCCGACCACATTGACCAGCGCGTGCCGGGTCGCCTCGGTGAGCGACTGCGCGGTGCCGGTCTCGGCGGCCAGGTGCACGACCACCGTGGGTCGTACGTCGGCGAGCAGGGCGTCCCAGTCGGAGGCCGAGGTGACGTCACCGACGACCAGCTCCACCCGCGGGTCGAGCGCGGCGGGGCGGTCGGGCGACTCGTGCACCTGCGGGTGCATGTTGTCGAAGGCCACGACGCGGTCGAAGTGGTCGGGCAGGATCGGGGACAGGGCGCAGCCGATGAAGCCGGCCCCGCCAGTGACCAGGCAGGTCGTCGTCATTTCGTTGATGTCCTCAGGACTTGGGTGGCAGGGCGAAGTAGCGCTCGGTCATCACGAACAGCACCACGTCGGGGTGCTCCGCGGCCATGATCTGTGCGAGCGGGGTGGGTTGGACGGTCGGCAGGTTCCCGATCTCGTGGCCGTACTGGACGGTGGTGCCGAACGACCAGCTCCACAGCGGTGACAGGGCGCTGCCGGTGGAGTCGCGCAGGGCCAGCAGCTTGAGCTGGGACTGCGCGGCCGGAGTCGTCGACCGGATCGGCAGCAGGGTCATGTCCACCGAGTCGTCCGCTGCGTGGGCGACCGGGGTGGTGCCGGGGGGAATGGTCGCCAGCGTGTAGTCGGGGTGCGGCGAGGTGTAGATCGGGTAGGTACGCCGCGGCTTGCCGTCGGGTACGCCGTCCATCGCGAACTCGTTGGAGTTGGCCTCGATGCCGACCCCGCTGATCGGCGGCACGTCCACGGCGCCCAGCGCCGGGTCGGTGGCGCGCAGGCACTTGGTGATCGCCTGCCAGGCCACGTAGCCGCCGTAGCGCGTCCAGTGGCTGTTGAGCGGCTCGTAGGTGTCGTGCTTCTTGGCCGCCTTCTGCAGCGGCTTGCGGGTGTCGATCCACGGCAGCTCGGGGTGGTCGGCCATGAGGTTCTCGAGCGAGGTGGTGCCGCGGAGCTTCTGGGCCCACGTCGGCAGCTTCTGCGGGTAGACGTCCCAGTTGGCCGGCATGACGACGATGAAGTACTTCCCGCCGGCCTTCTTGACGGTCTTCGCCTGCTTCTTGAACAGCTTGGCCCAGGACCGCTCCTGCTTCGGCGTCTGGGTCACCCGACCGAGCGCCTGGGAGAAGTTCTGCGCCTGGTAGTCGGTGAAGAACAGCCAGCCGTCCCTGCCGCGGACGTAGCCCGGCTGCTCCCTCTTGATCGCCTTCTGGAAGGCCTTCTCGCTGGTCTGCGCGGCCTTGCCCTGCCACGGCTCGCCGCGGTGCTTCGGGTCGAACCCGGGCGTGCAGGCCTTCTTGGCCCTCTCGGCCTGGCGCTCGGCCACATCGGCCTGCTGCTCGGCCTGGGCCTTGGCGGCGGCCGCGGCCGCCTCGGCGGACACCAGCGGGGCGCCGTTCGTGGTGAGCGTGCCGCCGTGGACCGCGCCGAGCACGGCCGTGCCGGCCACCGCGAGGCAGAGCGCGGCCAGGGGCAGCAGCCGCAGCCGGTTGGCGAGCTTCGGCCGCTGGGCCTCGGCGAGCACCTCGGTCTCGGGGGCGGCCTCGGTCTCGGGAGCGGCCTCGGGCGCGGTCTCGGGCGCGGTCTCGGGCACGGCCTCGGGCGCGGTCTCGGCGGGAGTCTCGGAGGAACCTTCGGGGGTGGTCATCAGCGGCCTTCCTCGGTCGCGTTGGCAGGGACGAGCTCGGGGGTGGGCGCCGGCTCGGGGACAGCGTCTGGCTCGGACGTCTCGAACGCCCGCGCGGTGGTGCCGCCGCTCGGGGGGCTACCGCCGAGTCGGGAGCGAAGCCCCGCGAGCAGTGGCGCAGGCGACCAGTCCTTGAGGGACATCGCCGGCTTCTCGATCAGGTGCCAGCTGCAGTATGCGATCGCGTGCACCGCGATCGTCAGCACGACGAAGTAGACGAGCATGCCGCGCTTCTCCAGCCCGAAGTAGCACGCGAACATCATCAGCGGCCACGCGAAGATGTAGACGCCGTAGGAGAAGTCGCCGAACTTCTCCCAGTGCTGGAGCCTGGTCCAGCGGATCGCGCCCCACATCAGGAAGTAGAGGAGGCCGAACTGGCCGCCGACGTTCCAGCCGCCCTGGTCGTAGGTGAACAGCGCCACCCCGATGCCGACCGCGGCCAGCCAGCCGCTGACCGGGATCTTGTCGCCCCAGAGCGCGAACAGCATCCCGAACGCGAACGGCGCCAGGAGCATCAGGTTGAACGGATCCCCCAGCAGCGGATGGCCGAACGGCGCGAAGATGAAGGAGTCGATCCGGTCGACGACGGCCGAGTGGCCGAACACCCGCGACAGCAGGTCGTTCCACGTGAAGATGTTGACGTGGCCCGACCACAGGAGGGCGTTGAGGGCGATGATCCCGAGCGCGGCCACGGTCGAGACCCACTTGCCGACGGCGTAGGCGAGGATGCCGAGGATGCCGACCAGGATGTAGGCCTTGTACTCGTACTGGAGCGTCCAGGCCGAGCCGTTCCAGTCGTAGCCACCCTCCCTGGCGAAGGGCACCGAGCTGCCCATCCCCGCGATGTTCCGCTGGTCGAGCTTGAGGAACATGTTCTGGAGGACGTAGGTGAACGGCGAGTCGTAGTCGGCGTTCCAGAAGCCGTTCATCGAGCCGCTCTCGCGGCGCCAGGCGATCGGGGCGAGCACGAAGCCGGTGAGCAGCAGCGCGGTCCAGAACGCCGGCATGATCCGCAGGCAGCGTCGCCAGAAGTAGCGGACGATGCCGGTGCGGCGCCGGCTGCGGGTGATCAGGAAGCCGCTGAAGAAGAAGAAGCCGGCGACCGCGACGCCGCCGAGGGACTGCTCGTCGCTGATCTGGACGCCCAGGTCCTTCTGGTCGTAGAACCCGGCGACGGGTCCGGCGTGGGAGAAGATCACGAGGAAGGCCATCAGCCACCGGAAGAACCCGATGCTGTTGGCGCGCGAGCTGAACGCCGTCGCCACCCGGTTGTCGGGGCTCAGGAGCGAGGCGATCACCGGCGAGCCGCCGTCGACGTCGAGGGCTCAGCCGACGACGACCCCTCCTCACCCGGGGCACGCCGCGCGGCCCGCTTCTTCTCGCGCTCGAGGCGCAGCTCTTCCCTGCGCGCCGGGTCGTAGATGCCGGTCCCCAGCGTCTTGCGCTTGAACTGCTTGAGCTTGGCGATCCGGTTGAGCTGCTGGCCGGGGTAGGCCGGGAGCGTGGAGCCGATCCGGATGGCGCGGTACTCGAGGAACTTGTAGTTGACCGCGGCGAGCTCGGCGTTCATGACCTCGCGCACGTGGTGGCCGGTGCTCAGGACGGCATAGGTCATCAGCCGCTCGAGCACGTGCGAGAGAGCTCCGTCGCCGTAACCGGACTCGTCGGGGAAGTCGTCGTGGACGTAGCCGGCCCCGGTGATGGCTCGCAGGGTCTGCGGACGCGCGATGAACATGCTGCCGTAGGCGGACACCGGCGTGCTGTCGTCGAACGGGACCGTGATCCCCATCCGCTCAGCCTGCTCCTCGGCGGCCTCCTTGTTGAGGAACCACGCGTGGCCGAGCGTGGGATAGCCGATGTGGTAGACGGGAGGGATCACCATGCCGAGGGAGCTGTGCTGCTGGAAGAGGCGCAGGACGTTGGCGGCGTAACCCGGTGATCCGAGCAGGTTCTCGAAGAGATGCCGCTTGAAGAGCTCGCCGATGTTGTGGCCGTCCTGGGGGCTCCGCTTCGAGTGCAGCTTGACCACGAGGTCGTGCTCGTCGCTCTCGATGACGTCGCGGCAGTCGATGAAGAACGCCGAGATGTCCCGTCCCCGGTTGCTGGCCACGATCCTGACCTCGGCCTCGACGCCGCGGCGGGACAGGACGGCCTCGATCTCCTGGCGCCGTGCCTCGTCGGCGGTCGTCATCACGATCGTGGGGGTCACCGGCAGGGCCTCGACCAGGTCGAGGAGCTCGTCGGTCATGTCGGGGTAGTAGACGTGGGCGACGACCACGACACGCAGCGGCTGCGTCGCGTCGTAGCCGAGGTCGACGTCGGGCAGCACCTCGAGCATGCCGAGATTGGTCATGACCAGCCGGGGCGTGGCGGTCCGCGCGAGGTTGCCGTAGACGTTCTCGACCGGGTAGCCGCGCTCGGCCATCAGCCGGAGGATCTGCCGGCCGTCGTTGGCCTTGCGCTCGTTGTAGAGCGGGTCGTGGAAGAAGGAGCGGCGCTTCACGATCGGGCAGCCGTCGCGCAGCATCTGCGCGACGTTGTCCATCACCGGGTGCGCTGAGTCGTAGTCGTCCGACGGGTACGCCGTGTCGCGGGTGTAGCCGTGGTCGGTGAAGTAGGTCGTCAGCCGGACCTCGTGCCGCGCGATGCTGTCGTCGTACGACACGATCATCGGCATCTCGCGCCAGTAGGTCTTCCACTCCTCGGAGGTGAACAGGCTGCGCCGCGCCGCGATCCAGTGCGACTGGATGTGGGCCTCGAGCGGCTGCACCTTGCCGGCCCGCACCTGCTTGCTCAGCCCGTGCTCGGTGATGCCCCAGAAGTCGAGGTCGGTGCGTGCGTCCATCCGCTCGAAGAGGTCGTCGAAGCTGCCGACCGGTCCGAAGAACGTGCAGTTCATCAGCACGATCTCGTCGAAGTCCGCGAGCCTGGCCTCGCCGCAGACCTCCATGGCCTCCTTGTAGGCCCACACGTCGAAGCCGATGTTCTCCCGGGCCCAGACCCGGTCGGCCACCGTCTCGAGCCGGCCCCGGTTGTGGTCGTCGAGCTCGCCGTTGGAGACCACGAAGATGTGCTCGGCGTGCGTCCTGAGGCCGCGCAGCGTGTGGAGGACGTAGTCGTCCACACGACCCTCAGGGTCGTAGAAGAGGTAGAAGACTGCTCGACGCACGGAATCCTCGGGAACGGGCGGGGAGGCGAGGCAGCGGCCAGGGCCCGGCCGGCGCTCAGGGCGCCCCGGACTATACCTTCCGACCCTCGCTGGCCCCATTCGCCGGAAGGTCTCCCGAGGGCAGCATCGGAGGGGCCTGGGGGGCCCCGTCGGACGCCCCGCGCGGGCCCCTGACCAGACGGGACGAGACCCGTCGGCGTACGCCGCCCGCCACCCGGCGCGGCGTCCAGCGCGAACCCCGGGCGGACTCGGCCGCGTCCGCGGCGTCGATGCGGCTCATCAGCTCCCGCACCAGAGCCTCGGTGGCCTTCCGGTTCTTCACGAGTGTCTTCTCGAAGCGGTCGGCCAGGGCGGTGACGTCCTCCTCGATGTCGCTGAGGATCTCGCGCATGAGGAGCATCTCGCCCCGAAGCCTGCCCATCTCGAGCCGGACCTCGGTGCTGACCACGTCGAGCTGGTCCTTGTGGGCGTGCCCCCACTTGTCGGTGACCCGGGACAGCTCGCTCCACGCGGCGTCCGCCTTGCCGCCGAGCCCGCGGAGCTGGTGGGCGATCGCGAGCTGCGGCCCCAGACCGCCCGGCGCGTGGTCGCCCCGCGTCAGGTCGCGGCGCACGTAGCGGTCGCGGAGGTCCAGCTCGGCCTCGGACCGGTCGGGAAGGTCGGGGCCGTGGTGCCAGGCCGCGAGCGGGTCGTCGGACAGGAAGCCCACGTTCCCCAGCGCCAGCAGGCGGAGCAGGAAGTCCCAGTCCTCGAGCGTGGTCAGCTCGGTGTCGAACCCGCCGACCTCCTGCCGGGCGGAGTCGCGCACCACGAGCGACGACACGGGGATGTAGTTGCTCCAGGTCGAGGCGACCAGTGAGGCGGCCTGGGCGTCCTGGGCCAGCGGCTCCCGGCTGAGCTCGCGGATCGTCGTGCCGTCGGTCGTCTCGACCACGACCTCGACCCGCGCGGCGACGGCCACGTCGTCGGGATTGCCCTCGAGGTGCGCCACGGCACGCTCGAGGAACGACGGCTGCCAGGTCGCGTCGTCGTCGTGCAGGGCGACGTACGTCGCGCCGGCCGCCGCGAGCGACTCGAGCCCGGCGTTCGCGGCCTCGGCGGGTGAGGCCTCGGGGTGGTCGAGGAACGAGATGCGCTCGTCGCTGCTGCCGGCGGCCAGGTCGGAGACGGTCTCGCCCACGACCACTGCGGTCCAGTCGTCGTGCGTCTGCGCCGCGACGCTCTGCAGTGCCCGCTCGAGCAGGGGACGTGGGCCACGCGCGCGGATGACGATCCCGACAGGCGTGCTCACGTCTTGGGAATATACGTGGGCGCCGGCGCCGGGCCCGATTCGACGTCGGCGAGCCTCGGCCTCACGCGTTGCGGTCGAAGACGAGCTCCAGCCCCCGGAGCGTCAGCCAGGGAGCGGTGTCGGTGAAGCAGCGGCACTCGTCGACGACCAGGTCGGCGAGGTAGCCGGTGGCGATCACGTGCACGTCGTCCGGGGCGGCGCCGAGCTCCTCTATCATGCGGGCGACGATCCCCTCGACCTGGGCGGCCACGCCGAAGACCATCCCGGACTGGAGCGCCTCCACGGTGTTCTTGGCGATCACGGTGCGGGGCCGGACCAGCTCGACCTCGCGCAGCTGGGCACCACGACGACCGAGCGCCTCGAGCGAGATCTCGATGCCGGGCGCGATCGCGCCTCCGACGTACTGCCCGGCGCCGCTGACCACGTCGAAGGTGGTCGCCGTCCCGCCGAAGTCGACGACGATCGACGGGCCGCCGTACTCCGTGAGCGCGGCGAGCGCGTTCATGACCCGGTCGGCGCCGACCTCGCGAGGATTGTCCATCAGGACCGGTACGCCGGTGCGCACGCCGGGCTCCACCACGACGGCGGGAACGTCGGCGAAGTGCCGCGCCAGCATGGTCCGCCACTCGAGCAGGACGGCCGGCACGGTCGCGCAGACCGCGATGCCTTCGACCTCCTCGATCGCGTCGCCCAGCAGGCCGCGCAGCAGCACCGCCCACTCGTCGGCCGACCGCCGGTCGTCGGTGGAGATCCGCCAGTCGGCGCTGACCTCGCCGTGGTCGACCAGCCCGAGCACGGTGTGGCTGTTGCCGATGTCGGCGGCGAGGAGCGGCATCGCTTCCTCAGCCCTCGGAGAGGTCGAGGCCGATGTCGAAGACCTTGACCGAGTGGGTCAGCGCACCGACCGAGATGAAGTCGACGCCCGTCGCTGCCACCTCGCGGGCCCGGTCGAAGGTGAGCCCGCCGGAGGCCTCCAGCCTGGCCCGCCCGCTTGGCCCCCTCAGGTTGTTCAGCCGGACCGCCTCGGCCATCAGGTCGGTGGGCATGTTGTCGAGGAGGATCTCTTCGCAACCGGCATCGAGGAGCTCGCGGAGCTGGTCGAGGTCGGTGACCTCGACCTCGACGCGGAGGTCCGGGTACGCCGCTCGGACGGACTCGTACGCCGGCACGACGCCGCCCGCGGCGAGCACGTGGTTGTCCTTGACCATCGCCCGGTCGGACAGGCTCATCCGGTGGTTGAGGCCGCCGCCACAGCGGACGGCGTACTTCTGCAGCGTTCGCCAGCCCGGCAGGGTCTTGCGGGTGTCCAGTACGCGGGCGCCGGTGCCCTCGAGCGCGTCGACCCACGCGGCGGTGGCGGTCGCGACGCCGGAGAGGTGGCAGGCGAAGTTGAGGGCGGTGCGCTCGGCGGTCAGCAGGCCGCGGGTCGGACCGGCCACCCGCAGGACGACGTCACCGGCCTCGACGCGGGTGCCGTCCGGGATCCGGTCGCTGATCTCGACGTCGTCGCCCAGGACGGTCTCGAAGACCAGGGCCGCGATGCCGAGCCCGGCGACGGTGCCGGGCTCGCGGGCCGCGAACACCCCCTCGCCGCGGGCATCGGCGGCGATCGTGGCGACGCTGGTGACGTCCTCCGTGGGCACGTCCTCGGCCAGCGCCCGGTCGATGGCGGCCTGGATCTCGTTCGGATCGAGGCCGGCTTCGACGAGCTCGTCGTGCAGTGCGCTCACCGCCGGCTCACAGGGTGTCCGTGGCCGGGCTCGGGGCGAAGACCAGCTCGGTCTCGCCGTCGCGCATCACGACGTCGAAGTGGCCGGCGAACCTCTCGTCGACACGCTCCGGGAAGTCCTCGCGCCAGTGCGAGCCGCGGGTCTCCTCCCGCAGCGCGGCCGCGTCGGCCATCGCGGTGCTGATGGTGACCAGGTTGGTGGTCTCCCACGACTCCAGGTCGACGACCTCGGCGACCACGCCGGCCAGCTTGTCGAGCTCGGCGGTGGCCTCGGCCAGCCCGCTTGCGTTGCGGAGCACCCCGACCTCGGCCGACATGGTCTCCTGCAGCTCGCGGCGCAGCCCGCCGGGCACCAAGCCGGCGGTACGCCGGTCCACGGCCGGGTCGGCCCAGTCACGCAGCTCGCCCGGAAGCACTTCGGCGATGCGGCGCGAGAAGACGAGCCCCTCGAGGAGCGAGTTGGAGGCCAGCCGGTTCGCGCCGTGCACGCCGGAGCAGGCGGCCTCGCCGGTCGCGTAGAGGCCCGGCAGGTCGGAGCGGCCCCAGAGGTCGGTGCGGACCCCGCCGCTGGCGTAGTGGCAGGCGGGCGCGACCGGGATCAGGTCGGTGACCGGGTCGACGCCGTGCGACCGGGCGGTGGCGAGGATGGTCGGGAACCGGCGCTCCCAGAAGTCGGCCCCCAGGTGCCGGGCGTCGAGCCACATGTGCGGCTGCCCGGTCTCGAGCATGCGGCGCATGATCGCCTTGGCGACCACGTCACGCGGCGCGAGGTCGGCGAGCTCGTGGACGCCCTGCATGAACCGCTCGCCGTCGAAGTCGACGAGGAAGGCGCCCTCGCCACGGACCGCCTCGGAGATGAGCGGCTGCTGGCCGCGCGAGTCAGGGCCGAGGTACATGACCGTCGGGTGGAACTGGACGAACTCCAGGTCGCGCAGGGTCGCACCGGCCCGCAGGGCGAGCGCCATGCCGTCGCCGGTCGACACGGCCGGGTTGGTGGTCTGGGAGAACACCTGGCCGAGGCCACCGGATGCGAGTACGACGGCCCGGCAGTGCACGGCGCCCACCCCGTCGCGGACACCCTCACCGATCACGTGGAGGGTCACACCCGCGACGCCACCATCCTCGGCCAGCAGGAGGTCGACGGCGAGGGCGTGCTGGATCACCTCGATCTCGGGCGCCCGCTCGACGGCGGCGATCAGCGCCCGCTGGATCTCCGCGCCGGTAGCGTCGCCGCCGGCGTGCGCGATCCGGTCGCGGTGGTGGCCGCCCTCCCGGGTCAGCGACAGCTCGCCGTCGGCGCTGTGGTCGAAGTTGGTGCCGAGCGCGATCAGCTCGCGGACCGCCTCGGGGCCCTCCCGGACAAGGACCCGCACCGCGTCGAGGTCACAGGCACCGGCGCCGGCCACGAGGGTGTCGAACTCGTGCTGCTCGGGGGTGTCCCCCGGCCCGAGCGCGGCGGCGATGCCGCCCTGCGCCCACTGCGTGGAACCGGCGGCGAGCACGTCCTTGGTGACCACCAGCACCTTGTCCCCACCCGACGGCAGGGCGTCGCGGAGCCTGAGCGCGGCCGTGAGGCCGGCGATGCCGGTGCCGATGACGACGACGTCGGCGGTCGTCGTCCAGCCGGGGTCCGGCGCGCTGAGGCGCCCCGGGAGCCGGCGTACTGGCCCTGTCATCCGAAGAGCTCCACCAGAGGAATCTAGCGAGCCCCGGTCAGGTCGCCCCGGACCAGCCCACTGCCGCCGAACGTCTCGGCCGGGTCGGACCCCCGCCCGATGATCCTGTTGTCGGCGTCGACGAACACCACGCGCGGCTCGAGCTCCCTGGCCTCGGCGGTGTCCATCTGGCCGTAGCCGATCAGGATCACGACGTCTCCGGGGTGCACGAGCCGGGCCGCGGCACCGTTGATGCCGAGCACGCCGCTGCCCCGCTCGCCGGCGATCGTGTAGGTCTCGAGGCGGGCGCCGTTGGTCACGTCGACGATGTGCACGAGCTCGCCGGGGAGCAGGTCGGCCGCGTCGAGCAGGTCCTCGTCGACGGTCACGGAGCCGACGTAGTGCAGGTCGGCCTGCGTCACGGTCGCCCGGTGGATCTTGCTCTTCATCATCGTGCGGAGCATCAGTCCGACCTTCCGACGGTGAGGGGGAGGTTGTCGATCAGGCGGGTGCCGCCGACCTTGGCGGCGACGAGGATCCGGGCCTCGGTCCCGGGCGGTACGTCGCGGGGCAACTCGCCGAGGTCCGGGTCGGTGATCACGAGGTAGTCGAGGTCGACCCCGTGGGTCGCGCGCAGCGCGGCTCGGGCCGCTCCCAGCGCGGCGTGCACGCCACGCTCGGCGTCCACCTGCGCGGCCCGCACGGCTCGGCTGAGCGCGACCGCCTCCAGGCGCTGGTCGAGGTCGAGGTAGCGGTTGCGGCTGGAGAGCGCCAGGCCGTCGGCCTCACGCTGGGTCTCGCCGCCGACGATCTCGACCCGCAGGCAGAGGTCGTCGACCATCCGGCGGACCAGCACCAGCTGCTGGTAGTCCTTCTGGCCGAAGATCGCGACGTCCGGCCGCACCAGGCCGAGGAGCTTGGCGACCACGGTGAGCACGCCGCGGAAGTGGCCCGGCCGGGTCCGGCCCTCGAGCATCGTGGCCAGGGGACCGGGCTCGACCGTCACCTGCGGCGGCGCGGGCCAGCCCGGGTAGACCTCCTCGACGGCCGGTGCGAACACCACGTCCACGCCCTCCCGTCCGCAGATCTCGAGATCGGCGTCGAGGGTGCGCGGGTAGCGCTCGAGGTCCTCGGTGGGACCGAACTGCAGCGGGTTCACGAAGATCGACGCAACGACCGGACCGTCGACGACCCGCTCCCGGGCGACGCGCAGCAGGCTCGCGTGGCCCTCGTGCAGCGCCCCCATGGTGGGCACGAAGCCGATCAGCCGTCCCTCGCCGCGCGGGTCGGAGAGGAGTGCGTCGAGCTCCTCGCGGGTGTGCGCGAGGAGGGGCGAGTCGGTCATCGGACTGCGCGGAGGTCCTTGCCGGCCACGGCGGCGTCGAGCAGGTCGCGGATGCGCGCGGCCCGGATCGGCACGACCCGGCCGTCGGTCACGGCGCGGTCGAGGGTGGCGCGGGCCAGGGCGACGTAGGACCCCAGGGTCTGAGGCGCGTTGGCCGTGATGTCCTCGAGGTGGGCGCGAACGGTGCCGAGGTCGCCGCGGACGATCGGCCCGGTCAGCGCCGCGTCGCCCTGCTCGAGCGCGTTGTCGAGGGCGGCCGTCAGCAGCGGGCGCAGGGTGTCGGCCGGGTCGGCGGCGCCGGCCGCGGAGAGGATCTCCATCGCCTCGGTCACGAGGGTGACCAGGTGGTTGGCGCCGTGCGCGAGGCCGGCGTGGTAGAGCGTGCGCATCTCCTCGGGCACCCACATCGGGGTGCCGCCGAGGTCGGCGACCAGGGACTCGACCAACGCGCGCTCCGACGCGTCCGCCGTCAGCCCGAAGACGGTGCCGGCGAGCCGGTCGAGGTCCACCGCCGTACCGGTGAACGTCATCGCCGGGTGCATCGCGGCGATGTGAGCGCCGACCCGACGGGCCGGCTCGAGCACGGCCAGTCCGTGCCGGCCGGACGTGTGCACGACGTGCTGACCCGGGTGGATCGCGCCGCTGTCGGCGAGCATCCGCACGACGTTGGCGAGCATGTCGTCGGGGACGGCGAGCAGCAGCAGGTCGCTGTCTCGAGCCACGGCGGTCGGCTTGTCACGACGGACGCCCGGCAGCAGCTCCGCGATCCGGCGCTGCGAGGCGTCGGACTCGCCGGCGGCCGCCACGACTTCATGGCCGGCAGCGTGCAGGGCGGCACCCAGCACGGCGCCGACGCGACCGGCGCCGACGACACCCACGCGCATGCGGGACATCCGAACCTCTTTCGTTCCAATCCCTCCGACCACCTCTCCCGGAGGAGAGGCCGGGGTGGGTACCGGACTACTTCGTCGTGTTCAACGACAACGGTACGGGGAAGTTTCCCGCGCAGACACCCCAGGCGACGTGATGAGGGCGACATCGCCCCGAGGACTACGTGGGGTTGACGCGGGCCAGGCCCTGCTGGGCCGGCGACAGCGGGGCGAGCTCGGGCAGCCCGACCTCCAGTGGGCGCGGCGCGCGGGGCAGCCACTCCTGGGTGACGTGGTCGACGATGTGCACGCCGGCGGGCGCGGTGATCTCGTGCACGCCGGGCAGCACCGTGCCCTCCAGCAGGGCGTTGTAGACGGTCCACTCGCGACGCTTGCGCTTGTTGCGGTAGCTGGTCGCGAACGACGTCGGGTCGGTCCAGTGCGCGAACTCGTCGCCGTCGAGGTACTTGAGCTCGACGCACAGCCCGTGGGGCAGGCCGATCGAGCGGACCGGGTCGGGCGTCGTACGGATCTCCCACTCGTAGGCCTTGGTGAACACGAAGTCGGGGCCGATCGGGAAGCCCCACTCCTCGGCGTTGCGCAGCCCTAGGTCGAGGTAGCCCTTGGAGTCGCTCTCGAGGTAGAGCCCGTGCCGCGGCACCCGGATGATCGACTGGACGTCGCCGACCTGCCAGCCCAGGTCGCCGATCGACACCTCGCCCTCGGTGGTGAGGACCATGTCGCCGTCCCACTTCCACGAGTAGCGGGTCTCCACCTGCGCGAAGCACCAGTTGTAGAAGTAGGCCAGTGAGTGCACCGAGTGCTCCGGCTGGGCGAGGTGCTCTGCGCCGGCGCGGGCCACGCTGAACGGGTAGGTCGCCTGGCTGAGCTTGCCCGCGAGCCCGGCCGTCGCGGCGGTCGCGGCGGTCACCTCGGGGGTGCCGTCCGTCGAGCCGTTGTCGACGACCAGCACGTGGTCGCAGGCCCGCAGCAGCGGTGGGAGCACCCACGGCATGCTCCGAGCCTCGTCCTTCACGCGCAGGACGGCGGTGGCGCCTGGGCGGAGGCCGCCCGGCCTCGTCCAGGGCCAGGTGATGTCGTAGTCGGTGTGGCCCTCGAGGTTCTGGATGCCAGCGTCGCTCATGGGGTCTCGGGTCGTTCGCGGCCCGCCATCCTGCGCAGCCCGCGGCGGACTGACGGCGGGATCGCGGCGCGTACGCCGTGCGGGATCCGGCTCGCGCCGTGGAGCTCGACCGCCGTACCCGGGCCCTTCTGCCGCTTGAGGCGCTGCTCGGCCGCCACGACCGAGGAGCGCGAGATCGCGGCGGACTCCTCGTAGAGGTCGACGTACGCCTCGCGGAGCTGGTCGAGGGCTTCGTGCACCGCAGGGGTGTCACCGCCGGGGTCGGCGAGCTTGTTGAGCTCGTCCCACGTGGCCCCGGTGAGCTCGTGCAGCTGCTTGGGGAGGCCGAGGTCCTCGAGGGTCTGGCTCATCCGGCGCAGCCCGGGGTCGACGAACCGGTGACCCTCGCGGATCTGCTCGCTGTCGGCGTGCAGCACGTGCTGGAGCTGGAGCGTCTCGGCCACGTGCATCGACGACTTCACCCAGTCGTCGAGGAGGTCGCCGTAGCGGACGAAGACCCGGCCGCCGTCCGCGACCGACTCACGCGTGCCGCGCTCGGTGTGCAGCATCATGTTCAGCCAGCTCGCGGCCAGGTGCGCCGAGCCGAGCCGGTTGGCGTAGTAGGTCTGCTTGCTGCCGACCACCTCGCTCGGCGGGCGGAGCATGGTCGCGAACACGGGCGTGGCGCCGGTGCGGACCGCGGCGACCCGCCACAGGCCGAGGAACCAGCCCAGTCGCGGGTCCTTCACCACCAGCTCGGGGCTGACCTGGAAGTGGCTCTCCAACCAGTCGGCGGTGGCGATCCGCTCGGGCTCGCGGGTGGACACCCGGCCGGTCTCGAACCACGCCTCCGGCCGGGAGTCGCTGACCTGGACCAGGGCCTCCCTGAGCAGCCGGTCGTGGTGGTCGACCACCCAGCGCGGCTCACCGAACCCCTTGGGGTTCGTCTCGTCGGCGGTCACCTCGGGCTGGGGGACGTGCAGCCCCATGATCCGCATCAGGCCGGCCATGGTGCTGGTGCCGCTGCGGCCCGCGCCCGCGACGAACAGCACCTTGCGCGGGTACGTCGCCGCGTCGGTCAGGCTCAGCTCGTTGCCGGGCGGCTCAGGGGCGGTCGTCACGGGGCGCAAGCCTAACGGTGGCTAGCGTGGCGCCCATGTTCTCGCGCCGGCCGTCGCTGCTCAGCGTCGTCGTGCCGGCGTACGACGTCGCGAAGTACCTGCCGGCCTGCCTCGACTCGGTGCTCGCGCAGTCCGTCGACCTGGGTCGCACCGGGCTCGAGGTGGTCGTCGTCGACGACGGCTCACCGGACGAGTCGGGCGAGATCGCGGAGTCCTACGCCGCGCGCGACCAGCGGGTGCGCGTGGTGCACACCGAGAACCACGGGCTCGGGGCGGCGCGCAACGAGGGGCTGCGGCACGCCGCCGGCGACCTGCTCGCGTTCGCCGACTCCGACGACGTGGTGCCGCCGGGCGCCTACGCGGCACTTCTGAAACAGCTCAACCGCAGCGGGTCGGACTTCGTGACCGGCTCGGTGGCCCGCTGGGAGGACGGCCGGCTGGCCGAGCCGCCGTGGATGAAGCGTCTGCACCGGCAGCGGATGGACCTCGTCATCGACAGCCTGCCGGAGATCCTCGGCGACGTGTTCGCGTGGAACAAGGTGTTCCGCGCCGACTTCTGGCGCGACACCGGGCTGTCGTGGCCCGAGGGGGTGCGCTACGAGGACCAGCCGACCACCACGCTGGCGTACCTGCGCGCGCGGCGGTTCGGGATCGTCCCGGACGTCGTCTACCACTGGCGGATCCGCTCGGACGGCACCTCGATCACCCAGCAGCGCTCGTCGATACAGGACCTGCGCGACCGCTGGGAGACCAAGCTGGCGTCACTGCGCTCGGTCGAGGAGTACGGCGCCCCGAAGGTCACCTCGGTCTTCCGCGACCGGGTGCTCGCCGGCGACCTGCACCGCTACTTCGCGGAGATCCCGGGCTGCGACGACGAGTGGTGGGACCTGCTCCGCACGGGCGTCGTCTCCATCTGGGCCTCCCGCTCCCTCACCCATTCGGGTCTGCTGCCCGCGGACCGGCTGGTCGGCTGGCTGGTCGAGCAGGGCCGCCGCGAGGACGCCGCCGCGGTGGTGGCGTACGCGCGCGACCTCGGCCGGCCGCTCGACCGGGTCGAGACGCCCGACGGCCGGCGGCTCGACGTACCGGTGCTGGACCTGACCACCGTCGCGCCCCAGGCGCTCGAGGTCCGGTCCACCGAGAGGTGAGGCCCCGGGCAGTTTCACCGGGTACCCGGTGAAACTGTCGCTGCCCGTAAGGAACTCCAGCCGGGAAGCAGCAGTTTCCTACGGGCAGGCCGCCAAATGCGGGGCGTCTGGCAGTTTCTTGACACAAGCGGCAGATTCACCGGGTACCCGGTGAATCTGCCGCCCGTGTCGAAGCGGTTACAGCAGGCCGTTCTCGGTGAGGAAGTCCTTGGCGACGTCCTCCGGCTTCGCCCGGTCGACCGCCACCTTGCTGTTGAGCTCGGTGAGGTTCTCCGTGGTGAGCGCCGCCATCAGCGGGTTGATGAGGTCCGCAATGTCCGGGTGGGCGGTGAGGAACTCCGTCGACACGGCCGGCACGAGGTTCTGGGCCGGCTGGATCTGCTTGTCGTCCTCGAGCACGACCAGGCCCTGGGACTCCAGGGTGCCGTCGGTCGTGCTGGTCTCGCCGAGCTCGGACTCGCCGCTGAGCACGGACTGGTAGGTCTGGTCGCTGGCGTAGCCGAGCGGCAGCACCTCGGTGACGTCGATGCCGTACTGGTCGGTCAGGCCGCCCTCGCAGTCGAGCCGGCCCTCGCAGTCGGGGGCGGCGGCGAGCTTGACGCTGACGCCCTCGAGGTCGGAAAGCTTGGTGACACCGTTGGACTCGGAGTAGTCCTTGGTGACCATGAAGGCGTTGGTGTCCGTGGCCGGCGAGACGGGCAGCAGGGTGATGCCGGCCTCGTCGAGCAGAGGCTTGCCGGCCTCGGCCAGCTCGGTGCCGTCGCCGGCCTCGAACGGCTCGGCGTTCTCGCCGTTCTTGGCGCTGTTGAGGAAGTTGACGATGCCGCCGACGTACTCCGGCACGATGTCGACCCCGCCGGGGAAGTCGGCCATGTAGCCGTCGCGCGAGTCGACGAGCTTGGTGGTGACCGTGTAGCCGGCGTTCTCCAGGACCTGCTGGTACATCGCGGCGACCAGTGCCGCCTCGGGGAAGGCCTGGCCGGCCAGGGTGATCGGCCCGCCGGCCGCAGTGCCCGCCGACTCCGAGGCAGAGGTCTCCGTCGACGGAGCGGTGCTGCTGGTGTCGTCGGACGCGGAGCCGGAGTCGGAGTCGAGGTCGTCACCGGCACACGCGGTGGCAAGGAAGAGCGTGCCGACGGAGAGCACCGCGGCGAGAGATCGTCTGAGAGACATGGTGTTCCTTCTGTGTCCCGTGGCCGGTCGGCCACGCGTGTCCGGATGGTGCAGGGGCGGTGCTGGAGCCGGCCGCCCCGAGTTCAGCCGGCGTCGGCGGCAACGCTAGGGGTACCCACCGACATTCCATCGTCACGTTTGGGTGACGATCCGTTACGCCCACCCCTAGGGGTGGGCGCCACCAGCCGCTGGAGCGACGCGGCGAGCAGCTCGAGGACCAGCGCCACGAGTCCCACGACGACCGCGCCGGCGATGCCCTTCCCATAGTTGGTGCGGAAGAAGCCGTCGGTGATCACCCGGCCCAGGCCGGGGCCGGCCACCAGCGCCGCGATCGTGGCCGTCGCCCAGACCTGGACGAGGGCGAGGCGTACGCCGCTGGCGATGAGCGGCAGCGCGAGCGGGAGCTCGACCTTGAAGAACTTCTGGGACCCGGTCATCCCCATGCCGTCGGCGGCCTGCTTGACGTCGGCCGGCACCTCGCGCACGGCGACGTAGGAGTTGGTGATGATCGGCGGCAGCGCGAAGAGCGCCAGCGCAAGCAGCGTGGCCAGGCCGGCCCGGCCGTAGGGACCGAACTCGCGTACGCCGGGGAAGTCGGCGGTGACGAAGAGGGCGAGCAGCGCGAACGTCGGGATCGCCCGGCCGATGTTGGTGATGTTGATGGCGAGGAAGCCGCCCTTGCCGAGGTGGCCCAGCCACAGCGCCACGGGCAGCCCGACCACCAGCGCCATGAGGAGCGCGGTGATCGTGAGCAGCAGCTGCTGCTCCATCAGGTGGAGCATGCCGCGGTCGCCGGTCCAGTTCGCCCACGTCGTGAGGTAGTCCCAGGTGTCGCCGAAGACGGTCATGCCGTACGCCTCCCTCGGGTCCAGGGCGTCAGCACTCGCTGCGCCAGCACGATGAGGACGTCGAGGAGGACCGCGAGCACGACGCAGAGGACCGAGGCGGTGAACAGCTCGGCGCGGAAGTTGGTCGACACGCCTTCCTTGATCAGGTTGCCCAGGCCGCCGTAGGCCACCAAGGAGCCGATGGTGGTCAGCGCGACGGTCGACACGGTGGCCACCCGCAGCCCGGCCATGATCACCGGGATGGCCAGCGGCAGCTCGACCCGGAACAGCAAGCGGGTGGCGCCGTACCCGAGCCCGCGAGCCGACTCCACGACCTCGTCGGGCACCGCGCGGAGCCCCTCGAGCATGGCCCGGACCAGGATCGTCAGCGCGTAGAGCGCCAGCGCGATCACGACGGTGGTCTTGGAGAGGCCGGTGAACGGGACCATCAGCGGCAGCAGCGCCAGCGACGGGACCGTGTAGATCCCCGTGGCGATGCCGACCACCGACGACTCCAGCCTCGTGAACCGGCGGGCGACCAGCGCCAGCGGGAAGGCGATGAGGATGCCGAGCAGGACCGAGAGCGCGGTGATCTGCAGGTGCTCGATGGTCGCGTGCTGGATCTCGGGCCGGAAGTCCTCGACGTACTGGCGGCAGATCCACTCGTTGGTGAGCCGGCTGTAGCAGCTCGGCCCGTCCGCGGACGACGCCGACGCCGCCGTGCCGGCCGCCACCGCCAGTAGGGTCACGGCATGCAGGTTACCGATCGGGTTACTGGACAAACCATGATCCGGCTGACCGGGGTGGGCAAGACCTACGACGACGGCACCGTCGCCGTACACGAGCTCGATCTCGACATCGAAGCCGGTGAGCTGGTCGTCCTGGTCGGACCCTCGGGGTGCGGCAAGTCCACCACGCTCAAGATGATCAACCGGCTGATCGAGCCCACCACCGGGACCATCGAGATCGACGGCGTCGATGTCACCCGGTCCGACCCGGTGAAGCTCCGCCGCGGGATCGGCTACGTCATCCAGCAGATCGGGCTGTTCCCGCACCAGAAGATCCTCACCAACGTGATGACGGTGCCGCTGCTCTACGGCGAGTCGAAGTCGGTCGCCCGCGACCGCGCCCGCGAGCTGCTCGACACGGTCGGGCTGGACGCCGCGACGTACGGCGACCGCTACCCGCATCAGCTCTCCGGCGGCCAGCAGCAGCGGGTCGGCGTGGCGCGGGCGCTGGCCGCGAACCCGCCCGTACTGCTGATGGACGAGCCGTTCGGCGCCGTCGACCCGGTGGTCCGGGTCCGGCTGCAGGACGAGTTCCTGCGCCTGCAGTCCGAGCTCGGCAAGACCGTCGTGATGGTCACCCACGACATCGACGAGGCGGTCCGGATGGGTGACCGCGTCGCGATCTTCGCGACCGGCGGCCGGCTCGCGCAGTACGGCACTCCCGCCGAGCTGCTCGGCCACCCGGCCGACGAGTTCGTGGAGGACTTCGTCGGTGCCACCAAGGGCCTCCGGCGCCTCACGGTGACCCAGATCGACCGCGCCCACCTCGAGCCGATCGACGGCATCAACACCGGCGACCTCGGCGACACCGTCGACGCCTCAGCCTCACTCGAGGAGGCCCTGGCGGTGCTGCTGCGTAGCGACAAGGGTGTCGTAGGTGTCCGCGACGGCACCCAGTTCGTCGGCGTGCTCACTCCCAACGGGATCCACAAGGCGTTGCGGGCCTCGCTGACCGAGCCGGCTGCCTGAGTCGAGTCGGCTCGGCGCGCCTGCGCCTTCAGCTCGTGACGGACGTGGTCAGGAAGCCCTCACGCAGGAGCCTCTTGAGCAGCACGAGCGCACTCGCGTCGTCCAAGCCAGGGGGCAGGTCCGTCACCGCTACGTCCGCTGCCTCCGTTACGAACCTGAGCTGCGGCTCCACGAAGCCCGGGAAGCGAACAGCCTTGTTGGAGAAGACGAGACTCACATGTTCACCGTCGCGGGTCAGTGACCAATCCGTCAGGGGACGACGGCTGAGCCGGGTCGTGACATCCACCTCGTCCTCGGCATGCAGGTCGAGCAGTCGTCCGCGTGCACTCGGAGCCAGGTGATCCGAGCGTGCATCGGCCAACGCGTCGTCCATCAAAGCGGCGACTGCAACCTCGTCGGCGACGAGAGCCCAGAGTCTCTGGAACTCGTCGGCGAGACCGTGCGTGTCATCGAGCCCCACCGGGTGCCCGAACGGAACCGACTCGCGCAGCCGCGATTCCCCCGCGATCGCTGCTTCCAGAGCCGACCGCAGCACGTCTGCCCACAGCAGCGGGAAGATGCCGATCGTCAGGTGGAGCGAGCTGACATCCTCGCTGTGAGCGTCGTGAACGACACCGCGTGGGAGGTAGAGGAGATCCCCGGGCCCCAAGGTGAATTCCTCGGTCACCTCGCCGACCTCGTCTGTCGCGTGGCTGAAGCCCTGTGACGAGACCGGGAGGCGGAGGGGCGACTCGTAGAGCCGCCAATGCTTCGACCCCGTGACTTGGAGGACCAGCACGTCGTGCGTGTCGTGATGCGGAAGCAGCCCCTGTGCGCCTCGCGGCGTCAGATACGCGTTGGCGTTGATCCGCGCGACGAACTGTCGGCTGAGCTGCTCGCAGAGTGCTCGGAGCGCGGGCTGGTTCTCCTGCACCGATCGCAGGACCATGCTCGCGCCACCCGAGAACTCACGGTAGGCGGCTTCCAGGAGGGCATCGCTGTCAGGCAGACCTCCGGGAGGCGTCCGGAGCGGGATCGTCTGTCCCGACGCCACCAGACCGATCGCCGAGATCGGGACACTGCCGGACGACAGCAGCCGATCCAGGTCCGACATCGAGAAGAGACCGTCGTACTTGTGGTCACGTCCACCTCGGAGGACCAGAGGAGAGCGCTCCCAGTGCTGGTCCCAGAAGTCCTCGACGGGTTCGGGGTCGAGCAGGTCACCCAGATCGGCGACCGCTCCCGCGAGCAGTGTCACCCGTCACCACGGCGAATTGACGTCGATCGGAACCGGATGGTGCTGATGCCAAGGGTCGTCGGGGTCTCTGTCCGACCCAGGGTCGGGCGGGTTGAAGTCCTCGTCGAACCAGATGCCCCGGGCCATCACCTTGCCCATGAGCTCGGAGCCCCGGAACCGGTTCAGGACGTTCGTCGTGGCGATGTCCGCGTCTTGAAGCAGTCGGCCCTCTTTCATGGCGTTCTCGGTCGCGGCCATTGCCCTGGCGTAGGCCGCCGCCTTCACGTCGGCCGGCGATGCGTTGGACTCGTCGCCGCTGGTCATGTCGTTCATGTGCGCCCCCCAATGGGATGACCCCGCTGCGCGTGAGGCTACGCCTGACGCGGCCTGTTGGGAATGACGAACTAGCGCGCGGGAGGACGCTCGGCGCGCTCCCCCGGCGCCAGCACCACGGCCTCGACGGAGGAGCCGGCCATCGCCTCGGCGAACCTCGGCCCCGGCGTGGTGAACAGCCGCTCGTGGTTGTCGCGGGCGACGTACTCCAGACCCATCGGCCAGAACGTGCCCCAGTGCACCGGCACCGCCCAGCGCGCGCCCACCCGTCGCACCGCCTCCGCGGCCTCGTCGGGGTCGAGGTGGCCCTCCTCCAGGGTCGGCCCCCAGCCGCCGACGGGGACCAGCGCCAGGTCGACCGGGTCGACGTCGGCCATGTCGTCGCGGAGCTCGGTGTCGCCGGGGAACCAGCACGAGCCGGCGTCGTTGCGGAACCGGAAGCCCAGCGCCGGCGGGTGCTCGCGCGACAGCGGGTGCCGGCGTCCGTCGTGGGTGGCCGCCAGCACCTCCACCCGGACGCCGGCGCGCTCGACGACGTCACCCGGCTCGACCAGGAGCAGCCGGTCCCCCGCGAGCCGGGCCAGCAGCCGCTCGGCGCCGCGCGGCGCGAGGACCGGTACGTCGGGCGAATAGCGCGCCAGCGACGGCCGGTGGCAGTGGTCGTGGTGCAGGTGCGAGACCAGCACGAGGTCCGCCTGTGCAGCCGCGGGTGTCGGGGTCGGCGTACTCCTCACTAGGTGCAGCAGCCGGTCCGTGAGCAGCGGGTCGGTCGCCACCCGGGTGTCGCCCAGCTCCACGGTGGCGGTCGAGTGGCCCCACCACGTGCAGCCGATCACGTGACGGGCACGTCGCGGTGCCACGACTCGGTGACGTACGACGTCTCCCAGCCGAGGCCCCGGTAGAGCCGGTCCGCGCCGGTCGGTGAGTCGGCGTCCACCTCGAGCCCGACGTGGTCGCGGCCCCGCGCGGCGGCGTCCGCGATCACCGTCCGCAGCAGCCCCTTGGCGACCCCACGCCCGCGGGCCAGCCCGATGACGCCGATGTACGCGACGTAGGACCCGGAGCCGGACTCGGTCCCGACCAGCGCCCCCGCGGGGCGGCCGTCGACCTCGGCCAGCCACCAGTGGTCCCAGCGGTGCCCGGGATCCTGGCGCAGGCGGAACAAGAACTCGTCGAAGGTCTCCGGCTTGGAGTTGAAGTGGTCGGTGAACGATGCCTCGAGCACGTCGTGGACGGCGCGCAGGTCGACCTCGACCGGCGTCCCCGCGTCGTCCTCGCACTCCACCAGCCTGATGACGACGCCGTCCCGCTCCCAGCGCGCGGGGTCGTCGACCAGATCCCTCTCGTCGGGGGTGACCGGTCGCTTCATCTGCCACCAGGTGCGGACCTGGATGAAGCCGGCGTGAGCGAGCCAGCGCCGCTGCCGCTCGTCGTCGACGTACGCGCCGGTGTCGATCTGCTGCACCGGCAGGCCGCGCGCCGCACCGACCTCGCGGGCCTGGCCCACCGCCCACTCGACGAGCAGGTCCGAGCAGGTCCGGCCCACCGGCTCGGGCAGCCCGCGCTCGACGACGTGCAGGAACAGCATCCGGCCCGTGGCGCGGTCGTGCACGCTCCCCCACGCCCGGATCAGCCCGGCCTCGTCGCGGACGACGACGTTCTGCCGGGTCCGCAGCCCGTGGTCGGACACCTCGACGAGCACGTCGTCCTTGCCGGCCCCGGCCCAGCCTCGACCCTCCCGCTCGTGCGCGCGCAGCAGCTCGGTGAGCCGGCGAAGGTCGCCGAGGTCGTCAGGGTCCGGCGTACCGACCAGCCATCCCTCGGGCAGTCCGGCCGACGACTCGACCAGCTCCTCCGGGTCGGTCTCGAACCGGCTCTCCTCGGGGATCACAAGAGCTCATCCTGCCGTTCATTACCCCCGCGAGCTTCGGCCCTGGCCCGATCGCGGGGCGCGCGCGCTGCGCTCGCTGCACTCGCCCGCTCCCATTGCGTCTCGGCTACGCGTGCTTGCGAACGTTCTCCGCCTCGTGCCAGGCGGCGGTGACCGTGTCGAGCTCGGCGCGCAGGGCGAGGACCTCCTGCTCGAGCTCGACGACGCGGAGCTGGGCCATCGCGGCCCGCTCCTCGGCGCCGCCGAGCTGGACCTGGAGGCCGGCGGCGCGGCGCCCCTCGGCGTTGCGCTTGCGGGTGGAGGTGGCGGCCCGGCGCTGGGAGAGGGAGAGCGCCAGCTCGAGGTCCTCGAGCGCGCGCTCCTTGGACGAGAGCTGGAGGCGCACGTTCTCGACGTACGACGCGTGGTCGGCCGTGCGGACGTCGGTGAGCTCGTTGTAGGCGTTGGCCTGTTCCGCGCGGTCCCGCGCGGCCTCGACCCTGGACGCGACCAGCTCGGTGTGGGTGATCCGGGTGGCCGCGGCGCCGAGGGCGACACCGAGCCCTGCGGCGATCGTGACCAGGAGCCACGAGCCGCTCAGGGCTGCACCGGCGACGACCAGGGCAGCGAGCACGATCAGGCCCACGGCGGCCGTCACGCGGATGGACCGCTGACGTCTCCGTGTGGCCTGTGTTGCAGATGGGGAAGCCATGCTCAGCAGGTTATGGGTTGGTGGGGGGCTTCCGGACGCGACACGCTCGTTCGAGGAGAAGCGCTCCGACGACCATCAGGGCCCCCGCGAGCACCGCCACGACGCTGCGCAGGATGCGCTGGCCGGCCAGCTCGGCCGGGTCCCCGAGCCAGCTCAGGGCGTAGCCGGCGTACCCGCCGGCGACCAGCGCACCGACCAGCGCACCGGCGCGGGCCAGCACCAGCCGGTTCACCGCCTGGTGCGGCTCCAGCCGCTCGCGGCGTACCTGGACCGCCCGGTAGGTCTGCCACCACGTGATCCCGATGACTCCCGCGACCAGCCACAGGGCGGCGGGCTGGAACCACGAGATGACCGGCGCCGTCGTCCCGGTCAGCCGCTCGGCCACGGGGTGCCAGAGCCAGCCCAGCACCAGACCGGCGACCGCCCAGGCGGTGACGACGGCGTACGACAGCGGCCGCAGCGTCCCCTCGGGTTCCGGTCGCTCGTCCCGGTCGTCGTCCGGAGGGAAAGGGCCCTCTCGGGTCAACGCTTCTCGATCACTCGAGCTCGAGGACCAGGTCGTCGCGGCGCGCGATGCCGCCCTCGCCGACGGCGGAGAGCAGGTCGGCCACCGGGCCCTGGTCGGGGAACTCCGCCTGCGGGTCGAGGTCGAGCCAGGGCCGCAGCACGAAGGCCCGCTCGGCGGCCCGCGGGTGCGGGAGGCGGAGCTGGTCGTCGTCGGACCGGCGGTCGCCGACCACGATGAGGTCGACGTCGAGGGTGCGCGGGGCGTTCTTGACCTCGCTGCGCTCGCGGTCGAAGGCGTCCTCGATCGCGAGGGCGCGGTCCATCAGCCGCGACGCGGCCAGCGTGGTGTCCGCGAGGACGATCGCGTTGAGGAACATGTCCGAGCCGTCGGGCGCGTCGACCGGGTCGGTCTCGTAGACCGGCGACACGCCGGTGACCCAGACGTCGGGGGTGTCCGCCAGGGCCCGCACGGCGCCCTGCAGGTTGTCCATCCGCTCCCCGAGGTTGGACCCCAGTGCCAGCACCGCCCGGCGGATCGGGCGCATCTCGCCCGTCAACGTGTCGGCATCGATGATGTTGGGGTTGGGGGTCTCGGTCACGGGTGGCCCTCCTGGGTCTTCGCGCGAGTGATCGTCAACGCGACGTCCGAGAACGTCGCATCGATGGGTGCGTCTGGCTTGTGGACCGTGACGCGCACCCATTCAACACGGCTGTCCAAGAGGCAGACCTCCGCGATCCGGTGGGCGAGCGTCTCGATCAGGTCGACCGGATCCTTCTCGACGGCGGCTTTCACCGACAACGCGAGACTTCCGTAGTCGACGGTCGCTGACAAGTCGTCCGAGGCCGCCGCGGCGGACGTGTCGATGCCCAGGACGAGGTCGATGACGAACTGCTGCCCCTCGCGGCGTTCGTGCTCGAAAACGCCGTGGTGACCCCAGCACTCCAGCCCCGTCAGGGCGAGCTCGTCGGTCATCTGTCGCCCTCCTCCCGAGCGGTGGCGAGTGCGTCCAGCACTCGCAGGGCGTCGCGGGTGGAGCGTACGTCGTGAACCCGCAGGCCCCACACCCCCTCCCGGGCGAGCACCACGCTCAGGGCGGTGGTGGCGTCCTCGCGGCCAGCCACCGGGCGCGGGTGGCCGTCGGCGTCGGCGAGCAGGGTGCCGAGGAAGGACTTGCGGCTCGCGCCGACCAGGAGCGGGTGGCCCAGCGCCTTGATCGGCCCGAGGTCGGCGAGCAGCTGCCAGTTGTGGTCCCCGTGCTTGGCGAACCCCAGACCCGGGTCGAGGACCAGCCGCTCGGGGGCCACGCCCGCGGCGAGCGCCGCCTCGACCCGCTCGGCCAGCTCGTCGCGCACCGCGGCGACCACGCCGCCGGGGTTGTCGTAGGTCGCGAAGTCGGTCATGTGGTCGGCGTGCGCCCGCCAGTGCATCGCGACGTACGTCGCCCCGGAGTCGGCCACGACGCGAAGGATCTCCGGGTCGGCGAGGCCGCCGGACACGTCGTTGACGATGCTCGCGCCCGCGGCCAGCGCGGCCAGAGCGACCTCGTGGCGCATCGTGTCCACCGACATCGTCGCGCCCTGCGCCGCCAGTGCGGTGATCACGGGGATCACCCGGTCCAGCTCCTCCTCCACGAGCGGCCGGGTGGCGCCGGGCCGGGTGGACTCCCCGCCGACGTCGAGGATGTCGGCGCCGTCGGCCAGCAGCTGCTCGCCGTGCGCGATCGCGCTGGCCGCGTCGGCGTACAGGCCGCCGTCGCTGAACGAGTCCGGCGTGACGTTCACGACGCCCATCACCAGGGGCAGGGTGTGGGTCATCCCGAGCGCCCACGCTCTGCGCGGCGCCGGTGCACCGACAGCTCCTGCCGGGCTCGCCACAGCTGCGTCTCGAGGTCCTCCGCCGTCGCCAGGGCTTCGTCCAGGGCGGGGACCACGGCCTCCCGCCGGCTGATCTCGGCGTACCAGTCCGGCGGAGTCAGGTCCTTCCAGTCCCCGAGGGCGTGGTGCGGGTCCACGACCTCGACCCCGTCGGCGGCGGCGGGACCCTCGAGCCACGCGGCCTCGTCTGCCGCGAGCCGGTCGAAGTCGTCCGGCAGGGCGTAGCGGTCCGCCAGGCCCTCGTCGTCGCGGTGGGCGAACCCCTCGCCCCGCAGGCGCTCGAGCAGCTCCCGTCCCTCCCGCGAGGCGCCCAGGGCGAGGCCCGCGCGGTTCAGGCGCAGCACCACCTCGGTGTCGGTGCCGAGCGAGGTGTTGCGGGCACCCTGCCCGGAGGCACGCGCCGCGTCGGGCAGGCCGAGGGCCTCCGCGAGCCCGGCGGCGAGGTCCGGCTCGGGAGGAGACGTGCGGACCAGGCGTACGACGCGGCGTACGGCGGGGAGGACGCGGGACAGGGCCTGGAGCCGGCCGGGACGCAGCGCGGCGAAGTCGAGGACGTGGGAGGCGGCCTCGCGTGGATACTGCGCCAGCCCCTGCTTGACCAGGGTCTGCCAGCCGGAGCACCAGCGGTGCGCCGGGCGGGTCGCGGTGAGCACCACGGTCAGGTCGTGGCCGCCGAGGGCGTCGACCAGCTGGGGCCGGTCCTCGTCGACGGCCCGGTCCAGGCTCTCGCTGGACAGCAGCAACGTGCCGGTCCCGCGGGCGACCGCGTCTGCCACGACCTCGGACAGGGTCCGGCCCTGCTGCCCGCCGAGGGCGTACCGCGCCCGGGCTCCCGCCAGGTCTGCGGCCCGTCCCTCGGAGAAGGCCACCAGCAGCGGGCGGAACAGGTCGTGGTGACCCGGCGGCCCCTTGCCTCGCCGCGGGTACCAGACGTCCGGGTGCTCGGCGTAGGCAGCGCTCCAGCCCGCCTGGAGCGACGTGGTCCCGGACTTGTGCAGGCCCGCGTGGAGGATGATCCGCACCCGCCCGATCGTAGGGGCACCGCTGCCCGCGCCCGGCTCAGGCGAGCTCGGCAAGCACCGAGCGCAGGAAGATTCCCTCCCGCTCCGGCCGGTAGGTGAAGTCGGAGTGGAAGCTCTCCCGGTCGAACCGGCCGTCGACGCGCGGCACCTCCGGCTCGCACGCGACGACGTCGAGCCGGTGGCCGAGCACCGCGGACATCAGGTACTCGTTGTGGGCCGGGTAGGACTCGGAGGCGACCACGACCACATGGGTAGGACGCCCGGCCAAGGCGACGTGGAACATGCCGCTTCCGGCGAAGCCGGCGACGACCTCGGCCCGCCGCACCATCGCGACCTGCTCGGCCAGCGGGTGGTCCTCCGGGTGGACCACCTCGAACTCCGCCGCCGTGAACTCCGCCGTGAGCTCGTCGGCGTTGGTGCACGCGCGCTTGGCGCTGCGCCTCCCCAGGAAGAGCCGGCGTGGGCTCGGACCGGCGCCGGCCCGCGCCTCGAGCGCCGCGCCGACGGCGTCGTACGTCGCCCGGATGGCCGGGTGGACGTAGGCGGGACGGCTGAACATGGGGGTGCACCCGACCAGCGTCTCGACCCGCACCGGAGCCGTGGCCACGTGCACGTCCTCGGGGTCTACCCCGCCGGCGGACAGGAGGTCGCGCTGCCAGTCGGTGAGCGCCCCGGACTCGGCGAAGACCAGCGCTCCCATCGTCGGGTGCAGCGCGCGGGCGCGTTGCCAGCCCCACAGGTGCGACAGCTGCTCACTGACCGCGTGCCCGAAGTGCCCGGCCATGTGGTTGTCGAGGTGGAACCACCGGCCGGGCAGCGGCACGGCGTCGGCCAGCCCGTCCGGCGGCTCGGCGAAGTCCACGCCGGTCTTGGTGAGGAACGCGTTGCGCTGGCGGTGCTGCTCCACGGTCGTGAACGTCTCCGGCAGCACCAGCCCGCGCTGGACGACGAGCTGGCGCGGCAGGCAGACGACGTCGTCGTACTCCCGGAGGTAGAGGTCCGGGGCGTCGTACTCCTCGGGCGTGGGGTTGGCCGGCAGCGGCCCGCTGGTGCGCAGCGTGCTGCGGACCCGCCACCTCTCACCCGGGACCGTGTCGAGCACGCGGCCGCGGCCGGGCTCGAGGGCCAGCACCTCGGCCGCCTCGTCGTCGCGGACGACGGACAGGGAGGTGCGGTCGGAGGTCGTGGTCTCGGGACCCTGGCCCGTCCGCCTGATCCACGCCCCACCCGCGTCCAGGTGCCCCATCAGGTGCTCGCGGCGCCGCCCCGAGCCGCGTCGGAGGAGGTCGACGACGGCGTCGTAGGGACCGTGGGCGGCCAGCTGGACGTGCAGTCGCGGTCCCTCGGCGCCGAGCGCGACCGGTACGACGACGGCGTCGGGCCAGCGCCCGCGGATCTCGTCGGCCGCCGGGCGCTCCCGGCCGTCGACCACGACCGCGACCCGCGGACCGGTCTCGAAGGTGCGACCGGCCAGGACCTGCGCCAGGGCCGCCACGATGGGCGACCCGGGATCCGTGGCCGTCACTTCGGAGACTCTAGGCGCAAGGCAGCACAATGACCCCGTGGCCCACGACCGACGCTCGCGTGAGGACGGACACGTCCTCATCGGCGGGACCGGGCGGGCCGGCACCACCGTGCTGGTGCAGTACTTCACCGTCCTCGGCTTCGACACCGGCTACACGGTCGACGAGGCGATGGCGCGGGTCGACCCGATCTCCCGCGGCGGCCTGGAGCACAGCCTGGGTCGCGGGAACCTCGCCTACGTGTCCAAGTCGCCGTGGTTCGGCAACCACCTCGGTGAACGTATCGAGACCGGTGAGCTGGCCGTGCGCTGGATGATCGTGCCGATACGCGAGCTGCACGCCGCCGCCGAGAGCCGGCGCGAGGTGTCCCGGCGCGCCGAGGAGTCCGGCCGGGACCCGCACTCGCAACCGGGTGGGCTGTCCTTCGGCGCCAAGGGCAAGCCGAAGCAGCAGGAGCAGCGGCTGGGCGTGCAGCTCTACCGGCTGGTGCACACGCTGGCGCGGTACGGCGTCCCGACGCTGCTGCTGCCCTTCCCGGAGTTCGCGCAGGACCACGACGTGCTGCTGCAGCGCCTCGGCCCGCTGCTGGACGAGCACGGCGTCACGGCCGACGAGTCCTTGGCGGCGTACGAGCAGGTCTTCGACACCCGCCACATCACTGAATACCCGAGCGGCTGACCCCGCCGGTCAGTCGAAGTCGTAGCCGAAGGCGCGCAGGTCCGGCTCGAACAGGTCGGCCACCCGCTGTTGCATCGCGGGGGTGAAGTGGCTCCGGAAGTCACCGCCGCCACCCGCGTTGCGCTGGTCGAGCTCGGGGTCGAACCCGAGCCGTTCGCCGACCGCCGTGATGTCCGCGGCGAGGGTCTCGGTCCGGCCGATGAAGTCGACCTGCCGGTCGCCGTCGCGGAGGTAGTCGAGCTGGGGCCGCCGCAGCCGGGCGAACCGCCCGGTGCCCTCCATGACGAAGCTCTCGAAGTCGGGGCAGTGCTCGAGCACCCCGGACCAGAAGTCGTTGCGCTCGATGCGCTGCGCGACCCAGGCGTTGCCGCGCTCGGCGGTCGCACGGCGACGTTCGATCATCTGGTACCACGACCACAGCCGCGCCCACGGGTTGCGCACGAAGCCGAACGACCAGTAGTCGGCCAGCTCGGGATGGGCGCGCAGGGCGGCGGCGTACGTCGCGTGCTTGGCGCCGGGGAGCCCCTTGACCTTGCGGACGTCGGGCAGGTGACGGCGCATGAGGTGCTCGACGCTCTGGCCGCCGGTCTTCTGGACGTGCACGAACAGCACGCGCCGGCCGTCGGAGGCCATCACCGGCCGCGACCCCGGAACAGGCGGGCCAGGGTGCCGTCGCCCTCGCCTCCGTCTTCGCCCAGGGCCGCCTCGGCCTCCTTGCGCCGGGCCCGCTCGGCCTTGAGCCGGCCGCGGAGCTTCGCCGCGCCGGCGGCGGTGCCGCGGCGCTCACGGTGCCGGGCCTCGTCGAGCGACACCGCGACCGCCTCGGCGTAGCGCGCGTCGTACGCACCGCGGAGCTCATCCATCCGCGCGATTGCGGTCGCGTCGTCCGGGTCGCCCACCAGTGCGCCGAGCTGCTGCCAGGCGTCCTCGGCCAGGTCGCGCAGCCAGTCCGGCAGCACGATGTCGTCCCAGGTCAGCTGGGAGCGGCGCATGCCGGGGTCGAGGAAGGCGTCGAGCCCGCGGTCCTCGTCGAGCGGCAGGCCCACGTCGAGCTGCTCGGAGACGCCGGCCAGGGCGGTCCGCCAGTCGGCCAGCAGGTCGTCGTACCGGATGAACGCGCGCCGCGCACCGCGCGAACCCGCCTCGGTCACCAGCGCCACGTTGAGCCAGGCCGCGGTGTTGGAGGTCTCCTTGACCCGGCGCTCGGCGTCCGTGCGCCTGCCCTCGCCCCAGGTGCGGTCCTGCGAGCCGACGACGGCGGCCGGGTGGCGGAGCGCGGTGAGGATCCGCAGGTCGCGACCGCTCTGCTCGGCGGCCCGGCGCCACAGCGGCAGCAGCCAGGCGGCGTGCGGGTCCTTGATGACGACGTCCGGCTCGGTCTGTGCGCCGAGCCAGTCACGGAGCTCGGCCTCGATCGCGCCGTCCTCGAACAGCGCCCTCACGCGTGCCTCCGCACGCGGGCTGCCGTCGCTCGGGCGGACCAGGGCGCCGCGCATCAGGCGCTTGTGGAACTCGATGACCCAGCGTGGCTCGAAGTGGCCCTTGGCGTTGCGCTCGGACGCGGGCACCTCCGGCTGCGGGACGTGCCAGCCGAGGTGCTTGAGGCTCCCGGCCAGCGAGCTGGTCCCGCTGCGCATGGAACCCGTCACGAGGACGACCCTGTGCTCACTCATTGCGTCGGCAGCCTACGGCGGTGTCTATCTTGGGGCGGTGATCGTCTCCCACGAGCACGGCTTCGTCTTCATGAAGACGCGCAAGACGGCCGGCACCAGCGTGGAGATCGCGCTCTCCCGGGTCTGCGGCGAGGACGACGTGATCACCCCGGTCACCGACGACGACGAGGCGCTCCGCCGCGCCCACGGCGGCCGGGGCCCGCAGCACTACGAGTCGCCGCCGCACCTGGAGCGCAAGGCGTTCAACCACATGCCCGTCTCGATGGTCCGCAAGATGCTGGGCCGGAAGAAGTTCGAGTCCTACCTGTCGTTCGCGATCGAGCGGAACCCGTGGGACGCCGTCGTCTCGCTCTACCACTGGCGCAACCGCGACGCCGAGCCCGGCATGGACGTGCAGCCCTTCGGTGAGTACGCCGCCTCGGAGGCGGTCGCGACGTTCGCGACCAAGAACCAGCGGATCTACCGGCTCCAGGGCGAGGTCGCCGTCGACCGGGTGCTGAGGTACGAGTCCCTGGACGCCGACCTGGCCGCCCTCTGGTCCGAGCTCGGCCTGCCCGGCACCCCCGACCTCCCCCACGCCAAGCGCGGCACCCGGCCCCGCGGCCCGTCGTACCGCTCCTACTACGACGACGCCTCCCGGGAGCGGGTGGCCGGGCTGTTCGCCGCGCCGATCGCGGAGCTGGGGTACGAGTTCTAGGTTGCGTCCGTTCTTCGTCGAGTGACCCGAAGTGGCTCTGCCGAGCGGGTCTCGAGAACCACTGGGGGTCACTCGATGAAAGACGACCCGCCCACGACCGGCATCGGCAATCCGTCCGGCACCTCACCGGGCGAGTCGAAGCGGTGGTTGACGTAGTGGTTCGCGTCGCGGAACCAGGTCACCAGCGCCTCGTGGTGCTCGTCGGGCACCCCCGCGTCGGCGAGCGCGGCCGCGAAGCAGTCGACCGCCCGCCGGTCCATCTCGTCGTGCGGCCCGTTGCCGGTGTGCAGCCGTACGACGTGTGACTCGTCCCCCATGGCTGCGGAGTACGTCGCCGGCCCGCCCAGCACCTCGGCCCAGTACGCCGCCAGCCGCTCGGTGTGGTCGCCCCGGAATCCGTGCTCGAAGGCGTGGCTGACCACCGGGTCGGCCAGCACCCGCTCGTGCCACGCGTGGGCCAGCGCCAGGGCGCCCGGCTCGCCGCCGATCACGTCGTACCAACTCGTCATGGCGCCAGCCAACCGCATCCTCCAAGGCCGGTCTTGGACGAATGGGAAGCCCTCGGTGGCGGTGGCTGCGCAACGGTCGTCCACAGCTCGGCCCGGGGTGGCGGTGGCTCTGCAACCGTCATCCCCGTGGAGAGCCGTTGCTCCCCCACCGCCCACCTGTGGACGGCGGTTGCCAGCCCACCGCTGCCTCAGCGGCGGTGGATGAGCGCCATGGCCTCGGCGCGGGTGGTGGCGTTGCTGCGGAACTGGCCGCGGACGGCGGAGGTGATGGTGCGGGCGCCGGCCTTCTTGACGCCGCGCATGGTCATGCACAGGTGCTCGGCCTCGATCACGACGATGACGCCGCGGGCTCCGAGGAGGTCCATGAGCGCGTCGGCGACCTGGGTGGTCAGCCGCTCCTGGACCTGGGGGCGCTTCGCGTAGACGTCGACCAGCCGGGCCAGCTTGGACAGGCCGGTGATCCGGCCGCTCTCGGACGGGATGTAGCCGACGTGGGCGACGCCGGTGAACGGCACCAGGTGGTGCTCGCACATCGACCAGAGCTCGATGTCGCGGACCAGCACCATCTCGTCGTGACCGATGTCGAAGACCGTGGTCAGGACGTCCTCGGGCGCCTGGCGCAGGCCGCTGGTCAGCTCTTCGTAGGCGCGGGCCACGCGGCCCGGGGTGTCGCGCAGCCCCTCGCGTTCGGGGTCCTCACCGATCGCGATCAGCAGCTCGCGGATCGCCGCCTCGGCGCGCGCGTGGTCGAACGCCGGTACGTCGGCCGGCGCGCGGAGCTGGTCGCTCACGTGGGGCCGGCGGAACCGGGGGTCGGTGGGGTCGGCGTGTCGGGGCCACCCATCGGCGGGCCACCGTGCACGTCGCCACCGGGACCCGGCGGGGTGACCACGACGCCACCCTCTTCGGGCTCGGGGGCGGGCAACGAGCCGTTGGAGCCGGGGGCGAAGCCGTTGACGGCAGCGCGAGCGCGGATCTCCTCGGGGATCTCGACCGCGGGCACCGTCGACGGCCGCCGGTTGGGCGAGCCCGTCCAGGCCGGCCGCTCGGAGCGGCGGCGCAGCGGCTCGAAGACCTTCGCGATCGCCTCCTTGTCGAGCGTCTCCTTGTCGAGCAGCTCGAGGACCAGCGCGTCCAGGACGTCGCGGTTCTCCTCGAGGATGTCGAAGGCCTCCTGGTGGGCGGTCGCGAGGAGGTTCTTGGTCTCCTCGTCGACGATCCCGGCGACCTCCTCGGAGTAGTTGCGGGCGTGGCCGATGTCGCGGCCCAGGAACGGCTCGGCGTTGCCGTCGCCCAGCTTGATCGCGCCCAGCCGCTCGGTCATGCCGTATTGGGTCACCATCGCCCGGGCCACCGACGTGGCCTTCTCGATGTCGTTGCCGGCACCGGTGGTCGGGTCGTGGAAGATCAGCTCCTCGGCGGCCCGGCCGCCCAGCATGTAGGCGAGCTGGTCGAGCATCTGCGAGCGCGGCTGGGAGTACTTGTCGGAGTCCGGCAGCACCATCGTGTAGCCGAGCGCACGACCTCGAGGCAGGATCGTCACCTTGTGCACCGGGTCGTTGCCCGGCAGCGCCGCCGCGACCAGGGCGTGGCCGCCCTCGTGGTAGGCGGTGATGAGCTTCTCCTTCTCGCTCATCAGGCGGGTACGCCGCTGCGGACCGGCGATCACGCGGTCGATGGCCTCGTCGAGGGTCAGCATCGTGATCGTCTTCTGGTTGGTCCGGGCGGTGAGCAGCGCGGCCTCGTTGAGCACGTTGGCCAGGTCGGCGCCGCTGAAGCCCGGCGTACGGCGCGCCACGGCGGTCAGGTTGACGTCCGCTGCCAGCGGCTTGCCCTTGCTGTGCACCGTGAGGATCTGCTCGCGGCCGGCCAGGTCGGGGGCGTCCACCTGGATCTGGCGGTCGAAGCGGCCGGGGCGCAGCAGCGCCGGGTCGAGCACGTCGGGCCGGTTGGTGGCCGCGATCAGGATCACGCCGCCGCGCACGTCGAAGCCGTCCATCTCGACCAGCAGCTGGTTGAGGGTCTGCTCGCGCTCGTCGTGGCCGCCGCCCATGCCGGTGCCGCGGTGGCGCCCGACGGCGTCGATCTCGTCGATGAAGACGATGGCCGGGGCGTTCTCCTTGGCCTGCTCGAAGAGGTCGCGCACCCGGGAGGCGCCGACGCCGACGAACATCTCGACGAAGTCGGAGCCCGAGATCGAGTAGAACGGCACGCCGGCCTCACCGGCGACCGCCCGCGCGAGCAGCGTCTTGCCGGTGCCCGGGGCGCCGTACAGCAGGACGCCCTTGGGGATCTTGGCGCCGACGGCCTGGAACTTGGCGGGCTCCTGGAGGAACTCCTTGATCTCGCCGAGCTCCTCGACGGCCTCGTCGCAGCCGGCCACGTCGGAGAAGGTCGTCTTGGGCATGTCCTTGGAGATCAGCTTCGCCTTGGACTTGGCGAACTGCATGACCCCGCGGCCGCCGCCACCCTGCATGGAGTTCATCAGCCAGAGGAAGAGAACGACGAGCAGGATGATCGGCAGGAAGCTGAAGATGAAGGAGCTGAGCAGGCCGGGGCGGCTGACCTCGACCGTCGACTTCTCGATGTTGCCGTCGGTGACCTGGCGCTGCACGGCGCGGGCGATGTCGTCCTGGGTGCCGGTGAGCCACTTCGTGGTGACCTCGCGGCCTCCTTCGCGGTCGACGTCGTCGTCGAGGGTCGCCTTGATGACCTGGTCACCGTCGACGAAGGTGATCTCCTTGACCTCGCCGCTCTTGATGTACTCGTTCATCTGCGAGGCGCTGATCTCGTCACCGCCACCCGAGCTGATCAGGAACTGCATGGCGATGAGCACGCCGACCACCGCGACGACGATCCAGATCAGTGGACCCTTGAAGATGCGCTTCACGGACTTCTCTCAGAGACGGACATGGGTGAACCAACGACGGTACCTAACCCCGCAACGTCAAGTGTCTCAGGTGACTTCGGTTCGAGCGAGCCGAACCCGCGTCGTTCGCTGAGGGAGGACGGATCCTCAGGCCGCGCTCAGGTGGCCGGAGTCGGTCAGCCGCCGTAGACGTGCGGCGCGAGGGTGCCGATGTCGCGCAGGTTGCGGTAGCGCTCGCGGTAGTCGAGCCCGTAGCCGACGACGAACTCGTTGGGGATGTCCCAGCCGATGTACTTCACGTCCACCGGCATGGTCAGCGCCTCGGGCTTGCGCAGCAGCGTGCAGATCTCGACGCTCGCGGGGTCGCGGGAGCCGAGGTTGGACGTCAGCCACGACAGCGTGAGGCCGGTGTCGATGATCTCGTCGACGATGATCACGTCGCGGCCGGTGATGTCGGTGTCGAGGTCCTTGAGGATCCGGACGACGCCGCTCGACTTGGTACCCGAGCCGTACGACGAGATCGCCATCCAGTCCATCTCGACGTGCCGCGAGAACGACCGGGCGAGGTCGGCCATCACCATGACCGCGCCACGCAGGATGCCCACGATGAGCAGGTCCTTGCCGGCGTAGTCGGCCTCGATCTGCTGGGCCAGCTCGCCGAGCCGCTCCTGGATCTGGGCCTCGGTGAAGAGGACCTCGACGAGGTCGGACTCGACGTCGGACGCGTGCATGGCGGTCAGCCTTGCACAGCCGTCTCGCGAAACCGCAGCCGACGGTCCTCCCCACCCGACGAGAGGTACGCCGTCACGTGGCCCGGCAGCTGGACCTCACCGGCGGCGGCGCGCGACGACAGCAGCTGGGCCAGCGACAGGACGTGCACGTGGAACAGCTCGGAGGCGATCGCGCCGGCCTCGAGGGCGGCGAGGCGGAGCACCCGGTGGCGGGTGGCGAGCGGCAGACCGGCGAGCGCCTTGACCTCGAGGCCGTCGGGCTCGCGCAGCTCGTCGTAGGCCTCCTGGGCGAGCTGGTCGAGGAGCTCCATGTCGGCGCGGAGCTGGTCGGCGGTCCGGGCGAGCGCACCGGCCACGCCCGGCCCGAGCTCGTCCTCGAGCACCGGGAGCACCTTGCGGCGGACCCGGACCCGGGCGTACGTCGGGTCGATGTTGTGCGGGTCGTTCCAGTACTCGATGCCCTCGACCTGGCAGGCCGTCACCGTGTCGGTGCGGGTCACGTCGAGCAGCGGCCGGCGGTAGTGGTCGAAGCCGCGGCGCATCCCCGCCAGCGAGCGCCCACCGGAGCCGCGGGCCAGCCCGAGCAGGACGGTCTCGGCCTGGTCGTCGAGGGTGTGGCCCAGGAGCACCCCGATGGCACCGAAGTGCTGGACCAGCTGGTCGAGGACGGCGTACCTCGCCTCGCGCGCCGCCGCCTCCGGTCCGCGGCCGCCGCCCTGCACGTCCACGCGGGCGGTGGCCGTCTCGTCGGCGCCCAGCTCGGCCATCTGCGCGACCACGTGCTCCGCGTGCGCGGCCGAGTCCTCCTGGAGGCCGTGGTCGACCGTCACCCCGATCACGCGCAGGTCGAGCTTGTGACCCTCGAAGACCGTCGCGGAGAGGAGCGCCAGCGAGTCCGGCCCGCCGGAGCACGCGACCAGCACGGCGGCGTCCGGAGACGGCGTACCGCCCGGCTGCTCGGCCACGAGCGCGGCCAGGGTCCGGCGTACGGCGACCCGGACCGCCGCGACAGAGGGGTGGAGGCTCACCGGATCAGCTCCGGAGCACGCGCGCCATCCAGGCGTCGGGATCGGCGATCTCGGCGCGGGTGGGGAGGTGGTCGGGCTGCTCCCAGACGACGTTGAAGCCGGACATGCCGGCCTTGTCGACGACCCCGCGCACGAAGGCGGCGCCGTCGCGGTACTGCGCCATCTTGGCGTCGAGGCCCAGCACCCGGCGCAGCACCCGGTCGAGCACGCCGACCCCCTTGCGGCGCTCGTTGAACCTGGCCCGGATCTTGGCGACCGACGGGATGACCGTCGGGCCGACGCCGTCCATGACGACGTCCGCGTGGCCCTCCAGCAGCGACATCACGCCGGTCAGCCCGTCGAGCAGCTCCTTCTGCTCGGGCGTGCCGACGACGTCGAGCAGGCTGGCCCCGGACGAACCGCCGGAGCGGGCGTTCTTGAGCCCTTCCAGCACCCGGGAGAGACCGTCCTCGAGGAGGCCGGACGGCTCCATGGTCTCGGCGAACTTCTGGATCTGCCCGAACATGTGCCCGCGCATCCACGGGACCGCGGTGAACTGCACGCGGTGGGTCTCCTCGTGCAGGCAGACCCAGAGCCGGAAGTCGTGCGGGTCAGCCTCGAGCTCGCGCTCGACGTGCACGATGTTGGGCGCCACCAGCAGCAGCCGGCCGTCGGGCTCGTGGAACGGGTCGAACTGGCCCAGCACCTTCGACGCCAGGAAGCCGAGCACGCCGCCGACCTCGGCGCCGGTGATCCGCGAGCCGATCGCGGCGGTGATCCCGGTCGGCGGCTTCTTCTCGGAGAGCTTGTCGACGATCGGCGACAGCAGGGTGGCGAACGCGTCGGCGTTGGCCTGGACCCAGCCGGCGCGGTCGACCACGAGCACGGGTGCCCCACCTCCACCAGCCGAGTGGTCGCGGGCGGTGAGGCCCGTGAACTCGCGCACCAGCCCCGTCGAGCGGTCCGCGCCCGCCCGCAGCTCCTCGACGATCGCGTCCGCCTCGTCGCGGCCCACGGTCGGGCCATCGCCCGCCAGGCGGCCACCGATGCGGACCGCGAGGTCCCAGTCGACCATGTCCGGTCGCCCCGCCCCGTCGGCGCCGTCGGTCCGGAACGCGTCCATGCCCGCCAACCTATCCGGACACCGGTGGAACACTTGCGTGGTGACCGACGATCTCTGGCAGACCGAGCGGCTCGACCTCGACGGCTACCTCGCCCGGGTCGGCCAGGAGGCGCTCCCGCCGTCGCGGGAGGCCGTCGACGCACTGCACGAGGCACACGTCCGCACGTTCACCTTCGACAACGTCGACGTGCTGCTCGACCAGCACCCGGGGGTGGGGCTGGAGCAGGTCCAGGGCAAGTTCGTCGGCCGCGGGCGCGGCGGCTACTGCTTCGAGCACGGCACGTTGTTCGCGGCCGTCCTCCAGCGCCTCGGGTACGACGTCACCCGGCGGCTGGGCCGGGTCGGTCCGCCGGAGGCCACCGCCCGGACGCACTGCGTCGTCGTTGTCGACCTCGAAGGAGAGCGGCTGCTCGCCGACCCGGGCTTCGGGATGAGCTTCCTGCGCCCGCTGGTCCTCGCCGAGGGCGTCACCGACGACGTGGCCGGCTGGCGCTACCAGCTGCGCGAGGTGCGGGCCGGCGAGGTCCGCGCTTGGGAGCTGAGCCGCTGGCGCGACGAGAAGTGGGAGCTGATGCACACCCACGACGAGCTGCCGGTGCAGCCGCCGGACCTGGTCAGCGGCCACCACTACACGAGCACCTTCCCGGGCTCGCACTTCCGGCACGGGCTGATGGTCACCCGCCACCAGGAGGGCCAGCACACGTCGCTGACCCACCGCGCCATCACGATCCGCCGCCCGGGCCAGCCGACCGAGCACCGCGAGATCGACGTCGCCGAGCTGCGCGACCACCTCCACCAGCTCGAGGTGCCGCTCACCGACGAGGAGGAGGCGCAGCTGCTCGACCGGGTCGAGCAGCTGCGCGCCGAAAGCTCCTAGGAACAGCCGAGCCCCTCGCGGTAGCCCTCGGGCACCTTCCCGGCGGTCGCCTGGTCGGCGTACTCCCAGACCACCTCCGGGTAGTCACCGTCGGCGTCCATCTGCTTCAGGATCGGCCACTGCGGCGACGTTCCGAGGACGCGGGCGGCCTCGGCCGCCTGGTCGGTCTGGTCGTGGGTCGTCGCGTTGTCGAACGCCTCGAGCCACGCGCAGGCGTACGCGCCGGCGACCTCGGCGCCGAACTGGTAGCGGTCCTCGGCGTCGCCCTCGGCGAAGGAGACGAACACGCCCGGCGGGAGGTCGGCGCCGCTGACCGCCTTGATGTCGTCCAGGATGGCCTGGGCGGCCTCGGGCCGCTCGGCGGTCGTGACGAAGTCGTCGGGCAGGGACGCGTCGAACTCGGAAGACGAGACCACCCGGAGGTCACCGAGGAGGGCGAGATAGCCGGCCTGGTCGACCCCGTCCGCACGGATCTCCAGCCAGCGCCCGTTCTGCACCTCGCGGATCGCGGTGTGGTCGGTGGAGCTGTAGGCCCACATCAGGGCGGGGCGGCCGAGCACGGTGATCGGCCGGCCGTCGACCGCCGGCCCGACGTCGAGGTGGCGGCGGTCCTCGACGTAGGAGTCGTACTGGTCGGCGGCGTACGACGTGATCTCGAGCTGGGCGGCACCGTTGCGGAAGCGCAGACCGTCCCCGAGCGAGTCGACGTCCCAGCCCGGGGCCTCGAGCGTGACGCGCTGGCCCTCGGCCAGGCCGAGCGAGGCAGCGACGCTCAGCGGCTGCTGCGACTCGGCGCGGTTCTGCTGCCACCACAGCGTGCCGCCGGCGAGGCCGGCGACGACCGCGGCGGCGGCGATCGGGGCCACCCAGCGGGCCCGTCGCGAGCCACGAATGGGGCTGGGCTCGTCCAGGGTGTCGTTCTGTCGGTCGGGTGCGACGGTGCTCATGATCTCCTCCAGGAGCTCGGCCCGCCCGGCCTGGAGCGGCAGCTTCGAGATCGCGTCGTCGGTCAGTTTTGCCATGCTGTGTTCTCGCATCACCGCTCCTTCCGGGAGAGTTCGATCGGTCTGTCGGAGTGGTGATGTCCGGGCGGCGACGGATCGTTGCCGAGGAGCTCGCGGAGCCGGGTCCGGGCCCTCGACAGGCGCGGGCGCACGACCGCGGTGGTGAGCCCGAGCACCTCGGCGATCTCGCGCGACTCGAGCCCTTCCCACAGGTGGAGCTCGAGCACCTCCTGGTCGCGGGCGCTCAGCCGGGCCATCGCCGCGATGACGTCCTCCCGCTGGACCACGTCGTCGCTGGCGTCCGGCACGTAGGTGGTCAGCTCGCGGCGCAGCCGATCACCCAGGGCGGTGCGACGCCCCTCCCCTCGACGATGGTTCGCGAGCACCCGGCGCGCGACGCCGTACAGCCACGGACGCACGTCGGGACCCTGGGGCGCGTGCGTCAGCCTCCGCCACGCGACGAGGAACGTGTCGGCGGTGACGTCGCCCGCGTCCTCCGGTCGGTTGACGCGTCGCAGCGCATAACCGAGGACCGCGTCGAAGTGGGCGGCGTAGAGGTCCCGGAACGCGCGTTCACGCTCGTCGAGGGAGAGGGCCACATCAGTCCTATGTCCGGCCGCCAGCGCGCCGTTGCAGGATCACTCCACCATTGTCGGGGCACCGTGTACCCGTGACCAGCGACGCCGCCGACGCCGCCGACGCCCCGGACAACGGGGCGCACCGACGCGAGCCCTCGGTCGGGCGCACGGCGTTGCTCGCGGGGCTGCTGACCGTGGCCCTCACGGCGGTCGCATGGTTCCGCCTCGACGGCAACACCCGCGGCACGGGCTGGGCGGACGACCGCCAGTTCCTCCAGGACGCGGTGGAGCAGGGGCTGTGGTCGAGCCTGTTCGACTCGTACGCCGGCTACCTGCACGTCGTGCCGCGGCTGGTCGTGCAGGGCGTGCTGTGGGTCGCGCCGTTCGAGGACTTCGTCACCGCGCTGACGCTGGCGTCCTGCCTGGTCGCCGGGCTGGTGGGCGCGCTGGTCTTCACCTGCAGCGGCTCGGTCATCGACCACCTCAGCGCCCGCCTGGCGCTCGGAGCGGTCACCGTGCTGGTGCCGGCCGCGCCGATCGAGGTGTCCGGCAACGCGGCCAACCTGCACTGGTACTTCCTGTGGCTGGCGCCGTGGCTGCTCATGGCTGCGCCGACCCGGTGGCTGACCGGGATCGCGCTCGGCGTCGTGGCGCTGCTGGCCGGGCTCACCGAGATCCAGGTGGCGCTGTTCGTCCCGCTGGCGCTGTTCGAGGCGCGCAACAAGTACCGCCTGCCGGTGGTGGCGGGCCTGCTGGTCGGCGTGGCCGCCCAGGTCGTGGCGACGCTGACCAGCCCCCGCACCGATCCGTACGGCAGTCCCCCCAACGTCCACGACCTCGTCGAGGCCTACCCGGTGCACGTGGTGGTGCCGGCGTGGCTGCCCAAGTTCCACGGCATCCGGGCCACGCCCTTCGACACCTGGCCGATGGTGCTGCTGGCCTGCCTGCCGTTCGTGGTGCTGGCCGTGGTGCTCGTCGCCACGACGACGGTCCGGCTTCGTCGGCACCGCCCCGGCGCCTGGCGCGACCTGGTGATCGTGGCCTTCTGCCTGGTCGGTGCGGTGGTGCCGTTCGTGGCCGGCTACTGGCTCAACCACGTCGCCCAGCCCGGCACCGTGACCCTGCACCGCCTCGGGAAGCAGGCACCGCTGCGCTACGGGCTGGTGTCGACGATGTTCCTCCTGGCCACGGCGATCGTCGCGGCCGACCGGCTGCCGAACCGGATCCGCTGGCGTCGGCTGCTCACACCGGTCCTGGTCCTGGCGGTCGCCGCCCTCTGCGTCGTGCACTTCGACGCCGGCCGGACCTACCGGTCGCACGGTCCGACCTGGAAGGACGGGTACGCCCTGGCCAGCTCGGCCTGCAGCAACGGCGCGGCGTTCGGCGCGATCTACTTCGCCCCGAAGGAGCAGTTCTGGCTGATGCGGCTGGACTGCGACGACTTCCGGAGGGCCGAGGGCAAGTAGGGCCCTACAGGATGGCGCCTGGGGTGTACGCCGCGGCCTCGGGGTGCCGCGCGGTCACCTCGGCCACCCGGCGCACGACCTCCTGGGTCTGCGAGACGGCGGCGCCGGTGAACGTGATCGGGTCGGCGACCAGGCTGTCGAGCTGCTCGGCGGTGAGCCCGAGCCGGGGGTCCGAAGCCAGCCGGGAGAGCACGTCGTTGTCGGCAGCGCCCTGGCGCATGTCGAGGGCGACGCCGACCGCCGCCTCCTTGATCGCCTCGTGCGCGGCCTCGCGCCCCACCCCGTTGCGGACCGCGGCCATGAGCACCTTCGTGGTGGCCAGGAACGGCAGGTAGCGGTCGAGCTCGCGCTGGATGACCGCCGGGAACGCCCCGAACTCGTCGAGCACGGTGAGGAAGGTCTGGAACAGACCGTCGGCGGCGAAGAACGCGTCCGGCAGCGCCACCCGGCGTACGACGGAGCAGGAGACGTCGCCCTCGTTCCACTGGTCGCCGGCCAGCTCGCTGACCATGGAGAGGTGGCCGCGGAGCACGACGGCGAGGCCGTTGATGCGCTCGGCGGAGCGGGTGTTCATCTTGTGCGGCATCGCCGAGGAGCCGACCTGGCCCTCCGCGAACCCCTCGGTCACCAGCTCGTGGCCGGCCATCAGCCGGATCGTCGTGGCGAGGCTGGACGGCGCCGAGACGAGCTGTACCAGGGCGGAGACGACGTCGAAGTCGAGCGAGCGCGGGTAGACCTGGCCGACGCTGGTGAGCGAGTGGTCGAAGCCGAGGTGCCGGGCGACCCGCGTCTCGAGCTCGGCCAGCTTGCTGCTGTCACCGTCGAGGAGGTCGAGCATGTCCTGGCTGGTGCCCATCGGCCCCTTGATCCCGCGCAGCGGGTAGCGCGCCAGCAGCTCCTCGACCCGTTGGAGGCCGACCAGGAGCTCGTCGGCCACGGTGGCGAACCGCTTGCCGAGCGTGGTCGCCTGGGCCGCGACGTTGTGGCTGCGACCGGCCATCACCAGCGTCTCGTGCTCCGTGGCGAGCCGCGCCAGCCGGGCCAGCGCCGCCACCGTGCGGTCGCGCAGCAGCTCGAGCGACCGGCGGACCTGCAGCTGCTCGACGTTCTCGGTGAGGTCGCGGCTCGTCATCCCCTTGTGGATGTGCTCGTGACCGGCGAGGGCACTGAACTCCTCGATCCGGGCCTTCACGTCGTGGCGGGTGACCCGCTCGCGGGCGGCGATCGAGTCGAGGTCGACCCTTCTCGCCCAGGTCGACGATGTCCTCGTAGGCCTCCACCACGCCGTCCGGCACGGCGACGCCGAGGTCGCGCTGCGCCTTGAGCACCGCGACCCACAGCCGCCGCTCGAGCACGATCTTGTGCTGTGGCGACCAGATCTCGGCCAGGTCGGCGCCGGCGTACCTCGTGGCGAGGACGTTGGGGACGGTCACGGCTCCATTCTCCCGCATCGCGGTGGCGTGGGCAGATTCACCGGGTACCCGGTGAAACCTCCCCTGACCGGATGGAGTTCCGTACGGGAAGCGGCAGTTTCACCGGGTACCCGGTGAAACTGCCCGGGGGCGGCGATGTCGGTGCGGTGCTGGGCGCCGGCGAAGGAGATCTCGGCGACGCCGGAGTACGCCGCGGCGCGCGCCGCCGCCTGATCAGCACCGGTGCCGACCACGGCCAGCACCCGGCCGCCCGCGGTGACCAGGTCACCGTCATGCAGCGCCGTACCGGCCTGGATCACGTGCACCCCGTCGAGTGCCTCGGCCGCCTCGATGCCGGTGATCGGGTCGCCCGACGACGAGGAGGCCGGGTAGCCGCGGCTGGCCATGACCACGCCGACGGCGGCGCCGCCGGAGAAGACCGGGGGCGGCACCGAGGCGAGGTCACCGGTGGCGGCGGCGAGGAGCAGCTCGCCGAGCGGCGACTCCATCAGTGCCAGCAGCGGCTGCGTCTCCGGGTCGCCGAAGCGCGCGTTGAACTCGATGACCCGGATGCCACGCGAGGTCAGGGCGAGCCCGGCGTAGAGCAGCCCCGAGAACGGCGTCCCGCGCCGGGCCAGCTCGTCGATCGTCGGCTTGAGCACGGTGGCCAGCACCTCGTCGACCAGGTCCGCCGGCGCCCAGGGCAGTGGGGTGTAGGCGCCCATGCCGCCGGTGTTCGGACCCTCGTCGCCGTCGAAGATCCGCTTGAAGTCCTGGGCGGGCTGCAGCGGGTAGACCGTGGTGCCGTCGGTGATCGCGAACAGCGAGACCTCCGGGCCGTCGAGGTACTCCTCGATCACCACCCGCCCGCCCCCGGCGCAGCAGCCCAGCGCGTGGGCCAGCGCCTCCGAGCGCGAGTCGGTGACCACGACGCCCTTGCCGGCGGCGAGGCCGTCGTCCTTCACGACGTACGGCGCGCCGAGCTCGTCCAGTGCCCGCGACGCGTCCTCGGCGCCGCTGCACGCGAACGCCCGGGCGGTCGGGACGCCGGCGTCGGCCATCACCTCCTTGGCGAACGCCTTCGACCCTTCGAGCCGGGCCGCCATCGCCGAGGGTCCGAACGCGGCGATCCCGGCCACTCGCACGGAGTCGGCGACCCCGGCGACCAGCGGTGCCTCTGGTCCTACGACGACCAGGTCGATGCCGAGCGAGGCCGCGAGCGCCGCCACCGACGGCCCGTCCAGCGGGTCGACGTCGTGCAGCGTCGCGACCGCGGCCATCCCGGGGTTGCCGGGCGCCGCGTGCACCTCGGTGACTGCCGGATCGCGGGCCAGGGAGCGGGCGAGTGCGTGCTCGCGCCCGCCGGTGCCGATGACGAGGGTCTTCACGGGGCCTTCTGGTTTCAGGGGGCGGGGTTCAGGGGCGGGGTTCAGGGGGCGGGGTTCAGGGGGCGGGGTTCAGGGGCGGGTTCAGGCGGTCGTCGTACGCCGGGCCACGGACTCCGAGTAGGCGCCGGGCCGGAACCGCAGGATCGGGTCGTCGGACAACTCGATGCCGTCGACGACACGGGACGGGTCGAAGACCGTCGGCCTGCCGCTCATCGGGCCGCCCTCAGGGTCGTCGAGGGGTGCGGTGACCACGACCCGGCCGGCGAGCAGCTCGCGGGCTCCGGACCAGACGGACGTGGCGCGATGGGGGTCGTGGCCTTCACCGGCGACCTGTACCCACATCTCGTGGGTCACCGGCCCGCGCTCGAGCCGGGCGTCCAGCTCGTCGGCGAGGCGGTCGCGCCCGGAGAACTCGCGCTCCAGCCGGTCCCCCTTCGTGGCGGTGGGCCGGAAGACGTAGCGCACCCAGGTGCGGTGGCCGGCCGCGTCGAGCCATCCGTAGGCGTGGATGGGATAGAAGGTCACCTCGGCGAAGGTCACGTGCGAGCTGACCGCCTTGGCCCGGGCGCTGGACAGGGCGGTGGCCAGTACGCCGGGGTGCCGGGCGATGAACAGCGGCAGCGTCAGTGGCTTCTCCGACGCCTCGGTCAGCTGCACGAACACCTCGGGGTCGTCGGTCGGGAACCGCGGCGAGGTCTGGCCGAGCAGGTCGGTGGCGGTGCCGTCGGGCAGCCGGAACTTGACCGCCATCCCGCGGATGTCGGGGTTCTTGTCCGACCTGGGCTTGCCCGCGGCGTTCGACCAGCGGACCGTCACCTCGTGCGGCTGCCCGTCGAGGTGGCCGGCGCGGCACAGCTCGGTCGCCTCGGGCGTCGCGGTGAAGGTGCCGGTGTAGAAGCGACCCTTCGCGTGCAGGGTGCGGTAGCCCGGTGGTGGCGAGAACGCCGCGCGGAACCGGTCGATGGCTCGCTGCGGACTCAGGGCGGTCACCACGCCGGCCAATCTAGATGCTCAGGGAATGCCGCGTGCCCCGGCCGCACGTGGCGGACCGGGGCACGCAGAGCATGCGATGTGGCGATCAGGCTGTGATCAGGCTGTGATCAGGCCTTGTTGGTCGGGACCTTGACGGTCGCGGCCTTCACACCGTTCTTGAGCACGACGACCTTGTGGGTGCCGGTGTGCTTCTTGAACGCGTAGGTCAGCTTCGTGACCTGGCCGGCGCTCTGGTCGAACGACGCGACCTTCTTGCCGTCGACCTTGATCGTCCAGTTGAGCGTCTTGCCCTGGGTGATGCCGGCCGGCAGCGCGTCAGAGGTGAGCTTCACCTTCGCCTTGAGGTTCTTCTTCACCTTGGAGGTGACGGTGCCGGTGACGTCCTTGGTGACGACGGCCGGGGTGTCGGTGAAGACGTAGGACGTGTCGCCGAAGGTCACCGAGCGGAGCACGCCGTCACCCTTGAGGCCGCTGCCCAGGGAGAAGCCTCCAGCCACGAGGCGGGCGTTCGGGTAAGCCGTCTTCCACGCCGCCAGGTTGCCGGAGTGGTTGTAGCCGTCGTTCGGACCGGGCGTGTTGGCGTTGGTGTGCGTCGTCAACCACGTGTTGAGGGTGTTGTTGGCCCACCAGCGACCCTGGTACACCGACTCCCCGACCAGAGTGCCGTCGACTGTGCCGTCGTTGTCGAGATCGACGACCGCCTGTGCACCAGGCTGGTTGGTCGTGCCGAACCACTCCAGTCCACCCGTGGTCGGGAGGGGAGTGCCGATGGCCCAGTACTCCGCCACCTTGTCGGTGCTGGTCGCGCCCTCGGTCCAGACGTGGATGCCCTCGCTGAGGAAGTCGTAGTGGCCCGTGGCGCGGGTGTCACTGAGCTGGGTGACGAAGTCGGCCTTGCGGATCTGCCTGTCCGTGAGGGCGTGGGCCGGCGAGGCGGCGGCGACGAGGCCGAGCGCGATGATCGCGGCCGGGACGGCGAGTTTGAGCTTCAAAAGAGGTTCCTTCCCCGTGAACGCGCCCGGAGGACCCGGGCGCCGGGAGAAGGTACGTCGGTTGACGCGCACAACCTATTCGGCCACCCCTCGGGGTGGACCGAAGCGTCCCGTGGGTCAGAGCAGGTCGTGCACGACGATCGTCGCGTCCCGGGCCGGACCGACCCCGATGGCCGAGATCCGGGCCCCGGACAGCTCCTCGACCCGGTCGACGTACGCCCGGGCGTTGGCGGGCAGCTCCTCGACGGTACGGGCGCCGGAGATGTCCTCCCACCAGCCGGGGAGGTACTCGTAGATCGGGACGGCGTGGTGGAAGTCGGACTGGTTGACCGGCATCTCGTCGTGGCGGGTGCCGTCGACGTCGTAGGCCACGCAGACCGGGACCTGCTCGAGACCGGTCAGGACGTCGAGCTTGGTGAGCACGAAGTCGGTGACGCCGTTGACCCGGGCGGCGTAGCGGGCGATCACCGCGTCGTACCAGCCGCAGCGACGCGGCCGGCCGGTCGTGGTGCCGTACTCCTGACCCACCTTGCGCAGGTGCTCGCCGGAGTCGTCGTTGAGCTCGGTCGGGAACGGTCCCTCGCCGACCCGCGTGGTGTACGCCTTCACGATCCCGATCACCCGGTCCAGCCGGGTCGGCGGGATGCCCGACCCCGTGCACGCGCCACCAGCGGTCGCCGACGACGAGGTCACGAACGGGTAGGTGCCGTGGTCGACGTCGAGCAGCGTGGCCTGGCCGGCCTCGAGCAGCACGGTCTCGCCGCGGTCGAGCGCCTGGTTGAGGAGCAGCCCGCTGTCGACGACGTACGGCGCGAGCCGGTCGGCGTACGACGCGAGCTCGTCGACGATCTCGTCGACCTCGGGAGCGCGCCGGTTGTAGACCTTGGTCAGGATCTGGCCCTTGAGCTCGAGCACGCCCTCGACCTTGGCCCGCAGGATCTTGTCGTCGAAGAGGTCCTGGATCCGGATGCCGATCCGGTTCATCTTGTCGGCGTACGTCGGCCCGATCCCCCGGCCGGTGGTGCCGAGCCGCCGCGACCCGAGGAAGCGCTCGGTGACCTTGTCGAGGGTCTTGTTGTAGCTGGCGATGACGTGGGCGCTGGCGGAGACCTTGAGGAGGGAGGTGTCGACGCCGCGCTTGTCGAGGCCGTCGATCTCCTCGAACAGGACGCCGAGGTCGACCACGACACCGTTGCCGATCACCGGGGTGCAGCCGGGCGTGAGGATTCCGCTGGGCAGCAGGTGGAGGGCGTACTTCTCCTCCTTCTGCACCTCTCCTTGGCCAGTGCGGATCACGACGGTGTGGCCGGCGTTGTTGCCGCCGTTGAACTTCACGACGTAGTCGACACGGCTGCCGAGGACGTCGGTGGCCTTGCCCTTGCCCTCGTCGCCCCACTGGGCGCCGATGATGGCGATCGCTGGCATCCGAGTTGGCTCCTTGTGGGTGGGGTCCGGGCCAAGGCCAGAGGATAGTGTCACCGGCGATGGATCCCCTCCTCGTGATCACCAACAGCGACGCCGGCACGGGCGACGAGGAATCGCTGCAGAAGGCACTCACGCTCCTGCGGTCCCACACCTCGGTCGAGGTGCAGGCGACCTCCAACCCCGGTGAGCTCAACAGCGCCCTGCACCGCGCCGGGTCGCGGCGCATCATCGTCGCAGGCGGCGACGGCAGCCTGCACGCCGTGGTCACCACGCTCTACCGGCGCAACGACCTGAAGAACGCCGTGCTCGGGATCCTGCCCCTCGGCACCGGCAACGACTTCGCGCGGACCATCGACATCCCGCTCGACGTCGAGGAGGCGGCGCAGGTCCTCGTGGACGGCAGGCCCCGGCCGATGGACCTGATCGTCGACGAGGTCGGAGAGATCGTGGTCAACAACGTCCACGCCGGTGCCGGGGCGCAGGCCAGCCGCCGCGGCGCGAAGTGGAAGGACCGCCTGCACGCCATCGGCGTCGGCAAGGTCAACCTCGGCAAGCTGGGCTACCCGATCGGCGCGCTCTCGGCGGCCGTGCGGCCACCGTTCGTCCGGGTCCGGGTCGAGGTGGACGGCGAGGTGGTCGTCGACCTCGACCAGCCCATCCTGATGGTGGCGGTCGGCAATGGTGCCAACGTCGGCGGTGGCACGGAGCTCACGCCGCACGCCGATCCGAGCGACGGCGTGGTCGACGTGATGGTCTCGCGGTCGATCGGCCCGCTGGCCCGGTTCGGCTACGGCGCACAGCTGGTCACGGGCCGGCATCCGCAGCGCAACGACGTCATCTACACGCGCGGCACGACGGTGTCGGTGTCGGGCGAGGAGTTCTGGTGCAGCGCCGATGGCGAGATCTACGGTCCGGAGCGGCACCGCTCCTGGCGCGTGGAGCCCGCGGCGTACTCCCTCGTCGTGCCGGCTTGATACCCCCGCGAGCTTCGGCCCCGGGACCACGACGGACGCTCGCTCCGCTCGCGAGCTTCGCCGTCCATCGTGGCCGCCGAGGCCGATCACGGGGCGCGCTCGCTGCGCTCACGACAGGCCGGTAGCGTTCCCGGGTGCCCAGAAAGCAGGACGGCGAGCCGCATGACTGGGTGACGCGCGCCGCCGACGACGCCGTGCGACATGCTGGCCAAGGTCAGGAGAGCGGTGCCTCCGTCGTCACCGTCTCGTCCGGGGCCAGCCCGTCCGGGCGGGTCCACCTGGGCAACCTGCGCGAGTTCCTCACCGTGCACTTCGTCGCGGAGGAGCTGCGGCGCCGGGGCATCGCCACCCGGCACCTGCACGTGTGGGACGACTACGACCGGTTCCGCAAGGTCCCGGTCGGTGTCGACCCGTCGTGGAGCGAGCACATCGGCCGGCCGCTGTCGAAGGTCCCGGATCCCGAGGGCTGCCACGGGTCGTGGGCCGCGCACTTCAAGCAGCCCCTGCACGACGCGCTGCACTCCATGGGCGTCGACATGGAGGAGATCTCCCAGACCGAGCGCTACGAGGCGGGCCACTACAGGGACGCCGTCCTGCAGGCCGTCGCCGCGCGCGACCAGATCGAGGCCGTGCTGGCGCGGCACCGCACCAAGGCCGCCGCACCTCCCGAGCCCGAGAACGAGCAGGAGGCCGAGGCCCTGGCCCAGCTCATGGACCAGTCGGTCGCCTCGGAGGACGACGAACCGGTCGGCACCGGCGACCTCGCGCGGTTCCCCTACAAGCCCTACTGCCGAGACTGCGGCCGCGACACCGTGACCCTCACGGCCTACGACGACGAGACGACCGAGCTCTCCTACACCTGCGAGTTCAACGGCTACTCCGGCACGACCAACCTGTCCACGGAGTTCGAGGGCAAGCTGGTGTGGAAGGTCGACTGGCCGATGCGCTGGGCCTTCGAGCACGTCGACTTCGAGCCGGCCGGGATGGACCACGCGACGCCGGGCTCGTCGTTCACCGTCGGGCACGAGCTCGTCGAGTCCATCTTCGGGATGCCCCGGCCCGCGTGGTTCGGCTACGGCTTCGTGGGCTTCGCCGGCGTCCAGAAGATGTCGTCGTCCGCGGGAGGTGCGCCGACCGCCGAGGACGCACTGCGCATCCTCGAGGCGCCGATCCTGCGCTGGCTCTACGTGCGCCGCAACCCCAAGCAGACGTTCAACATCGACTTCGGCGCCGAGGTCGTGCGCCTCTACGACGAGTGGGACGCGCTGGGCCGCAAGGCCGCCGACCCCGACAGGCGCGACGCCCAGGTGCTCGCCTACGAGCGCGCCGTCGCGACCTCGACGGCCGGAGTCCTGCCGACCCCGACCACGATCGAGCCGTTCCGCCAGCTCTCCTCCGTCGCCGACATCACCAACGGCGACGAGGCCCAGATCAGCCGGATCGTCGGTGCCGCCACCGAGGACCTCGAGCCGCGGCTCAGCCGGGCCTGGAACTGGATGCGCGAGTACGGCGACCGCACCACGGTCCGCGAGACCCCGGACGTGGAGCGTCTGTCGGCACTCAGCGAGGACGAGCACCTCTGGCTGGCCCAGCTCCTCGACCGGCTGCCGGACACCCTCGAGCTGGAGCCGACGACCTCGCTGGTCTACGGCGTCCCCAAGCTGGCCCGCGGCCTGGGTCTCGACGACGCCCCCACCGACCAGGTCAAGGCCGACCAGAAGGCGTTCTTCAAGCTGCTCTACAACCTGCTGGTCGACGCCGACCGCGGCCCGCGGCTCCCCACGCTGTTCGCCGCCCTCGGTGCCGAGCGCGTGCGCGAGCTGCTGACGCCGCCGCCTGCCTGACAGGAGGACGCGGGGCTACTCGACGCCGGTCAGCAGCTCGTCGTAGGCGGCCGGGCTCGAGTCGCGCAGGAACGCCGAGCAGCGTTCCCACTCCTCGGTCTCGCCGATCAGCCTGGCGGACCGGGCGAGCAGGGCCAGGCAGCCGAGGAACCCGCGGTTGGGCTCGTGCGCCCACGGGACCGGGCCCTGGCCCTTCCAGCCGTTGCGGCGCAGCTGGTCGAGCGAGCGGTGGTAGCCGACCCGGGCGTAGGCGTAGACCGTCAGCGGGTCCGCCTCCTCCGCGACGGCCTGCGTGCCCAGCGCCAGCCAGGCGACCGGCGAGGCCGGGTGGCGGCGTACGACGTCTCCGGGTGCCATCCCGCCGTCGAGGTCGTCCTGCGCCGGATCGTGCGGCAGGTGGGTGGGCGGGGGGCCGGCCATGAGGTCTGTGCCGATGTCAGGTGGGGTCACGGAATGCATTGTCCTCGACCGGGTGTTGGCTTGAGTCATGACCCAGCCCTCCCCAGCTGCCCCGGCCGTCGAGGAGAAGGATCCGTGGCCGGCTCTGTTCGCCCTCTGCCTCGGCTTCTTCATGATCCTGGTCGACTCGACGATCGTCTCGGTCGCGACGCCGGCGATCATCAGCGACCTCCAGGCGGACGTCAACGACGTGGTGTGGGTGACCAGCGCCTATCTGCTGGCCTACGCCGTGCCGGTGCTGATCACTGGCCGGCTGGGTGACCGGTTCGGCCCCAAGAAGCTCTACATGACCGGGCTCACGGTCTTCACGCTCGCGTCCCTGTGGTGCGGGCTGACCAACTCCGTCGAGATGCTGATCGTGGCCCGGGTGGTCCAGGGGCTCGGCGCATCGATGATCACGCCGCAGACGATGGCGATCATCACCCGCATCTTCCCGGCCGCGCGCCGGGGCAAGGCGATGGCGCTGTGGGGTGCCACGGCCGGCGTCGCCACCCTGGTCGGCCCGATCCTGGGCGGCGTCCTGGTCGACGCGCTCGGCTGGGAGTGGATCTTCTTCATCAACGTGCCGGTCGGGATCCTCGGCCTGTTCCTCGCGGCGCGGCTGGTGCCCGCGCTGGAGACCCACACGCACCGGTTCGACTGGCTCGGAGTCGTGCTCAGCGGCGCCGGCATGTTCCTGCTGGTCTTCGGGATCCAGGAGGGCCACCAGTACGACTGGTCCACCGCCATCGTCGCGATGATCGTCGTCGGCTTCGCGACCCTCGTCCTCTTCGTGCTGTGGCAGGCGCGCAACCGGCAGGAGCCGCTGGTGCCGCTCGGCCTGTTCCGCGACCGCAACTTCTCGCTCGCCAACGTGGCGATCGGAGTGATGGGCTTCGCGATCACCGCGATGGCGATCCCCCTCCTGCTGTGGGCCCAGGTGGTCCGCGGGCTGAGCCCGACCCGCTCGGCCCTGCTGCTGGTCCCCATGGCGATCATGACCATCGCGCTGGCCCGCCCGGTCGGCACCCTCACCGACCGCGCCCACCCACGGCTGATCACCGGCTTCGGGTTCGCAGCCACGATCGGCTCCCTGGTCTGGCTCTCGCTGGAGATGACCCCGGGCGTCTCCATCGCGGCGCTGATCGGCCCGATGGTGCTGCTCGGCATCGGCAACGCGTTCATCTGGGCGCCCAACTCGGCGACCGCGACCCGCAACCTCCCGGTCCAGCAGGCCGGCGCCGGCGCGGGGGTCTACAACGCCAACCGCCAGGTGGGTGCCGTGCTCGGGTCGGCGGCTATCGCGGTGCTCATCGACGCCCGCCTGTCGGCTGAGGGGCTGCCGGCGTTCGAGGGCACCGGCTCGACCGGCGGCAGGCTCCCCGCGGCGTTCGCCGACGGCTTCAGCCAGGCGATGGCGACCTCGATGCTGCTCCCGGCGGCCGTGCTCGTCCTCGGGCTCGTCGCCTCGGTCCTGTTCGAGCGACCGCGGCACGAGGGCTACGCGCCGACTAGTGCAGACGCTTCGGCCGACGCCGGATCCGCACCAGCAGCGTCAGCAGGCTGAGCATCAGCATCGGTCCCCACACGAAGGCGCCACGGAGCGTGAACGGCGCGGTCGTGCTGAAAGGACCGGCCGCGCTGCCGCGGTTCGGAGGGTCGGCCTGCGGCGTCTCGGCGTCCTCGGTCGGCGAGGGCGAGGTCGTCGACCCGGGCGTGGGCGCCGCCGACGGCGCACCGGGAAGCTCCGGGCGGTTGGTGGGCTCGACGATCGCCGTGGCGGTCGGCGAGGACGTCGGGGACGCGGGCGGTGCCGGCGGCTCCGGGACCGACTCCGTCGGCGTGGGAGTCGACGTCGGCGTCGGGGTGGGTGTCGACGGCGACGAAGGGTCCTGCGTCGGCGGCGGAGCCTTGTCCTTGACCCGGTTGGTGATCGTGAACCCGAGGTTCTGACGCTTGACCACGACCACGACGTCGGGGTCGACCACTGGCGCGGCCCACGACCGGAAGGGCGCCGGCGGATCGCCGGGGTCCTGGCTGACCGAGCAGACGGCGCGGGCGGGGATCTGGTCCGAGACCACCTTGACCCCGGCTCCCGCGCGCATCTTCCAGTTGTTGTCCGCCGGGGTCACGTCCACCTGGTCGAGGGAGCAGGTGAAGTCGCCCTCGAAGAACCGGTTTGGGTTGACCACGTTGTCCGGGTCCACGAGCTTGAGGTCGAGCGAGAGCGTCGTGTAGTGCACCGGGTCGGCGGCGCACTTGAGCTGGTCGTCCGGCAGGAACGGGTAGGCGTGCAGCTCACCGGTGCCCTTGTGCACCAGGTTGCCGGCCACCAGGATCCGGCCGTTGGTGCCGGCGCCCGAGAGCGTGGTGGTGCTCGCGGGGTTGGGGACCAGCAGCGTGCCGGGCAGCTGGGCACGGCCGCCGATGTCGACGGTGGTGGCGAACGGCGCGTTCCACAGCATGTGGGTGGCCAGGTTCGCGAAGTAGGGGTCGGCCTGCGGGTCGATCGGGAGACCGTCCGTCGTCAGCACCGAGTCGATGTCGAGGCTGACCGCCGTACCCGTGAAGTTGACGATCACGGTGGCGTCCTGCGGCACGCCGCGCAGCTCCAGCGAACGCTCGGGCTCGCCCTCCGGGTGCAGCGCGCCCCCGTCGAAGTTGAAGACCTGCACGTTGGAGACCCCGTCACCGGTCATGGTGATGGCGCCGTTGTCGATCTCGACGGTCCCCGTGGCCGGGAGGCTGCCGTAGGTCACTGACTTGGGCATCAGCTGGTTCACGAGGTCGAGGTACGGCGCGGTCGCGTTGGCGACGCCCTCGTCCACGCGGCCGCCGTGGGGGTCCAGGTCGCTTCCGGTGGCCACACCACCTCCGACCGCGACGTCCGCCCCGAGGGACTGACCCACCTCGAGGTGCGTGCCCGGCCCCGCGGCGAGGTTGCCGCCGACCACGAGCATGTCGCTTCCGGCGTACGGCGAGACCTGCGAGCCGAGCGCAGTCACACCGACCTGGTAGGTCCCCGGGACCTCGCGGGCGAAGGCGGCGTCGCCGAGCGCGACGACCGTCCCCTCAGCACCGGCCGCCTCGCCGCTCGTGGTCAGGCTCCCGCCGACCAGGACGTTGACGTTGCCGTCGAAGGATCCCGCTGGCGGACCCACGCGCAGCGTCGGCCAGCTCACAGGGCAGGACTCAGGGGCAACGAGCGAAACGCTCGTCGCCTCTGCTGCTTTTGCCGTCGGCACCCACCCAAGACCAGCCGTCGCAGCCAGCAGGCATGCGGCAACGGTCCCCGAGAAGGTGTGGCGGCATGGGGACGCCACCCGGCGATGTTTACATCCCGCGGGGGGTATCCGCAGGAGAACCGCCGAATTCGTCGAGGCAGGTCGACGAGGGCGTGGGTTCACCCTCCGATCATGACACCCCGGGGGGTATCGAGCGAAACCGGGCCTAACCGATCGACTGACCGGCCGCCCGCAGGTTCTGACAGGCCTCGACGACCCGCGCCGCCATGCCGCCCTCGGCCGCCTTGCCCCACGCCCGCGGGTCGTACGCCTTCTTGTTGCCGACCTCGCCGTCGACCTTCAGGACGCCGTCGTAGTTGCCGAACATGTGGGCGGCCACCGGCCGGGTGAAGGCGTACTGCGTGTCGGTGTCGACGTTCATCTTGACCACGCCGAAGTCGACGGCCGCGCTGATCTCCTCGGGCGTCGAGCCGGAGCCTCCGTGGAAGACCAGGTCGAACGGCCGGGAGCCCTCAGGCAGGCCGAGCTCCTTGACCACCGCCTCCTGGGCGCTCTTGAGGATCTCCGGGCGGAGCTTGACGTTGCCCGGCTTGTAGACGCCGTGGACGTTGCCGAAGGTCAGCGCGGTGAGGTAGCGGCCGTTCTCGCCGGTGCCGAGCGCCCGGACCGTGGCGATGGCGTCCTCGGGCGTGCTGTAGAGCTTGTCGTCGATCGCGCCCTCGACGCCGTCCTCCTCACCGCCGACCACGCCGACCTCGATCTCCAGGACGATGTTCGCTCGACGACACAGTGCCAGGAGCTCCTCGGCGATCGTGAGGTTCTCGTCGAGCGGGACCGCCGAGCCGTCCCACATGTGTGACTGGAACAGCGGCTGCTCGCCGCGTGCCACCCGCTCCACCGAGATGTCGAGCAGCGGCCGGACGAACCCGTCGAGCTTGTCCTTGGGGCAGTGGTCGGTGTGCAGCGCGATGTTGACCGGATAGCTCTTGGCGACCTCGTGGGCGTAGGCCGCGAACGCGACCGAGCCGGTGACCATGTTCTTCACGTTCGGGCCCGAGAGGTAGTCCGCGCCGCCGGTCGAGACCTGGACGATCCCGTCGGCGCCGGCGTCGGCGAACCCCTGCAGCGCGGCGTTGAGGGTCTGCGACGACGACACGTTGATGGCGGGGAACGCGTAGTTGCCCTTCTGGGCCGCGTCGAGCATCTCGGCGTACTTCTCATGGCTGGCGATCGGCATGACCGAAACCCTAGTCCGCCCACGCGTCCGCCCACGGCCTCGATCTCGCCCCCGGACTCGAGTGACCGCGGGCCGCCTACCCTCGGAAGGGTGCAGAGAGGGCAGAAGCTCCACCGGTCCACCCGGGCCTCGCGCGTGGACCTCGACGCCGACCGGGCCTGGGCCGTGGTGGCCGGTGCCGGGCCGGGCGACCACTGGTACGTCGACGCGCTGCCGCTGGTGGTCCGGGGCGCGGTGGACCGCGCCCTCGGCGGGGAGGGCCGGCGGTGGCCCGTGCCTCCGGGCGAGCGGCTGGACGTCGGTGACACCGCCGGGTTCTGGCGAGTGGTGCGGGCGAGCCGGCGGACCCTCGAGCTCGACGCCGACGTCCGGGCTCCCGGCCGGGTCACGCTGGAGACGCGGATCGAGCCCGACGGTGACGGCAGCTGCACGGTCCGCCAGTCCGTGACCTTCGAGCCGGGCGGCCTGGCCGGGCAGCTCTACATGCTCATCGACCTGCCGGCCCGAGAGCTCGTGGCGGAGCTCGTCCACCGCGCGGTGCTCGCGGAGCTCGACCGGGCCGGGTGAAACAGCCGTGACAACGGATCGACGCCGAGCCCCGTAGGAAGGGCATGGACACCGAGCTCGCATCCCGGATCGACCGGAGCATCGGACCCGCGCCGGACACCGACGCCGGGCTCTCCGACCTGCTGGCACAGGGACATCGAGCCGTACGCCGACGCCACCTCGCCCTGGGTACGGCAACGGCGGCCGCCGTCGCGGTCATCGCCGTGGGCGCCTCGATGCTGGCCGGAGGCCCGAGCGACGACGCCGGCACCGACGTCGTGCAGCAGCCGACCGGCAGCCCGGCGGTGGTCGACAGCCCGACGGTCGAGTCGCCCGAGTCGCCCGACTCGCCCGACTCGCCCGAGACTTCGCAGGCGGCACCGCCCACGCAGGCCGAGGTGCGACAGGTGCTCCACCGCTTGGTCGTGGGCGTGGACGATCGCGGTGACGCCGTCCCGAGTGAGGGCACCGTGCTGCGGGTGGTCGACAACCCGTTCGGGGTGGCGCGACCGGCGACCTCCCAGGCGCTGCAGATCCAGATCGGCGGTGGCGTCTACTGGTACGCGCGCTTCGATGCTCCGGGCCAGGGCGGCGAGGCCGTCACCTACTCCGGCAACGAGACGGTGTCCTTCCGGGTCTGGCTCAACGAGGTGTCGAACCTGGCCGCCGGCCACGACCCCGCGGGCACCGGCTCGGGTGACTTCCCCGGCATCGCGGCCGACATGGTCGCCTTCGTCGGTGCGACCGAGGAGCTCTCCCCGGGCGACGGCGTGACGATCCTCGAGCAGCGGGCGCACGTCAGCGTCGGCGACAGCTTCGCGAGCCGGGACGACCGGACCGCGGCCGCCCTGGTGCGCACCGGCGGGGGCGACGACTACTACGTCCTCGCCCGCGTCGTCGACGGGCAGGAGCAGCAGGACATCGCGGTCCCGGTGGCGAAGGGCGGCGCCGACCTCGACGCGTTCCTGGACTTCGCACGGGAGCGCTACGCGAGCGGAGCGGGACTGCTGTGAGGGCGGCGGAGCGGGACGCGGCGTTCTCGGAGTTCGTCCGCGCCCGCCGCACCCACCTGCGCCGGATCGCCTACGCGGTCTGTGGCGACTGGCACGGCGCCGACGACCTCGTGCAGACCGCGCTGGTCAAGCTGTACGTCGCGTGGCCCCGGGTACGTCGCGACGGCCGCGAGGAGGCCTACGCCCGCACGATCATCGTGCGCTCGCACATCGACGAGACCCGCCGTCCCTGGCGCCGGGAGAGTCCGCACGCCGTCCCGCAGGAGGGCGCGGCCAGGGAGGCGCTGCCCGTGGAGGAGCGGGACGCGCTGTTCGACGCGCTCCTCGCCCTGCCGCTCATGCAGCGCAAGGTGGTGCTGCTGCGGCACTGGCTGGGCCTGTCGGTCGCCGAGACGGCGGCCGAGCTCGGCATCAGCGAGGGCACCGTGAAGAGCCATTCCTCGCGGGCCCTGGCGGCGCTCCAGGAGGTGCTCACCTCGGCCTGAGGGCCGTCAGCCGCGCCAGGCGTCGTCGCCGGACAGGTCCGCATGCGCGCGCACCCAGGCGTGCATGGCGATCGCGGCGGCGGCCGAGGCGTTGATGGACCGCGTCGACCCGAACTGCGCGATCGAGAACGTCGCGTCGCACGCCTCGCGGGCCGGCCCCGACAGGCCGGGGCCCTCCTGGCCGAACAGAAAGCACACCCGGCGCGGCACCTCGGTGGTCTCGAGGTGCAGCGAGCCGGGCAGGTTGTCGATGCCCCACAGCGCGACCGGTCCGCCCGGCTGGTCGCGCAGGTACGCCGCGAGGGACGGCACGTCCCCGTGGTGGACGACGTGCTGGTAGCGGTCGGTGACCATCGCGCCCCGCCGGTTCCACCGCCGGTTGCCGACGATGTGCACCTCGCGGGCGAGGAACGCGTTCGCGGAGCGGACGATCGTGCCGATGTTGAAGTCGTGCTGCCAGTTCTCGATCGCGACGTGGAAGTCGTGCCGCCGGGCGTCGAGGTCGGCGATGATCGCCGGCATCGTCCAGTAGCGGTAGCGGTCCACGACGTTGCGGCGGTCGCCCTCGGCGAGCAGCGTCGCGTCGTACTGCTCACCCTCGGGCCGGGTCCCCTCCCACGGCCCGACGCCGACCTCGGCCGGGCCGTGCGGCATCGGGTCGTACGGCGCCCGCTCCTCGTCGTCCTGCCCCGGCTGCACGACGCGACCCTAGACACACTTGGGGATGTGGGCGGAAGGGTCGGCCGGCATGCCCCACCGGCAGGTACCGTTTCTGCGTGAGCGTCTTGGCGGCCGATGTCATGCACTCGCTCATCCTCGGGATCGACTGGACCGACCCGAGCTACCTCCTCGACCGGTTCGGCGCCGCATTCCTGTGGATCAGCCTCGCCATGGTCTTCGTCGAGTGTGGGCTCTTCTTCCCCTTCCTGCCCGGGGACACCCTCCTGCTCTCGCTGGGGATCTTCATCGCGACCCCCTCGCACGGCATCGACAACTTCCCCGGACCCCGGCTGCTCGAGCTGGTGATCACCCTCGTGCTGCTCACCGTGGCGGCGTTCCTGGGAAACCTCGTGGGCTACGAGATCGGGCGGGCGGTCGGACCGCCGCTCTATCGCCGCGACGGCCGGATCCTGAAGAAGAAGTACTTCGACAACACCCAGGCCTTCTTCGACAAGCACGGCAACAAGGCGCTGGTCATCGGGCGGTTCGTGCCGTTCGTCCGGACCTACATCACGGTCGTGGCCGGCGTGACCCGCATGGATCGCCGCAGGTTCCTGGTGTGGAGCCTGATCGGTGCCGTGCTGTGGGTCTTCAGCATCACGCTGCTCGGCTACAACCTCGGACGCCGGGTGCCTTGGCTGCGCGACAACATCGACTTCGCGATCCTCGCCATCCTGCTGCTCTCGGCGGTGCCGGTCGTGATCGAGTACGTCCGTCACCGCCGCCGCGAGGCACGTGAGGAGCGCGAACAGAGCGCCAGCGAGTCGAGCGAGGACCCCGCGCCGTCGCAGCCCTGACCCGTCATTCGCTCAGCGGGGACGCGTCTCCACGAGGTGGCCGAAGGCGACCAGCCGCTCGTCGGAGTGGAACAGGTCTGCACAGGTCGTCAGCGTCAGCAGCTCCGGTGCATCGACGGGGCCCGGTCCTCCCGAGTCCGGGTTGACCGGTGTCGTCTCGAGCACCCAGTCGGCCGTGAACGGCACCTCGAGCTCGTCGCCCCCGGTGTCGAGCTCGTAGACGTAGACCTGGCCGGCCGTCTCGACGATCACCTGGTCGCCCGGGTCGAGGTCCGGCATGTCGCGCAGCGGCTCGCCCTGGGTGGTCCGGTGGGCGGCGATCGCGAAGTTCCCCGCTTCTCCGGGCCGGCGGGGTCGGTGAAGTGCCCGGGACTCGACACCTGGGTGGAGCTGCTGCTGCTCGGCGGGCTGCTCAGCATCCTGGCCGGGCTGGGCGCCCCGCTCGCCGCGCGGCGTCGTACGACGACCTAGCCGTACCTAGCCGGCGACCGCGCGCGCGGCGTCGAGGTCCGCCTTGGTGAGCACCGGGTGGACCTCGACGCCGACGTCGGCGAGCGGGTTGTCGCCCTCGGTGCTGCGGTCGATCGCGCAGACCACGGCGTCGACGGTGGCGCCGAGCTCCCGCAGCGCCGTGGTGGCGTCGCGGACCGCCCCACCGGTCGTGATGACGTCCTCGACGAGCGTGATCCGGCGGCCGGCGACGTCCGGCCCCTCGGCGAGCTTGCAGGTGCCGTAGTCCTTGGCCTGCTTGCGTACGAACAGCGCCGGCAGCCCGGTCCGGCTGCTCAGCACCGTGGCGATGGGGATCCCGCCCATCTCGAGCCCGCCGAGCAGCTCGGTGCCCTCGGGAACCAGGTCGACCATGGCCTCGGCCACCCGGGCCAGCAGCGCCGGCGAGGTCTCGAAGAGGTACTTGTCGAAGTACTCGTGCGACACCTGCCCCGACCGGAGCGTGAAGGTGCCGGAGAGCCGGCACGCGGCGTCGATCTCTGCGGCCAGCGTCTGGTCTGCGGTCACGATGGCCATCCAACACGATGGGCCCGCTGGGCCCGGGCGGCGGTGGCCAGGCAACCGTCGTCCACAGGCCGGGCGGGGGCGGCTCAGTAACGTGACCAGGCGTGACCTCCCTCGCCACTCGGCTCCAGGGCATCGCGCCGACGATCTTCACCGAGATGTCGGCGCTGGCGGCGCGGACCGGCTCGGTCAACCTGGGGCAGGGCTTCCCCGACCAGGACGGTCCCCCGGCCGTGATTGCCGAGGCGGTCCGGGCCCTCGAGCACGGCAGCAACCAGTACGCCCCCGGTCCGGGCCGGCCCGAGCTGCGCCAGGCGGTCGCCCGGCACCAGCAGCGGCACTACGGGATCGAGCTCGACCCCGACCGGCAGGTCGTCGTGACCACGGGGTGCACGGAGGGGATCGCCGCGGCGGTGCTGGGGCTGGTCAACCCGGGCGACGAGGTCGTCGTCCTCGAGCCCTACTACGACTCGTACGTCGCGGTGATCCAGATGGCGGGCGGCGTACGCCGACCCGTGACGCTGCGCGCGCCCGACTTCCGGCTCGACGTCGACGCGCTGCGGGCGGCGGTGACGCCGAAGGCCCGGTTCGTCCTGCTCAACAGCCCCCACAACCCGACCGGGACGGTGCTCACCCGGGACGAGCTGCAGGCCGTCGCCGACGTGGCGATCGAGCACGACCTGGTGGTCATCACCGACGAGGTCTACGAGCACCTGACCTTCGACGGCGCCGAGCACGTCCCGATCGCGACGCTGCCGGGGATGGCGGAGCGGACGCTCACGCTGTCGAGCGCCGGCAAGTCGTACTCGTTCACCGGATGGAAGGTCGGCTGGGCCACCGGCCCGCCCGAGCTCGTCGGCGCCGTCCTCGCCGCCAAGCAGTGGCTCACGTTCACCTCCGGGTCGCCGCTCCAGCCGGCGGTGGCCCTGGCGCTCGACGAGGAGCAGGAGTTCCCGCTGGCGCTCGCCCGCGACCTCGAGGGGCGGCGTGACCTGCTGGTCGACGGGCTCCGGTCGGCCGGGCTGACGGCCTACGCCCCCCAGGGCACCTACTTCGCCACCGCGTCGGTGGCCGACCTCGGCTGGGCGGACGGGCTGGCGTTCTGCCGGGCGCTGCCCGAGCGCGCCGGGGTGGTGGCGATCCCGACCCAGGTCTTCTACGACGACCAGGCCGACCCCGAGGGAGGCCGCGACCTGGTCCGGTTCGCCTTCTGCAAGACCCGCGAGGTGATCGAGGACGGCGCTGCGCGGCTGGCCGGCACCGACCTCAGCGCCTGAGCCCGGTGGGTCACCCGCGACGTCTAGGGGTCCGAGAGCAGCAATACCGGGGGCCACTCCCGATGTCGGGCACCGCCGCCGCTACCTACCTTCGGGGTGTCCGAGGCGACCGGGACCGGAAGGGGGTGCGCGATGGACGTGGCGATGCTGTCGGGGTCGATGTCGACCGCGGTGTTCGTCGGCTCCGCCCTGCCGATGCTGGTCAAGGCGCTGCGCACTCGTGAGGTGTCGTCGTACAGCCGGGGCCACCTGGTGCTGGCGAGCATCGGGAACGCGCTCTACTCCGTCTACGTCGTGAGCCTGCCGGTCGGGCCGCTGTGGTTCCTGCACCTCTTCAACGTGCTCACGACCGGCCTCATGCTGGCCCTGCACCTGCGCTACGCCGGACGCCTGCCCCGGAACCACGCCAGCGACTCCGGCCGGAGCAGCAGCGCGAAGGTGGCGGCACAGGCGGCCAGCGGCACCAGCATCACGACCAGGGCGCCGACCACGCTGAGCAGGCAGAGCAGGCTGGCCAGCGCGGCCGAGACCGCGAGGGCGGTGGCCGCCCAGGGGACCCGCCGCCAGGCGAGCAGCGCGAGGGCCGCGGCCGCGGCGGACCACGCCATGATCAGCCCGCAGGCGACGTACGTGGTGATCCGGAGGTCGGCGTCCGTGAGGCCCTCGCCGGCCAGGTCGGGGTTCTGGCGGTGCAGCTCCTCCACGAACGCGTCGGGCGCGGCGAGCACCCAGCCGAGGCCCACCGCAAGCACCCCGAAGACCGCGGCCGTCGACAGCCACGCGAGCACGCAGGCCCACGTGACCGACGCGGGGCGGCGCGCAGGCTGAGCGGCGCCGCTCGGTTGGGCGGCGTACGGCGTGGGGTGCAGCGGCGGGGCGGTCGGCGGCGGGAGGTCGAGCAGCGGGTCCCGCCCGGTGGGCGCGGTCGGCGGCGCGGGCAGCGGAGGCGGCGTCTGGGGCACCTCCCGCTTGATGCCGTCGTACCAGTCCCGCGCCGGCTGGAACCACAGCATGACGATGGCCGCGGTCACCATCGCCGGGACGACGCTCGCGCCGGGCAGCCCGACGAAGAAGAAGCTGGTCGCGAACAGCGGCACCGCGAGCCCGGACAGCCCGAGCCGAGCGCCCTTGGACCGCTGCAGCGCGTACCAGCCGAGGACCGCGGCAGCCGCGGCCGAGACAGCCGTGACCGTCCAGACGACCCGCAGGGCGGTCAGCATGCCCTCGACGCCGGTGCCGAGCTGGTCACCGGGCGGACGGGAGAGGTAGTCCTCCACCGCCTCGCGGGTGTCGAGCGAGTGCAGCGCGGCGCCCTGCCCGAGCGCCATCAGTACGACGACGACCGAGCCGCCCACGATCAGCCACCCCGCCACCGTGGCCTGGGGCGGGCGTACCGGCTTCGACTCGCTCACGGCACCAGTCTGACGGGCCCACCCAGACGGGACCCACCGATCCCCGCAACAGCGGCGACGGGACGGCCTACGAGGCTGCCAGCACCAGCCCGTCGTCACCCCGGTCAACCACGACCGCGCCACCGTCGGTGACCTCGCCGCCGATGAGCATCCGCGAGAGCGGGTCGCCGATGGCCGACTGGATCAGGCGGCGCAGCGGCCGGGCGCCGTAGGCCGGGTCGTAGCCGGTCTCGGCGAGCCACTGCCGCGCCGCGTCGGTGACCTGGATGGTGATCCGCCGGACGCCGAGGCGCTGCTCGAGCAGCGCGAGCTGCAGGTCGACGATCCTGGCGAGCTCGGCTTGCGTCAGCGCGTCGAAGACCACGATCTCGTCGAGCCGGTTGAGGAACTCCGGCTTGAAGGACCCCCGCACGGTGGCGAGCACCGACTCCTTCTTCTTGTCGGCGTCGAGCGTCGGGTCCACCAGGTAGGCGGACCCGAGGTTGCTCGTCAGGACCAGCAGCGTGTTGCGGAAGTCGACCGTGCGGCCCTGGCCGTCGGTCAGCCGCCCGTCGTCGAGGACCTGGAGCAGGATGTCGAAGACCTCGGGGTGCGCCTTCTCGACCTCGTCGAGCAGCACGACCGAGTAGGGGCGCCGACGCACCGCCTCGGTGAGCTGACCGCCCTCGTCGTAGCCGACGTAGCCGGGCGGCGCACCGACCAGCCGCGAGACCGAGTGCTTCTCGGAGTACTCGCTCATGTCGATGCGGACGATCGCCCGCTCGTCGTCGAAGAGGAAGTCGGCCAGCGACTTCGCGAGCTCGGTCTTGCCGGTGCCGGTCGGTCCGAGGAAGAGGAAGGAGCCGGTCGGCCGGTTGGGGTCGGCGATGCCGGCCCGCGAGCGGCGTACGGCGTCGCTGACGGCGCGGACCGCGTCCTTCTGCCCGATCAGCCGCTCGCCGATCACGTCCTCCATCCGCAGCAGCTTGGCGGTCTCGCCCTCGAGCAGCCGCCCGGTGGGGATGCCGGTCCAGGCCTCGACGACGTCGGCGACCTGCTCGGCCCCGACCTCCTCGCCGACCAGGGGCTCCAGGTCAGACGCCTCGGTCTCCTCGACCTTCGCGATCTGCTCCTCCATGGCGGGGATCCGGCCGTAGAGGATCTCGCTGGCCGCCTCGAGGTTGCCCTCGCGGGTCAGCTTGTCGGCCTCGATGCGGAGCTGGTCGAGCTGGCGGCGCAGCTCGCCCTCGCCCTCGAGCGACGTCTTCTCGCGCTCCCAGCGGGCGTCGAGCCCGCGGAGCTCCTCCTCCTTGTCGGCGAGGTCGGCCCGGAGGGCAGCCAGGCGCTCGACCGACGCGTCGTCGGTCTCCTTCTCGAGCGCGAACTCCTCCATCTTGAGCCGGTCGACCTGGCGCCGGAGCTGGTCGATCTCCTCGGGGGACGACTCGATCTCCATCCGGAGCCGCGACGCGGCCTCGTCGATGAGGTCGATCGCCTTGTCGGGCAGCTGCCGACCGGTGATGTAGCGGTCGGACAGGGTGGCGGCGGCGACCAGGGCGGCGTCGGTGATGCGGACACCGTGGTGCGCTTCGTACTTCTCCTGGATGCCGCGCAGGATCTGGATGGTGTCCTCGACCGTGGGCTCCCCGACGAAGACCTGCTGGAAGCGGCGTTCCAGCGCCGGGTCCTTCTCGATCCGCTCGCGGTACTCGTCGAGCGTGGTCGCGCCGATCATGTGCAGCTCGCCGCGGGCCAGCATCGGCTTCAGCATGTTGCCGGCGTCCATCGCCGAGTCACCACCGGCGCCCGCGCCGACCACCGTGTGCAGCTCGTCGATGAACGTGATCACCTGGCCGCCGGCGTCCTTGATCTCCTCGAGCACGGCCTTGAGCCGCTCCTCGAACTCGCCGCGGTACTTCGCCCCGGCCACCATCGCGGCCAGGTCGAGCGAGAGCACCCGGCGGCCCTTGAGCGAGTCGGGCACGTCGCCGGCCACGACGCGCTGGGCCAGCCCCTCCACGACCGCGGTCTTGCCGACGCCGGGCTCACCGATCAGGACGGGGTTGTTCTTCGTACGCCGCGACAGCACCTGGATCACGCGCCGGATCTCGGCGTCGCGGCCGATGACCGGGTCGAGCTTGCCGTCCTCGGCGGACCTGGTCAGGTCGACGCTGTACTTCTCGAGGGCTTCGTAGGTCGACTCCGCGTCCGGGCTGGTGACCCGGCGGTTGCCGCGGACGGCGGTCAGCCCGTCCCGCAGGCCGGACTCGGTGAGCCCGGCGTCGGTCAGCAGCTTCTTTGCCGAGCTCTCGACACCAGCCAGCGCGATGAGCAGGTGCTCGGACGCGACGTAGTCGTCCTTCATCGACTGCGCGAGGTCGAGCGCGGCGGCCAGCACGCGCGTCATCGCCGCGGAGGCGCCCGGCTGCTGGACGGTGCTCCCGCTGGCGCGGGGCAGCGCGGTCATGACGGACTCGGCCTGGGCGAGCAGCACCCGCGGGTCGACGCCGGCCTTGCCGACCAGGGTCCCGGCGGTGCCCTCCTCGTCGCGGAGCAGCGCCACCAGCAGGTGCACGGGCTCGGTCGACGTGTTGCCGGCCGTCGTCGCGGCGAGCTGGGCGGCCTCGATCGCCGCGCGGCTGCGGGTGGTGAACTTCTCGGCGCCGAACTGGCTCATCTGACGGGTCTCCTGCGGGTTGTGCGTGGGCGGTGCGTGGGTGGGTTGCGCGTGGCTGGCGGTACGGGGCGCCGGCTCGGGCACCCATTGTTCCCAACGATCCTGAAGTTGAGTCAATTCCACTCAACTTTGGAATTTCTGCGCGAGCGGGCGATGGGCTCATCCACAGTTCGTTGACAGTTCCGCCGTGCTACCGCACTCGCCTCCGCGTGAACCTAGTGTCGACCCGGGACGTTCAACGGGGGTCAGCAGCACACGGGGGACGGGAGGAGGAGACATCGTGCTCGTCCCGCACGCGCCCTCCGGTCTCGGCGGCAGTGCGCCCGGTAACCATGCGTGGGCCGACCCGGGGAGGAGTCCCCGATGAACGCGGTCGCGTCGCAGACCCGACCCGTCCGCGTGGTGATCATCGACGACGCCGACGACCTGCGCCAGCTGCTACGCCTCGCGCTGACCCGCGCCGGCATGGAGGTCGTCGGCGAGGCCGGCGACGGACTGGCCGGCATCGAAGCGGTCCGCCTCGGACGCCCCGACGTCGTCCTGCTCGACCTGTCGATGCCCGTGATGGACGGCCTCGAGGCGCTGCCGCGCATCCGCCACACGGTCCCCGACGCCAAGATCATCGTGCTCTCCGGTTTCGGGGCCACACAGATGGCCGAACGGGCGCTCGCCAGCGGTGCCGACGGCTATCTCCAGAAGGGGACGTCACTCGAGCGGATCCTCGACCACGTGCGCAGCATCGTCGACGGCACCGACGGGCAGGGCCCGGCGTCCGGCGTCATCCTCGTGCCGCCGCCCGAGCAGACGTAGCGGGAGCCGCATCGATCAGCGGCCGCGCCGCCAGACCACCATCGACTGACCGGGCTGCGGCTGGAGTACGGCGGGCAGCCGGGCGCCGGAGGACTGCTGCGTGCGCCCCGACACGGCCTGGCGCAGCGCCTCGCGGGTGGCCTCGAGCTCGGCGACCAGCTCCTCGTTACGCGCCGAGAGGGCGGCGACGCGGTTCTCGAGGTCGAGGATCCGGCGGACCCCCTCGATGCCGATGCCGGCCGAGGTCAGGTCGGAGATCTCGCGGAGCAGGTCGATGTCGCGGGCGGAATAGCGACGGCCGCCGCCGCCGGTGCGGCCGGGCATGATCAGCCCCATCCGCTCGTAGGTGCGCAGCGTCTGGGGGTGCAGCCCGGTCAGCTCGGCGGCGACCGAGATCACGAACACGGCGGCGTCCGGCGAGGGCGCTCCGAAGAACGGCTGCCGGTCGCTCATGACCCGTCCTGCCTGAACAGGTTGGCGCGCAGCGAGGGCTCGTTGCCGGCGGCCCGGTAGGCGTCGACGGCCGCGCGGGCCTCGGCGCTGAGGGTGCCGGGCACCTGGACCTGCACGGTGGCGAGCAGGTCGCCCATGGTGCCGTCCTTCTTGCGCGACCCCTTGCCACGGACACGGAACGTCCGGCCGTTGGGCGTCCCGGCGGGGACCTTGACCGTCACCGGGCTGCCACCCAGGGTCGGGATCCTGATCTCGGCGCCCAGCGTGGCCTCGTCGAACGAGATCGGTACGTCGAGGGTGAGGTTGTCGCCCTTGCGACCGAACAGCCGGTCGGGGGTCACCTTCACCACGACGTAGAGGTCGCCGGCGGGGCCGCCGTTCACGCCCGCCGAGCCCTTGCCCTTGAGCCGGATCCGCTGGCCGTCCTTCACGCCCGCCGGGATGCGGGCCTGGATGCTGCGCGCGGACAGGCCGCGACCGTTGCCGTGACAGGTCGGGCACGCCTCGTCGTAGACCAGCTGCCGGCCGCCGCACTTGGGGCAGGTCTCGTTGAGGGAGAACGCACCGCCGACCGTGTTGACGACGAACCCTGCGCCCTCGCACTCGGGGCAGATGTGCGGCCGGGTGCCGGGCTTGCCACCGGTGCCGTTGCAGTCGGGACACGGCGCGTCGGAGGTGAGCCGCAGCGAGATCGTGACCCCGTCGATCGCGTCGGTGAAACCGATGGTCGCCGAGGTCTCGACGTCGGAGCCCTTCTGCGGCCGCGTCTGGGTCTGGGGGCGGCCACGGCCGAACCCGCCGAAGAGGTCACCGAACATGTCGCCGATGCCCCCACCGCCGGCGCCGCCGGCACCTCCGGCGCCGCCGCGGTCGCGCAGCAGGTCGTCGAGGTTGAAGCCACCGCCACCCCCGCCGAAGCCCCCACCTAAGCCACCCGAGCCGTAGAGCTCCCGCATCTCGTCGTACTTCTTGCGCTTCTCGGGGTCGCCGACGACGTCGTAGGCCTCGGCGACCTGCTTGAACTTGTCGTGCTTGGAGTCGTCGCCGGGGTTGGAGTCGGGGTGGTTGGCGCGCGCCAGCTTGCGGTAGGCCTTCTTGATCTCGGCGCTGGTCGCGTCCTTCTTCACACCCAGCTCGGCGTAGAAGTCCTTCTGGGCCCAGTCGGCCCGGAAACCCTCGGTGGTGGCCATGCGCGCACCTCCCCTCTGCTACTCGTTCTCTTCAGTGTCGTCGTCGGTCGCCGCGCTCTCGGCAGGCTCGACCGGCGCGGCGTCGGTCGGACCCGACGGGGGGTCCACGACCAGCACCTGGGCGGCGCGTACGACGCGGTCCCCGATCCGGTAGCCGGCCTTGGCGATCACCTTGCAGGTGGTCACCGTGACGTCGGGGTCCTCGCCGATGTGGCTCAGTGCCTGGTGGAGCATCGGGTCGAACGGGTCTCCCACCTCGCCGAACCTGACCAGGCCGACCCCGGCCAGGATCCCCTCGAGCTGGTCGACGACGGCCTTGAACCCGCCCACCACCTCGCCGTGCTCGCGAGCCCGGTCGACCGTGTCCATGACCTCGGTGATCGGGGCGAGCGCGGCGTACGTCGCGTTCTCACGCACCAGGTCGCGGTCGCGGTCGACGCGCCTCTTGTAGTTGACGAACTCGGCCTGCACCCGCTGGAGGTCCAGCGTCCGCTCCTCGAGCTGGCGCTGGAGGTCGCCGGCCCGGTCGACCGCGTCGCCCGGACCCTCGACCTCGGTCTCGTTGGCCATCTCCGCGGCCGACTCCGGGAAGGAGCCCGCGTCTGCCGCGGGCTCCTCCCGGTCGACGTCCTCGTGGGGGACCTCGGTCACTTGGGCTCGTCCTCGGAGCCGTCGGCGGCCTGGGTGTCGTCGGCGGCCTGGGTGTCGTCGCCCTCGGTGGGCTCGTCGACGATCTCGGCGTCGACGACGTCGTCGTCGGCCTCACCGGTCGCACCGGTGCTGCCGCCGGCGGCCGCGGAGTCGGCCTCGGCTGCGGCGTACATCGCCGCACCCATCTTCTGGCTCGACTCCCCGAGCTTGGTCACGCCCGAGCTGATCTCCTCGGCCGAGGCCTCGGCGTTCGCCAGCGTCGCCTTCAGCGCGTCGACGTCGGCCTGGACCTCGGTCTTCACGTCGTCCGGGACCTTGTCCGCGTTGTCGGCCAGGAACTTCTCGGTCGTGTAGACGAGCTGGTCGGCCTGGTTGCGGGTCTCCACGGCCTCGCGGCGAGCCGCGTCGTCGGCGGCGTACTGCTCCGCCTCCTTGACCATCCGGTCGATCTCGTCCTTGCCGAGCGCCGAGCCGCCGGTGATCGTCATCGACTGCTCCTTGCCGGAGGCCTGGTCCTTGGCGTGGACCTGCACGATGCCGTTGGCGTCGATGTCGAACGTGACCTCGATCTTCGGCACGCCCCGGGGCGCCGGCGGGAGACCGGTGAGCTCGAAGTTGCCCAGCGGCTGGTTCTGCGACCACATCGGCCGCTCGCCCTGGGCCACCTTGATCTCCACCGACGGCTGGTTGTCGTCGGCCGTGGTGAAGATCTCCGAGCGCTTCGCGGGGATCGTGGTGTTGCGCTCGATGAGCGTCGTCATGACGCCGCCCTTGGTCTCGATGCCCAGCGACAGCGGGGTCACGTCGAGCAGGAGGACGTCCTTGACCTCGCCCTTGAGCACACCGGCCTGGAGGGCCGCACCGACCGCGACGACCTCGTCGGGGTTGACGCCCTTGTTGGGCTCCTTGCCGTTGAGCAGCTCCTTGACCAGGTCGGTCACGGCCGGCATGCGGGTCGAACCACCGACGAGGACCACGTGGTCGATGTCGGGGATCGCGACGCCGCCGTCCTTGAGCACCGCCTTGAACGGCTCGCGGGTGCGGTCGAGCAGGTCGGACGTCATCTTCTGGAACTCCGCGCGGGTCAGCTTCTCCTCGAAGTGCAGCGGGCCGGACTCACCGTGGGTGATGTAGGGCAGGTGCACCGTGGTCTCGCTGGACGCCGACAGCTCGATCTTCGCCTTCTCGGCCGACTCCTGAAGCCGCTGCTTGGCGATCTTGTCCTGGGACAGGTCGACGCCGTTGTTGTCCTTGAACTTCTTGACCATCCAGTCGACGACGCGCTGGTCCCAGTCGTCGCCACCGAGCTCGTTGTCACCGGAGGTGGCCTTGACCTCGATCGTGGAGAACCCGTCGTCGTCCTTGCCCACCTCGAGCAGGGACACGTCGAACGTGCCGCCACCGAGGTCGAAGACCAGGATGGTCTGGTCGCCGTCGCCCTTGTCGAGGCCGTAGGCCAGCGCGGCCGCGGTCGGCTCGTTGACGATGCGGCTGACGTTGAGGCCCGCGATCTCACCGGCCTCCTTGGTGGCCTGGCGCTGGGCGTCGGAGAAGTACGCCGGCACGGTGATCACCGCGTCGGTCACGGTCTCGCCCAGGTAGGCCTCGGCGTCGCGCTTCAGCTTCTGCAGCACGAAGGCGCTGATCTGCTGGGGCGTGAAGGACTTGTCGTCGATCGTGACCTTCCAGTCGCTGCCCATGTGCCGCTTGACCGACCGGATGGTCCGGTCGATGTTGGTGACGGCCTGGCGCTTGGCGACCTCGCCGACCAGCACCTCGCCGTTCTTGGCGAAGGCGACGACCGAGGGGGTGGTCCGGGCGCCTTCAGCGTTCGCGATGACGGTGGGTTCGCCACCCTCGAGGACGGCGACGACGCTGTTGGTCGTCCCGAGGTCGATGCCGACCGCTCGTGCCATGGTTGTTGCTCCTTGAACTCGTGGTAGAGGGTTGAGTCCAGTTGACTCAACTTTGCTCACTCGGTTCAACGCTACTCGGTCGCCTGGGTGTTCCCGAACGGGGGCAGGAATTTTCGGGGCCGCGAAACGGCCGCTGGGTACGGTCGAGCAGGTGAGGAGTCGCGTGCTGGCCGCGGTCGCGGCCGCGGCGCTGCTCACGGGCTGCACCAGCGACGACTCCCCCGACCCGGCGTCACCCTCGGCCGCGCCACCGGTCGCGTCAGGATCGCCCACCTCGACGACGACCCCGTCCACCTCGCCGGCCACGACACCGACCACGGCGCCGACCGCAGCCCCGACCCCGGCGCCCCGCGCCGACCCCGGCAAGGTCCGCGCCGCCACCGCGATGGCTGCCGTCCGGCACCTCGCCGGCCGCATCGGGCCCCGGCCGGGAACGTCGCCGGATTACTTCCGCGCCGCGACGTGGGTCGAGGCGCGGCTGGGCGAGCTCGGGTGGACCGTCGAGCGGCAGACGTTCCCGGTCCCGGCCGGGTTCTCGGTCGCCGGCCCGACCGAGGGCCTGCCGGTCGAGGCCGGCAGCTCGGTCAACCTGATCGCCACGCGCGGCGACGTGGTCCCCGGAGAGCCGTGGCTCGCCGTGGGTGCCCACCTCGACACGGTGCCGACGTCCCCGGGAGCAGAGGACAACGGCTCGGGGATCGGCACGCTGCTCGCCGTGGCCGAGGCCATCGCCGCGCGGCGCACCCGGCTGCCGGTCGTGCTCATCGCGTTCGGCGCCGAGGAGCCCCGTGGGAGGTCGGACTCGGACCACCACTACGGGTCGACGGCGTACGTCGACTCGCTCACCCGGCCGCAGCGGCGCACGCTGCGCGGGATGGTCGCCATGGACCGGGTCGGGGTCGGCGACACCGTGCCGGTCGGATCGGCGTACGGGCCGGATGCGCTGTCGGAGGAGCTCCGCGCCGCGGCCCGCAGGGTCGGCGTGCCGACGCTGGTCGACACCGACCAGAGGTCGAGCGACCACTGGTCGTTCGTGCAGGAAGGGATGCCGGGCGCCAGGCTCGGCAGCACGTCGTACGCCGGCTACCACTCGCCCGACGACGTCCCGTCCGTCGTCGACCCGGCCCAGCTCGAGCGGACCGCGCGCCTGCTGGTGGCCTGGCTCCGTTAGAGGTCAGCCGGCGTAGGCCCCGGTGCTCGTCGACCACACGTCGGCGAGCACGTCGGCGCCGCGCGCCCGGCGAGGGGCGAAGTCGCCGGCTTCCATCCGGTAGGGCAGCAGCCGGATCGCCTTGAGCTCCGCACCCCAGAACGTCGCCTCGAGGACGACGCCCTCCAGCGTCTCGGTCATGTAGCCGCCGCCCGGGTCGGGAATGCGGTCCATGTCGAAGACGAAGTTCCCCAGGGAGTGCAACACCGGGACGCCCTGCACGGCGTCCAGCCCCTGCACCCAGTGCGGGTGGCCGCCCACGACCAGGTCGGCCCCGGCCGCCACGAGTCGGCGCGCGACAGTGCGCTGCACCGGCGCGGGGACATGGGTGTACTGCGTGCCCCAGTGCGGCAGCGCCACCACGACGTCGACCTTCCGCTGCGCCGCGCGGATCGCCCGCTCGACCCGAGCGAGGTCGGCCTCGACCAGCGGACCGGTGCGCGGCGGCATCCGGACCGACAGCGCTCCCGGTGTCGTGGCCGTCGCCTGGGGGGTCTCGCCGATCGCGTTGAACCCGAGGAAGGCGAACGTCGTCCCGTCCGGCGCCGCCAGCACGGCTGGCTCCGCGGCCTCCGCTAGATCGTCGCCCGCTCCGAACGGCAGGATGCGGCTGCCCTGAAGGGTCGCCACCGTCTGCCGCAGCGCCCGCTCGCCGAAGTCGCCGGTGTGGTTGTTGGCCAGCGACAGCGCGTCGTACCCCGCGTCCTCGAGCACCGGCACCAGCACCGGGGTGCCCCCGAACGAGTCGTTGTTGGGCTGTTGGGGCTCACCCTCGGTCGACAGGGTGCTCTCGAGGTTGCCGACGGTGAGGTCCGCGCCGCGCAGGAGCTTCCGCATGGGGTCCAGGGCCGCGGCCGGGTCGGGGACGCCGCGGACGAGCATGAGGTCGCCGGTCACGACCACCGTGATCGCGCCGGCGTGGTCGCGCACCGGGTCGTCGCCGTCGACGGCAGCGACCACCACGGTCGGCCCCACCTTGCTCAGGGGTACGACGCCCAGCAGACCGGGGTCGCGCTCCACCGCCCCGACGCTGCGGGCGACCCCGGTCGTGCCGCGGCGGGCGACGAGGTCGGCCGCCTGCTGGGCCGTCAACCGGAGCTGCGGCCGGGTTGCGTGCGCGACGACCACGAGCGGGTCGTCCCCGCCGGAGGGCGCCGCCGGTTCCGACGTCGGCGCCTGTGTCGGCGCGGGCGTGGAGGGTGACGCGCTCGACGTCGGGACGGTCGGCGAGGACCCCTGATCGGCCTCCTCCCGAGCCGAGTCACAACCGGCGAGCAGCACCGCAAGGGTCGCCAGGGCGAGCGCCGGCCGACGATCCATCTCCTGATCCTTCCTCCCCGGTCAAGGGCGGTCTTGCGGATTCGCCTTCGACCACGGCCTCGGAGCCGTAGCCTTTGAGGGACAGGAGGTGGCCCCGTGGGTCGAGTGCGCGCACCGCTCGCGGTCGTGCTCCTGTGGGCGGTGACGGCTGCGCTGATGGTCGCGCACCTCGTCGGACCGAGTGGGGCGTTCGCAGACGCGACGTACCTCGCCGCGATCTTCGCCGGTGCGGCCTTCGCCTGGGTGGGGACCTGGCGCACTCCCGGCCGCAAGCTGATCCCGCTCCTCATCAGCTGCGGCCTCACGGCGTCCGCGCTCGGGGACCTGATCTGGCTGGCCTACACCTGGGCCGGCCTCGAGCCGAACGTGTCACTCGCCGACATCCCCTACTACGCCGGCTACGTCGGACTCGGTGCGGCGATGCTGGTGATCGTCCTGACGCACCGCCAGGACGTACGCCGGGTCGACGTCGACGCCGCCATCGACGCCCTCACCGTGGTGGTGGTGAGCGTGCTGGTCCTGTGGAGCATCGCCGTCCACGGGATCGTCACCGACGAGTCGATGTCGGCGACGACGCGCGCCGTGCTCGCCGGCTACCCCGTGACCGACGCCGTGCTCCTGGCGCTGGTGCTCCGGGTCCTCTCGGTGCGCCGCCACCGCGCGGCGCTGGGCTACCGCTTCGCGCTCGGCGTGGCCTGCTGGCTCGTCTCCGACCTCGGCTACCTCCTCTTCCTCGTCTCGGACCGGGTGGCGATCCTCCTCGACCTGGGCTGGATGGCCGGCGGCATGCTGGTCGCCACCTCCACCTGGCGCCGTCCGGGTCTGACACCCGCGCAGGCCGAGCCGGAGCACGTGCGGACCCCGTTGGGTCAGCTCGGGCTCGCGATCCTCCCCCTCCTCGTCCCGCCGGTGCTGCTGGTCGTCGTCCACGCCCGCGGCGAGGAGATCCGCCCCGCCGAGGGGGTCTCCGGGATGCTCGTCCTGATCGCGGTCACCTTCCTGCGCATGGCCCGGCTCCTGGGCTCCGAGACCAGGGCCCGCAAGGAGCTCGCCCTCGCCCGCGACGCCGCCCTCGAGGCGTCCAGGGCCAAGTCGACGTTCCTCGCCACGATGAGCCACGAGATCCGCACGCCCATGAACGGCGTGATCGGCCTCAACGACCTCCTGCTGACCACGGAGCTCGAGCCCCTGCAGCGGCAGTACGCCGAGGGGGTGCGCGGCGCCGGGCACGCGCTGCTCGGGGTCATCAACCAGATCCTCGACTTCTCGAAGATCGAGTCCGGACATCTCGACCTGGAGGCCATCGACTTCGACCTCGTGGCGCTCGTCGAGGGGGTCGCCGAGATCGTCAGCGAGCCGGCCCGGGCCACGGATCTCGAGCTGCTGGCCTACTGCTCGCCCGACCTCCCACCCGGCCTGCGCGGTGACCCGGCCCGGATCCGCCAGGTGCTGCTCAACCTGGCCGGCAACGCCGTGAAGTTCACCGCCGACGGTGAGGTGGTGATCCGGGTCTGGCTGGCGGAGCGGGACGCCGACCGGCTGGTGGTCCGCTTCGAGGTGTCCGACACCGGCATCGGCGTGTCCGCCGAGGACGCCACCCGGATCTTCGACACCTTCTCGCAGGCCGACTCCTCGACCACCCGCAGGTACGGCGGCACCGGGCTCGGGCTCGCCATCTCACGCCAGCTCGTGTCGGCGATGGGCGGCGAGATCGGCGTCGAGAGCGAGCCGGGCGCGGGGAGCACCTTCTGGTTCACGGTCCCGCTCACCCCCGCACGCGACCCGGAGGTCGTGACCGCACCGAGGTCGGCCGCGACCCTCATGGGCCTGCGGGTGCTGGTGGTCGACGACAACGAGACGAACCGCACGATCCTCCACGACCAGCTCGCGCACTGGGGCGTGGCCGTCGACGTGGTGGACGGCGCGATGGCCGGGCTCGGCCGACTGTCGGCGGCCGCCGACGACGGCACGCCGTACGACCTGGCCGTCCTCGACGTCTGCATGCCGGACCTGGACGGCCTCGCGCTCGCCCGGCGCATCTCCGCGACCCCCGGCATCGCGGGCACCCGGCTGGTGCTGATGACGTCCGGCCCCGAGATCAGCCGCGCCGAGGCGGAGGCCGCCGACATCGCCACGGCACTCACCAAGCCGGTCCTCATGTCCCGCCTGCGCAGCACCCTCGAACAGGTCTTCGCCGCCGCACCCACCCGCGCGTCGGGTGCGGAGCCCGCGGCGCCGGGGACCACCGGTCAACGCGTCCTGGTCGTGGACGACAACGAGGTCAACCAGCTGGTGGCGGCGGGCATCCTGCGCCACCTCGGCTACGCGGTCGAGATCGCCGAGGACGGCGCCCAGGGCGTGGCCGCGGCGCTCGCCTCCCGGTTCCACGCGATCCTGATGGACGTGCAGATGCCGGTCCTCGACGGCTACGCGGCGACGGCCGAGATCCGGCGACTGGAGGGCGTCACGCGCCACACGCCGATCATCGCGATGACGGCCACCGCCAGCGACGAGGAGCGCGGGCGCTGCCTCACGGCGGGCATGGACGACTACCTGACCAAACCGATGCGGCGCGCCGACGTGGCGAGCGTCCTCTCCACCTGGGTGCCCTCGGCCTGACAGCGCCGGCGGGCAGGCGTCTCCGGAATGAATGTCGCGCGGCTCGGTTACGGACAGGTATGACCGTCCCGACCCTGACCCTGAACAACCGGACCGAGATCCCCCAGCTGGGGTTCGGCGTCTTCCAGGTGCCGCCCGCGCAGACCGCCGACGTGGTCAGCCAGGCGCTCCAGGTCGGCTACCGGCACATCGACACGGCGCAGATGTACCAGAACGAGCAGGAGGTCGGCGAGGCCCTGAAGGCCACCGACGTCCCGCGCGAGGAGCTCTGGATCACCAGCAAGCTCAACAACGGCTTCCACCGACCCGACGACGCGCGCCGGGCGTTCGACGAGACGCTGGCGAAGCTGGGCCTCGAGCAGATCGACCTGTTCCTCATCCACTGGCCACTGCCCACGCTGTACGACGGTGACTACGTCTCCACGTGGCGGACCCTGACCGAGTTCGTCGAGGACGGGCGGGCCCGCTCGATCGGTGTCTCGAACTTCCAGCCCGAGCACCTCGACCGGATCGTCGCGGAGACCGGCGTCGTACCCGCGGTCAACCAGATCGAGGTGCACCCCTACTTCACCAACGAGGCCGCCCGGGAGGGGAGCCGCCGGCACAGCGTGCTGGTCGAGGCGTGGTCCCCGATCGCGCAGGGTGGCGTGCTCGACGACGAGGTGATCGGCAAGGTCGCCGCCGCGCACGGCCGGACGCCCGCGCAGGTGACGTTGCGCTGGCATCTCCAGCGCGGCGACATCGTCTTCCCGAAGTCGATGCACCGGGAGCGGATGGAGGAGAACTTCGCGCTGTTCGACTTCGAGCTCACGCCGGACGAGGTGGCGGCGATCAGCGGACTCGACCGGGGCGAGGCGGGCCGCAACGGCCCGAACCCGGACACGTTCGCCTACATCCCGAGCTGAGCCGCGGGCCGGGTCAGCGGATCTTGACCCTGACCTCGTTGGAGACGTCGGGGCCGCTGGTGTCGCGGACGCGGAAGATGTTGACGCCGCGCTGGGCGGTCTGGACGTAGGTCGAGAACGTCTCGCCGCTGACGCTGGCGTCGACGGGGAAGTCCTCCCACTTGTCGTTCTCGAACCGCTGGACCTGGACCACCGCGCCCTCGCCCCCGGGATAGACACCGGTCAGGTAGATCTCCTCCATCGGACCCACCTCGGTCACGGCCGCCGACAGCGAGATGGCGAACTGCGGGGGCGCTTCGGACGTCGAGGTGCTCGCCGGCGTCTCCTGCCCGGGCTGCAGCGTGATCTGCGGTCCGGTCGCCTGCACGGTGTCCGAGGGTTTGGGCAGGTACATCGAGTTCGTGCTCGACGCCGTACCGCTGTCGTCGTCACCACCGAGACCGAGCATCGAGCTCGCGGCCAGCGCGCCACCACTCACGAGGAGGCCGACCACCACGCCGACGCCCACGAGTGCGGCGATGCCGGAGGCGATCGGGTGGCCTTCGTCGTCGGTCAACGCCGAGGTCCTTCCGTGGGCGGGTTGTCGCGGGTACGACGCCGTCATTCTCGGCCACGATCCCCCAGCGTTCCAATTTGCTCGCGGCGGGTCGAGGTTCCTCTGGTCTGATGGCGGCATGCAGAACCCGTTGGCCAAGCAGCGCGCCCTCCTCGCCCTGCGCTCGCAGGCCGCCCAGTGGCTGGCCGACTACGACGCGACCCTGGTCGCGCGCGGGCTCGGCTTCACCCCCGAGGACGTGGCTGCCGTCGAGTCGTCGCGCACGACGCGCCCCACGTCGTCGGTGAAGGCAGGCCCCCTCACCTTCGTCTCGATGGTGTGGGTGGGGCTGAAGGCGACGCTCCAGCGCTACCCGGACGCGCTCGACCCGAACGACCCGGACCTTGCTCCTGTCGCGGGGCTCTCCTTCCCGGCCTACGCGACCGCCGCCGCCGCGATCGGCTGGGCGACCGACGACGCGGCGCTGGTCGCCCGGGTCACCGCCGCGATCGGCGTCACGCCGGCCGACTGGGAGGCGGCGATCGAGGGCTGGACCGAGCGGATCAAGGACGACGTCGTGGTCGCGACCATGTACGGACAGCTCTTCGCCCAGGTCGGAGACGCTGCCGATGAAGGGCTCCCCACCGGCGGCGTGAACCGCTAGGTTCCCCCAATGCCTCAGGACCCGGCGGCCATGGGCCGCGCCATTCAGGCGATCATGGCGCAGGCCGGTGCCTGGGTGACGCAGTACAAGACCGACCTCACCGCGCGCGGTCTCGGCTTCACGCCCGACGACCTGGCCGCGATCGCGGCCTCCGCGGTCGCCCACCCCAACCCGCCGGTCGCCGCCGACCCGGCGGCGGAGGCGGCCGAGATGGAGCAGGTCCGGCAGGCGGCCATGAACGCGGAGTACCCCGAGACCGGGTTCGCACCCGAGGACCCGCGCCTCACCGCGGTGGGCATGCCGCTGGTGGCCTACGCCGTGGCCGCCAAGGCCGTCGGCTGGGCCAACGAGGACGACGCCCTCATCCAGCGAGTGGTCACCGCGCTGGGCCACACCCGAGAGGACTACGACAGGGCCGGCGACCACTGGACGCCGATGCTCAAGATGGACATGGCGGTCGCGACCCTCTACGGCCAGCTGTTCGCCAACGTCGGCGAGCTCCCGGCCAAGCCGGCCTGAGTCGCTTCGGCGGGATAGTCACGGACGTTCTGGCCCCAGATCCGGGCTGATGTGGGGCCATTCCGTCCGTTACTACCCCGATCGAGCGTCACCCGTGCTTCGGGCTCGGGATCTCGTCGGTGGCGAGCTGGCCTCCGGCGGCCAGCCAGGCGCCGACCACTCGGGCGGCATCGCGGCGCGGGTTGTAGATGTCCTCCTCCGACGACCACTGGTTGTCACCGGCGTAGACGAGCCGGGTCCAGTTCGGGAACCAGAACGGCTCGCAGGCCGGGTCGGTCGGGTGGTCGAGCAAATTCTTGATGAGCAGGACGACCGCGCCGTCCTCCTCGTCGTAGGCCGCCCATCCCTGCGGGAACCGCATGTGCGGGAACGGCGCCATCACCTGCTGGATCCACTCGCGCACCGCCTCGCGGCCGTGCAGCTCGCCGTACGCGTGCTCGACGTAGTTGACGTCCTCGGTGAACAGGTCCGCGAACGGGCTCCAGTCACCGCTGGCCGAGCAGCGCTGGACCACGGTCGTGTAGTGAGCGAGCGCGGCCTCGAGCTCGGCCCTCGTGAACGCCGGCATCAGATGTTGTGCTTCCAGACGACCTCTTCGTGCAGCTTGCGGCTGCGCCAGCCGTCGGCGGTCCGCGTCATCGTGTGGTGGTAGAGGCCACCGATCTCGACGATCTTGCTGCCCCCCTTCCCGTCGTCCACGGGCATCGGGTTGTGGAAGTACGCCGCCACGTCGGCCTCATCGCCGCGCAGGTCGATGTCGACCTGGCCGAGCAGATGCACCCGCTTCGGGAAGAACGCCGGCAGCATCTCGGCCAGCCACGGCTTGATCTCGGGGTAGGCCGCCGCTATGCCGCCGGACTCGGTGTAGTCGATCTGCGCGTCCGGTGTGAACACCGTGTCGAGCTTGTCCCAGTCACCGGTGTCGATCGCCCGGGTGTAGCGGGTCAGGACGTCGGTGATCTCGGCGCGGTCGCTCAGCTCCTGCAGGTCCACGCCGGGCAGGATGGCACAGAACTGGAACGTGTTCTAGGTATGGCCTCGGCGAGAGTTTCGTCGGTCAGCCGATGAATCTCTCGCCTGGACGACGAAGCTTTGTCGTCCCAGCAAGAGTTTCGTCGGCCAGCCGACGAAACTCCCGCCCACGTCAGCTGCAGATGTCGCCGTCGCCGGCCCACGGACGCCAGTGCTGGCCGACCGGACCGCCGGGCCGGTGCGCGACGCGGAACTCGAGCCGGGTGTACGCCGTGGTGCCGTCCGGGCAGGTGCCGAGCCCCTCGGCGCGGAGCACGATCCGGCCGGGGCGGGCGTAGTAGCCACCCTCGGGGCGCAGCAGCCAGGTCAGGCCCCGGCCCTTCGCGGCGGCGGCGCCCCAGTGCCGCCACTCGATCCTCATCACCTCGCCGGACGGGTCGCCGCCGTTGAACACCCGACGCGGGTGGGCCTTGCCCCAGCCCTGGCCGACCGGCGCGTAGTGGGACGGCGAGCCGAGCACGGGCTGGTCCTCGGCGGCCGCGGTCACCGGCGTCAGGGTCACCGCCAGGAGGGCGGCGGCCACGAGCGGGGCGAAGAACACGAGGAGTCGGAGGGAGCGCACGTCTGGAAGACGCGTGGGCGCCGGGAGGGGTTGCCGGCCCCGCGGTCACGATCCGGTCTCGCCCTTGCGGCGCCGGTAGGCGCGGGCCGCCGCCCGGTCGTTGCACAGCGTGCAGCAGTAGCGGCGGGTGCGGCCGCGGCTGCGGTCGACGTACGCACACCTGCACGGGTCGCTCTCGCAGATGCCGAGGCGGCCGAGCCCGTGCTCGGCGACGTGGGCCGCCACCGCGACCAGCAGCCGGGCCGGCAGGTCGCCGGCTCGACCCCGGCCCGTCACGCCAAGGCCGGACGGCCCCAGCTGGACGACCGCGTGGGCCTCGAGCAGTGCGGCGTTGAGAACGGCCCGGGCCTCGGCCTCGTCGTCGGCCTCGAAGACCGACCGGAGCGTGGTGCGCAGGGACTGCAGTGAAGGCAGGTCCTCTTCGCGTTGCTCGGCGGCCAGCTCGTCGAGCCCGTTGCGGCCCAACGCGCCGCGCCACCAGACGAGGTCGTCGGACATCCGGTCGGGCGGGTCCTCGAGCAGGTCGACGGAGTAGAGGAGCAGGACGGCGAGGTCCAGGTCGTCGACCATCGCTCCCCCTCGTTTCGAAACGTCAGTTGCTTGACACATCATGATACTGACGCTTCACTCGTCCCGTGAGTGCGACACCCGGGACCGTCAGGATCGTCGACGTCTCGCTCCCCGTGGCCGGCCAGGCGGACGTGCGCGCCTGGTTGGTCACGGGCGAGGACATCGGCAGCGCCCGGGCGGGGGTGCTCTGGCTGCACTGGCTGGGCCATCTGCGCAACGACCGCGGCGAGTTCCTCGCCCACGCGGTCGAGCTCGCCTCACGCGGTGTCGTCTCGCTGCTACCGGCGGGCTACTTCCCGTGGGTCCCGAACCCGGACGGCACCGCCGCGGACGTTCGCCTCGTGCGTGACCAGGTGGTCGCGCACCGGGTCGCGCTCGACCACCTGGCCGCGCAGCCGTGGCTCGACCAGGCCCGGATCGCGGTGGTCGGGCACGACTACGGCGGGATGTACGGCGCCTTGTTGGCAGCGGGCGACGAACGCGTGAGCGCACTCGCCCTGCAGGCCGTCGACGCGACGTGGGGCAACTGGTTCTCGGCGTACTGGCTCGGCCTGGAGGGCGCGGCCCGCACCGACTACGTCCAGCTCTTCGCAGACCTAGAGCCCGTCGACCACGTGGGCCGGCTCGGCGACCGGGTGCTGTTCCAGTGGGCCGGCAAGGACACGTTCATCGGCTCCGAGGTGACCACGGCGTACGCCGCCGCGAACCCCAAGGCGCGCAGCCACCACTACGAGAACGCCGAGCACATCCTGGGCGACGCCGCCGCTCTCGACCTCACCGCGTTCCTCACCGAGGTGCTGGCTCTCGATCCCCAGTGATGGCGCAAAACTGAAACACGTTCTAGTCTTGCGTCCATGCGGTTCACCTATGCCGAGGCGATGACGCAGGCGAGGTTCTACGCACCTCTGGCACAGGCCGCGGAGGCGGCGGGCTACACCTCGATGACGGTCGCGGACAGCCTGATCTACCCCAAGGACTCCGATTCGAAGTACCCCTACACCGACACCGGGGACCGCGAGTTCCTCGAGGGCAAGGAGTTCATCGAGACGATGGTGCTCTGCGCCCATCTCTTCGCTGTGACCACGACCCTGCGGCTCACGCCGTTCGTGCTCAAGCTGCCCGTCCGGCCGCCGGTGCTGGTCGCCAAGCAGGCCTCGTCGCTCGCCTTCCTCTCCGACAACCGGCTGGGACTCGGTGTCGGCATCTCCCCGTGGCCCGAGGACTTCGCCAACCTCGGCGTCGACTGGGCCAAGCGCGGCAAGCGGATGGACGAGTGCATGGACATCCTGCGCGGCCTCACGACCGGGGAGTTCTTCGGCTACCAGGGCGAGTTCTACGAGGTCGACGAGCTCAAGCAGTGCCCCGGCGCGACCGAGAAGATCCCGCTGCTGGTCGGCGGCCACGTCGACAACGCCCTGCGTCGCGCGGTCCTCAAGGGCGACGGCTGGATGCACGCCGGCGGCGACGGCGAGGAGCTCGACCGGCTGCTCACCCGGCTCGCCGAGATCCGGAAGGAGGAGGGCGACACCCGCGACGACTTCGAGGTGCACGTCATCTCCTACGACGCCTACGACCTCGACGGCATCAAGCGCCTCGAGGACAAGGGCGTCACCGACTGCATCGTCGGCTTCCGAGTGCCCTACATCAAAGGCCCCGACCCCGAGCCGCTCGAGAAGAAGATCGACAACCTCGAGCGCTACGCCGAGTCGATCATCGCGAAGGCGGGCTGACGAGCGTGGAGCTGCGCCGAGGCTGGGGCTCGACCAGCGGTGGTTGAGTCATGAGCGAGAGCTACGGCCTCACCAAGGTGTTGAGTGACGCGATCGCCGAGGCGGAGGAGCTGGTCGCCAACGCGCCGTTCATCAAGACGGAGCAGGACCGGCTCGAGGGCTACGACTACCTCGCCGGGCGGATCCGGATGGCGATGCAGATGGCCTTCGACTACGACCTCGACCGGCCGCTGTTCGTGAACCCGACCCACCAGTTCTCGCGCCAGGGTCTCGACAACCCCGACGCGATCTACTTCAACGCCTTCCTCCGCGAGGGGGTCGAGTACGTCGTCCGCGGGCGGCGCGGCACCAGCGCGGACCTGTCCTTCCAGGTGATGGGCGGCGCCTACACGGCCGACTCCGCCGCCACCAGCCTGATGGCGTTCGACGACCGCGAGCTCGACGTACGGCCCGACGGGGGCTTCGAGTTCACCTACACGGCCGAGCCCGGCGCGAAGTCGATGATCGTCCGCGAGGTCTTCAACGACTGGGACACCGAGGAGCGCGGCACCCTCACCATCGAGCGCGCCGACCGGCTCGGACAGCCGGCCAGGGAGCTGACCCGCGACCTGCTCGCGAAGAAGTACGACGTGGCCGCGCGCTCGCTCGTCGGCTCGATCCAGACGTGGTTCGCCTTCCCCCAGTTCTTCCAGTACAAGGAGCCGGTCAACACCCTGACCGCGCCGCAGCCGACGCCGGGTGGGCTCGCGTCGCAGCGCTCCTCGATCGGCCACTACGAGCTCGAGGACGACCAGGCGCTGGTGATCACCGTGCCGCGCTGCGAGGACTGCTCCTACCAGGGCGCGCAGGTCGGCTCGGACTGGTACGCCTCCACCGACTACGAGACCCACCAGACCTCGCTCACCAAGGCCCAGGCGGTGACCGACCCCGACGGGAAGATGCGGTTCGTCGTGTCGGAGCAGAACCCCGGCATAGCCAACTGGCTCGAGACCACCGGCCACCGCACCGGCGCCCTGATGCTGCGCTGGCAGCGGCTCGAGCGCGACCTCACCCAAGAGGCCGACGGCCCGACCGTCGAGGTGGTGCCGTTCGCCGACGTACGTGCGCACCTGCCGCACCACGCGCCCGTCACCGACGAGGAGTACGCCGCCCGCCTCGCCGCGCGCCAGCGCGCCGTGGCGCGCCGGATGATCAGCTGACGCGTCGTCCTCGGGTGAGGGTCCACGCGGCGAGCTCGTCGATGACGTGGGTGCCGTCGGGGTCCACGAGTCTCCGCAGGCCGTGCGGCGTCGTCCAGACGTATTCTCCCCGGCCCGATCTGGTCGACCTCGTAGCCGAGGTAGGTCTTGGCGCGGTGCACACGACGCAGCAGTGGCGCGTCGTTGTGGTCGCCGGTCTGGCCCGGTGGCCCGTGTTCGTCGTAGGCCGTGGGGTGGTCGTGGTCGACCCGCCGTGACCGCGAGCCGGAGTGGGGGAACACGTCGCCGCCGGTGCGCAGCCTTGAAGCCGGTGGCCTGGCCGGTCTCCTCCTCGAGACGCGCGTACAGGTCCCGCGAGTACAGCCGGATCGCGGTCGAGGTCTCTGACGTCGACCCGAAGCAGGTCATCAGGCCCGCCGCGTGCCACGTGGTGCCGGAGGTGAGGCGGTCCCGCTCGAGCAGGACCACGTCGGTGAGGCCGGCGTGGGCGAGGTGGTAGGCGACGGAGCAGCCGATCACACCACCCCCGACGACGACCACCCGGGCGCGCTCGGGGAGCTGGGTCCCGGCAAGGGCGGTCACCGGCCAAACGTACTGTCCCGCTAGGCCGGCTCTACCGTCAGCGACATCACGCAGTTCTGCTGGCCCTTGGGGCGGACGTAGGTGAAGCCGGCCTCCTCGTAGGACTTCCGGGTGAGGTTGTAGAGGAACGAGTCGCTCATCTTCTTGGCCGGGTCGCGCGTGGCCATGTCGTGCGGGTAGCCCTCGACGACACCACCGCCGGCCTCCGCGATCAGCCGCACCGCGCCGCGGAGCGCGGCCCGCCCGTACCCCTGCTTGCGGTGGCTCCTCGTCACGTTGATGCAGGTGATCCGGTAGTCGGGCAGCGCCTCGGTCTCGGCGTCGTACTGCTTGCGGTGGTGGATGTTGGGCAGCTCGTCGGGCCGCCCGAACTCGGCCCAGGCCACTGCGAGGTCGCCGGCGTAGACCAGCGCGGCGTGCGCGACGCCCGCCTGGACCATGCGGTGCTTGTAGTCGCGGTTGCTCTCCTCCTCGCCGCGGCCGTCGGGGCGGCCGTGGTGGAAGTGGACGCACCAGCAGCCGCTGAACAGACCTCCGGTCCGCTCGACCAGGGCCTCGAAGTCCGGCCACGTGTCAGGGGTCAGTGCCTTGATCTCGAAGTCGACCGCCGAGTCCGTCATGGCGCAAGCGTAGGAGTGGTTCCGGACGGGACGGGTCCGGTTCTCGCCCTCGACCAAAACTGAAACACGTTCTAGTCTGGCGCCGTGACCACCACCTCCTCCCACCACGCGACGGCTATTGCCGACGCCTACGAGCCCGTCCCCCTCCTCAAGGACAAGGTCGTCGTCCTGTCCGGGGTCGGACCGGGGCTGGGCCGCTCGCTCGGCGAGGAGGCGGCCCGGATGGGGGCCGACCTGGTGCTGGCCAGCCGCACCGAGCGGCGGCTGGACAAGATGGCCGAGGTGGTCCGCTCGCACGGCCGCCGGGCGCTCGTCGTACCGACCGACATCACCGACGAGGACTCGCGGGTCGCGCTGGTCGAGAAGGCGCTGGAGGCGTTCGGCCGGGTCGACTGCCTGATCAACAACGCGTTCGGCATCCCGCCGATGGACCCGATCTCCACGATCCCGGTCGAGGCGCTGCGTGCCGCCAACGAGACCAACGTCTTCGCGCCGCTGCGGCTCTCGTCGCTCTTCGCCGACGCACTGTCTGCGTCCCACGGCTCGATCATCATGCTCAACTCGTGCGTGGTGTTCAGCTCCCAGCCGGAGTACGCCGGCTACAAGCTCTCGAAGGGCGCGCTCGAGCACCTCGCCTCGTCGCTGGCCACCGAGCTCGGCCCCCGCGGCATCCGGGTCAACTCGGTCGCGCCGTCCTACATCTACGAGGACGTCAACAAGGGCTACTTCGACTGGCTGGCCTCCGAGGCCGGTGTGACCCACGACGACATCTACGCCGAGAAGGCGGCGCCCACCGACCTCAAGCGGCTGGCCTCGCCCGAGGAGGTCGCCCGCGCGGCGCTCTTCCTCGCCTCCGACCTGGCCTCGGCCGTCACCGGCCAGATGCTGACCGTCGACTGCGGTGAGTTCCACGACTGAGGACCCCCGCACCGTGTCGGACAACATCATGGTCCGCGAACGGGCGGACGTCGGGTCCTACGAGGACATCGTCGCCGCCGCGCAGCGGACGACCGGACTCTCCGATTTTGGGCCAGACTTCGGTGGCACCGCGCACGAGGAGGGGCTGCGCGTCCTGGTCGACGACCTCGCGTCGCCCGAGGCCGGGCTGACGCCGCGCGGCAACTACTTCCAGCGCTCCGAGGTGAAGAGCGCGCTGGTCGGCGTACTCCTGACCCAGGCGCAGTTCGCCGCCCACCCTGAGCACCGCGACGTGCCGATCGAGCGGCCGGTCTTCCTGATGGGGCTGCCGCGCACCGGCACCACCGCGCTGCATCGCTACCTGCACGCCGACCCCGCGACCCAGGGGCTGGAGATGTGGCTGACGCAGTACCCCCAGCCTCGTCCGCCGCGCGAGACGTGGGAGCAGGACCCGATCTTCAACGCGATGCAGAAGGCGTTCACCGCCCACCACGTGGAGAGCCCGGACTTCATGGGCATCCACTACATGGATGCGACGACCGTCGAGGAGTGCTGGCGACTGCTGCGGCAGACCGGCAAGTCCAACTCCTACGAGTCGCTGGCCAACCTGCCGCGCTACTCGCAGTGGCTCCGGGGCCAGGACTGGACCGACGCCTACGCGCGGCACAGGCAGAACCTCCAGCTGGTCGGTCTCAACGACCCCGACAAGCGCTGGATCCTGAAGAACCCCTCGCACATGACCGCGCTCGACGCGCTGATGGCCGTCTATCCCGACGCGCTCGTCGTCTACACGCACCGCGACCCGGTCACCTGCATCGCGTCGTCGGCGTCGCTCTCGGCCGAGACCACCGTGGGCCACTCCGAGACGTACGTCGGCGGCGTGATCGGCCACACCCAGCTCGACCTGTGGTCGCGAGCGTTCCACGCCTTCCACGACGCGCGCCCGGCGTACGACCAGGCGCAGTTCGCGGACGTGGCGTTCAAGGAGCTGCGCGACGACCCGCTCGGGGTCACCCGCGGGATCTACGAGCAGTTCGGCCTCGACTGGACGCCGGAGGCGCAGGCCGCGATCGAGGCCGTCGACCGCGAGTCGAAGTCGGGCCAGGCGGCGCCCAAGCACGACTACTCGCTCAAGGACTACGGGCTGACCGAGCATCAGGTGAGAGAGGCTTTCGACCGATGACACCCAAGCGCGTCGTGATCTGGGGCACCGGCGTCGTCGGCAAGCTCGTCATCGCCGAGGTCGTGCGGCACCCGGCCTTCGAGCTGGTCGGTGTCGGCGTCGGCGTCTCGGTCGAGGAGCTGGTCGCGCTGCGCCCGGACGCGCTGGGTCGACCCGATCACCGCCGCGTGCGAGGAGGGCGGCGCGTCATGCTTCACCACCGGCATCGACCCAGGCTTCGCCAACGACCTCTTCCCGATGAAGCTGATGGGGCTGTGCGGCGAGGTCCGGTCGGTACGCGCTTCCGAGCTGCTCGACTACACCGACTACGAGGGCGACTACGAGGACGAGATGGGCATCGGCCGCCCGCCGTCGTTCACTCCCCTGCTGGAGATCCCCGAGCTGCTGATCATGGCGTGACGACGTCTACCGCGTCGACATCGACGGCTCGCCGTCGATCAGCCAGGAGACCGCGTTCCGGTTCAGCGACGGCTCGGGCCGCGCGCCCGCGGTCGCCGGCTGCCTGGCCACGGGCATGCGCGCGCTCAACGCCGTACCGGCCGTCAACGAGCTCGGACCCGGCTGGGTGACGCCGCTGGACCTGCCGCTGGTGCCGGGGGCCGGCACCGTCCGCTAGCCGGCGTAGATCGTCCACGACATCTCCACACCCAGGTGGGGCGGCCCGCTCATCCACAGGCCGATGCCGACCGTGAGGCAAGGCCGGTCGCTCGGCGCACGGTGGAGGCATGTCGCTCGCCGCGTTCTCGCTGGTCGCCAGCCCGCTGCTGGCGTTGCTGGCCGTGCTGCTGGGGCAGCGGGTCACGCCGAGGGGCCGTGGAGCTCGACCGCTGGCGCAAGCGCGAGGAGACGATGCGATTGCTGCGCTGGGGGACGGAGATCGCCCTGGAACAGGACCCGGGGCGTTCGACAGCCGGCCTGGACATCCTCAGAGCGTTGCTCGGCTCAGCGTTGCTCGGATCAGCGTTGCTCGACGCCGAGGACACAACCTTGGTGAGGGCCATCACCAGGGCGGTGGCCGAGCTCGGTGGCACTCTTGAAGATCACGGAGGCAGACCACCATGACCGACACCGAGACACCTGAGCGCTTCGCTGTCCGCGTCAAAGCCGCGCGCATCTCAATGGAGGCGGACCGGCTTCTCGGCGAGCCTTCACCCGACTGGATCGTGGCACTGGTCGAGGAGGGCGAGCGCCGTGAGCGCGCGCAGCGAGAGGCCGAGCCCTCGCAGCACTGACCCCCTCCCGGCCACTTGAGGACGGGTGGTCGGCAACCCTGCGGCCGACAGCCACCTCAGCCGGTGGCGAGCCAGTCGCGTGCCTTCACGAAGGTCTGCTTGCCGTTGTCCCGCTCGACGGTTCCGACGATGTCCGCGATGGTCACGTCCGCGAGGGACGCACGCCAGGCGTGGTCGGCGGCGTACATCACCCGGGCGACACCGCAGGCCCGCTTGCACGCCTCGGGCGACGCGGGCAACGGGCCGTTCTGCCGGATCTCGGTGCAGCGGAACGTCGACTCGTCGCCCTCGATCGCCAGCACCACGTCGAGGGCGGTGATCTCGTCGGCGGGGCGAGTGAGCGCGTAACCGCCGGCCCGGCCCTCGCTGGAGGTCACCAGCCCGGCCCGGGACAGCAGCTGGAGGTGCTTGGCCAGATAGGTCCGCGACACCCCGTGGAACTCCGCCAGCCGCTGCACCGGTACGGGCTGGTCGGCCTGGCTCAGCAGGACGCAGCAGTGCACGGCCCACTCGACCCCTGCTGACATCCTCATGCTGCGCAGCATACCCGGATGACAACTGTCCGAGTTCATGTTCTAATCTTCTAGGACAAGAATTGTCCGAGTTTCCGAGGAAAGGTTTCCAAGTCATGCGCATCGCAGTCGCCGGCGCCACCGGCCAGGTCGGCTCCCAGGTCACCGCTCTCGCCCGCAAGGAGGGCCACGAGGTCGTCGAGATCGCCCGCGAGACAGGCTTCGACCTCACCGACTCCGACACCGACCGGCTCGAGGCCGCGCTGAAGGGCGCGGACGCGGTCGTGGAGGTCACGTCGTTCCCCGCCATCGACGAGACCGCCGCCACAGAGTTCTTCACCACCGTGGCGACCAACCTCGGCCGGGCGGCCACCGCAGCCGGAGTGCGACGGACCGTCGTCCTGTCGATCGTCGGAATCGACGAGAGCCAGGACTACCCCTACTACCGCGCCAAGCTCGCGCAGGAGCAGGCGACCCGCGAGGCCGCACCCGGGGCGCTCGTGCTGCGGGCCACGCAGTTCCACGACTTCGCACGCCAGATGCTCGAGTGGAACACCGTCGACGGCGTCGCCCGGGTCATGGACGTGCCGACCCAGCCCGTCGACACCGCAGAGATCGCCCAGGTGCTGCTCGACCAGGCCACCGGCGAGATCGACCGCGACGTCGACCTGGCCGGCCCGAAGCAGGAGCAGCTGGTCGATCTGGTGCGGCGTTACGCCAGCCACGTCGGCTCCGACGTCGTCGTCGAGCCCGACGAGGCGGTCGCGAGCATCTCCGGAGGCTCGATGCTCCCCCACGACGACGCGCTGATCCGCGGCATCGACTGGCAGACCTGGCTCGAGACCCAGGCCCGATAGCCGGATGGCTGGTGGGGCCCGACCAGCGTCGGGCCCACCGGCCGGGTTCAGCGCCCGATGCTCACCTTGGCGGTCACGGTGTCCTGGCTGATCTCCTCGTGCGAGGAGGTGACCCGGATCGCGAAGGAGCCCTTGCTGCTCTTCTTGGCGCCCTTCGCCTTCGTGATCTTGACGGTCAGGAGCATGGACTCACCCTGCTTCAGGGAAGAGGCGCTGTAGGTGCCCGCCACGACCTCCTTGGTGACGTTCTTGCCGCCGGCGAAGTAGGTCACCTTGAACGTCTTGCTCTTCGGTGCGCCCAGCACGACCATCCGGTCCGCGACATCTCCCCGGTTGGTCACTCGGAGCTCGAACGAGACGGTCTTCGTCTTACGCCCCAGCTTCTGCGTCGCGCTCTGCTTGGAGGCGCCGTACTCACCACTGCCCACGAAGGCCCCGGGCAGGGGGCGGATCTCGGCGTCGGGCTTGTAGCGCGAGGGTGGGTAGGTCGGGGTCGTCGGCGTGACCACCACCGGCGGCGTGAGGGGCGGCGTGGTGCTGGTGATCTGCAGGGCCTGTGTGGCGGTCCCGGTGTTCTGGGCCGCATCGGTGATCGAGGCCAGCACCGTGTAGCTGCCCACCGCCAGGGTGTTCGCGCCTACGCCCCAGGCGCCACCGGACTGCACGGTCGCGGTCAGCGACTGGCCACCGAGGGTGACGAGCACCGTCGTTCCCTCCGGCTCGGTCGTGGTGCCCTGGACCCGCGGCGTCTGGTCGGTCGTCGACCTGGCTGGGCCGCCGTCGATCGTCAGCACCGGCGTGGTCAGGTCGACGGAGAGGGTCTGAGCAGCGGTGCCCGTGCTGCCACCGACGGTGACCGAGGCGACCACCGCGTGCGGCCCCTCGCTCAGGGTCCCGGCCACGACACTCCAGTGGCCGAGGCCATTGACGGTCGTGGACAGGTTCTGACCGGCCACGGCAACGCTCACGGCGGTGGCGGGCGGCGCATCGGTCGCCCCGGAGATGGTCGGCGTCGGGCTGTTCGTGTTCGCGGTCGGGCCGCCGTCGATGACCACTGCCGGGTTGGTGAAGACCCCGCCGACCTGGAGGGTCTGGGTGGCGGAACCGGTGTTCTGGGCCGCATCGATGATCGAGGCGGTGAGGGTGTAGGTGCCGTCGGCCAGGGTGTCCGCACCCGCACCCCAGGCGCCGCCGGGCTGCACGGTCGCGGTGAGGGACTGGCCGGCCACGCTGACGTGCACGGTCGTGCCGGCAGGCTCGGTGGTCGTGCCGTACGTCCAGGGGGTGTGATCGGCGGTGAACCGCATCGGACCGCCGTTGATGCTCAGCACCGGCGCGGTCAGGTCGACGGTGAGGGTCTGGTGGGCGATGGTCGTGGATCCACCCACGCTGACCGAGGCCACGACCTCGTGCGGACCCTCGGTCAGTGCCGCGGCACCGACGGACCAGAGGCCCCCGGCTCCGACCGTGGCCACGAGGTTCTGACCGGCCACGGTCAGGCCGACCGCCGTGCCCGCCGGCGCGCTGGACGAGCCGGAGATGGTCGGCGTCGTGTCGTTCGTCGACCGGGCCGGGCCACCATCGATGGCGACGACCTCCGTGGGGCCGGCCAGGCCGACCTGCAGGGTCTGGGTCATCGTGCCGGTGTTCCCGGCGGCATCAGTGATGGAGGCCAGCACGAGGTAGGTCCCCGGCACGAGCGCCTGGGCGCTGACGCCCCAGGCGCCGCCGGGCTTGACGGTCGTGGTGAGGGACTGGCCGCCGATGCTGACCTCCACGACCGAGCCGGCCTGTTCGGCTGTCGTGCCGTAGATCCACGGCGAGGTGTCGCTCGTCGACCGGACCGGGCCGCCGTCGATGGTCAGGACCGGCACGGTCACGTCCACGGTCAGGACCTGCCCCGCGGTGCCGGTGTTGGTGGCCGCGTCCGTCACGGACGCCACGACGCCGTAGGAGCTCTCGCCCAGCGTTGCCGCGTCGACGGTCCACGCGCCGGTGACGTCGGCGGCGGTGGTCAGCGTCTGGCCTCCCACGGTGACGGTCACCGTCGGCGTACCGGGCTCGTCGGTGAAGCCCGCGATGGTCGGCGTCACGTCGGACGTGGCCCGCGTCGGGCCTCCGGTGATCGTCACGCCGGGTGCCGACGGATCCAGGGTGAGGGTCTGGGTCGCCGTTCCGGTGTTCCCGGACGGGTCGGTGACCGACGCCACCACGGTGTGCGGTCCCGGGGCCAGGGTGTCCGCGCTCAGGGCCCAGACCCCGGCACTCGCATGGCCGGTCAAGATCTGCGAGCCGATGGTCACGGTGACCAGGGGCGTGCCGGGCTCGTCGGTGGTGCCGGAGACCGACGGGGTCGCGTCGTTCGTGGACCTCGCCGGCCCGCCGGCGATGGTCACCAGCGGTGCGGTCAGGTCGTCGATGGGCTTGGTGATCGGGCTGTTGGCGAGTGCCATCGTGCTCGGCGTGAGGGCTCGGCCCTTGAGCGAGGCGCCGTCCCCGAAGGAGATCACGCCGGCACCGAGGATGGTCCCGACCCACTTGACGTTGGCGCCGAGCGCGACCGCGCCGACGACCTGCCAGTAGACGTTGTTCGCGAGGGCGCCGTTCATCAGCACGACCGTCGTCGAGGCCGCCGAGCTCATCGCCGCCCCGATCTGGAAGACGAAGCGCGCGCTGGGGTCGCCGCCGGCGTCGAGCTTGATCACGCCGGTGTTCGTGACGGCGGCAGCCGTCGAGTAGAGGCCAGGCGTGAAGGTCTTGCCCGCCAGGTCGCCGCCGAAGGCGGTGCCGCCCGTCTGGGCCACGACCGCGTCGTACGCCGCCTGGCGGTCCTCCTGCGCGGTCGACGCAGCGGCGTCCCCGACGTGCTGGGTGCCGTTCACGACGCCGGGCGGGAACCCGGCGAGCGTCCCGGTGACTCCGAGATCGAGCGCGAGCACGGTCCCCGCGCCGGTGTTGGCGATGCTGGGTCCGGCCAGCGCCGAGAAGCCCGCGGCCGTGCCGAGGTTCACCGGGCCCGCCGCCACTCGCGCGGGTGCTGTCGCGGTCGCCGGCGTTCCCACCAGGGATGGACCGACGACCAGCAGCGCCAGGGCTCCGATCGCCACCCGCGCCGTCCTGGTCAGAAGGGTCGTACGGGACGGCAGGGCGATGCGTATCAAGGGGGGACCTTCAGTTGAGGCACTGACGTCGTCCAGCCGGTAGTCCGGGCGGGCGAGTCTCAGCAGTTGCCTTCGTTGCGAAGGTAACCGCGAAACACACGCTCCGCAGCCGAACGGCGGTTCGCCATCCCGATGGGTGACGCAGCCGAGGCGGGCTCGGACTATGGAGACTCGTCCGCCCGGAAGCCGAGTGGCCAGGCCAGCGCCGACCCGATCATCGAGGTGTAGAGCGGAGCCGGTGCCGTCTCGATGTCGGTCCTCGCCCGGGCGGCGATCTCGAGGGCCGCTTCGTCCAGACCCGCCTCCCGGAGCATCCGGATCGCCTCGACGCGCCCCTCGGTCCTCAGCAGGACCGCCATGGGTGGCATCTGCTCGATCGCGGCGTTCAGGGCGGCCAGCGCTTCGTCCGCCCGTCCCCGCCGCCCGAGCAGGCGCGCCTGGGGCAGCGACCCGATGAGGTCGGCCAGCTCGTCCTCGCCCGCGAGCCCGGCGCGCCGGGCCAGCAGCTCGGCGGCCGCGTCCTCCTGGTGGAGGTCGAACAGGCTCAACGCGAGCCAGGCCTCGAGCTTCGGCGCCCAGTACGTCAGGTTGAACCGCTCGGACACGTCCAGAGCGCGACGGAACAGGCCAGCCGCAGCGTCGAAGTCGCCGTCCCAGCGGGCCTTGCGAGCAGCCGACTCGCAGGCACCGACGAGCAGTTCTGGCTGGGCGAACCGCTCCGCGAGCTCGATCGCCTCGGCCAGCTGCGCCCGCGCCGTCGAGAGGTTGCCGTCCTTCGCCTCGAGGTGGGCCATGTCGATGAGGTAGAAGATCCGCGCGGCGCCGACGATGTCGCCCTGGTCGACGTACTCCGCGATCGCCTTCCGCGCCTCGTCCGGAGGCAGTCTGACGACGGTCTGCACGAACCCGGTTGCGGCGACCCGGCGCGCCTGGGGGTCGCCGGACTGCCGGCCGTGGATCACGGCCGCGCGCGCCGCGGCCAGAGCATCCGGGTGCGAGGCCCCCAGGGTCTCCGCCAGCACGAAGTGGACGCTCGACAAGTAGCGCTCGTCGCCAGCTTCTGCCAGGACCGGCAGCGACTCCTGGATGAGGGTCTGCATCTCGTCGACCCAGGCAGCGTTGGTCGCCCGCGTCGCGAGCAGGACGCCGATCCGGGCCATGACCGCCAGCGCCGGATCGCGCTCGGTCGCCCGCTCGAGGATCGATGCGTAACCCGTCTGGGCCGCCTCGCCGTCTCCCAGCTCGTCGAGAGCGATGGCGAGCGCGTAGGTCGCCTCGAGCCAGGCCCGGCCGTCCTGGTCGAGGAGCGCGACAGCACGTTCCCACAGAGGCCGCGCGCTCTGGCTGTCCAGGATCGCGGCCGCGCGGGAGGCGGCGCGGGCGTACCAGTCCCCGGCCTCGGAGGCCAGAGCCGAGGTCACGTCGCCGCGCTCCCCGAGATCGAGGCGCCAGCGATGGGCCTCGGCGAGATGGAACGCCACGACCTCCTCGTACTCAGAGATGCGGTCGCCAGACACCCCGATGAGCCACCGCGCGAAGTGTTCGTGAAGCACGGCCCGCTCCGCCTTGGGCAATGCGTCGTAGGCGGCATCCCGAATGAGCAGATGCCGAAACTGGTAGGCATCGTCCGCGGCGGCCGTACGGTCGAGCCGGAGGAGCTCTTTGCGGACCAGGCCGAGCAGCCGGAGCCGGAGCTCGGGTCGCTCGCCCTCGGGGGACAGCTCCGCAACGGCGCCCTGCTCGAACGCCCGGCCGATGACCGATGCCCGCTCCGCGACCGTGCGCTCGTCGGGCACGAGCTGGTCGAGACGTGCCGCGAGCAGGGCCCGGATCGTGGGCGGCACCCGAACGCTCGCCACATCACTCGGGCCGGCCCCGAGCCGACCACGGTCGTCCAGCACGCCATCGGCCCGCAGCATGTTGATCATCTCCTCGATGAAGAGGGGGTTGCCCTCAGCCGATGCCGCGATCTGCGCCTGGAGCCCTTCTGGCAGGCCGGCACCACCGAGAGCCTCGATCAGGTCATGGGCGGCCTCGGTCGGGAGCGGAGCGAGCAGGACGGAGCTCGCGTTGAGCTTGCCCCCGCCCCAGCCGGGGCGGGCTTCCAGCAGCTCCGGGCGCGCCGGGCAGACGACCAGGAGCGGCGCATCGCGAACCCAGTCGGTGATGTGCTCGATCAGGTCAAGAAGAGTGGGTTCCGCCCACTGGATGTCGTCGAGGACGAGCACGACGGGTCGGTCCTCGGCGAGCACCTCGAGAAACCGCTGCACGCCCCAGGTCAGCTCTTCTGGTGTGACGGCCTCGTCGCTGAGGCCGACCGCTCGCGCCACGGTGCGCTCGATCTCCGGCGCGTCACGATGGTCCGCCAGGAGTGCCGACAACTTCGCCCGGGCGGCCGCGTTCGTGTCGCCGTCGTCGATGTCCGCGGCTGCGTGGACGACCTCGCGGACCGGCCAGTACGTGATCCCTTCGCCGTACGGCAGGCACCGGCCCCCCAGGGTGCGCGCCTCGCCCGCGACGTCCGCCAGGAACTCCGCGACGAGCCGACTCTTCCCTACCCCGGCGGCGCCAAGAATGGTGAACAGGTGGCAGCTCCGGTCGGAGATCGCGTCGTCGAAGGCGTGGCGGAGGCCCCGCAGCTCGCGCTCCCGGCCGACCATCGGGGCGTCCAGCCGGCGGGCGTGGGCTGCCGCGCTCGCGTCAAGCCTGACGAGCCGGAAGACACCCGTGCCGGGCTGTACCTCGGCCTCCACCGCGTCGCGCACCAGGTCCTGCGTGCTGGCATCCATCAGGATCTGGCCGGGCCTTGCGGAGTCCCGCAGGCGGGCGGCGGCCTGAAGGACGCTGCCGGTGATGGAGCCCCCCGACGTTGCCGGGTCCCCGCTGACGACCTCACCCGTCGCGATTCCGACCCGAAGTCCGGTGGCTTGCTGCAGCTCCACCGAGGCCCGCGCGGCCCGCAGGGCGTCGTCCTCGTGCAGCGTCGGGAGCCCGAAGACGGCCCTCACCACGGGGCCGGTGACGTGCTCGACGATGCCCCCGTGGAGGACCACGACGCGCCTCGCCTCGCCGACGAACTGGGTAAGGAGGCGATGGCTGGCCTCCGGATCGAGGACGTCGTCACCACCGGCGGACCCGGTCAGCTCACACTCCAGGACCGTGACGACGCGCCGGCCGAGGGCCCCGAGAAGGGCACCCGGGAGGAGCGCCGAGCAGGTCGAGCAGAAGCGGGCCTCGCCGGGGTTCTGCGCACCGCAGTTCGGGCAGAGGCCCGGCCGATCGCCGCCGGCCACGCGGGCCGGCGCTGCTGCCGCCGTCGCCAGCATCGAGCGAAGCTCAGCCAGCACGTTCTCGAGGTAGCTCTCGAGGGGGCCGGGAAAGACGTCGATCCACTGCTGGAGCTGGAGGAGGTAGCCGAGGGAGCCGGAGGGTGGGGTGCTGTCGAGTCGCAACGCCAGGATGGGCCGGCTGTGGTTCACGGCGATCGAGACCTCGCGCGCCACGTGCCCGGACTCGTTGGCGCTGGACGAGTAGAGCAGCACCATCGCCGCGCAGCCCTCGACGGCATCGCTCAGCTGCTGGGGCCAGTCGGCGGAGCCGCGCATGTCGTCGGGAGCCATGAATCCCGTCAAGCCGACCCGCCCGAGTCGAGCCTTCAGCGCGCGCGCGATCTCCACGTCGAGACTGCTGTGGCTGATGAAGACCGTCGGCACAGGACGGGACTCTACGGATGGAACGGTGCCGTCAGTCCGCGCGCGGGCTCATTCGGTCGGAGGCCGTCAGGGTCCGGCCAGCGCGACCTGACGCTCGGGTCGCGACCGACGGTGGTCGCGCGGGCTGATCCCGCGCTCGCGCTTGAACGCCGCACTGAGTGCGAACGGCGTCGCGTAGCCGACTTGCCGCGCCACGGTCGCGATCGTGGCGTCGGGCTCGAGCAGCAGGTCGGCGGCGAGCGCGATCCGCCAGCCGATGAGGAACGCCATCGGGGGCTCGCCCACCAGCTCGGTGAACCGCCGGGCGAACGACGCCCGCGACACCCCCGCGCGATCGGCGAGGTCGGCGACGGTCCAGGGATGCTCGGGGTGGTGCTGCATCAGCCGGAGCGCCGGTCCGACGACCGCGTCGCCCTGCGCGGCGTACCAAGCGGGCGGATCGGACTGGGGCCGGTCGAACCAGGTGCGCAGCAGGGTGATCAGCAGCAGGTCGAGCAGCCGGTCGAGCACCGCCTCCTGTCCCGGTGCGTCGCGCACCACCTCCTCGCCGAGCAGGTCGATGAGCGGGGTGTCGAGCTCGTGCGCGCGCAGGATCATGGTGCGGGGCAGGGTGCGCAGCAACCGGCGGGTCACCTCGCCCTCCATGAGGTAGACGCCGGTGAGCAGCACCGTCTCCCCGACGCCGCTGTTGCCCCAGCTGCGCACGCCCTGGCTCATCTCCTCCACGACGACGTCACCGCCGACCGTCGTGCAGACCTGCCCGGGGTGGATCACGACCTGGGTCGGCGTGGCCGGGTCGTCGGCGATGGTCCAGTGGTCGCTGCCGACCCAGACCACGACGTCGCCGGCCTCGAGCCGGGTCGGCTCCTCACCGTCCGGGCAGACCCACAGATGGCCGCGTACCACCGCCGTCACCGACAGCGGCGCCTCGTCCTGGAGCCGGATCGACCACGGCTCGTCGAGCAGGATCCGGAGCAGGAAGGCGCCCCTGGCGCGCGGTCCGTCGAGAAGGCCGGCGAGTCCATCCATGGTCGAATTGTAGACGATGGCGTATGTAATAGACAGATTCGGCCATGGATACTCTCGCTGAACCACGATTGACTCCCTGTCATGACCAACACCACCAGTGCCCAAGCGCTGACCAGCGAGCTGTCCACCAACCCGGTCCTGACCACCGCCCTGACCACCAACGTCCGCGGGCCCGTGCTCCTCGTCGCCGCCCTCGCCGCCGGGCTGCAGGCCGGCACCTACTTCACCTGGGCGACCGGCGTGATGCCCGGCCTCGCCAAGGTCGACGACCGCACCTTCGTGCACGCCATGCAGCAGATGAACATCGCGATCGTGAACCCGGTCTTCATCGCGACGTTCCTCGGCGCACCGCTGCTGGCCGGGGCCACGATCGCCGTGTCCGGGTCCCACGCGCGCCCCTGGGCGATCGCCGCGACCGTGCTCGCCGTCGGCACCCTCGTCATCACCTTCGCCGGCAACATCCCGCTCAACGACGCCCTCGACGCCGCCGGCCCGGTCGACAAGATCAAGGACCTGGCCGCCGTACGCGCGGACTTCGAGTCCCTCTGGGTGAAGCTCAACGTCGCGCGGACCTTGACCTCGACCGGCGCGCTCGGTGCCCTCGTGATGGCGGCCCTGCGGGCTCGCGGGTAGGCGGATCTCCCGGGGCCAGCTCAGCTCTCCCCGGCCGCCCGCCGTGTCGCCCGCTCGGCCACCGCGTGCTCGTCGGTGCGGGAGTCGTAGGACCAGAAGTCGCGCAGCCACAGCGCGGTGAGCCCGACACCGGCGACGCAGGCCACGCCGCCGCTGGTGATCGCGCCGCGCACCGACCACAGGTCGGCGGTGACGCCGGCACGGACCTGCCCACCCAGCGGGCCGACCGAGTAGGACAGCATCTCGATCCCGGCCAGCCGGCCGCGCATCGACTCGGGGATGGTCTGGCTCCAGACCGTGCCGCGGAAGACACCGCTGATCATGTCCGCCGCTCCGCCCAGCGCGAGGAACACCCCGACCAGCCAGATCGACGGCATCAGTCCGGCGAGCGCGACGAACCCGCCGTACGCCGCGGCCGCGAGCACGATCGCGCGGCCGTGGTGGTGCACCCGGGCGGTCCAGCCGCTCAGCGCGGTCGCCGTCAGGGCGCCCACGGTCTCGGCGGAGTAGAGGAGCCCGAGCACCTGAGGCTTGTCGAAGACCTCCTCGGCCAGCGCCGGGAAGAGGACGACCGGGAAGGCGAGCAGCATGCAGACGATGTCGACCAGGTAGGTGCCGAGCAGGTCCCGGCGCCTCAACGCGTAGGTGAGGCCCTGTCCGATCCCTGCCAGCGACGGCGGCGTGGTCTCCTCGCGGTGCGGGTAGGCGTTCATCAGCCAGAACATCAGCGACGCGACCGACAGGCCGCCGATGTCGATGAGGAAGCACCAGCCGATGCCGACGTAGGCCACGAGCAGGCCGCCGACGGCCGGCCCGACCAGGACGCCGAGCTGCATGCCGAGGCTGGTCAGCGCGTTGGCGGCCGGGAGCTCGTCGTGGGTCACGGTGCGCGGCATGAGTGCCTCACGGCTCGGCCGCTGCATCGACGAGGTCGAGGCCAACCCGACGCTCACGACGAAGATCAGCCACACGCTGGGGTCGTCGCGGAACGCGTTGACCGCGAGCACCGCGGTGAACGCCGCCTGCCCGATCCCGCAGGCGACGAGCAGCTTGCGGCGGTCGACGTGGTCGGCCAGCGCGCCGCCGTACAGCCCGAAGACGATCAGGGGCACCAGCTCGACGATGCCGATGGCGCCGACCGCGAAGTTGGATCCGGTCAGGGTGTAGATCTGGTAGGGAATCGCGACGTAGCTGACCATCGCGCCGAAGTAGAAGACCGTGCCGGCGTAGAAGAGCAGCCGGAAGTCGCGCGAGGTGCGCAGCGGCGTGAGGTCCACGCGCAGGGCGCGGAAGCGCTCACCCCAGGTCACGAGCGGCGATCCTCGCACCTGGCCCGGCCCGCCGGGTAGCCGTTATCGGGCGGCTCGGCCCCAGCCCGGGTGGGCGGCGAGCAGCGCGGCGTACGCCGTCTCGACCTCCGGCGGTAGGTCGACCTGGGCCTGGTAGCCACCGCCGCGCGGACCGTAGCCCTCGGCGTCGTCGCGCAGGCGCGGCACCTCGCCCATCACCAGGGCCACCCAGCGGTCGTGGGGCCACGCGAAGCGGCCGCGGCGCGGGCCCGGCCGGTTGACCGCGACCGCGTCCGGCCAGACCAGCCGGAACACGGCGTCCATCCGCCGCTGCATGGTCGGGTCCTGCACCAGGGCGACGGTCCTCGGCTCGAGGCCGACGGCCAGCACCGCTTCGCGAGCCAGCCGGACGTTCTCCCCGCAGTTGCGCGAGGCCGGCTCGAGCAGCACGTCGTCAATGCCGTGCTCACGCCGGAGGTACGCCGCCATCAGCTCGGCCTCGGGCGCGTCGGTGTCGTCGCCGATGGCCGCTCGGAGCGCGTCCGTCGTGTGGCCGACGCCGCCGACCAGGACCAGCGTCCCGACCCGGCCCGCGTGCACCGCCCCGGCCGCGGCGTCCCACGCGTCGGGCAGCGAGCCGCCGAAGAGCAGCAGGACGTCGACGTGGTCGGGTTGCGGGTCCTCGAGCGCCAGCCAGTCCGCGATGGTCTCCAGCCGGGCGGCGTCGTTCAGCGCGGGGTCACCTTGATCCGGGCGCCGCGCTTGGGCACCGAGGTGATGTTGCGGACCTGCGGCTCGTCGGTGCCGACGGTCGCGACGTCGACCGCGCGGAACACCTCGCGCAGCACCGCCACGCCCTCCATCATCGCGAAACCGGCACCGATGCAGCGGCGGACGCCACCGCCGAACGGGATCCAGGTGTTGGTCGGCGGGTTGTGGCCGAGGAACCGCTCGGGGTCGAACCGCTCGGGGTCCTCGTAGTTGTCCTCGCGGCGGTGCGCGATGAGGATCGACGGGCCGACCGTCGCACCGCGCGGGATGTGGATCCCGGCGATGGTCTGCGGCTTCATCAGCGTGCGGACCACCATGGGGATCACCGGGTGCAGCCGCATCGACTCCTTCAGGACCGCGTCGAGCCACGCGTCGCCGTCCGCGTCGCCGGCATCGACCGCCGCCTGGGTGCGGCGCATCAGCTCGGGGTGGCGACCGAGCTCGTAGAGCGCCCAGGCCAGTGCCGTCGCCGTCGTCTCGTGGCCCGCCAGCAGCAGCGTGACCAGCTGGTCGCGGAGCTCGATGTCCTGCAGCTCGTCACCGGACTCCACGCCCTCGCGGATCAGGCGGGAGAGCACGTCGGTGCGCTCGGCGAGGTCGGTCGCCGTACGCCGTTCGCGGATCTCGGCGTACATCAGCTGGTCGAGCTCGATCTGGTTCTGCAGGGCCTTGGCCCAGGGCCCGACCCGGTGCAGGGCCGGGATGCCCCAGACCAGCAGCACCGCCGGGCTGACGTTGACGGTGGCGTTGACCCGCGGCCGCAGCGCGGCGAGACGCTCCTCGTCGGTGACCCCGAAGACGACCCGGAGGATCACCTCGAGGGTGAGCACGTTCATCCGGTCGTGGGACCGGAACTGCTGCCCGTCGGGCCAGTGCCCGACCTCGTCGCGGGCGATAGCGCCGACCATGTCCTGGTAGGTCCGCAGCGCGTGGCCGTTGAACGCCGGCATCAGCAGCTTGCGGGCCCGCTTGTGGGCATCACCGTCCTGGAGCAGCAGCGAGTGCTCGCCCATGACCGGTCCGAGGATCGCGTTGCCCTTGCCGGCGTGGAAGACCTCGGGGTCGCCCGCGAAGATCTCCTTCGCGTGCTCGGGCCTGGTGAAGAAGACGAGCGGCCGGCCCTTGGGCATGAGTCGGACGGTGTAGACGTCGCCGTACTTCTTGTGCAGGTAGGGGTGGAACCAGTGCCGGAACCTCAGCAGCGAGATCGTCTGCACGAACGCCGGCCAGCTCGGCCCGCCGGGCAGCCCGGCCGTCTCGACCGCCGGCAGCGCGTCGCCACCGACCAGCGTCATCCGCTCGAACCGCTGCTGGGTCAGCGCACGTGGATCGGTGAGCTCGGTCTGCTCGTGATCGACAAGGGCCACGGGGTCGAGGTTACTGAGACGCCGTGTCAGCGGCATCCGACTGCGGTAGGAGACGGCGGCGCAGGAAGAACAGCTGGTGGGCGAGGGCCGGCTCGAACCAGTCGCTGCCGGGCCAGACGTCGAAGTGGTCGCAGGGGTAGTGGCGGACCTCGGCACGGGCGGCCGCGGCTGCCTTGGCGGAGGCCTGCGGCGGGGCGCTGCGGTCGAAGTCGGCGATCTGCACGAGCACCGGGCAGCGGAGCGACTTCGCGTGCTTGGTGGGACGGTGCGAGCCGAGCTCGAGGCCGACCGAGGCGTCGATCTCGTTGCGCCAGGTCGGGCCGGCCAGGGCGAGGTAGGCCTCGTAGTGGCCGGACAGCGTGAGGGCGCCCACCTCGCCGGGCCGCGCGACGATCGGCATCATCACCGGCTCGCCGCCCCGGAGCGACGAGACCCGGCTGCGGAGGCCGGCGGCGGTCGAGCGGAGCATCGCGCGCGGCGGGTGGTGCTTCATCGCCAGCAGCCCGGCGGCCCTGCCGTCGACCAGCGGCGTCAGGGAGACGACCGCGGCGACGTCGTCCCGGCCCACCGCGGCGGCCAGCACGTGGCCGCCCGCCAGAGAGACGCCCCAGAGCACCAGCCGGGAGCCGTCCGCCCCGGGCAGCCTCGCGGCCGCCGCCATCGCGGCGCGGTAGTCGTCGAGCTGCCCGGCCATGCTGGCCCGCTGGCGCGGCGTACCGCCCGACGCCCCGAAGGCGCGGTAGTCGAAGGCGAGTACGTCGAGCCCGGCCTCGGCCAACCCGGACGCGAACGGCTCGAGCCCGGAGTCCTTGGTGCCGCCGAGGCCGTGCGCCATGACCACGACCGGCCGGCCGCCCGGCCCGTCGAACGCCGAGCCGACGCCCGTGAAGTGCCAGCCGTCGAGCTCGACACCGTCGGAGGTGAAGCTGACCTGGGCGTACTTGCTCCGCCGGTTCACGCGCGCACCACCCCGTAGATCGTGTGCAGCCAGACCGCGACGACCGCCTCGACGAGCTGTTCGCGGTCGAGGGTCCCGCCGAGGGCGAGCCGCTCCAGCATCCGGTCGTTGAGCTCGAGCAGCACGCTGGCCAGCGCGGTGGCGTCGGTGCCCGCGGGAGCCGCGCCCGAGGACCGCTCGCCCTCGATCATCCCCGCGACCACGGGGACGAACGACTCCCGGTCGCTGTCCCAGAGCTCGCGCACGGTGGGGCTGGTCGCACGGGCGTCGAGCGAGGCCCGGAACAGGTGCTCGTGCTTGTCCCAGGCCGAGAAGAGGGCGCGCACCATCGCGTCGATGTTCTCGGCCGGCGACCCGTCGCCCAGGAGCTTGGCGGCGGCCGCTCTCGACTCGTCGTACATCTCGTTCATCAGAGCCGCGACGGCGCTGGCCTTGTTCTCGAAGTAGAAGTAGAAGGCCGAGCGGGTCACCCCGGCGCGGCGCGAGATGTCGGCGATGTTGATCGACTCGAGGCTGCCCTCCCGCAGGTGGTGGTCGAGTGCCTCGAGCAGGGCGGTACGCCGGCGGTCGCCGCGAGCCACGGTCACCGGGCGGCCCTCGCCAGCCCGGCCGGGATCTCCCTGGCCCGCAGATCGTGCTCGTAGACGAAGTAGTCGACCTGCTGGGTGTGCCGTGGCCGGTCGGTGACATGGCCGAGGTAGAGCTGCTCGTCGGCGGCGATCACCCGCTCCATCTCGTCCGCGTCGGGCAGCTCGTAGGCACCGACGGCGTACGCCGCGAGCAGCCGGGCCTGCGCCTCGACGAACGGGAACAGCGTCGGCACGGCCTGCGCGAACCCCATGAGCACCAGGTCGTCGACCCCGGGCTTGAACATCCGCTTGAACAGCTTGATCACGTTGCCCGGCGCGCTGAGGAACGTCTTGTCGAAGAAGGGGAAGGTGATGTTGTAGCCGGTCGCGAAGACGATCACGTCGACGTCGGTCGACGTACCGTCCTCGAAGTGCACGGTGTGCCCGTCCATCCGGGTGATGTCCGGCTTCGGCAGCACGTCGCCCGACCCGAGCCGCAGCGGCAGCTCGACCGACTGGGTCGGGTGCGCCTCGAAGAACTTGTGGTTGGGCTTGGGCAGTCCGTAGAGCTCGGGGTTGGACCCGGTCATGAACTGCATCTTCTGGACGAGCTTCCGCTGCCAGGCCAGCGGGATGTGGGGCGAGGTGGCGAAGTACTTGTCGGCCGGCAGTCCGTACATGTACTTCGGCACGATCCAGGCGCTCGACCGGGTCGAGAGCGTGACGGTGTTCTGCAGCGCCTTGCCGGACAGCTCCACCGCGATGTCGGCGGCGCTGTTGCCGAGCCCGACCACCAGGATCCGCTTGCCGGTGAGCTCGAGCGGCAGGGTCGGGTCGATGTAGTGGTGGGAGTGGAAGGACTCGCCGTCGAAGTGGCCGGGGAACTCCGGGGTCCGCGGGTCCCAGTGGTGGCCGTTGGCCACGACGAGCAGCTCGAACTCCCGGGTCGCCCCGGCCTGGTCCGTGATCGCCCAGCCGCCGTCGGGCCTCGGCTCGGCGCGCGCCACGCCGTTCTGGAACTCGATCCGGTCCAGCAGCCCGAACGCGTCGGCGTACTGGTCGAGGTAGGCCTTGACCTGGGTGTGGTGCGGGAAGTCCGGGTAGTCCTCGCGGCATCGGGAAGTCCTTGAACGACAGCCGGTGCTTGCTGGTGTCGATGTGCAGCGACCGGTAGGCGCTGCTGTGCCCGTTGGGGTTGCCGAACGCCCAGTTGCCGCCGACGCGGTCGGACGTCTCGAAGCAGGTGTAGGGGACGCCGTAGTCGCCGAGCATCTTCCCGGCGACCAGGCCGCTGATGCCGGCACCGATCACCGCGGTGGTGGGTCGCCGCAGGGGTGGCATGCGGGGGACGCTAGGCACTAACTTGACACGCGTCAAGTACGACGGGCTCACGTCAGGAGGACGCATGGACCGGGTGGCGGTCGTGGTGGGTGGCGCGTCGGGGATCGGCGCGGCCTGTGCCCGCGCTCTCGCGGACGACGGGTGCACCGTGGTCGTGGCCGACCTCGCGAGGGGGACGGACGGTCGTGCGGACGTGGTCTGCGACGTCACGTCGGAGGAGGCGGTGACCGCGCTCTTCGACGGCGTCGTCGCCACCCACGGTCGGCTCGACGTGGTGGTCAACAGCGCCGGTACGTCGACGCTCGCCGCCGTCGTCGACCACGACCTCGCCGAGTGGCGCCGGGTCGTCGACGTCTGCCTGACCGGCGGCGTTCCTCGTCATCAAGCACGCCGGCCGGGTGCTCGGCGAGGGCGGCTCGATCACGTCGATCACCTCGCTCAACGCCCGGCAGCCCGGCGGCGGGCTGGCGGCGTACTGCTCGGCGAAGGCCGGCCTCGCGATGCTCACCCAGGTCTCCGCCCTCGAGCTGGGGGTCCGAGGGATCCGGGTCAACGCCGTCTCCCCCGGCCTCGTCGTCACGCCGCTCACCGCTCCGGCGCTGGACATCGACGGCATCGAGGACGACTACACGGCGAACACGCCGCTCGGCCGGTCAGGGACGCCGGAGGAGGTCGCCGAGGCGGTGGTGTTCTGCTCACGCGCGGCCTGGCTGACCGGCGAGGTGATGGACCTCAACGGCGGCGCGCACCTGATGCGCTACCCGGACCTGCTCGGGCACGTGAACCGGGCGTTCGGCTAACGCTCGACGGAGTAGATGACGTGCGTCGCCTTGGGCGACGCGTGCACCTCGATCGGTGTCAGGCGCAGGTCGGCAAGGCCGGCGAACGGGGACTCTCCACCGCCGAGCACGATCGGCGCGTGGCTGAGCATGATCTCGTCGATCACGCCGGCCTCGAAGCCCTGCCGGACGGCGCTGGCGCCACCGGCGATCGTGACCGTGTCGTCGCCCGCGGCCTCGACCGCCCGCTCCATCGCCTCGTCGAAGCTGGTCACGAAGTGGAACGTCGTGCCGCCCTCCATCTCGATCGATTCGGCGGGGTAGTGGGTGAGCACGAAGACCGGTGCGTGGTACGGCGGGTCCTCGCCCCACCAGCCGCGCCACATCTCGGCTCCCCAGTCACCCCGGTCGGGGGCGTACATGTTGCGGCCCATCACGTAGGCGCCGCGCGGCGCGAGGATCCGCTCGGTCATGGCGCGGTCCACGTCGTGGTCGATCGCGCCGATGTGCCAGAGGTGCAGGTCCTCGCCGAGGACGCCGAGCGGCTCCTCGCGGGTCTGGTTCACGCCGGCGACGTAGCCGTCGAGGGACATGGACAGGTGTGCGGTGACCTTGGGCATGGGGGTCTGACTCCTTTGTTGTCGGGGATTCATCGCTCAGCCGACGAGTGACCGGATGAGCAGGACCAGGGCGGACGCCGAGCTGACCAGCAGGACCGCGGGCCGGACGACGCGGGCCGGGATCGACCGCCGCGCCAGGGCACCCAGGAGGGCCCCGAGGCCGAGGAACGGCAGCAGCTCCAGTGCGGCCACTGCCTGGTCGCCGGTCAGGTCGCGGCTGATGAGCAGCGCGACGAGGGAGATGCCGGCGCCGACCAGGAAGTAGACCGCCATCGTCGTCCGGATCTCGCGGGCCGGGCGGTGCTGGTAGACGATCGCGATGGGCGGGCCGCCGATCGAGGTGGCGGTCCCCGTGATGCCGCTGGCGAACCCGGCCACCGACAGGCTGGCCCGATTGACCGGGACCTCGAACGCGCGCCAGGTCACCAGGACCGCCACCAGGACGACGATGCCGATCGCGATGCCGAGCTCCCGCGCGGTCAGCGTGGTGACGACCCAGACGCCCACCACGGTCCCGGGCAGCCGGGCCGGCAGCGACCAGAGCAGCCCGTTCCAGTCGATGTCGTGGTGGTCGTAGACCAGGGTCAGGCAGGGCATCAGCAACGCGACCATGAGGAGCGCGCCCGGCATCAGCGACGGCTCGAGCAGCGCGGTCACCGGCGCCGCGACGAGGCCCACCCCGAGACCGACGGCCGACTGGACGACGGACCCGACCAGGACGGCCGCCGCGATCACGGCGTACGTCGTCGGGTCCACCTCGTCATCCTCTCGGGGCGCTGTAGTCCGTGAGGAAGCGGCCCCGGATCGCGAGGATCGGGGGCCGTTGAATCACGGACTACCCCGGCCTGGCGGCGGGAGGCAGCTCGGCGGGGTCAGCGGCGGGAGCGGAGAGCGGGTCCTCCGGGAGCGCTTCGACCTGCTCGCGGCACCAGAGGCTGACCTCGCGTCGGGCCTCCAGTACATCGGCCCGGAACTCCGCCCAGGACACCCACTCCCAGGCCTCGACCTCCGTCGGGTCGGGGTGCGGGTCACCGGACGCGCGAGCGGTGAAGACCGGGCAGAGCTCGTGCTCGACGGTGCCGTTGTCGCCGACCGCGCGGTAGCGGAACCGGGGCAGCACCAGCGTGACGTCCTCGAGGACGAGGCCGAGCTCCTGGCCGGTGCGCCGGCTCACGGCCTCGGCGATCGGCTCGCCCGGCGCCGGGTGGCCGCAGCAGCTGTTGGTCCAGACGCCGCCGAAGGTCGGCTTGGCCAGCGCCCGCTGGGTGACGAGCAACCGCCCGGACTCATCGAAGACGTAGCAGGAGAACGCCAGGTGCAGCGGGGTGTCGGTCCCGTGCACCCCGGCCTTGGGAGCGGTGCCGATGTCGTTGCCGGCCTCGTCGAGGAGGACGACTTGCTCGGTCATGCCGGCCTCGCCAGCTGGTTGACGACCCCCGCGAACACCCGCGGCAGCCGGGCCGCCATGGGCACGATCTGCTTGCGTACCACCGGGAGCCGGGACGACGTGAGCAGCGCGTGGGTGAGCAGCTCGTGCCGGCGGCCCAGCTTCTTGTACGCCGCTTCGTAGCCCTCCGGCCGGCCCCGCACCACCGCCTCGACCGCGGCACGCGCCTGGGCCAGGCCGAGCGCGATGCCCTCGCCGGTCAGCGCGTCGACGTAGCCGGCCGCATCACCGACGAGCAGCACCCGGCCCACCGTGCGTGCGGTCGAGCGCTGGCGCAGCGGGCCGGCTCCCCGGGTCCGCGACAGCGGCCGGCGACCCAGCCGCTCCTTGAGCGGACCGTGCTCCGCGAGCAGCTGGTCGAACGGCGCCTGACGCTCGGTCAGCATCGCGATCCCGACCAGCTCGTCGCCGACCGGGGTCACGTAGGCCTCCGACCCGTCGGCCCAGTGCACCTCGACGAACGGCGTCCACGGCGCCATCTCCACGTGCACCCGGAGCCCGAAGCGGCGGTGCCCGCCGGCCGGCCGGTCGAGGCCCAGCATCCGGCGCACCGGGGAGTGCAGGCCATCGGCCGCGACGAGGTAGCCGGCCGGCTCGTCGTCGACGAGCACGTGGCCGGGATGGTGCTCGACCTCGCCGACCGCGCGCTCCACGATCTTGACGCCCGCATCGGCGACCGCGTCGGTGAGGGCCGCGTGCAGGGTGGTGCGCCGGACCCCGCGCCCGTCGCCGTGACGGAACGGGGCGTCGGCGGTACGGCCGCCGCCGAGGTAGCGGATCCCGGCCAGCCGGTGGCCGGGCGGGTCGACGCCGAGGGCGGCCAGGTCGGCGACCGCGCCGGGCATCAGCCCTTCTCCGCAGGCCTTGTCGACCGGGCCGGGCCGCGGCTCGCGCACCTCGACATCGAGGCCGGCGCGGGCGGCGTAAAGCGCGGTGGCGAGCCCGACCGGCCCGCCGCCGGCGATCACCAGGTCACGCACTAGACGTCGCCGCGAGCGTCGAGAGGGCGGCGTTCTCCACCCGGATCCGCACGGTCAGCAGCACGGCGTTGAGCACGGTGAAGACGACGGCGGTCACCCAGCCGGCGTGCACCAACGGCAGCGCGATGCCTTCCAGGACGACGGCCACGTAGTTGGGGTGCGAGAAGAGCTGGTAGGGACCCTTCGCGACCGACGCCATCCCCGGCACGACTATCACCCGCGTGTTCCACTGCCGGCCGAGCGTGCTGATGCACCACCACCGCAGCGCCTGGCTCAGCACGACGACGGCCAGCATCGACCACGCCAGCGCCGACGGCACGTGCGGCTCGCGGACGTACGCCTCGACCAGCGCGCCGGCCAGCAGCCCGGTGTGCAGCAGGACCATCGGCGGGTAGTGCGAGAAGCCGGTCTCGACGCCGCCCCGCTCGAAGGACCACGCGGCGTTCCGCTTGGAGACGACGAGCTCGGCCAGCCGCTCGACACCGACGAGGACGACGAGGACGGTGAACGCCGTCAGCGACGTCACGAGAGGTCACCGGCACGCAGCAGCACCAGCTCGGAGCAGAACCCGGGCCCCATGGCCATCAGAAGCCCATAGCTCCCGGGCGCCGGCGGGCGCTCGCGCAGCGTGTCCTCCAGTACGTGCAGCACCGAGGCCGACGAGAGGTTGCCGATCTGGGCGAGCGAGTGCCGCGTGAGCGCGATGGCCTCGTCGGTCAGTCCCAGCGTCTCCTGCAGCGCGTCGATGACCTTCGGCCCGCCCGGGTGGCAGACCCACCAGCCGATGTCGGCGCGGGTGAGCCCGTGGTCGTCCAGGAACAGGTCGACGTCCTCGCCGACGTAGCGCCCGATCACGACCGGCACCTCGGCGTCGAGGACGATCCGCAGGCCGGTGCCTCCGACGTCGAAGCCCATCACCCGCTCCGAGTCCGGGTAGAGCCGGCTGCGCGAGTCGAGCACCGTGGCCGCGGCGGGCCGGTCACGATCGGCTCCCGCTGCCACGACGCACGACGCGCCGTCGCCGAACAGCCCGCTGGCGACCAGGTTGGGCACCGATACGTCGTCGCGCTGCACGGTGAGCGAGCACAGCTCGACCGCCACGAGCACGGCGACCTCGCCGGGGTGGCCCGCCAGGTAGTCGGCCAGGCGGGCGATGCCGGCCGCGCCCGCGACGCAGCCCAGCCCGAACAGCGGCACCCGCTTCACGTCCGGCCGGAGACCGACCAGGGCGGCGATCCGCGCGTCGAGGGACGGTACGGCGAGGCCGGTCACCGTCGCGGAGACGATCAGGTCGACGTCGGTCGGCGTGAGGTCCGCGGCCTTGAGGGCGTCCTGGAGCGCCCGGGCACCCAGCTCGACCGCGTGCTCGATGAAGAGGTCGTTGGCGGCCGTGAAGCCGTCGAGCTCGCCGTACTGCTCAAGGGGCAGCACGGTGTGGCGGAACTCGACGCCGGCGTTGGCGTGGAACCGCCGCAGCAACCGCTCGTCCAGGCCGCCGCTCTGGGCGATGACGCCCACGAACGCGTCGGTGATCTCGGCCTGCGAGTGCCGGTGCGCCGGCAGGGCGCCGCGGACCGTCAGGATCTGCATCAGCTCACCTCCCTCTCACTCGCGAGACTGCCTTGCGACCCAAGCCGGTCACCAGCCCGCCCACCAGCCGACCGGAGATCCGGCCGTCTCCCAGCCCGAGCTCGACCAGCTCGTCGAAGACTCTTCGGTCCCGGCGGGCCACTCGGATGCCGCCGTCGACGATCACCGGGTACTCGGCCAGGCGGGACGCGACGAACGTGTGCTTGAGGTGCCGGCCCAGCAGCGCCCGGACCGCCTGGCGGTGGAGCGCCCCCGCGTCGCCTTCGTCGCGGAGGGAACGGACCGCGGACCGACCGGCGGCGATCCCGATGGCGATGGCGTAGTAGATGCCCTCGCCGGTCATCGGGTTGATGAGCCCCGCCGCGTCGCCGGTGAGGAGCACCCGGCCGTCCGGCTGCTCCCACCGCCAGCCGGACAGGGGCAGGTGATGGCCCTTCCAGTGCTCGCCGGCGTCGACCGAGCCCGGCAGCAGCTGTTCGAGCTGCTCGAGCAACAGCGCCCGCGACGGTGGGTCACCGTCGCCATCGGACGGCAGCAGCTCGCCGTACCCCACGTTCGAGAGACCGTCGCCTCGGTCGAACGCCCACGCGTACGCCGGCTGCCGGCGCTCTCCGTAGCGGATCACCTGGGTGCCCCGGCGGTGCGGCGGCGTGGGCGCGTAGCCGCGGATCGCAAGGGCACGACGGCCGTAGGGCAGTCCGAGGTGGGCGCGGACCACCGAGTGCGCGCCGTCGGCACCGACCACGACGCCCGCGTCAGGGAGGTCGTCGACCGAAGCGACCCGCTGCCTCCGGAACGTCGCGCCGCGGTCCACGGCGCGCTCGACCAGCCGGGCGTCGAAGACCTCGCGGGGGATGACGTAGACCGGCCGGGCCATCGTCCCGGTGACCGACTCGTCGTCACGGGCTAGCTCGAGCCTGGTCAGCGGGGTCCAGCCGTCCTCGACGCCGGTGACGCCGATCGAGGCCAGCTTCTCCAGGCAGTGCGGGGCGATCCCGTCGCCGCACGACTTGTCGCGCGGGAAGTCGGAGCGGTCGAGGAGCAGCACCTTCAGCGACGGATCGGCGTGCAGTGCCGCCAGCGCGGTGGTGGCACCCGCCGGCCCGGCGCCCACGACCACCAAATCCCACTGGTCGGCGCTCGCTCGGGTCGTCATCGGGCCCAGACCAACATCGCCACGTCCACCAGCGCCATGGCGATCGCCGCCCGGAAGGGTGCCCGGCCGCGCGCGAACAGGGCTACCGCCGCGAGGGCAGCGGTCACGGCGAGCGCCACGACCGCGACCACCTCGGAGTCGACCGGCGCACCGACCACGATCACCACAGCGGCCGTGACGAGCACCATGGCGGACACCACCGGGCTCCAGCGCGCGCCCAGCCGGTGCGGCAGCCCGCGCACGCCGGTGGCCGCGTCGTCGGCCAGGTCCGGCAGGACGTTGACGAAGTGCGCGCCGACGCCGAGCAGCGCACCGGCGACTGGCAGCCACAGCGGGGGCAGCCGGTCGGCGTCCTCGGTCAGCGAGACGAACACCGGCAACCCGCCGAACGCCACCGCGTAGGGCAGCCACGACCAGGGCGTGGCCTTGGCACCGAGGTTGTAGGACCAGCCCGCCGCGACGCAGACCAGGTGGACGACTCCGGCCAGCCAGCCGCACGCGAGCGACAGGGGGACGGTCGCGACCGCCGCGAGGCCGCAGGCGACCCGGACGGTCCGCTCGGACACCCGGCCGTCCACCAGCGGCTTGTCCTCCCGCCCGACCTTGCGGTCCCGGGCCAGGTCGATGAGGTCGTTGGACCAGCCGATCGAGAGCTGACCGGCGAGCACCGCCGCCACGACGAGCGCGATGCGCCCCGGCCCCAGACCCACGGCTCCGGCGAGGAACCCGCTCAGGACCGTGACGGCGAGCGCGGGACCGGGGTGGCAGGCACCGAGCAGTGCCACGGCCTTGCGCATCAGAGCGCTCGGATCCCGTGGACCTCGTGGTGCATGACCGGATTCTCGCGCAACGCGCTGCAGGTGAGCCGCTGGAGGTCGTCGCCGCGGGTGCTGGTCACGGCGACGGCGTAGCGGCGGCCGGAGACCTCGAAGACGGCGTCGGTCCTGCCGTCGCTCACCTGCCGGGAGACGAACCGGACCGCCGAGATCCGGCGCTCGTCGACGTACCTCCGCAGCGCCGCCTCGGCCGCCTGGAGCGGGGGCCCCAGCCCGGAGCGGCCGCGCAGGTGGTCGAGGTCGAGCTCGCCGGCGGCGAGCAGCCGGGCCACCCCACGAGCGGTGTCCGCCTCGAGGCGGCCGAAGTAGAGGCCGTGCGGCAGCACCAGCAGGTTGGCGGCGAACCGGTCGCCGCCGATGTGGCTGGCCTCCCAGGTCTGGTCGGGGAACGCCTCGGCCAGCCCGGCCGCCACCGGCCGGCCCCGCTCGGCACAGCACGTGTCGTGGCGGCCGTGGGTGCACACGCCGAGCACCGGCTCGGTGTGCGGGGTCAGCCCGAGCGACCGGCCCGCGGCCAGCGCCGCGAGGTCGAGGTCGTGCACGCCGTGCAGGTTGTCGAGCACGGTGGTCTCGAGCCACGGCTCGGCGTGGTGGGCGTAGGCCGCGAACACCCTGACCCCCGCATGCGTGCGCAGCGCCTTGTCGGGTCGCCGGATGAGCAGCACCTTGGTGTGGCTGGCGCCGGCTCGCTCGCGCAGCTCGGGGCCGATGCCAGCAGGCATCCGCGCGTCGCGCAGTGCCTCCACACCCCATGGACCGGCGTGCTCGACGAGCAGGAAGGAGCGCACCGTCGACGCCGTCCCGACCATCGACTCCGTCCGCGCCTCGCTCGCGACGGCACAGCGGAAGCTCACGCGGTCGTCACGGTGCGTGATCCTCGGGGACGACCCTGAGCAGGCCTTCCCGGACGAGGCGCCTGGCCAGCACCAGCCGGCTCTGCTCGTCCAGCGGCAGGTCCCGAGGGCGGAGCTCCGTCCGTCCACGGACCGCCTCTAGGGCCGGCCGGATCCGAGCGGGCACGTCCAGGGTCCGGTCGCCGAGCAGGACCTCGAGCCGGTCGCCCTTGTCGACCAACACGCACGGGTGTCCCGGCCGTCGGCGCAGCATGGTCTCGTCGTCGATCGCGTCGAGAGTGAGCCCGTCGACCAGCGCGCCCTCCAGCCGTGGTGGTCGCGACGTGAGGAAGCGGCGTACCTCGGCGTCGATCACGTCGGTCGGGTCGACCGAGTGCAGCCGGTCGGCGATGTCGGAGAGGTGCCGGCCGAGCTGGTGGGCCAGGGCCTGCGGGTCGTCGAGATAGCCGGCCGGCAGGTGGTCGGGAGGGACCTCCGCGGCCAGGGAGCTCAGGGACCGCTCGACCAGGCCACGCCAGGTGAGCTGGTTGATGCCGATCGTGATGTGCAGCGAGACGCCGTCCTGCGCCCGGGCGGCGTGCGGCGTGCCGGTCGGCAGGTACATCACGTGGCCCGGCTCGAGCAGCGGTGCCTCGTCGCCATCGGCCAGCTGGAGCTCCCACTGCTTGGCGCCGGCGGTCTGCAGGACGAACACGTCGTGCGTGTCGGCGTGCACCGCGAAGCCCTGGGCGCCGGGCGGGGTCAGGTAGGCGTTGGCCTGGCAGGGGTGGCCGAGCTCGAGCTCGAGCCGGGAGATCAGGTCGACCAGGGGCGGGAACGACCGGTGCAGCCCCTGGAACACGACGGTCGCGCCGTTGCGGAACTCCGCGACGGCCGTACGGCCGTCGACCAACCCGGTCAGTGGCCGGCCCGCCAGGGTGGCGCCGCGGGTGTAGCTCTTCTCGGGCAGCACCGTGCCGTCGCGCACGAGCCGGACGCTCGGCGTACGGATGGCGGTAGCGGTGAGCAACCGGTCGGCGTCCTCCAGCGAGAAGTACGCCGCGAGCTCGGTCGGGTCGACCTGGTGGTGGTGGACCCGCGACGCCCAGACCTTCTCGCGGAAGGTCTGGGCGTCACCGGTCAACTGGTCGAGCGCGCCGCGGGAAGCGGTCAGGAGGCGTCTCCGTCGGTGGTGTCCGTCGCGTCGCCGTCCGTGCCGTCCGCGTCGCCGCCGTCGGTCCCGTCCGCGTCGCCGCCGTCGGTGCCGTCCGAGTCGGTGCTGTCCAGCGGGCCGGTGTCGGGACCCGCGCCCGCGTCGGTGCCGTCGGAGGAGTCGGTGCCGTCGGCGTCCCCGCCGGCGTCCCCGCCACCCTCCACCGGGGTGGTCGTCATGTCGTCGTCGCCAAGCGTCTCGTCGCTCATCGTTCCTCCAAGGGTCGATCTGGGTGTGAGGACCGTGAAGTACCCGGGTGACCTGCGTGTACACCACCCCGAAGGGCGACGTTCACCGGCCGCACTCAGCCGAGCCGGGCGAACCAGCGGACCGCTGCCAGCGTACCGGTGACGTTGCTGCCGAGGTGCCGCGAGCCGAGGGCAACAGTCCTGGGTGTCGGGCTGGCCCGACAGACGTCGGTCAGTCGATCAGCCCGCGCCGCCGCGCGATGGCGGCCGCCTCCGTGCGGCCCGAGGCGTTGAGCTTGCCCAGGATGTTGGAGACGTGGACCGAGACCGTCTTGGCGCTGATGAACAGCTGCTTGCCGATCTCGCCGTTGGAGCGGCCCTCGGCCACCAGCGCCAGGATCTCGCCCTCGCGGGCCGTGAGGGTGTCGGACGCCGGGCCGTCGGCCCGGGAGGGTGTGCTCCCCTGCGCGCGCAGCCGGTCGAGGAGCGGCTGGGCGCCGAGCCGGTGGGCGACCTCTCGGGCCTGGTCGCCCAGCTCGCGGGCGGCCACGGTGTCGCCCGTCGCGCGCAGGATGCCGGCGAGCACGGCGCGGACGGTGGCGAGCTCGTGGACGTGACCGAACTCCTCGAACAGCGTCGCGGCCTCGCGCCACACGTCGACCAGGGCCTCCTGGGGCGGCGCGTCGATGCCGGCCAGCCAGCGGGCCCGCAGCGTCTCCGCGTCGAGCCGCTTGGTCCAGGCCCGGCCCTCGGGGCCCCAGTGCCCGGAGGGGTCGGAGTACTTGTTGAGCACGGTGTGGCCCTCACCGTGCAGGCGCTCCACCTCGACCATGAGGTCGGCCCGCTCGGCGGCGCTGAGCCGCGGCAGCGAGTCGGCCACCGCGCCGATCGCGATCGCCGCGAGCCGGATGCGGGCGCTGAACCACTCGTGCCAGATCCGGGTCAGCACCGCGACTGCGTCCTGGTAGACCGCGATCACCTTGGCCGGGTCGTCGTGGTTGGCCGCGTCGGCCATCTCGGCGACCACCGAGTTGATCGCGACCCCGCCCTCGAGCTCCCAGAACCGCCGAAGCGCCCGGGCCCGCTCGGCCACCGGCTTTCCCCGGCCGGCCTCGACCAGCAGCGCGACGCCCTCGACCAGTGCGGACGGGATCGGGGGCACCTGCTCGTCACTGGTGTCGGTCAGCCGCAGCGCCTCGTCCCAGTCGCCGTCCACACTCTTGATCCACGCCACCTGCCAGCGCGACTCGAAGCCCCACGGCGCGTAGGGGATGCCCGCGGCGGTGGCGGCCTTCATGGCGCTGCGGAACCAGGTCTCGGCCTGCGCCCACTCGGCCCAGTCCTCGTAGGAGCGACCGAGGAAGTAGCGGGCACGGAGCTCGGCCAGGATGGCGCCGGAGTCGACCGCCCGGTGGACCGCCTCGACCAGCGCCGAGCGGAGGGCGTCCTTGGGGCCGGCCTTCTTGAGATTGCTCAGCGTGGTGATCACGTCGGAGGCCAGCTCGTGCAGGTCGAGCTTCTCGGCGAGCGCCAGCGCGTCGAGGCCGGCGACCTGTGCCTCGTCGTACTTGCCGTAGCCGGACAGCACCCGGGCATGGGTGGCGAGCACCTTGGCCCGCAGCCCACCGACCCCCTCGGGCAGCAGGTCGACCGCTTCCTGGATCAGCTCGAGCGGGCTGATGTCGACGTTCTCGGTGAGCAGCACCGCGTCGGCGCGCGCCGCGAGCAACCTGGCTCGCCACGCGTCGGGAGCATCCGGCGCGAGCTGATCGATCTGCTCGGCGAGGACCTTGGCGGCCCGGGTCGGCTGGCCCGAGGTGGTCAGGGCCTCGGCGGCGCTCACGGCCAGCTTGGAGATGTCGATCTCGCAGGTGGACCGCCGGGCCGGGTCGGCGAGCAGCTCGAGCGCCTGCTCGTAGTGGTGCGCGGCCTCGTCGGGGCCGGCCACCGCCATCGCCTCGTCGCCCGCACGGATACTGGCGTCGAGCGCGGTGTCGAGGTCGTGGGCCAGGCGGGCGTGCCTGGCCAGCTCGGCGGCGGTGCCGCGGCCCATGCCCTTGCTGAGCGCCTCGGCGTACTGGGCGTGCAGCCGCACCCGCTCGCCGGGCAGCAGGTCGTCGTAGACGGCCTCGCCCAGGAGCGCGTGGCGGAACGTGTAGGTGCCCTCGCCGGGGACGAGGAGGTTCATCTCGACCGCCTGCCGCAGCCCCTCCTCGAGCTCGGCGGCCGGGAGCCCGGACGCCGCGACGAGGAGGTCGTGCGCGACCTTGCGGCCGGCGACGCTGGCCACCCGGACCACCTGCCGGGCGGCGTCGTTGATCCGGTCCAGGCGGACCAGCAGCACGTCGGCGAGGTCGTCGGGGACCCAGCTGCCGGGCTGGGCGGCGGCGCCGACCAGCTCCTCGACGAAGAAGGCGTTGCCCTCGGCCCGGCGCACGATCGCGCTCAGCTCCTTCTCGCCGATGGAGTCCGGCGAGAGGCTGGCGATGAGCTGGCGGACCTCGTCGTCGGCCAGCGGTCCGAGCTGGAGCCGCTCCACGCCGCGCAGTCGCGACCACTCGGCGACCTGGCGGCGGAGCGGGTGGCGGCGGTGCAGGTCGTCGGCGCGGTAGGACGCCACGATCGCCACCCTGCCCTCGGCGGGGCCCTCGAAGGGCCGGGTGAACAGGAAGCTGAGCAGGTCACGGGTCGACTGGTCGGCCCAGTGACAGTCCTCGATGACCAGCAGCACCGGGGAGACCGCGGCAGCCTCCTCCAACAGGGAGTGCACCGCGGTGAAGAGATCGGTCCGGTCGAGCATCTCGCCCTCGACCCGGCCGGAGGAAGGAGCGCCCTCGGACGTGACCATCACCCGACGCCCGGGCTGGAGCCTCGCCAGGGTGGGGTGGGACTCGGCCACGCGCTGGACGATCTCCGGCAGCTCGACCTGGAGCCGGCCCAGCACTTCGGAGAACGGGAGGTAGGGCAGGGCGCTGTCGCCGAAGTCCAGGCAGTGCCCGGCGACCACGCGCCATCCCTCCTCGACCGCGAGGTCACGCAGCTCGACCAGGAGCCGGGTCTTGCCGACGCCGGCGTCACCCGAGAGCACCACGTGGGCGGCCTCCGTGACGCTGGGACCGTCGCCCGCCGGGGACGACGAAACGCCGAGCAGCGAAGCAATCTCCGTCAGCTCGGCGTCTCGGCCGATCAGGGTCCGGCTGGTCGTGTGTACGGCCACACCGTCCATGATCCCTTGTTCAGTTGTCAGTCCCTGCACTGATTCGCTGTCCAGTGCCGTGTCGATGCTCATTCGAGCTCAACGTCGGCGGATCAGCGGGCGGTGCGGGTGGCCTCGGCGGGCCGGCGTACGAACGGGACCCGGACGCGGCGGCTGTTGCGGCTGACGTCCTTGCGGATCCGGTTGGACCGGTACTCGATCTCGGCCTGGTAGGTGTCGAAGGTGTTGAAGTCCATCTCTGGTGCTCCTCAGTTGCTGGTGACTCTGCTGGTTGCTGGGCCTGGTGATCACAAAGGTCGCCGTCTGAGGTAGGCACCCACATCGGGCAGGTGCCCTATCTCTGACACCTGGTCGACGAATGGGGGCCCTTAGGTACGACACCGCGGGCGAGATTCACGCTCAGCCGTCGCCACATGCGTCACACCAGCCCCAGGCGTACCTGAGGTAGCCGATGGCTCAGGAGGACGGGACGAAGTCGAAGAACTGCCCGAAAGCGTCGGACGGGAGGAACGGCAGTCCCTCGCTGATCGTGCTGCCGGGAAGCCGGCGGCAGCGTCCGTCGGCCGCCGTGCAGGCGAAGGTGACCACGTCGTCGTCCGTGCCGTAGAGGTCAGCCCCATGCGGGATCGTGTCCAGCACCAGGACCCCGCCCGGGCTCCACCGCGCGAAGGACGGGCTCCGGCCGTGCAGGCCGGTGAACCGGACCCGGGCACCGGTCTCCGTCTCGAAGAGCGCGACCCCGTTGCCGCGGAACCCGACGACGTGGGCGGCGTCGGGGCTGAACGTGCCGAAGAACACGGACAGGGTGCGCAGCAGCGTGCCTGCGCGGTCGGTGACGTAGAGGCCGTCGTCGAGGTCGAACGACAGCACCCGGTCGCCCGACACGTCGCTCACGATCCCACCGTGCGAGAACGCCGGGGCCAGCGGCGTCAGCGTGGGCTGGCCCGGCGACCACGTGGAGATCAACGGGTCCGGCGGTCCAGACCCCGTCCACGACGTACGCCGTCAGGCCCTCGACCGCGAACACTCGCTGCCGGCTCTTCACCGCAGGCCCCAGCACCTTGGCGCCGGTGGAGGTGTCGAGCGCGACCAGGTGCGGACCGTCCGGGCGCTTGCTGCTCCAGAACGCCACGTGGCCGTTGGGGTCGGCGATCACCGTGCCCAGCGGGTGCTTGTCGAGGCGGCGGCCCGCCTCGCCCGTCGCGGGCAGCTCGACCAGCCGGCCCAGGCGGGTGCGCTGCTCGTAGTCGTTGACCTGGACGATCGCCGCGTCCGCGGTGGCCGCGATCGCCACGACTCCCTGGCGGGGGTAGGTCAGCTTGTTGCCGTGGAAGTTGATCTTGGATCGGATAGCTCCGCCCCTGGACCTTCAGGTAGTTGAAGTGCCAGACGTCGAGCCCCTGCCACGAGGCCGTGGCGCGCTCGGGTGCGGGACGGGCGTCGGCGGGCGCGGCGCCGAGCGTCAGGGCCACGCCGGCGACCACGGCGACGAGCCGGAGGCCTACGACCATGCGGGCCGACCTCCGATCCAGGTGCCGGCGACGAGCGGCACACCTGGACGGTAGGCCAGATGCACGTGCGACGGGGCGTCCAGCAGCAGCAGGTCGGCGCGCGCGCCGACGGTGAGGCGGCCGACGTCCTCGCGGAGCAGGGCCCGCGCGCCGCCGTACGTCGCGGCGTGCACCGCCTCCGCCGGGGTCATCCCCATCTCGCGGACCGCCAGGGCGACGCACAGCGGCACCGAGCTGGTGAAGCTCGAGCCCGGGTTGCAGTCGCTGGCCAGCGCGACCGCGACGCCGGCGTCGAGCAGCCGGCGCGCATCGGGGTAGGGCTGGCGCGTCGAGAACTCCACGCCGGGGAGCAGCGTCGCGACCGTCCCGGAGTCGCGGAGGGCGTCGACGTCGGCGTCGGTGAGGTAGGTGCAGTGGTCCACCGCCGCCAGGCCGAGCTCCGCGGCCAGCAGCACGCCCGGGCCTGGCCCGAGCTGGCTGGCGTGCAGCCGCCCCTCGAGGCCGTACGCCGCCCCGGACTCGAGCACCGCGCGGGCCTGGTCGACGTCGAACGCTCCCTTCTCGCAGAACGCGTCGATCCAGCGCGCGTACGGCGCCGCGGCCTCGAGCATCGGACCGGTCACCAGTGCGACGTAGCCCGCCGGGTCGTCGGCGTACTCCGCCGGGACGACGTGCGCGCCCAGGAAGGTGGTCTCGTCGGTGAACTGCCGCGCCACGGCCAGGCTGCGCGCCTCGTCGTGCACGGTGAGCCCGTAGCCCGACTTGATCTCCACCGTCGTGGTGCCCTGCCGGGACATCTCCTGCACGAGCCGGGCCACGTGCGCGGTCAGCTGCTCGTCGGTCGCTGAGCGGGTGGCGGCGACGGTGGTGCGGATGCCGCCCGCGGCGTACGCCTCACCAGCCATCCGGGCCGCGAACTCCTGCGCCCGGTCGCCCGCGAAGACCAGGTGGCTGTGGCTGTCGACGAAGCCCGGCAGCACCGCCCGGCCGCCGGCGTCGATCAGCTCGTCGGCTGCGGGGGCCTCGGCCGCCGGCCCGACCCAGGCGACCCGGTTGCCCTCGACCACGAGCGCCGCGTCGCGCTCGAGGCCGAGCAGGTCGTCGGCGTCGGGGTCGTTGGTGACCAGCTCGCCGATGTGGGTGATCACGGTCGTGGCGGTCATCTCCAGAGGGCTCCGATCGCCTCGTCGAGCTCGCGCCCGATCTCCTCGTCGTGGTCCGGGGTGTGGACCACGCGGCCGTCCACCACCACGTGCGTGACGTCGGCGCCGGTGGCGGCGAAGACCGCGGTGTGCTCGTCGGCGCCGGTGCCGGCCGTCCGCGGGCTCGTCGGGTCGAGGGTGACCAGGTCGGCCGGGGCGCCGACCTCGATCTGGTGGTCGGTGCCGACCCCGAGCAGCTCGGCGGCGCTCCAGTGGCCGCGCTCGCCCGTCGCGAGCCGCTCGTCCATCTCCAGGCCGCGCAGCTCCTCGAACGGGTCGACCACCGCGTGGCTGTCGCTCCCGATGCTGATCCGGCAGCCGGCGTCGTGCAGCCGGCGGGCCGGCCCGATGCCGTCGGCCAGGTCGCGCTCGGTGGTCGGCGTGATGCAGACGTTCGTACCCGTGGTGCCCAGCAGCTCGATGTCGTCGTCGGTCAGGTGGGTCGCGTGCACGACCGTGGTGTCCGGTCCGAGCAGGTCCGCCTCGTGCAGCAGCCGGGTCGGGGTGACGCCGTACGCCGCGAGGCAGGCGTCGTTCTCCGCGACCTGCTCGGAGAGGTGGACGTGCAGCGGCGCCCGGCCGCGGAAGACGGGCAGCTGCTCGCGCGGCACCGCCCGCACGGAGTGGATGGCCGCCGGGCCGTCGCCGGCGCGCGCGGCCCACGCCTCCGCGTCGCCGTCGGAGTAGCGCCGCTGCACGCCCTCGGGCGGCGCGCCGAAGCCGCTGCTCACGTAGCAGGTGTCGAGCAGCGTGATCCGGATCCCGGCCTGGCGCGCGGCCTCGCGCAGCGCGTCGCCCATCGCGTTAGGCGGGTCGTACGGCGTGCCGTCCGGCTGGTGGTGCACGTAGTGGAACTCGCTCACCGAGGTGTACCCCGCCGCGACCATCTCGCGGTACGTCGCCCGCGCGAGCGCGAGATACGACTCCGGCGTCAGCCGCCCGGCCACGGCGTACATCTGCTCGCGCCAGGTCCAGAACGTCCCACGCTCCCGCTGGGTCCGGCCGCGCAGCGCCCGGTGGAAGGCGTGGCTGTGGTCGTTGACCAGTCCGGGGATGGTGAGGCCCGGCAGTCGGGCAGTTTCACCGGGTACCCGGTGAAACTGGTCCTGACCGGATGGAACTCCGTCGGGGAAGGAGGAGTTTTGTCGGGTCAGGACCACCGACGTGAACCGGCCGCCGTCGATCTCGACCAGCACCTCGTCGTGGACGGCGCCGTCGACCCACGCGCGCTCGAGCAGGTACGACGTCACGTCGCCAGCCGCTCGAGCGTCTCGGCGAGCGCGTGCACGCCGGCCAGGCAGTCGGGCATCGAGGCGGTCTCGGCCGGCGAGTGCGAGACGCCGGTCGGGTTGCGGACGAAGAGCATCGCGGTCGGAATCCCTTGTGCAGAGAGGATTCCGGCGTCGTGGCCGGCCGCGGTCGGGATGATCGGCCAGTCGCCGCTCCTCGTGGTCGGCGGCGATGCGCTGCGCGAGCGAGGTGTCGAAGGCCACCGCGCCCGACACCGACTCGGCGGTGACCTCGACGCGGGTGCCGTCGCGCTCGGCCCGCTCGGTCGCCTGCCGGGTGACCGTCTCGACCAGCTCGCTCAGCGCGGCCTCCGACGAGCACCGCGCGTCCAGCCAGGCCAGCACCTGCGACGGCACGGCGTTGGTGCCGTTGGGGGTCACCTCGACCCGGCCGAACGTCGCCCGCTCGCCCGCCAGCCGGGCCTGCTTGTTCGCCGCCAGCGCGGTCATCGCGTAGGTGAGCATCGGGTCGGCGCGGTCCTCCATCCGGGTCGAGCCGGCGTGGTTGGCCTCGCCCCGGAAGTCGAAGCGGTAGCGCCCGTGCGGCCAGATCTCGCTGGCCACCCCGACCGCCGCCCCGCGGTCGACCAGGTCGCGGCCCTGCTCGACGTGCAGCTCGACGAACACCCCGACTCCGTCCAGCAGACCGGTCCCGCCGCCCTCGACGACCTCCTCGAACGCGACGCCGTCCCGGTCGCGCAGCACCCGCGCCTTGTCCCACGTGATCGCGCCGGCCGCCAGCCGCGAGCCCAGGCAGGCCAGCCCGAACCGCGACCCCTCCTCCTCGACGAACACCGACACCCCGATCGGCCTGGTCGGCACCACCCCTCGCGACCGCAGCTCGTCGACGGCCGCCAGCGCCGACACCACACCCAGCGGTCCGTCGTACGCCCCTCCGTCCAGCACCGAGTCCAGGTGCGACCCGGTGAGGACGCCGCCGGTTCGGGGTAGTCCGTGATTCAACGGCCCCTGATCCTGCGATTCCGGGGCCGTTTGTTCACGGATTACCCCGCCGTCCGGGTCCCACCAGGCGACCAGGTTGCCGGTGGCGTCGGACTCGAGGCGGAGGGAACGGGCGGCGACCTGCCCGCGGAACCAGTCGGCCAGCTCGCGCTCGGGCTGGGTGAACGGCTGGCGGAAGTAGCCGCCCGAGGTCGCCGACCGTGCCGACGGGCGCCAGGTCGGACCACATCCGCTCGAAGTCGTCGACCACAGACCCATCCAACGCACCTCGGCGCCGCTCCGCCACAGGCGCACCGCGGCGGCGGTCTCGAATCCGAGATCTGCCGCAGTGGTGTCGTGGTGATACAGACTGGCCGGCATGGAGTTCCAGGAGGTCGTCAAGCGCCGGCGCATGGTCCGCGACTACGGCGACGAGCCCGTCGACCCCGCCGTCATCGACCTCGCGCTGGCCAACGCGGTCCGCGCGCCGAGCGCCGGGTTCAGCCAGGGCTGGGCGTTCCTGGTGCTCGACCAGCCCGACGACGTACGCCGGTTCTGGGCCGCCACCGCCGACGACCTCGAGGAGCCGGACAGCTGGCTGGCCGGGATGATGGGCGCCCCCGTCGTGATCCTGCCGTGCTCCAGCAAGGCCGCCTACCTCGACCGCTACGCCCAGCCGGACAAGGGCTGGACCGACCGCGACGAGGCACGCTGGCCGATGCCGTTCTGGCACATGGACGCCGCGATGGCGAGCCTGCTCATCCTCCAGACGGCCACCGACGCCGGGCTGGGCAGCTGCTTCATCGGCGTACCTCCAGACAAGGACGCCGCCGTCCGCGAGGCTTTCGGCATCCCCGACGACCACGACCCGGTCGGCGTGATCACGATCGGCCACCGCCAAGGCGGCGAGAAGCCGTCCGGCTCACCGCGCACCCGGCAGCGCCGCCCGCTCGACGACCTCGTGCACCGCGGCCGCTGGGGCGGGTGACGGGTGCGGTCCGAGGCTCTCGCCTGGGCCGAGGCCGCCCTGGGCGCCCAGGTCACCGATGTCGTCGAGCTCGAGGGCGGGATGACCTCCACGATGCTGGCCCTGGTCGACTCCACCGGACGACGTTCGGTGCTGCGGCTGATGACCAACGAGCCGTGGCGCAGCCACGGCGCCGCGCTGACGCGGCGGGAGCGGGAGGCGTTCGCCGCCCTCGCCGCTACGCCGGTGCCGGCACCGGTGAGCATCGCCCTGGACGCCGAGGGCACCGCCGCAGGGGTCGCAGCGCATCTCATGACGCACCTGCCGGGACGGACCACCTCGGCGGTGGACGACGCGACCCTTGCCGCGATGGCCGCCCTGCTCGCGGACATCCACGAGGTGCGGCCGGAGTCACCGTTCCGCGACTTCCAGTCGTGGGCCTGGGAGGCCAAGTGGCAGGTGCCTCCGTGGACCCGGCACGCCGACTCCTGGCGGGCCGCCTTCGAGCTGCTGGCCGGTGACGAGCCGGCGTACGAGCCCACCTTCCTGCACCGCGACTTCAGCCATCGCAACCTGCTCTGGGACGGTCCCGAGATCGCCGGTGTCGTCGACTGGGTCGAGACCTCGACCGGCCCGCGCTGGCTCGACGCCGCCCACGCGGCCACCAACCTCGCGGTGGCCTTCGGGGCGGATCCGGCGCGCGCGTTCCTCGCGGCGTACGCCTTCCACACCGACGAACCGCCCGACCGGCACTGGCTGGTCATGGACGCCGTCGGCTTCCTGCCGCCACCGGGGAAGCGGGCGATGTTCGGCGACCCCGTGCAGCTGCAGCGGCTCGACGACTGGCTGCACGAGGTGGTGCACCTCGGCCGCCGGTCGTGACGCTCAGCCGACCTCGAGGACCCGGCTCAGGAACTGCCTGGTCCGCTCCTCCTGCGGGTCGGTCAGCACCTCGGCGCCACCCTGCTCGGCGATCACGCCCTGGTCGAGGAAGAGCACCTGGTCCGCGACGTCGCGCGCGAAGCGGATCTCGTGCGTGACGATCGCCAGGGTCCAGCCGGTGGTCGCGAGGTCGCGTATCGACGGCGAGCACCTCGCCGACCAGCTCGGGGTCGAGCGCCGAGGTGGGCTCGTCGAAGAGCACCACCTGCGGGTTCAGGGCCAGCGCCCGGGCGATGCCCACGCGCTGCTGCTGCCCCCCGGAGAGCTGGGCCGGGTAGCGGTCCTCGCGTCCGGTGAGGCCCACCTGCTCGAGCAGCTTGCGCGCGTCGGCCGTGGCCTCGTCGACGTTGCGCCCCTGCACCTGGACCGGGCCCTCCAGCAGGTTCTGGAGGACGGTCTTGTGCGGGAACAGGTTGTGCGACTGGAAGACCATCCCGCTGCGCGCCCGCAGCGCCTCGACCTCGCGGCGTCGGTGCCTTCTTGTCGACAGAGGCGTCGCCGAAGTCGACGGCGGCGTCAGCGATCCGGATCGTGCCGGTGTCCGGCGTCTCCAGGACGTTGAGCGACCGCAGGATCGTCGTCTTGCCGGAGCCGGAGGGACCGATGAGCGCGGTGGCGGTGCCCTCGGTCGCCATCAGGTCGACGCCTTTGAGGACGTGGTTGTCGCCGAAGGTCTTCTCGAGCCCGCGAACCTCGATGAGCGGCGCGCGGTGGTGTGTGTCGTGGTCATGCGCACGCCTTCCGAGTCGCTTCTCCAACGGATCCTGCGCCAGCGAGACCAGGAAGCAGACGACCCAGTAGTAGAGCGCCGCGAACAGGTAGAGCGGCATGAAGTCTGCGCTCGGCGACGCTGCGTTGATCGCCTGTCTCAGCAGCTCCGGGACCAGGATCACCGACGCGAGCGACGTGTCCTTGATGAGGGAGAGCAGCGTGTTGGACAGGGGCGGTACGGCGATCCGCGCCGCCTGCGGCAGCACGATCCGGCGCAGCAGCTGCGGGTAGGCCATGCCGATGGTCGTCGCCGCCTCGTACTGCCCCCGCGGGACCGAGAGGATCGAGGCCCGGATGATCTCGGCGGCGTACCCGCCGACGTTGAGGCTCAGCGCCAGGATGGCCGCGGGGACCGGGTCGATCTTGATGCCGACCTGGCCCAGCCCGTAGAAGACGATGAACAGCTGGACCAGCAGCGGCGTCCCACGGATCGCCGAGACGTAGACGCGGGCCGGCAGCTGCACGAACCGGTTCGAGGAGAGCCGGGCCAGCGCGGTCACGAGGGCCAGCACCAGCCCGATCGCGAAGCTCGCGGCGGTGAGCGGGATCGAGTACTTGAGCAGCCCCTTGAGCATCGGCCAGGCCGCGTCCTTCACGACCTCGGCGGTCGAGCGGGTGTCGGAGGCCTTCACGTCGGTGACCTCGGCGTCCTCCTTGGTGACGTCCGCCCCGAAGTACTTGTCCGAGATGTCCGCGAGCGTCCCGTCGTCGGCGAGCTCCTTCAGCGCGGCGTCGGACTGCTGCTGGAGATCCGGCTCGTCCTGGCGGAAGGTCAGGGCCTGGGCACTCACCTCGTCGCCGGCGGTGCCCGCGATCTTGATGTCCTTGGACCCGGTGGACGCGAGGTAGTCGAGCACCGCGATGTTGTCGTTGACGATGACGTCGACCCGGCCCTGGACGAGGAGCTCGGCCGCCTGGGCGAACTGGTCGACCGACTTGACGTCCGCGCCGGCGTCGCGGGCGACCTGGGCCCAGTTGCTCGTCTCCGACTCGGCTGCGGTCTTGCCCTTGATGTCGTCGAGGGTCTTGATGTCGTCGTTGTCGGCAGCCGTGACGATGACGCCGCGCGAGTAGGTGTAGGGCGTCGAGAAGAGGTAGCGCGCCTTGCGCTCGTCGTTGATGGTGATCTGGTTGGCGATCACGTCGATCCGGTCGGAGTCGAGCGCCGGGAAGATCGAGTCGAACGGCGCCTCCACGAACTCCAGGTCCCAGCCCGCCTCGTCGGCGACCGCCTTGATGACCTCGATGTCGTAGCCGGTCAGCTCGTTGGACGACGGGTCGTGGAAGGTGAACGGCGGGTAGGTCCCCTCGGTGCCGACCCGGACCACCGGGCGGTCGACGTCGTCCTGGCCCGCGGCCGGCGACGATCCGGCCCCGAGCAGCAGGACGGGTAGCAGGAGGAGCAGCCCCAGCAGGAGCCGACCCGGACGACGCGGGACTGACATGGCAGGCGACCATAGTCCATCGATTCACTCGACAATTGGCGCAGGGTGTTGGCGCAGGTGCAGAGCCGGTACCCGCGCACTAGGGTCCGGTCCATGACGGTGGGAGGGACCGAGGAGCTGCACTCTGCCCAACACCGGGCGGTCGCGAAGCTGCAGGCGCTCATCCGGATCCCGACCGTCTCCCACCGCGAGCTCGAGCGGGTCGACGACGCGGCGTTCGACGAGTTCGTGGCCGAGCTCGCACGACATTTCCCACTGCTGCACGAGCGGCTCGAGCTGACCCGGGTGCACACGCACGGGCTCCTCTTCCACTGGAAGGGTGCGAGCTCCGAGCGGCCGGTCGTGCTGATGGCCCACCTCGACGTCGTACCGGTCGAGGGCACGTGGCAGCACGAAGCGTTCAGCGGTGACGTGGTCGACGGCCAGATCTGGGGTCGCGGCACCCTCGACGACAAGGGTTGCCTGGTCGGGATCTGCGAGGCGGTCGAGACCCTGCTCGAGCGCGACTTCACCCCGGCGCAGGACGTCTGGCTGTCCTTCGGCTGCGACGAGGAGGTGTTCGGTACGGCGGCCGAGACCGCCGTCGCGGAGCTGCAGGAGCGCGGCGTCCGGCCGTGGTTCGTGGTCGACGAGGGCGGCGCCATCGCGCACGACGCGTTCACCGGCATCGGCAAGCCGGTGGGCGTCATCGGGGTGACCGAGAAGGGGATCATGTCGGTCCTGCTGCGGGTCGAGGGCCGCGGCGGGCACGCGTCCACGCCCGCCCGGATGGGACCGACCGCGCGACTGGCTCGCGCGATCACCCGGGTCGACCGCTCACCGATGCCGAGCAGCCTGCCGGCCCCGACCCTGGAGCTGTTCCGGCGGCTCGCTCCCCACGCTCCCCTCGCGCTCCGCCCGCTGATGGCGAACGCCGGCCGGCTCGGCCCGGCGCTCCCCAAGGTGCTCACCGCCCTCGGACCGGAGTCGGCCGCCATGGTGCGGACCACGTTCGCGATCACCACGCTCCAGGGCAGCCCGGCCCTCAACGTCATCGCCGGCAAGGCCACCGCCGGCGTGAACATCCGGATCATGCTCGGCGACACCTCCGAGAAGGTGCTCGCGCACCTGCGCAAGGTGATCGCCGACGACAAGGTCGAGATCGACGTCGTCGAGGTCTACGAGCCCAGCCCGCTCTCGCCGTACTCGACCGACGAGCCGCAAGGACGAGGCGTTCGAGCTGGTCGAGACGACGATCACCGAGGTCTTCCCCGACGCCGTCCCCGCGCCCTACGTGATGATGGCCGCCACCGACTCGCGCACGTTCAGCCCGATCTGCGACCGCATCTACCGGTTCGCGCCGTTCCGCATGACCAAGGCACAGCGCGAGGCCATCCACTCCTACGACGAGCACCTCGGCGTCGACGACTTCCTCGACGGCGTTCGCTGGTACCAACGGCTCATCGAGAAGCTGAGCTGATGGCGACCGTCACCCCGGCGACCCAGCCGATCAAGCCGGTGCACGGCCTGTTCGCGATCGTCGGATTCCTGGTCTGCGTCGAGCTGGCGAGCGGGGTGCTGCAGGGCTACTACACGCCGATCTACAGCGACATCGCCGACCACCTCTCCATCAAGGACGCCGACGTCAACTGGTTCGAGGCGGCGCAGCTGATCGTCTCCGCCCTCGTGGTCCCGCCGCTGTGCCGGCTCGGCGACCTGGTCGGCCACAAGAAGGTGCTGCTGCTCTCGACCGCGGTCACCGCACTCGGCTCGTGGGTGCTCGCCGTCGCGCCCGGCTTCACGACGTTCCTCATCGGCTGGGCCCTCCAGGGCGCGTACGTCGTGTGGCTGCCGCTCGAGATCGCGATCATCCACCGAAGGACCGCAGGCACCGGTCGGCAGGCGCTCCTCACCCGGCGGGCGGCGGCGATCCTGGTCGGCGCGCTGGAGCTGGCCGTGATCATCGGTGCGGTGACCTCCGGCGCCCTGGTAGAGGCCACGTCGATGGGCTTCCTGCTCGCCCTGCCCGCGATCGTCGTCACGGCCGTCTTCTTCGTGATCTGGTTCGGGATCGAGGACGTCCCCGGGCAGGCCACCGGCGGCTACGACTGGGGCGGCCTCGCGCTGATCACGGTCGCCCTGGGCCTGGTGATGGGCGGGCTGGTCGCGATCCGGGTGCAGGGTCCCGGCTCGGTGCTCGCGTGGGGGCTGGTGCTGCTCGGCCTCGCCGCGCTGGTGCCGTTCGCCCGCTACGAGGCCGCCCATCCCGAACCGATGGTCGACGTCCGGCTGCTCGCCACGCCCGGCCAGTGGCCGGTGCAGCTCACCGCCTTCCTGTTCGGCATGTCGGTGCTCGGTGCGCAGATCCCGCTCTCGACGTTCGCCCGCACCGACCCGGACACCGCGGGCTACGGGCTGGGGGCGGACGCGTCGTTCGTCTCGACCCTCATCGGGGTGTACGTCGTGTTCCTGGCCATCGGCGCCTTCACCCTGCCGCTGACCTCCCGGCTGCTGACCCCGCGCGGCGCTCTGGTGCTCGGGGCCCTGCTCGTCGCGCTCGGCTACGGGCTCTTCCTGCCGTTCCACGACTCGACGGGCCAGGCGATCCTCAACATGGCGGTCGCGGGCGTCGGCTCCGGCGCGCTGGTCGCCGCGCTGCCGGCCACCGCCGCGGCCGCCGCGCCACCGGACCGGACCGGCTTCGCCACGGGCATGACCAACGCGACCAAGACGGTCGGCGGTGCGATCGCGTCGTCGGTCTTCGCGATCTGCCTGGCGTCGGCCGGCTCGATCAACGACCCGGTCAAGGGCCACGCGCCGCTGTCCGGCTACCTCACCGTCTGGGCCATCTGCGCGGCCACCGCGCTTCTCGCGGCCGTGGCGCTGTGGCTGATGCCGAGGGAGGCGACCAGCCGGCCCGTCGAGCAGGTCTGACGGCTTCGGGGCATCAAGTATTTTGGGAGCATGCCGGAGACCGAGGACAGGCCGGAGGGCCGCCGCGAGCAGCGGCCGAAGCCCGCGGTGCGGCAGGACGGGAAGGCCGCGGCGGCCGCGCGGATGGCGCAGCAGCAGACCTGGGTCGACCTCCAGGTGCGGCAGGCGATGGAGCGTGGCGACTTCGACGACCTGCCCGGCGCCGGGAAGCCGATCGAGGGGCTGGGCGGGCACCACGACCCCAACTGGTGGCTCAAGAAGCTCGTGGAGCGCGAGCACATCGCGGTGCTCCCTCCGAGCCTCGCCCTGCGCAAGGAGGACGCCGAGCTCGACGGCGTCCTCGACAGGCTGAACACCGAGGGCGACGTACGCCGCCACGTCACCGACTTCAACGAGCGGGTCGTGGCCGCGCGCTACCGGACCCCCGAGGGCCCGCCCCTGATCACCATGCCGCGCGACGTCGACTCGGAGGTCGCGGGCTGGCGCGAGCGACGTACGGCACGCGTGGCCGAGCAGCGTCGCAAGGCCCGCGAGGCCCTGGCCGAGCAACGCGCGCAGCCCAAGCCCAGGCCGAAGCGGCGCTGGTGGCGCAGGGCAGATTCACCGGGTACCCGGTGAAACTGGCCCCGCCCGGCTGGAGTTCCTTGACGGAAGGGGCAGTTTCACCGGGTACCCGGTGAATCTGCCGCGGTGTCAGATCGGTCATACCGACGCCGACACCGGCGCTGTTACCTTCCGACGCATGAGCGGGTCTTCCAAGAGCGCCAAGGACTTCTTCCGGCCGCTGGCCGTCGGGGCCCCCGAGCCGCTGCGCGAGATCCCCGCGCGGCCCAGCCGGGCGATCCACTTCTTCGACCCGAGCAACGAGAAGATGGCGGCAAAGATCCCCGACATGGTCGGGACCGTCGACGTGCTGCTCGGCAACCTCGAGGACGCGATCAAGGCCGACAACAAGGTCGCCGCCCGCGAGGGCCTGGTGAAGATCGTCAGAGACACCGCCGATCTTGGAGGGCAGAGCGGGCCGACCCAGCTCTGGACCCGGATCAACTCGCTCGACAGCCCCTGGGTGCTCGACGACCTCAACACGCTGATCCCCGAGATCGGCGACCGGCTCGACGTGGTCATGGTGCCGAAGGTGCAGGGCGCCGAGGACATCCACTACGTCGACCGGCTGCTCGCGCAGCTCGAGGCCAAGGCCGGCCTCGACCGGCCGATCCTGGTGCACGCCATCCTCGAGACCGCCCGCGGCGTCGCGAACGTCGAGGAGATCTGCGGCGCCAGCCCACGCATGCAGGGGCTCTCCCTCGGCCCGGCCGACCTGGCCGCGGACCGAAGGATGAAGACCACCCGCGTCGGCGGCGGCCACCCGGGCTACCTGGTCCGTGAGGACCCGCCCCGCGCCGACGGGGTGGCGAACCTCGAGGCCCACCGCTCGACGTACCAGCAGGACCTCTGGCACTACACGATCGCGCGGATGGTCGACGCGTGCGCGATGCACGGCATCTACCCCTACTACGGGCCCTTCGGCGACATCGCCGACGTGGTGGCGTGCGAGGACCAGTTCCGCAACGCCTTCCTCCTCGGCTGCGTCGGCACCTGGTCGCTGCACCCCAAGCAGATCGCGATCGCCAACAGGGTGTTCAGCCCGAGCGTCGACGACGTCCGGCACGCCCGCCGGGTCGCGGCCGCCATGGGTGACGGCACCGGCGCGGTGATGCTCGACGGCAAGATGGAGGACGACGCCTCGCTCAAGCAGTGCCTGGTCATGGTCGAGCTCGCCGAGCAGCTGGCCGCGATCGACCCGGAGCTCAAGGCGGCGTACGACGCGATCGAGGTCGACGCATGAGCGACCTCACGCCGCTGCGCTCGGTGCTCTACATGCCGAGCTCCAACGCCAAGGCCCTCGAGAAGGCGAAGACGCTGCCCGTCGACGGCGTCATCCTCGACCTCGAGGACGCCGTCGCACCCGACGCCAAGCCGTCGGCCCGCGAGGCCGCGTGCGCTGCGGTCGCCTCGGGTGGCTACGGCCGGCGGACGCTGACGATCCGGATCAACGGCGTCGGCTCCGAGTGGCACGCCGCTGACCTCGTCGCCGTGGCTGCTGCCGGGCCGGACGCCGTGGTCGTGCCCAAGGTGAGCAGTGCCGAGCAGGTCCGGGGACTGGCGACGGCGCTCGAGTGGGCCGGGGCCCCGGAGCGCACCAAGCTCTGGGCGATGATCGAGACTCCGGAGGCGATCTTCAACGCACGCGAGATCGCCGCCGCCTCGGAGCGGCTGACCGTGCTGGTGATGGGCACCAACGACCTCGCCAAGGAGCTGTACGCCGAGCACGTGCCCGGTCGGCAGCCCCTCCTCACCGGACTCGGGCTGGCGCTCCTCGCCGCCCGGGCCGCCGGCAAGACGATCCTCGACGGCGTCTACAACGACGTGAAGAACACCGACGGCTTCCTCGACGAGTGCCGCCAGGGCCGGGAGCTGGGCTTCGACGGGAAGACGCTCATCCACCCGGGCCAGGTCGAGGGCGCCAACGAGGTGTTCGCCCCGAGCGAGCGGGCGGTCGCGGACGCCCGCGGCATCCTCGAGGCGTGGGAGGCCGGTGCCGGGTCCGGCGTCGTGACCTACCAGGGCCGGATGATCGAGAACCTGCACGTCGAGTCGGCCCGTCGGACGCTGAGCATCCACGACACCATCGCCGCCATGGATCGGTGACCTCCCGGAGGTTTCCAGAACGGTGAGCCTGGGAAAGGACCCCGGGTGATTCGCCACCGTCTCGTCCGCCTCGTCGCGGCGTTCCTCGTCCTCGGCCTCACCGCCGCCCTCCTCGCCGCCATCACGCCCTCACCGGCCGTGGCTGGTCGCGCCCATCACGGTCACGCCGACAAGCAGGACAAGAAGGGCAAGAAGGGCAAGGTGATCTGGGACTCGACGACGTTCTACGCCGGCTCGGGCGCCGTGGCCGCCCACGGGCGGGTGCCCGGCGGGAAGAAGAAGGTGAAGCTCCAGGTCAAGCTGCCCGGCAGCTGGCACACCTTCGCCACCACCAAGAGCAACAAGAAGGGCAAGTTCGCGATCGCCGGCACCCTGAACTTCTACGGCACCCACAAGGTGCGGGTCTCCACGTCGGGTCGGCACGCGTTCAACCGGAGCACCAAGGCCAACGTCTTCTACACCTACGCGCCGCGCGGCAACCCGGCCGACCACGTCTTCCTGAGCTCCAGGGGCATCCGCTACGCCTACAACCCCTGCAAGACCGTCCGCTACGCGATCAACGCCGACGACGTGGGCCCGGCCGGCGTCCTGATGGCGCAGATGGCGATGGCGCAGATCTCCATGGCCACCGGGATCCAGGTCAAGTACGTCGGGGCCTCGCACCAGATCCCGTTCCAGAACGAAGCACACCAGGCTGCCCCGCAACCAGGACCTGCTGATCGCGTTCGCCGACGAGGCCGAGATGCCCGACTTCGTCACGCGGTCCGCGCTCGGCTTCGGCGGCCCGGTCCAGCTGCACGCCGCGCGCGACGGCCGCAACCGCCCGGTGTGGGAGACCACCCAGTCGGCGGCCGTCTTCGACACCAACAAGTGGTTCAGCGGCCAGCTCGACTATGGGTTCGTCGGCACGAAGCCGCTGTGGGGCGAGGTCATGCTCCACGAGTTCGGCCACGCGTTCGGCCTCGACCACTCCAACGGCGCCGACGAGATCATGTACTTCCAGGCCGGCAACGGCGTCTACCCCGACGGCTACTTCCGCGGGCTCTACGGCGCCGGCGACCTGACCGGTCTGGCCATCGACGGGCTCGGCCAGGGCTGCTTCCGACAGTCAGGGGGTTCCGGGGCGGCGCGGGAGCGCGGATCCTGGCTCCCCAGCCGCTGCCGTAAGGCCGGTCACCAGCCACCGGTCACCAGCCACCGCAGCCGGGACTGGGCGCCCCCCGCCCAGTCCCGGTTGTGGTCTACGACCGTTCACTCGTCGCGGTTGCGGCGCAGCTGCTCGTCGAGCCAGAGCTTGGCGCTGCCGAAGAAGCCGGCCACGTCGTGGACCAGCTTCCCGAGCGCGTCCTGCGTGGTCTTGAACGCCTCGGTGTAGGAGTCCGCCGCCTGCTTCGCCGCGTCCGACATGCTGGCCCCGGCGTCCTCGTCGCGGCGCGGGTAGGTGCCGGCCAGGACCTGGGTGTACTCGCCCGAGTCGACCCACTTGCGCAGCTCGGCCGCACGGACGACGGCGTAGGGGTGGTCCGCGCGCTCGTTGAGCATGAGCTTGAGCACCGAGTCGCGGATGTCGGCGGTCTCGAGGTACTCCTGGCCCTGGGCGAAGAACGACGTCTGGTCGAGCTCGCTCAGGTCGCCGGAGCCGCTGGCGAGCTTCATGTGCACGCGGAACGCCACGGCCGGGTCCTGGGTGGCGAGCAGCCCGGCCCGGTCGGCCGACAGCTCGGACTTGCGCGACCACTCGTAGAGCGCGGCGATGAGCACCCGGACCCCGAGCGCGCCACCGGGCACGGTGTTCCAGACGCCCGTGAGCGACATCAGCCACAGGAGCAGGGTCCGGTAGACGGCGTGGCCGCTGACCGCGTGGCCGAGCTCGTGGCCGACGACGAACCGCATCTCCTCCTCGTCGAGGAGGTCGAAGAGCGCGGAGTGCAGCACGATGATCGGCTTGTCCATGCCGATGGTCATCGCGTTGGTGGTCGGGTCGTTGACGACGTAGACCTCGGGCAGCTCTGTCGACGTCGAGCGCGCGCCCGACCTCGGCCAGCAGCCGGTTGACCCCGGCGAACTTGCGGTCGTCGACCCGGATCGCGCCGCCGAGGTAGATCGAGCCGGATCTTGCGCTCGTTGATGAACCCGGACATCGCCTTGAGGACGGTGTCGAACCCCTTGAGCTTGCGCAGCGCCACGAGCGCGCCGCGGTCGGCGGGGTGCTCCCACGCCCGCGAGCTGATGCCGGTCAGGGTGGCCCGGGAGCGGGCGGGCGTGGTCGTCACGAGCAAAGCCTAGGCAGACGGCGCCGGTTTCCACTCCGGATCGCGACCGATGAAGCCGAGCAGCCTGGTCTGCACGTCGGCGTCGTCGGGGACCTCGACCCGCGGGCCGTACTGGCCGCTGCCGCGCATGGCGTCCTCGATCGGCTCCATCCCGGCCAGCATCACCGCGCACCGCTCGGGGTCGAGGGTGTCGTCCTGGCCGGTCGCGCGGGCCAGGTCCCAGGTGTGCATGAAGACGTCGCCGGTGAAGAACTGCGAGACCGCCTGCGGGCAGCGGGACGTCACCGATGTGCCGGTTGCTCGAGCACCCGGTCGGCCGAGGCCGGGTCGTCGAGCAGCGCCTGCACCTCGGTCTGGAGGTGCTCGCCAGGCGGCCGACCGGGTCGTCGTCGACCGACGGGCCCGGCCGGGCAGCTCGCACGCCGGCGCCGGCCGCCAGGAACGACGGGAACCACTCGACGAGGTGCCGGACGACGTCGCGCGCCGTCCAGCTCCTCGACGGGCGACGGGTCGTCCCACTGGTCGGGGCGTACGCCGGCCGCCACGTCGCCGAAGCGGCCGCCGATCTCGCGGAACTCCTGGGCAGGGGTGTCGGTCATGCCGGGTCGACCTCCTCAGTCCGGCGGACTCATCGCCTCGTGCCGGCCGGCCGGCGGCTCGCTGGTCATGAACCGCCACACCAGGCCGTGCGCGAGCACCACCAGCAGGATCAGCAGGATCGCCTCGACCTGGATCGCCTTGAGGTCGAACGCCTTGCCGATCTCGGGCACCACGCCGACGACGGCGACGAGGGCGTAGAGCACGCTCGCGATGATCGTGTGCAGCTGGTCGCTCACTCCCGACCGGCGGCTGTGCGGGATGGCCCGCAGCGTCGCGACCAGCCCGACGGCCGCGATCGCCCACGAAGCTGACCCGCCAGATGGTCGTGGTCCCGGCGCCGCCGACCTGGGCGAACAGCCCCATCAGCGCCGGCAGCAGGAACGAGAGGTAGACGCCGCCGACCGCCGTCCGGGTCTCCGGGTCGCGCAGCCAGTGCGGGTTGGCCTGGAGCAGGTTCCACCAGAACCCGAGCAGCGCGAAGCAGGTCGCCGAGAACAGCGCGTAGAAGGTCGAGATGTCCATGCGGGCTCCGTCGGGCAGGGGATCGGCCACCCCCGTGACGGAGCACGCTAACCAGCAGATAGTCCGGCGCACTGACCCTTTCGGGCTACTCGGACATCGGGATCCGCACGCCGCGCTCCTCGGCCACCTCGGCGGCGCGGTCGTAGCCGGCGTCCACGTGCCGGATCACGCCCATGCCCGGGTCGTTGGTGAGCACCCGCTCGATCTTCTGCGCGGCCAGCTCGGTGCCGTCGGCGACGGTGACCTGGCCGGCGTGCAGCGAGCGGCCCATGCCGACGCCGCCGCCGTGGTGGAACGACACCCAGGTCGCGCCCGAGGCGGTGTTGACCAGCGCGTTGAGGATCGCCCAGTCCGCGATCGCGTCGGAGCCGTCGAGCATCGCCTCGGTCTCGCGGTACGGCGAGGCGACCGACCCGCAGTCGAGGTGGTCGCGGCCGATCACGATCGGCGCCTTGAGCTCGCCCGAGGCGACCATCTCGTTGAACTTCAGCCCGGCCAGGTGGCGCTCGCCGTACCCGAGCCAGCAGATCCGGGCCGGCAGCCCCTGGAACGCGCACCCGCTCGCCGGCCATGGTGATCCACTTCCGGAGCCGCTCGTTGTCGGGGAACAGCTCGAGGATCGCCCGGTCGGTCGCGGCGATGTCGGCCGGGTCGCCGGAGAGCGCGGCCCAGCGGAACGGGCCCTTGCCCTCGCAGAACAGCGGCCGGATGTACGCCGGCACGAAGCCCGGGAACTCGAAGGCCCGGTCGTAGCCGCCCTTGCGCGCCTCGTCGCGGATCGAGTTGCCGTAGTCGAAGACCTCGGCGCCCTTGTCCTGGAACTCGACCATCGCCCGGACGTGCGCGGCCATCGACTCCTGGGCGCGCTTGGTGAAGCCGACCGGGTCCTCGGTGCGCTCGGTCTCCCAGTCCTCGAACGGCGACGCCGACCGGCAGGTAGAACAGCGGGTCGTGCGCCGAGGTCTGGTCGGTGACGATGTCGATCGGGGCGTCCGATCTCGAGCAGCTCGGGAAGCATCGTCGGCGGCGTTGCCGAGCACGCCGATCGAGAGCGGCTTCCGCGCGTCGCGCGCCTCGACCGCCATCCGCACGGCCTCCTCGAGCGAGTCGGCCTGCGACGTCGAGGTAGCGGTGGTCGATCCGCCGCTGGATCCGGGCCGGGTCGCACTCGATGCAGATCGCGACGCCGTCGTTCATGGTCACGGCCAGCGGCTGGGCGCCGCCCATGCCGCCGAGGCCGGCGGTGAGCGTGATGGTGCCGGCCAGGGTGCCGCCGAACTTCTTGTCGGCGACCGCGGCGAAGGTCTCGAAGGTGCCCTGGAGGATGCCCTGGGTGCCGATGTAGATCCACGAGCCGGCGGTCATCTGGCCGTACATCGTCAGGCCGAGGTCCTCGAGCCGGCGGAACTCCTCCCAGTTGGCCCAGTCGCCGACCAGGTTGGAGTTGGCGATCAGCACCCGCGGCGCCCACTCGTGGGTCTTCATCACGCCGACCGGCTTGCCGGACTGCACGAGCATCGTCTCGTCGTCGGCGAGCGTGGTCGAGGGTGCGCACGAGGGCGTCGTACGACTCCCAGTTGCGGGCCGCCTTGCCGGTGCCGCCGTAGACGACGAGGTCCTCGGGGCGCTCGGCGTTCTCGGGGTCGAGGTTGTTCATCAGCATCCGCAGCGGCGCCTCGGTCTGCCAGGACCGGGCGGTCAGCTCGGTGCCGTGGGCGGCGTGGATGGGCAGGCGGGGGTTCGGGGTGTCGCTCTTCTGGGAAGTCATGCCAGTTCTCCGATCACTTCTTCGACGGCGGTGAGGACGGCGCCCGAGGCGACCAGCTGGACGGCGGTCTCGATCTCGGGCGAGAGGTGGCGGTCCGGGCCGGGCCCCTCGATGCCGCTCTCGCGGAGCAGCCGGACCACGGCGGCGGTGGCGGGCGACGGCTCGAGCGGCGCGCGCAGGTCGAGCGCGCGGGCGGCGGTGAGCACCTCGACGGCGACCACCCGGGTCGAGCCCGTCGACCGAGCGGCGCAGCTTGCGCGCGGCCGACCAGCCCATCGAGACGTGGTCCTCCTGCATGGCGCTGGAGGGGATCGAGTCGACCGAGGCCGGGACGGCGAGCCGCTTCAGCTCGGAGACGATCGCGGCCTGGGTGTACTGCGCGATCATGTGGCCGCTGTCGACGCCGGGGTCGCCGGCGAGGAACGGCGGCAGCCCGTGGTTGCGGGCCTTGTCGAGGAACCGGTCGGTACGCCGCTCGCTGATCGACGCGACGTCGGCGGCGACGATGGCCAGGAAGTCGAGCACGTAGCCGACCGGGGCGCCGTGGAAGTTGCCGTTGGACTCGACCCGGCCCTCCTCGGCGAGCACGACCGGGTTGTCGACCGCCGAGGCGAGCTCGCGGCCGGCGACGGTCGCGGCGTGCTCGACGGTGTCGCGGGCGGCGCCGTGCACCTGCGGCGAGCAGCGCAGCGAGTAGGCGTCCTGGACCCGGTTGCAGTCCGGGCCGCGGTGCGAGGCGACCACGCCGGAGTCGGCGAGCAGCGCGACGAGGTTGGCCGCGGAGAGCGCCTGGCCGGGGTGCGGCCGGATCGCCTGCAGCTCGGGCGCGAAGACCCGGTCGGTGGCCAGCTGGCCCTCGACCGACATCGCGGCGGCGACGTCCGCGGTACGCAGCAGCCGGCGCAGGTCGGCGATCGCCAGCACCAGCATGCCGAGCATGCCGTCGGTGCCGTTGATGAGCGCGAGCCCCTCCTTGGCGGCGAGCTCGACCGGGGTCAGCCCGGCCGCGGCCAGCGCCTCGGCCGCCGGCACCAGCGTCGCCGGTCGCGTCGCGCACCGGGCCCTCGCCCATCAGCGCGAGCGCGCAGTGCGACAGCGGCGCCAGGTCGCCGGAGCAGCCGAGCGAGCCGTACTCGTGCACCACCGGCGTGATGCCGTGCGAGATCAGGGCGGCCAGCAGCTGGGCGGTCTCGCGGCGGATGCCGGTGTGCCCGGTCGCCAGCGTCGAGAGCCGCAGCAGCATCAGCGCCCGGACCACCTCGCGCTCCACCTCGGGGCCGGAGCCGGCGGCGTGCGAGCGGACCAGCGACCGCTGCAGCTGGGCCCGCATCTCGGTCGGGATGTGCCGGGTGGCGAGCGCGCCGAACCCGGTCGAGATGCCGTACGCCGGCGTGGGCGCGGCGGCGAGCTCCTCGACCACCGCGCGGGCCCGGTCGATCGCGGCCAGGGCCGCGTCGCTGAGCACCACCGGCGCCCCGTCGCGGGCGACGGCCACGACGTCCTCGGGCGCGAGCGCGCCGACGTCGACGGTGACCGGGGCCGGGCGGACGGAGTGTCGATGACATGCCTCCATCCAACGCCGCCGTGCTGGCCGCAGCCAGAGCCCGAGCGTCACCGATAGTCTCGGATCCGAGACCGCGCCCTCGATTCGTCTGCGGTCTCACCGTGAGAACGCTCGCTGCGGCGCGCAGACGAATCGGGGTTTGAATCGTCGGGTGACCGCCACCGCCGACCGCGCCGCCGAGGTCGGCGTGCGCCGGCGCTGGGCGATGCTCGCGGCGAGCACGCTGGCCCAGGCGTCGACCGCGGTGATGGTGCACGGCCCGGCGTTCCTCATCCCGGCCCTGCACGAGCGCGAGGGGCTGACCCTGGCCGAGGCCGGCCTGGTCGCGGCGGCGCCGATGGTCGGGCGTGATGCTGGCGCTGGTGCCGTGGGGCATCGTGACCGACCGCCGCGGCGAGCGGCTGGTGCTGCTGGCCGGCCTGGTGGGCGCCGCGCTGCTCGGGTCGCTCGCGGCGATGTCCGGCTCGGTGGTGCTGCTCGCGCTCGGGCTCGGGTTGGCCGGCCTCGCCGCGGCCAGCAGCAACGTGGCCAGCGGCCGGGTCGTCGTCGGCTGGTTCCCGGCCGGGCGGCGCGGCCTCGCGATGGGCATCCGGCAGATGGCCCAGCCGGTCGGCGTGGGCGTCGCCGCGGCGACGATGGCCGTCGTCGCCGACCGGCACGGGCCGTACGCCGCGGTGTGGGTGCCGGTCGCCGCCTGCGCCTCGCCGCGGTCCTCGTCGCGCTGGTGGTGCTCGACCCGCCGCGACCGGCGGCCGGGCCGACCGCGGCACCGAACCCCTACCGCGCCGACCGCTACCTGCCCCGCATCCACGGGGTCTCGGTGCTGCTGGTGGTCCCGCAGTTCGTGGTGTGGACCTTCGCGCTGGTCTGGCTGGTCCAGGACCGGCACTGGTCGCCCGCCGCGGCCGGCGGCCTGGTCGCGGGCGCCCAGGTGGCGGGCGCGCTGGGCCGGATCGGCGCCGGCCAGCTCTCCGACGTGGTGGCCAGCCGGATGCGGCCGCTGCGCTGGGTGACGGTCGCGGCGGCCGCCACGATGCTGCTGCTCGGGGCGACGGCCGGGCTGGACCTGGCGCTCGCCGTACCCCTCGTCGTCGTGGCCACCGCGGTGACGGTGGCCGACAACGGGCTGGCGTTCACCGCGGTCGCCGAGCGGGCCGGACCGTTCTGGTCCGGCCGCGCCCTCGGCGTGCAGAACACCGCCCAGTTCCTCACCGCGGCCGCGGTCCCGCCCCTCGCGGGGCTGACCGTGACCTGGCTCGGCTACCCGGCGACGTTCGCGCTGGCGGCGGTGTTCCCGCTCGCCGCGCTGGCGATGGTGCCGGTGAGGGACGAGCGCGAGCTCGCCTGACGCCGCTCCCGTCGGCCGCGGCCGACCCGGTGGCCGAGCTGCACCAGGCCGAAGCCGGCCACGAAGATCAGCAAGGTGACGACGCCGTACTGCCAGGGGAACTCGCCCGGCTCGAAGGCCGGCTCGTCGTTGAGCGTCTTGCCGTTGCTGATGGAGTCGAGCATCAGGTAGAGCGTCTGGAAGACGAACGCCCACAGGTAGGCGATGGCGTACGCCGTGTTGGCGGCGAGCCGGTTGCGCAGGAAGAAGCCGAGCGGGAACGCGAGCAGGATGGTGACGACGGCGATCATCGACGGCCGCCTCAGTCCGTGATCGAGCGCGGGGCGCCGGTCGCCGGAGAACATCAGGACGACGGCGACCACGGTGAGCACCACGCCGAAGCCGACCAGCGCCTTGACGACCCATCGGCACGTCGACGAAGAACGCCGGCAGCCCGGTCAGCGTGACGACGATGATCGCGCCGGCGGCGACGCGCAGGGCGACCCGGTTGCCGCGCCAGGCCAGGACCGCGGCGACCAGCGCGACGACGCCGAGGATGCTGCCGATGACGAGGATCGCCAGCGGCGGGCCGTCCTCGCCGTCCGGCGTCGGGAACGAGGACGGACGGGATGTTGCCGAGGCCGTAGAGCATGCAGATGACCAGGCCGGCCTTCTGCTTGCCGGTGACGTGGGCCCGGGTCGGGGCGAGTGGTGGTGCTGGACATGGCTGCCTCCGAGGGAGTGGTGGTTGATGGCACCACCGTTCGGCCCGGGCCGAGTCCCCTCCCCAGAGCATCGCCTCCCCGCCGCTTCCCGACCAGCCCCGACGGCCCGGGAACTTCTTCCCAAGCGCCGGAGCCCGTCGGACCGCGATGATGGGCGAGTGGTCACCACCGAGCCGATCCGCGTGCTGCTCGCCGACGACCACCCCGTCGTACGCCGCGGGCTGGCCGCGCTGCTCGGCACCCTCGACGGCTTCGAGGTGGTCGGCGAGGCCGAGGACGGCGAGGCCGCGGTCCGGGAGACCCAGCTGACCAAGCCCGACGTGGTGCTCATGGACGTGCGGATGCCCGGCATCGACGGCGTCGAGGCCACCCGGCGGATCCGCAAGGCGGTGCCCGGAGACCGCGGTGCTGGTGCTGACGATGTACGACGAGGACGCCACCGTCTTCACCGCGATGCAGGCCGGCGCCCGGGGCTACCTGCTCAAGGGCGCCGAGCAGGACGAGATCGCCGACGCGATCCGGGCCGTGGTCCGCGGCCAGGCGATCTTCGGCGCCGCGATCGCCTCGCGGATGCTCGAGCACTTCGCGAACCCGCCCGGAGCCGCGGCGCCCGACGACCCGTTCCCCGAGCTCACCGCGCGGGAGAAGGAGATCCTCGAGCTGCTCGCCCAGGGCCGGCGCACCGCCGAGATCGCGTCGACGCTGCACCTCTCGCCGAAGACGGTGAGCAACAACCTGACCACGATCTTCGCCAAGCTCGAGGTGACCGACCGGACCGCGGCGGTGATCCGGGCCCGCGAGCGCGGTCTGGGCAGCTAGACGGTCTGGACGTGGACACCTTCGACCTGGCGGTCGCCATCGTCGCGGTGTCGACCGGCGCCTCGGGCGTGGCGCTGCTCCTGAAACGACAGGCGCTGCTCGCCGCCGCGCTGCTGGTCGTGGCCGGTGGCGCCGCCGTTCCGGCTGCCGTCCTGCTGGCTTCGGGGCACGACGACGCGGGCACATTCGCCGGCCTGCTCGCGGCGTCGGTGTTCGTGCCGGCCGCGCTCGCCACCTACCCCCGGCTCCGCTGGCGGCACCCGGTCGACTTCGTGAGCCTCGTGGTCATCCTCGGCTGCGGGGTCGTCGGGGTCGGCTACGTCGACCCGGGCGTGACCGGGGCGATGGGGCTGGTCCAGGGGTGCGCCCTCCTCGTCCACACGTGGTGGCGGATCGAGGTCTCCGCGGACCGTGAGCGCCGGGCGCTCGTGTGGATGTCGCTCGCGCTCGTGCTCGCCGGCCTGCTCTACTTCTTCGCCGTCTTCTCCACCGAGGGCTTCGCCAGCGACACGGTGCCGTCCCTGGCGACCGCGGTCTTCGCCCTCGTCGGGCCCGCGATGTACGTCGGCGCCACGCTCCCCGACCTCGTCGACGTCCGCGGGCTCGTGGTCCGGAGCGTGGTGCACGGCGCCGCCCTGGTCACCGTGATGTCGCTCTTCGTGCTCGCCCTCGCCCTGCTCGAGGCCCTGGGCGCCGACGAGCTCAACACCGGCGCGCTGGCGCTGGTCGCGGCGCTGTGCGCGACGGCCTACCACCCCACCTGCGTGATCCTCCGCGGGCGTCGTCGACGAGCTGCTCTTCGGCGCGCGTCCCGACCCGCTCGGCGCCGCCTCCGCCGTGGCCGGCCGCATCGGCGCGGACCCGGTGGTCGCGCTGCGAGCGATCCGCGAGGCGCTGGTCATCCCGTACGCCGCGGTGCTGGTCGACGGCGCGCCGCTCGCGAGCTCGGGCACCGAGACGACCCACACCCGGACCCTCGACCTCGACGGCGCCGGCGAGCTGGTCGTCGGGCTGCGGCCGGGCGACCTGTCGTTCTCGCCGGGGGACGAGCAGGTGCTCCGGCTGACCGTTCCGCTGCTGGCGCAGACGCTGCGGGCCCGGGCGCTGGCCGAGGACCTCATCGAGTCCCGTGGCCAGACCATCGCGGCCGTCGAGGAGGAGCGCCGCCGGCTGCGCCGCGAGCTCCACGACGGGCTCGGGCCGCGGCTGTCCGGGGTGGCGTTCACCTCGGACGCCGCGCGCAACCTGATCCGCACCGACCCGGCCGCCGCCGAGGCGATGGTGGCCCAGCTGCGCGCGGACACCGTGATCGCGATCGAGGAGATCCGGCGGATGGTCTACGCCATGCGGCCGCCGGCGCTCGACGAGCTCGGGCTGGTGCCCGCCCTTCGGCAGCAGGCGGTCGGGCTGCGCAACCGGGACGGCGAGCCGGTGGAGGTCGATGTCACGGCGCCGGACGTGTTCCCCGACCTGCCGGCCGCGGTCGAGGTGGCGGCGTACCGGATCGTCACCGAGGCGCTCACCAACGTCGCCCGGCACAGCACCAGCGCCTCCGCGTCGGTGCGGCTGGACCCTGCTCCCGACGGACTGCACCTCGAGGTGACCGACCGGGGCAGCAGCGGGGCGTGGCGGGCCGGCGTCGGCCTCGCATCGATGCGTGAGCGCGCCACCGAGCTCGGCGGGACGCTCGAGGCCGGGCCAGGCCCGGCCGGCGGCCGGGTGGCCGCGCTGCTGCCGCTCTGAATGCTCCTGACCCAGAGGGGTACCGGTCCCCAGCGCGGGGGGGAATGGAGCATTGAAATGTCAGACACCGTTGCCATGATCATCGTCGTCGTGGCCGTCATCCTCGTGATCGCGGCCGTGGCCTACCTGCTGGTCCGCACCCGCGGCCGGGAGCGCCGTACCCGCGAGGCCCAGGAGCTGCGCACCCAAGCGGCCGCGCAGTCCGCGGACCTCGACCAGGCACAGCGCGAGGCCGCAGCGCGGCAGGCCGCGGCCGACCAGGCCCGCGCGGACGCCGAGCTCGCCGAGGCGCAGGCCACCCAGGCGGAGCGCGAGCTCCTGCAGACCGACGCCCAGCGGGAGCACGCGCTCCGCGAGGCCGACCGGCTCGACCCGTCGGTCGACCACACGGGCGCCGACTACGAGCCCGGCGACGTCTCGCCGCCGCGCCAGCGTCCCTGAACCCTGGGGGGCTGGTGACCTGGGCCTAGCCTCTGCGCATGGCCCAGGTCCCGGCGGCGACCCGCACGCTCCGGGTGCTGAGGTACCTCGCGAGCCAGCCCGACCCGGTGCCGCTCGACGCGATCGCTCGGGCGTGCGAGCTGCCGCGGAGCTCGGCGTACCACCTGGTCAGCGCGATGGTCGACGAGGGCTTCGTCGTCCACCTCGCCGACGAGCACCGCTACGGGCTGGGGGTGGCGGCGTTCGAGGTGGGCAGCGGGTACGCGCGGCAGGGACCGCTGCAGCGGATCGCCCGGCGGCCGCTGGCCGAGCTCGTGGACCGCACCCGGCAGAGCGCGCACCTGGCGGTGCTGCACGGCAGTGACGTCCTCTACGTGCTGGAGGAGCGCGCGCCGGGGCGGCCGCCGCTGGTCACCGACGTCGGCGTGCGGCTCCCCGCCCACCTGACCGCGAGCGGCCGGGCGGTGCTCGCACACCTGTCCGTCGCGCAGGTGCGGGCTCTGTTCCCCTCGTCGGCGGCGTTCGTGGAGCGGCACGGCACCGGGCCCACGTCGCTGAGCTCGCTGCGGTCGCTCCTGACCGAGACGCGGCAGCGCGGGTACGCCGTCGAGACCGGCGAGGTGACGCCGGGGTTGTCCTCGGTCGCCGCCGCGGTGCTCGACCACAACGCCCATCCCCTCGCGGGCGTCGCGGTCACCTATGCCGCGGGCGACGCCGATCCCGCAGTCCTGGCCGACGACGTACGCCGGACCGCACACAACCTCAGCGCCAGGCTCGGCGGCCGCGGCTGACGCGGCGGTCCTTGTGACGCACGGACTGACGGCCCGATATCGGAGAGCGGGGGGCCGGATGGGTTACCTGCAGTGCGAGGGATCACCAGTCATGACCTGATCGGGAGGGCAAGCCATGACGCACGTCCTGCTCGCCCCGATGCTGTTCGGGATCAAGTGGCTCGACCCGGAGTGGATGCTCGACCGGTTCGGGTCCGGGTTCTTCTGGGTCAGCCTGGCCATCATCGTGGTCGAGTGTGGCCTCTTCTTCCCCTTCCTCCCGGGCGACACGCTGCTCGTCGCGATCGGCCTGTTCCTGGCCACCGACAAGCTGTCGGTGGTTCCCGGTCCGTCGCTGCTCGACCTCACCGTCGGCTCCGCGCTGCTCGTCGCAGCCGCGGTCTGCGGCAACGTGCTGGGCTTCGAGATTGGCAACAAGGTGGGACCGGCCATCTACGAGCGCGACGGAAGGATCCTCAAGCGCTCCTACTTCGACCGGACCGAGGCGTTCTTCGACAAGCACGGCCGCAAGTCGCTGGTGATCGGACGCTTCGTGCCCGTGGTGCGCACCTACGTCACCGTGGTCGCCGGGGCGTCCAAGATGAAGCGGCCCCGGTTCTACGTGTGGAGCCTGGTCGGTGCGCTGATCTGGGTGCTGAGCATCACCCTCGCCGGCTACTTCGTGGGAGACACCTTCCCGGGGCTGGCCAAGCGCATCGACTACCTGATCCTCGGACTCCTGCTGCTCACGGTCATTCCCGCCGGCATCCACTGGTGGCGCGAGCGCGACCGGTGACGTGATCCTCGACCTGGGCTAGCGTGCTCGCGGACAGGGAGGGGTGGACGACAATGATGTCGGACATCGAGATCGCGAACGCCGCCACACTGCGGCCGATCCGGGACGTAGCCGCCGAGACGCTCGGCATCGACCAGCAGCACCTGGTGCCGTACGGCCACTACAAGGCGAAGGTCGACCTGACCTACCTCGCGTCGCTGGCGGACCGGCCTCTCGGCCGGCTCGTGCTGGTGACCGCGCTGTCGCCGACGCCGCCAGGCGAGGGCAAGACGACCACGACGGTCGGCCTCACCGACGCGCTGCACGGGCTCGGGCGGCGTACGGTCGCCTGCCTGCGCGAGCCGTCGATGGGCCCGGTCTTCGGCATGAAGGGCGGCGCGGCCGGCGGCGGCTACAGCCAGGTGGTGCCGATGACCGACATCAACCTGCACTTCACCGGCGACTTCGCGGCGATCGCGGCGGCCAACAACCTGCTGGCCGCGCTGATCGACAACCACGTCCACCACGGCAACGAGCTCGACATCGACGTCCGCAGCGTGACCTGGAAGCGCGTGCTCGACATGAACGACCGCGCCCTGCGCGAGGTGACCGTTGCGCTGGGCGGCCACGCCAACGGGTTCCCGCGCGAGGACGGCTTCGACATCGTGGTCGCCTCCGAGCTGATGGCGATCTTCTGCCTCACCGAGTCGTGGGCCGACCTCAAGCGGCGGATCGGCGACATCGTCATCGGCTACGCCCGGTCCGGCGACCCGGTGACCGCGCGCGACCTGGGGGCCGAGGGCGCGATGGCGGCCCTGCTCCGCGACGCGCTCGCGCCCAACCTCGTCCAGACGCTCGAGGGTGCGCCGGCGTTCGTGCACGGCGGCCCGTTCGCGAACATCGCGCACGGCTGCAGCTCGGTCGCGGCCACCCGCGCCGGCCTGCGGCTGGCGGACATCGTGGTGACCGAGGCGGGCTTCGGGGCCGACCTCGGCGCGGAGAAGTTCGTCGACATCAAGTGCCGCAAGTCCGGGCTGCGGCCCGACGTCGCCGTGGTCGTCGCGACGGTGCGGGCCCTGAAGTACCACGGCGGCGTGGCTCTGACCGACCTCGGCCCAGAGGACGTCGGCGCCGTCGAGGCCGGGATGGTCAACCTGCGCCGGCACCTCGACAACATCCGCAACGTCTACGGCATCCCCTGCGTCGTCGCGGTCAACCGGTTCCCGACCGACACGGACCGCGAGGTCGCCAAGGTGGTCGACCTCGTCGACGCGGAGGGCGTGATGGCCTTCCCCGCGACCCACTTCGCGGAGGGCGGGATCGGGGCGCAGGACCTCGCGAAGGGCGTGCTCCAGGCGCTGGATGAGCCCTCGCCGTACACGTTCTCCTTCACCTATCCCGACGAGCAGTCGCTGACCGAGAAGGTCGAGTCCATCGCGACCCGCTTGTACGGCGCCGGCATGGTGACCTGGGAGGCCAAGGCCCGACGGCGGCTGCTGCGCATCGAACGGGACGGGTACGGCGCGCTGCCGGTGTGCGTGGCGAAGACGCAGTACTCGTTCTCCACGGACCCGACCCTGCTCGGCGCTCCCTCGGGCCACGAGCTCCACGTCCGCGAGGTCCGGCTGTCCGCGGGGGCCGGCTTCGTCGTCGCGGTGTGCGGCGACATGATGACGATGCCCGGGCTGCCGAGGGACCCGTCCGCGTCGCGGATCGACCTGGCCGACGACGGGACCATCCTCGGCCTGTCCTGATCCCGGGCGGCTGCCCGTCCGTGACGTTTGAGGCGCCCGCACGTTCGTCAGTGCGTGGAACGTCAGGACGCGGGACCCGCGCTGCGGCGGCTCGCCTGGGCCGGGCTGCTGGCGCTCGCCCTGGTCGTCGGGTCGGTCGCGCTGCCGTCGTACGCACGGAACGAGCAAGGTGACCGGCAGGGTGACCGGCAGAGTGACCGGCGGGGCACGCTGCAGTCGCAGATGACGGTGGCGAAGAAGCGGACCCTCGAGGTCCGGCCCCACGTCGACCCACCCGGCACGCCGCGGCACGTCCACAACGACCCGAAGACCAAGAACGCCGTCTCCCGCGCCGCCGCGACCGGCGAAGACGTCCGCGACCCGACCACGTTCCTGAGCCGGGCCCGCGCCAGGTCGGCCGTGGCCATCCAGCGGCTGATGAAGGAGCCGCCGCTCACGCACGTGCGGGCCATGCAGAAGCGGCTCAAGCGTCCGCAGGACCGCTTCGCCATGGCCAACGGCTGTTACGCCCTCGGCGGGCAGCGGATCTTCTTCAAGCCCACCGACCTTGGGCAGTACCTGCTCTACACGCCGGCCCGGCAGTTCCTGGTCAACGGCGGCACCCTCGCGGCTCCGAGCGACGCCACCGTCTGGCTGGCCCGGCAGCGCAAGCACGGCTTCACGTTCACCAACGCCGGCACGCCGCTGGTGGTGGGCGGCAAGCACACCTTCCGGCTCAAGAGGACCAAGGGCTGCGCCCCCTACCCGGAGGCGGGCGTCGGCGTCTCGGGCCAGCCGCACGCCGGCGTGACGTCCTACCAGGAGGTGCGGGGATACGTCGACGCGCACACCCACGGGATGGCGTTCGAGTTCCTCGGCGGCGACGCCCACTGCGGCAGACCGTGGGACCGGTTCGGGGCGCCGTACGCCCTGGTCGACTGCCCCGACCACACGGTCACCGGCGGGTACGGCGGCGTGCTCGAGGACGCGCTGTCCGGCAAGCTCCACCACGACCCGATCGGCTGGCCGACGTTCAAGGACTGGCCGGCCCCCGACTCGCTGACCCACGAGGGCACCTACTGGAAGTGGCTCGAGCGGTCGTGGCGCGGCGGCCAGCGGATCTTCGTGAACCTCCTGGTCGAGAACAACCAGCTCTGCAAGCTCTACCCGATCAAGCGGAACTCGTGCGACGACATGGACTCGATCCGGCTGCAGGCGCGCGACATGTACAAGCTCCAGGACTACATCGACGCTCAGTTCGGCGGACCGGGCAACGGTTTCTACCGGATCGTCACGGACCCGTTCCAGGCTCGGCAGGTGATCAACGCCGGCAAGATGGCGGTGGTCATGGGCATCGAGACCTCGGTGCCGTTCGGGTGCTCGATGAAGCTCGGCGTCCCGACCTGCTCGATCGCCGACATCGACCGCCAGCTCGACGAGGTGCGCGCGCTCGGCGTGCGCCAGATGGAGCTGGTCAACAAGTTCGACAACGCGCTCGCCGGCGTGGCCGGTGACACCGGCGAGGTCGGCACGCTGGTGAACGCCGCGAACTTCCTCGAGACCGGCTCCTTCTGGGACATGCGGCACTGCGAACCCGCCGACGGGGAGTCGCACGACAAGAACCAGGTCTCCGCCCCGGGCATCGACGCCGGGCAGCAGGATGCGCTCTTCGGTGCGATCGCGTCGCTCGGGCTGCCGACCATCGCGCTGCCGCTCTACGCGCCGCCGAACCACTGCAACTCGCGCGGCCTCACCACTCTCGGCGAGCACACGATCGAGGCGCTCGCCGCGCGGCACATGATCTTCGACCCCGACCACATGTCCGTGAAGGCCCGCGCGTCCGCGCTCGACACCATCGACCGGCTCGGCTACCACGGCGTCGTGTCCTCCCACTCGTGGGCGACGCCCGACGCCTACCCGCGGATCTACGAGGCGGGCGGGTTCATCACGCCGTACGCCGGGGACTCCGCGGGCTTCGTCGACAAGTGGCGCACCCACGTCGCTTGGGCGGACCCGCGCTACTACTGGGGCATCGGCTACGGCGCCGACATGAACGGCCTCGGTGCGCAGGGCAACCCGCGCGGCGCCTCGGCCGCCAACCCGGTCACCTACCCGTTCAAGGGCATCGAGGGCGCCACCATCCAGCGCCAGACCGCCGGCCTGCGCACGTGGGACATCAACACCGACGGCGTCGCGCAGTACGGCCTCTACCCCGACTGGATCCGGGACGTCGCCAACGTCGCCGGCACCCGGTCGGCCGCCGACGCCCGCAACATCACCGACGACATCTCCCGCGGTCCGGAGGCCTACCTCCAGATGTGGGAGCGCGCCGAGGGCATCGAGCCCGACTCGTGCCGCAACCCGTCGCTGCGTCGCGAGGTCTCGGCCGTCACGCGGTTGATCTACTCGGGCATGTCGACCCGAGCAGTGCTGGACGCGGTCGGCCAGCCCTACACGCGGCTGGGCCGCGCCTTCGGGTTCTGCGCCAAGGAGAAGGGTCATCCGACCGTGCGCATGACCGTGACCTTCACGCCGAGCGGCAGGGTCATCTCGCTGCGCCGCGGGCGCTAGTACGGGACGCGCCAGGCGCCGGCGGCGACGTCCACTTGTTGTCCACAGCCAGGGTGCCCGAACCCCTTGTCCACAACGGGATTGCTGCGCCCTGCCGGTGCCGGCGGTTGTTGTTTGACTGGGTTGCATGGACGGGACGCAGGCACTGGCGGACATGGGTGAGGACGAGCTCCTCACCTACGCCGGCGCGCGCGCCGACGCGATCCGGGTAGCCGAGGCCGACCTGCTCAAGGTCGCCTACCAGTGGGCCATCACCCACCACCCCGACCGGCTCGACCCGACCGAGGCCGGCCGCCCGGGCCGGGAAAGGGCCCGCCGTCTCGGCGGCGACGGCACGCCCGAGGTGTGCGAGTTCGCGGCCGCCCTGCTCGGCGCCCGGATCGGACGTTCCCCGGCCGCCGCCGCCCAGCTGATGGCCGACGCCCTGGACCTCCACCACCGCCACCCCGCCCTGTGGGCCCGGGTGCAGGCCGGCCGGGTCCGCGCCTCCTACGCCCGCTACGTCTGCGCCAAGACCCGAGGCCTCACCCAGGAACAGGCCGCCTACGTGGACGCCGAGGTCGCCGAACCCGCCGACGGCCGCATCACCTGGACCCGGTTCGAGACCCTCGTCGCCGCCAAGATCGCCGCCGCCGATCCCGAGACCGCCCGCGCGAAGGAAGAACAAGCCGCCAAGGCCACCTTCGCCAAGAAGCTCCGCGGCGAAGCCCACGGCATGGCCACCTTCATGGTCCGCGCCGACATCGCCACCATCGACCACATCGACGCCGCCGTCACCGTCAAGGCCGCGACCCTGGTCGAAGCGATGCCCGAAGCCGACGACGACCAGCGGCGAGTCCGGGCCGTCCTGCTCCTGGCCACCGGCGCCCGCGACGACACCGGCACCGGCACCCCGGAGCTGCACCCCAACGTCACGCTCTACCTGCACGCCTACCTGAGCCCCGACACCGACGCACCGACGGCACCGACGGCACCGACGGCCAGGAGACCCGGATCGCGCGGCTCGAGGGCCACGGCCCGGTCACCGAAGCCTGGATCACCCGGGTCCTCGGACCCCACGCCAAGTTCAAGATCCAGCCCGTCCTCGACCTCGCCGGGCAAGCCCCCGTCGACGCCTACGAGATCCCCGACCGACATAGACAGGCCGTGCATCTGATGACGCCGGCCGACACCTTCCCCTTCGCCTCCAGCCTGTCGCGCAAGCAACAGGTGGATCACACCATCCCCTTCGACGAGGGTGGTGAATCCGGCATCGGCAACTACGGCCCCATGACCATCCCCCACCACCGCCTCAAGACCCACGGCGGCTGGCAGGTCAAGCAACCCTTCCCAGGCATCTATGTCTGGCGCGACCCCCACGGCACCTTCTACCTCGTCGACAACACCGGCACCCGCCGACTACCCGACGCCGCCTGAGGATTCCCCGGTTGGTCCCGGGTAGATTGCGGCCGCGATGCGGATCCTGTTCACCTACATCGGCGGTCTCGGGCACTTCCACCCACTGGTCCCCGTGGCCCGAGCGGCTGTCGCGGCCGGTCACGACGTGGCCGTCGCCGGCTCCGGTGGGCTGACGGCGCAGGTCGAGGCGGCGGGCTTCCGGGCGTTCGCGACGAGCCCGCCGCGGCCCCAGCAGTCGAGCCCGCCCCCGCAGGACTCGACTCCTCCGGCGCCGGTCGACGCACGCGTCGCGGAAGTGGAGTTCGCTGAGAACTTCGCCGACAAGGGTGCGCGCCGACACGCGACCGCGGTTCAGGAGCACATCCGCGACTGGCGGCCGGACCTCGTCGTCCGGGACGAGGCCGACCTGGGGTCGGCGATCGCGGCCGAGGTGTGCGGCATCCCCACCGCGACGGTCCTGGTGCTCGCGGCGGGCATGTTGGTGAGGCCCGACCTGGTCGGCCCTCCCCTCGCCGCCCTCAGGGCCGAGCATGGGCTTCCGCCGGATCCCGGCCTCGCGATGCTCACGGGTGACCTGGTGCTCGCGCCGTTCGCTCCGTCGTTCCGGAGTCCCGACTCACCGGTGCCGCTGCCCGAGGCGACCTTCTGGTTCCGCCCCGACGACCGCATCCCCAGCACGCCGCGCTCTGCGCGCACGTCTCGACGTCGCATCTACGTGACCCTCGGGACCGTCTTCAGCACCGAGTCGAGCGACCTGTTCGTGCGCCTCCTGTCCGGGCTGGCGGAGGTGGACGCCGAGGTCCTGGCGACGATCGGGCCGCGCCTCGACCCGGCCGGCTTCGGTCCGCAGCCGGGCCATGTGCGCGTCGAGCGGTTCGTGCCGCAGGCGGATGTGCTGCCCGAGACCGACCTGGTCGTGTCGCACGGCGGCTCCGGCAGCCTGACGGCCGCCCTGGCGCACGGCCTCCCGTCGGTCCTCCTGCCGTTGGGGGCGGACCAGCCGCACAACGCCCGGCGCGCCGAGGAGCTCGGAGTCGCCCGCGTCCTCGACGCGGCCTCGGTGACTCCCGACGAGATCCGCCGCACGGTGATCGAGGCGGTGGTCGACGAGGACCTGGCCGGCCGAGCCCGGCAGCTGGCCGTGGAGATCGACGGGCTGCCCGGCGTCCAGGAGACCGTGCCGCTGCTGGAGGGCTGGGTTCAGGACGGGGCGAGCCGGCGGTAGGTGAGCTCGATGTCGAGCTCCCAGGTGGCGCCGCCGTCCTGCGACCGGTCCACCCGGGCGGTGATCACCGACCCGTCCTCGCTGAAGGTGCCGGCGAACCGCTGGGCGAGCGACGGGTCGTCGTTCCAGTAGCGCCAGCCGTCGGCGGTGAGCGACACCGCGAACGTGCGGTGCGTGCCGCGCGGGTCGAAGTAGTGCATCGCAGGTTCGCCGTCGATGATCCCGGTGACCATGACGGCGTCGGGCATCTCGGGGTGCTCGTAGTGCGTGCGCTGGAGGAGGAAGTGCTGGTCTGCGAGCCACTCGAACGCCGTCAGCCCGCGGATGTCGTCGCCGGGCAGGAGCGGATGACTCGCCTCGATCGACCAGGCGCCGACCAGGCGCTCCCAGCCCTGGAACCCGGGATGCTCGATCTGCAGGTCCATCGCGTCCTCCTCTGGGTGGCGCCGCTCTCCTAGCCGGAACCCCTCACTGCACCCGGCCCGCCGCGAACGCGGTCGCCGCGTTGCCGGCTGCGTCCTGGACGACCACACCCATGTCGAACGGCGTCTTCCCGGGCAGCCGCACGAAGTCGACCGCGAGGTCCTCACTCACCTGGATCGACTGCGTGGACAGCACCTGCTCGTAGCTGCCCGAGCTCGGCACGAAGACGTACGGCGTCAACGTGCCGCCGACCCCGAGCGAGACTCCCGAGCTCGATCCGGTGCTCGCGTCGACGATGCTCACGCTCTGGATCTCGCCCGCACTGCTGAGCAGGACCCGGACGCCGATGTCGGAGACGCCGCCGTTGGGTGCCGTGTACTGCGCCAGGAAGCTGCCCAGCAGTCCGCCCGACTGCCCCTGGTAGACCGCCGTCGCCGGAGCCACCGTCTGGCCGTCGGTCAGCGCGGTGACGGCGTAGTTCCAGACCCCCTGCACCTGTCCGGGTCCACCCGCGTCGAGGTACGCCGGAAGGATCAGCCCGAGGGCGGACGGCTGGCCGCCGAGCTCGGTGAAGATGTAGCTCTCGGCGCTGGTCACGTTGGCGCGCGAGCCGTCCGTGAGCTGGGCGGCGATCTTGATGCCGGACGTGTCGGCCTGAAGGATCTGCGCCTGCGACGACACGAACTGCGCGCCCGCGCCGCTGTCGCCCTGGGACGACCCGGCGCTCTGGACGAACGCCTCGACGAACTCCGCCCAGCCCTGCGGCTCGGTGCCGTCGTTGAGCACGGACTGGTTCACGTTCCGCGGGTTCGCGCGGCAGGTAGACGTTGATGCCGGTCGCCTGCTGGGTGCCCTGGCCGGTCGCCTGCAGGGTGACGGCCCGGTCGACCGCGGCGGACACCGCGTCGCGGGCCACCGCGACGTCGTCGGGGACGCCGGTGAGGTGCTTCATGAAGTCACCGAGGTCGACGAGGTCGAGCGACTCGCCCTCGAGGCCCGGGAAGCCGGCCACGAACTCCAGCGCCTGCGCCCGCGCTCGGGCGACCGCGGTGGTGATCTCGGGCATGTTCGCGACCGCGGCCTGGCTGAACGACGCCAGCGCGGCGTCGAGGTTCGCGACGGCGTCGCCGTCCACGACCGACATGGCGACGAGGTCGCGGTAGGCCTGGCCGCCCGGCTGCACGGCGATGCTGTCGAGCAGGTCGACGTATCCCTGCACGAAGCCGTTGGCGACGTCCTCGCCGCTGCCGCCCTGGCCCATCGGCGGGAACGACGCCGGGGCCAGCGGGTGGGCGATCATGATCTCCTCCGAGCCGGCGAGCCACTTGCCGAGCGGCGCCAGCGCGGAGACGGTCTCGTAGTTGGCCATGAGGCAGGCGGCCTGGTCGATCACGTCGAAGCGGTCGATCCCGGCCTTCTGCATGCCCATGATCAGGCCCTCCCGCATCTCCGGGACGGTGAGCTCCTGGGTGCCGGGCGGTCCGGTGTCGACGTACCCTCCGGTGTTGCCACCGCCGTGGTCGAAGAACGTGAAGCCGTAGTGCTTGGCGGGGTACCTGTCGGCGGCCTCGTCGATGAACCTCGCGAGCACGTCCGGCTGCCCCATCGAGACCTCGCCGAGGTCGCTGATCTCGTTGTACCTGCCATCCTCCAGCAGCAACAGCTTGGCGGTGCTGAAGTCGCCGACACCGGGCACCGGCGACGTGGGCGCATCGGTGTCGGTGCGCTCCGGGAGGTCGAGCAGCACCACGACGTTGACGTCGGGGTCGTCGGGGAGCTGGGCGATCTCGGTGAGGTTCTCGACCATGAGCTGCGGCACCGACGCGGTGTCGCCGACGGCGTAGACCATCATCGTCCAGTCCGCCACACCTTCGTCCGCGGCCGGCGCCACCGCCTCGCTGGTGGCGCCGAGACCGGTGGCGAGCGAGGCCGTGCCGGCCGCCGCCAGGGTGGCGACGAGCGCGGCCAGCCGTCGTCCGGCCCGAGGGAAGTACGTCGTCACCAGGTGCTCCTCCGTGTCTGGTTGCCGGTCAGAACGTGCTGACCAGCGTGTTGAACATCTGGTTGTAGCTCTCGATCAGCGGCGCAGACTCGTCGTCCAGCGCGCCCTGCTCGTAGAGCGTGAACGCCGTGACGCCACTGCCGTCCTGGAGCACGAAGTAGTAGGCGAAGCCCTCCAGCGGGACGGTGCCGCCCTGCTGGGTGGCCAGCGCGCCCTGGAAGCCGAGCACCACGCACTGCACCACGGCCGAGCTCGGGATCTGCGACTCCTCGGGCTCGCTGACCCCGAGGTCCTGGATGCCCATGCTCTGGATGCCGTTGAGGTTCTCGGTGATCATCGCGTTCACGTCGGTCGGCGCCGGGTTGATGAGGGCGAAGAAGTAGCCGCCGTCACCGAACACCTGGACGAACCCGTCCTCCTGCTGCTCGACGACATAGCCGTCCGGCTTCTGGAAGCTGATGTCGCCACCGACGGTCACCGTGTTCTCGTCGCCCGTCGTACCGATCCCGCCACCGCCGTCGCCGCCGTCGCCGGGGTCGGCCGGGCCGGTGGTGTCGTCGGACGGTCCGGTGGTGAGGTCGGCCGACGCCACCTGGCCGTAGCCCAGTGACAGTGACGGCGCGGCGTCGGAGGACGCCCCCTCGGACGGGTCGACGTCAGGACCGGGCGCCGGTACGGGCGACGGAGCCGGCTCGGTCTCGGGACCGGTGCCGAGCTGGGTCTGGATGTCGATCGGCGAGCTCGCCGGTGGCTTGTCCTCGTCGGCGGCCGCCGAGGCCGCCGCCTGACCGACCACGCCCGCGAGCACGATCGTCGCGGCCACGGCCCCGACCACCAGCGCGGTCCGCTTGTTGTCCTGCGGCGCAGTTCCGTCCGGAGTCGGCCTGAGCGACGGCCGCGCGGCGTCCATTGCCGTGGCGTCGTCGATCCGGTTGCGGGTCCGGGTCACCTTGCTGCCGGCGCGCACCGACGTACCGCAGGCGACACAGAAGTTGGCGCCCTGCAGCAGCGGCATCTCGCACGACGGGCAGTACGCCGTGCCCTGGGCGCTGTCCTTCAGCCCGGCGCCGTTCGCGGCAGCCTCCAGCGCGGCCTCGAGGACCGCGAAGTGGAGGAGGTAGCGCAGCCGGATCACCAGCGCGGCCGCGACGAGCGCGCCCCACACGAGGCCGACGACGGCGCCCTTGGTGCCCTCGAGCCGGGCCGCGAAGAACAGGCCGCACTGGAAGACGACGTTCGCGATCAGCGCCTCGGCGAGGCCGCGGAAGTAGCCGGGCTTGAAGCCGTCGTAGCCAGCGCCGAGACCGGAGTAGCTCGCTACGGCGATGCCGGTGGCCGCGCCGTAGACGATCGGCTTGACCACCGCGGCGGAGAGGATGAGCGAGACCCAGAAGCCGGCGTTCGGCGAGTCGACCTGGCCGAAGCTGCTGAAGAGCCCGCGGTTGACCACGATGGTCTCGGCGGCGGCGAACGCGGCGCCCGCGGCGACGCCGAAGGTGAGCCCGTCGATCATGTCGTCGAACTGCGGTCGGCCCGCCAGGACCAGCGGCCCGACCTGCTTGAGCGCCTCGCCGACGATCGGGACCAGCAGCACCAGGACCAGCAGGCTGGTCCAGCGCACCCCACCGGCCCCGTTGCCGTCGAAGTTCACCGACGAGACGTTGCTGTCGAGGATCCCGGCGTGCCAGATGAACGTGAACCCCACGCCGAGCGCGGCGGCCGCCCCGATCGCGCCGAGCACCACGCCGATCGGCTGGTCCTCCCACTGGTTGACGTCGTACATGTAGACGACGTAGATCGCCGGTACGACGACCGCGGCCGCGACGAACGCGAACGCCAGGAAGCCGAGCGCCCCGGCGACCACCGGGATCAGGATGCCGAGGCCGAGCGCCCAGCGGTAGGTCTGCGGCGCCGACCCGGAGGCCAGCGGCATCAGCGACGTGACGAGGTTGAACGACGCGACCGGCTCGCCGGGCTGGAGCGCGTAGCTCTGGCGGCGCTCGCCGCCGGCACCGGCGCCGGCACTCAGCTCGGCACCGGTGACCGGGTCGAACCTGGCGCCGACGGGCGCCACGGGTGCGCCGTCAGCGGCGGGGGGCTTGGGTGTGGTGGGCACGGTTCCTCCTGGTCAGAGCGTGCTGATCAGTGTGTTGAGCATGGTGTTGTAGCCGCTGAGCAGCTTGGAGTTGGGCTTCAGCGCGCCCTTGCCGTAGAGACCGAACGCCGTGGCGCCGGTGCCGTCCGCGCGGACGAAGTAGTAGGCGAAGCCCTCGACCGGGATGGTGCCGCCCTGCTGGGTGGCGAGCAGCCCCCGGAAGTTGAGGGTGGCCGCGCCGGTGACGCCGCTGATCTCGACCGACTCCGGCTCGGTGATCTGCAGGTCCTCGACGCCCATGTTCTGGAGGCCGGTGAGGTTGTTGGTGATCAGCTTGGGCAGCGTGGTCTTCCTCGGCGTCAGCAGGGCGAAGAAGTAGCCCTTGTAGCCGAACACCTGGGCGTAGCCCGGCCCCGGGTCCTCGATCTTGAAGCCCTTGGGCACCAGGAACAGCACGTCGTCGCTGAGCGAGACGATGCCGCCCTTGCCGCCCGCGGCCTCGAACGTCTTGCCGGCATCGTCGGCCCCGCCGAGTCGGATCGCCGAGGTCCTGCTCAGCTGGTCGTCTCCCGACTCCGGGTCGATCGTGATCGGCGTCTGCGACGGCGGCTTCAGCTCGTCGCCCTCGTCGGCCGCGGCGCCCGCGGCGACCTGGCCGAGCACACCGCCGACGAAGATGGTCGCGACCACCGCGCCCACCACCAGTGCGGTCGTCTTGTTGTCCTGCGGCGCCACCCCGGCCGGGGTCGGCTTGAGTCGCGGCCTCGCCGTGCCGGGGTCGGCGTCCTCGCTGCGGTTGCGGGCGCGGGTCACCTTGCTGCCGGCGCGCACCGAGGTGCCGCACACGACACAGAAGCTCGCGCCCGCCATCAGAGGCATCTCGCACGAGGGGCAGTACGCCGTGCCGCGGGCGGCGTCCTTCATCTCGGCGCCGCTCGACGACGCCTCGAGGGCTGCCTCCAGCACCGCGTAGTGGAGCAGGTAGCGCAGGCGCACGAGCAGCGCCACCGCGATCAGCCCACCCCAGACCAGGCCCACGATCGCACCCTTGGTGCCCTCGAGCCGGGCGGCGAAGAAGAGGCCGCTTTGGAAGAGGACGTTGGCGGCCAGGGCCTCGGCCAGGCCGCGGAAGTAGCCGGGCTTGAACCCGTCGTAGCCGGCGCCGAGGCCCGAGAAGCTGGCGACGGCGATGCCCGTCGCGGCGCCGTACACGATCGGCTTGACCACGGCGGCCGACAGGATGAGCGACACCCAGAAGCCGGCGTCCGGTGAGTCGATCTGGCCGAACGTCGAGAACAGGCCGCGGTTGACGACGATGGTCTCCGCCGCCGCGAAGGCGGCGCCCGCGGCGACGCCGAAGGTGAGGCCGTCGATCATGTCGTCGAAGGCCGGCATCCGGGCCAGCAGGATCGGGCCGACCTGCTTGAGCACCTCGCCGACGACCGGGACTAGCAGCACCAGCACCAGGAAGCTGGTCCAGCGGATGCCCGGGTCTGTGCCGTCGATGTCCACCGGCGCGAGGTCGTTGCCGAGGATCCCGGCGTGCCACAGGAACGTGAACCCGACCGCGAGGGCGGCGGCTGCGCCGATGGCGCCCACCACCACGCCGACCGGCTGGTCCTCCCACTGGTTGACGTCGTACATGTAGACGACGTAGACCGCCGGCACCACCAGGGCCGCCGCGACGAAAGCGAAGGCCAGGAAGCCGAGGGCTCCCGCCACGACCGGGATCAGGATCCCGAGGCCGAGCGCCCAGCGGTAGGTCTGCGGCGCCGACCCGGAGGCCAGCGGCATCAGCGAGCTGACGACGTTGAAGGACGCCACCGGCTCGCCGGGCTGGAGCGCGAAGCTCTGCCTGCGCTCGCCGCCGGCACCCACGCCGGCCCCGAGCGGGGCACCGGTCGTCGGGTGGAAGCGGGCACCAGCGGGCAGCTCGGGACTCTGGGCATCGGACGTGTCGGTCATCGCACCTTTTCCTGATTCGGGCGGGCCGAGAATCCCCGTGTGGTTGCCGGGCCACCGTAAAGAACCGTCGGCGAGATGTCGGACGACACGCGAGAAATTTCGGTTCCCGTCCGGACCACCCGGCCCGGGCCGAAGTTACCGGAAAGTAGGATTCGTCTCACTGACGACCCGGTGCCCTGCGCTGCCCGTAGGCTGCCGCACGCGGACGGCCCTGATGATGCAGGGGTACTGGGTCGACGTACTCGAGCGTCGGGAAGAGGGCTGAAGCAGTGGATCTGTGGGTGCTGATCATCGGGCTGGCCATGCTGGTCGTCGCGCTCCCCGTGGCCGGCCGACGGGTGTTGTTCCTGTTCCGGCTGATCACCAGCGGACAGCCGGCCCCGGACCGGGTCGAGAACGTCACCAAGCGCGTCGGTGAGGCGATCAAGAGCCAGGTCGTCGAGGTCTTCGCCCAGCGCAAGCTGCTGAAGTGGTCGGTCCCCGGCGCCGCGCACTTCTTCGTCTTCTGGGCCTTCGTCATCCTCGGCTCGGTCTACATCGAGGCGTTCGGCATCCTCTTCTCGCGCAACCCGCACTGGGCGATCCCGATCGTCGGCCACTGGGACCTCCTCGGCTTCGCCCAGGACTTCATCGCCGTCATGTGCCTCCTCGGCCTGGCGACGTTCGCGGGCATCCGGCTCCGCAACGCACCCGACAAGCTCGGCCGCAAGTCACGGTTCAGCGGGTCGCACCTCGGTGGCGCCTGGGTGATCCTCGGGATGATCGTCAACGTCATCTGGACCCTGTTCCTCTTCCGCGGCGCCTCGGCCGCGGCCGGGAACCTCCCCTACGGCAACGGCGCGTTCGTCTCGACGGCGATCGGGAAGGTGCTCGATGGCATCTCGCACGACCCGCTCGAGGTGCTCGAGGGCGTCGGCCTGCTCCTCCACATCGGCGTGATGCTCGCCTTCCTCGTCATCGTGCTCAACTCCAAGCACCTGCACATCTTCGTCGCGCCGCTCAACGTGCTCTTCAAGCGCCAGCCCAAGGCTCTGGGCGCGGTGAAGCCGCTGATGTCGGAGGGCAAGCCGGTCACCCTCGACGACATCGACGACATGGACGAGAACACCACCCTCGGCATCGGCTCGATCGAGGACTTCTCCTGGAAGGGGATGCTCGACTTCGCGACCTGCACCGAGTGCGGCCGCTGCCAGTCGCAGTGCCCGGCGTGGAACACCGAGAAGCCGCTCTCTCCCAAGATGCTGATCATGATGCTGCGCGACCACGCGTTCGAGAAGGCGCCGTACATCCTGGCCGACGAGGGCGCGCGGGCCTCGCTGCCGCAGGCCGTGCTCGACGAGGCGGACCGGCCGCTGGTCGGCGAGACCGAGGGCCCGGCCTGGGAGCCCGAGGGCGGCGCGGTCATCGACACCGACGTGCTCTGGTCGTGCGTGACCTGCGGCGCCTGCGTCGAGCAGTGCCCGGTCGACATCGAGCACGTCGACCACATCGTCGACATGCGGCGCTACCAGGTCCTGGTGGAGTCCAACTTCCCCGCCGAGCTCAACCAGCTCTTCAAGGGGATGGAGAACAAGGGCAACCCCTGGAACATGTCCCCCACCGCGCGCATGGACTGGGCGCAGGGGCTGGACTTCGAGGTCAAGGTCGTCGGTGACGACGTGGAGTCGCTCGACGAGGTGGAGTGGCTGTTCTGGGTCGGCTGCGCCGGCGCCTACGAGGACCGCCAGAAGAAGACCACCAGGGCCGTGGCCGAGCTGCTGCACATGGCCGACGTGTCGTTCGCCGTACTCGGCAACGGCGAGACCTGCAACGGCGACCAGGCGCGACGGGCCGGCAACGAGTTCGTCTTCCAGGGCCTGGCGCAGCAGAACGTCGAGACGTTCAAGGAGTACAAGGTCAAGAAGGTCGTCTCGACCTGCGCCCACTGCTTCAACACGTTGAAGAACGAGTACAAGGACTTCGGCATCGAGCTCGAGGTCGTGCACCACACCCAGCTGCTCAACCGGCTGGTGCGCGAGGGCAAGCTCACCCCGGTCAAGGACGGCGCGGGCGCGCAGAAGCGGAAGATCACCTATCACGACCCCTGCTACATCGGCCGTCACAACGGCGTCTACGCGCCGCCGCGCGAGCTGCTCCAGGTGCTGCCTGGTGCGGACTTCGTGGAGATGCCGCGCAACTCCGAGCGCTCGTTCTGCTGCGGAGCCGGTGGCGCCCGGATGTGGATGGAGGAGAACCTCGGCACCCGCATCAACGACAACCGCACCAGCGAGGCCGTCGCCACCGGCGCCGACCAGATCGCAGTCGGCTGCCCGTTCTGCCGGGTGATGCTCTCCGACGGTCTCACCGCCGCGATCGACAAGGGCGAGGCACGCGAAGAGGTCGAGGTCCTTGACGTCGCGCAGATGCTGCTCGCGTCGGTCAAGGGTGAGCGGGCCACCCGGCGCGCCCCCGGGGCCGCCGCGGCGGAGGCCGCGTCGTCGGGCGGCGGCGGTACTGCGCTCAAGGAGCGCACCGAGGAGACGAGGGCGGAGCCCGAGGCCGGCGACGACACGCAGACCGAGAACACCGTGACCGAGACGTCCGAGGTCGGTCCGGCGGCGAAGGCGTCGGGTGGCAGCTCGTCCCTCTTCGACACCCCCGCCGACGAGGATGCAGACACCGAGCCCGAAGCCGAACCCGAGAGCAAGACCGAAGACCCGCCCGCCACGTCCGGCGGCTCGCTCTTCGACCTCGGGAACGACGAGCCCGAGCCCGAGGCCGAACCCGAGAACAAGACCGAGAACAAGACCGAGGACCCGCCGGTCGAGCCTGTCGAGACCACCGAAGCGAAGGCACCCGCCGAACCCACCACCGACCTCGGGTCCGGCGGCTCGCTCTTCGACCTCGGTGACGACGAGCCCGAGCCCGAGGCCGAACCCGAGACCAAGACCGACGAACCGCCGGCCGAGCCTGTCGAGACCACCGAAGCAAAGGCACCCGCCGAACCCACCTCCGACATCGCCGCCGGCGGTTCGCTGTTCGACATCGCCGCACCCGAGGTGGTCGACGCGCCGGCCGAACCGGAGCCCGCTCCCGAGCCGGAGCCCGAGCGGGAGGACAGCGCCGAGCCGGACGACAAGGACGAGGAACCAGAAGAGCAGGTCTCCGCCGGTGCCGCGCTGAGCAGGGCGGCAACCTTCTCCGAGCCCGAGCCCGAGCCCGAGCCCGAGGCCGAGGCCGAGCCCGAGGCCGAGCCCGAGGCCGAGGTTGAGGCCGAGGTTGAGTCCGAGCACGAGGCCGAGCCCGAGGAGAAGCCCAAGACGAGCAGCTCGGGCGCGGCGCACACCCCGAAGACCGACGTCGACATCGACGAGTCGAGCTCGCTGTTCGACCTGTGACCGCCTGAGCCGGTCCCGCGTGGGGACATCCGTCGTACGCTCACGACGGAGGCCAGATGGACTTCGACCAGTACGTCGCGGCGCGGTACGGCAGGCTCGTCGAGCACGCCGTACGGCTCGGCTGCGCCGAGAGCGAGGCCGGCGCGTACGTCGACCAGGTGCTGCACGAGCAGCGCAAGCGAATCCGTCGCGCCGACGATCCCGACCCGCTGGTCCACGAGGCGCTGGAGCGCGCGATCAGCGGCGCACCCGAACGGGACCGCCGCATCGGCCCGCTCATCGCCGTCGGCGTGGTGGCGATCGCGGTGGCGGTAGGCGTCGTGGCGACGTACCGCCCCAGGCCCGACCCGCTCCCGTCCCTCTTCGCGCTCAACGGCGCCCAGGCCGAGGAGTACCTCGAGGGCAAGGGCTTCGACGTGTCGCTGGAGCAGGCCCGGTCCTGCGAGCCGCCCGGTCTGGTGGTCGACTCCGACCCGCCCAGCGGAGGAGAGGTCCGCGAGGGCGCGACGGTCACGGTCCGCACCTCGGTGCTCGCGGGCAGCCAGTGCGAGTACAACTACCCGCGACGGATGGCCGCCTGGGAGTTCGTGCAGTACGCGCTGGGCAGGGGTCCGGCGCCCGACTTCGCGAGCACGGTGGTCGTGGTGGTCGACGACGGTGCGCCCGTTCGCCTGACCGGCGATGCCGCGACGGAGCTGCTCGCCCTCGACGACGTGAAGAACCCCATCGCGGAGGCGGCGCGAGAGACCAGGCCGGCCGAGAGCGGCCTGCCGCGGCTGGTCGTCACCTTCACGCACCCGCCCGCCGACTGGTGCGGGGTGGCCCTGCCGCCGGTCGTCGTGGACCGCAGCTCGACCCGCTTCAAGATCGACGCCCACCCGGACGGGGACGTCGGCTGCCCGCTCACCGTCGACCTCTACCGGACGGACTCGCTCATCGACGCGATCGTCGTCTACACGGCCAAGGGCAGATAGCGATGGACTTCGACCAGTACGTCGCGGCGAGGTACGGACGGCTGATCGAGCACGCGGTCCTCATCGGCTGCGCGGAGGGTGAGGCCGGGACGTACGTCGACAAGGTGCTGCTCGAGCAGCGCAAGCGGATCGGACGCGCGGAGGACCCCGACCCACTTGTCGAGGAGGCGCTCGAACGCGAGATCAACGGCACTCGCCAGCAGTCGCGCCGGACCGGTCCCTTCGTGGCCATCGGACTGCTCGTGGTCGCCGCCGTGGTCGGCGCCGGGCTGACCTACCGGCCACCGCCGAAGCCGGTGCCCTCGCTCTTCGCCCTCGACGGCAGCGAGGCGCAGCAGCTGCTCGAGGACGAGGGGTACGACGTCCTGCTCCGGCCCTCCCGCTCGTGCGAGCCCGAGGGCCTGGTCCTCGAGTCCGACCCACCGCCGGGCACCCGGGTGCAGGAGGGCACGTCGGTGACGGTCCGCACGGCCGTCGCGCCCGGTGTCTTCTGCCAGGCGCTGTTCCTCGCCCGGGCCGACGCCTGGGACTTCATCGGCTACGCACTGGGCGGCGATGCTCCGCGGTTCGCCGGCCGGGTGCGCGTCCTCGTCGCGGGGCGCCCCCCGGTGACGTTCACCTCGCAGCAGGCGGCCGACGGCGCCCGGTGGGGCGAGGCCTTCGACCTGATCGCCGCGGCCGCCCGCGAGGCGGCTCCCACCAAGACCGGCATGCCGTCGTTGCGCGTCGACGTGACGATCCCGCCCGACGTCTGGTGCTCCACGACGAGGCCGGCGGAGACAGGACGACGGTTCGCGCTCCGCCTCCAGGTCGACGGCCGCCCTCCTCGGAGCCAGGACGGCTGCCCGCTGACGGTCGACCTCTATCGGTCCGAGCGGGTGATCGACACCGTGGTCGTCTACCCCGGCCATGGCGGACGAGGGCCTCGTCGTCGAACCGACCGGACTGCGTCCGGCGTACGACGACGCCACCTAGCTACGGCTAGTGAGCCGGGCGATCCGGGTCCGGCGGCTCGACGTGGTCGGGCACGACGGTCGGCCTCAGCTTCGCCCAGGTGAGGAACACCGCGGACACGACCACCAGCGCCAGGCCGGCCCACAGGTTGGCGTTGACGTCGCCGGTCTTGTCGAGCTCCTTGTCGCCGAAGAGGCCCATCAGCACCAGGATCACGCCGTAGACGCCCAGCAGCCCGCCGATGATGTTGCGGATGTCGAGCGCGCCCGCCGTGTGCTTCTTGGCGGCCTTGTGTCCGGTCTGATCACTCATGACTCTCGGCTCCTCAGAAGATCACGTTCAGGATGATGACCATGACCAGCGCGATCGAGGCCAGTGGGATGGTCCGGCGGTACCACGGGTAGGCCGCCTCGTCGGCGTCGACGAGGTCCTCCTTGGGTGTCTCGGAGTAGACGAGTCCCTTCAGCTCGGAGACCGGCTTGGGCTGCGTCACCAGCGAGATCGCGACGCTGAGCACGATGTCGACCACGAACGCCGCCGACGCCGCGACGAACGACGCGCCCTGGCCGGACAACGGGATCACGCCCTGGCTCAGGCTGCCGAGCGTCCCCTCGCAGAGGATGGCCGTCGTCACCGCGGCCAGCGTGCCGGAAGCCAGGCCGATCCAGCCGGCGGCCGGGGTCATCCGCTTCCAGAACATGCCGAGGATGAACGTCGCGAACAGCGGTGCGTTGAAGAACCCGAACAGCGTCTGCAGGTAGTCCATGATGTTCGAGAAGTTCGACGCCAGGGCGGCGGTGAAGATCGCCACCACGGTGGCCACCACGGTGGCCACGCGGCCGACCCGCAGGTAGTAGTCGTCCTCACGTTCCTTGACGACGTACGTCTCCCAGAGGTCGTAGCTGAGCACGGTGTTGAACGCCGAGATGTTGGCCGCCATGCCGGCCATGAACGCCGCCAGCAGGCCGGTGATGGCGACACCGAGCAGGCCGTTGGGCAGCACTTCTCTCATCAGGAACAGCAGGGAGTCGTTGAACTTCACGTCTCCCGAGGCGCCTCCCGGCACCACCTCCCCGCTCTTGGTCTTGGCTATCTCGCTGACCAGGACCGCGGCGATCATGCCGGGGATGATCGTGATGAACGGGACGAACATCTTCGGGAAGGCGCCGATGATCGGGGTCTTGCGCGCCGACGAGATCGAGTTCGAGGCCATCGCGCGCTGCACCTCGACGAAGTTGGTCGTCCAGTAGCCGAAGGAGAGCACGAACCCGAGGCCGAACACGATGCCCACGACCGACCAGAGATCCGAGTCGAAGCCGGACAACGCGTTGCCCGGCCAGGAGTGCAGCTGCTGGCCCGCGCTGACGCCGCCCGACTTGTCGTCGTCTGCCGCCGCGGTGATCTTGTCGGTCAGCCCGTCCCAGCCGCCGACCCGGTGCAGGCCCAGCAGGGTCAGCGGCAGCAGCGCCGCGACGATCACGAAGAACTGGAGCACCTCGTTGTAGATCGCGGCGCTCAGGCCGCCGAGGGTGATGTAGGAGAGCACAACGGCCGCAGACGCCAGCAGCGCGACCCACAGCGGCCACCCCAGGAGCGCCTGGATGATCGAGCCGAGGAGGTAGAGGTTCACTCCCGCGATGAGCAGCTGCGCGACCGCGAACGAGATGGCGTTGACCAGATGGGCACCCGTGCCGAACCGGCGCCGCATGAACTCCGGCACCGACCGCACCTTGGAGCCGTAGTAGAACGGCATCATCACGACACCCAGGAAGAGCATCGCGGGGATCGCGCCGACCCAGAAGTAGTGCACCGCCGGGAGGCCGAACTGCGCGCCGTTCGCCGACATACCCATGATCTCGACGGCGCCGAGGTTGGCCGAGATGAACGCCAGCCCGGTCACCCACGCAGGCAGGGAGCGACCCGAGAGGAAGAAGTCCACCGACTCCGAGATCTGGCGCCGGGCCATGATCCCGATCCCGAGCACGACGCCGAAATAGAGGAAGATGATCAGGTAGTCGACCGGGCCGGCGTCGATGAGTGTGTCGGCCATGACGGTCACCGCCGGCGTGATCGCCGGGACGGGAGCGGACATCGTGACGCCCTTTCTGCAGCTGTGTGGCCCGAGGCCAGACACGCGGTTCCCGCGGGAAGGGCGCACCAAACGTGTCGGTCGCGCCCCTTCTGACGGCCCGTGACGCCGGGCTGACGCAATATGACATCACTTTCACTTGACATGACGTCACTGTGATGTCATGGTGGTGCACATGGACATCACGCCGTACGTCGACAGCCTCCGGCGGGACCTCATCGCCGCCGCCGAGGCCGCCGGCCCCGAGGCCCAGGCCACCGCCGAGCGGCTCACCTTCGCGCTCGACCCCGCGGCCCGGCTCGCGCTGATGGAGGCCATCTCGCAGGCCGCCACCGAGATCACCGCCGAGATGCCGGCCGGAGGCGTCGACGTACGCCTCGACGGTCGCGAGCTCGCCTTCGTCGTCGACGCACCCGCCGGCCCGCCTCCGGCCCCACCGGCGCCACCGCCTCCCCCGGCGCCGCCCGGCGCGGAGGACGAGGAGGAGGGCGGCGTCGCCCGGATCACCCTCCGGCTCCCCGAGTCGGTCAAGGCCAAGGCCGAGGAGTTCGCCGCCCGGTCCGGTCACTCGCTCAACACCTGGCTCGTCAACGTCGTCCGCTCGGCCACCCGCGAGGGCGCCATCAACGTCGACATCGACCTGAGCAGCCTTCCGTTCGTCGGCGGCAACGACCCGTTCGGCGGCCAGGGCCCCTTCGGCGGCAAGCGAGGCAGGCGGATGACCGGCTGGGTCTGACCACCCGCCCGTCCACCAGATCAGCCACGGGCCGGCGCCCCCTCACAGCCAGGGCGCCGGTCCGGCGGCCCAGCACACCCGAAACCAGCACCCAGGAGAGACAGTCATGCCCGAGTACCGCTTCGAGACCCACAGCCCCGTCAACCTGGTCGTCGAGATCAGCAAGGGCAACGTCACCGTCCGCTGCAGCGACACCAGCGAGAGCACCGTCGTCGTCGAGGGCAAGCACGCCGACGACGTCATCGTCGAGCAGCACGGCGACTCGATCAGCGTGATCGAGCCAAGCCGTGGCCGGATCTTCGGCGACAACGCGCTCAGCGTCGAGGTCGTCGTACCCGAGCAGAGCAACCCCGCCGTCCGCACCGGCTCGGCCGACATCCAGGTCGAGGGCCTGGCCGGCCACGCGCAGCTGCGCAGCGGCTCGGGCGACTGCTCCCTCGAGACCGTCGAGGGCCACCTGCTCGTCGAGACCGGCTCCGGCGAGATCCGGGTCGACGACGTCCGGGGCAACCTCAAGATCAAGAGCGGCTCCGGCGACGTCGAGATCGGTCAGGCCGGCGGCTCGACCTCGATCTCGACCGGCTCCGGCGACGTGACCGTCGAGACCGCCCACGCCAACACCGTCGTCAAGACCGGCAGCGGCGACCTGAGCATCGGTGCCGCGCACGACGACACGTCGTTCAGCACCGGCAGCGGCGACGTGTCGATCGACCTGGTGGACCGCGGCCGGCTCACCGTCAAGGGCGCCTCCGGCGACGTGTCGATCGGCGTCAAGGCGGGCGTCCCCGTCTGGACCGACATCACCACGGTGTCCGGCACCATCCGGTCCGCGCTGCAGGGCGCCGGCCAGCCCCAGGAGGGCCAGGACCACGTCGAGGTCCGCGCCAAGACCGTCAGCGGCGACATCGCCCTGAGCGAAGTCTGAGCACCACCCGATCCACTACCCAGCCCGCAACCGCAGTCAGGCCGACTGTCGGTGCACACAGCAAGACTGAATCCACCAGGAGAGAAGGAGCACGGCCATGAGCAACACGCTGATCGAGATGCAGGCCCGGCACCAGATCCAGGAGCGGGTCACCCGCGCCTCGGCCCCTCGGATGCCGCTGACCAACCGCCGCCACCGCGTCGCGGAGCGGCTCCGCAAGGTCGCAGACCGCGTCGACAACTGACCCCCGTGGATCAGGAGCGCATCGCGACTCCCCGCCGCCAGTAGCCCATGAAGGCGACCTGGCGGCGGTCCATGCCCAGCTCGTTGACCAGCAGCCGGCGCAGCCCCGTGACGACCTTCGACTCCCCGGCGATCCAGGCGTAGAGCCCGTCGAGGTCGTGGCCCACGACGGCCACGGGAGCGTCGATCTCCTCGCCGGAGGAGGAGTACTCCGGGGTCTCCCACAGGTCGGGGTCGACCTCCGTGTCGGCCACCGCCACCACCGCAGCCGCTATCCCCAGCCGGCGCCTGACCTCCGCTTCGAGGAGCGACCCGAGCGGCGCCCCGTCCCGGGGCAGCCAGACCACCTCCACGTTCGGAGGGGCGGCCTGCTCCGCCAGGGCGGCGGCGTCCGCCGACACCGGCACCTCGAGCAGCGCGACACCGTGGGCGTCGTCGTGGAGGTCCTCCAGGATGCTGCAGACGGCGGGCACCGCTGTCTCGTCGGCCACCAGCAGCAGCTCGCGCGCCGTCCCGGGCGCGAACTCGATGCCGCCGTACTCGACTCCCCGGCGCGGCGCCATGGTGACCAGCCGGTCCCCCACGCTCGCCTGCTCGGCCCAGGCCGAGCCCGGGCCGGGCTCACCGTCGGACGGGTGCAGGACCAGGTCGACGACCAGCCGGGTGTCGACGCCCGCACCGCGGACCGCGCGCACCGTGTAGGTCCGCATGTGACCCCGCTCCGCCTCGGGGATCTGGAGCCAGGTGTCCCACCAGGTCTCGTCCGCGCCCTCGAACGACGGCAGGTCGCCGGCGTCGTTGGGGAAGACCAGCTTGATCCGCAGGTCGTACGTCGGACCGTCCACCCCGAAGTCCGCGAGCGCCCGGCCGCCCAGCTCGACCCGGACGAAGCTCGGCGAGAGCCGTTCGAGCGCCACCACCTCCACCTCGTCGAGGATGAGGGACAGCTCGGTCTCCGTGGACGTCATGAAGTTAGGTTAGCCTAACCTCGCTGGTGCCTCAGATCTCGGTGCGGTGGAAGTTCTGGAACGAGCGCGAGGGCGTCGGTCCGCGCTGGCCCTGGTAGCGGGAGCCGTACTTCTCCGAGCCGTAGGGGTGCTCCGACGGCGAGGAGAGCCGGAAGAAGCAGAACTGGCCGATCTTCATCCCCGGGTAGAGCTTGATCGGCAGGGTCGCGACGTTGGCCAGCTCGAGGGTGACGTGGCCGGAGAACCCGGGGTCGACGAAGCCCGCGGTCGCGTGGGTGAGCAGCCCGAGCCGGCCGAGCGAGGACTTGCCCTCGACCCGGGCGGCGACGTCGTCGGGCAGCGTCACCACCTCGTACGTCGAGCCGAGCACGAACTCGCCCGGGTGCAGGATGAACGGCTCCTCGCCCTCCGGCTCGATCAGCCGGGTCAGGTCGGACTGGTCCGCGGCCGGGTCGATGTGCGGGTAGCGGTGGTTCTCGAAGACCCGGAAGAACCGGTCCAGCCGGACGTCGATCGAGGACGGCTGCATCATCGCCGGGTCGAAGGGTTCGAGAGCGATCCTCCCCGCCTCGATCTCGGCCAGGACGTCACGGTCTGACAGCAGCACGCGGACAACCTACCGGGGCTACTCTTGCGCCGAGCCGGGCCGAGGGGTCCGCGGATCGTGCGAGGTCGTCATGCAGATCAACGTCAACGGCCAGAACTACGCCAACTGGGAGGACGTTCCGGCCGAGGTGCGCCAGCAGCTCGCCGCCACGCTCCCCGACGCCGACAAGAACGGCGTACCGGACCTGTTCGAGGGCAACTTCGGCGGTGCTGGCGTCCGCCGGCGCCCAGACCTTCACCGCGATCTCGGTCAACGGCCAGTCCGTCAACTCGGTGGCCGACCTGCCCCCCGAGGTGCAGCAGATGCTGCACCAGGCGTTCGGCTGGGCGGCTCCCGGCGCCGCCGTACCGCCCCCGCCCGGCACCCCCGCCGCTGCCGCCACGCCCAACTCGCCGTGGCCGCTCCAGCCCGGCCAGGTGATGCTCAACGGCGTCCCGACCGTGGTGGGCGAGACCGCCGAGGTCAAGAAGCCGTGGTGGAAGCGGCTCTTCGGGGGCTAGTCGCACTGTCCTCGAGCCGCTCCAACGCGGCCGACAGCTCGTGCATCCCGGCCAGCACCTCGGCGAGCCGGACCGCGCCGACCTCGTCGGCCAGCCGCCGCGCCGCAGTCGCGTGGGCGGGGTTGATCGCGCGCACCGCCTGACGTCCGGCGTCCGTCGCTTGCAGCAGCTTCGCCCGCCGGTGCGCCGGGTTGTGCGCGTAGGTCGCCATCCCCTTCTCGACCAGCAGGTCCGCGATCCGCTGCACGGCCTGCCTGGTCAGGCCCATGGCCCGGGCGATGTCGGAGACGCTCTGCGGTTCGCGCAGCGCTGCGCCGAGGACCTGCCACCAGGCGGCCGTGAGGCCGACCGGCCGGGCCAGCTCCTCGGCCACCGCGAGGAGCTGACCGTTGAGCCGGAAGCTGGTCAGCGCCGCGTCGGCCAGCAGCTCCTGCTCCTCCGGCTCACGAAGCCGCCATCAGCTCGTGGAAGCCGGCGGCGTCCTGGTCGCCGTAGAGCTTGTACCAGGACGCCAGCACGCCGGGCTCGTAGAGCCCGAGCCGGGCGAAGATCGCCCGCGCGAACTCGACCGGAGCGACCGGGCTCGCCGTGATCAGGTCGCCGTCGGTGACCACCAGCTCGTCGACCACGTAGTGGTCGGTGCCGGCGTAGCCCGTCGACGCGAGGAAGTCCCGGTCCGGGCCGGTGTGCGGCCGGTCGTCGAGGAAGCCTGCGGCGGCCAGGGCGTACGTCGCGCCGCAGATCGCCGCGACGGGCACGCCCGCATCGAGGAACGTCCGCGCCTGGTCCAGCCAGGCCCGCTGCTCCGGGTCGGCCCACGTGTCCGCGCCCGGCAGCACCAGCATGGCGCTGTTCTCGGGCCGGAGCTCGTCGATCGTCACGTCGGGGACCACGGTCAGGCCACCCGCCGTGCGCACCGGCGTGGCCGTCAGCCCTACGGTCCGCAGCGTCACCGCGCCCGGGTCGCGCTGGTGCTCGGTGCGGCTGGTGTAGGCGGTGAGGTAGCCGACCTCCCAGTCGGCCATCGTGTCCAGCAGGGCGAGGTTCAGGTACGTGGTCATGACAACACCTTGTCATATTTGACAGCATGTTGTCAATAGTGATCCGGACACGGTTGACGGCTGCCGACTGGGGTAACATCGCGGCGCCGGTTGACCGGCATGCGGATGTAGCTCAGTTGGTAGAGCGCGACCTTCCCAAGGTCGATGTCGCGAGTTCGAATCTCGTCATCCGCTCCCATTCGCGAGATCGCGCCGAGATCGCGCCGAGCGCGACACTCTGCCGAATCGTCGATGTCGCGAGTTCGAATCTCGTCATCCGCTCCATTGCGCAGATCGCGCCGAGATCGCGCCGACGCTCGCCGATCGTCGATGTCGCGAGTTCGATCTCGTCATCCGCTCGAGGAGACATACTTCGAGCGTGAGATCTCGGCGGGCAGCGGTAGCCCTCGCGATCACGCTTCTCGTGCTCGCCGGCTGCTCGTCGGACGAGGACCCCGGCCCCTCGAAGCCGTCGGCGCAGACCAGCGCCTCGCCGGCTCCGGAGGGCGGTACGCCGGACCTGCCGGCCCCGGTCGAGGCGACGAGGTCGCTGCTCGAGTGGGTGCCCGCGCCCGGTGCGGCGGCCAACACCGTGACCACCAACGGCACCTGGTTCCTCACCGTCGAGGCGTCCGGCAGCGCCTACCGGCTGGACGGCCCGGACCAGGCGTTCGGCACCGGCGACGAAGGCACCCGGATCACCAACGCCCTGCTCGACACGGACTGGGCGGTCGTGGTCCGGCAGGACAAGGACCACAAGAACCGGCCGGCCACGGCCGAGGTCACCGATCTCGCCAAGGGCGAGCAGTTCACCATCGACGGGGACTCCGACGCTCCCACGATCTCCGGCGGCACCTGGGCCCTCGGCGGTGACACCCTTGCGCACGCGACCGTCGGCCCCGACGGCGGCTACTGCGTCGCCACGATGGACCTCTCGACGAGGAAGAGCTCGATCGCCTGGTGCGCCGCGGCCAAGCACGGCTTCAACGCCGCCCACGTCACCGAGGCCGGCACTGCGGTGCTCGGCTTCGACGACTCGAAGCCGTCGTGCCGGACGGTCGGCACCGTCGCGGACGAGCAGTTCGACGCGTTCCCCGGCGTGCCCGAGTGCACGGCCTGGGAGGGCGCCGTGCTCGGCGACGACTCGGCGATCTGGTCGGTCATCCCGGACGAGGACGACATCGACACGGCCGCGTTCTTCGCCCGCGTCGGCGAGGACTACTACGACCTCGGCGCGGGCACGTCCGGCACGCTGGTGCCGTGCGCGGACGCGGCGTACTTCGTCCGCGACCCCAAGCGCGCGAGCGACCCGGCCCGGCTGCTGCGCTGGGACGGCGCCGGCCTGTCCGTCGTCTACGAGGCACCCGCCGGGCAGTCGTTCCTCGAGGCCCCGCGCTGCGGTGACGCCGCGCTCGTCGTCACGGCGCTGTCCGAGGACGGCGACGAGCAGGTGATGGCGGCGCTCAGCTGACTCCGTAGGCTCGGGCCCGTGGAGTTCACCGGCTTCCCCGTCGCGGCGCTCGACTTCTACGACGACCTCGAGGTCGACAACACCAAGAGCTTCTGGGAGAAGCACAAGCACGTCTACGACGAGTCCGTGAAGGCGCCGATGGTGGCGCTCTGCGACGCCCTCGGCAAGGAGTTCGGCGACGCAAAGATTTTCCGGCCCTACCGGGACGTCCGGTTCGCGAAGGACAAGACGCCGTACAAGACCCACCAGGGCGCCTTCGTCCGGGTCGCCGACGCGACCGGGTGGTACGTCGAGGTCTCACCCCGCGGCATCCGCACCGGCGGCGGCTACTACCACGCCGAGGCGCCCCGGCTGGCCGCGCTGCGCGAGGCGATCGCGCACGACACCTACGGCGCCGAGCTCGAGCAGATCATCCGCGGCCTGGAGCGCAAGAAGTTCACCATCGGCGGCGACGTGCTGAAGACGACCCCGCGTGGCTACGACAAGGACCACCCGCGGATCGAGCTCCTGCGGCACAAGTCGATCATCGCGAGCCACACCCTCGGCTTCGAGCCGGTCATCCACACCCCGAAGCTGCTCGACCTGGTCCGCAAGGACTGGCGGGCCACCCGGCCGCTGGTCGAGTGGGCCCAGCGGCACGGGGTGCACTGACCCGTCAGCGCCAGTCCGGGTCCTGCGCGATCGCGGTGAGCGCTGCGAGGTCGAGCACCGGCTCGTCCCTCGTGGGCGTCGTCGGGTCGGCGCTGCTCCCGTTGGTCGTTGCCCGGATTGGTCGCGGTGCTCAGCAGGGTCGTGAGCGTCGAGGCCATCGCGTCGGGCGCCACCGGGAACGGTCCGTCGTTCACCGGGTCGACCTGCGGGGCCGGCGGCTGGGCGGCGTACGACGAGGCGCCGGTCGAGCCCGACGGGTCGGTCACCACCGTGCGGTCGGGGCCGGAGCCGGAGCCGGAGCCCGGCAGGCTGAGGGCGACGCCGCCCACGGCGGCCGCGGCGAGAGCGCCGGCGGCGATGACCGCGCGTCCGCGACGCCGACGGCGCCGGCCGAGGAGCGGTCGCACCCGGTCGAGGGCGCGCATGCTCCGGTTGCGGACCGCGCCCTCGCTGACGCCGAGCAGCTGAGCCACCTCGCTGACGTTGCGGTCCTCGAGGTGGCGCAGGACGAGCACCGCTCGGTCCGCCGGCGGCGCGCACTGAGGAACGTGCGGACCAGCGTGGTCTGGGCGTACGCCGCCGGGTTGTCGATCCGCCCGGCCACCCGGCGGTGCCAGCGCACGTAGACCTTGGCCAGCGTCTCCTGGACGAGGTCCTCGGCCTGGTGCACGTCGCCGCAGAGCAGCCACGCCGACCGGAGCAGGTGGGGAGCCCGCGCCTGCGCGAACTCCTCGAACTCGGTCACACCCTTACGACGCACCGCTCCCCTTCCGCGTCACACCCGACGCGAAGGATTCTGCGCCAGCGTCAGGCGTGCTCGAAGCTCGCCATCGTCCGGTCCGGCTCCCAGTAGGCCTTCATCGAGGAGACCAGGCCCTCGTCGTCGACGACGTAGACCATGATCAGGTCGGTCGTGGTGCTGCTGCCGTCGGAGAACGACGTGCGGATCCGGCCGATGTTGGCGCAGGTGTTGCTGCCCGGGTTGGCGAACGAGTCGTTGATCTCGAACTCGAACGTCGAGATCGGCGCGATCGCCAGCTCCCAGAACGCCGAGATGCCGGCATGGCCACGGTGACCCTCCCCGTGCTCGTCGAACATCGACGGGCCGACCGGGTCCTCGAGGACGGCGTCCTCGGCGTACACCGTGAGCCACTCGGCGAGGTCGCCCTTGGCCACCGCGGAGTAGGAACGCATCGAGGCGATCCGGGCCGGGTGGTCGTCGTCCGGCGCGTTCCACGTGATGGCGTCGGAGGTGATGGCCGAGGTGCTCATGGCTCGCATCGTAGGGCGAAACTGGAACACGTTCTAGTGTCCGGTCGGGCTACCCCGACGGCGGCGTGAGGGAGGTCATGCGAGGCCGACACCTCCAGGTCGTGTCGAGTTCACCGTCCCGTGCGCGGGCCGCGCGACCGTGGAGCCATGGCCAAGCAGAAGTCCTTCCTGCTCGTGGGGCTGCCGCACGCGGGAGTCCCGCTACTGACCGCGGCGCTCGAGCAGCACCGCGACGCGCTCGTCGACCACGGCGTCCGGGTGCCCGCGAAGTCCGCCGACGAGGCGTTCCGCGCCGCGGTCGAGCTGCGCCGCGAGCACAAGGCGTGGGGGCTGCGCCGCAGAGACGTCGAGGGCGCCTGGGTCGGCATCTGCCGGCGGGCGCGGAAGCACAAGGAGACGGTCGTCGTCGGCCACGAGCTCCTCGCCGGCGCCAGCACCGACGAGATCGCGCTGCTGGTCGACGGGCTGGCCGGGACCGAGGTCCACGTCGTCGTGCTGGCCGCCGTCCCCGACGGCCGGGTCGGCCTGTTCCCGGACGAGCTCGACCTCACCGGCGTCCTGGCTCGCTGGCGGCTGGCGGTCACGTCGCCCCACCGCGTGCACGTCGTCGTCACCGACCCCAAGGACCCCGGCGTCGCCTGGCGCGGGCTGGGAGTGCTGGTGGGCTTCGGCGCCGACCGGCTCGCGCTGCCCGAGCCGACGACCGTGGTGACCGTCGCCGACGCCGCCACGCTGCGGCTGATCGCCGAGAGCTCCGGGGTGCACGTCGACCACGACGAGCTCGTGGAGATCACCGAGGAGTGGGGCAAGCTCGTCGCCGAGGCGGGGTACGACGTCATCGGCGACCTGCACGACCTGGTCCCGGTCCGGGCCGCAGGTTCGACCGACCCGGCGCGGGCGGCGTACGACGACCGGATCGACATCCTGACCGGCGCGCTCTCCGAGGCGGTGGCCGAGGTCGGCCGGCTCAGGCAGCAGCTGGCTAGTGAGGCTGCCAGGCGTCCTCGTCGGCGGTCCGCGAAGTGACCGCCTTGGGCAGCTTGCCGTCGGCGAGCTGCTGGATCGAGACCTGCTCGAAGACGTCGCGCAGCGACCGGCGCGCGGCGATCCACACGTGCTGGAGCACCGTGGCGGTCTCGTTGTACTCGACCGCCTCCGGGCGCAGGCCGTAGACCGAGACCAGCGGGCCGTCGACCGCGCGGATCACGTCGGCCACCGAGACCGTGTCGGCCGACCGGCCCATCCGCCAGCCACCGGACTGACCGCGCTGGGACATGACGATGCCGGCCCGGCGCAGGTCGGCGAGGATGGCCTGCAGGAAGCCGTGTGGGATCTCCTGCTGCTTCCCCAGCTCCTCGGCGCTCACGGCCTTCCCGTCGGAGCGGGACGCCATCTCGATCAACGCGCGGAGTGCGTAGTCGGACTTCGCTGAAACTCGCACGGGGCCAGTGTGTCAGATGTGTTGATCGGTTCGGTCGTCTTACACGACGACGGCGCGCGAGCCATCTGTCAATGGCGCGAACCGGCCGGTGACCTTCGGCATCAAAGCAGGAAGGCTGACCCCGGGAGGAACCATGAAGCTTCGAGCCCTACTGACCGCCGTCGCCGTCGTACCGTCCGCGATCGTCCTGGCCGGACCCGCCGACCCGGCGCACGCGGTGGCCGTCTGCCAGGGTCAGCCCGCGACGATCGAGGGCGCCGCCGGGACCATCACCGGGACCGAGGGCAACGACGTCATCGTCTCGACCGGTCCGGAGACCGTCGTGAAGGCGCTGGGTGGCAACGACCTGGTCTGTGTCGTCGGCGGTGAGGTCGACACCGGTCCGGGCGACGACTCGGTGCTGTCGGCCGCCCCGGTCGGCATCTCGACCACGACGTTCCTGTTCGGAGGCACCGACACCTACGTCGGCGGCGCCGGGATCCACACGGTGGCCGTCGACGAGGTCTCGTCGTTCCACGTCACGTTGGGGGGCCAGAGCGGGATCGTGGAGCTGTACCCGACCACGACGCCGGGCGCGGGCACGATCGACTTCGGCGGGACCTACAGCCACCTCTACGCCTTCGGGCTGCACCGGTCCACGGTGGACCTGGCCGCACAGACGGTGAGCATCGACGGTCTCCTCGGCGTCAAGACCACCGGTCTGCGCAACAGCACGGCCACCGGCTGCAAGGTCCGGATGAAGGGTGACTCCGAGAAGAACGTCCTCAACGCCTACGGCCACAACATCGTGGCCGCAGGCGGCGGTGACCGCGACTACGTCGGCCGGGTCGGCAACGGCTTCGACCTGGACCTGCCCAGGTGCGGCCGCTACAAGTCGGTGTTCCGGGGCCAGGCCGGCCCCGACCGGCTGTTCGGCCGGCTCGGCGACGACGTACTGATCGGCGGCACGGGCCGCGACGTCGCCAACGGCGCCGGCGGCGTCGACACCTGCCGCACCGAGGTCCGCAAGAACTGCGAGCGGTAGGACCGGAGCCCCTATGAGACGCCGAGCGGCCTCGCCGTGCGCGGACCGGGCGGTTCGTTGGCCCGGTCGGCCAGCGTCTGGAGGTTGGTGAGCACGATCAGGCCACCGGCGGCCACGCCGAGCACCCGGGCCGGCAGGTAGCGGACGAGCAGAGCCGCGATCAACCGGAACGTGACGAAGGTGCCGAGCGCGATGAGGAGGACCGCCACGACGGGTACGGCGACGATTGATTGTGTAATCGCATCCATTAACTTGACTTTCAGTCGCGGGAGATCCCCGTCACACCTCCTCCCGGGTTCTCTTGCGGGACTCGTGACCTCCTGCCTACGATGAAGTTACTCACTGGTAGAACTGGCCAGTAGCAACACTCATCGACGACGAAGAGGTGCCTCCCACCGTGAGCCACTACAAGACCAACCTCCGCGACATCGAGTTCAACCTCTTCGAGGTGCTCGGCCGTGACGAGGTGCTCGGCACCGGGCCGTTCGCCGAGGTGGACGCCGAGACGGCGCGCGCGATCCTGGCCGAGGTGGAGCGGATGTCCCGCGAGGACCTCGCGGCGTCGTACGAGGACAGCGACCGCAACCCGCCGGTCTTCGACCCCGAGACGCACTCCGCGCCGCTCCCCGAGTCGTTCAAGAAGAGCTACCGCGCCTGGATGGACGCGGAGTACTGGCGGCTCCAGATCAAGGAGGCCGATCGGCGGTACGCCGGCCCCGTCCACGCTCAACTGGGCGATCGCCGAGATGGTGCTCGGCTCCAACGCGCCGATCTGGATGTATGGCTGCGGTCCAGCGTTCGCCGGCGTCATCGAACGCGCCTCCAACGGCAACGAGCGTGACCTCAAGATCGCCCGGCACATCGTGGACCGCGAGTGGGGCACCACCATGGTGCTCACCGAGCCGGACGCCGGCTCCGACGTGGGCGCCGGCCGGAGCAAGGCCACCGCCAACGACGACGGCACCTGGAACATCGAGGGCGTCAAGCGGTTCATCACCAGCGGCGAGTCCGACCTGCAGGACAACATCATCCACCTCGTGCTGGCCCGCCCGGTCGGCGTCGAGGGCGTCGGCGGCCCCGGCACCAAGGGGCTGTCGCTCTTCATCGTGCCGAAGTTCCACTTCGACCTGGAGACCGGCGAGCTGACCGGCGAGCGCAACGGCGCCTACGTCACCAACGTCGAGCACAAGATGGGCATCAAGGTGTCCAACACCTGCGAGGTGACCTTCGGCGACCCGGCCATCGGCGGCGGCGAGCCGGCCCGCGGCTACCTGCTCGGCGAGGTGCACAACGGCATCGCCCAGATGTTCCAGGTCATCGAGAACGCCCGGATGATGGTCGGCACCAAGGCCATCGCGACGCTGTCGACCGGCTACCTCAACGCGCTCGACTACGCGAAGACCCGCGTCCAGGGCGCCGACCTGACCCAGTCCGGCGACAAGACCGCGCCGCGCGTCACGATCACGCACCACCCCGACGTACGCCGCTCGCTGATGGTGCAGAAGTCCTTCGCCGAGGCCATGCGCGCGCTGGTGCTCTACACCGCGTCGTGGCAGGACCAGATGCAGGTCTTCGAGCACGAGGACAAGCTCGACACCGACGAGGCCAAGCTGGCCGCGGCCGTCAACGACCTGCTGCTGCCGATCGTGAAGGGCTACGGCTCCGAGCGCTCGTGGGTGCTGCTCGGCACCGAGTCGCTGCAGACCTTCGGCGGCTCCGGCTTCCTCCAGGAGTACCCGCTGGAGCAGTACGTCCGCGACGCCAAGATCGACACCCTCTACGAGGGCACCACGGCGATCCAGGGCCAGGACTTCTTCTTCCGCAAGATCGTCAAGGACCAGGGCGCCGCCCTCGGCCACCTCGCCGCGCAGATCCAGGCGTTCATCGACGAGCGAGGCCGGCAACGGCCGGCTCAAGGTGGAGCGCGAGCTGCTCGCCACCGCGCTCGAGGACGCCAACACGCCTCGTCGGCCACATGATCAGCGACCTGATGTCGGCGGACCCGTCCTCCGAGAACGGCGACCTGCGCAACATCTACAAGGTCGGGCTCAACACCACCCGGCTGCTGATGGTGCTCGGCGACGTCGTCTGCGCGCTGGCTGCTGCTGCGCCAGGCCGAGGTCGCGCTCGAGAAGCTCGGTGGCGACGGTGCCGGATCCGGGCGGCAAGGACCAGGCCTTCTACGAGGGCAAGGTCGCCGCGGCCCAGTTCTTCGCGCAGACCAACCTGCCGCGGATCAGCGCCGAGGTCGCCATCGCCGCAGGCCACCGACCTGTCGGTGATGGACCTGTCCGAGGACGCGTTCTGCATCTGACCTGCCCGTCAGTTCGCCGCAGGTGCGCCGCGGCGGCGCCGGCGTACGGCGTCGGTCAGCGTCGCGAGTGCCGCCGAGTCGATCCGCCAGCGCTGCCAGTGCAGGTGTACGTCGTAGCGGACCCGGCCACCGAGGGTGACCAACCGGCCGGCGTCGAGGTCGGGGAGCAGCTGGGGCTCGGGCAGCATCCCCCAGCCGAGGCCCGAGCCGGACCGCCTCGTGGAAGTCGGCGCTGGTGGGGACGAGGTGCACGACGTCGGGGTCGGGCACGCCCGCGATCACGGAGGAAGTCGTGCTGGAGGTCGTCCTTGGCGTTGAAGACGACCACCGGCATCCGCTGCCAGTCGTGGCCCGTGCCCCTGCGCCACCGCTCGGCCAGCGTCCGGAGTTGCGGCCGGCCGGTAGCGAAGGAAGCCGAGGTGCTCGGACCGGCAGCCCTGGACCGCGCTGCGGATCGCTGGTCACGGCAGCGAGCGCCTCGCCGCTGCGGAGCAGTGCCGCGGAGTACGCCTGGTCCTCCACCACCAGCCGCAGGGTCAGGTCGTCGCGGCCGCCGACCTCGGCGAGGACGTCGCGGAACCAGGTCGCTAGCGAGTCCGCGTTGACCGCCGCGGTGACCTCGACCCGGCCGGTCTCGGCCTGCAGCGACGCCCGCGCCTCGTCGTCGAGGAGTCGCGCCTGTCGTCCCAGACGCACCAGCGCGGCGCCGGCATCCGTCGGCTGGCACGGCGTCCCGCGACGTACGACGACACGACCCACCTCGCGCTCGAGCGACCGGATCCGCTGGCTCACCGCGCTGGGCGAGACGTGCAGCGCGCGCGCCGCGGCCTCGAACGTGCCGTGGTCGGCGATGGCGACCAGCGCATCGACCCCCGCCGCGTTGTAGGGCATGAAGGAAGACTAATGAATCATGAAGAACATGCGCTGGTCTTCACGCACTTTCGGCCCTAGCGTCGTTGGGTGCTCGACTCCGCCGCCGCCGGCCTGCTGACCGGCCTGACGCTGATCATCGCGATCGGCGCGCAGAACGCGTTCGTGCTCCGGCAGGGGCTGGCCCGCGAGCACATCGCGCTGGTCGTCGCGATCTGTGCGGTGTCCGACCTGGTGCTCATCGTCGCCGGGGTTGCGGGCATCGGAACGATCGTCGAGCAGGCCGGCTGGCTGATCGACGTCATCCGCTGGTTCGGCGTCGCGTTCCTGACTGCGTACGGCGTGCGGTCGCTGCTCAAGGCTCGCCGCAACGACGCCCTGGCGACCGGCGCCCCTGAGCCGCTCTCGCGTCGTACGGCCGTGCTCACCGCCACCGCCCTCACGTGGCTCAACCCGCACGTCTACCTCGACACGCTGCTGCTGCTCGGCTCCATCGCCAACACCCACGGCGCCGACGGCCGCTGGTGGTTCGCGGTGGGCGCGTCGGTCGCCTCGGTGCTGTGGTTCTCCGGGCTGGGCTTCGGCGCCCGGCTCGCTTCTCCCCTGCTGTCGCGGCCGCGCGCCTGGCAGGTGCTCGACGTGCTGATCGGGCTCACGATGCTGGGCATCGCGGTGATGCTGGCGCTCGGCTAGGCCCGATTCGTCTGGCTCCGGTGCGCGGGCCGCTACACGTCAAGTCGCAGACGAATCGCGAAGCGGCGCCGTACGGAAGATCCGTACGACGCCGCCGCGGTGGTGGGTGAGGGTCAGTACACGCTCACCCCGTAGACGCTCAGCGGCTCGGTCACCGGCTGGAAGTACGTCGTCCCGCCGGAGCTGCAGTTGCCGCTACCGCCCGAGGTGAGCCCGAGCGCAGTGGAGCCTGCGAACAGCGACCCGCCGCTGTCCCCGCCCTCGGCGCAGACGTTGGTCCGGATCAGGCCGAAGACCGTGCCCTCGGCGTAGTTCACCGTCGCGTTCAGCGCCTGCACGCTGCCGCCGTGGACACCGGTGGTGCTGCCGCTGCGGGTCACGGACTGACCCACGAAGGCGTTGCCGGCCGTGGTGATGTCCTGGTAGGTGCCGTTGTACAGGTAGACGTCGCCGCCGCCGGGGCTGGTCGTGTACTGCACGATGCCGTAGTCGTCGCCGGGGAAGCTCGAACCCACCGTGTTACCGAGCGGCTGGGTCTGGCCCGGGTCGGCGTACCAGGTGCCCGACAGGTTGGTGCAGTGACCGGCGGTCAGGAAGTAGTAGGTCCCGCCGCTGACCACGTTGAAGCCGAGCGAGCAGCGGTAGCCGCCGCCGTAGATCGCCTGGCCGCCGGAGACGGTCGTGCTGAGCCGGCCATCGACCCGCTCAACACGGGTCAGGTCGCCGAAGGAGTTGGTCAACCGAGTGACTCGTGCGTCGGCCTTGTCGCCGACCATCGAGTAGACGCTGACGACGACCTCGTTGGCGGCGGGGTCGATGGCCCAAGCGGTGCCGGGGGTGGAGACCCGGTCGTTGAGCGTCTTGGTGACCGCGCGCAGCTCGGCGGTGCTGTGGTCCACCCTCTGGGCGGTCAGTCCCTCGCGGCGGACCTCACGGGCCGCCGCGGCGGTGGTCACGTTCACGACCATCCGCCCGCGCTCGGCGTCGTACCAGACACCCGCGGTGCGCTTGGCGCCCACGTCGCCGGCCACGGTCTGCGCGCGGGCGGCCTCGCCCACGGCTGAGTCGGCACGAGCGGTGTCGGTTGCGCTCTGCTTCGCACCAGGCGTTGGATCTGGAACGGACGCGGAGCTCGTCGGTGTCCCGGCGAGGGTGAGGACGGTGCCGAGCGCCGCGGTGGCGGCGATCAGGCCCATCTTGGGATTGGTGCGTGTTGTCACGACAATTCTCCCTTCGGTGAATACACCCGATGCGCATCCACCGCCTCCCTGCGTCCGGTCCCGAGCACCCCCCCGATGGGGTGCGAGTCAGGGGATCCCTGTCAGGCGGACGCAAGGGGGTTACTACAGCCGTATCCCGATCTCGGTGAACTCAAAACCCCTGGCAGCCTTGACTTCGCGGGCAACGGGGCGTGCCCGCGTCGCCACTACGCTGACCTCTCGTGAGCACCACCACCGGAGAGCGGACCGACGACCGCGAGGAGCTGGCCGGCTACGTCGACGTCTGGTGGCAGGCCGTCAACGACTTCCTCGACCTGCTGGAGCAGGTGCCGGAGGCGGAGTGGTCGACGCCGACCGACCTGGCCGGCTGGGACGTCAAGGCGTGCGCCGCGCACACCGCGCACCTCGAGGGCATCCTCGCGGGCAACCCGGAGGAGACCGCCGAGGTCGGCGAGCCCCCGCACGTGACCGGGCTCATGGGCCTCTACACCGAGATCGGCGTCGTCAACCGCCGCGACGCCAGCGCCGACGCGATCATCAACGAGATCCGCGAGGTGGTCACCAGGCGGCACACCGCGCTGCTCAGCGACCCGCCGACCGACGGCGACGCGAAGCCCGCGCCGATCTTCGCCGGGATTCCGTGGACCTGGCGCAGGCTGCTGCGCAACCGGCCGCTGGACGTCTGGATGCACGAGCAGGACGTACGCCGCGCGGTCGGCCGTCCCGGCAACCTGGACAGCGCTCCGGCCAGGCACACCGCGGAATACCTCGCCGAAGGGCTTGGGTTCGTGCTCGGCAAGAAGGTGGGCGCGCCCGTCGGCACCAGCCTGTTGCTGGACATGGAGGGCAGCGCGCCGTTCGCGTTCGAGATCGACGAGAACGGCCGCGGCCAGCGCGTCACCGAGCCGGCTGATCCTACGGTGACGTTGCACATGGACCGCGAGTCGTTCATCCGGCTGGCGGGCGGCCGCTGCGCCGCCGAGCCGGGGAAGATCACCGTCGACGGCGACCGCGAGCTCGGCGAGAAGGTGCTCGCCAGCCTCGCCACCACTCCGTGACATGACCCGAGCCAAAGTCGACGCCTGGCAGGTCGCCGACATCCCCGACCAGGCGGGGCGCACCGTCGTGGTCACCGGTACGACGCTGGGCGGACTCGGACACCACACCGCCCTCGAGCTGGCGCGGCGAGGCGCCCGCGTGATCCTCGCCGGACGCAGCCCGGAGCGGTTGGCCGAGACCCGCCAGACGATCCGGACCGCCGTACCCGCCGCCGAGATCGGACAGCTCGAGGTCGACCTCGCGGACCTGGGGTCGGTACGCCACGCCGGCGAGGCCGCCACCGCGCTCGGGCCGGTCGACGTGCTGGTCAACAACGCAGGTGTGATGGGGACGTCGCGACAGATCACCTCCGACGGCCTGGACCTGCAGCTGGTGACCAACCATTTCGGTCCGTTCCTGCTCACCGGCCTGCTGCTCCCCCAGCTGCTCGCCAGCAAGGACGCCCGCGTGGTCACGGTCTCGTCCAACATGCACCGCGTCGCGAGGAGCGCCCCGCTCGATGACCCGAGGGTGCACCACGGCCTCTACCGCAAGTGGCGGGTCTACGGCCAGACCAAGCTGGCCAACCTGCTGTTCACCTACGAGCTCGACCGGCGGGCGCGTGTCAAGGACCTGCCGCTCAAGGCGCTGGCCGCGCACCCGGGCTTCGCGGGCACCCACCTCGCGGCCAACGGGCAGTACGGCCGCTCCGCCGGCGGCATCGCCACGATCCTCGACGCCAGCGTCAAGGCGGTCTCGCAGCCGGCCGCGCAGGGAGCCTGGCCGGTGCTGATGGCCGCGACCGCGCACCTGCCCGGCGCGACGTACGTCGGCCCGGGCGGTCTCGGCGAGCTGAGCGGAACTCCTCAGGTCGCCACCTCGACGAGGCTCTCCCGCGACGAGGACGCGCAACGGCGGCTGTGGACGCTCAGCGAGGAGACGACGGGGATCCGCTACCCCTGACCGGCGTCTGACGCGGGCTCGCCGAGCAGCCCGACCACCCGCTCCAGCACCTCGCGCGCGGCTTCGTAGTCGGCGCCGAACTCCGCTTCGAACCGCGCCTCGAGCTCGCGCAGGTGCTGGAAGCCCTGGCTGGCGAACCGCTTGCCCTCCGTCGTGTAGCGGACGATCTTGGCCCGCCCGTCATCCGGGTCCGGCACCATCTCGAGGATCCCGATGTCGACGAGATCCCGGATCACCTCCCCCATCGACTGCCGGGTGATGCCGGCCCGCACGGCGAGGTTGGCGGCCCGGTCCCCGTCGTCACCGAGGATCGCGAAGAGGTAGTTGTGCGCCGGCTTGATGTCGGGGCGGCCGCGCTCGTGGGCATTCCAGATCATGTGCGCCTGGAATGCCTTGTCCGCGTTGTGCACGAGAGCGATCATCGGCTTCCGATCCGGCCTGTCCCTTGACATCCGTAAGGTTTCCTTACATTATTTCGGTAGGTTACCTTACGTTATCAGGAGATGCCATGGACCCGATCGCCCGGCTCTTCCCCGGTCGCACCAACCCGCGGAGCACTCGGGTCGGCCTCGAGCACGAGCTGCTCACCCGCGACACGCTGACCGGCGCTCCGGTCGCGATCGAGCGGGTACGGGCCGCCACCTCCACCGACCTCTGCTTCGAACCCGGCGGGCAGGTCGAGCTGAACCAGCCGTGCGGCACTGCGCCCACCGTCGTACGCCGGCTGCGGCACACGGTGGCCGGGCTGCGGGCCGAGCTCGAGAAGGACGGGATCCTCCTCGACGCCTCGCCGGTCGACCACCGGACACCCGACGAGGTGCCGCTCCAGCTGACGTCCGCCCGCTACGCCGCCATGCAGGCGCACTTCGACACCATCGGGCCGGCCGGTCGCCGGATGATGCGCTGCACGGCCTCGACCCAGGTCTGCCTCGACTGGTGGCCGGGCCGGGCCGGCCTCGAGCAGTGGCGGGTGCTGAACCTGGCCGGACCCCACCTCGCCGCGGCGTTCGCACGGTCGGTCGGCCCCGACTCCCGGCTCTCGACCTGGCTGGAGGTCGACTCCGACCGCACGGCCTTCGACGGCCGGCTGCTGTGCGGCGGCGACCCGGTCGCGGCGTACGCCGACTTCGCGCGGGGAGCCGTGCCCTTCACCGGTCCTGACGAGCACCTGTCGACCCTCTTCCCGCCGGTGCGGCCGCGGGGACGCTACCTCGAGGTCCGCTTCCTCGACGTCCAGCCCGAGGAACGCCTGGCCGAGGTGGTCGGGGCCGTCGCCGCCCTGATGTACGACGACGCACTGCGCGCCCGCACCCTTGCCGACCTCGAGCCCGAGGCGCCCCGGCTGGCCGAGCTGTGGCGGGCCGCGGCCGACGGCGACCTCGCTGTCACGGAACGGGCCGTGGCATGAAGACGCTCTTCGTCACCGACCCGCTGGCCGGGCTGTGCGCCGACATCGACGCGTCGGTCGGCCTGATGGACGCCTGCCAGACCGAGGGCGCCGAGGTGTGGGTCTGCCAGCCGGCGGACCTCGGGGTCTCCGGCGAGCGGCTGGTCGCGAGGGCCGTGCGGATCTCGCTGCGGCCGCGGCACCGCGGCGCCGACCATCGCTGGGTCGTCGAGCCGAGGTGGTACGACGAGGTCGAGCACGCGACGCTCGACGTGGCCGCGGCCTGCGAGCTCGTGTGGCTGCGGATCGACCCGCCCGTGGACGCGCGCTACCTGCACACGACCTACCTCCTCGACCTGGCCGCCGCGGCCGGCGTCCGGGTGGTCAACCGCCCGGCCGGCGTACGCGCCCTGCACGAGAAGCTGCTCGCGCTGCACCTGCCCGAGCTGTGCCCGGCCACCGTCGTGACGAGTCGCGCCGCCGAGGTCGAGACCTTCGTGGCGACGTACGGCGCGGCGGTGGTGAAGCCGGTCGACGGGTTCGCCGGCATCGACGTCTGGCTCCTGGAGGCGGGCCGGGCCTGCCGCGCCTTGGCCGAGTCCGCGACCGCGGGCGGCCGTCACGTGATCGTGCAGGAGTACCTGCCCTCGGTGACCGACGGCAACAAGCGGCTCTTCCTCGTCGACGGGGAGATCGTCGGCGCCGTCCTGCGGCGGCCGTCGGACGACGACTTCCGGATCGGACCGCCCGTCGCGGCCGCCGCGATCGACGCCGCCGACCGCCGGATCGCCGAGGCCCTGGCCCCGCGGCTGGTCGCCCACGGCATCGCGATCGCCGGGCTCGACGTCATCGCCGGCCGGCTGATCGAAGTCAACGTCACCTGCCCCGGCGGCATGCACAAGACCGACGCACTGCTCGGCACCGACCTCAGCGGAGTCATCGTCCGCCGCCTGTTCAGCACCGACACCTTCGCCCGAGAGGAACTCCTGTCATGAGCACCGTTCCCGTCGTCTGCATCGCCCTCATGGGCGTGCTGCTCTTCCTGCTCGGCGCCAACGTCACCCGGCACCGCGCGATCCGCGGCGCCACCGGCAACCAGCAGCCGTCCGACCCGGCGGACCGGATGTACATCGCCCAGCGTGCACACGGCAACGCCAGCGAGTACGTCCCCACGCTCGCCGTACTGATCGTCGTCTGCTCGGCCCTCACCGATGGCTGGTGGCTCAACGCGCTGGCGATCGCCGCGCTGGCGGCCCGTTCGTTGCACGCCTTCGGGATGCTGACCGCGAAGACGCTGGCCGGGCACGGTCCGGTCCGCGACGCCGGCGCGATGGGCACCTACCTCACCGGCGTCCTGCTGGGCGTGACCGCCCTGGTGACGCTGTGAGCTCCCCGACCCCCGCGCAGTCGTCGGGTCAGGTCAGCTGTTGGCTGGCGATGTTCAGCCCCTTGACGTACCGGCAGACCGGGACCGCCACCGTCGTACCGCCCAAGGTCACCGCGTCGTAGGTCTCCTCGCCGCGGTCGACCCAGCCGTGGCTCTCGTAGAACCGCCGTGCGGTGGTGTTGCCTGGCACCACGGCCAGCCAGATCTCCTCGTGTCCGGCCGAGGCGACCTGGCGCTCGGCCTCGGCGAGCAGCAGGCCGCCGATCCCGCGGCCACGTGCTGCGGCGCTGATCATGATCTGCTGCAGCTCGTCGGCCTTGACGATCAGGACGCCGAGCAGCTCGTCGCCGTCGACGGCCACCGTGATGTGGTCCGCCAGCTCGATGGCCCGCGCCCGGAAGTACGCCGGGTCGCGGGCCTCGATCAGGGCGTCGGGCACGTGGCCGCGGTGTCCGTCGTGCCACGCGGCCTCCCAGACCGAGGCGACGGCAGTGCTGTCGGCGGGCTGCGCGGGGCGGAGGGTGGCCACGACCAAAGTCATACCGCGGCCGACCTCGGCCCGATGTGACAGGTCTTGCGGTTCCCTAGCGTCGACGCATGCCGCCCGACCAGGTCTGGACCCTCGACCACGAGGGCCACGAGCACCGCGTCGTCGCGGGCCGCACCGCCTCGCACCTGGTGCGCTGGTACGTCGACGGTGAGCTCCGGGCCGAGCGGAAGACCATGTCGGACAAGGTGACGCTCTCGGCGACGGACGGGCCGGCCAAGCTCCTCGTCTACTACTCCGCGCTCGGGGCACCACGGCGGGCGACGCTCTACCCCGACGGCGACGACGTCACCGCGCTGGTCCGGCTGGGCGGCGTCGACCTGGTCCCCGCGGCCGGCAGCCACGCCGAGCGCTACGACGACAAGCTGCGTGAGCACCCGAACCGCTACGCCGCGCTGGCGGCCCTGGGTGGGGCCGCCAAGGTGCTGGTCCCGATCCTGCTGACCTTCGTCGCCGTACACATCGCGATCAACGTCCCCTGGCCGCACGTCCCGTTCCCGGACCTGCCCTCGGTCCCCTGGCCGGACCTCCCGACGCCGGACCTGCCGGACTGGCACGTCCCGGACCAGGTGTGGTGGGTCCTGGACAAGGCGAAGTACGTCTGGCCGGTCGTCGTCGCCTACGTGATCGCCCGGGCCGAGATCAAGCGCCGGCGACACCGGGCGCCCGAGGCGGAGTAGAGGCCCGGTCGAGCGCTTTCGTCGGTCCCGCCTCGCCCCTCGGAGGTTCGGTGCCATGCTGGACGGGTGACCGAGCGGAACGTCCTGGGCGGGGAGCTCGAGCCGTGCGGGACCGACCCGATGACCGGGTTCTTCCGCGACGGGTGCTGCCGGACCGGCCAGGAGGACCGCGGCAGCCACACGATCTGCGCGGTGGTCACCGGGGGCTTCCTGGCCCATCAGCAGGGCATCGGCAACGACCTGACCACGCCCATGCCGGAGTACGGCTTCCCCGGGCTGGTGCCGGGTGACCGCTGGTGCGTCACCGCGCTCAACTGGGCCCGCGCACACCGCGACGGGTCGGCCGCGCACGTCGTCCTCGCCTCGACGAACGCCGCCGTGCTCGCCTTCGTGCCGCTGGAGGCACTGCAGCAGCACGCCGTCGACGTACCCGACGACCTCGGCGAGCTGGGCCTCTAGCTCCTAGCCGTCCTGGATGCGGACCATCCCGCCCAGCGTCGGGACGTACGCCGAGCCGTCGGGGCCGAGCGTGACCGCGGAGTAGTGGTTGTTGAACAGGGTCCCGGTGCCCGTGCGGACGGAGTACGCCGTCTCGCCGGTGCGCGCGTCGATCGCGGTGAGGTACCACGCGCTGACGCCCCACCACGACGAGCGGGTCGTGTAGGCGTAGACCAACCCGGTGGCCAGCGAGACCTTGGCCACCGAGGTGGGCGCGATCTCGTCGGAGGTCCAGCCGACCGTGCACTCGCCGGTGGCCGGGTCCGCGTCGACACGGGCCAGCCCCCGGTGGTCGCCCGCCCCGCCATGGTCGACCAGGGCGCCTCGTAGCCGTAGTTGTTCTCGACCACCACGCTCGCGTCGCCCACCGCGACGAGTGAGTTGTCGCTGGCGCTCTCGCCCTTGCCGAACACGGCCGCCTCGCAGACCAGGCTGCCGTCGAGGGTGTCGTAGAACTGCACGTTCATCCGCGGCTCGGCGTTGTCGGTGATGGCGACCAGGCCGCTGGGCAGCACCGTCGGCGTCGTACCGCTGCCGGCACTCAGCTGTCCGGGCTTCTTGCCGTCACCGTTGTCGTACGCCGCCTCCCACACGACGACTCGGCTCGGCCTGGTCGTCCAGCGCGACCTTGTAGAAGGCCTCCGTGGTGACGAGGTAGACGCCGGCGTCGTCGGACGCGATCGAGTTCGCGATCTCGCCGTCGAGGTCCATCGGGTCGGCGCCGCCCGCGACTCCGACCCGGCCGTCCTGGGTGACGTACCACGTGTTGCCGTACCAGTCGGGCAGCAGCGCGACCAGGCAGTCGTCGTCCGGCACCACGTCGCTCAGGTCCACCTCGTCGATCACGTCCAGCCCGTCGCTGTCGACGGTGAGCACCCGGCGGTCGGTCGTCGCGACGACCGCGTGCGCCTGCGCGTCGAGGTAGAAGTACGCGCCGCCGCAGAGGTCCTCCCACGGCCGCTTGTCCGACTCCTCGCGGTCCGGCAGGTCGAGGGTGTCCAGCGGCCGCATGCTCACGGGGTCGAGCACGTGCATGAGCGGGCCGCTGCGGTCGCCGCAGAGCCCGATGAGCCGGCCGTCCGGGTCGAACGCCAGCGTCGCGCACTCCTTCAGGCCGTACCACGACGTCGTGACCTCGGGGTCCTGGCCGAGCGGGCCGGGTCCTTCGTAGCTGTCGGTCGCCCAGGCGTCGGAGTGCATCGTGCTGCTGCCGTTCGCGGCCAGCCCCGGGTGCTGCGGCACGCCTAGCACGATCGGCTGGGCCTCGACGGCGTGTCCGTCGTACGACGACGTGACGAGCAGCCCGCCACCGGGCGGGATCGGCAGTCGCCCGTCCGGCAGCAGCACCACGACCGCGGTCGCCGAGACCACCACCGCCGCGAGACCGGCGAGCAGCCAGCGGTCCGGCAGCATCCGCCGACGGGTGGCGGGCACGAGGAGTGCGACAACCAGCAGGGCGAGCACCCAGGGTCCGATCGCCAGCCATCCCGCGACCAGCAGCACCAGCGCCACGACGAATCCCACGTAGCGCAGCATGCCGCACCTGCGGCACCCTCCTCTCGTGAGCAACTCCGTCGTCGTCATCCTGATCGCGTCGCTTGTGACGCCGATCGTCGTGGCGGTGCTCGTCATCGTGCTGGTCCGGCTGCTGGTGAAGCGGGCCGGGACCGGGCTGCCGCAGGCGCTCGGTTCCGCGGCCGGAGGCGGCATGTCGCAGCCGACCCGCGGCACCATGCACGTCGTCGCGGCCAGCATCATGGATCGGAACGCGATGATCGCGCCGTGCACGATCGCCTACGCGATAGAGGCACCCGGGATGCCGGCGTTCTCCGGGCAGGGCAGCTTCTACGCCCAGACCAAGCGCTGGCCGCAGCCCGGGCTCAACCTGCCGGTGGTGTTCGACGCCGCCAACCCGGCGCACGTCGACATCGACTGGGACCACGCCCCGCAACCGCTCGACGTGGCGAGCGGAGCCGCCCAGGCACTGGCCGACCAGCTCAACCAGCGGGGCACCCAGCCGCCACCTCCGCCCACAGCGACCTAGACCCGCTCGGTCGTCGGGAAGAGGCTGGCGTAGGCGTTGAGGGCCGGCTGCCCGCCGAGGTGGGCGTAGAGGACCGTCGAGTCCTTGGGGATGTCGCCGTTGCGCACCAGGTCGACGAGGCCGGCCATCGACTTGCCCTCGTAGACGGTGTCGAGGATGACGCCCTCGAGCTGGCCGGTGAGCCGGATCGCGTCGAGCGTCGACTGCACCGGTACGCCGTAGACGTCGCCCGCCCAGCCCTCCAGCACGGTGATCTCGTCGTCCCGCAGGTCGCGGCCGACGCCGATCAGCTCGGCGGTGTTGCGGGCGATCCGCCCGACCTGGTCACGGGTCTTGTCGAGGGTCGCCGACGCGTCGATGCCGAGCACCCGCCGCGGCCGGCCACCGGCCTCCTCGAGCGCCGCGAACCCGGCGATCATGCCGGCGTGCGTCGACCCGGTGACGGTGCAGACCACGATCGTGTCGAAGAAGACGCCGAGCTCCGCCTCCTGCTCGACGACCTCGTAGGCCCAGCCCGCGAAGCCCAGCCCGCCGAGCCGGTGGTCGGAGGCGCCGGCCGGGATGGCGTACGGCGTACCGCCGCGCTGCTCGACGTCCTCGAGAGCCTCGCGCCACGAGTCGCGGAAGCCGATGTCGAAGCCGGCCGGGTCCAGCCGCACCTCGGCCCCCATGACCCGGCTCAGCAGGATGTTGCCGACCTGGGTGCTGAGCGGGTCGGTCCACTCGGGGACCCAGTTCTCCTGCACCAGCACGCACTGGAGCCCGAGGTGCGCGGCCACCGCGGCCACCTGGCGGGTGTGGTTGGACTGGTGGCCGCCGATCGAGACCAGCGTGTCAGCGCCCTGGGCCAGCGCCTCCGGGATCAGGTACTCCAGCTTGCGGGTCTTGTTGCCGCCGTACGCGAGGCCCGAGTTGCAGTCCTCGCGCTTGGCCCACACCTGGGCACCACCGAGGTGGGCGCTGAGACGGGAGAGCGGGTGGACCGGGCTGGGGCCGAAGGTCAGCTGGTGGCGCGGGAAGTCCTGGAGGGCCATGTGCGAAGTATCGCGGTGCGCGTGGGCAGCAGCCCCTCGTGTCTTGCGACCGCGGTGGCCGCCACGATGGTCAGACCGATGCAGGTCGCGTTGGTGATGGGCACGAGGATGCTCTTGGCGAGCACGAACGTCCCCAGCGGCTGGCTGAGCAGGAGCGTGAAGACCACCCCCGCCTTGGCGAGCAGGGCCGCTGCCCACAGCAGGGTGAGCCGGCGGAACAGCCGCCGCATCGCCGGCCGCGCGTGCAGCTCGTCGGTGAGCGGGTAGAAGTCGCCGGCCAGCCGGGCCACCACCGGCCGCGCGGTCAGCGCCGAGGCCAGGAAGGCAGTGCCGATCAGCAGGTCGGTCAGCACCGGCTGCAGGAAGTAGATGAAGGTGCTGTGCGACGCCAGCGCCACGATCGTCCTGAGGGTGAGCACGCCCGCCGTGAGCAGCAGCATCCCTGACGTACGCCGGCCGGTGAGCCGGCGGATCGCGAGGGCGCCGTACGACCAGGTCAGGGACGCCCCGATCGCGGGCCACACGCCGAAGGTCACGAACATCGAGTAGAAGACGATCCCGGGGATCACGCAGGCCACGAGGAGGTTGATGCCAACCCGGCGCAGGACGCTGCGCAGCTGGGGGTGGACGGGTACCGGAACGACCTCGGCCGCGGGCGCCCGAACGGGCGCAGGCGCGGGCAGGTCGAGCAGGCTCATGCGGACAGGACACCCGACGGAGCCGGGTCCTCGGGCGGGTTCGCCGGGACTGCCGGGCGGTGGTCCAGCGGCCTCCTCGACGATCGGACGAACGTCGCTCGTTCCGGCCCGCGGACGCGTGACGTTGGCTACGCTCGCCGTGTCTCGCACCATGGCTCTCATGGAGCTGACCGAGACCTTCGAGTGGGACGGCCGGCGGATCGCCTGGGGCCGGACCGGGACCGGACCGCCGGTCGTCTTCTGCCACGGGACGCCGTTCTCCTCTCGGGTCTGGGCACCGTACGCCGAGGCGCTGGCCGACCGGTTCACCGTGCACCTGTGGGACATGGCCGGCTACGGCCGCTCGTCGATGGATCCCGGGCATCGCGTCGCCGCCGACGTCAACGCGGCGGCGTTCAAGGCCCTGCTCGACCACTGGGTCGACCACTGGGGCCTCGACCGTCCGCAGGTCGTCGCGCACGACCTCGGCGGGCTGGTGTCGCTGCGGGCGCACCTGGTCGAGGGCGCGGCGTACGCCTCGCTGTTCCTGGTCGACGTCGTGGCGATCGGCCCGAGCGGGTCGCCGTTCTTCCGGTTCGTCCAGGACAACCCGGCCCTCCTGCCCCAGCTCCCGGCGTACATCCACGAGGCGATCGTCCGCGCCTACGTCGGCAACGCCACCCATCGCGGGCTCGCGCCGGAGGACCTCGATGCGCTCGTCGAGCCGTGGACGGGCGAGCTCGGGCAGCCGGCGTTCTACCGGCAGATCGCCGACTACGACCTCGACCTGCTCGACGACAACGAGCGCCGCCTCGGCGAGCTGGAGCTGCCGGTGCGGATCCTGTGGGGTGCCGACGACGCCTGGATCCCGCTGGAGACCGGACGCCGGCTGGCGTCGCTGATCCCGGGCGCACGTCTGACCGAGGTGCCCGACGCCGGTCACCTGATGCAGTACGACGCCCCGGCCGCGCTGACGACCGCGCTGAGCGAGTGGCTCGATGCGTCCCGGCCCACGGCATGATGGCCACATGGCCGACCCCCGCGCAGGACAGCTCGCCCAGCCGCAGGACCTGGTGGACCTGCCGCACCTGCTGACGGCGTACTACACCCAGGTCCCGGATCCGGAGGTCGTCGAGCAGCAGGTGGTGTTCGGCACCAGCGGCCACCGCGGGTCGTCGCTCGACACGGCGTTCAACGAGTGGCACATCCTCGCGACCACACAGGCCATCTGCGACTACCGCAAGCAGCAGGGGTACGACGGCCCGCTCTTCATCGGCCGCGACACCCACGGGCTGTCCGAGCCGGCCTGGGCGACGGCGCTCGAGGTGCTGGCCGCCAACGACGTGACGGTGCTGGTCGACAGCCGCGACGCCTACACCCCGACCCCGGCGGTGTCCCACGCGATACTCCGGTCCAACAAAGGGAAGTCGCAGGGGCTGGCCGACGGCATCGTGGTGACGCCGTCGCACAACCCGCCCTCGGACGGCGGGTTCAAGTACAACCCGCCGCACGGTGGACCGGCCGACAGCGACGCGACTGCGGTGATCGCGGCGCGCGCCAACGAGCTGATCAAGGCCGGGCTCGACGGCGTACGACGCACGCCGTTCTCGAAGGCGCGCGCGGCCGCGAGCTCCTACGACTTCATGGGCATCTACGTCGACGACCTGCCCGCGGTGGTCGACCTCGCCGCGATCAAGGACGCCGGCGTCAAGATCGGCGCCGACCCGCTCGGTGGTGCGTCCGTGGACTACTGGGCCGAGATCGGCAACCGCCACGACCTCGACCTCACCGTGGTCAACCCCTTGGTCGACGCGACGTGGCGGTTCATGACCCTCGACTGGGACGGCAAGATCCGGATGGACTGCTCGTCCCCGTCGGCCATGGCCTCGCTCGTCGCCCAGAAGGACACCTACGCGATCGCGACCGGCAACGACGCTGACTCCGACCGGCACGGCATCGTCACGCCCGACGCCGGGCTGATGAACCCCAACCACTACCTGGCGGTCGCCATCCAGTACCTCTTCGGCGGTGGCCGTCCGGGCTGGCCGTCGGGGGCGCAGATCGGCAAGACCCTGGTGTCGAGCTCGATGATCGACCGGGTGGCCGCCGGGCTCGGCAAGCCGATGGTCGAGGTGCCGGTCGGCTTCAAGTGGTTCGTGCCGGGGCTGATCGACGGCTCGTTCGGCTTCGGCGGCGAGGAGTCCGCGGGCGCGTCGTTCCTCCGCCTGGACGGGACCACGTGGACCACCGACAAGGACGGGCTGATCCTCGCCTTGCTCGCGTCCGAGATCCTTGCGAAGACCGGCGAGAGCCCGAGCCGGCACTACGCCGACCTCGTCGCCCAGCACGGCGACCCGGCGTACGCCCGCGTCGACGCCCCCGCCACCCGCGAGCAGAAGGCCAAGCTCGGCGCCCTCTCCCCCGACGACGTCGCCGCCACCGAGCTGGCCGGCGAGCCGATCACCGGCAAGCTCACCGAGGCACCAGGCAACCACGCGAAGATCGGCGGCCTCAAGGTCACCACCGAGTCGGCGTGGTTCGCCGCCCGCCCCTCCGGCACCGAGGACGTCTACAAGATCTACGCCGAGTCGTTCAAGGGCCCCGAGCACCTCGCCGAGGTGCAGGCGGAGGCCAAGGCGGTCGTGGACTCGGCGCTGTCGGGATAGTCCGTGATTCAACGGCCCCTGATCCCGGGATTCCGGGGCCGTTTGTCCACGGACTACCCCCGGACCGGGCTAGAGGTGGTCCGGGACGATCAGCGCGTCGGGATCCTGGCGCGGGGGGATCGCCTCGAGGGCGATCTTCACCAGCGCGATCCGGGCCTGGACGACCACCTTCCGTCGCAGCCCCTTCACGCCCAGGTTCTCGCCGGCCAGCCGTTCCTCGACCGCGGCGCCGATCTGGGCAGTCGTGAACGTCGGCCGGGTGCCGGCGGCGACCTCGACGTCCGGCAGGCCGACGAGCACCGGGAGCAGCTGGTCGCCGAGGCCGTCGAGCATCTGGAACCGCTGGTACTTCGTCAGCGCAGCCCACGCCTCGTCGGCCGTCCGCTGCCTCTTGCGCACCGTCTTGTCCTGCACCGCCAGCACGCTCTTCGCCGCGCCCTCGAGGGCCACGGTCAGCTCCCGCTCGGTGAAACGCACGGGGCCAGCCTCTCTCATCGATGAGTGCCGGTCCCTCACCCGGTCGGTATACGCATGACCTCAGGAACGATCTCCCCGCTGTACGGCGACGCCTCGGCCACCGCCCCCGAGTGGGGCGACATCGACCGGCGTCTCGCCGACGCGCCGCTCTACTGGCTCGTCACGGTCCGCCGCGACGGCCGGCCGCACGCCGTACCCCTCTGCGGCGTGTGGCGCGACGGCGCGTTCTTCTTCTGCACCGGCGATGCCGAGCAGAAGATGCGCAACCTCGAGCACGACGCCCACGTGGTCGTCACCGCCGGGCCGCTCGGCGCCGACGGGTGGGGCAGCGGCAAGGACATCAGCGTCGAAGGCGTGGCGACCCGGGTGGAGGACCAGGCGCTGCTGCAGGAGCTCACCGAGGAGTGGCGCACCAAGTACGACGGCGACTGGGTCTTCGAGGCGCGCGACGGCCGGTTCTTCGAGGTCAGCCACCAGGGCGACGGCCAGGGTGACGGCGCGGTGGTGTTCCGGGTGCCGCCCAGCAAGGTGCTGGTCTTCGGCGACGAGCACGGGCAGACGACCTACCGCTTCTGACGGCCTGCCGGTGTGAGGATGACCGGCATGACCAGTGCACGCCGGCTCGTCCTCGCGATCGGCGTCCTCCTCGTGGTCGACCTCGCGGGCGGACTGCTCGCGATCGCCTGTCTGGTCAGTGCGATCTCCGGCTTCTTCGACGTCGGCCTCGGCAACGACGAGCTCAGCGGCGGCCTGGTCGTCTTCCAGGTCTTCCTGCTCGTCGTCACGGCGACGGTCGGCGTCCTCGCGGCGCTGCGCGCGGTCGCCGCCCGGTCGACCACGGCGCTACCCGTCGGCTGAGACGCCCGTCTGCTCGGAGGCCCACAGACCGACCAGCCCGCGGAAGTGGGCGAGGAACTCCTCCTGCTCGTGCGGCGGGTACGTCGCAGCGACGGTGTCGCGGAGCAGCCGGTCGAAGTCGTCGCCGGTGACCCACTCCAGCACCGCCTCGGGCAGGTGGGCGAGGTGCTTGCCCGACCACTCCCAGTAGCGCTCGGTCTCGAAGTGCTCGTCGGCGAGGGCGAGGTAGCGGTCGATCTTCTCTTCGTACGACAGCTCGGCGTCGTCGGCGATGTCGAAGTAGCGCTTGGTCTGGAGGTCGACCTCGGACTTCCTGTTGTTGACGGCGCAGTAGGTCGACCAGCGCACGAGCGCGGTGATCGCCCAGGGGAAGTAGTAGTGGAGCGAGGTCACCGACACGTCCGGGCAGGCGTTGGCGTAGTCGATCGGGTAGACGTCGTCGCCGACGACGAGCATCTCGCAGGAGTTGAACTCCCAGCGGAAGAAGGCGTTGACGATCCTCGAGGTCGCCACGGTCTGCTTGCCGGCGGCCTCCGACAGGAAGCCGTGGTTGACGGCGTAGCGCAGGTGCATGGGCTGGTCGGGCCGGAAGTCCATCACCATCGTCTCCGGGCCGATCGACAGCGCGCGGGCGAAGTGCTCGTAGTCGACCGTGGCCTGGAGGTGCATCAGCATCTCGCCGGACTCGTCGTATGCCTTGTGCAGGTCGCCGCGGTCCTCGATCCGGGAGACGCCGCGCCAGGCGCCGCCGTCGAACGGCTTCATGTAGAGCGGGTAGCCGAGATCGTCGGCGACCTTGTCGAGGTCGAACTCGCGGTTGTACTTCTCCGAGGTGTAGGCCCAGCGAACGTTGTCGACGGGGTTCTTGTAGGGCACGAGCGTGGTCGGCGGGACCTTGAACCCCATGCGGACCAGCGCGCAGTAGGCGCTGTGCTTCTCCATCGACTGGAAGGTGAACGGGCTGTTGAGCAGGTAGGTGCCGTTGACCAGCGCGGCCTTCTTGAGCCACTCCCGCGGGTGGTAGTACCAGTGCGCGAGCCGGTCGATCACCAGCTCGGTGCGGACCGGGTCGTCCAGCCGGAACGGCTCGATGGAGAGCCGCTCGCTGGAGACGGTGTGGGTCTCACCCTCGACCGTGAGCGGTCCGACCCGGCGCTGGATCTCCTCGAACGCGCGCGGCCAGTCCTCTTCGGCGCCGAGCAGCAGCCCCACCAGGTGGTCAGTCATCAACGACCTCGATTCGAATTCTCTTGTTGTCCTTGCCCTTGCTCTCGGTGCCCACCACGCGTACGCCGCCAACCTCCGCGGTCGACAGCACGTGGGTGCCGCCGTCGGCCTGCCGGTCGAGCCCAACGATGTCGATGACGCGGAGCGGGTCGATCTCCTGCGGGATCAGGTTGGCGCTCGTCCGGATCAGGGCCGGGTCGGTGTCGGCGACGCTGCGCGGCAGGAAGTCGACGACGATCTCGTGCGCCTTCGCGATCTCGTCGTTGATCCGCCGCTCGACGGACGCTCCGAGGTCGGCCGACATCGCCGGGAACGGGAAGTCCAGGCGCCCCTTCATCGGCTCCATGTTGCCGCCGGTGACCGGGATCGAGTAGTCGGCCCAGATCACCCCGCACAGGATGTGCAGCGCCGTGTGGGTGCGCATCAGCTGGTGCCGCCGGGTCCAGTCGATCGTGCCCTGGACCTCGGTGCCGACGCCCGGCAGCTCGCCGTCCCCCTCCGTGTCGATCGTGTGCCAGATCGTGCCGCGCTCGCGGCGTACGCCGGTCACGAAGGAGGTGCCCTCGGCCGTCTGGAGGGTGCCGACGTCGCTGGGCTGGCCGCCGCCGACGGGATAGAACGCCGTCCGGGCCAGCGCGACCCGGCCGGCCTCGCGATCGACCTCGGTGACTGTCGCCTCGAACTCGGTGCGGTAGGCGTCGACCGCGAACAGCTCGGTCTCGGCAAGACCGGGCGGCGGCGCGTTGCCGGGAACTCCCATGGACCCTGCCTAGCAGAGATGCCGGGCGCGCGCAGGTGGGGTCAGTGGCCAGCCAGGGTGTCGAGGATCGCCAGGTCGTCCGGAGTCAGGCTGAACCCGCCGACATCCGCGTTGGACCGGATGCGCTCCGGGTTGACGGACTTGGGGATCACCACGATCCCGTGATCCAGGTGCCAGCGGATGATCACCTGTGCCGGCGTCCGGCCCAGCCGCTCCGCGATCTCCACGATCGCGGGATGGTCGAGCGTGCCGCCCCGGAGGGCGCTGTAGCCCTCCAGCACGACGCCGCGGGCCTGGTGCGCGGCGACGACGCCCGCGTCGTAGAGCAGCGGGCTCCACTCGATCTGGTTGACCGCGGGCACCACGTCGGTGCCCTGGCCGACCTCGTCGATCAGCTCGGCGTCGAAGTTGCTCACCCCGATCTCCCGAGCCAGGCCCGACTCCCGGGCCTCGACGAACGCGCGCCACAGGTCGAGGTTGGTCGAGCCGTCACCGGGCCAGTGGATCAGCCAGAGGTCGACCTGGTCGGTCTGCAGAAGGTCGAGGCTCTCCTTGAGCGTGTCGAGCTCGCGACCGGCACGCCGAGGCGGGCACTTGGTGGTCACGAACACCTCGTCGCGCGGCACACCGCTCTCCGCGAGGGCGCGCCCCACCTCACCCTCGTTGCCGTAGATGGTGGCGGTGTCGAGATGGCGGTAGCCCGCCTCCAGCGCTGCCGAGGTTGCACGCACCGCGTCCTTCCCCTTGATCTGCCAGGTGCCGAAACCCAGCAGGGGCATCCGGGTGCCGTGGGTGAGCGCGACGGCGTCGCCGGGCAGCGCGGGAGCATCGGTCATGCGTCGATGCTAGGCGTCGAGGCTCTAGGCTCCGGCACGTGAGCGAGTACCAGGTGACGCGGTGGCGCGAGCTTCCTTCGATGGTCGCGGCCCGCGCGGGCGACGAGATCGTGAAGGCCGAGCTGGCGCAACGCTTCCAGGAGGCGATCGACGAGGCCGCGATGCGGCTCGGTGACACCGGGGCCGACGCCTATCTCGACGGGTGGGAACGGTCGGGGTGGACCGAGGCCGAAGGTACGCCGGCCGAGGTGCTCGACCGGGTCACCGCCCAGCTCGACGCGGAGTGGCCGGCCGACAGGATCGCCGGCTACCTCGACGGCCTGGGCGGCTGACCGTCAGACGAACCGCGGCAGGTGGTGCGCGATCTGCTTGCGCCACCAGTCCCAGTCGTGGGCCGAGTCGTGGCCCCAGACGTCGAGCTCGTGCGGGATGCCCTTCTCGGCCAGCAGCCCGCCGAGGTGTCGCGCGGACGGCAGCGAACCGGTCGGGTGGGTCTCCCACGGCCCTTCCCCGACGACGAGCACGACGTTGAGCTGCCGGCGCAGCCAGTCGAGGTGGTCGCCGTGCAGGTGGGCGACGTAGTCGCTCGGGTTGGTGAAGTACGCCGCCTCGCCGCGCTCGCCCCAGGCGTTCCAGTCGGCCGGGTCGTAGTTGCCGCTCTGGCAGATCGCGACCGGGAAGAGGTCGGCGCGGGTCAGCGCGAGCTGGAGCGCGTGGTAGGCGCCCATCGAGCAGCCGGTGACGACCGCACCCTGCCCATCACTGCCGGCGCCGGGGCTGTCCTGGCCGACGAAGGGCACCACGGTGTCGACGACCCAGCTCGCATAAGCACCGTGCCGCCGGGCGCGCTCCTCCAGCGGGAGCGAGGAGTCCGACCAGGTCTGCTCGTCGAAGGAGTCGACGCAGTAGAGCTTGCAGCGACCGCCGTCGATGAGGTCGGCCACGGCACCGACCATGCCGTTGCTCTCGTAGTCCCACGCCCGGCCGCGCTCGCTCGGGAAGACCAGCACCGGCCGGCCGTAGTGGCCGTAGCGGATCACCGTGCCGGCGTGACCGAACGGCGAGTCGAGCTCGACCTGGTGGCGCTCCATGACCTAGCTCCAGGCTCTCGAGAGAAGGTCACCGAGGTGCGGGTCGAGGGTGTCGCGCCAGCACATCCACGTGTGGCCCTGGCGCACCTCCCCCCACGTGACCGGGACGCCGAGGTCGGCGAGGTGGGTGTGGATGAGCCGGTTGTTGGCGAGGTTCTCCTCGGCGAGACCGCAGGTGAAGGCCACCGGCGGGAACGCCTCGGGTGCCGCGGTCGACTCGTGCAGCGAGGCGACGAAGCCCACCACCTGGTCGAACTGGGCGTAGCCGGACTCCTGCGGGTCCAGCACCGGGGTGAAGAACGACCCGGACTGCAGCACCAGCCCCGAGAAGGCGTCGGGGTAGAGCCACGCCGCGTGGAGCGCGGCCAGCCCACCGAGGCTCTGCCCGAGGAGGACGGGTTCGTACGTCGTCGGCACGGCGCCGATCAGCGCCGGGATCACGTCGCCGACCAGGGCCGCGGCGTACGCCGGGTTGGCGGCGTAGCGCTCGTCGCGGGCGTTCCCCGGGCTCAGCAGTCCCACGCGCATCGGCGGCCGCGTCGCGGCGTAGCGGACCACGCCGCCGTAGGCATCCATCTCGGCGCCGTCGTGGACGAGCAACAGCGGCAGCGGTGCGTCCTCCTGGCCCTCCGGCTCCCAGACCTCGACGTCGATCTCGCCCACCGTGAGCTGGTGGCGCTTGCCGTCCGCGGCCTCCTGCGCGAGCCACGCGGGCGGTTGGTAGCCCGGCATCGCCAGCCAGGAGTGCGGCCCGAAGGCGCCCTCGACCTGGTCAGGGTTGCCGGGGTCCGGCGCCATGACGCCGCCGGCGTCGAAGAGGTACTCCAGGCAGTCGAGGTCGGGGAGGTCGAGCCGCAGCTCCCAGCCGCCCTCGACCTCGGCCATGCCGACCTCGGCGCCGAGCTCCACGTCGAACCACACCTTGACGTCGGTGAGCTCGTGCTGAGGGTCGCTGAGCCGGAAGACGATCGCGTCGTCCTCGACGGCGGTGGGCATGAGCTGGGAGACGGTCCCCATCACTCCAACCTAGGGCTTAGTGTCCTGTCAGGTACGACCGGGAGGTGACCCATGGCGGACGACCCGCTGCGCGAGCGGATCGACGCGCTGGTCCAGGAGGAGCACGAGCTCCGTGAGCGGCACGTCGGGCAGGGCCTTGACGACGCGGAGCGCGAGCGGCTCAAGCACCTCGAGGTCGAGCTCGACCAGACGTGGGACCTCCTGCGTCGGCGCAACGCCCGTCGCGAGGCCGGCCAGGACCCGTCGTCGGAGGCGGAGCGGGACGCCTCGACGGTCGAGGGCTACCTGCAGTAGCAGTGCCGTGACAGGTCGGCGGCGCCGCCTCAGAGGGTGAGGTGGTGGCCGAGCTCGCCGGTCTGGTCGACGTACATCGTGCGGGTGTCGAACCACCACCGGCCGTCGATGCGGTGGAAGGTGTCGCGGTAGCGGCCGGTGATGATCACCTGCAGCGGGAGGTCCGGGGTGGCCTGGGTGACCAGGTAGCTGGACTGCGACGTCGCGGTGCCGGCCTCGTCGTCCACCTCGATGATCGCGTTGGTCGTGAGGTGCTTGGTGCGCGGAGTCCCGGTGTCCTCGTGGAGGCGGGTGGTCCTGCCGTAGAGGGCGCGCACCTTGTCGCGTCCCTCGAAAAGGGTCTCGGGGCCGCCGCCCTCGACCCCGTGGATGCGGCCGTGCTCGAACAGGTCGGCCACTCCGTCGAAGTCACCGCGATCGATGCGGTCGGCGTACGTGTAGAGCAGGTTCTCGATCTCGCGGGCGCTGTCGGTCACGTGCGCAGCACGATCTTCCCGGCGCCGTGCTCGCTCACCATCGCGCGGTGGGCGTCGGCCGCCCGGTCCAGGGAGAAGGTCTCGGCGACCACCACGCGGAGCCAGCCCTCCTCCACGCCCTTGACCAGGTCGAAGCGGGCGGCGGCGCGGAGCTCGGTGCCGGGGTCGGCGCCGTCACCGAAGCCGAGCTGGGTGATGCCGCGCTCGGCCGCTGCCGGGCTGGGGATCAGCGTCGCGACCCGCTCGCGGTCACTGGCCACCGCGAGGGAGAGGTCGAGCACCGGTGGCGCGCCTACCGCATCCAGTACGGCGTCCACACCGTCGGGAGCCTGCTCGTGCACCCAGGACTCGACGTCCTCGCGGAAGTCGAACGGCTCCACGCCCATCTCGCGCAGCACGTCGTGGTCGTCCGGCATCGCCGTCCCCAGCACCCGGGCGCCGCGGTGCCTTGCCAGCTGGGCGGCGTACAGCCCCACGCCGCCGGCGGCACCGTTGAGCAGCACCGTCTCGCCGTCGGTCACTCCGGTCGCCGCGACCAGGTGGGCCGCCGCGGTGCCGGTCAGCATCAGCCCGGCCGCTTCCTCCCAAGACATCCCGGCCGGCTTCGGCACGCAGCTGGTCGCCTTCGCGACGACCCGGTCGGCGTAGGCGCCGCTCACCGGGTGCACGATCACCTCGTCGCCGACCGTCAGGTCACCGCCGAGCACGACCCCGGCGCACTCGCCGCCGAGCAGGATCGGCAGCTTGCCGGGGTCGTCGCCCACCGTGCCGCTGTAGGACTTCACGTCCCAGGCGTTGACGCCGATCGCCCGGACCTCGACGAGCACCTGACCCTCGCCCGGATCGCCCGGGTCGTGCTCGCGCACGTCGAGCTGCTCGGGCCCGCCGTAGCCGACCGCGACTACACGTCTGCCCATCCGTCGAAACTAGTCGAGTCGGGGCCAGGGGTGTAGGGCGATCGGGCCATGGCGGCTTGCGACCGAACGCTGCTAGAAACGAGCGCAGGGTCGGGTCTCCAACGAGGGGCGCCACGCGGCGGACCGGACAGGAGCTTTGGCATGCTCCCCAGAGGCCCCCGGGGCTGCAGCCCCGTCCTCCTCATCGGGATCGTCCTCATCATGATGATCCTCACCGCGCTCGGCTTCAGCCAGGACTGGTTCGCCGCCGACGAGCCCTCCTCCGGGAGCCCGTCGACAACGCGGCCCAGATGGAGTTCGTGTGGAAGAAGAAGGGACAGTTCGTCGAGTTCGGCGCGAACGCCTCCGGCCCCAACAAGGGCCGCTACGGCTACAACCTGTTCGCCAACGGGACCACCTACATGGCCGGCTGCTCCATGGAGATCGGCCAGACGTCCTGTCGCCAGCAACGGCCCAACGATGTCGCCAAGGGTGACCGGATCGTGATCATCGTCAACGAGGGCGGCACCATGGTGAACGGCCAGGTCGCCAGCAGAGGCAACTTCAGGGTCGACTGGTGGTTCGTCTTCGTCCCCGCGGCGTAGCGCGGCGGATCCAAGACCCAGACCAAAGACTAGGACGCGCAGACCGGAGTACGACGATCCGCGCGTGGACGCCGTCTAGGTTTGCCGGGTGGCCGTGATCGAGACCGTGGGACTGACGAAGCAGTATCCGTCGGTCACCGCGCTCGACCACCTCGACGTGACCGTCGGCGAAGGCGTGACCGGTCTGGTCGGCGCCAACGGTGCCGGCAAGTCGACGCTGATCAAGCTCCTGCTCGGGCTGGTCCCCGCGTCCTCGGGCACCGCGACGGTGCTCGGCCACGACATCGCGAAGGACGGTGCGGCGATCCGCGCGACGGTCGGCTACATGCCCGAGCACGACTGCCTGCCGGCCGACGTCTCCGCCAGCGACTTCGTGGTGCACATGGGCCAGATGTCCGGGCTGCCCTACAACGCCTCGCGGGAGCGGGCGGCCGACGTGCTGCGCCACGTCGGGCTCGCCGAAGAGCGCTACCGGCCGATGGGCGGCTACTCGACCGGCATGAAGCAACGCGCCAAGCTCGCGCAGGCGCTGGTGCACGACCCCCGCCTGGTGCTGCTCGACGAGCCGACCAACGGCCTCGACCCCTCGTCCCGCGACGACATGCTCGCGCTGGTGCAGAAGGTCGGGCACGAGTTCGGCATCGCGGTGCTGGTGACCTCGCACCTGCTCGGCGAGCTCGAGCGGGTGAGCGACCACGTGGTCGTGCTCGACGGCGGCAAGCTGCTGCAGTCGTCGGCCACCACCGACTTCCTGCACGCCACCGGCAGCCTGATCGTCGAGGTGATGGGCAAGCCCGACGCGGATCGGCTGCTCGGCCAGGCCCTGGTCGAGGCCGGGCTGGTGGCTCGCCCGGCCGGCGGCGCCCTCATCGAGGTCGAGGTCCACGACGACACCACGCCGGACGTCGTACGCGACCTCACCGTCGACCTCGGGCTCGGGCTGGTGCGGATGCAGGAGCGGCACCACCGCATCGAGGACGTCTTCCGCGAGGGAGGTGCCGGCAGTGTCCAGCCCGTCTGACTCCACCCCCGCCGGCCGGCCCGCGGGCGTCATCCACGACCTCGGCTACCGGCCGTATGCCGGGCCGCGGCTCGGCGCAGGCCCGGTCGCGTGGTCGTTCTTCCGCACCGGCTTGCGCAACACCTACGGCCTCGGCCGGTCCGGCCGCTCGAAGGTGCTGCCGATGATCCTGCTGGCGATGATGCTGCTCCCGGCGCTGATCCTGGTCGGCGTGCTCGTCCAGGCCCAGGACGTGCTCGAGCTCGACTCGCAGCTCGTGGCCTACTCCCGCTACCCGGTCATCACGCAGGCGCTGATCTCGGTCTTCGTCGCCGCCCAGGCGCCCGCGCTGATCTCGCGAGACCTGCGGTTCCGCACCATCACGCTCTACCTCGCCCGCCCGATGCAGCGCTCGGTCTACGTGCTGATGCGCTACGCCTCGCTGACGGTCGCGACGTTCATCCTGATCGGTGCGCCGCTCGTATTGATGTATGCCGGCGGGCTGCTCGCCGACCTGTCGGTGGGCCAGGAGACCAAGGACTTCCTCGGCGGCATGTTCGGCGCGGTGCTGCTGGCCGCCCTGCTCTCCGGGCTGGCCGCGGTCGTCGCCGCCCTGACGGTCCGCCGCGGCCTCGCCGTGGCTGCCGTGATCGTGGTGCTCGGGGTCAGCTACACCGCGGTGTCGACGGTCCAGGGCATCGCACTCAGCACCGACAACGACACGGTCGGCGAGGTCGCGGGCCTGTTCTCGCCGTACACCCTGGTCAACGGCGTGCAGGTCTTCCTGTTCGACGCCCCCAACGCCACCGTCACGCCGCCGGACGGTACGCCGATGGGCCTCCTCTACGTCGTCGTCGCGCTGGTCATCATCGCCGGCTCGGTCGGCGCGCTCCTGGCTCGCTACCGGACGGTCCAGCCATGAGCGAGATCCGCATCGACCACGTGTCCCGGTGGTACCGCAACGTCGTCGCGGTCAACGACGTCTCGATGACCATCGGTCCGGGTGTGACCGGTCTGCTCGGCCCCAACGGCGCCGGCAAGACCACCCTCATCGCGATGATGTCGGGCTTCCTCGCACCGTCGACCGGCACCGTCACGCTCGACGGCGAGCCGCTGTGGCGCAACGAGGAGGTCTACCGCAAGCTCGGGCTGGTGCCCGAGCGGGAGGCGCTGTTCGACTACCTGACCGGTCGTCAGTTCGTGGTCGCGATGGCCGAGCTGCACGGGATCGCCGACGCCGGAGCCGCGGCGCAACGGGCGATCGCGCAGATCGAGATGACCGACGCGCAGGACCGGACGATCTCGACGTACTCCAAGGGCATGCGGCAGCGGATCAAGATGGCGTCGTCGCTGGTCCACGACCCGGCGGTGCTGCTGCTCGACGAGCCCTTCAACGGCATGGACCCGCGGCAGCGGATCCATCTCATGGAGCTCCTGCGCACGATGGGCGCCGAGGGCCGGACCGTGCTGTTCAGCTCGCACATCCTCGAGGAGGTCGAGCAGGTCGCGCGGCAGATCGAGGTCATGGTCGCCGGGCGGCACGCGGCGTCCGGTGACTTCGGCGCGATCCGGCGGCTGATGACCGACCGGCCGAACCGGTTCGTGCTCCGCACCGCCGACGACCGCCTGATGGCCTCGGCGCTGATGCGGGACCCGTCCGTGCGCGGTGCCCGGCTGCGCTCGGAAGGCGGCATCGAGCTGGAAGCCTCCGACTTCGGCCGGTTCAGCGAGGTGCTGCCGCGGCTGGCCCGCGAGCACGGCGTACGCCTCCACGAGGTGACGCCCACCGACGAGTCCCTGGAGAGCGTCTTCTCCTACCTGGTGTCGTCATGATCTCGGCGACGATCGTGCGGCTCGGCGTCCGGAGCATCTTCGGGCGCTGGCGCGGCATCCTGCTCATCGTGCTGCCCGTGCTGCTGCTGGGCATCTCGCTGCTGGTGCGGCTGCTCGTCGGCGAGGACGCCGACGCGGCCGAGGGCACTCTCTACGGCCTCGGGCTGGTCGTGATCGTGCCGCTGGTCGCGCTGCTCGCGGTGTCGGGACTGCTGGCGCCCGAGATCGACGACGGCTCGATCTCCTACCTGCTGGCCAAGCCGATCTCGCGCCACACGATCGTGGCGTCGAAGCTGGTCGTCGCGGTCGCCTGCGTCCTCGTCTTCGGGGCGCTGCCGATGCTGGCGGCCGGGCTGGTGCTGATGGCCGGCTCGCCGTCGTTCGCCGTGGGGTTCGCTCTCGCGTCGCTGGTCGGCGGGACGGCGTACTGCGCGATCTTCGCGCTGCTGTCGGTGATGACCCGGCACGCGGTGGTGATCGGCCTGATCTACCTGCTCGTGTGGGAGGGCCTGCTCGGCGGACTGCTCGACGGCATCCGCTGGCTGAGCATCACGCGCTGGTCGGCAGAGATCATCGACCAGGTCGCGGACCTGGAGCTGGTCGAGAACCTGCCGCTGGCGTACGCCGTCATCGCGATGGCCGTCGCCGTCGTCGGCGGCGCGTGGCTGACCGGGCAGCAGCTGCGGTCGTTCAACCTGACCGGCGACGAGTGACGCTGCGCTCTCGTCACCACGACCGGACGTGGAACGCCGGACCCCAGATCCGCCGCAGCTCGCCTCGGATGGCCCTCGCCTCGTCCTCCCAGGCGTACTGCGCGTCCCGGTTGTCGTCCGAGGCAGGCTCGAACCGGGAGCGCTCGGCCAGCCACTCGCGAAGTCGGCCGTGCAGCTCCTGAGGTAGCTCTGGCAAACCGTCGAGCTCCTCGTCCGACAGGCCGAGGAGGGAGACCCGGCGCGGGAGCCGATCATCTTGCTCGTAGCTCGAGTGCGGGCCGTACTCGACCAGGTAGCCGTCACCGAGCTCGGTCTGGAGCTCCTGGCTCAAGGCATAGCCAAGCCGATCGTGCTCGAGGGCCCGCTGCTCACCGGACACGCCGTGGCTCAGGATGGACTCGGTGTAGTCCTCGACCCACTCCTGGATCCGGGCGCGCAGCCCGGCTGACATGGGGAGCGTCTCCTCCGTGAACGAGGAGCGCGGCGGCCATCCGACGGTGCTGGGCCAGAGCGCGATGCCCGAGGCGTCGTCGACGAACATCCGCACCAGCGCCGGCTCGGGGACGAAGTCGGCCGGCCGGACGAAGACGTCGTTCGGCATGGCCGCACGTAGCCGCCGCGAGAGTGCGTCTTCGCGCTCGCGATGCGCGTAGTCCCAAGCAGGCGGCGTCGGCACCGGTCGCTCCTGGTGGTCGGTCCACCAAGCCAGTACGTCGTCGACGAGCGCGTCCGGTACGCCGAACTCCTCGCGCAGCCGGTCGCGGTCCGCTCCACACGGGCCGTCCTCGGTGCGGAACGGGCCACCGCTGTCGCGGGTCAGGCTCAGCTCACCCCCGGTGCCTCCGCCGAACCACCTGCGGTTGCCGTCCCGGCCGACCGTGAAGAACCCCCACCGCTCGCCCATGCCGTCATCGTCGGGCACATCGGTTGCCGTAGCCAAACGTAGTGATCACAACCGCTGGTGCCTCACCTGAGCGTGAGGTCACCCGGGACGGGGTCGATCACTACGTCCGACTACGTCGGTCGCTACTGCACGCTGACGACGTCGATCACGAACCACAGGGTCGCGTTGCCGGGGATGCTCGCCCCGCTGCCCTCGGAGCCGTAGCCGTACGCCGGCGGGATCTGCAGCAGGACCCGACTGCCGACCTTCACGCCGGTGAGCCCGATGCTCCAGCCCGGGATCAGCCCGCTCAGCGCCGAGGTCAACGGCGTCCCGCTGTAGCTCTCGTCGAACGGCTCCTCGGCCTGGTAGGTCTCGCCGAGGTAGTTGACGACCACGGTGTCGGAGTCCTTCACGACGGCGCCGTCGCCCTCCTTGAGGACGACGCGCTGCACCGGGGTGGCGAGGTCCGGCTCCTCGATGCCCTCCCAGTCCAGCCCCGTCACCTTGTCGCCCTCGGTGACCACCTTGGGCTGGCTGTCCGGCGAGGCGTCGTGCGCCTTGTCGTCCGTGGGCGTCGGTGCGACCGCCGCCTTCTCGATGAGGTCGGCGACCACCACCAGGACGTCGTCGGCGCCGATACCGAGCTGCTCGTTGCCCGAAGCACCGGAAGGACCGAACAGCTCGCCCGGCGTGGTGACGGCGACGACCCGGGAGCCGTACGTCGCGCCGGTGAACAGCTGGGTGAACACGTCACCGAGCTGACCGTCGTTGGGGAGCGACTCCGGGGCACCGTTGTCGTAGTCGCTGAACGCGTCCTGCTGCGTGGTGCCGTTGCCGAGGTAGAGGTAGGTGCTGACGGTGTCGCCGTCCGCGACCGCTTCGCCGTCGCCCTTCACGAGGGTGGTGACGGTGGTCGACTCGGGCGCTGCCACCTCGGAGTGCCACGTCGCGGTGATGCTGTCGCCGACCTCGCCCTCGAAGGTGACCTCCGACAGGCCGTCCGATGCCGCCTCGGTCGAGCTGGCGCTGGCCGAGGAGGTCTCCTTGTCGTCGGCCGCCGAGTCCGAGTCACCCCCGCACGCGGCGAGCGCAGGGATCAGCAGGGCGGCGGCAAGTGCGGCCGTAGGGCGACGGAGAGGTCGAAGCACAGGCAAGGACAGTAGCCGTCGACCCTGAGCGGACGCTGTGCGTGGGTCGGCTCAGGCCGCGGACGCCTTGCGGGCCTGCTGCTGCAGCCGAGCCGCGGCGGCCCGGCGTACCTTCGGGCCCTTGGTCGACATCGCGTAGAGCAGCTTGAGCTGCGAGGGCAGATTCTTGGCGTTGGTCGTCGCGAGCCAACCGTTGGGCAGCGAGAGCCGGACCACCTTGTGCCAGGCCGAGTAGACCTGCTGCGGCATCGGGCGCGTGCAGTAGTTGAGCTCGTACTTGTCGAACAGCGCCTGCACCTTCGGCGCGATCTCGGCGTACCGGTTCGACGGCAGGTCCGGGAACAGGTGGTGCTCGATCTGGTGCGACAGGTTGCCGCTCATCAGGTGCAGCGCCCTGGAGCCGGAGATGTTGGCCGAGCCGAGCATCTGGCGGAGGTACCACTCACCGCGGGACTCGTTGTCGGGTATCGAGTTGCGCTCGAAGGTCTCGACGCCCTCGGGGAAGTGACCGCACATGATCACCGAGTGCGACCAGACGTTGCGGACGATGTTCGCGACGAAGTTCGCGGCCAGGGTCGGGACGAAGGCACCGAACGGAATGGCGAGCGCCGGGTTGACGACGTAGTCCTTGGTGGCCTGCTTGCGGATCTTGCCGAGCACCTTCTTGACGTTGCTCTTGAACTCGTCGGGCCGCTTGTCCTTGGGGATGCGCAGGTTGCGGCCGAGCTCGAGGTCGTAGGCCGCGATGCCGTACTCGAAGAAGCACGCGTTGAGGAAGTTCCAGAACGGCTGCGCGAGGTACATGGGGTGCCAGCGCTGCTCCTCGTCGACGCGCATGATGCCGTAGCCGAGGTCGTTGTCCTGGCCGACGATGTTCGTGTAGGTGTGGTGCACCTGGTTGTGCGAGTGCTTCCACTGCTCGGCCGGCGTCGCCATGTCCCACTCCCACGTCGTGGAGTGGATCTTGGGGTCGCGCATCCAGTCCCACTGGCCGTGCAGGACGTTGTGGCCGATCTCCATGTTCTCGAGGATCTTCGAGACCGAGAGGCCGACGGTGCCGAGCACCCAGAGCGGCGGCAGCGCGGAGCCGAGCAGCACCGCGCGGGAGCCGAGCTCGAGGCGGCGCTGGACGGCGATGACCCGGCGGATGTACGCCGCGTCGCGGTCGCCGCGGTCGTCGAGGATGTCCTGGCGGATGGCATCGAGCTCGTAGCCGAGCTGCTCGATGTCCTCCGGGGTGAGGTGGGCGGTGGGGTTCTGCATCCCCAGCTGGGGCTTCTTGGTGATGGTGGTCATCGGGAGCGAGCTCCTTCATCGATGTGGCAGGCACCAGCAGCAGCGCTGATGCAGGTCTGGATCTTGACGCCCTCGGGGCCGGTCTCGCCGGGCACGGCGGTGGTGATCGCGCCGTTGCGAAGGTCGCGGACGGCGCCCGACTTCATCGGGATGACGCAGCCCATGCAGATGCCCATCCGGCAGCCGCTGGGCATGAGGACGCCGGCGGCTTCGGCGGCGTCCAGGATCGGGGTGGAGCCGTCCGCCTCGACCTCGCGGCCGTCGGCGAAGGTGACGGTGCCGCCCTCGCCTGCGGCCTCGAAGAGGGTCGGGCGGAACCGCTCGGTGGTGAGCGACAGGCCGCGGTCGGCGTGGTGCTTCTCGAGGGCGTCGAGGAGGCCTGCCGGACCGCAGGCGTAGGTGAGCCGCTCGGCCAGGTCGGGCACCAGCTCGTCGAGGTGGTCGACGTCGAGGATGCCGTGGGAGTCGTCGTACCGCTCCACCAGCTGGAGGTGGCCGGCCGTGCCGTGCGCCCGGAGCTCGTCGCGGAAGATCGCGGACGACTCGTTCTGGTTGACGTGGACGAGGGTGATGTCCGTGTCGACGGGCACCCGGCGGGAGAACAGGTTGCGCAGCATCCCGATCACCGGGGTGATGCCGGAGCCGGCGGTGACCAGCAGCAGCTTGCGCGGGATCGGGGTCGGCAGCACGAACTCGCCCTCGGCCTGCTCGAGCTGGAGCATCTGGCCGGCCTTGGCGCGGTGCACCAGGTGGTTGGAGACCACACCGCCCGGGATCGCCTTGACGGTGAAGCTGAGGTTGCGGTCACGGCGCGGGCCGTGGGTCAGCGAGTAGGTGCGCCACAGGCGTACGCCGTCGACGTCGACACCGACGCGGACGTACTGCCCCGGCACGTGGCCGGCCCAGTCGCGACCCGGCTTGACCAGCAGGGTCGCCGACTCCGGGGTCTCGGACGTGACGGAGACGATCCGGCCCTGGAGGTCGCGACGGTTGCCGCGGAGCGGGTGGAAGACGTCGAGCACGTCGCTGAGCTCCAGCGGAGTGACCGCGGCGTCCGCGACCCGGCGCAGCGCGCCGCGCAGGGACACGCCCGAGGAGCGACCGCGGGCCGGTCCGGAGGCAGAGATCGAGGCCATACCCACAGAGTGTCCTATTCCTGTGCGATGATTCATGACCGGAGGACGTGAACGACCGCGTCACATTTGTTCGCAGGAGACAAAATGCGGCCAAAACCGCACAGGAGCAGCACCTCCGAGCACGGTCTCGAGCTGTCCCCCGCCGCGCTCGAGGAGATGCGCGGCCAGCTCTCGTCCGTGGCGGACGACGTCGTGGCGGCCATCGTGGATGAGGTACCCAGCTATCGCGACGCGTTCTCGGGGCCGATGGGCGAGACGATCCGCAACGCCGTCCAGCTCGCACTCGGCGGCTTTCTCACCCTGGCCAACCGGGGTCGCACCCAGGACCTGCGCACCCCCACTGCGCCGGCGGTCGAGGGCAGCTACCAGCTCGGCCGCGGCGAGGCCCGCAGCGGCCGCACGACCGATGCGCTGCTCGCGGCGTTCCGGATCGGCGCCCGCGTGTCGTGGCGGGAGCTGTCGGAGACCGCGGTCCGCAACGGCCTTCCCGCCGACGTGCTGGCCGACTTCGCCGAGCTCGTGTTCGCCTACATCGACGAGCTCTCCGCGGCCGCGGTCGCCGGCCACACCGACGAGACCGAGACCACCGGCCGCGTGCGACAGCGCCTCCTCGAGCGGATCGCCGCACTCCTCCTCGACGGCGCCTCCGCCGACGAGGTCACGGCCGCCGCCGAGAGCGCCGGCTGGACGCCGCCCACCACGCTCACCGCGGTGCTCGTCCCCGAGTCACAGGTCCGCCCCGTCCTCGGCCTGGTCGCGCCCGGCACCATCCAGGCCGCCGAGCTGCCCGGCCTGGACGAGGCGGCGCTGCTCCTGGTGCCCGACTCGCACGCCCGCCGGCGTGCGGGGCTGCTGCGCACCCTCCGCGACCGGGGGTCGATCGCCGGGCCCGCCGTGCCCTGGCTCGACGTACGTCGCTCGGTCGACCGCGTGCTCCGGGCCCGCGACCTCGGGATCGAGCTCGACACCGAGGCCCACCTGCCCAGGCTGGTGCTGCACGCGGACGAGTCCGCACTCGCCGACCTGCGGGCCAGGGCGCTCGCCCCGCTCGAGGGGCTGCGGCCCAGCACCGCCGAGAAGCTCGCCGACACCCTTCGCGCCTGGCTGCTCCACCAGGGCCGCCGCGAGGACATCGCCGCCGCGCTGTTCGTGCACCCACAGACGGTCCGCTATCGCATGGGCCAGCTCCGCGACCTCTACGGCGACACGCTCGAGGACCCGGACACGGTCCTCGCCCTCACGCTTGCGCTGGCGTGATCGCGTCGAGATGGGACTCGAGCCGACCGACGGTCCCGTCGACGTCGCCGAGCTTGTCGAGGCCGAACAACCCCAGCCGGAACGTCGAGAAGTCGTCGGCCTCGCCGCACATGAGAGGTACGCCGGCGGCCACCTGCATGCCGCGCTGCTTGAACTTCGCGCCGCTGCGGATCTCGGGGTCGTCGGTGAAGGACACGACCACGCTCGGTGCTGCGAACTCTTCCGCCGCGACCGACGGGAACCCGCGCTCGGCGAGCAGCGCGCGGACCCGTGTGCCGAGCGAGATCTGCGCCTGGCGCAGGTGGTCGAGTCCGGCGGCGCGGGTCTCGAGCATGAGGGCCGCGTTGTGCGCGAGCGTGTCGGTCGGCATGGTCGCGTGATACGGCGTCTGACCCTGTGTGTAGGCCTCGGTGATCGTCAGCCACTTCTGGAGGTCGACCGCGAAGCTCGACGAGGTCGTGGTCATCACCTGGGCGCGACCGGCCTCACCGAGCATCACGTAGCCCGCACACGGTGAGCCGCTCCACCCCTTCTGCGGTGCGCTGAGCAGGACGTCGACGCCGAGGTCGGTCATGTCGACCCAGAGCGCTCCCGATGCGATGCAGTCAAGGACGAGGAGCCCGCCCACCGCATGCGTCGCTGCGGACACCGCGCGGACGTAGTCGTCGGGCAGCACGATGCCCGCCGCGGTCTCCACGTGCGCCGCGAAGACGACCTCGGGCCGGTCCCGCTCGATGGCCTCGACCACCTCGTCGACGGGAGCGGGGGTCCACGGCGCCTGCCGCTCGGTGGACACCGGCCGGGCGCTCAACACGGTCGCCTGGCCGGCCACCGATCCGGCATCGAAGATCTGCGACCAGCGGTAGGAGAACAGCCCGTTGCGGACGACCAGGCACCGACGACCGGTGGCCAGCTGGCGGGCCACGGCCTCCATGGCGTACGAGCCGCCACCCGGGACCACCGCAACCGTCTCCGCGGCGTACGTCGTGCGCAGGACGTCGATGACGTCCTGCATCACCCCGACGAAGCGCTGCGACATGTGGTTGAGCGACCGGTCGGTGAAGACGACCGAGTATTCGAGCAGTCCGTCGGGGTCGACGTCGGGGCGAGGAAGGGTCACGCCTCGCAGAGTGCCACAGGTCAGAGGCCCTGCCAGTCCGGTTTGGCCGCGTAGACCTCGCGGTAGTAGTCGCCGCGCTCCAGACCCGAGGCGGCCCCGGGGTCGAGCAGGACGGTGGCGTGCGGGTGGAGCTGGAGGATCGACGCGGGGCAGCTGGCCGTGAGCGGACCCTCGAGGGCGGCCGCGACGGCGGCCGCCTTGCCCTCGCCGGTGGCGAGGAACAGCAGGTGGCGGGCTCTGAGGATGGTGCCGAGTCCCTGCGTGAGGACGTGGTGGGGGACGTCGTCCAGCGAGCCGAAGAACCGGGCGTTGTCGCGACGGGTCTGCTCGGTGAGTGTCTTGATCCGGGTCGTCGAGGAGAGCGACGAGCCGGGCTCGTTGAACGCGAGGTGGCCGTCACTGCCGATGCCGAGGACCTGGAGGTCCACGCCACCGGCCTCGGCGAGCTGCGCCTCGTAGGCCGCGCCCGCCGTGGGCACGTCGGTCGGGTCGGGGCCGTGGACGCGGTCGGCCGGCAGTCCCAGGTCGTCGGTCAGCTCGCGGGCGATCGTGGCTCGGTAGGACTGCGGGTGCCCGGGCGGGAGACCGACGTACTCGTCGAGCAGGAACGCCTGCAGGTCGTCGTACGACGGGCCGGTGCCGGCACGGTGCCGCGCGACGAGCTCGACGTACGTCGCCACGGGGGACGAGCCGGTGGCCAGGCCGAGCACGCAGGACGGGCGGGCGCGGATCAGCGCCTCGATGACGTCCGCGGCGAGCGCGGCGACCTCCTCGGCGGAGGGGAGGGGGACGACTTCCATCAACCTCGACCCAACAGGGCTGCCCCGATCGCCGCAACCGGCTGGTCGTCCGGCACCACCCGGAGCCGGGCGGCCAGGTCGAGCGAGGCCAGGAACGGCGAGGACGCAGCCTGCGCGCGCAGGGCGTCGGAGACGGCCTCGACGAGGGGAGCGCCCAGGTGGGCGACCCCGCCGCCCAGCACGATCGTGGCCGGGTCCACGGACAGGCAGAGCGTGCGGACGGCGTCCGCCACCCCGGCCGCGAACCGGTCGCGCACCGCCACCGCCTTCACGTCGCCCGCGGAGGCCGCGGCGAAGAGGGCTTGGGCGGGAGGTTCGTCGCCTGATGGCCACGCCTCGGCGAGCGCGCGGCCCGACGCCACCGTCTCGAGGCAGCCGCGCTGGCCGCACTGGCAGACCGCTCCGAGCGGGTCCATCGGCACGTGGCCGATCTCGCCGGCCGCGCCGGTGGCGCCGCGGCGCAGCACTCCGTCGAGCACCAGCCCGGCGGCCAGGCCGGTGCCGATCGAGAGGTAGACCAGGTCACGGATGCCGCTCAGCGCGACCGCGCCGAGGGTCGCGACGTTGACGTCGTTCTCCACCGAGACCGGGACACCCAGCCGGGCCTCGAGCTCGGACCGCAGCGGCATCCACTCGCCGTCGACGCCCAGGTTGACCGCGTGCTTGACCGCCCCGCGCTCGACGTCGACGAGTCCGGGGATGCCCAGCCCGACCGAGGTCGCCGCGCCGAGGTGCTGGACGACCAGCTCCGCGGTGCGCACGATGCCGTCCGCTCCGGGCTCGGTGGCTTCGCGGACCTGCTGCAGCACCCGGCCCTCGGCGTCGACAAGTACGCCGAGCGTCTTCGTGGCCCCGATGTCGAGACCGATGGTCCGGGTCACCGGTTCCACCCTGCCTCTCTGAGTACGTCGGTGACGGCCACCGCGCCGGGTCGTGACCAACCGCGCGCGTAGATGGTCGGCAGGTCGTCCGCGCGACGACCGGGCCAGCCCCACTCCACCACGACCGTGTCCGGCCCGGCGGCGGCGAGAGTGGCCTGGACGGCGGGCTGCCGGTGCGCGTCGCGGACCTGCACCACGAGCGGGCCGGCCGGGAGGTCAGTCGAACCCGGCGCGACGACCAGGTCGGCCGGCAGCCCCCAGGGCGCGGCACCGATCGCGATGGTGCCCGCCGAGTCGACCCGCACGACGTGAGCCCCCGCGAGCGGAGGGAGCGAGCCGGACACCGTCACCGAGCGCGCGGCACCGGCAGCCACCATCCGATTCGTCTGCGCCTCCTCGCCTGGATCTACACGCCTTTCCGCAGACGAATCGCCCAGGCGGCTCGCTGCGCTCGCCGCTGCGGTCAGCCGCTCCTCGGAGAGCCGGCCGGCCCGGACGGCCTCCACGAGCGCGGCCTGGATCGACCGCACCTGCTCGACCGAGTTGCCGGCACCGATGCAGAGCAGTTCGGCGCCGGCGGCGACCGAGAGCACGGCGGCCTCCGGGATGCCGCGCGACGCGGAGGCGCCGGCCATGTCGAGGGCGTCGCTGACGATCACGCCCCGGAAGCCCAGCCGCTCGCGGAGCAGCCCGAGGACCGGCGCGCTCAAGGTCGCCGGCAGCTCCGGGTCCAGGGCGGGCACGACGACGTGCGAGGTCATCACGGCCGCCGTACCGGCCTCGATCGCGGCCACGAACGGCACCAGCTCCCGCATCGCCAGCGTCGACAGGTCGGCGTCGAGCACCGGCAGCGCGAGGTGGCTGTCCACGGCGGTGTCGCCGTGGCCCGGGAAGTGCTTGGCGCACGCGGCCACGCCCGCGGACTGCAGCCCGAGCGTCCACTCCGACACGTGCGCGGCGGCCTCGGCCGCCGAGGACCCGAAGCTCCGGGTGCCGATCACCGGGTTGTCGGCGTTGGAGTTGACGTCAGCGATCGGGCCGAGGTCCATGGTGATGCCGACCGCGGCGAGCTCGACACCGATCGCCCGTCCGACCGCCCTGGTCAGCGCGAGGTCGTCGGCCGCGCCGAGCGCGAGCGGCCCGAGCACCGGGCTCCCGTCGGGGACGTGCAGCCGGGTGACGTCGCCGCCCTCCTCGTCGACCGCGATCACGGCGCCGGGCGAGACCGAGCGCACGGCGGCGGTGTACGCCGCGACCGCGTCGGGGCCGTCGGCGGTGTTGGACCCGAACAGGCACAGGCCGCCCAGCCCCTGCTCCAGCAGCCGGAGCACGTCGGCCGAGACCGACGTCCCGTCGAACGACGGCAGCAGCACCCCCAGCGCGAGCGAGTCGAGGTCCGTCATCCCTTCACCGCCCCCGCGGTGAGGCCGGAGACCATCCGGCCCTGGACGATGAGGAAGAAGATGATCACCGGCACCGCGATCAGCGTCGAGCCGGCCATCACGCCGCCCCAGTCGACGCCGCGGTTGACGTCGAGGAAGCTCGCCAGCCAGACGGGCAGGGTCTTCGAGTCCTCGCGGGTCATCACGACCACGGCGAGGGTGAACTCGTTCCAGGCCTGGATGAAGCCGAACACCCCGGTGGCCACCAGCCCCGGCGCGAGCAGCGGGAAGGTGATCTTGCGGAACGCCTGGAACCGCGAGCAGCCGTCCATCATCGCGGCCTCCTCGAGCTCGTAGGGCACCCCGGCCACGAAGCCGCGCAGCGTCCAGACCGTGAAGGGCAGCACGTTGGCGACGTAGACCAGCGTCAGCCCGGCGATCGTGTTGAGCAGGCTGAAGCCCTCGAGCATCTTGTACTGGCTGATGAACAGCCCCTCGACGGGAATCATCTGGATCAGCAGGAGCGTGACGATGAAGCTCTTGCGGCCCCGGAAGCGGAACCGGGTCACGGCGAGCGCCGCCAGGAACGCGAAGGTCAGCGAGATGGCGACCGTCGCCCCGGTGACGCCGAGGCTCATCCAGAGCGCGTCGAAGAACCGGCCGCCGTTGAGCACCGTCCGGTAGTTGTCCAACGAGCCTCCGAACGGGAGCCACGTCGGGTCGGGCGCGTTGATCTCGCGGCGCGGCAGCATCGACGTGTTCACCATCCAGTAGACGGGGAACGCGCACGCCACGAAGATCACCAACCCGGCGAGGTTGGCGCCGATCCGGACGGGCGCGGACGCTCGCCGAGCCATCAGTTCTCCTCGTTCTTGAGCATGGTGCGGACGTACGGCGCGGTCAGCAGCACGGTGAGCGCGAGCATGAACATCGCGACGGCGGCCGCCGTACCGAAGTCACCGCCACCGATCCCGAGCCGGTAGATGTAGGTGCCGAGCAGGTTGGTGTCGCGGGTGACGCCGCCGGCCTTCTGGAGCACGTAGATCTGGGTGAAGACGCGCAGGTCCCAGATGATCTGCAGCAGCCCGATGATCAGCAGCACCGGCCGGATCGAGGGCAGTACGACGTGCCGCAGCCGTTGCCGGGCGCTCGCGCCGTCGAGCTCGGCGGCCTCGGTGAGGTCCTCGCTGACCTGGGTGAGGGCGGCGTACCCGGTGAACGCCACGAACGGCACGCTCATCCAGACCACGATCACGGTCGCGACGAAGAAGAACGACAGCGGGTGCAGCAGCCACGAGTGGCCCTCGTAGTCGGCGCCGAGGCGGGTCAGGGTCCAGTTCACGACGCCGTACTGCGTGTCGAAGAGCCACTGCCAGACGGTGAGCGAGGCGACCACCGGCATCGCCCAGGCGAGCAGCAGCCCACCCTGCACGAGGAGCCGGATCGGCCCCGCCATCAGGCGCATCAGCAGCGCGATGCCCATGCCGAGCGCCATCGTCACCGCGGCGTTCACGAGGCAGAAGACGACGGTGCGGAGCACCACCTTCCAGAGGTAGGCGTCGGTGACCAGGGCCCGGTAGTTCTCGAGCCCCACGAAGTCCGCGGACCGGCCGAACTGCTGGGCCAGGCCGTACTCGTGGAAGGAGAGGACGACCTGGCGCACCAGCGGATAGCCGAGCGAGAGGGCCAGGAGTCCGGCGGCGGGCAGGACCAGGCTGTAGGGCAGCCGGCCGCCCTGACGCTGCCGCGGCGGCGGCGGGAGCTCGGCGACGGCGGCCGCGGTCGTCGGTGCGCTGCTCGTGGCGGTCACCCCCTCCTCCTCTCGATGCTGATCATCCCTGGGTCATCTTTGGACATGGAGCGGCCGGGGCGGCGTCGAGTGCAGGACGACGCCGTCCCGGCCGGCTTGGGAACGAACGGCTCAGATCAGTTGAGCTGCTCGCCGATCTTCTCGTCGGCGGCCGCAGCCAGCTCGGCGACGTCGCCACCCGAGGCGATGTCGACGAACAGGTCCTCCAGCACCCGCGAGCCCTCGACCTCGGCCCAGCCCGGCGCGGCCGGGGTGAGCTTGGCGTTGGACGCGGCGGCGATGGTGGCCGCGGCGAACTCGTCGCTGCCGAGCTCGCTGGAGAGCGAGTTCTTGGCGGGCGTGAGCCCGGCTTCCGCCATCAGCTTCTGGTAGTCGTCGCTGAGCATCAGGCCGACGACGTCCTGGGCGAGGTCCTGGTTCTTGGACTTGGCCGAGATCGCGATGTCGGAGCCGCCGAGCAGCACCGGCGCGGGCTCGCCGTCGGTGCCGGGTAGCGCGAAGACGCCGAGGTTCGCGACCATGTCGGGGCAGCCGGCCTCGGGGTCCTCGATGAGGCCCTTGACCCAGCCGGGCGCGGAGAGCATGCCGACCTCGCCGTTGCAGAACGGCGTCTGCGGGTTCTCCTCGTTGCCGTCCTTGGCCGCGCCGGAGGCCTGCTCCATCAGTGTCTGGACGGTCTCGAGTCCCTCGACCGACTCCGGGCTGGACAGTGCGCCCGTCCACTCGTCGCCGTCCTTGACCGCGAGGTCACCGCCGGCGTTCCAGACGAACGCGACGCCGTTGCGCCAGTCCTGGCCCGGGAACCAGAAGCCGGAGAAGTTCGCCGGCTCGGGGTTGGCGGCCTTGAGGTCGATGGCGGCCTGGACGAACTCGTCCATGGTCGTCGGGACCGAGATGCCGGCCGCTTCGAAGAGGTCCTTGCGGTAGAAGATGTACTTCGAGCCCGCGTAGTAGGGGACGGCGTAGGCCTTGCCGTCCACCGAGGCGTTGTCGACGAAGCCGGGGAGCAGGTCGTCGCCGCCCCAGTCGGCGAGGTCGGAGCTGACGTCGCTGAAGGCGCCGGCCGCGGTGAACGTCGGTGCCTGGGTGTTGCCGACCTCGACCACGTCGGGGGTCTCCGAGTCGCTGGACAGCGAGGTGGTCAGCTTCTCGACCAGGCCCTCCCACTCCTGCTGCTCGATCGTCAGCGTGGAGCCGGGGTGGTCCTTCTCGAAGGTCGTCTTCAGCCACTCGCGGGCGGCGTCCGGCGTGTCCGTGCCGTTGAGCCAGACCCGGATGTCTGCCTTGTCGGGACCGCCGTCGCCGGAGGAGGCGTCGGCCTTGTCGTCATCGCCGCACGCGGACAGGCCGAGGCCGAGCGCGAGTACGCCGGCCGTGGCAGCTGCGCCGAATTTCCACTGAGCCTTCTTGGGAGTGCGCACCCTGAGTTCCTCTCGATCGTGCATCTGATTCCTGGGGTGGTGCCGAAGGGTCATCAGGACACCCCCAGCTGACCGGCCAGGACGAGTACGGCGGCGCCCACGAGCACCACGTCGTCGCCCAGCGCGGACGTGCGGACCACGAGCTCCTCGCCGGAGACCGGCATGGTGCGCTCGCGGATCGTGCGGTCGACGGCGCCCAGCAGCGGCCCGTCGAGCAGCTCGAGCGGGCCACTGAGGACCAGCTCGTGCAGATTGAGGGTCCCCACCACGGGGGCCAGGGCGACGCCGACCTGGACGCCGACCTCGGCCAGGCCGTCGGGCCCGTCCGCGGCCAGCCGCTCGCGCAGCCGCGGTGCGGCCAGCACCGTCTCGAGACAGCCGCGGCGGCCGCAGGCGCACTCGGCGCCCTCGGGGTCGATCACGACGTGGCCGACCTCGCCGGCCGCCGAGCGGTGGCCGTGCAGCAGGGCGCCCTCGAGCACCAGCCCGGAGCCGACACCGGTGCCGACCCGGACCAGCATCAGCCCGCCGTCTCCCGCGTCGCCGAAGGTGTGCTCGCCGAGCACGGCGGTGTTGGCGTCGTTGGCCACGAAGACCGGGACGTCGAACGCCGCCCGCAGACCCTCGGCCAGCGGCGTGCCGTGCCAGCCGAGGTTGGGCGCGTCCAGGACGACGCCGGCGGCGTCCACGACACCCGGGGTGCCGACGCCGATGCCGAGGACCGGCCGGGTGGCGGCGTCGAGCAGCTCCCGGACGATGGCGTGCACGAGGGCGACCGCGTCGTCGCCACGGCGGCCGTCGAGGGGCTGGGTACGCCGCTCCTGGACGTCCCCGGAGAGGTTGAGCAGCGCCCCGGAGACGACTCCGTCGGCGGAGAGGTCGACCGCCACGATCTGGCGGGCCTCCCCGGCCAGCTGCACCAGCACCGGGGGCTTGCCGACCCGGCCCTGGACCGGATCGGCGGGCCCACTCTTCCGCTCGGTCAGCAGCTCCTCGGCGACGAGTCCGGCCACGACGTCGGAGACGGTGACCCGGGTCAGGCCGCTGGAGCGGGCCAGGTCGGCCCGGCTGGCCGGCCCGTACCGGAACAGGAGCTGCAGCAGCAGGGCCCGGTGGTGACGCCGGGTGTCCTCCGGAAGGTGCCGGCCCGAGGGGCGCAGCGCCCGGCGTACCGGGGTGGAGGTCGTCGTCACATTTGTTAGGAAACCTCACTTACTAATTACCTGTCAAGGGTCTAGCCGACCGCAGCCGGCGCATACCCAGTTTTGGTGGATGGCTCCACACGGCCGCGGGCATCCGGGGCCGACCGGGTACGAACGTCACCGTGAAGACCACAGCAATGTGGGTCTTCGTGGGGGTGTTCGTTCTGGTGCTGGGGAGCGCACAGAGCGAAGCGGGGACGGGGGACCACTTCCAAGCACGCAAGGATCCGAACGCTCAACGTCTGGCCGTGATCGATCGCTACGTGGCGATCGGTGACTCCTACACGTCCGGCGCCGGGATACCGCCAGCCGCGGCCAGCGGATGCTTCCGCTCGGAGCGGAACTACCCTCGCCGGGTCGCCGAACGGTTGCGCCTCTCGGCGGGAGCTTCGTTCCAGGACGTGAGCTGCGGGGCCGCGACGACGTCGAACGCCGAGTGGCCCCAGACGACGTTCACCTACAACCAGCCGCAGCTGACCGAGGTCAACGCGCGCACCGACCTGGTCACGGTGAGCCTCGGCGTGAACGACGCGGGGTTCGCCAGCCTGATGACGCAGTGCCCCGCCGTCGCCGGGTACGACCCGACGGGTGCGCCCTGCCAGAAGTCGTTCCAGACGGTGATGGGTGACGTGCTCTTCGCCGGCGTGTTCGCGGTGCAGGACCGGCTGACGCGGGTCCTGGAGCTGGTCAAGAGCCGCGCCCCGCACGCCCAGATCATGCTGATCGGGTATCCGCAGCTGGTGCCCGACAAGGGCACGTGTGCCGAGCTGCCGCTCGCGGCCGGCGACTACGCCTACGCGCGACAGTTCTTCGTGGCGCTGGACGCCTCGATGCGGGTGGCGGCGCGGCGGACCGGGGTCACCTACATCGACGTGCTGACGGCGAGCCGCGGGCACGACGTCTGCGCGGGCGAGGCTGCGTGGGTCCAGGGTGCCGGCGCCACGACGCGGTCGACGGCGTACCACCCGTTCGCCAACGAGCAGCGCGCCGTCGCGGCCATGGTGGCCAACGCTCTGAAGGGACCTCTCACGTAGCGTTGCCTCGTGCACCGGGCCGTACTGATCTCGGTGCTGAGCGCGCTGCTGACCGTCGGTGCCTGCACCGGCGATGACGAGCCGGCGCCGATCCGGAGCTACGTGGCGCTGGGCGACTCGTTCACGTCGGGTGCCGGTCTCCCCCAGGCCACCAGCCTGATCTGCCAGCGCTCCCGGCTCGCGTACCCGGCCCTGGTGGCCAAGAAGCTGGACGCCCGGCTCGACGACGCCAGCTGTGGCGGCGCCGCGACCACCAACGTCACCGCACCCCAGGTGATCGGCGCCGAGTCGGTGCCACCGCAGCTCGACGCGGTGAAGCGTTCGACCGACCTCGTGACCGTGGAGCTCGGCTACAACGACCAGGCGTGGTTCGCCGGCCTCTTCTCCGGCTGCGTCGCGATGGCACCGGCGGATCCGGGTGGCCACCCCTGCCAGAACTTCCCGCCGGTGGGGAGTCCCGACCCGGAGACGACCGTCCAGGTCATCGGCAAGCAGGTCCTGACCACGCTGGAGAGCGTCCAGAAGAAGGCACCGGACGCGCGGGTCCTGCTCGTGGGCTACCCGCAGCTGGTGCCCGCCTCCGGCACCTGTCCCGAGCTGCCGCTGGCCGCCGGCGACTACCCCTACGTCCGGTCGATGATGGAGCTCCTCGACGACGAGCTGCGCGAGGCCGCCGACTCGGCGGACGTGACGTACGTCGACGTGCTGGGCGCCAGCGACGGGCACGACATCTGCGCCGGGGACGAGGCCTGGGTCAACGGCGGGACGACCGTGCCCGGCGTCGCGACGGGCTACCACCCCTTCGAGCGCGGGCAGCGGGCAGTCGCCGACCTGATCCTGGCCGATATCGGCGACTGAGCGCGGGTACCTTCGCTCCGTGGTCACCCGTTGGCCGGGGCCTGTCCTGGTCGCGGCGTTGCTGCTCGCGTTGCCGGCGCTGTCCGCGTGCGAGGACGCGGAGGTGTCGCGGGACGGTGACAGGTACGTCGCCCTGGGTGACTCGTTCACGTCCGGCGCCGGCCTGCCCCGCACCAGCCAGGACCCGTTGAAGTGCGCCCGGTCGCCGCTCAACTACCCGCACCTGGTGGCGAAGGCGATCGGGGCGAAGCTCGAGGACGTGAGCTGCGGCGGCGCCACGACCGACAACGGGGCCAAGCCCCAGCCGCTGGGCCCGGCGGACTGGCCGCCCCAGCTCGACGCGGTCACCAAGGGCACGGACCTCGTCACCGTCGGCCTCGGCGGCAACGACTTCTCGTGGTTCCTCACCGTGATGTTCAGCTGCACGTCGGCGGCGGGCGCGGACCCGACCGGCAGCCCGTGCGAGCAACAGGGCACCTCGCCGGCGACGAACCTGACCGCGGTGCCGCCCCAGATCGGGGCTCGGGTGGAAGCGCTGCTCCGCGAGGTGCACCGGAAGGCACCGGGAGCGACCGTGCTGCTGGTGGGCTACCCCCAGCCGGTGCCGGCCGAGGGCACGTGCGCCGACCTGCCCCTGGCCGCCGGCGACTACGCGTTCGTCCGGGAGCAGTGGGAGGCGCTGGACGCCGCGATGCGGGACGCGGCGTCCGCCGCGGGTTCGACGTACGTCGACGTGATGGGGCCGAGCGAGGGGCACGACATCTGCGCCGGCGAGGACGCTTGGGTCAACGGCTTCAGGGCCAAGCCGGGCGGCGCCGCGGCGTACCACCCGCTCGTGAGTGGTCAGGCGGGCGTGGCGAAGCTGGTGGAGGACGCGCTCGAGGAGTGACGCCGGCCGGGTTCGGCCGTTGATGCTCTCGAGATGAACGCCCCCCGTACCGTGGAGCCCATGCTGCTCCGCCCCCTCGTCGCCCTCGTGGCCGTCGCCTGCCTCGGCGCCGCCGCGGGCTGTGACGACGGGCCGCCGGGAGCGTCCGTCGGCAACCCCTCGGCCAGCAGCAGCCCGACCACGGCGAGCGACCTGCCGTTCCCGACGTACGTCGCGCTCGGCGACTCCTACACCGCCGCACCGGGCGTGCCGCAGACCGAGCAGGAGACCGGCTGCCTGCGGTCCAACGGCAACTACGCGAGCCTCGTCGCCAAACGGCTCAAGACCGAGTTCGTCGACGTCAGCTGCTCCGGCGCCAGCACGGTGTCGCTCGTCGGTGCGCAGCAAGCCGCGAACCACGTCCTCCCGCCGCAGTTCGCCGCCCTGTCCGAGGACACGTCGCTGGTCACGATCGGGATGGGCGGCAACGACCTCGAGCTGTTCCAGACGATGGTCGGGACCTGCGGCCAGCTCGGGCTCAGCGAACCCGACGGGTCGCCGTGCCGCGACTACATGAAGGACGCCGGCGAGAAGAAGGACCTGCTGGTCGAGAAGATCGACCAGATCGGTGACCGGGTCAAGGCATCGCTCAAGGGCATCCACGACCGCGCACCGCAGGCCCGCGTGATCCTGGTCGGCTACCCGCAGCCCGTGCCGGCCAAGGGGACCTGCCGGATCCTGCCGATCGCCAAGGGCGACTACCCCTACGTTCGCGGCATGGTCGTGCGGCTCAACGACGCCATGCGCACCGCCGCCAAGCAGGCCAAGGCCGGCTTCGTCGACATGGTCAAGGTGAGCAAGGGCCACGACATCTGCGCCGGCAAGGACGCGTGGGTCAACGGCGTGAACACCGACCTGATGCGGGCGCTGGCCTTCCACCCGTTCGCCGAGGAGCAGCAGGCCGCGGCGGACCTGATCATGAAGAAGCTCAAGGTCGGCTAGAGCGTCGAGTGCACGACCCGGCCGCCGACGGCGGTCAGCGCGACCGACATCGTGCGGAGCGCGTCGCCAGTGGCGGCCGAGGATTCACCGGTCGCGAGCGGGTCGGCGTCGAGGAGTACCAGGTCGCCGGGTGACCCGACGCCGACCGTCGGTTGGCCGTCGACGGAGGCGGCCAGCGCCTCGGCTGGTGTGAGCGCCTGCTCGCCGTGCCAGGGATCGCGTTCGTCGGCGCTGCGGTGCACCGCGGCCGCGATGGCCAGCCACGGGTCGAGCGGCGAGACGGGCGCGTCCGAGCCGAGCGCGAGCTCCACGCCGTCCTCGAGCATCCAGCGGAACGCGAAGCAGCGCTCGGCGCGGCCCGGCCAGGCGAGCTCGGTGAGGTCACGGTCGTCGAGGAGGTGCGCCGGCTGGACGCTGGCCCGCACCCCGAGCGCGGCCATCCGGTGTACGTCGTCGCGACCGACCAGCTGGGCGTGCTCGATGGAGCCGATCGCCCCCGTGTCGGCGTACGCCGCGAGGGCCTCGGCGACCGCGGCGTCGCCGATGGCGTGGGTGGCGACCTCGAGGCCGCCGCCGTGGGCCCGCCCGAGCAGGTCGCGGAGCTCGTCGCCGGAGAGGTTGGCCTGGCCGGCGGGATAGTCCAGCCGATGCGCGTCGGAGTAGGGCTCGCAGCACCACGCGGTGCGGGTGTTGAGCGAGCCGTCGCTGATGATCTTGAGCGGCCCCATCGTGATGCGGTCGTCGCAGCCGGGCAGCGGGTCGCCGGTGCGCAGGCCCGACTCGATCACCTCGTCGAGGGTGTCGGCGTACGTCGCCCAGCGGATGCGCAGCAGGTCGCAACCCTCCGCCCAGCGCTCGGTCCAGTCGTGGCGGTCGCCACCGAACTCGAAGTCGACCAGCCCGACGATGCCCCGGGCGGCCGCCGTGTCGAGGGTGCGGCGGAACGCCTCGGACGAGGTGCCGTCGTTGCCGAACAAGGTGACCAGCCGCGGGTAGACCGAGAACCACTCCGTCTCGCGGACCACCGAGTCGCGCACCGGCATCGCCAGGTGCATCAGGGCCGTGGTGTTGAGCCAGGCGTGGTGGCCGTCGCCGGCGATCAGCACGACCGGGGTGTCTCCGGTGACGGCGTCGAGCTCGGACACCGTGACGTCCCGCTGCCAGGCACCCGGCCGGTGGCCCCAGCCGATGATCGGCGCACCGGGCAGGGTCGTGAGCCGGTCCGCCACCCGCGCCAGCACCTGCTCGGGCGTGCGCGCCGGCGCGAGGTCGAGCCGTTGCGAGGCGAGCGTCCACTGGGTCAGGTGCACGTGCTGGTCCCAGAGGCCCGGGGCGCACCAGCGTCCGTCGGCGTCGAACTCCTCGACGCCCGGGCGCGGGTCGAGCTGGGCGGCGACCGTGGTGACCAGGCCGTCCTCGACGAGGACGTCGACGGGATGCTGAGCCGGGGCCGCGGTGGGTCCGATCGGCACCAGGCGTGCGCGTCGAATGAGGAGCCGGGTCACCGGCAGCACGCTAGGACACGGCGACGCGTTCGCGTAGTCCGGCGGCGAGGCCCGAGATGGTCAGGAGGTCGAAGAAGCCCCCGCCGTACTCCGCCAGCCGCCGATGCTTCACCGGCGCGAGCCGGAGCCGCAGGTGCATCCGGGTCCCGGTGCCTTCCGGAGTGAGCCGGAGGCACCAGGTCAGGTTCGTGCGTCCTCGTCGCGACGCGTGCAGCAGGTGGTGAGCGGGCTCGAGCTCGGTCACCGTGAAGGTCTCGTCCTTGCCGCCCCAGTCGGGGATCACGTCGCCGACCTCCAGGTCGAGGTACGCCGGAGCGAGGTGGCGCAGTCCGCGTCGGGACCGAGGGACGAGCCGCTCGACCCAGCGCGGGAGGTACCAGCCCGCCCGGCGCTTGCCGAGCTGCACCAGCCACGGCCAGACGACGTCCGGTGGCGCGGGCAGCGAGAACGCCCGGTCCATCACGACGTCGGCCGGGGCGACGAGCCCGTCACCGGGCAGTGCCGCCGACCGCTCGGAAGCGGTCGGCGGCACCAGGAGCTTGTCGAACACTCCTCCAGTCTTGCTCAGGCGGCGCAGGGCTCCGGGCAGTCGCAGTCCTCGTCGCTGTGCCCGGCCTCGTCACCCATCTCGGGCATCGCCATCGGCTGCGGCCGGAGGAAGACCCCGCCGACCACGGCGGCCAGTGCAGCGGCAACAGCACCCACAGCGAAGGCGACCTGGAGGCCACCGTGCAGCGACTCGACCGCGGAGGAGCCGCCGGCCGCGAGCGACGCGGTGCGGGAGTCGGAGACCGCGACCAGGACGGCCAGGCCGAGGGCGCCGCCCATCATGAACGAGGTGTTCACGACACCGGAGGCCAGTCCGGCCTCGTGGGGCTCCACGTCGCCCATGGCGGCCAGCAGGACCGGGTTGAAGGCGATGCCGGCACCGATGCCGAGCAGGACCATCGAGGGCAGCACGTCGATCACGAAGCTGCCGTCGACCGGCGCCAGCGCGAACAGCCCGAGCGAGACGGAGGCCAGCGCGAGGCCGACGGTCAGCGGTGCGCGGATCCCGAACTTCATCACCAGGCGGTCGGAGACCTTCAGTGAGCAGAACATCATCACGAGGCTGGTCGGGACGAAGGCCAGGCCGACCTCGAGGGCGCTGTAGCCCAGCACCTGCTGGAGGTAGAGCGCGGCCAGGAAGAACCAGGCGAACATCGCGGCGGCCCAGAGGACGCCGACCACCTGCGAGACCGACACGTTGCGGAGCTTGAAGAGGCGCAGCGGGACGAGCGGCGCGGCGGCCCTGGTCTCCCAGACGACGAAGGCCACGAAGAGCGCGGCGGCCGTGGCCAGCAGGGTCAGGGTGCGGGCCGAGGTCCAGCCGGCGTCGTTGCCGCCGACGACGGCGTAGACGGCGAGCATCAGGGCCGAGGTGACGAGCACGGCGCCCGGGACGTCGAGCTTGGTCGAGCCCGGCACGACCTCGTCGGCCGGCAGCATGGCGCGGGCGGCGACGACGACGGCGATGCCGACGGGGACGTTCACGAGGAAGATCCAGTGCCAGTTCAGGAGACCGGTGAGCACGCCGCCGGCCAGGACGCCGACCGCGCCGCCACCCGACATCACGAAGCCGAAGACGCCCATCGCCTTGGCCCGGTCGCCGGGTGAGCTGAACAGCCCCATGATCAGGGCCAGCGCGACGGCGGAGACGGTGGCGCCGGCCAGGCCCTGCACCGCGCGCCCGACGACGAGGAACGACGCGCTCGGCGCGAGGCCGCACACCGCCGAGGCGATGGTGAAGGACACCACGCCGCCGAGGAAGACGCGGCGGTTGCCGAGCAGGTCGCCGAGCCGGCCGGACAGCAACAGGAAGCCGCCGAAGGTCAGCAGGTAGGCGTTGACCACCCAGGCCAGCGAGGCCTGCGAGAAGCCGAGGTCGGTGCGGATCGAGGGGAGGGCGACGTTCACGATGCTCTGGTCGAGCACGATCATCAGGTCGCCGAGGCAGAGCACGTAGAGAGCCAGCCAGCGGCTCCGCGCCGTCGCCGGCGCGGCGCTCTCAGCAGCCGAAGCCTGCGGGGAGGAGGTGGTGCTGGTCATTTCGTTCTCCTGAGGTGTGGAGGTGCTTCCACCATCTCCACGAACGGGGACTGACTGATACGACAGACCCGTCGAACTTTCTCGACTCATCGGTGATCGGGGAGTCCGGTTAGGGTCGAACGCATGTGGTGGCGCGGGCTCGGGGTGGCCATGGTGCTGCTGTGCGCCGGTGTGGCGGGTGGGTACGCCGTGGCGCAGCGCGGTGAGACACAGCCCGTCCGCAGCAGCACGCTGGAGCCGGTGCCGGCCGAGTCGCCGGCGGTACCCACGCCTCCGGAGCAGACCTACCTGCCCGACCCCGGGGCCGAGCCGCTCCCACCCGACCTGCCCAGCTCGCCGCAGGACCTGCGGCTGGGCCGGCGCGGGATGGGCATCACGGTCGACATCCCCGACGGGTGGCAGCAGAACCAGGTCACCGACTCGAACTTCTGGAACTTCGTCAAGCCGGGCAACCCCTTCTACACCTACCTCATGCGCGTCACCATGGTGCGCGGCCAGAACGTCTCGATCTCCATCGCCAGGGCCAGCCGGATCGCGGCTCTCGAGGAGTCCGACTCCAACCCGGAGGGGACGGTCAAGGACTTCGACGTCACGGCCGAGAGGGACGACACCTTCGAGGCGACGTACACGTCCGGCGGCTACCTCCGCGTGACCATGGAGAAGTGGGTCTCCTTCGACGGCAGCCACGCGTGGGCCTCGGTCTCGGTGACCGGTCGGACCGTGGACGAGGAGGGTCTGCGAGACCTGCTCAACCGGACCATCGCGTCGATGCAGCCGATCGAGGCCGGCACTCCGAACAAGGCGGACAAGCGGGAGTCTTGATGCGCTGGTGACCGCTCAGAAGCCGTGCGTCTCCACGTCGTCGAGCACCTGGTTGGCGGTCCCCCGGTCGTCGCTGCGGATCTGGACCCAGAGCAGCGTGTTGGTGGCGACCAGCACGGTCCGCTCCGCCACGACACCACCGTCCGGGCAGTCGGAGTAGACGATCGTGGCCGACTCGTTGCCGTCCTGGGTGTCCTCGATCGTCCGTCCGGGGGTGCACTCAGGGTGCTGTGGCAGCTGCTCGGGCAGCTCGTCGGCCGGGAGCAACGCAGCGAAGACGCCTTCCCCCGAGCCCGTCGTGGCCCAGTCCTTGCTGGTGCCGACCGAGAGCGCCGGGAAGGTGCCGTTGGCGTTGGGCGGGTCCCAGCCGTCGAGGGCGTCGGCACGGTCCCAGTCGGCCGGGACGGTCACCGAGAGCGTGCCCTGCGCGTCCTCGACCGTGCGCTCCGTCGGCGCGAGCTGACGCTGCGCGGCGTACCCGCCGCCCCCGCCGATGGCGAGGGCGAGGAGGCCGACGACGGTCAGCACCGCGAGCCTGCGACCCCGGCGGCGGGGCAGGTCGGGTTCGGGGAGCGCGTCGAGCGCGGGCGACACGGTCGGGCGCGGGCCGGGCTGGGTCAGCTCGGGGTCGCGCTCTAGCCAGGGCTGCGTCGTCGGACCGTCCGCGACCGGGCCGAGAGCCGATGCCAGCGCGTCGACGAACCCGGTGACGGTCGGGTAGCGGTCGTCGCGCTCGCGGGCCAGCCCGCGGCGCAGCACCTCCTCGACGGCCAGAGGGAACGGTCGCTCGGTCGTCGAGACGGGCGGGAGGTCGCCGGGGTTCATCGCGTCGGAGAGCGAGAGATGGGTGAACGGCGGCCGGCCGGTGAGCAGCAGGAACGCGAGCGCGGCCAGCGAGTACTGGTCGGCCCGAGCGTCGGGTGACTGCGCCGAGGCCTGCTCGGGGGCGACGTAGGTCGGGGTGCCCGCGATCATCGTGAGCCGCGACGACATGTCGAGCGACTTGCCGAGGCCGAGGTCGCCGACCATGGCGCGGACGCCGTGCTCGTCGGGACCCTCGATGCCGCGGAACAGCACGTTGGCCGGCTTGATGTCGCGGTGCAGGATGTCGCGGTCGTGCAGCGCCTGGAGCCCGGCGCCGACCTGGCGGACCACCTCCAGCGCCTGCGCCGGCGTCAGCCCCTCGACGTCGAGCCGGTCGGCGAGGGTGCCCTGGTCGGCGTACGACATGACCAGGTAGGGGCGCCCGTCGTCGAGCTCGCCGGCGTCGTAGACGGAGACGACGTGCGGCGACTCGACCTTGCGCAGGTAGCGACCCTCCTCGAGGAACCGCTTCCGGATCTGGTGGTCCTCGGTCCAGTTGTCAGCGAGCACCTTGATCGCCACCGGCGAGTCGAGCTGCTCGTCGTAGGCCAGCCACACCGTCGCGAAGCCCCCGGAGCCGATCCGGCGGCGCACGGCGTACCGGCCGAGGCGGTGGGGCATGGACACGCCCACATCTTGGCCCCTCAGGTGCCGGACGAAACGATCCGGGCCAGCTCGTCGTGGCTCGGGCCCTCGGAGTAGGCGTGCCGCCACCCGGTCTCGTAGACCCGTCGGGCCGCCTCCTGGAGCGGATCCAGCGAGGCCGGCCCCGCCCTCATCGAGAGGTAGGGCTGGATGCCCTCGGCGATCGTGGGGTCCTGCGACCCCGCCTCGAGGACCAGGTCGGACGGAAGCGGCAGGTCGAGATCGACGGACGCCCCACGCCATCGCTCGACCATGGCCGTGTCCATGGAGATGTGGTCGCGGACCCAGGGCGCGATCTCGGCGGCGCACCAGCCGTCGAACTGCGCGACCGCCGAGCGGAGGTCCGTGCGGTGCTGGTCGAGAGCCGCCAGGAGAGCCCGGGCCTGGGTCATGAGCAGCGCGACGCCGCGACCGAAGATCGGCGTCGTGGTGCCGACCGAGTCCCCGACGGCGACGAGGCCGTCGAGCAGCGGGCGGCCCGCCGCGTCGTACTGCCCCCGGTAGTGGTTGAGCAGCTCGCCGCCCGGGAGCACCGAGGCGAGCGGGGCGGCTCGCTGCGGGTCCGTCCACGCCGCCAGGGCCGGGATCGCCGCGCAGGCCGCGTCGAAGGCAGCGTCGTGGCGGAGCAGCTTGAGCTCGTGGTCGTCGCTGGGCCGGACGATGAGGACCGAGAAGATCCCGCGTTCGTGCGGGAAGACGATCACCTGGTAGCCGTCGAAGTCGCCCTGCCACGCGATCGGGTTGATCAGCGGGCCGGGCTCGGCGCCCGGGTGCAGCTGGTACTGCCGGTCGACGTACGCGATGCCGCAGGAGCCACCGAAGCCGGCCCGCTGGCCCAGATCGCGGGTGACGGGGCTCGATCGGCCGGAGGCGTCGACGACCAGCTCGGCCGGGACCGCCTCGCCGTCCACGTCGAGCCCGATCGCGACTCCGTCGACGGCGCGTACGCCGCGGACATGGCCCTGGCGCAGCACCAGCCCGGGCTCCTTCGCCACGACCTCACGGAGGGCGCGCTCGAACGTCTCGCGCCGCGAGCGGATGCCGAGCGCACCGGGCGCGCCCGGTCGCGCCACCGGTTCGGCGCCCAGCTCGACCCAGCGCTCGTACGCCTCGGGCACCTCGGCCCGGAGCGCCTCGACGACCTGCCCGCGGAAGGCATGGGCGTGGTGGAACTGCATCACGCCCTTGCGCGGCCAGCTGCCGTCGGGCTCGGGCCCGCCGTCGCGGTCGACGACGGTGACGGCGTGGCCGCGGCGCTGGAGCGCGGCCCCCACGAACAGCCCGGTCGGGCCTCCCCCGATGATCCCCACACGCACCCGCCTCACGGTTCCGCTAGCCGCGTTCGGCGTCCATGGCCCGGTCGGGTGGTCCGCGGGCAGGTCTCGGTTCGGTTGCGAACCGGCCGATAGTTACCGGGTAGGCATTACATTCGCCACTGCTGGGGAGGGTGGAGGCACTATGAGTGACGCTGCAACGACGCCGGACGAGATCGACGAGCTGGCGCGGCGCGCGCAGGACGGCGATCGCGACGCGATGGAGCTCCTGCTCGCCGCGGTCCGGCCGCGCACCCTCAACGTCTGCCGGGGGGTGCTCCCCTACACGCCGGACGCCGAGGACGCCTGCCAGGAGGCGCTGATCAAGGTGTCCCAGAAGATCGGCACGTGGAACCACCAGGGCCGGTTCACGACGTGGCTGCACATGGTGGCGGTGAACTCGGCGCGCTCGACGTACCGCCGGATGAAGAACCAGGCTGTCGCGGCCGACCCGCAGGAGTCGCAGGCGATGGCGCGGCCCGACCCGCGGACCACGAGCGTGATCGCCGGCACCCGCCTCGACCTGCTCGAGGCGATGGAGACGCTGGAGCGCGAGCACCCGCAGTTCGTGGAGCCGCTGCTGCTGCGCGACGTCTACGGGCTGCCCTACGAGGAGATCGCACAGCTCGTCGGTGCTCCGCTCGGCACGATCAAGGCCCAGATCCACCACGGCCGGCGGCTGGTGCGGCCGATGCTCGCCGAGTCGTCTTGAGGTCGTCTTGAGCGTCCTCGCGAGCCGGCTGCCGGTCCTCGGCGCCCTGCTCCTGACCGCCACGCTGCTGACCGGCTGCCGCGACGACTCGCCGGCGGCCAGCCGGCCGGAGGCTGACCCGGCGACCGGCTCGGCGTCGGCTTCCGCGTCGTTGCCCGACGAGACCGACGCACCGCCGGACGCCGACGACCCGGCGCTCGACCCGGCCCTGAGCGAGCCGGTCGAAGACTCGGTCTACCCCGACGTCGGCGACCCGAGCGTCGACTCCCTGCACTACGACCTCGACCTGGCCTGGACGCCGTCCGACCGCACGCTCCAGGGCGACGCCACGATCGAGCTCCGTTCCACGGCCACCGGCGACCACCTCCAGCTCGACCTCGGCGAGGCCCTCGAGGTGCACTCGGTGACCCTCGACGGTGCCGACGTGGACTACGAGCACGCCGGCAAGGACCTCGTCGTGAAGGCGCCGGTGGTCGAGGATCAGCGCTACGTGCTCGAGGTCGTCTACTCCGGCATCCCCGAGCCCACGCCGGCGCCGACCACGCGCAGCGACTTCAACACCAGCGGCTGGACGATCACGCCCGGCGGCGAGACGTGGACGATGCAGGAGCCGTACGGCGCCTTCACCTGGTATCCCGTCAACGACCAGCCCTCCGACAAGGCGTTCTACGACATCAGCGTCACCGTTCCCTCGCCGTGGGTCGGCATCGCGAACGGCGTGATGACCGACCAGACCGAGCACGACGGGCTGACGACGACCGACTGGCACCTGTCGAAGCCGGCGTCGTCGTACGTCGTCACGGTCGCCACCGGTGCCTACACCCGCACCACCAACACCTCCCAGAGCGGCATGGAGATCTCCTACTGGGTGCCCAGCGACCGGCCGGGACTGGCCAGCGGGCTGGAGTCGGCGGCGGCCGGGCTGGACTGGCTCGAGGCGCTCCTCGGTCCCTACCCGTTCGACAGCCTCGGCTTCCTGCTCGTCGACTCGCGCAGCGGCATGGAGACCCAGACCATGATCACGCTCGGCGCCACCGACTACACGACGTCCACGGCCGTGCTCGTCCACGAGATGGCGCACCAGTGGTACGGCGACGAGGTGACGCCCGACGACTGGCGCGACGTGTGGATGAACGAGGGCATGGCGATGTACCTCCAGGGCTGCTGGCAGGCCGAGGCGGACGGCCGCTCCGTCGACGCCGTGATGGACGACTACGCCGAGAACGAGGACGAGATGCGGGCCAGCGCGGGCCCGCCGGCGGCGTACGACCCGAAGCAGTTCGGCAGCGGCAACATCTACTACGGGCCGGCGCTGATGTGGCACGAGCTGCGCAAGCAGATCGGCGACGACGCGTTCTGGAAGGTCGTGCGCGACTGGCCGGCCCGCGACCCCGAGACCAACGCCGACCGCGACGAGTACCTCGACTGGCTCGTCGACCAGACCAAGGTCGAACGCTCGTTCTTCGAGGACTGGCTGCTCAGCCCGACCACGCCGGAGCGTTCTGCTGCTGGCTGATCGGTAGGCCGAAAGGTTGCCCGACGCCCGTCGACCGGGTGAGGTGGGTGCATGCGACTCCTGGTGCTGGGCGGAACGGTCTTCCTGTCGAGGGCGGTGGCGGCCGAGGCTGTCGCCCGCGGGCACGAGGTGACGTGCGCGGCGCGCGGGACCTCCGGCTCGGTGCCTGACGGTGCCCGGCTGGTCTCGGTGGACCGCACCCAGCCACTGCCCGACCTGGGTGAGTTCGACGCGGTCGTCGACGTCGCCCGGCACCCGTCGTGGGTGCGCAACGCGGTGGCGGCGTACGCCGACGCGCACTGGGTCTTCGTCTCGACGGTCAACGTGTACTCCGACGATGCGACGCCGGGCGGGACGCCCGCGAACCTGCCGCTGGTCGAGGCGATCGAGGAGGACGTCGACCTCAAGGAGAACCCGGACGCGTACGGCCCGATGAAGGTCGCCTGCGAGCGGATCGTGCTCGACGGCGCCGCTTCGGCGATGGTCATCCGGCCCGGGCTGATCGTCGGGCCGGAGGACCCGACCGGCCGCTTCTCCTACTGGCCGCGCCGGCTCGCCGTCGGTGGCGAGGTGCTCGCCCCCGGAGACCCGGCTGACGTCATGCAGGTCGCCGACGTACGGGACCTCGCCGCGTGGGCCGTGGCCGCGTGCGAGCAGCGCACCACCGGCGTCTACGACGGCATCGGGCGGGCGGTGCCGATCGGCGATCTGCTCGCCCAGTGCGCCGACGGCGTCTCGTCGGACCTCACGTGGACGTGGGTCGACCAGGAGTTCCTGCAGGAGCACGAGGTCGAGCCGTGGATGGGTCCCGCTGCGATCCCGCTCTGGCTGCCGCGCCCGGAGTACGACGGGCTCGCCGCGCACGACGTACAGCCCTCCCTCGACGCCGGCCTCACGATCCGCCCGCTCGCCGACACCACGCGCGACACGCTCGCCTGGCTCGAGGAGACCCCCGACGCCGCGGTCAGCGGCATCGACCTCGCCCGCGAGCAGGAGCTCCTGGCCGCCTGGCACGCACGCTAGAGAGGCAGCGGCTCCCCGAAGCGCGCGCCGAACGCCAGCTCGGACAGGGGTCGGCGGCCGCGTGGGGCGAGGTCAGACTCGACGGCCAGCCCGATCGCGAGGCCGGTGGTGACCCGCCAGTGCGGAGGTACGCCGGCCAGCTCTGCGAGCCCGTCGTGGTCGAACGCCGCGAACTGGTGGACGCCGAGGCCGAGGGCGGAGGCCTGCACGGTCAGGTGGGCGACCGCCTGGCCGAGGTCGTACTGCGCGTAGTCGGAGTAGCCCAGCGCGTCCGCCTCGGGGCCGGACGCGACCTGGTTGAGCGTGAAGAGCAGCGCCGACGCGGCGGGCGCCCAGCGGCGTACGGACGGAGCCAGCAGTGGCACGAGAGCCGTGTGCGCGGCGTCGCCACGCCTGCCGACCAGGAACGCCCACGGCTGCGAGTTGCCCGCCGACGGGGACCACCGCGCCGCCTCGAGGAGCACGGCGAGCTCCTCGTCGGAGAGCACGTGCGACTCGTCGTACGCGCGGATGCTGCGGCGGTCGCGCAGCAGCGGCAGGAGCTCGGCCATGGCGGGACAACAGCGGACGAGGCCGCCGTCATCCCGACGCGGGCGTCGGCTCAGACCAGGTTGACCGGAGGCGTGGTCGACCACTGGCGGCGTCGCCAGCCGAAGAACCCCAGCACGAAGAGCCACCAGAACGCCTCGACGAGGACGACCTGGGTGGCCCGGGCCGACTCCACCAGGGCCTCGCCCGTCTCCTCCGCCGCCCAGTGCGTCCCTCGCGAGCGGCATCCCGAAGGGTTCGGGTCGAGGGGGCTGCAGACCGGCGTGAACACCGGCTCGTCGGCGATCGCGCGTCCCTCGGCACCCAGGTCGGTGGTGCCCGTCGTGGTGCCCGTGATGGTGTCGTCCGGGGCGTCCACCGCCGGGTTCGGGTTCGCGTCGACCCAGCGCTCGAAGGTCTCGAGCATCGCCTGGTGACCCCGCTCGTTGGGGTGGAGGCTGTTGTGCGACCAGTTCGCCGGGTTGAACCGCTGCTCGGCCAGACCGGACACCGAGCGCAGGCCGATGAAGTTCAGCCCCGGGCGCTCGTTGTTCGCTGGGTCGCAGAGCTGCAGACCTGCGTCCTTGAGGGAGTCCTTCATCTCGCCGAGGAAGTAGAAGTGGTGCTCGCGGGCGACGTCCTGGACGGTCTCGTTGAGCTTCTCGAGGAAGCCCGCGACGAACGCCCGCTCCTCGGGTCGTAGCGCCACCTGGGTGCACTTCCGGAGCTGGTCGTTGACCGTCGCGGGTGCGAGATCGCCCTTGCCCCGGTAGATCGGGTCGGGGTACGCCGTGACCACGACCGGCGTCTTCGGGAACGCCTCGCGCACCTGTGCGTACGTCTCGTCCAGCGACCTGCGCACCTCCGCGAGACCGCCCGTCCACCACGACGCCTTGTCCGCGCAGTTGCCGGGCACCAGGCACATCACGCCGATGGTGGAGAAGCCTGCGTCGTTGCCGCCGATGCTGAGCACGACGAGCTCGGGCGTGAACTGCTCCGTCTCCGCCAGCTCCTGGTAGTGCGCCAGCTGGGTCGAGCCCTCGCCCTGCTGGGCGTAGACCCCGGGCAGGTCGGAGCCGGGCGGGTTCATCGAGCGGATGTTGGCCGACTTCGCGCCCGAGCAGGCGAGGAAGACGGTGCCGTCGAACGGCGACAGCCGGCCCGCCTGCATCGCCCACGCGGACGGCGCGCGGCGGCAGGTGTCCTTGCCGGCCGTGTCGGTGCCCGCGTAGAAGATCGACGCACCCTCGCCGGACATGTACGAGTCGCCCAGCGCGACCAGCACGTGCTTCTTCCCGGCGACCGGCGGCTGCTCCCCGCCGTCCCCCGGCGTGAAGCCCATGACCGCGAGCGCGACGATGATCAGCACGATGTCGGCGCGCGTGCTCGAGGCGACCGAGACGGTGAGCACGCCGAGCGCCACGACGAGATAGACCATGAACCTGGAGTGGTTGCTGTCGACCCACATCCACCACCCCACGGCAAGCGCGCCGCCGAGACCGACGCCCATGACCGCCCACAGGGTCCGGCTCGGAGCCGACTCCGACAGGACGATGGTGCCCCGCTCGGAGAGGAAGGCGACGGCGACCGGCCAGCAGACGACCAGCCCGGCCCCGAGCAGCCCGGCCCCGACCCAGAGCAGGTGGGTGTCCTTGACCTGCAGCACCCAGTAGCCGACCAGGACCATGACGAGGGCGAGGCCCGCGAGGATGAGGCCCACCCGGCCGACCCAGGTGCCGTTCTCCCGCCACACCGCAAGCGCACCGCCAGCGGCGAAGTAGGTGAGCACCAGGGCTCCGAGCAGCAGGCCGCCGCTGGCCACGTCGTTCGCCAGCAGCACGCCGTAGGTGACCCCCAGCCCCACCGCGACGACGAACAGCACGCCGTAGACCCACAGGCGCTCCACGGCCCGCTGCCCCGACAGGTAGCGCGTGTACTGGCCGCGGAGCCACAGCCCCGAGGCGATGAGGAAGACCGACAGCGCCAGACCGAAGCCCAGCGTGGGTGCACCGCTGCGGGCCACGGTGAGCAGCAGGATCACCGAGGCGGCGAAGAGCACCGTGCGGCGCCGGGACACGTCGTTGGGTTCCGTCCCGAGCAGGACGGCCCGGAGGAAGTTGAGGATCGGCATGGGGGTACCTCCCAGCCGAAGTCTCCGACCACGCGAGTCAAGAGGGCATGGCCCGTTCGGTCCATTGACGGCCGCGTCGGCGCGCCGCGCTTAGGACTCCTGGCGAGAAACGATCTCGACGACGACCACGGTGGGTCGGCGTCGCAAGAAGATGCTGCCGATGCTGACTAGGAATCCAGTCAACAGACCGACCGCAGTGATCACGACCCCAACGAGGAAGAGGGGCACCCATAACGTGGAATCGGGGGCACCGAGCCAGTCGGCAGCCAGCGCGGCAACTGCGCAGAAGAGGCCCAACAGCATCAGGCTGTTCGGCACCCGGTAGAGGCTGCCGGTCATGACCGGAATGTACCAACCGACGTTCCGCTCATGCCACGGATTGCCCGCGATCATGCCGACGGACCGGTGGAGTCCGACCATGCCGATGGTCGGGCAGCTGCCTGAGTTGAGTAGGTGTGCTTACGCGTTAAGGATCATCGGACGGCCACGATGACGGCGTGACACCAACCTCCGACGACCAGCAGCCGAACGATGCGAGCGGTTGCCTGTTCTTGGTCTTCTGGATAGGCGTTGTGCTGGTGCTGCTCGTTGTTGTGTTCCTTGTCTTCGTTTCCTACTTGGCGGAGTCGATCGGGTCCTAGCGTCTTCGCAGGGTGAGGAGGGACCACGCCGCTGTCGGCCACGCCCGACCATGCCGCGTTGCGGGCGCCGCCCGACCATGCCGCCTACCGGAACCCAATGCTCATCCTCCGATCGGGCGCGCCGCTCCCTCGCCTTCTGGACAAACCCAAGTCGCGTGACGAGCAACGACCGCTGGCGCAAGCGGGTGAGTGTCCGGGTGCGCGCTGCATCGCGGCCAATTCGTAGGCCGTCTCAGTCGCCCGCACTCTTCGATGACCCATTCCTGTACCTGGTCGGCGAGCTGGACTGTCCGCTCCGGCTCGGGAAGCGAGCCATCCAGCCACACCCCCATCACGCTGCCATCACCCGCTGCCAGCATCACCGACTCGGCATCGGGCCAGTCCTGCCACGGCTTGTCGTCAATCCGCGGCATCGGCGCGTCATAGGTCTCAATGTCACGCAACAGCGCCTCTAGGGCAGATTCAATCGCGGGACCCACCAGTCCAGTCTGCCCGGCAACGCGTTCCAAGCGTCACGGCCGACCATGCCGCACCCCGGGGTCACACCCGACCAGGGCGCACCCCGCCCACCACCCGACCATGCCGCGTTCGGTCATGCCGATGCGCGCCTCGAACACCTGGGTCAATCTGCGAAATAGGCCGAACGCGCAGCAGTTCCAGAGGATGTAGACGATGGCCAAGATCGATGCTCCGCGCAGGACGCCGTCTCCGACTTCTTCGTGGTTGTCGTGCCGTTGCAGAGCAACCCCTGCAATGAGGGTGATCAGAAAGGCAACGGCCGTCGCCACTACCCAGACGTAGTAGTCAGCCACGATGTCCGCAGCACGGTACAGCAGCAACCACACCGAACCGGACCACATGAGGTTGCCCGCCAGAGCGACGCGGACTCCTGTGCGATGACTCGTCGTCGACTCACGTATCGCCGCGTTGTCGAAGGGCATGCGTCATTCTGACCGGCCCTAGATGTGGTGTCGACTCATCCGGAGCTGGCCTCGAGCGACACGCTGCCGACGCGACCATCGGCGACTGGCAGGACATCACTTCGTGGGTGGGACGCGTCACCCACGCCAACACCATCCCGATGACAGATCGGAGCGCTGAGGCAACATCTACGGTTGCTCCGTGCGCACGATCGAGGGATCGGTTGGGCCGCCGTCCATGGGTCGTGGTTTCCTCACCGCTTGGACGTTGGTCGTCGTGGTGGCAATTGTCGCAATCCCTATCGCGCTTCACTGGAACACCCGCGGTGGCGAGGAGTGGTGGACCGGCCTCGTTGTCGGGAGCGCAGGACTTGCGATGCTTGGCGGACTGCTCTCGTCCCCCGATCCGAGACGGCGCAAGTGGGCCGTTGGCCTCATCGTCGGTGGCCTGGCGGGGTTGGCCACGGTCTTCGGCGGTTTCCTCATCTACTTCGCTTCACAAGGCTCGTAGGCGCCGGGCTCGAAACGTCTGCTCATGCCGCGGATCGCGACCGTGCCGATGAGCCCGCCGTCGGCTCCTGGCCGACGCCGGACCCTCGCTCCCCGCAGCAGGGCGCCAGGTCAGCGGCTCACCGTCCCTGGCCGCGGCGCGGAAGCTCGTGACGCCGCTGTCGGTTGTTGGGCGCGGGATCATTCACGCGACTCCCATTCGGGCTCGGTGGACAGAATGGGCCCGTCGGCTGGAGCCCCGTCGCTCTGCCATGATTCGAGTGCCAGACGCCGCTGGGAGGCGATGACTTCCAAGGCAGGCTCCGGAAGGACGATGGCGTAGACAGAGCGCAGGACTTTTGTCGCCTGCTCGGCCGCGGCGACCCGCTCCTGGAGCGAGGCGCTGGTGTCGGCAGCGAGCCGGAGCAGCGTGTCGGCCCGCTCGGCCAGTGCACGGTCCTTGTCCGGCATCCAGCCGTAGCCGACGTGCGCAGCATGACGGCGTGCGTCGGCCCAGGCGTCCGCGACTCGGCGCGCCAGGTCCTCGAACTCGACCACATCGGTCCGGTCCCCGGGCATGTCGGAGCCGAGCACGGCGCGTCGGTCCTGGGCACGCCCCAGCGCCTCGACGAAGGCCGCCGTGCGGGGCTGCGTGACGTCCAGGAGCGCAGAGTGCTCCAGGGCCGAGAGCGGGTCCGAGGCGATGGCGCCCCACTCGGTCATGACGGTGTCGTAGTGGGCCAGGGCGGCAGACCAGCGGGCCGAGAGGCTCCCTGTTCGGTCCGGGACTGGTCGCGGTCTCGGCCGGGGCTCACCTGTGGCTCGGTCCACGCGTTGGAACAGCGGAACCCTCGTGGCGAAGGCCTCGCTCCGCGCGTCGCCTCTGCCCGTGGACCGGCTCTCGATCCGGAGCCACGGGACCCTGTCCTCGAAGGCGCTGCCCTGCGCGTCGCGCGCGTGGTGGGTGGACCGCCGGGGTCCGTCCTCAGCGGCCGGCTCCTGCTGAGAGCGAGTGGCGGTGGCGGTGCGCCGTCGGACGAGGACGGTCACCACCATGACGATCAGGGCCGCGACGAGGAGGACGGCCACCAGGGCGCTGATGTCGAACGTCGCGTTCGGCACGAGGAAGCTGGATTCGAGGACGGTCATGAGAGCCCTAGTGTGCGGCACACGTGCAGCGGTTGTCCGTCATCCCGCCCGTCCTGGAGCGACAGCAGGAGTGGCCGCAGACAGCGCGCCGAACTCCCCGCTCGAGTGGTCGTGAGCGGGGTGTGGGGCGGGGTGGTCAGGGTTCGCCGAAGTGGCGGAGGAGCTCGCGGGCGAGGCGGAGTCGTTCGGGGTCGGGGGTGACGTCAACGGTGCCGGACGCGTCTTTGAGGTACTGGTAGCCCAGCGGGCTGCGCCAGAGGTAGACGCCGGGTTCGACGGTGACGTAGGTCCAGCCGCCGGTGGTCTTGGCGCGGTGATGTCTGTCGACAACACGGTGCCTGGTTGCAGCTACAGGTCGGCCCGCCGTCCTCGTGCGGCACGCGGTGTTCGCAGTCGCACTTCTCGGCAGGGCGGAAGCAGAACGCGAACACGCAGGTGCCGTCGCGGAGCTGGGTCTGGAGCTTGAGCCGGGCGGAGGCTTGGTAGGAGCCGACGTGGATGTGTTCGGCGAGGTCGAGGACGGGCTGCACGGTGATCTGAGCATCAGGGGCGGCGCACCACTCCCGGACCTGCTCTGCGGTGATCGGGCCGCGGGTCTCCTGAAGCCTCGCGATCCCGCCGGCGCCCAGGACGGCGGCCTGCTCGAGGTGCACGTGCAGCACGACCTCACGCCTGCGACGCGACGGGCCGGGTGCTGAGTCGTCGCGGTTGGGGAGGTCGAGGGTGGCCTGGCCGCGGGCGAGGTTGCCGATCGCCTGGGCACGACGTACGTCCAACGATTCGGTCGAGCCGAGCAGGAGCTGGTGGTGGGCGTCGGCGGCGACCGCTGCTTCCAGGTCCAGGGCGTCGGCCAGATCGATGTCCCCATCGACCCGGACCCGACCGTTGACCCCGACCTGTGCCAGTTCGATGTCGAAGTGCCCCGCCTCGACGGCGGCGAGGCGTTCGGCCTCGGTCTGCTCGGGGTCGAACCTCGCTTTGGCTTCTTCGATCAGCCGGCCCAGCTGCGCGGGCCCGATGCTGTGGGCGAACGGGGCGACCATGGCGTCCACGAACCCCGCGGCCTGGGGTGAGAGACAGATGGTCTGGTCGGCGATGAACCCCAGCTTCCACGCCGGGAGCTCACCCGCCGCCGAACCGGGCCCAGCAGCTGGTGAGCCGGTAGAACCCCTCGACGGCCTTCGAGAGGTAGTGGCGCCCGGACTGGGTGGACTTGCCCATGGCAGCGGCGAACTCCACGACCGCGAACTCCGCCACCTGCGGGCAGCCTTCGCCGCCCAGCGGCAGGGCAGTCTCGTGCCACTCGTCGAGGGGTCCGACCAGCGAGTCACCGGAGTGCATCGCCGCCCACCGCGCCGCGGCTTTCATGACTTCCCGGGCCTCGTCGTCCTCGGCCGCCTTGCGCGCACGCGCATAGGCCAGCACGGCGGCGGGGTCGTCTGCTCCTTCGAGCGAGATCGGGTCCGAGGTGGAGGTCATCGTGAGACCAACTCAACCATCGACCACCGACAGTCGAAGGCCCCAGATCCCCTTGTTCCACAGGGATCCCGGAACTTTTTCAGAAACTTTTGGCGAGGACTCGGCCGCGGGGCCGCGTCCCAGCCCTGGCTGCGGAGGTTTCGAGACGGTCGCTGCGCGACCTCCTCAACCAGCGACGTGACACCGCAAGACCGCAGCCAGCCCGCCGGCGGCAACCCGATAGCCAGCCCGCCTTTGACCCTCGGTCGGGCTGTCAACCCGCCCCGGGACCGCCGGTAGGCACGGTGCTTGACAGCCCGGCCGAGGGTCAGACACTCGGCTGTCGGGTTGCCGACGTACCTCAGCAGCTACGGCCCCACCAGCACGTCCGCGAGCAGCGCCGCTGCCTTGTCCGCGCCGCCCTTGCGGACCGGGCGGTACGCCGGACGGACCGTCCGCGCGGCCATCATCGTGTCGGCCAGCGCGCGGGGGTCGGTCTTGCCGTAGTCCATCCGGACGCCCGCGCCGTAGTGGTCCAGCCGGTGGGCGACGAAGTGCTGCTGCTCCCAGTGGTGGGCGAGCGGGAAGTAGACGAACGGCCGCCGGGCGGCGGTCAGCTCCATCGTGGTGGACAGCCCGCCCTGGACGACGGCCAGGTCGGCGCAGGCCAGGTGCTCGAAGAGCGAGTCGACGTAGCCGACCTTGTCCATGCCCTCGACGTCCGGGAGCAGCCCGGGATCGAGCCGCGGGCCGGTCACCATGACCATCCGCGCGTCCGGCTCCTCCTTGCGGACCAGCGCGAACGCCTCGGCCGTGAGCTCGAGCAGGTCCCGACCCACGGCGGTGCCGCCGACCGCGGCGAGGTAGAGCGGGTATCCGGTGCCGTAGCCCAGCTCCCGGCGCAGCCGCTGCGGCGCGCGGTAGGCACCCGGGTCGAACGGGACGACGTACGGGACGCTGGTGAACCACCGCTCGGTCCAGTCGCGCACCCGGGGCAGCCCCTTGCCCAGGGATGCGTCCGGCAGCTCGGCGTAGCCACCGATGAACACCGACCGGTCGCGCACGTGGGGGAACCGCTCGCGGTGCTCGATCATCTCGGCGTTGTAGTCGGCGCAGAGGTCGACCTCGCGCTGGTCGCCGTCCGGGTCGACAGGCAGGAAGCCGACGACGTCGGTGAGGAAGGCGTACGGCGCGATCTTGCGCTCGGGGTTCTCGTGGAGGAAGTGGTCGACGTCCCAGGCCTCGTCACCCACCCAGAGGTCGTACGCCGTCTCGCGCACCACGTCGTCGAAGAGCATGTAGTTGGCGCAGAAGATCTCGTCCATCCGCCGGAAGGCGTGGAAGGCGTGCAGGTCGTGCGCCGCCGCCTCGCTCTCCCAGTGCGCGGACTCCGAGGCGAGCTCGGCGCTCGCCGGATGGATCGCCTCGCCGTGCGCGCGCAGCACCTCGGTCACGGGCGACTGGGCCAGCCACTCGATCTCCAGGTCGGGCACCCGCTCGCGCAGGGCCCGGGCGATGGTGAGGTCGCGCAGCACGTGGCCCAGGCCGATCGGCGAGCAGACCCACAGGGCGCGGCGCTTGCGCTGCCTGGCGAAGAGCCAGGGAGTCCCCACGGTCTCGGTTGCGGTGTGCATGTCCACGAACTCCTTGATCTGCGTGTTCACGAGGACGGGGTGCCGCGCCATCGGCAGGTGGCCGGCGCCCTCGATGACGACCAGTCGGCCACCGGTCAGCTCGGCGAACCTGGTGCCGCGCTCCGGGTTCTGGCAGTCGTCGAGCGTGCCGTGGAGGACGAGCACCGGGCAGTCGAGCGCCTCGGCGGCCCGGATCACCTCCGACTCGTCGGTCAGCCGTTTGGGCGACGCGAATCTCAGGCCCAGCGTGGCCGCGTCGGTCTCGAGCGCCCACTCGACCATGTCGTCGCAGACCTTCGTCGAGTGCGGCTCGGGGACCATGTGCTCGCTGTGGTGCACCGCCCAGCCGGGGTAGTCGTCGACCCACCGGGGCTCGTCCAGCTCCTCGATGGTCGAGGTCTCCTCGGCCAGTGCCCCGAGGCCGGTTGCGATCGACACCAGCCCACGGACGCGCTCTGGTGCGAAGGACGCGGCCATCAGTGCCCACTTCGCGCCGAGGCACTCCGAGACGAGGAACGCCGCCTCGGTGCCGGTGGCGTCGAGCACGGCGAGCACGTCGGAGGCGTAGGCGTTGTCGTCGTACGCCGCAGGGTCCTGCGGCCGGTCGGAGCGGCCGTGACCACGCGGGTCGGCCGTCACCACGCGGAAGTGCCGGGCCAGGTAGGGCACCTGCGCCTTCCACATCCGGCTGTCGACGATCGGGAAGGTCGGCATCAGGAAGACGGTCGTCGGACCGGAGCCGAACACCTCGTAGTGCAGGCTCACGCCGCCGCTGTCGACGTCGCCGACCAGATCCGGCTCGCGGGCGCGCATCAGCCGCTCACCTGCTCGACGAAGCGGCGCAGCCGCAGGTTGAACCAGACCGGGTGCCGGGCCTGCACGCAGTGGCCGCCGCCGATCACGATGTCCAGTGGGGAGCCGAGGGCCACGGACAGGTCCTGCGCGTCGGCCAGCGGCGTGATGCGGTCGTCGTCACCGTGGATGACCAGCCCGGGACAGCGGACGCGCTCCGCTGCGTCCCGGGCCTCGCTCGGTACGAGCGTGCGGCGCCGCGACTGGGTGGCGACCAGGGTCTCGGCGTCGGTCTCGAGCGCCCAGCAGACCGCGTCCTCCACCTGCCTGGTCGAGTGCGGCTCGGGGAAGACCTCGCGGAAGAAGAACTCGACGAACCCGGCCTGGTCCTGACGCCAGTGGTGCGCGTTCCAGCGCTGCCAGCCGTCATACGAGGCTCGCTCGACCTCGAACGAGTCCTCGACCGGATCCGGCCGGTCCCGGAGGCTGAGCGCGGCACCGACGTAGACCGCGCCGGAGACCCGGTCGGGGTGGTCGGCGGCGAGCCGGAGCAGGATCCGCGCACCGAGGGAGAGCCCGACGACGACCGCCCGGTCGACCCCGAGCTCGTCCATGACCGCGACTGCGTCCGCGACCAGCTCCGCGTCGTCGTACGCCGCGGCGCCCGCCGGCCGGTCCGACCGCCCGTTGCCGCGGCCGTCGAAGGCGACGACCCGGGCGTGCCGGGCGAGGTAGGGCACCTGGAGCTTCCAGATGCGCGAGTGGACGATCGACCACGTCGGGAGGAGCAGCACGGTCACCGGACCCGCGCCCTGCTCCTCGTAGTAGAGCCGCACGCCGGCGCGCACGACGAAGCCGCTCCGGTCGGGCTCGCGGGCGCGCACGGGACTTACTGTCCCGCGCGCGCCCGCGTTTCGCACCATGGTCAGGGACGGGCTTCGAAGACCAGGTTGAACGGCGTCTCCGCGGCCCGGCGGAACCGGGTGAACCCGGCCTGTGCCACGACCTCGCCGATCGCCTTCTCACCCGCCTGGGCGCCCAGCGAGTAGCCGCCGCTCTGCGACAGCGCGTTGGGCACGCAGAGGAAGGTCGAGAAGCCGTAGTAGACCCGGCCGACCGGGTTGAGGTTGTCGGCGACCGTGTCGCCGGCGATCGGCTCGACGATGAGCCAGGTGCCGTCGTCGGCCAGCGACTGCCGGATGTGGCGGGCCGCACCGACCGGGTCGCCCATGTCGTGCAGGCAGTCGAACGTCGCGACCAGGTCGTAGTCGCTGCCCCCGAAGGTCTGGGCGCTGGCGATCTCGAAGTCGATCCGCTCGGCGACACCCGCATCGGCGGCCCGCTTGCGCGCGAGCTCGATCGATTCCTCGTGGTAGTCGCAGCCCAGGAGCTGCGCCTGCGGGAACTGCTCGGCGAGCAGGATGGTCGATGCACCCAGGCCGCAGCCGACGTCGGCGACCTTGGCGCCGGCCTCGAGCTTGGCCTGTACGCCGTCGAGCGCCGGGATCCAGCTCGGCACCAGGTTGGCCAGGTAGCCGGGCCGGAAGAACTGCTCGCAGCCGACGAAGACCTCGTCGTCGTGCTCGTGCCAGCCGACGCCGGCGCCCGTCTTGAACGCCTCCTCGATCCGGTCGACCGCCTGGAGCGAGCCGAGCGCCAGCACGTACGCGCCCGGCGCGTAGACCGCGCCGTCCGGGTTCGCCAGCACGAAGGCCTGCTCCTCGGTCATCGACCAGGTGTCGCCCTCCGCGTCGTAGGTGACGTAGCCGCCGGCGCCCTGCGCGCGCAGCCACTCGGCGACGTACCTCGGGTCGCAGCCGGTACGCCGGGCCAGCTCCTCGGCGGTTCCCGGCCCGTCCACCAGCGCCTTGTACAACCCGAGCCGGTGTCCGATCACGACGCCACCGGCGGTGATCGTCGCGCCGAGGTCACCGACGAACCGGCCGAGCATCTCGTTGAGCTTGTCCTCGTTCATGTCCTGTCCCTCCAACGGCCGCGTGGGCCGGTCCCAGGCCGCCACGTTGCGACCTGACCGATGTCTACGACGGCCGGCCAGGAGGGGCCATACGGGGAAACCCCTACGGGGCTGGGTCGGGCAGGGGGGCGAGGCCCCTCGCGGCCGCCCAGGCGGCCACGCCCGCGCGGCTCGGCACGTCGAGTCGAGCCATCAGGTTGTGCATGTGGACCTCGGTGGTCTTCTCGCTGATCCCGAGCGCCCTGCCGATCTGCCGGTTCGTCCGGCCGGCGGCGACCAGGGCGGCCACCTCGAGCTGGCGCGGGGTCAGCTCGACGCCCGCGGTCGCGCCGGAACCCACCGTCGTCACCCGGCCGGCCAGCTCCAGCACGGAGGCGGCCGGCATGGTCCGGCCTCCATGCCGCTCGCGCGCGGCGGCGGATCCGCCGAGGGCGCGGTCCAGGCGCGCGTCGAGGTCGGTCAGGTGCCGGGCCTCGGCCTCGGTGGCGAGCGCGGCCGCTCGCTGACGGACCGAGGACGCGGCCCCGACGAAGCGCGCGGCGGTCGCGCCCGCTCCGCGAGCCAGGGCCAGCTCGGCCATCCCCTCGAGGCACTGGGCCGTCCCGCGCCGGTCGCCGACCTCGTCGTGCAGCTGCAGTGCGCGTGCGAGGAGCGTGGCCGCCCGGTCGAGGTCGGCACCGCTCCCCCGGCGCAGGACCGCCGAGGCGAGCAGGGTGGAACAGACGGCGACCGGCCATTGGTAGTCGATGGAGTCGAACAGCTCCAGCGACTCGGCGAGCAGCTGCTCCGCCTCGTCGATCCTGTCCTCGTCGAGCGCGAGGAGCGCGAGGTCGTGGCCGGCCCACGCGATACCCCTGGTGTTGCCGAGCCGCACATGGGTGGTGCGCGCGGCCGCGTAGAGCTCGGCGGCCTCGTCGAGGTCACCGCGCTCCCGGGCCAGGTGTCCGAGGAAGGCTCGTGCCACGGCGCCGCGGCGTTCCTCGGGTCGCCCGGCGGCGGCGCGGAAAGGACCCAGCAGCTCCTCGGCGAGGTCGTGCCGCCCCAGGCCGTACGCCGCGACCCCGGCGGCGAGGCGACCGGCGGGCCGGGCGTCGGGGTCGGCCCGTTCGTCGTCGGCCGCGGCGCTCAGCTCGGCCAGCGGCAGCTGGACCTCGGCGAGGACCCCGCGCGTGTAGCCGAACCAGGCCAGCGCCGTGGCCAGCCAGGCGATCAGCTCGCCCTGGTCGGTCGCCCGAGCGTGGCCCAGGGCTGAGTCGAGGTCGGCGCGGTAGCTGGCCAGCTGGGTCCAGGTGTCGGTCTCGCCGGCGGTGCCTACCGTTGCCTCCCACTCCCGGCCGCGGCGGGCGAACCAGGTGGCGTGCCGGTCCCGGGTGTCACGGCCCTCGTCACGCTCCTCGAGCTGCTCGGCGGCGTACTCGCGCAGGCTCATCAGCATCGTGAACTTCGCGCCGCCGTCGGGACCCTCCCCGGCCCGGCGGACCAGGCTCTTGTCGAGCAGCGACTCGACCACGTCGAGGACGTCGGGCTCGGCGCACACCGTGGCAGCGCTCTCCAGGTCCCACTCGCCCGGGAAGACCGACAGCCGCCGGAAGGCCGCGCTGTCGCGCTCGGAGAGCAGGTCGTGGCTCCAGGCGATGGCCGCCCGGAGGTCGCGGTGCCGCTCGGGGGCGTCGCGCGGCCCGCTGGTCAACACGCTCATCCGCCGGCCGAGCCGGAACGCGAGCTCGCTCGGCGTGAACACCCGGAGCCGGGCGGCCGCCAGCTCGATCGCGAGCGGCAGTCCGTCGAGGTCGACGCAGATCTCGGCCAGCGCGCGGGCGGTGTTCGGCGTGAGCTGGACCGCGGGCGGTGCCCGGTCCAGGAGCAGCGCCACGGCGGGGTTGCCGCGCAGCCTTGCCACGTCGTCGGCGTCGTCGGCCGAGGGCATGGGCAGCGGCGGTACGGCGTACTCGCGCTCGGCGGCCAGTCGAAGCCGCTCCCGGCTGGTGGCGAGCACCTGCAGCCGGGCGGTCGAGCGCAACAGGTCGGCGAGCTGCCCGGCCAGGTCGGAGCCGAGCAGGTGCTCACAGTTGTCGAGGACGACCAGGCGCTCGGTGGCGTCGTCGTAGGCGTCCGGTCGCAGGGCCCGGGCCAGCTCGGCCCGCAGCTGCGCGGGATCGCGGATCGCGGCGAGGTCCACCCAGGTCACGTCGTCGCGGTCCGCGCACACGGCGAGGGCGAGCCTGGTCTTGCCGACGCCCGGTGGGCCGGTGAGGGTCACCAGCCGGGCGCGCCCGAGCAGGTCGAGGACGTCCTCGACCTCCGCAGCCCTCCCGATCAGCGAAGCGGTCGGAGCGGGCGGTGAGCTCCCGCTGAGCACACCCGGGATCCTAGGCCTCCGCGGCCCGGCTCAACGGCCTCGGGACGCCGGCTCCCCGAGTCCCAGGAGCGACAGGACCAACAGGACCACCCCGCAGGCGGCACTGATCAGGTAGACGATCTCGACGCCGCGCTCCCGCTGGCTCCGCTTGGTCACCCCGACACTGCGCCAGAAGCGGGCGGAGAACCGCTGGGAGCGCTGCAGGGTCGCGTACTCGACGGCCGCGACCACGATCGCGACTGCGACCCACGCCCACTCCCCCCAGAACAGCAGGGCGGCGACGACCGGCGCCGCCAGGAGAACCAGGGCGATGACCACGTCAGCGAGGTACCCAGATGTATCTCCGGCGACGATCGGCTCTCCTCCCGACTGACCAGAGCAGGTTTCGGCGGGAGGACAGCCATGGGCACCATCGGCATCGAGTGGGTGCAGGAGTACAACGGCCTTCAGGGGGACCTGATCAACACCAAGGCCCAGGCCGAGGGGTTCTACAACACCCTCTCGGGAGTGCGGAAGTTCGCGTGGGGGGACGACCTCGCCTGGGACCAGGACTTCGAAGAGGCAGGGCAGGGCAGCCCCGCCGCAGGCACGGACCGGACGTGGGCCGACAACGTCGACGCCGTCTTCTTCTCCGGCCACGGGTCGCCCGGCGCCTTCTACTTCGGCCGGAGCATCGACGACGCGCTGGCGAAGAACACCGAGGCCTACTGGGGCGACTGGGACCTCGAGTTCATCGCCCTCGACGCGTGCAACGTCCTCGAGCGCGACGGGGTGTTCGACCGGTGGGGGTGGCCGGTCTTCCACGGCCTGCACCTCATGCTGGGCTTCCACACGACGACCGGCGACGAGCCGCACCGCGGTCGGGTCTTCGCGCAGTACCTCAACGCCGGCTACACCGTCCGCGAGGCGTGGATCCGCGCGGCCCAGGACACCGAGGGGTCCGACACCGAGTGGGCCTACCTGCGCGCCGACGGATCCGGCATCAGCACCTACGCGGACCACTGGTGGGGTCAGGGCGACGTGGCCAACGACCCGAGGACGCCCACGACCCTCTTCTACGCCCGCGGAACCTGCTGACTTCGCAGCCCCAACCTCCAGGAGACAACCATGAGCGTCACCATCACCCTGCCCAGGCTCGACCTGCCCGACGAGTACCCCCTGCTGGCCGTCGACGGCCGCCCGTGGGAGCGGGACGAGCTGAAGCGGCTCGCCGCCCACCTCGTCGAGGGCGCGTCACTCGAGGACCGCGGGCTCTGGCACGTCGCAGCGACCGACGCGCGCGTCCTCGAGGTGTACGCCGCTTCCCGCTCCTTCCGCATCACCGAGGCGGGCGCCGGCAGCGAGATCGACCGCGCCGGCGAGGAAGGGCTGGACCCGGCGAAGGCCGAACGCCTGGCGATCGACTTCCTCGCCGACTTCCGTCCCGACGGGGCCGACCTTCGGCTCGGCAACGTCTCCGAGTCGGAGGTCCTGGTCAGTGAGGCGCCCGACACGGAGCCCAAGCGGCTCGTCCTCGGCACCCAGGTCAGCTTCTCGTTCCTCCTCGACGGGGTGGCACTGATCGGCCCGGGAGGAAAGGCGCAGGTGACCTTGGACGCACGCGGCCAGGTGACCGGGGCCTACCGGATGTGGCGGGACGTGGCCGCGCGGGGCGCCGTCCGGGGCCTGTCGGCGGACGAGATCGGCGCGCGGTTCGCGGCCTCTCCGGCGTTCGCCCGGCTGACCGACGAGACGGCGCGGGTCGAGGTGACCACGGCGCGGGCCGGGCTCTACTCGCAGCCGCCGACCGAGGTCCAGGACGTCCTCTACCCCGCCGTCGAGCTGCGCGGCACGATCACCACGAAGGACGCGACCGTGGGTTTCGCCACCCACGTCAGTGCGGCCGACCTCGAGTCGGTCGTCGTGGGTCGGCGCCGGCAGCCGCCGCCGAGCGTCCTCGTCGCCTGAGCCACCCCCTAGGGTGCCGTGCGTGACCGGGAGTGCGCGCACGTACGTCGTCAGCGGGGCCGCCTCGGGCATCGGCGCGGCCACCACCGCGCTGCTCCGCGAGCAGGGCCACCGGGTGGTCACCGTCGACCTGAGGGATGCCGACGTCACCGCGGATCTCTCGACCGCCGACGGACGCGCGAAGGCCGTGGCAGGAGTTCACGCAGCGACCGAGGTCGTGCACGGCGTCGTACCGGCCGCAGGCATCGGCGGGTTCACCGGCACCGACCCGGCGCTCGTGGTGTCGGTGAACTACTTCGGTGCCGTCGCGCTGGTCGACGGCCTGCGCGGGCCGATGGCCGCTGCCGGCGGGGCCGGGGTCGTGTTCCTGGCCTCCAACTCCATCACCGGGATGCCGGGCTGGGCCGGCGAGGTGGCGGCCGCCTGCCTGGGCGGTGACGAGGAGGCGGCCCGAGCCGCCGCGGCGAAGCACGAAGCGGTCATGGTCTACCCGGCCTCCAAGGCGGCGCTGGCCTGGTGGGCCCGGCGCGAGGGCGTGACCGAGCGGTGGATCGGCGCCGGAATCCGCCTCAACTCGGTGGCTCCCGGCAAGGTCGCCACCGCGATGACCGAGCAGCTCTCCGCCGACCCCGTCTTCGGGCCGCTGTCGGAGGCCTACCCGACTGCGATCGGACGCGACGGCCGGGCCGAGGAGATCGCCGCCCCGATCGCGTTCCTGCTCTCCGACGCGGCCTCCCTGGTCGTGGGCTCGGTGCTCTACGTCGACGGCGGCACCGACGCGATCCTGCATCCCATCGCCCCGGAGGGCTGGGACGTGCCCCTTCCGCTGGAGTGACCGCCGGGTGAGCCGCGAGACCGAGCAGCAGAACCGCCGGATGCTGCGCGCCCGCGACGCCATGGACCGGCAGTTCGCCGACCCGCTCGACATCACCTCGCTGGCGCGGATCGCGCACGTGTCGGAAGCGCACTTCATCCGGACGTTCCGGGCGACGTTCGGCGAGACCCCGCACCGCTACCTGCAGCGGCGCCGGGTCGAGCGCGCGATGGCGCTGCTCTGCTCGACCGACCGGTCCATCACCGACATCTGCATGTCGGTCGGCTTCTCGAGCCTGGGCACGTTCAGCCGGACCTTCCGGGACATCGTGGGCGAGTCTCCGAAGGCCTATCGAGCCGCGCACCCGCACGTCGCGCGGGTGCCGACGCACTTCTCGATGGCGTGGACGAGGCCGAGCAGTTTCGGAGAAGAACGTCCGGGCGAGTCTGAATAGCGTCGTTCTCACCAACAGCTCCAAGGACACAAGGAGAACGACATGAGCTACCAGGCCTACCTCGACGCCATCGAGCGCAAGACCGGGAAGACGCCTGCCGAGCTGCTGGCCGAAGCCGCCCAGCGCGGCTACACGCCGACCACCAAGGCCGCCGAGATGGTCGGGTGGCTGAAGGACGAGTACGACCTCGGCCGTGGCCACGCGATGGCGCTGTACGGCGTGCTGAAGAACGGCCCGACGCTCAGCGACAAGCACGTGCAGAGCGGCGGCACCCACTCCGATCCGTCGGCCGAGCTGCGGCTCGACGGCATCGACCACCGCTAGTCAGGAACGGAGAACCACCATGTTCAAGGACATCAACGTCTCGCAGATCTTCGTGCTCGACCAGGACGAGGCGCTCGACTTCTACGTCGGCAAGCTCGGCCTCGAGGTCAACACCGACCAGGACCTCGGCTTCATGCGCTGGCTGACCGTCAACGTCCCCGGCCACCCCGAGCGGGTGATCCTGCTCGAGCGGCCCGGCCCGCCGGCCATGGACGAGGACACCGCCGCCCAGGTGCGCGAGCTGGTGAGCAAGGGCGTCATGGGCGGCTGGGTCGGCTTCGTGACCGACGACTGCCGCAAGACCTACGACGAGCTGTCCGCGAAGGGTGTCGAGTTCACCGACGGCCCCAACGAGCAGCCCTACGGCATCGACGCCGGCATCCGCGACCCGTTCGGCAACAAGCTGAGGTTCGTACAGCTCAAGAGCTGACGCAGCCCTCTCGCCGTGGCGGTAGTCACGGACGTTCTGGCCCCAGATCGTGCTGCTCGGGGGCCATTCCGTCCGTGACTACCCCGACAGTCCGTGACTACCCCGACAGGGAGCGCGGAACGGGTC
>CAVWYA010000014.1:0-64797 GCA_963759065.1 uncultured Actinomycetota bacterium | reverse complement strand
ACGGTTGACTGGTTGAGCTTGCGGGCCAGGTAGCCGTCGGCGTAGTCGGTGGCCCCCGAGACCATGAGCACCACCAGCGCCCAGCCGTCCTCTTCCGGCCCGAGGACCAGCCAGAGGAACAGTGGTACGCCGAGCAGCCGGGCCCCGCTCAGCAGGTTGGGGACCGTCCAGACGCGCGTGTCGCGTGTCGTGTCGCTACCCACCTTGACGCCCTTCGCCCTGCTCTTCACTCGCTGTCCTGCCCGGGGTCCGGGCGCGCTGCCACTGTATTGGATCGCGCTCGCCGAGCTCCGCTCGCGCTCACACCGGATGGGCCGCGTCGCGGATCTCGCCGACCAGCTCCTCGATCACGTCCTCGAGGGTCGCCACGCCCAGGGTGGCGCCCTCGCCGTCGACCACGCGGGCCATGTGGGCACCCCGCCGCTGCAGCGTCTCGAGGGCGTCGTGCAGCAGCTCGTCGGCGGCGACCGTCGCGAACGGCCGGGTCCACTTGTCCTCGATGATCCGCTGCCGGCGGCTCTCGTCGGTCTCGAGCACGTCCTTGATGTGCAGGTAGCCGAGCAGCTCGCCGTCGTCGCCCTCGACCGGGAACCGGCTGTAGCCGGTGTTGGCGCACAGCACCTCGACGTCGGCAGCGGTTGATCCCCGGCGCACGGTCGTGAGCGTCTCCGGCGCCATGAGCACCGTCGAGACCGGCTTCGTGGTGAAGCCGAGCGCGCCGGCCAGCCGGTCGTACTCCTCGGGCCTGATCAGCCCCTCGCCGCGCGACTCTTCGACGAGGGCCGCCACCTCTTCGCGGGTGTATGACGACGAGACCTCGTCCATCAGGCGTACGTCGAACAGCCGCAGGATCGCCGAGGCGATCGCGTTGATCACCACGATCACCGGGCGCAGCACGGTGACGACGCCCCAGATCGGCGGGCCGAGCACGAGTGCGGCCCGGTCCGGGCCGGCCAGGGCGATGTTCTTGGGGATCATCTCGCCGAGCACGACGTGGAGGTAGACCACGATCCCGAGGCCGAAGACGAACGAGATCGGGTGCAGCAGCGACTCGGGCACCTGCGCGGCCTCGAAGGCCGGCTCCAGCAGGTGGGCCACCGCCGGCTCCCCCACGGCACCGAGCACCAGCGAGCAGACCGTGATGCCGAGCTGGTTGACCCCGATCACCAGCGACATGTTCTCCATCGCCTTGAGCGTCGTGCGGGCCATCCGCGAACCGGCCTCGGCGCGCGGCTCGATCTGGGTCCGGCGCGCGGAGACGAGCGCGAACTCGGCGCCGACGAAGAACGCGTTGCCGAACAGCAGCAGCAGCGCCACCGCGATCGCGGTCCCGCCGCTCATGGCTCCTCCCCCTCGGACGTCACGACGTCGGTCGGGTCGTCGGGCTCGAGCAAACGCAGGCTGAGCCGGTCGATGCGGAGCCCGTCCATGTGCTCGACGGTCAGCGTGACCATCCGCTCGCGCGGCCCGTCGTCATCCTCGGGATGGGACTCGGCGACGGTGACCTCGGCGATGTCGCCCGTCGAGGGCACCCGGCCGAGGACCTGCAGGACGAGGCCGGCCACCGTGTCGTAGTCCTCGCTCTCCGGCAGCGCGACGCCGGTGAGGTCCTCGACCTCGTCGGGGCGGAGCAGCCCGGAGATCAGCCAGGACCCGTCCCTGAAGGGCAGGACCTGGTCGCCCAGACGATCGTGCTCGTCGGAGATATCGCCGACGATCTCCTCGATGACGTCCTCGAGGGTCACGATCCCGGCGTGTCCGCCGTACTCGTCGAGGACCACGGCGAGCTGGAAACCGTCCGCGCGCAGCAGGGCCAGCAGCGGGTCGAGCCGCAGCGAGTCGGGCACGATGATCGGCTTGACCATGAGGTGCTTCACCCTCGTGGTGGGCCGCTCGTGCACCGGCAGGGCAACTGCGTTCTTGACGTGCACGGTCCCGACGACGGTGTCCTCGGCGTCGAGCACGGGGAACCGGGAGTGTCCCGACTCCCGGGCCAGCTCGATGATCTGGAGCGCCCGGTCGTTCTCGTCGAGGGAGAGCGTGCGCACCCGGGGCGTCATGATCTCGCCGGCGCTGCGCGACCCGAACTCCACCGACTTCTCCATGAGCTCGGCGGTCTCGGGGTCGAGGGTGCCGACGGACGCCGAGCGCGCGATCAGCGACGCCAGCTCGGTCGAGCTGCGCGCCGAGCGCAGCTCCTCCTGCGGCTCGATCCCGAGACGGCGTACGACGGCGTTGGCCGAGCCGTTGAGCACTCGGATCGGCCCGCGCATCACCGCGGTGAAGCCGCGCTGGAACCGCTGCGTGGCCTTGGCGGTGACCATGGGCCTCGCCAGCGCGAGGTTCTTGGGCACCAGCTCGCCGAAGATCATCGTCGCGAAGGTGCCGAACAGCAGCCCGATCGCGGCTGCGATCGGCGTGATCCAGTCGTCCGGCACGCCGAGCCGGTCGAGCGGCCCGTCGATGAGATTCGACACCGAGGGCGCGGCGAGGAAGCCGATCGCCAGGTTGGTGACGGTGATGCCGACCTGGGCGCCGGACAGCTGGGTGGACAGGCTGCGCAGCGCACTCTGCAGACCCAGCGCGCTCGAGTCACCGGCCGCCGCGTCCTGCTCGACCTGGGCACGGTCGACGGTGACGAAGGAGAACTCCGCCGCGACGAAGACCCCGCAGGCCGCCACGAGTGCCAGCGCGAGCACGAGCAGCAACAGGGAGGTCGTCACGGTGCGTCCGAGTCTGGCATGTGGCCCATCAGGTACTGAAACAGCGCCAGCCCATGCGACCACCACCGGTGGCTGAGGAAGGCGCGCTGGCGCCTGTCTCTAATCCCGGCGAGTCGGGGCTGGGACCCACGTAGGTCCCAGCCCCGGCTTCAGTGGTTTCGAGACGGTTGCTGCGCAACCTCCTCAACCAGCGACAGTCACGCCTGGAGGTCGACCCCGCACTCGTCCTTGGCGTGCTTGTTGATCTTGTCGCCCGCGTCCTGGAACTCCTTGGTGTCGAGGGCCTGGAGCTCGGTCATCAGGCCCTGGAGCGCCGTCATGTCGACACCGTCGGGGATCTGGCCGCTCTGGAGGGTGGCCATGTCGTCGTCGTCGAGCCCGGCCTTCTTGAGCGCCTCGACGAGCTTGTCGACGCCGCCGACCAGGATCTTCCAGGCGTCCTCGATCTCGTCGGGAGCCTCGTCGGCGAGCGAGTGCATCGCGTCGGTGGTCTTCTCCAGGTCGCTGAAGTCGCCGTCCTTGAGGGCGTCGACCTCCTTGACGGCCTTCTTGAGATCGCTGCAGTAGTCGCCGCTGCTCCCGCCGGCCTTGTCGCCGCCGTCGTCGTCACCGCACGCGGTGAGCAGGCAGAGGCCGAGAGCCGCCGCGGCGACGGCGGGGAGGATGCGCTTCACGTCTGTCTCCTGTGATTCGGGTCCGGCCTCGTCTTGTCGAGGCCCTGGGTGGTGCCGTGGGGAGCCCGGAGCGGTCCGGACGCCAGCACGATGGGACGAAAAGGGGAAACTGCAGGTTCCAGAGTGGCACTACAGCCCTGAGCCGGAGGGCATTTCGTGCGACGTGACGTCAGTCGCCCCAGCCCATCGGGAAGACCTCGAAGGGCGCCGCGAAGGCGACGCCCATACGCTGCCCCGCCTGCCGGGCGTGTCCCTCGAGGAACTCGTGTCCGTCGAAGTGCTCCCAGCCCAGCCCGTCGATGTACGCCCGATGCGCCTCCAGCGACGCGACCCCGGCCTCGAAGGTGTCCGTCGTGTCGACGCCGTGGGCGCTCGCGGGCGACCCGAACGCCCACACCTGGCGGACGCCGCCCCACGGCTCGAGACCCCCGCCTTCGAGCTGGTCGCGGAAGATCCAGCGGTTGCCGGCATCGCGGACCGCGTCGACGACGGCGCGGCCCGTGGCGATGTGGTCGGCCTGGTTGAGGTTCGTCCCGCCCCACGTGTCACGGAAGTTGCCCGTGACGACGATCTCGGGGCGGTGCCGGCGGACCACCTCGGTGATCACCTCGCGCAGCGCGACGCCGTACTCCAGGACACCGTCGGGCCTGCCGAGGAACTCCACCACGTCGACGCCGACGATCTCGGCGGACCGGCGCTGCTCCTCCTCGCGGACCCGGCGGCACTCGTCGGGGTCCATGCCGTCGATGCCGGCCTCGCCGCTGGTGACCATGCAGTAGACGACGCTCTTGCCCTGCCCGGTCCAGCGGGCGATCGCCGCGGCCGCCCCGAACTCGAGGTCGTCGGGATGGGCCACGACGCACAGGGCGCGCTCCCAGCTCTCGTCGAGCGGGGTCAGGGGCTCCGGTGCGTCGGCCATGGCCCACAGCCTGCCACCGGGCGCACGGGCGTCGCCGCCGCCCCGGTGGCGGTGAGTCAGCCGGCGGCCGGCCGGCAGACGAAGTGCACGTAGTCCGCGTCGGCGTGTGCCGTGCCGAGCGCGATCTCGCTGCCGTCGTCGGCGTACGCCGCGATCACCTCGAGCCCGGCCGCACGCGCCTCGGCGACCGTCTCCTCGACGGTCGCGAAGTGGACGACGAACCTGAACTCGTGCGCCCGCAGCGGCCGCCGGCCCCAGCCACGACCGTCCTCGACCTCGTGCCGGGTGCGGCGGTAGTTGCGCATCGCGCGCACCACGCTCCCGGGGTGCCGCGCGGCGTCCGCGAGGTGGTAGCGGACCCGCGGGCTCAGCAGGCCGCCGGCGACCCGCCATGGCCGCTCGTCGAAGCTCACGCCGTCGAGGTTGAGGCTGGAGAACAGGACCCGGCCGCCGGGTCGGGTCACCCGTGCCATCTCGGCCAGCGCCGCGGCGCGGTCGCGATGGTCGAGCGCGTCCAGGCCGTTGAAGCTGAAGACCACCAGGTCGTACGCCGCCTCGGACAGCCCGGCGAGATCGACGGCGTTCCCCTCGCGCAGGTCCCGGCCGGGGAACCGAGCCCGGGCCAGGTCCAGCATCTCCGGCGGAGATGTCGATGCCGACGTAGGACCGGGCATCGTCGGCGAGCAGCCCCGCGGTGCGCCCGCCGCCGACGCCGAGGTCGAGGACGTCGCCGTGAGCCCACCGGCCCACCGCCCCGAACGCCCTCTCCTCGCCGATGTCGGTGACACCGCCGGTGGCGAACCTGGGCACGACGTCCACGTCACCCCACGAGGACTCCCCGATGTCCTGCACGACCCCCATGGTCGGACCGGTACCCAGAAGAAGACACCGCCAAGACCAGGTTGGCAGATACCTCGCAGGTGGCCGGCAGGTCCGGGGGTCCCCCGGGGTCAGTCTGAGAGTCAGACGCGGGTCAGTACATGACCCCCGTGGACTGCCACTTCAGCCCCGGGAACACCTTCGCCACCGAGGCGTTGAACCGCCTCGAGACGATGTCGGCGAGCACCTGGCGGTAGTCCGTGGTCACGGTCAGGTCGGCCTCGTAGCTGTTGGCCAGCCCCGGCCAGCGGCCGTGGAAGCCCCCCCGGACGCCGGCGCCGGCGACGAACATGACGTTGCCGTAGCCGTGGTCGGTGCCGTTGCTGTCGTTCTCGACGACCCGCCGGCCGAACTCGCTCAGCGTCACCAGGGTGACCTTGGTCTCCTGGGTGCCGAGGTCGGCGAAGAACGCCGCCATCGCCTGTCCGAGGTCCTTGGCGTTGTTCGCCATCCAGCCGCCGCCCACGCCGCCCATGTCGGTGTGCATGTCCCAGTCGCCCTGGTCGACGGTGATGACCTCGACGCCGACGTCGCCGCGGATGATCTGGGCAGCGGTGGCCAGCCCCTGGCCGACGCCCGTGCCCGGGTAGTTGGCGCTGTTGTCCGCCGCCGCCTTGGCCGGGCCGAAGGCCTTGATGGCCTCGAACGTCGTCCGCATGCTCTGGCCCAGCACCGACTTCTCGCGGTGCCACATGACGCTCAACGACTTCTGGCGGCGGCCGTGCTCGTCGCTGCCGGGGAGCTCGACGTCGTCCGCGCTTGCCGGCCGACATCGTGGAGGCGGCCCCGACCATCGACGTGGGGATGGTGCTGGTGCCGGCGCTGAACCCCTGGAGCGGGGACGTCCCGGGGGTGCCGGTGACCAGCCGGTTGAGCCACCCGACGCGCTCGCGCGAGCCCGGGTCGGCGTCCTCCATCTCCTCCATCGCGGCGAAGTGCGAGCGGTTGGCGACGGGCAGCCCGGTGGCGTGGACCGTGGCCAGCTTGCCGGCGGTCCAGAGCGGCAGCAGGTCGGACAGTGCGGGGTGCAGCCCGAAGAAGCCGTCCGTGGCGCCGGCGAGCAGCGACGCCTTGGGGATGGCGATCCGGGGCCGGGCCGCGTAGTAGACGGGGTCGCCGTGCGGTACGACGAGCGACAGGCCGTCGGAGGCGCCGCGCAGCGACAGCACGACGAGGACGGACGAGGCGCTCGCGGCGCTGGCCGGCGAGGCGGTGACGACCGCTCCGCCGACCATGGTGGTGGCGCCCGCGAGCGCGACGGCGCCGCCGAGGAGGCCGCGGCGCGAGACCGTCATGGCGGCGTACTCGTCGCAGCAGTAGCCGTCCTTGCGGGGGGTGCTTGAGGTCGTGGTCATCGGGGTCACCGGCTCAGGTGGTCGGGAGAGTCGAGGATGGTCGTGAGCAGCTGCGGGAACTGCCACTTGACCAGGTCGTGCTCCACGTCGATCGGGTCGTAGGGCTTCACGTCGACCGCGACGCAGCAGGCCTTGAGCAGCCTCTTGCTGGCCTCCTTGTGGAGCAGCTGCCGCGACAGGTGGTCGACCAGCTCGTCGAACCTCGGATGCTTGCCGGGCAGCCACTGCTTCGGCTCGCGGTAGTGGGTGGCCTCGTCGGCCCACCCGGCCGCCGCGCCCATGTGGAACCGCATCGACGCCATCAGCCGGGCCGGCGAGGACCACGACTCGTTGTCGATGGGCTGGCCGTCGGGCGGACCCCACGAGAACGGCGCGATGCCCATCGCGTCGCTCTGCCAGACCAGCGCCTGGAGCGCGGAGCCGTCGACCTCCTCGATGCCCGGCGCCTTCATCTTCACGCCGAGGACGCGGTACGTCGCCACGAGGTCCTCGCCGGGGTCGCGGACCTTGTTGTCGCGCGCGTTCTGGAAGGCCCGGGACGCGACGAGGGCGCGGAGCACGGGGACGATCGCCGTGTCGTTCTCGAGGTAGACCTTGGCCAGGTGGTGCACCAGCGCCTTGGCGGGCTTGTCCTCGATGAACTTGACGCAGAGCTTGTAGGCGAGGTGCTCGGCGGTGTCCTTGTGGTGGGCCAGGTAGCGCAGGTACGCCGACGTCGTGGCCTTGCCGATGATCTTGCCGTTCTTGTCCTTGAACCCCTTGACCTTGACCTTGCCGCGGTAGTGGTCCTCGGCGTTGTACTTGGCCCGCCAGGTCTCCCAGTAGTCGACCGAGTAGCCGGTGAGGATCCGCGCGGAGTCGCGGACGTCCTTCTCGGTGTAGTTGCCGGCTCCGACGGTGTGCAGCTCGAGGAGCTCCCGGCCGAGGTTCTCGTTGGGGTGGTCCTTGGTCGACTCCCCCGCGTCGAGGTAGATCAGCATCGCCGGGTGGATCGTGGTCGCCCGCAGCATCTGGTCGAACCTGCCCAGTGCGTGCTTGCGGATGGTGTTGCCGTAGTCGACGCGGTGCGTGAACTGCGGGTCACCGACCGCAGCCACGTGGAGGTGGTTCTCGAAGAACTCGGCCATGACCTCGAGCAGCTGGCGCTTCGAGGTCATCCGCCGCATCAGCACCCAGCGGGCGTAGTCGTTCATGACCTCGTAACCGCTCTCGACGCCGTCGCTCTGGCGCTGCCAGAGGTCGGCGGGGCTGCGGCGCAGGCTCGGCCACCAGCGCGCGATCTTGTCGGTCGGGTTGTCCTTGATGCCCTTCGGGTTGAGCTGGCGCTCGAACCAGCGCTGGGCGCCCCCCGCGCGGCGTACGTCCTTGGCGAGCAGGGGCGTGATGCCGTAGGAGAACCTGCTGACCAGGTGCCGGTCCGCTGCTGAGAGCAGCTCGGCCGCGCCGGCGTGCGGGCGCGGGTTGTAGCCGGCGAGGTCGTCGAGGTCGTCGAGGTCGTCGTCGGCCGCGCTCGCGCGGCCCGCGGAGCCTGCGAGGGCCGCGGCGAACAGCCCGCCGAGGGCCGCCGCCCGGCGTGGGAGCGCGCTCGACCGCTCCGACGGGTTTGCGGAGCGCGTGGGGACAGCGGTCATGGGGATGGCTCCCGAGGGTGTGAAGGCGGGGGGTCCTTGCGGACCCTGCGGGGCGGTCACAGGCTAGTGGTCCTACCGGGGTGCGGGGATGTAGTACGAAAAATGCTGGGGACGACCGGCAGCAGCCCGTCGTCCCCGTGGTGAAGCGTTTGTTGCGAGTCGTTTCTAGCGCATCTGGTCGATTCGCGCTGCAGAGCGACGCGAGTCGATGCCCGGCATCAAAACACGAAACCCGCCATGATGAGGCGCCGGGCTCGGCCGGAACCCTCCGATTTGGACGTCGCGACACCTCAGGAGAACCCATGACCGACGCTCACACGGCGCCAGGCCTCCAGCGCCTCGTCGCCCTGGTGGTGCTGCTGGCCGCCGGCATCATCAGCCTGCCGCTCGCGGCCGCCGCCTTCGACGGCGAGGGCACCGAGAACTGGATCCTCCCGGCGCAGCTCGGCGGCATGGCCGTGCTCGGCGCCGTGGTCGGCAACCTGCTCCCGGGGCTGGCCGGCGACTCCGCCAGCAGGCGCCGGGCCACGTGGGTGGGCGTGGGTGTGGCGCTGCTGCTGGCCGTGGTCGGGGTCGTGTTCTTCTTCCTGCTGCTCAACGGCTTCGACGGCGCCTGACCCGAGGCGCTCGATCCCTGCGTTACGCGGTCGCGCCCTCGGCGGCCTTGAGCTCGGCCTTCCACTGCCGGAAGCCCTCTTCGGAGCGACCGCGCCGCCAGTAGCCCGAGATCGAGACCTGGTCGCGGTCCAGCCCGCGCTCCTTGAGCAGGTAGGGCCGGATGTCGTGCATGACCTCGGCGGCCTCGCCGTGCACGAACGCGTGCACCCGGCCGGGCAGCCACTCGATCGCGCGAACCGCGCTCGCGAGGCTCCGGTCCTCGGGCAGGGCCGCGCGGTGCAGCACGGTCAGCTCGGTGCGGGCGGGCAGCGACAGCTCCGGCTCGTGGCCGGCGTCCTCGACCAGTACGACGACCCGGGCGACCGCGTCGGCAGGCAGCGCCTCGAGGGCGGCCGTGATCGCGGGCACCGCCGACTCGTCCCCGGCGAGCAGGTGCCAGTCGGCCGTCGGGTCGGGACGGTAGGCACCGCCCGGGCCCCGCACCTCGATCCGGTCCCCTGGTCGGGCAGCCGTGGCCCAGGGGCCGGCCACGCCCTCGTCGCCGTGGGTGACGAAGTCGATCGCCAGCGTGCCGGCCGCGACGTCCGGGAAGAGGGCCGTGTAGGTCCGCACCGCGTCCGGGAACTGCAGCTTCACGTAGCGGTCGGTCCAGTCGCTCTGCGAGAACGCCGAGAGGTCGTCGCTGCGGAACCACACCCGGCGGATCACCGGGGTCACCGCCTCGGTCCGGGTCACGGTCAGCTGCGTCACGTTATTAGGCTAGCCTAACCTTCTGTGTCGACCCGCATCGCTGACCACCGACCGGCTCCGGCTCCGCCGGTACGCCGCGGCTCGGCGCGGGTGCTGCTGCTCCTGGTCGTCGCCCTCTGCCTCATGGGGCTGCTCAGCCTGGCGCTCGGGAGCCGCCCGATCCCCCTCGGCAGGGTCGTCGACGTGCTGTTCCACGACGACGGGTCGGAGGCGGCCACCATCGTGCACGCCCTGCGTCTCCCGCGCACGGTGCTCGCGATGGCGATCGGCGTAGCGCTGGGCATAGCCGGCGCCCTGATGCAGGGCCACACCCGCAACCCGCTGGCCGACCCCGGGCTGCTGGGCGTCGAGGCGGGGGCGTCGTGCGCGGTGGTGATCGCGATCTACTCCCTGCACATCGACGACCTGGCCGGCTACGCGTGGTTCGCTCTCGCGGGTGCCGGCATCGCCGCGGCCGCGGTCTTCGCCATCGGCTCGAGCCGCGGCGGCCCCGACCCGGTCTCGCTGGTGCTGGCCGGCACCGCGGTGAGCGCGCTCCTGCTGGCGGTCACCCAGGCCATCGTCGTCCGTGACTCCGACACCCTCGACTCGTACCGCTTCTGGGTCGTCGGGTCGGCGTCCGGCCGCGACCTGGGCGTGTTCTGGCAGGTCCTCCCCTTCCTCGCGGTCGGGCTCATGCTCGCCGCCCTCAGCACCCCCGGGCTCAACCTGCTCCAGCTCGGTGACGACGTCGCAGCCTCGCTCGGCCTCACCCCGTGGCGGCAGAAGGCGCTCGGAGTGGGCGCAGTGATGCTGCTGACGGGAGCGGCGACCGCCGCCTGCGGCCCGGTCGGGTTCGTCGGGCTCGTCGTGCCCCACCTCGCCCGCCGGGTCGGCGGAGCGGACTACCGGTGGGTGATCCCCTACTCGGGGTTGTTCGGCGGCCTGCTGGTCACCGGCGCCGACATCGTCGGTCGCCTGGTCGTGAAGCCGGCCGAGCTCCAGGTCGGGATCGTGATGGCCCTGATCGGCGGGCCGGCGTTCGTGCTGCTGGTCCGGCGGATGCGCATGGTGAGGATCTGATGGCCACGCTGCAGGCGACCACCATCCGGTTCGGAGCCGCCTCCTGGCTGCTTCCGGTCCGCGCGACGGTGGTGTCGCTGGCCGGCCTCGGACTGCTCGCCCTGCTGGTGGCGGTCGACCTCTCGGTCGGGGACTTCCCGATCCCCCTCGGCGACGTGGTGCGCACCCTCCTCGGCGGCGGCGACGCCGGTCAGCGCTTCATCGTGATGGAGCTGCGCCTGCCCCAGACCATGGTCGCGGTCGGCGTCGGCGCGGCCCTCGGGCTGGCCGGCGCTCTGACCCAGACGCTGGCCCGCAATCCCCTGGCGAGCCCGGACATCCTCGGCATCACCGAGGGCGCGGCGTTCGCTGCCGTGTTCGTCATCGTGGCGTCCGGGGCGAGCGGCTACGGCGGAGGGCTGGTCAGCGGCCGGCTGCAGGAGCTCGGGCTGCCGCTCGCAGCGTTCACGGGGGCGATCGTCACGGCGACGCTGCTGTACCTCTTCTCGTGGCGGCGCGGCCTCGACGTGCAGCGGCTGGTCCTGGTCGGCATCGGCCTCGGCGCAGCACTCTCCGCCGGCACGTCGTACCTGCTGGTCAACTCGCGGATCCAGGACGCCGCCAGCGCGCAGATCTGGCTGAGCGGCTCGCTCACGGCCCGCGGCTGGGAGCACGCCCGCCCGGTCCTGCTCACGCTGGCCGTCCTGGCGCCGGTGGCCCTGCTGCTGGTCCGCTCGCTCAACGCGATGCTGCTCGGTGATGACAACGCGCGTGGCCTGGGAGTGCGCCTCCAGCTCATCCAGCTCGGGGTGCTGGTCGTGGCGGTCGGGCTGGCGTCGGTGTCGGTGGCGGCGGTCGGGCCCCTGGAGTTCGTGGCGTTCGTGGTGCCCCAGGTCGCGCTGCGCCTCACCGGCGGCTCCCGGCCGCCGATCGTCGCGTCGATGGTGGCCGGCGGGATCCTCGTCGTCGGCGCCGACCTCGTCACCCGTGCGGTGCTGCCGTTCCCGCTGCCCGCCGGCATCGTCACCGCGGCGATCGGGGCGCCGTACCTCATCTGGCTGCTGATCCGCACCAACCGCAGGAGGACCGCATGAACCGCTTGGGCGCCGAGCTGGTCACCGTCGGGTACGGCGGGGACCCCGTCATCCGCGACCTCACCCTCGACGTGCCGGACGGTCTGGTGACCGCGATCGTCGGCCCCAACGGTTGCGGCAAGTCCACGCTGCTGCGGACCCTGGCCCGGCTGCTCAAGCCCACGTCCGGCCGGGTGCGGCTGGACGGCGAGGCGATCGACGCCGTACCGACCCGCGAGGTGTCACGCCGCCTCGCCCTGCTCCCCCAGAGCCCGATCGCGCCGGACGGCCTCCAGGTCCGCGACCTGGTCGGCCGCGGCCGGCACCCGCACCAGCGGTGGTTCCGGCAGTGGTCGCCGACCGACGAGGACGTGGTCGAGACCGCGTTGCGGATGACCGACACCTGGGACCTCCGCGACCGGGCCATCGACGAGCTCTCCGGCGGCCAGCGCCAGCGCGCGTGGATCGCGATGACCCTGGCCCAGGACACCGACCTCGTGCTCCTCGACGAGCCGACGACCTTCCTCGACCTGGCCCACCAGGTCGAGGTGCTCGACCTGGTCAGCCGGCTCAACCGGGAGCGCGGCCGCACCGTCGCGATGGTCCTGCACGACCTCAACCTGGCCGCGCGCTACAGCGACCTGGTGGTCGTGATGAAGGACGGCCTCGTGGTCACCCAGGGCCCCCCGCGCGAGGTCTTCACGGTCGACCTCCTCGACGACGTGTTCGGGCTGCAGGCGGACGTGCTCGACGACCCCCGCACCGGGCTGCCGGTCGTCGTACCCGTGTCGGCGCCCGCACCCGCCCGGGTTGGTGAGCGCTGACCAACCTCAGCCGTGGGTGAACGCTCATCAACCTCAGTAGTTGATGAGCGTTCACCCACCCCGTCCGCGTAGGCTCAGGCAGCGGCCTCCGGAGGCACCGTCGAGGGGTCGCCGTCGGCGGCGGCAGCGAGCTGGGGCACGTAGCGCTCGAGGACGTAGGGGATGCTCAGCGGCGTCACGAAGCTGTGGGCCACGTAGTAGTTGCCGTCCTCCTCGGCGATGTCGAACCAGCGACCTTCCTTCTCGGTCGTCGTCTGCTCGAAGACCTTCTTGGCGGCCGGGTCGGACTCGTAGTCGAGCCAGACCGCGACGCCGACCTGGTCGAGGTCGGAGACCCGCTCGGTGCTCAGCGACTCGCCGAACTCCTCCATGTCGCCGCCGAAGACCTCGCTCGGGAACGTGAAGCCGAGGTCGACCAGCATCCGCGACCGCGGGTCCTCGGGGCCGTAGACGAACAGCCCCTCGTAGCCGGTCACCACGGCCGCGGTCATGCCCGCGAACTCGGGGTGCGCGGCGGCCTGGTCGGAGATCTGCTGCTTCACGTCGTCGACCAGGGCCTGCATCTTGTCCGGCTGGCCGACCGCCTTGGCGACGTTCATCGCCATCTCGTCCCACGGGGCGCCGTAGTCGGCGTAGTCACCCGACTGCGCCACGGTCGGGGCGATCGCGGACAGCAGCTCGTAGTCCTTCCTGGTGAGGCCGGAGTACTGCCCGATGATCAGGTCCGGCCGGAGCGCGGCCACCTTCTCGATCTCGACACCGTTGGTGTCCTCGAGCACCTCCGGCAGCGCAGCGTCACCGAGCAGGTCGATCGCCCACGGGAAGATGTAGCCCGGGGCGTCGCCGAACCACTTGGTGACCGCCACCGGCACGATCCCCAGGGCGAGCAGCGCGTCCTGCTCGGTGAGCCCGACGCAGACCACACGGGTCGGAGCCTTCTCGAGCGTGGTCGAGCCGTACTTGTGCTCGACCGTCGCCGGGAACGCCCCCTGCTCGCTCTTCTCCGCACCTGGCGCCGCGTCGGCCGGATCCCCACCGCCGTCCTCGCCGCAGGCGACGAGCGCCGGGGCGAGGGCCAGCGCGGACAGTCCGGCCAGCAGCTGGCGGCGGCTCGGGCGTACGTCGTTCATGGGCGTTGCTCCTCGGGGTGTGGGGATCGTGCGGGGACGGGTCACTTGGGGAACGCGCGCGGCGACTCGCCCCGAGCGGCGAGGTCCAACATCGGAGCGAGTCGTTCGAGCGTGTACTCGAGGCTCAGAGGTGTGTCGAAGTAGATGGCTCCCGCGAGGGTCTCGTCGGTGTAGACGGACCGGTTCTCGGCGACCGCGGGCAGCGTCGACAACGTGCCGAAGCCCTGGAGCTCGTCGAACATCTCGGGGTCCTCGGTCGCGAAGACCACGACATCGGCGTCGATCAGCCCGACGTTCTCGGCCGAGATCTCGGCCTGGGCCCCCTCCTCGGGCGCGTACTCCTCGAGCCCGGTGGTCATCGTGAACCCGAGGTCGGTCAGGAAGTCCGTGCTGAGCCCCGCCGGGTAGACGTAGAGCTGGCCGTCGTAGGGGCCGCCCTGCGAGAACGTCGCGGTCATCCCCTCCCAATCGGGATGGGCGGCCGCGACGGCGGCGTACTTCGCCTCGACGTCATCGATCAGCGCCTGCCCGTCGTCCTCCCGGCCGAGCGCCCGCGCGATCTGGAGGGTCTGGTCCTGCCACGACGAGAAGTAGCGGGTCGAGCCCTCGACGCTCGGGATGGTCGGCGCGATCTGCGAGAGGAGGTCGTAGTCCTTCTGCGTGAGGCCGGCGTTGGTGCCGATGATCAGGTCGGGGTCGAGCGCGGCGATCCGCTCGAACTCGAACCCGTCACTGGTGCTCAGCACCTCGGGCTCGGCGTCGCCGAGGAGGTCCTCTGCCCACGGCCAGGTGGCGAACGGCTTCTCGCCGTACCACTCGGTGACGGCGACCGGAACGACGCCGAGCTGGAGCAGGGTGTCCTGCTCGGTCAGGCCGGCGACCACCACCCGCGTCGGCTCCTCCGGCACGGTCGTCGCGCCGAACTTGTGCGGCACGGTGGCCGGGAAGCCGCCGCCGGACGATGCCGCCGTCGCCTCCGGCTCCGAGGCGGAGGCGGAGGAAGGCTCGTCGGACGAGCAGGACCCGCCCAGCAGGGCGCAGACCAGCAGGGGTGCGGCGACGGCGAGCATCCGCAGGGTGCGCATCGTGGACCTTTCAGTTAGGTGAGGCTCACCTTACTTGAGGTCGTTCAGGATCGGGCCCCACCCCGTCCCCTTCGCGCTAGTGTCACCGCGTGCGCCGCAGCCACCGCCTGCTCAACCGGGCGGTCCACGCCACCCTCCGGTGGGTCGACCGGGCCGGCGAGGTCGTGCCGGGGACCGCGCTCGGCGACCGGTTCGGGAGCTTCGGCGAGGGCAGCTGCATCGACTTCCCACCGGCCACCCTCCTCAACGTCCCGTCGATCCACGTAGGCCGCGACGTCCTGGTGGGCAGGCAGGCCACGCTGGCGGCCGGGTACGGCGTCGGCGACCCCAACCTCCCCGAGCGGGCGCTGGTCATCGGCGACGGCTGCGTCCTCGGCGCGCGGGTCACCATCACCGCGCACCAGTACGTCGAGCTCGGCGACTCGGTGTTCACCGGCCAGTCCGTCTTCATCACCGACGCGAGCCACGGCTACCAGGACCCCGAGACGCCGATCGGCAAGCAGTTCGGCGCTCACCACCCGGTCGTCATCGGCTCGGGCACCTGGATCGGCCACGGCGTCGTGATCCTCCCCGGCACCCGGATCGGCCGCAACGTCGTGGTCGCCGCCGGCGCGGTGGTGCGCGGCGAGATCGAGGACCACGCCGTCGTGGCCGGCAGCCCGGCCCGCGTCGTACGCCGCCTCGAGCCGGGGCTCGGCTGGGTCGGGACGAGCGGTGACGTGCGGCCGCTGTTCGGCCAGCTGCCCGTCGAGGTCGACGTCGAGGTCGAGGCGCCCGAGGCCGGCTGAGCGACCCCCGGGCCTTCGACTCCGGATCAGCAGTGGCCGACGTACTCCTCGCGCCGCCAGAGCATCGCCCCGAGCATGAAGAGCGGCATCAGGACGTGCCCGGCCATCATCACGCCCATCTCGTCGAGCGCACCCGCCCACAGGAACGGGAACAGGACCACGAACCCGGCGTACATGGCCACCGACATCTCGACGGTGGGCCGGGCCGCGTGGCCGCGACGCCACATCCACAGCGCCATCGGCACCGTCATGGCCGTGGCCATCGCCACCAGCTCGGGCTCGGTCCGATGCACCCAGGCGTCGTCGCCGGCACCGGAGGTGGCGAGCAACCAGAGCGGGTAGAGCGTGACCATCCCCAGCAGCATGGCCGCGACCATCTCGAGGTAGTGCCGGACGAACGTCCGGACCTGGCGACCCCGGGTGGGTCGGGTGGGCCGGTCCACGACGGCGGTCACCGCGGCCGGCCCGGGATCACCACGCCCGCCACCAGCGCCGACGCGGCGGCGACCGCGGCGGCGACCAGGTAGCCGCGCTCGAAGCCGACGTCGGTGCCCGCCACCAGGCTGGCGGCCACGACGCCCGAGACCACCGCCGCGCCCAGCGACGACCCGAGCTCGTGGCTGGTGCTGAGCACGCCGGACGCGATGCCGGCCTCCTCCGGAGCCACCTGGCCGAGGGCCGTGGCCGCCGCGACCACGAACAGCGCGCCGAGCCCGGCCGAGCCGATGCTGACCGCGACCACCGTGGAGGGCGTGCTCAGGGTCAGGGCCGGCGTGGCCAGCCCGACCGCCGCCACGAGCAGCCCCGCCACTGCGAGCGGCCGGGCGCCGGTGCGGCCGATCAGGCGACCGCCCAGCTGGGCGCCGGCCATGGTGGCCAGCGCGACCGGCAGGAACAGCAGCCCGGTGGCCAGCGGGCCGTGGCCCTCGCTCTGCTGCAGGTAGAACGTGCCGAGGAAGAAGACCGCGACCATCAGGGCGGTCGTCACGAAGAGCACGAAGGTGCCGGCGACCACCGGCCGGCGGGTGAGCAGTCGCGGGTCGACCAGAGGTGACGCCGTGCGCGACAGCCAGCCGGCGAGGGCGGCGTACGTCGCCACGCCCGCCGCGAGCAGGCCCAGCGTCGTACCGCTCCCCCAGCCGCGGTCGCCGGCACCGATGAACGCGTAGATCACCAGCAGCGTCGCGGCCGTCACCAGGGTGGCGCCGACGACGTCCAACCGGGCACCGGCACCCCAGGCGGGCAGCTCCGGGAGCAGCCGGTGCAGCCCCACGAGCAGCGCCACGCCGATCGGCACGTTGACGAAGAACACCCACTCCCAGCCCGGCCCCGCGGTGAGCACGCCGCCGAGCAGGACGCCGACGGCCGCACCGACGCCGCCGAGGGAGGACCAGATGCCCAGAGCCTTGTTGCGCTCCTCGCCGTCGAAGAGGCGGACCACGACGGACAGGGCGGCCGGTGACATCAGCGCGGCGCCGACGCCCTGGGCGACCCGGGCGCCGATCACGAGCCCCCCGGACGACGACAGTCCGACGACGAGCGACGCGAGGGTGAACAGGCCGAGCCCGGCCAGCACCAGGCGGCGTGGCCCGAGGATGTCGGCAGCCCGGCCACCCAGGAGCATCAGCCCGCCGAACGCCAGGGTGTAGGCGCTCATGACCCAGGTCAGCGACTCCCGGCCCAGGCCTAGGTCCGCGCCCATCTCGGGCATCGCGACCGTCACGACCGTGATGTCGAGGATCAGCATGAACTGGGCGACGGCCAGCAGGCCCAGGGCCAGCCAACGGCGCGGGTGGGCCGTCGTGAGGTGTGAAGGTGTCTCAGTCATGGTCACGGATTCTCCAATAACTCGAACAGTGATGTTCGAGATACAGAATCACAACTCGTACACTGATGTACAGTTTATTTCCGTGACCTCCACCACGACGGGTTCGAAGCCGGGACCGAAGCGTGCTGACGCCCGCAAGAACATCGCCGCGATCCTCGACGCCGCCACCGAGTGCCTGGCGCGCGACCCCGACGCCAGCGTCAACGACATCGCCGCCGCGGCCGGCGTCGGCCGGGTCACGCTCTACGGCCATTTCGAGTCCCGTGCCGCGCTCGTCGCAGAGGTGGTCGAGCGCGCCATGCGGGAGGGCGACGCCGCACTGGAGGCGGTGGAGCTGACAGGTGACCCGCGCTCAGCACTCGGCCGGCTGCTCGACGCGAGCTGGCAGGTCACGCACCGCTACGGCGGGCTGGTGCTCGCCGCTCAGGCCGCCCTTCCCGAGTCCGATTTCCGGGAGGCCCACGACAAGCCGGTGCAGCGCGTCCAGCGACTGCTCCGCCGAGGACGGCGGGAGGGGAGCTTCCGCACCGACATGCCGGTCGACTGGCAGGTGATGACCATCCAGGGCGTCATCCACGCGGCGTCGGGGGCGGTGCACCGAGGTGAGGTGGGCGCCGACCGGGTGCAGGGACTGATCCGCGCGACCGTGCTGGCCGCGCTGACGCCGCCGGGCAGCCCGGTGCCCTGACCCCTCTAGAACAGTCTGGATTGCGGTCAGGAACTGACCGCATGCGCTCCTACCGTCATGCCATGACCACCACCGCAGACACCGCCACGCAGCCCACCACCGGCGAGCGCGCCGACCTCCTCGACGTGCTCCAGAAGCATCGCGGACTGTTCCGCGGCACCGTCCGGGAGCTGTCCGACGACCAGGCCCGCACCCGTTCGACGATCAGCGAGCTGACCCTCGGCGGCCTGATCAAGCACGTGGCCGCGACCGAGAAGGAGTGGGCGCGCTTCGTCCAGGAGGGCCCGTCCGCCCAGCCCGACATCGACTGGGCCACCGTCGACTGGAGCAACCCGCCGGCCGAGGTCGCGGCGTACGCCGACGGCTTCCGGATGCTCGAGAACGAGACCCTGGCCGGTCTCCTCGCGGACTACGAAGCCGTGGCCGAGGCCACCGACGCCCTGGTCGCCACCGCCGACCTCGACGCGAGCCAGCCGCTGCCGGAGGCACCGTGGTTCGCACCCGGCGCGCGGTGGTCGGCCCGCCGCGTCTTCGCGCACATCGTCGCCGAGACCGCGCAGCACGCCGGCCACGCCGACATCATCCGCGAGGCCATCGACGGTCAGAAGTCGATGGGCTGACCGAGTCAGCGGCGCGGTAGCGACACCACGAAGCAGGCGCCACCGGTCCCGTCGACCAGGGTGATCTCCCCGCCGAAGGACCGGGCCACCCGGCGGGCGATCCCGAGCCCGAGCCCGGCGCCGCCCTCGCGGAAGGTCACGCCGGGCTCGAAGACCTCCTCCACCCGCTCGGCGGCGACGCCGGGACCGTCGTCAGAGACGGTCAGCTCGACGACGCCGGGCCGGTCCACCGCGGTCAGCACGATCCGGCCCCGGGCGTGCTGGACGGCGTTGTCGATCAGCGGGTGGATCGCGCGCACGACCAGGTCGCGCGGTGCCGCGATGCTGGCCGACGACGGTCCGGTGCGGTCCTCGACCGACACCTCACCGGCGGCAGCGACCAGCGCGGGCACGAGGTCGGCGACCGTGCACGTACGTCGCCGCGAGCTGGGCGACTCGTCCCGGGCCAGGTCGAGCAGGGTGGTGATCACCGCCGACATCTCGCGCGCGGAGGCGGAGATCTGCTCCAGATCCTGGCGGGCGGCCGGGTCCTGGACGCCGCGAAGCAGCGCGAGGTCCGCCGAGCCCTGGATCGACGTGAGGGGGGTGCGGAGCTCATGCGCCAGCTCGGCGGTGAGCCGCTGCTCGGACAGGATCGCCGAGGCCACCCGGTCGAGCAGGTGGTCGAGCGTCTCCCCCAGCGCCGCGAGCTCGTTGGTCGGTGGGCCGAGCGCGAACCTCGAGGTCAGGTCCCGCTCGCTCCACTCCGCGGCCCGCTCCGCCATCCGGGCAACGGGCTCGAGCGCCTTCCGGGTGACCCTCAGTGCGATCAGCGCGGTGGTCGCGATGACCAGCGCCGCCAGGATGCCGGTGGCGTAGAGCGCGTACCGCTCCGACCGTTCGTACGGCGTCGTGTCCTGGCTGACCACCAGCACACCACGGTCGCCGCTCGGGGTCTCGAACGGCACCGCCAGCAGCCGCACCACCCCACCCGGTCCGTCAGTGACGCGCTCCCGGTCGGAGGCGGCCAGCTCCTGCGCGAGGTCGCGAGGGCCGTCGCCGACCGATCCGGCCAGCACCTCGCCGTCCGTGTCGTAGACCACGATGCCGGGCTCGAGGGAGTCCTGCGGCACCGTGAGAGCGGTCGCGGACGCATCACTGATCACCGCGATCGCCGAGTCCGCCCGCTGGTGGAGCACCTCGTCGACGTCGTTGTCGGCGGCCCGGCTCAGCAGCAGCTGGATGAACAGGCCGACGATGATCATCGACACGGTCATCAGGCCGACCGTCGAGGCCACGATCGTGGCTCGGAAGGACCGGGGGCCGAACCGTCGTGGGGCACGGCGCGCGGCGGTCTCCATCACCTCAGTGTGTAGCCAACTCCCCGGACCGTCGTGAGGTGCAGGGGCGAGCCGACGTCGCGGAGCTTGACCCGGATGCGCCGGATGTAGGAGTCGACCGTGTTCTCGCTGACCATCCCGCCGTTGGGCCACGCCGCGGCCACGACCGCCCGGCGGCGTACGACCTCACCCGGACGCGACGTGATGGCCGCGAGCATCCGGAACTCGGTCGGGGTGAGCATCGCCTCCCGCGCCTCGCAGACCAGCGCGTGTCGGGCCGGGTCAAGGACGAGGTCGGTAGGCGCTTGGCCGGTGACGATCCGGCCGCGCTTGGCGAGCGCCTCGACCCGCGCGATGAGCTCCTTCACGTCGAACGGCTTGGACAGGTAGTCGTCGGCGCCGGCGCTGAACCCGGCCAGCCGGTCGTGGACGGCGCCCAGGGCGGTGAGGAAGAGCACCGGCGCCGGCTGACCGGCCGAGCGGAGCGCCTGGCACACGTCGCGCCCGTCGGCGTCCGGCAGCCCGATGTCCAGGATGATCACGTCGAGGTCGTCGTCCGCGGCGAACAGCTGCAGCGCCTCGGCACCGTTGTGGGCGAGCACGACGTCGTGCGCGGCCAGCTGCATCGCGTCGTTGACGACCCGCCGGATCGCCGGGTCGTCCTCGCAGAGCCCCACCTTGGCCACGCGCACCCTCCTCGCCGATGTCTGGTCCGCCGAGGGTGCGTCACCCAACCTGCAAAGAACCTGATCGACGCGACCAGTGTCCACCCCGGCCGGTCAGTCCTTCGGGTAGAGGTTCTGCAACCGCACCTGACCGCGGGCGACCGTCCTGCCGTCGGCATCGACGGTGTCGACCACCCAGACCTGCTGGGACCGGCCTCGGTGGATCGGCGTGGCGGTCGAGGTCAGGGTGCCCTCGCGCACCGCGCGGTAGAAGTCGGTGTTGTTGTTGACGCCCACGACCTGGCCCCGGTCGCCGAGCCAGGTGGCGGCCGCGAAGCTGGCCAGCGTCTCGTGCACCGAGCAGTGCACCCCGCCGTGCACGATGCCGTAGGGCTGGTGGTGCTTGGGGGCCGCTTCCCAGTGGGCCACGACCCGGTCCCCGGTCACCTCGTCGAACTCGATCCCGAGGTGCTGGACGAACTCACCGGTGAAGTCGCCGGACTGGTCGCCGGGCAGGTCAGCTGAGGTCACGAGCCCCATCCAACCAAAGCGGTCTCACTTCACCTTCCGGGCGCCTTGCTCGACGGCCTCCGGCTCGCGTGGGCCGCCGCAGCCGATCGCGTCGCGGCTCGGTGCTTGGCCAGGCACGGCCGCCTCGTGCACGACGCCTCAGATCCCGGCCGGATCCGGTAGGAACGGGGCATGGCACTTCCCCAGCCGGGCATCTTCGCGGTCGGAACGTCTCTCGCACGCCTACGTCGAGCTCGACCTGACCGGCGTCGCCGACCCGGCGGCGGCGCGTCGGCGTGCTCGCCGACCTGGCGGAACGCGAGACCACGATGGGCGCGACCAACCTCGTGGTGGGGGTCCGCCCGGAGGTCTGAGCGCGCGTCCCCCGGGACCCTCCCCGAGGGGCTGACCGGCTTCGAGGCGGACGTGGTGGGAGCCGACGGCTTCACGATGCCCGCCACCCAGCACGACCTGGCGCTGTGGTTCGCGGCGGCGTCATACGACGTGGTTTTCGACGCGACGCTGGATGCACTGGCGAAGCTGGCGCCGCACGCCGCGCTGGCCACCGAGCTGCGGGGCTGGGCCTACCACAGGGACCGCGATCTCACCGGCTTCGAGGACGGCACCGAGAACCCGACGCTCGCCAGCGCGCCCGGCTACGCCCTGGTCCCGGACGGCTCCCCCGGCGCCGGCGGCACGGTGTGGCTGCTCCAGCAGTGGGCCCACGACTCGCGGGCCTGGTACGCACTGGACGACTCGGCCCAGGCCGACGTGATCGGCCGCACCAAGCCGGACAGCATCGAGCTCGACCCCAAGCCCGAGACCTCGCACGCGGAACGCACCGACCAGGACGACTTCGGCCACGTGCTGCGCCGCAACACGGCGTACGGCACGGTCAGCGACCACGGCACGGTCTTCGTGGGCTTCGCCAGCACCAAGGCGCCGCTGCACACCATGCTCGAGAGCATGGCCGGCGTCGACGGGCCACGCGACGCACTGACCCGCTACACCACCCCGCTCACGGGCGGCTACTACTGGGTGCCGGCCACGTCCGACCTGGTTGCGTTCGCGACGGCGGCCGGGGACTGAAGGGACCTGAGGCTCGGGCAGTTTCACCGGGCACCCGGTGAAACTGGTCCTTCCCGGCTGGAGTTCCTTGACGGAAGGGCCAGTTCCTTCGGGTACCCGGTGAAACTGCCCCGGCGACAGCGCCTAGAGAGGAGGTCGCCGGTCCGCCCAGGGCTGGGCCTGCTCGAGCTGGGCGGCCAGCCTGAGCAGCAGGCCCTCGGAGCCCAGCCGGCCGACGAGCTGCGCGCCGATCGGCAGCCCGTCCGCGGTCCAGTGCAGCGGCACGCTCATCGCGGGCCGCCCCGTGAGGTTGGCGAGCTGGGTGTAGGGCACCCAGCCGAGGTTCTCGCTGATCAGCTGGTCGACCACGGGCGTGAACCGCAGCAGACCGGCGCCGCGCGCCCTGACCAGGGCCTTCTGCGCCTTCTGCATGGCCGGTGGCAGGTCGAGCTCACCGATCCGTGGCGGCGGCAGCGCGGTGCTGGGTGTGAGCAGGAGGTCGTAGGTCTCGTGGAACTTCGCGAGCCGGCGTACGTGCGCCTGGCGGTTCTCGATCGCGCGGACCAGGTCAACCGGGTTGGTGGCCCGGCCGAGAGCCGCCATGACCAGGGTGTCCGGCTCGAAGCCGCTGTCGCCGGAACCGCCGAACGCCTTGGCCTGGGCGACCGAGTCGGCGGCGTAGACGAACCAGGTGGTGAGGAAGTCCTTGGCGAGCGCCTCGTCGTCGAACGGCGCCCTGTCGAGGTGCTCCACCTCGTGTCCGAGCGACTCGAGGAGCTGACCGGCCTTCGTCGCGGCGACGACCGCCTCGGCGTGCGGCGTCGGGTTGATGGAGCTGGCCGTGCACAGGCCGATGCGGAGCCGGCCGGGCTCCTGACCCACCTCGTCGGCGTACGGCGTCGCAGGCAGCGCCGGGAGGTAGGGCCCGTCCGGCGTGCCGCCGACGAGCACGTCGAGCATGGCCGCGGTGTCCCGGACCGAGCGCGAGATCACGCCGCTGGTCGCCGCGCCGCCCATCCCCTCCTGGACCAGCGGGCCGGCCGGGACCAGGCCACGAGAAGGCTTCAGTCCGAAGAGCCCGCAGGCGGACGCCGGGATCCGGATGGAGCCACCACCGTCACTGGCGGCGGCACACGGCACGATGCCGGCGGCGACGGCCGCGGCCGCGCCACCGGACGAGCCGCCGGGCGTGTGGTCGGTGTTCCACGGGTTGCGGGCCGGGCCGAACAGGTGCGGCTCGGTGACGCCCTTGGCGCCGAACTCCGGGGTGTTGGTCTTGCCGAACACGACCAGCCCCGCGTCGAGCCAGCGCTGGACGACGGCGGCGTTCTCGGCGACCGGCGTGGTCGAGAGCGACCGGGAGCCGCCGCTGGTCGGGTAGCCCGCGAGGTCGTGCCCGAGGTCCTTGAGCAGGAACGGCACGCCCGCGAACGGACCGTCCCCGGCCTCCGGCGGGTCGACATCGACGACGATCGCGTTGATCCGGTCGTTGACGGCATCGGCGCGGGCGCGGGCCGCCGCCAGCAGCTCCGCCGCGCTGACCTGCTTGTCGCGCACCAGCGCCGCCAGCCCGACCGCGTCCTGCTGCTGGTAGTCCACATCCATGCCGGCCCCTTCCACCGGCGGTGACGCTACCGGGTCACGCTGAGGGGGCGAGGCCGGCCGCGCTGGCCTCGAGGATCCGCACCTCGACCCGGACTCCCGGGCGGGGCTCGTAGGCCACCGTCGAACCCACGGCCGCCCCGACGATGGCCCTGCCGACGGGACTGCCCGGCGTGACGGTCGGTACGCCGGCCGCGACCTGCTCGACCGAGCCGACGACGTACTCCTCGGGACCGTCGCCCATGTCGACGCGGACCGCGTCGCCCACGGAGACCACGCCGTCCGAGTGGCGCTGACCTCGGCTCTCCTCGATCTCGAGCTCGAGCAGCGCGATGCGCTCGTCGAGCAGCTGGAGCCGGATCGATGCCTCGACGTTGGTGGCCCGGTCGACCACGTCGCCGGTCACGTCGCGGAGGGTGGCGGTCATGGCTGCCGCGCGATCGGCGCGCAGGAGCTCGAGTCGGTGGGTGAGGAGTTCGAGAGAGCTGGGGACGTTCACGAGGGCGCCAACGATCCTCGGACCCCGCTTGTTCCACCCGCCGTCGGAAATCTTGGGCCGGTCTGAAAGATTCGTCGCGTTGCCGGACATGGGCAGACATGGGGCCGGGCACCGTGCCCTGGTCCACCTGACTGTCCACCCGACCGACCCCCAACACGGCGGAGGGCTCGATGACCTCACTCGCTACGACTGTCCCGCTCGAGATCGACCACCGATGGGAGCTCCGACTGGAGGAGTTCGAGGACGGTCACTCGATCAGACGGTTCGAGTGCGTCGAGTGCGGAGCCGTCCGCTTCGAGTAGCCGTTCGCCGTGCGTGGCAGCCACCCGTGACGGAGTCCGTGAGCTTCGGCGGCGTCACCGTCACGGCCCTCCTCGACTCGGAAGGCCCGTTCTTCCTCCCACTCTCCGAGGCCTTCCCGTCGGTCGGCCCGGACCTCGTTGCGCGGGCGGAGCGGCTTGACCCCGACCCACACCCCGACCCGGACCGGTGGTGGCTGGCGTTCCGGGTCTACGTCGTCGAGGCGGCGGGACGGGTCGTCGTCGTCGACACCGGTGCCGCAAGCGACACGGCCCTGCACAGCTCGTGGGCCCCCGAAGGAGCCCACCTGGTGGACCGGCTCGCGATCGAGCTGGGCCTCGAGGCCGACCGGGTCACCGACGTCGTCCTGACCCACCTGCACGGAGACCACGCCGCCGGCAGCATCGACCAGCAGGGGCGACCGGCCTTCCCCGCGGCGGGGTACCACGTGCACGCCCGCGAGCTCGAGGCCGTACGCGCGGCCGGAGACGCGGGCGCGCAGTGGCGCTACCTGCTCGAGCCGCTGACCGACGCCGATCAGCTCCGTGTCTGCGCGGGAGCAGTGGACCTCGTGGCGGGATCCGGCGGCTCCGCGGTGCGCCTGGAGCCGACTCCAGGGCACACGCCCGGACACCAGAGCGTCCTGGTGTCCGCGGCCGACGACCACGTGCTGATCGCCGGTGACGTGTTCGTCCACGCGCTGCAGGTGGTCGAGCCGGCGTCCCGTTACGTCTTCGACCAGGACTCCGACGAGGCCGTCCGGACCAGGGTCGCGCTGCTCGGGTCCGCCCGGTCCCTGGGCGCCCGGCTCGGCACCGCCCACCTGCACTCCGCCTTCGTCCGGCTGTGATGCGCGCGACACCTGTCACAGCGACGCTGCGGCCGGTGTCTGAAGGGGGAGCGATCGCTATCCCTCTCGGAAAGGGCGAGACATGGCAACAGGTCGGCGCGCGTCGGCGTCGGTGGCCGGCTGGGCCGACGACCGGCTCAACCTGTCAGCCGGTGGACGGAAGTACCTGCGCAAGGTCTTTCCCGGACCACTGGTCGTTCATGCTGGGCGAGATCGCCCTGTGGAGCTTCGTGGTGCTCCTCGTCACCGGCGTGTTCCTGTCCCTGTGGTTCACGCCGAGCATGTCCGAGTCGACGTACGAAGGCTCCTACGCGCAGCTGCGCGGCGTACCGATGTCCGACGCCTACGCGTCGACGCTGCACATCTCGTTCGACGTCCGTGGCGGCCTGCTCATGCGGCAGATCCACCACTGGGCCGCCATGGTGTTCATCGCCGGGATGCTCGTCCACCTGATCCGCGTCTTCGTCACCGGAGCGTTCCGCAAGCCCCGCGAGGTCACCTGGCTGATCGGCGGGACGATGCTGCTGCTCGGCGTGCTCGAGGGGTTCGCGGGCTACTCGCTGCCGGACGACCTGCTCTCGGGCACCGGGCTGCGGATCGCGGACGGGATCGTGAAGGCCACGCCGGTGGTCGGGAGCTACCTGTCGTTCCTCGCCTTCGGGGGCGAGTTCCCCGGCACCAACGCGATCCCGCGGCTCTACATCGTCCACGTGCTGCTGATCCCGGGTCTCCTGCTCGCCCTGGTGGCCGCGCACCTGCTGCTGATCGTCTACCACAAGCACACGCAGTGGGCCGGCCCCGGACGCACCGAGCGGAACGTCGTCGGCTACCCGTTCCTGCCGGTCTACCTCGCCAAGTCGACGGGCTTCTTCTTCGTCGTGTTCGGCACGCTGGCGCTGATGGGCGGCCTGCTGTCGATCAACCCGATCTGGAAGTACGGCCCCTACGACCCGGCGCAAGGTCACCGCCGGCTCCCAGCCCGACTGGTACATGGGGATCGCCGAGGGCCTGCTGCGGATCTTCCCCAACTGGGAGACCCACGTCGCCGGCCACACGATCTCGTGGAACGTCCTGCTCCCGGGACAGATCCTGGCGCTGGCGCCGTTCCTGCTCGTCATGGCCTGGCCGTTCCTCGAGGCGTGGGTCACCGGCGACAAGCGCGAGCACCACCTGCTGCAGCGACCTCGCGATGCTCCCACGCGCACGGCGTTCATGGCGGCGATGATCGCCGCCTACGGGCTGCTGTGGGCGGCTGGCGGCAACGACATCCTCGCCACCCGCCTCCACGTCAGTCTCAACGGCATCACCTATGTGATCCGGATCGCGATCTTCGTCGTACCGCCACTGGTGTTCCTGATCGCCCGCCGGTGGTGCATCGGGCTCCAGCGGGCCGACAACGACCGACTCGGCCCACGGCGAGGCCACCGGCGTGATCGTGCGCTCCCCCGAGGGCGGCTACGCCGAGAAGCACCGCCCGGTGCGCGCCGACCGCGAAGCGCATGCTCAGGCAGCGGGCGCGCCATGCCGTCCGCGCGGCGCCTCCCGACGTACGACGCGGACGGGGTGAAGGACCCGCACCGCGTGCCGGGCCGACTGCGGGCCCGGCTCTCGCACCTGATGTACGCCGACGAGCAGCCGCTCCCCGAGGACGACCACGAGACGAAGTCGCTGCCCAGGAGGTGAGCCCGGCGTACACCACGCGCTTGTGAATCCATGCACAAGCGTAGGGTGAAGACGTGGTTCTCTCGGTGAACCTCCTCACCGCGCTGGCGACGGAGCCGGACGGGCTGCTCCCCGCGCGCAACCAGATGGCGCTCTCCCTCGGGTGGCACATCATTCTCGCCTGCTTCGGGGTCGCGTTCCCCGCGATGATCTTCGTCGTCCACCGGCGTGGGCTGCGCAGGGGCGACGACGTGGCGCTGGAGCTGGCCAAGCGGTGGTCGAAGGTCTCCGCTGTCCTGTTCGCCATCGGCGCGGTCTCGGGGACCGTGCTCAGCTTCGAGATGGGGCTGCTCTGGCCCGGCCTGATGGGGCCGTTCGGCGACGTGCTCGGGCTGCCCTTCGCGTTCGAGGGCCTGTCCTTCTTCGTCGAGGCGATCTTCCTCGGCATCTATCTCTACGGCTGGGGCCGGATGCCCGAGCGCCTGCACCTGCTGATGCTGGCGCCGATGATGGCTGCGGGCGTCGTCGGTTCGTTCTGCGTGCTGTCGGTCAACGCCTGGATGCAGAACCCGACCGGGTTCCGGCTGGTCGACACCGCTGACGGATCGATCGAGGTGACCGACGTCGACCCGTGGGCCGCGATGTTCAACGACTCGGTGTGGCTGATGTTCGCGCACATGTGGGTGGGCGCCTTCATGGTGGTCGGCTTCGTCGTCGCGGGCGTCTACGCCGCCGGCATGCTGCGCGGCAGGCGGGACCGTCACCATCGGCTCGGCTTCCTCGTCCCGTTCGCGTTCGCGAGCGTCGCCGCCCTCGCCCAGCCCCTGGTCGGTCACGTCCTCGGCCTCGTCGAGGGTGACAGGCAGCCGTCGAAGCTCGCGGCGTTCGAGCTCGCCGAGACCACAGAGCAGCCGGCCCCCCTGCGCCTCGGCGGGATCATGGTCGACGGCCACGCGCGCTACTACGTCGAGATCCCGAAGATCGGCTCCCTGATCGCCCGCAACAGCTTCGACAAGCCTGTCCCTGGACTCGACACCATCCCGCCCGATGAACGACCGCCCGTCACCCTCACCCATCTCGCCTTCCAGTCCATGGTCGGCATCGGGACGCTGCTCGCCCTGTCCGTCCTCGTGTTCTGGTACCTCCGCCGGCGCGGCCGCGACCTCCTCGCCGGGAACGTGGTTCCTGCGCTTCGCCGTCGTGGCGGGCCCGCTGGCCGTCGTCGCGCTCGAGGCGGGCTGGATCGCGACCGAGGTCGGCCGCCAGCCATGGGTGGTCTTCGGCGTGCTTCGCACGAGCGACGCGGCCGGCGACAGCCCGTGGATCTGGTGGAGCCTGACCGGGACCGTCGTCGTCTACACCGGCCTGACGGTCGGTGCGGCCGTGGTGCTCCGTTCGATGGCCGGCCGATGGCGACGCGGCGAGCACGACCTGCCGAGCCCCTACGGTCCGGAGGCGCGATGACCCTGGAGCTGGCCGTCGCCGCCGCCCTGTTCGCGGGCGTGCTCGCCTATTCCGTGCTCGGCGGAGCCGACTTCGGCTCCGGGTTCTTCGACGCGACGGCGGGCGGTGACGTCCGCGGCGCCGAGGTCCGCACCCTCATCGACCACAGCATCGGCCCGGTGTGGGAGGCGAACCACGTGTGGCTGATCTACGTGCTCGTGATGTGGTGGACCGGGTTCCCCGAGTCGTTCGCCGCCACCATGACGACGCTCGCCGTGCCTCTCATGCTGGCGCTGCTCGGCATCGTGCTCCGCGGCGCCAGCTTCGCGTTCCGCAAGTACGCCGGCACCTTGGGCCAGGCGCGGCTGTTCGGTGTGGTCTTCGCCGGCTCCTCGCTGATCACGCCGTTCTTCCTCGGCGCGGTGGTCGGCGCGATCGCGTCCGGCCGGGTCCCCGCGGACGGGAACGGCGATCTGTTCGGCTCCTGGCTGACGCCGACGTCGCTCCTGGGCGGCGTGATCGCCGTCGGTACCTGCGCCTTCTTGGCCGGCACGTTCCTCACCGCCGATGCGCAGCGGGCCAGCAGCCCCGCCCTGGCCGAACAGCTACGCCGGCGGACGATCGGCGTCGGCGTCGTCACCGGTGCGGTCGTGCTGGGGACGCTGTGGCCGCTGCGCTCCGATGCACGCACCTTGTACGACGGGTTGTCGGGCCGGGCCGCACCGCTGATCGGGATCTCCGCGGCCGCGGGTCTCGCCACCCTCTGGCTGCTGTGGCGGCGCCGGCTGTCCGCGGCGAGGTTCACCGCCGTCGCTGCCGTGGCCAGCGTCGTCCTGGGCTGGGGCCTGGGCCAGTACCCATGGCTCCTGGTCGACCAGCTCCGTATCGACGATGCCGCAGGAGCACCGGCGACCCTGAGAGGGCTGTTGGTCGCGGTGGGACTGGCAGGCGTCATCGTGCTCCCGGCGCTGGGCTACCTCCTCAGGCTCACGCAGACGGAGCCCTGGTCCCGCCACTGACCAGGCGGGCTCCTAGCCGCTCGCAGGGGACCACGCAGGATCGCGCCCGAACGCCGCGATCAGGCGCGACTGGGCGTCGGTGCCGGGCTCGGGACCACGCGGACCGACGATCCCTGCGGAGCGGTAGACCTCCTCGCGGTCGGCGTACCACTTCGACACCGCGTCGACCACCTCCGGATCCAAGGCGGGGTCGGCTCCGGTCGCCACCGCAAGGTCCCAGGCATGGACGAGGTGGTCCGCGGCCAGCTGATGGACGTACTCGCCGACCTGCTCCTCGCCGTACGACAGCGCCACCGTGCCACCGAGCGGCAGCCACTCCGCCACCGCAGCGACGGCCTCGTCGGCGGCGGCTCGTGCGCGGGCCGAGGGTTCCTCGCCCAGCAGGTCGCCGTCGAACCTGTCCCCCACCTCCTCGATGGTGCTGCCCTCCAGCAGCGGCGCGGTCCAGAGGTCCTCGCCCACGACGTGGTTGACCAGGTCGCGCACCGACCAGTCGGTGCACGGCGTCGACGTCAGCTCCCACTGCGTGGCGTCGAGTCGCCCCACCACCCCGGTCCACTCGGCGACGGTGCGTGCGTACAGCGTTCCCAGCTCCATGTCACCACTCCTCAGCCTGATGAGGACCTGGCGCCCCGCCTCCCGGATGCTCGGCGCCCCCACGACCATCAGCGTGGCACCATCGACGGATCCGGGACCCGTGGTCTGGACCGGGCCTGGATTCCGAGTGACGGGATCGCGTCCGGTAACCTGCTCGCTGGTCTCTCCGGAGACTTCGGGCTGTGGCTCAGTTTGGTAGAGCACCTGGCTGGGGGCCAGGGGGTCGCAGGTTCAAATCCTGTCAGCCCGACTCAGCGTGTGGCGCAACATGGTGACTCGAACGTCCTAGCGTGGGACCCATGGCTGAGCCTTCGTACAGCGACGAGGAGTTGGCGAGGGCGGTCGCCGACTCGCACTCGTGGCGCGGAGTGCTGCGAAGTCTTGGCTTGGCCGCGACCTCATCGGCCGCCATTCGGTCTGTCCGGCGCAATGCCGAACGACGGGGCCTCGACTCGAGTCACTTCACGGGACAGCGCCGGTGGACCGAGGAACAACTGTCCGAAGCCGTTGCGGGCTCCAGGACGTGGACTCAGGTCCAGGACAAGCTCGGTCTCTCCGGTGGCTCCAGCACCTCCTTGCTCAAGGGCCACGCTGCCCGACTGGGCATCGACACCGGGCACTTGGGTCGCGCGTCCCCCGTACTGCCTGCCAGCTTGGCACCGATGCGCGCTGAGCTTGAGCAGCTGCCGAAGGCAGGGTCGTCGATGGCTGCTGGCTGGCTGATTCTCTGTGGCTACGAGGTGGCCTGGCCCCTCGAGCCATGTCGCTACGACCTTGTGGCGAAGCGACATCACGAGTTCCTTCGTGTGCAGGTCAAGACCACGCGTTGGAAGAGTGCCAACAGTTGGACCGTCTCCCTGTCAACGGACGGCGGCCGGCTCACGTATGACCCTGATGACATCGACTACTTCTTCATCGTTGACGGGGATCTCGACTACTACCTGATTCCCGTCTCCACCGTCGGGGGTCTTCACGCGATCAGCCTTTCGGCGTACGCGCAGTTCAAGCTGTCGCGCGGGTTCGCTGAGCTCAGTGCACCTGCGCCGAGTTAGGCGAGACCATCAGCGACGCGGTGTCCACGGCGACGAACGCCGAGGCCGGGATCGACTTCAGGTCCTCGATGAGCTGGTCGGGCCATGCGGCGTTCTGCTCGCCCTGGAAGTACCACGGGGAGCCGTTGTCGGCGAGGACCAGGCCGTACTTCTTCATCGCGGCCACGACGTACTGCGCCTGCGGCGACAGGCCGGAGGCGTCGTACGTCGACGAGAGCCGGAACCGCGCGCCCATCGGCGGGTAGTCGGGCGACGAGTTCGAGCTGGCGTCGTGGCGGGCCGGCCACAGGTGCGCCGCCGAGGTCTCGTCGGTCGTGAAGCGGATGGCGTGGTCGATCTTGTTCTTCTTGACCTCGTTCCACCGCAGCAGACCGGGCAGGATCGGGAGCCCGGCGGCATCGGCCGACGTCCAGCCGTCCGGGCGGAGCTTGTTGTTCTTCAGCGACCAGACCGCGCCGGAGCCGGCGTGCCAGCGGCGCCCGTTGAACGACGTGGCGTAGAGCTCGTAGAGCTTGCACTTGTCCTTGTCCACGATGATCGCGTGCCGGTCGCCGTCGGAGTTGCGGCCGCCCTCGATCTTGGTGTCCCGGCCGACCGGGTACTTCACGCGGTCGCTCTCGGAGGAGTAGTCGAAGGACACCTTCGACTTCTTGTGCTTCTTGCTGACCACGGTGATCGGGATGCCGTAGTTGGGTCCGTCGCCGTACGACGGCCCGAAGTCGGGGTGGAGGTCGACGTCCGACGACATGTGCGAGAGCCACGCAGCCGACCGGGCGTGGACGGGCAGCTGCGAGACGTCGGCGTGCCAGTAGTTGTCGGCCGGGAACTCCGAGCAGTGCGTGCCGGAGATCGGCTTCGCCAGCTCCGGGCGTACGGCGGACGCCGGCGCGGCACTCGCACCACCCGCCAGCAGCAGGACTCCGCAGACCAGCACGCGGGTGACGGGACGGGCGTCGGGGGAAACAGCCATCCCCGAACTCTAGGGGTTGGTGCTCGTCAGGCGTGGCTGTACGGCACCACGTCGCTGCCGTCGTAGCACTTGTGCACACCGAGCTCCGACGGGAACCCGATCTTCTCCAGCTCGTCGCAGAACGGGACGTCCTGGGTGCCGAGGACCTCCTTCCACCGGCCGTGGCGGATGGCCCAGTAGGCGACGTACCCGCCGCCCGTGGCGCAGCCCGGCTTGGGGTAGGTGCCGAAGTCGCCGTAGGCGAACCCGTCGGTGCGCAGGCTGCGGACCGTCATCGTGGGAGCCGACTTGCAGTCCGGGTCACGGGCCAGGTCGTTGATCCAGGACTCGCGCAGCTGCTGGCGCGCGAACTGGCGGAACGACCGCGGCGCACCCGGGATCATCTCCGGCCCGGTCGGCAGCTGGACGGTCCGCTCCGCGCCGTGCCACTTGATGAGGGTGCCGTCGCGAACGGCCGACGCCGTCGTGGCGGACGCCGGAGAAGCCAGAGAGGCGGCGACGGCCGCGGAGACCAGCGGCAGGACGAATGTCCGAGAGATGCTCATGCGGCTGCGACGCACGCTCGCGCGAGATGGTTGCGACCGCGCACGGATCAGCGCTTCCGCTTCTCCCGCACCCGCTGCTGCAGCACGATCGGCGTACCGACGAAGCCGAACTCCTCGCGCAGCCGGCGCTCGATGTAGCGCTCGTACCCCGCGTCCAGCTTGCCGCTGGTGAACAGGACGAACGTCGGCGGCGCGGTGGACGGCTGGGTCCCGAACATGATCTTGGGCTGCTTGCCGCTGCGCACCGGGTGCGGGTGCTCGGCCACCAGCCGGCCGAGGAAGGCGTTGAAGGCGCCGGTCCCCACCCGGGTCTCCCAGCCCTCGAGCGCCTTGTCGAGCGCCGGCACCAGGCGGTCGACGTGCCAGCCGGTCTTGGCGGTGACGTTGATCCGCGGCGCCCACTGCACCTGCACCAGCTCGCGCTCGATCTCGCGGTCGAGGTAGTAGCGGCGCTCCTCGTCGACCAGGTCCCACTTGTTGAACGCGATCACCAGCGCGCGGCCGGCCTCGCGGATGGTCTGCACGATCCGCTGGTCCTGCTCGGAGATCGACTGGGACGCGTCGAGCACCAGTACGGCGACCTCGGCCCGGTCGATGGCGGTGGTGGTGCGGAGCGAGGCGTAGTACTCGTGCCCCGACGCCTCCTTGACCCGCTTGCGGATGCCGGCGGTGTCGATGAACCGCCAGGTGCGATCCCCGAGCTCGACGAGCTCGTCGACCGGGTCGACGGTCGTGCCGGCGACGTTGTCGACCACCACCCGCTCCGAGCCGGCCACCTTGTTGAGCAGCGAGGACTTGCCGACGTTCGGCTTCCCGACGATCGCGATCCGGCGCGGCCCGCCGACCTCGGCGTCCCGCTCCGGCGGTGGCTCGGGCAGGGCCTCGAGTACGGCGTCCAGCAGGTCTCCCGAGCCGCGGCCGTGCAGCGCCGAGACGGCATAGGGCTCGCCCAGCCCGAGGTTCCAGAGGCCGTGGGCCTCGGCCTCTCCGCGCTGGTCGTCGACCTTGTTGGCGGCCAGGATGACCGGCTTGCCGGACTTGCGGAGGATCCGGACCACGGCCTCGTCGTCGTCGGTGATGCCGACCGTCGCGTCGACCACGAACAGCACGGCGTCCGCCAGCGTCACGGCGATCTCGGCCTGGGCGCGGATGGACGCCGCCATTCCCCGGGCATCGGGATCCCACCCGCCGGTGTCCACCACGGTGAAGGCGCGGCCCGCCCAGTTGGCGTCGTAGGAGACCCGGTCGCGGGTCACGCCCGGCACGTCCTCGACGACGGCCTCGCGCCGGCCGATGATCCGGTTGACCAAGGTCGACTTGCCGACGTTCGGACGCCCCACCACGGCGAGCACGGGGATCGGGCCGGTCGGCTCCTCGTCGGCGTACTCGCTCACATTGCTTCCTGGTCCGTGACCCCGGTCGCGGGGTCGGAGTCGTCGGAGTCCCGTGCCGGGAGCGGACCGGGGAGGGTCCGGCCGGTGAGTGCCTTGGCGTCGTCGAGGTGCGCGATCAGGTGCTCGCGCAGGTCGAGGGACGCCTTCGCGACGTCCTGCTTGCGGCGCGGCCACGGCGTGGCCGGGAGGTTGACGGCGTCGCCGAACACCATGTCGACGACCACGCCCTTGGCCGGGAGCGCGTGACTACCGGCGCCGGGCTCGCGGGTCCCGAACTGGACGACGGGCACGATCGGCGCACCGGTGACCATGGCGAGGTACGCCGCGCCGGTGTGGAACCGGTCGAACTCGCCCGGGCCGCGTGAACCCTCGGGGAAGATCCCGATGACCCTGCCGCTGCGGAGGACCCGCAGACAGCGCTTGACGGCCAGCGGGTCGGCGTTGAACCGGTCCAGCGGGATCTGACCCGCGCCCAGCAGGAACCCGTTCATGAAGCCCTTGAACATCTCCTGCTTGGTCAGCGCGTGCACCGGCCGCGGGGCGAAGATCGCCAGCAGCGGCCCGTCCGCGATCCCGACGTGGTTGCTGGCGAGGATCACGGGTCCGCTCTTCGGCAGCTTCTCGCCGTTGACGATGCGCACCTTGACCCGGCGCCGGATCACGAACCGCGCGAGCGGGCGCAGCGGGTAGAGGAGGAAGCGCGCCGGGTGCCGGCGGGCGCTCGCCGGGAGCTCGGTTGCGTTCATGCGTCGCTCCGGACCGCGCCGACCAGCGCGACCACCTGGTCGATCACCTCGCCGAGGGAGTACGCCGTCGTGTCGATGTGGACCGCACCCTCGGGCATCACCAGGGGCGAGACGGTGCGGCCCGAGTCGATCTCGTCACGCGCCAGCAGCGACTCGCGGGTGGTGTCGAGGTCGGAGCCGCCCTCCTCGGCGGCCCGCCGGGTGGCCCGGGCCGACGCGTCGGCGGAGAGGTAGACCTTGACCGGCGCCTCGGGCCAGACCACGGACCCGATGTCGCGGCCCTCGACCACGATCCCTGGTCCGGCCAGCGCCGCTTCGACGGCGGCGCGTTGGATCGTCAGCAACCGGGCGCGCACCTCCGGGACGGCGCTCACCGGGGAGACCGCGGCGTTGACGTCCGGCTGGCGGATCGCGGTCGCGACGTCGGCGCCGTCGACCGTGATCGTCGGTGCGAGCGGGTCGGTGCCGCTCTCGATGAGCGGCTCCTCGCAGCGCACCGCCACGGCGTGGGCGTCGTGCACGTCGACGCCGTGGCGCAGCATCCACCAGGTCATCGCGCGGTACATCGCGCCGGTGTCGAGGTAGCTGAGGCCCAGCCGGTCGGCGACGCCGCGCGACGTGCTGGACTTGCCCGATCCGGAGGTGCCGTCGACGGCGACCACGATGCCTGGAACGCCGTTGCTCACAACCGACCAGCCTACCGGTGAGTGGTCCAGCCCCTCGATTCGAGAGAGACCATCAGGTGCTCCGCGCGTCCCTCCTCCACCGTCAGTTCGAGGAGGCCGACCGGGCGTCCCGGGTCGTGGTCCATGTGCACGTCCTCGATGTTCACGCCGCTGGCGCCCGCATCCGCGAACACCCGAGCCAGCTCGCCCGGATGATCGGGCACGGCGACAAACAGCGATTCGGTGGCCCGGGTCGGCCCGCCGTGCTTGCCGGGAATGGCCCGGGTGCCCGCCTGACCGTCACGCAGCAACTCGTCGAGCGAGCCGCGGTCACCCTGGTCCAGGGCATGAATGACATCGTCGAGCCGGTTGCGGACGCTGAGCAGCTGAGCCAGTACCTGGTCCGAGTTTGCGGAGACGATCTGTCCGTAGAGGCCCGGGTCGCCTGCAGCTACGCGGGTGACGTCACGCACCCCCTGGCCGCTGAGGCTCAGGTGCTCTCGTGGTGCGTCGAGGAGCTGCGCGGCCACCAGCGACGAGAGCAGGTGCGGCACGTGGGACGTGTGGGCGACCGCGCGGTCGTGGTCGGCCGGGCTCAGTCGCACCGGAACGGCGCCACACAAGACCGCCAGAGCCACCACCAGCTCCACGGCGCCCGGGTCAGAGGCATCGTGCGGTGTGACTGCCCAGGGTCGGCCGTCGAACAGTGCAGCGCTGGCAGCGAGCGGGCCGGACCGCTCACTACCGGCCATCGGGTGGCTGCCGACGTAGCGTGCGACACCCTCGAGATGGTCCACGGCCGCCAGCGGGCGAGACTTGACGCTGCCCACGTCGGTGACCACGACGTCCGGAGTCTCCAGTGCCTGTGCGATCACGGGGCCGAGGGCGTCCGGCGGGACTGCCACCACAACGAGCTGGGGACGGTCCTCAGCCGTGGCCAGTCTCCCGGCACCCAGCCCGCGCGCAGTGCGCAGGTGGTCGCCTGATGAGTCTGTCAACAGCACTTCGATCCCGGCCCGGCGCAGGGCCAGGCCGATCGAAGTGCCGACCAAGCCGGTGCCGACGATCTGGACGGGCCCGACGAGCTCACTCATCGGGCACCGCCCGGACCCGGGTGAGGTCGCTGCGCAGCGCCGCGGCACCGTGCAGGTAGACGTGCGTGACGTCGGCCCGCGGCAGGTCGGTCTCGACGTGGGCGAGCATCCGGACCACGCGCGGCATCGATCGCTCGATCTCGAGCTCACGGGCGCAGAGCAGAGGGACCTCGCCGAACCCGAGCTGGCGGGCGGCGTACGCCGGGAACTCCGAGACCAGGTCGGACGTGGCGGTGAAGATCACCGAGATGAAGTCGTCGACCTCGAGCCCGTTGGCGTCCATGGCATCGAGCACCATCTCGGCGACCCGCTGGAGCATGTGCTCGCGGTCGTCCTCGTCGAGCTGGGTCGCCCCTCGCACCGCCCTCACCGCCACCCGCGAAGGTTACTGGGGCTGGTAGTCCCCGAAGGACCAGTGGTTGCCCTCTGGATCGGCGACGCTCCCGCCGCGGCCGCCGTAGTCCTGGTCGACGAGGTCCCGCAGCACGGTGGCGCCCGCCGCCACGGCCCGTCCGAAGGTCCCGTCGACGTCGTCGGTGACGAGGTACGCCGCCGAGCCGCCCACGTTGTCGATGGCCCCGTCGGGGCGCCGCGAGCCGAACATGACCCCTCCGCCGCCGGGCCACAGCCACTCGGCGTGCATCACGACCGTCTCGTCGGCCTCGTCGCGGTAGGTGGCGTGCTCGGTGAACCCGATCGCCTTCAGCCACTCCATCATGCGGTCGGCGTCGGTGAAGGCCATCGAGTGCCAGAGCTTGGTGTCTTGTGCGGTCATGCGATCAATCTGCCGCGCCGACCGCCTCCGGGTCTTGGAGGAATGGGAACTCCTCGCGCAGCCAGGTGCTCGGCGAGCAGCCCGCCAGCTCGGACCAGTCCCGTGCGAGGTGGCCCTGATCGGCATACCCGCAGGTGACGGCCACGTCGGCGAGCGGCCGGCGTCCCATGACCGCGCGGGACGCCTCGAAGCGAGCCACCCGCTGGTACTCCTTGGGCCCGAGCCCCGTCTCCTCCTTCACGAGCGTGCTCAGCCGCCGGCGGCTGTAGCCGACCTCGTCCGCGACATCTGCCACCCGCTCACCCCTGGTCAGCCCGGCCAGCGCCCGACCCACCTCGGCCCGCGGCGCCGCCGCACCGTTGCGCGCCAACGCCTCGGTGAGGGCCCGGGCCACCACCATCACCGCCTCGTCGAGGGTGACGTCGTTCAGCCGCTCGGGCAGGTCGGCGAGGTCCGGCGCCGCGTCGTCCAGCTCCAGCAGCTCCCTGGCCAGCTCGGAGGCCGGCAGACCGAGCAGTGCTCGCGCCCCGGCGACGGACAGCCCGAGCTGGATCCCCTGCTGGGTGCCCTCGTGGTGGATCGCCGCCGGAGCCGCGTGCAGGCCCGACACCGCTGACCACCGCTTCTCGCGCGACGTACCGTCACCCCAGCCCACGTCGAGCGGCTCCCCCACCGGCAGGACGAAGGTCAGGCTCGTCGTCGGCAGCCCGCGGTGTACCCCCGGCGCGCCCAGGTCGACGTCGTAGGCCACCAGCGAGGTGACGTACGGCCCCAGCACCTTCGGCACGGCAGCCATCCCCTGACGCTACTCCGCGGGCGCGCAGCCGGGAGCCGCCTACGCAATGCGAGCGGTGGGAGCGAAGCGACCCGGTTTTTGCGAGCGAAGCTCGCGCGCCCCGCGATTCGGCCTCGCGCCCGTGACGACGGCGAAGCCCGCGAGCGCAGCGAGCGTCGTCACGGGGGTGGGGCCGAAAATTTGCGGGGGTGTCAGAGCTCGGTCTTGTCCAACAGCTCGCCCAGCTCCTCGAGCGTGAGGTCGCGGAGCTCGCCGGACTTGAGCTGGCCGAGCCGTACCGGCCCGATGCGGGTGCGGGTGAGACGGGTGACGGGGTGACCGAAGTGCTCGAGCAGCCGCCGGACGATGCGGTTGCGGCCCTCGTGGATGACCAGCTCGACGATGGTCTTGCCGGTGCCGTGCTGCACGATCCGGTTGCGGGTGACCGTGACCGGGCCGTCGTCGAGGGTGACGGTGCCGAGCAGGTTGCGCAGGGTCGCCTTGGTGACCTCACCGGTGACCTCGGCGATGTAGGTCTTGTCCACTTCGTACGACGGGTGGGCGAGCCGCTGGGCGAAGTCTCCGTCGTTGGTCAGGATGATCAGCCCGGCGGTGTCGGTGTCGAGCCGGCCGACGTGGAAGAGCCGCTCGGGACGGTCCGCGACCACGTCCGACAGCGTCCGGCGGCCCTCGGGATCCGACATCGTCGACACGACGCCGCGCGGCTTGTTGAGCGCCAGGTAGACGTGAGCCGAGATCGGGGGGAGCCGCTTGCCCTCGACCCGGATCACCGCCGTGGTCGGGTCGACCTTGGTGCCGAGCCGGGTGACCACCTCGCCGTCCACCTCGACCGCGCCCGCGAGCATCAGCTCCTCGCAGCGGCGCCGCGAGGCCACGCCGGACTGCGCGAGCAGCTTCTGCAGGCGGATCAGCCCGTCGTCGTCGACGCCCGGGTGCGTCACGTGGGCTCGGTGCCGCCGTCGGGTTCGCTGCCTGGCCCCGGCTCGGGCGTCTCCGGGTGCGGGTGGCTGGCCAGCCCCTCGAGCTGGTCCTCCATGTCGGCCAGGTCCGGGAGGTACGGCGCCAGCTCGGGCAGCTCGTCGATCGACTCGACCCCGATCCGCTCCAGGAAGTAGCGCGAGGTGCGGTAGAGGTGAGCCCCGGTCGACTGGTCCTCGCCGGCCTCCTCGACCAGGCCCCGGGTGAGCAGGGTCCGCATCACGCCGTCGACGTTGACCCCGCGGATCGCCGAGACCCGGGCGCGCGACACCGGCTGCTTGTAGGCGACGACCGCGAGCGTCTCCAGGGCAGCCTGCGTGAGCCGGGCCTGCTGCCCCTCGAGGACGAACGCCTCGACCACGGCGGCGTACTCCTCGCGCGTGTAGTAGCGCCAGCCGCCGGCCACGTTGCGCAGCTCGAAGCCGCGGCCCTGCTCGGCGTACTGCTCGGCGAGCAGCTGCAGCTCCGAGACGACCTCCTCGACGGGGTAGCCGACCGCGCTGGCGAGCGACACGGCGTCGAGCGGCTGGTCGGCGACCATCAGCACCGCCTCCAGCGACCCCCGCAGCTCGGCGAGAGGTACGTCGACCAGGGCCTCCTGGGCCTCGTCCTGCTCGGTCACGGTCGTCATTCTGCCTCCGGGGTCTCGGTCTCGGCGGGGGGCTCCGGCTCGGGGGCCGCCTCGAGCTCGGGCGGAGCGCCGTCGAACTCGTCGGTCACCAGCTCCTCGACGTCCGCGTCGCCACCGGTCCAGCGGACCGTCAGCTCGCCGAGCGGCGTCACCTGCTCGAAGCCGACGGCGCCCTCCCGGAACAGCTCCAGCAACGAGAGGAACCGCGCCACGGTGGTCAGCGTGTCCGGTGAGTCGCCGCACAGGGCGCGGAACGTCATCGCGCCCTGGCGGCGCAGCCGCTCCACCACGATCGCGGCCTGCTCACGGACGCTCACCCTGGTGACGTGGATGTGCCCCAGCCCGACCTCGAGCTCCGGCTTGGGTTCGAGCGCCTTGGCGGCGAGCGCGGCGAACTGGTCGAGACCGATGCCGATGAGCACCTCGGGCAGCAGGCTGGCGAACCGGTCCTCGAGGCCGACCGAGCGCGGGTGCCGCCTCGACTCCCCCGCCAGCCGCTCCGCGAGCACCGTCGCGATGCCCTTGAAGGCGCGGTACTGGAGCAAGCGGGCGAACAGGAGGTCACGGGCCTCGAGGAGGGCGAGATCCTCCTCGTCCTCGACATCGCCCTGCGGCACCAGCCGGGCCGCCTTGAGGTCGAGCAGGGTGGCCGCGACCAGCAGGAACGAGGAGGTCTGGTCGAGGTCCCACTGCTCCGGGTGACCGGGCGAGCCGGCCGCCTTCACGTGCGCGATGAACTCGCTGGTGACCGTCGCGAGCGCCACCTCGGTGATGTCGAGCTTGTGCTTGGAGATCAGGCTCAGCAGCAGGTCGAACGGGCCCTCGAAGTTGTCGAGCCGCACCTCGAAGCCAGCCGACTCACCTGCCTCGGCGGGCGCCAGTTCAGTGATGGTCATTCCTCGGTGATGCGGCGGACCAGCGCGCTCGACTCGCCGTTCTGCTCGAGGTCGGCGAGGACGAGGTGCAGCGCCTCGCGCACCAGACGACCACGATCGACGGCCAGCCCGTGCTCGGCGCGCAGCATCAGCCGGGCGTGCTCGAGATCGAGCAGCTCCTGGGCGGTGACGTAGACCGTCATCTTCTCGTCGTGCTTGACCCGGCCGCTCGGCTTGCGCGGCGCCTCGGGCTCAGGCTGGTCGGGTACGGCGTGCACCGCGCCCCGCGCCTTGGCCGCCTTGTCCTCCTCGGTCGCCCGGAAGAGGTCGTCGGCGGACGGCAGGCTCACTCGTCGGGCCATCTGCTGAGCACCTCCTTGGCGAGCTGGCGGTACTGGTCGGCACCGGCGGACGAGCTGGCGTACGTCGTGATCGGCTCGCCGGCGACCGTCGAGTCGGAGAACTTCACGGTCCGCCGGATCACGGTGTGGAAGACCGTGTCGCCCCAGGCCTGGACCAGCCGCTGCATGACCTCGCGGCTGTGGAGGGTGCGGCCGTCGAACATGGTGCCGAGCACGCCGTCGATGTGCAGCCGGGGGTTCAGCCGTTCCTTGACCTTGTCGATGGTGCCCTTCAACAGGGCGACACCGCGCAGCGCGAAGTACTCGCACTCCAGGGGCACGATCACGCCGTCGGACGCGGTCAGCGCGTTGACGGTCAGCAGGCCGAGCGAGGGCTGGCAGTCGATGAGCACGACGTCGTACTTCTCCAGCGCGGGCGCCAGGACTCGCATCAGGGTCTGCTCGCGGCCGACCTCGTGGACCAGCTGCACCTCGGCGGCGGACAGGTCGATGTTGGACGGGAGCAGGTCCATACCCGGCACCCCCGAGGGCACGACCACGTCGTCGAGCGTCACGTCGGCCTGCATCAGCAGGTTGTAGACCGTCAGGTCCATCTCGTGGGGGTTGAGCCCCAGCCCGACCGAGAGCGATCCCTGCGGGTCGAAGTCGACGAGCAGCACCTTGCGGCCGTACTCGGCCAGCGAGGCGCCCAGGTTGATAGTGGTCGTGGTCTTGCCGACCCCGCCCTTCTGGTTGCACATCGAGACCACCCGGGCGTGGCCGTGGGTGGCGAGCGGCCTGGGCTCGGGAATCTCAGGCCTCGGGCGTCCGGTCGGGCCGATCGTGCCGATCGCGTCGGCCACCACGGGGGGTTCGGGCTCGGGCTCGCGTCGCTGCAGGGGCAGGGGCTCGGTCACCGTGGGCTCGGTCGTCGCCGGCTCAGCCGTGGCCGGCTCGGTCACGGCGTGATCGGTCACGGCGTGCTCGGTGGTCGGCGGCTGGGTCAGCGGCTGTTGGGTCATCGGCTGTTGGGTGATCGGGGAAGGGGTGGCCATGGCGTCGCTCGGTTCGGTGGGATCGGGGGCGGGGGGCGGCGGAGGCGGGGCCGAGACCATCGGAGGCATCTCCGGCGCTGCCGATCCACGTCCGAACCGTGCTCCGAATCGGTGCGCGCGATCGCTCATCGAGGTTCCTCCGCCCTGGGCCGTCCCTTGCTGCTGACACCCAGCAACCTAATTTGTCGACACGGCGACTTGTGGCCGACGCGCCCGGACTCTAGGTCCGGCCTTCGAAACCGGACAAGGGGAACGAGACATTCCCCCAGGGCGAACCCAAATCTGTGGAGAGACGGTGGTATTCGTCGCGCTTCCCTGCACAGCCGCGGCCGGCCTGTGCACTGTCCTGTGGAGGAAGCCGGCTCCGGATCGGACTAGTCGAGGAGGTCCTCGTAGTCCGGGTGCCGGTCGATCCAGCCCTTGATGAACGGGCAGCTCGCGATCACCCTGCGGCGCCCGTCCGCACGGACCGCGTCCAGCGCGGCCCGGGCCAGGGCGGAGCCCACGCCCTTCCCCTCGAAGGCGTCGTCGACCTCGGTGTGCGTGAACACGATCAGGTCGTCCGCGGTGTCGTAGTACGCCGACCCGGCCAGCTCGCCGTCCACGCGCGCCTCGAACCGCTTCTCCGCCTCGTTGTCCGTCACCTGCACGTCGGTCATGCCACGAGCCTAGGTCTCTCTCACGAGCAGTCAGCCACCCAGGCGCCGCATCGACTCGGTGGCCAGGACGAGCTCGCCCGCCTCGTCCGAGGCGTCGAGGTCGACCAGCCCCTCGATCACCCAGTCGTGGTGTCCTTCGGGGTCGCTCAGGGTCTGCCGCACCCGCCAGGTCCGCCCCCCGGCCTCCACGTGCAGCAGCGCCGGGCCGCGCGCGTCGGCGTCGAGCACCACCCGGTCGTGCTCGTCGTAGTAGGCCTCGATCGCCTCGTCCCATCGCGACCGGGTCATGCCGACCTCGCCGGGTGGGTCCGTCCGGTCGGCGGCGGCGCGCTCCAGTGCCATCAGCCCGTCGAGGTCGTCGCGGGCGACCAGGTCCACCCGCCGCCACATCGCGTTGCGGATCATCACCTTGAAGGCGCGGTCCTGCTTGGAGATGGGCCGGGGAGAGGTCGGCTGCACGTGGGCCGCGAGCTCGGCGGCCCGCCGGGCGACCGCCTCGGGGTCGGTGAGCGCCTCCCACTCATCGAGGAGTGACGAGTCGGTCTGCCGGATCGTCTCGCCCAGCCACTCCGACAGGTCCTCGAGCTCGGGCGTGCGATGCGCCTCCGGCACCGTCTGGCGGATCGTCCGGTAGGCATCGGTGAGGTAGCGCAGCACCAGCCCCTCCGACCGGGCCAGCTGGTAGCGACTGACGAAGTCGGTGAAGCTCATCCCCTGCTCGTACATCTCCCGCACGATCGACTTGGGCGCCAGCGCGTCACTCTGTTCGACGCTGGGCAGCCACGGGTGGCTCTCGCGGTAGAGCTCGTACGTCGCCTCGAGCAGCTCGGCGAGCGGCTGCGGCCAGGTGATCTGGTCGAGCAGCGCCATCCGCTCCTCGTACTCGATGCCGTCGGCCTTCATCTCGTTGACCGCCTCGCCGCGCGCGGCGTACTGCTGGGCGAAGAGGATCTGGCGGGGCCCCTCGAGGACGGACTCCACGACCGACACGATGTCCAGCGTGTGCTCCTCCGCCTCGGGGTCCAGCACGTCGAGGGCGGCCAGGGCGAAGTGGGCCAGCTCCTGGTTGAGGGCGAAGTCCTCGGGCAGGTCGACGGTCAGGACGTAGCGTCGCCCGAACTCGTCGACCTCGTCGAGGCGGGTGAGCGTGCCCGACTGCAGCAGGCTGCGGGCCAGCCGGAGGGCGCGGCGCGCGAGACGGTGCTGCTCGCGCTCGGTCTCGTGGTTGTCGGTGAGGATCCGGCGCAGCACCGGGAAGGCGTCCTCCTCCCGGCCCAGGACGTTGATCAGCATCGAGTTGTCGACCCGCATCCGCGACACCAAGGGCTCGGGCACGCCGGTGACCAGCCGATCGAAGGTCTGCTCGGTCCACACCACCGTGCCCTCGGGCGGCTTGCGCAGCTGGGCCTTGCTCTTCCGCTTGGCCTGCTTCTCCACGCTCATCGCGGCGTTCTTGGCGTCCGCCTTGGCCTTGGCCTTGGCGTTCTCGATGGTGTGCTCGGGTGCCTGGACCACGACGAAGCCGGCAACGTCGAAGCCGGCCCGCCCCGCGCGCCCGGCGATCTGGTGGAACTCCCGGATCCGCAGCACCCGGCTCCGGTTCCCGTCGTACTTGGCCAGGGCGGTGAACAGCACGGTCCGGATCGGCACGTTGATGCCCACGCCGAGGGTGTCGGTGCCGCAGATGACGGTCAGCAGCCCGGCCTGGGCGAGCTGCTCGACGAGGCGGCGGTAGCGCGGCAGCAGCCCCGCGTGGTGCACGCCGATCCCCCGGCGCAGCAGCTTGGCCAGCGTCTTGCCGAAGCCGGCGCCGAACCGGAACCCGGCCAGCCGCTCCTTCAGCTCTTCGACCACGACGATCCCCAGCTTGGCGTTGAGCAGCCCCGTTGCGTGCTCGACAGCGTCTTTCTGAGTGAAGTGCACGACGTAGACCGGGGCCTGGTGGGTGAGCACCAGCTCCTCCAGCGTCTCGGGCAGCGGGGTGAGCGCCCAGGTGAAGGTCAACGGCACCGGCCGCTCGGCGTCCGCGACCACCGCCGTCTCGCGGCCGTTGCGGCGGGAGAGGTCGGAGGCCAGGTCGGTGACGTCTCCCAGCGTGGCGGACATCAGGACGAACTGCGCCTGGGGAAGCTCGAGGAGCGGCACCTGCCAGGCCCAGCCGCGGTCCGGCTCGGCGTAGTAGTGGAACTCGTCCATCACCACCAGCCCCACGTCGGCGGTCGCCCCTTCCCGCAGGGCGATGTTGGCGAGGATCTCGGCGGTGCAGCAGATGATCGGGGCGTCGGCGTTCACCGAGGCGTCGCCGGTCAGCATCCCGACGTCGGCGGCGCCGAAGACCGAGCAGAGGTCGAAGAACTTCTCGTTGACCAGCGCCTTGATCGGCGCGGTGTAGTAGGTGACCTGGTCGCGGGCGAGGGCCGCCGCGTGGGCCGCCACCGCGACCAGCGACTTGCCCGACCCCGTGGGGGTCGCGAGCACGACGTTCGCTCCCCCCAACAGCTCGATGACCGCCTCGTCCTGGTGGGGGTAGAGCTCCAGCCCCTGCTCGGTCGCCCAGTCCACCACCGCGGCGTAGACGTCGTCCGGGCCGTCGCCCGCCCTTACCTTGAGGAGCCCGCGGCTTGTCGAAGTCACCGGTTACCCGGTGATTCCTGCGCTTCTACACCGAAACTTCAGTGTAGAAATGCCAAAGTCACCGGTTAACCGGTGACTTTTGCAGCCGGTCACTCGCGAGCCCTGGGGTGCGCGCTGGCGAACACCTCGCGCAGGCTCTCGACGGTGACCAGCGTGTAGACCTGGGTGGTGGTCACCGAGGCGTGGCCGAGCAGCTCCTGGACGACGCGTACGTCGGCGCCACCGTCGAGCAGGTGCGTGGCGAACGAGTGCCGGAGCGTGTGGGGCGACACGTCCTTGGTGACGCCGGCGCGCTCGGCGGCGCGCACGAGGACCGCCCACGCCGACTGCCGCGAGAGCCTGCCCCCGCGAGCGTTGAGGAACAGCGCGGGCGTGCCCTTGCCCGCGGCCACCAGCTCGGTCCGGCCCCGGACCAGGTAGGCGTCGACCGCGGCCAGCGCGTAGGAGCCGACCGGGACGATCCGCTGCTTGCCGCCCTTGCCCCGCAGCAGCACCGTGTGGTCGACGGTGTCGAGGTCGTCGACATCGAGGCCGACCGCTTCCGAGATGCGCGCGCCGGTGCCGTAGAGGAGCTCCAGCAGCGCCCGGTCGCGCAGGGACAGCGTGGTGCCGGGCGACCCGGCCGCCTCGAGGATCGCCTCGACGTCGTCCAGCGGCAGCGCCTTGGGCAGCCGCTTGGCCGGGGTCGGCGGCTTGACCCCGCTGGCCGGGTCGATCGCGGCCAGCCCGTCGGCGAGCGCGAACTTGTGGAAGCCCCGCACCGCCACGACGGTCCGGGCCGCCGACGACGAGCCCAGCGGGGGGTGGTCGGTGTCCCCCTCCCGCAGGGCGACCAGGAACGCCGACACGGTCGCCTCGGTGACGTCGTCGAGCCTGGCCACGCCGAGCCGGTCGAGGTGTTCGAGGTAGCGGCGCAGGTCGCGGCGGTACGACGTGAGCGTGTTGGCCGCCAGGCCGCGCTCGACGGCGAGGTGGTCGAGATAGGTGCGGACCGCCCGCGCGATCTCCGGAGCGGTGGTCGCGGGGGCGGGTGCGGTCTCGGCGCCTACGCCAGCACCTCGTCCGGGCTGACCGCCTCGATGCCCACCGCGTCGCCGACCGGCTTGTTGGTCAGCTGACCGGCGTGGGTGTTGAGCCCGAGCGCGAGGCTCTGGTCGTCGCGGCAGGCCTGCTCCCAGCCCTTGGTGGCCAGCGCGACGGCGTACGGCATGGTCGCGTTGGTCAGGGCGTAGGTCGAGGTGTTGGGCACCGCACCGGGCATGTTCGCCACGCAGTAGAAGATCGAGTTGTGCACCTGGAACGTCGGGTCCGAGTGCGTCGTGGCGTGGGTGTCCTCGAAGCAGCCACCCTGGTCCACCGCGATGTCGACCAGCACCGAGCCCGGCTTCATCCGGGACACGAGCTCGTTGGACACCAGCTTGGGGGCGGCCGCGCCCGGGATCAGCACCGCGCCGATCACCATGTCGGCCTCCATCACCTGCTGCTCCACGGCCAGCTTGGAGGACGCCAGCCCGTGCACCCGGTTGTTGTAGCGCCAGAACGACATCCGCAGCTTGTCGAGATCGGTGTCGAGCAGAGTCACGTCAGCACCCATCCCGAGCGCGATGTTCGCGGCGTTCTGACCGCTCACGCCCGCTCCGATGATGACCACCTTGGCGTTGGCCACCCCGCCGACCCCGCCCATCAGCACGCCACTGCCGCCCTGCGCCTTGAGCAGGCAGTGCGCTCCCACCTGCGGGGCCAGGCAGCCGGCGACCTCCGACATCGGGTAGAGCAACGGCAGCCCGCCCGAGGGCAGCTGCACCGTCTCGTAGGCGATGCCGGTGACCTTGCGGTTGACCAGCTCCTCGGTCAGCGGCTTGTCCGCGGCCAGGTGCAGGTAGGTGAACAGCACCAGCCCCTCCCGCATCCGGGAGTACTCCTCGGCGATCGGCTCCTTGACCTTGAGCACCATGTCGACGCCACCGTCGGTGCCCCACGCCTCCTCGGCGGTGTCGACGATCCGGGCGCCGGCGGCGACGTACTTGTCGTCGCTGATGCCCGACCCGACGCCGGCGTCCTTCTGGATGAGGACCTCGTGGCCGTGGGCCACCAGCTCGTGCACACCGATCTCGGTGATGGCCACGCGGTACTCGTGGTTCTTGACTTCCTTGGGGACGCCCACCTTCATGACGCCGACCCTAGCCTCAGGAGCCCCCGTTGCCGACAAGACCTCGCTGCTTCGCGGTCAGCACCGCGATCAGCACCGGCGCGTCCTGCACGCGGCCGTCCAGGCAGGCGGCCAGCAGCTCGGCGTACGGCACCCACAGCGTCGTCATGTCCGCCTCCTCGTGGGCGGGGGTGAAGTCGCCGCGATCGGCCTCCCGAAGCCCTCGGGCCAGGAAGTAGTGGATCCGCTCCGTGGTGATGCCGGGCGAGCTGTACGCCGAGCCCAGCGCCGACCAGTCGCTGGCCTCGAGGCCGGCCTCCTCGAGCAGCTCGCGCTCGGCGGCGGCCTGGGGCTCCTCCCCCACGACGTCCAGCAGGCCGGCGGGCAGCTCGAGCATCCTCATCCGGGCCGGATGGCGGTACTGGCGCAGGCAGAACACGCGTTCCTGGTCGTCGACGGCGAGGATGACCACGGCTCCCGGGTGCTCGAGGACCACGCGGGTGAACGGTTCCTCATCGGGGTTGTCGGGGTGCCGGACCCGGTCCGCCGTCAGCGCGAACGGCAGAGACGACCGGTAGAGGTCCTCGCTGCTCTCGACCGGCCAGCTCTCCGGAACATCCGCCACCTGCTCGGCCACCTCGTGGACGTTACCGTTCGTCACATGACCGACCCCGAGCCTGCCGTCGGCCCAGCCAGCCTGACCGAGCAGGAGGCCCGTGAGCGCGCCGCGCTGATCGAGGTCGAGCGCTACGACATCACCGTCGACCTGCGCGAGCTCGCGGAAGGACAGCGCTGGCTGGCGACGTCGTCGGTCACCTTCAGGTGCCGGACGCCCGGCGGCGCGACGTTCGTCGACATCGTCGGCGAGGTGGTCTCGGCCCGGCTCAACGATGTCGAGCTCGACCTGTCGACCCACGTGGCCGGCCGGCTGCCGCTCACGTCGCTCGAGACCGACAACGTGCTGGTCGTCTCGTCCGTGCAGAGCGAGACGGAGACGGGGAACGCGATCCTGCGCAGCGTCGACCCGCAGGACAAGCTCGTCTACGTGTGGTCGTCGTTCGAGCCGGACGGCGCCAGGCGCGCGTGGGCCTGCTTCGACCAGCCGGACCTCAAGGCGGTGCACGGCTTCCAGGTCAGCGCGCCGACCGACTGGAAGGTCCTCAGCAACTGCTCGCCGGACGTCGTGCTCGACCGCGACGACGGCGGCAGGTTGTGGATCTTCGAGGACACCCCCCGGCTCTCGACGTACGTCGTGGTGGTCAATGCCGGACCCTTCCACGAGCTGCGCGAGCAGCGCGGCGACCACAGCCTCGGGCTCTACTGCCGGCAGTCACTGCGGTCCTATCTGGAGAGGGACGCCGAGGACCTGTTCCGGGTGACCGAGCAGGGGCTGGCCTTCTTCGGCGAGCGGTTCGCCGTGCCCTTCCCCCAGGAGCGCTACGACCAGGTCTTCGTGCCCGACTTCGGTGGTGCCATGGAGAACTGGGGCTGTGTCACCTGGACCGACGCCGTGCTGTGGCGGACAGCGCCGACCCACTCACAGCGAGAGCTCGTCGCCACCTACCTCCTGCACGAGATGGCGCACATGTGGTTCGGCGACCTGGTCACCATGCGGTGGTGGGACGACCTGTGGCTCAACGAGGCCTTCGCCTCGTTCGCGGCCACGTGGGCGGCCGTGTCGGCGACCGAGTTCGAGGACGGCTGGGCCACCTTCCTATCGGGCGACCAGATCGCCGCCTACCAGCAGGACGTCGGGCCGGCCAGCCACCCGATCCGCACCGTCGTACCCGACGTGGAGCACGCCTTCGCGAACTTCGACGCGATCACCTACTCCAAGGGCCAGGCGGTCCTGCACCAGCTGATGGCCCTCGTGACCGAGGAGAAGTTCGTCGAGGGGCTGCGCGCCTACTTCGCCGAGCACGCCTGGGGCAACGCGGTGCTGGCCGACCTGATGCGGTCGATCGGCGCCGCCGCCGACCGCGACCTGACGGAATGGACGTCCGCCTGGCTGGACCGCCACGGCACCGACACGATCAGCCTGGTCGGGACCACGCTGCTGGCCTCGAGCCCGGACGGCGGTGAGCCCCGGGTGCACGCGCTCCGGATCGGGTCCTACACGCGGACCGCCCAGGGACTCGAGCAGGTCGACGACGTACGGGTCGAGACCACCGGCACCACGACGTACCTCCTCGAGCTGCCGGTGGCCGACATCCACCTGCTCAACGACGGCGACCTGACGTTCGCGTCGGTGCGCACCGACGAGTCGTCGCTGCAGGCGCTGCTGAGCCACGCAGGTTCGCTCCCCGCGCCGGTCAACCGGGCGCTCGCGGTCGCCACCGCCTGGGACATGCTGCTCAAGGGCGAGCTGTCCACCGGCGACCTGCTCGAGTGCCTGCTGTCACTGCTGATGACCGAGCAGAGTCCCAGCGTCGTCGAGCCCTGCTTCGCGCTCGCGCTGAAGGCCGCCGAGCAGTGGAGCCCGACGGTGCTGATCCCCCGGCGACTGGGACGGCTGGCGGCGGTGGCAGAGCGACGCGCGGACGAGCCGGCGCACCGGACCGCCGCGCTGCACACGCTCGCATGGACGGCGTCGACACCCGAGCAGTTCGACCTGCTCGACGCGGTCGCCGCGGACGACCTCGACCTGGCGTGGCGGGTGCTGGTCCGCCGGGCCTCCCTGGGCCGCTACGACGAGGACGCCGTCCAGGCCCTGCTCCAGCGCGATCCCGATCCGGAGGCGCACCTGCGGGCGTACGGCGTCGCGGCGGCCCGTCCGCTGGAGTCCGCCAAGGAGGAGGCGTGGGAGCGGTTCTGGAGGGGCCGCGCGATCCCTGCCGGCCCGCCGGTGCTGGACTTCGCGCGCTGCTTCTGGCGGCCGGTGCAGCACGAGCTCATGGTCCCGTGGGCGCACCGGTTCCTCGACGAGGCCACCGCCATCAGCGCCGAGGGGCTGCTCGCCCTGGGCGGCAAGGTCCGGCTGATGATGCCGACCACGTGCGACCAGGCCTGGCTGGAGCGAGCCCAGGACCTGGCCGAGGCCGAGGGCGTGCTCCCGGTGGTCCGCCAGGAGCTGCTCCAGGCCGTCGACACCCTCTCGCGGGTCCTCGACGCCCGGTCCTGAGAGTCAGCCTCGGTCCAGCTCGAAGGTGATACCGCCCAGCTTGAGCGGGGCGTTCAGTGCGCCCCACCCGACGCTGAGCTTGAGGTTGACCCGACTGTTGGTGGCGAGCACCACCGGAGTGGTGAACGTGTAGCGCTTGCAGGTCTTGGACTCCTGGTCGCTGGGGTCGTCCAGCTCCACGATGTCGGTCAGGTTGAGGTTCAGGTCCTCGCGGAAGGTCGTGATCACGACGTTGTTGATCACGATGTTGGCCGCCGTGTCGTCCCAGCACGGCGTGACGGCGCGCAGCCGCATCGGCGTACCTGCCACCGTCAGGGGGACCGCGGGGTCGAGCATGAGCACGGACGAACCGCCCCCGGTCGTCGACCTCCAGTCACCGAAGACGTCCACCCGCGTGAGCCCAGTGCCGAGCGGCTGCCAGGCGTTGGGTCCGACGGAGACGGTGTAGGGACCCCTGGCCGGCACGAAGTCCCTGGGGTCGAGCTCAGTCGGCAGCCTGCCGCTCAGGCGGTCCAGGGGCACGGACTGCTTCTGGAGGTCGGTCCCGGTCAGCGACCCGTCCTTGACGTCCTTGCCCTTCAGGGAGCCGTCCTTGACGTCCTTCCCGTTCAGGGACCCGTTGAGGACGTCCTTGCCGGTGAGCTGGGTGGCGGCGTACGACGTGCCGCCGAGGGCGATGACGAGGGCCAGCGTGGCGACCACGCTCGCATACCCGGGACGGCGCACGAGGCGTGGCATGTGGGTCTCCTTCGGTCAGGGCTGATTCCTGACCGAAGGCTGTCCAAGCGGCGTAATGCCCGCGTAACGGGCAGCGGTCCTGGCGATCAGGACCGGTCGAGCTCGAAGGTGGCGCCACCCAGCGTGATCTGTGCCGCGGCCGTCCAGCTCACGCCCCTGTGCAGACTGACCCGGCTGTTGCCGGTGATGAACCACAGGCGTGGCGAACTCGTAGCGCTTGCACGTCTTCTCGTCGTGGTCCACCTCGTCCGCGAGCTCGACCGCGTCGGTCACCGTGGCGTTCGCGTCGTCCCGCCACGCTGTCACGTAGACGGCCGTGATGAGGATGCCGGCCGCGGTGGCGTCCCCACAGGCCGTGACCGCACGCAGTCGCGTCGGTCTCCCGGCGATCGTCGTCGGGAGCGCGGGGTCCAGCATGACCGCGGCCGAGCCTGAACCCGTCGACTGCCACCTACCGAAGGTGTTGATGGCGCGCGTGAGACCCGGGCCGCCCGCCTGCCAGGCACCGGGCCCCGCGGAAACGGTGTAGAGCCCGGCGGCCGGCACGAACTGGTCCGGATCGAGCGTGGCCAGAGTCCCGCTCAGGCGGTCGAGAGGCACGGACTGCTTCTTGACGTCCTTGCCGGTGACCTTGACGGCGGCGTACGACGTGCCACCGAGGGCGACGACGAGGGCCAGCGTCGCGACCACGCTGGCGTAGCTGGGACGACGCATGAGCGGCGCGCACTCACGGGGCTGACCCGGCGTAAGCCTCCGTCAGTCGTCGACGTCGACGGGCTCTCTGCGCAGTCCGGACTCGTCGATCGGGAAGCGCAGCTCCTTCTGACGCTCGATCGCCGCACCGACCAGCCCCTTGAACAGCGGGTGCGGGCGGGTCGGACGGGAGCGGAGCTCGGGGTGCGCCTGGGTCGAGATGTAGTAGGGGTGCTGGTCGCGCGGGAGCTCGACGAACTCGACGAGGTTGTTGTCCGGCGAGGTGCCGGAGAAGACCAGGCCGGCATCCTCGAGGGTGTCGCGGTAGGCGTTGTTGACCTCGTAGCGGTGCCGGTGCCGCTCGTCGATCTGCTCGGCGCCGTAGACCTGGCGCGCGATCGAGCCGGGCTTGAGCAGCGCCGGGTAGAGGCCGAGCCGCATGGTGCCGCCCAGGTCTCCCGCGCCCTCGACGTAGGCGAGCTGCTCCGCCATGGTCGCGATGACCGGCTCGGGGCTGTCGGGGTCGAACTCGGTCGAGTCGGCCTTCTCGAGGCCGGCGACGTTGCGGGAGTACTCGATCACCATGCACTGCAGCCCGAGGCAGAGGCCGAGGGTGGGGATCCGATTGGTACGCGCGTAGTTGAGGGCGCCGATCTTGCCCTCGAGGCCCCGGACCCCGAAACCGCCCGGCACGCAGATCGCGTCGACGTCGTGGAGGTGGCGGGAGGCGCCCTCGTGGGTCTCGCACTCGTCGGAGGGGATCCAGCGGATGTCGACCTCGGCCTCGTGGGCGAAGCCGCCGGCCCGCAGGGCCTCGGCCACCGAGAGGTAGGCGTCGTGCAGGTCGACGTACTTGCCGACCAGCGCGATCGTCACCTCCTCCTTGGGGTGGTGCACCCGGCGGAGCAGGTCGTCCCAGACCGTCCAGTCGACGTCGCGGAACGGCAGCCCGAGGCGGCGTACGACGTAGGCGTCGAGCCCCTGCCGGTGCAGCACCTTGGGGATGTCGTAGATCGACGGCGCGTCCGGGGCGGTGACCACTGCCTCCTCGTCGACGTCGCACATCAGCGAGATCTTGCGCTTGATCGAGTCGGGCAGCTCGCGGTCGGCGCGGCAGACGACGGCGTCGGGCTGGATACCGACCTGGCGCAGCGCCGCGACGGAGTGCTGGGTCGGCTTCGTCTTCAGCTCACCCGACGGGCCGATGTAGGGCACCAGCGAGATGTGCAGGAAGAAGCAGTTGTCGCGGCCGATGTCGTGGCGCACCTGGCGGGCCGCCTCGAGGAACGGCAGCGACTCGATGTCACCCACCGTGCCGCCGACCTCGGTGATCACGACGTCGATGTGCTTACCGTCGGGAGTGGTGCCTCCCATCGCGAGGATGCGGTCCTTGATCTCGTTGGTGATGTGCGGGATCACCTGGACGGTGTCGCCGAGGTAGTCACCCCGGCGCTCCTTGGCGATCACCTCGGAGTAGACCTGCCCCGTCGTCACGTTCGCGATCTGGCCGAGGTCGGTGTCGAGGAACCGCTCGTAGTGCCCGATGTCGAGATCGGTCTCGGCCCCGTCGTTGGTGACGAAGACCTCGCCGTGCTGGAACGGGTTCATCGTCCCGGGGTCGACGTTGAGGTAGGGGTCGAGCTTCTGCATCGTGACGTGCAGTCCGCGGGAGCGAAGAAGGCGGCCGAGGCTGGAAGCCGTCAGGCCCTTCCCGAGCGAGGAGGCGACTCCACCGGTGACGAACACATGCTTGGTCGGCATCGGGGACTTCATGGACCTCAATCCTATCCGAGGGGGACGGCGCCGTCAGATCCCGACGCACCGTAGGAACCGGTCGTTCCCAGGAAAATGGCCTGCATGGCGAGTACGGCGGTCACCTGGCCGATGATCGTCTCGATGCCGTCGACCGTCGAGACGGCGCCGGTCAGGTCGCTCTCGCGGAGTGCGGCGAGCTCGCCGTCGGCGGCGGAGCCGGCGTCGCCGACGACCACCACCCCCGCTGCGGTGTGGGCGATGCCGCTGGCCACGCCGGAGAGGACGGTGCGCGTGGCCAGGCTCGGCTCGGCATCGTCCTGCCCGGGCGGCAGCACGATGAGGACCAGGGGCGCGTTGCGGACGTCCGCGGGTGAGGTGAGCAGCTCGGCGTCGGCGAAGCTCTCGCGGACGGACACGGCCGCCAGGTCGGCGCGCACCGACGTCGCCTGAGTGGTCGCCATCGCCAGGCCGAGGAGCTGGCCCAGGCGTTCGTAAGTCGGGGCGTCCGCCTCGACCCGCGGGTCGACGAGCTGGGTGGTGAGCTGGCTGCCCAGCGCGTCGATGGACGACCTCTCGTCCTCGTCGACCAGCTTGGCGCCGGCCGTGAACGTGCCGGTGATCGCACCGCCGGCGACGAGGATCTGCTGCTGCAGCTCCTTCACGAGCGCCGTCTCGGCGCCGGGCAGGGCCAGGATCGCTGCCGCGTGTCCGTTGAGGCCGTTGGCGTAGAGGCGGCCTGCGCCCTCCCCGGCGAAGGCGTCAGCGAACTCGGCGCTGCCGTCCGGTGCCGCCGCCGGCTTCTCGCTCGTCCTGGCGGTCGCTTGGTCGTCGCCGTCATCGCGGCCGCCCAAGGGACCGCCGCCGAGGGCGATGCCGACGGCGAGCGCCATGAAGACCGCGACGATCGAGGCGACGTGCTGGCGGAGCGAGATCACGTCAGGCTCTGGAGGTAGTCGACGATGCCCTGCGCCCAGTCGTGCCCGACAGGCGTGACGGCGATCGCCGCGATCAGCGCGACCAGCCCCGTCAGGAGGACGGGGATGACCTGGAGGCCGTCGAGCCGGGCGCCGTAGAGCGCCCGGACCGTCTCCGGGCCCACGAGCCGGTCGCCGACCTTGAGCCGGGTGGCGAAACTGCTGGCCAGACCGGCCTGCTGGCCGTCGAGGAACTCGTCGAGCCGGGCCTGCAGGCCGACTCCCACCACCAGCGTCGCGGCGTAGCGGTCCGCCAGCAGGAGGGCGACGTCCTCGGCCGTCGCCGTGGTGTCCACGAGCCAGGGCCCACCCGCGACGGCCTCGATCGTGGCCTGCTCGACGAGGCTGGAGCCCCGGGGCGCCACCAGCACGACATCGGAGGCCACCCGCAGTGCGTCGGCCGAGGGGACGCTTCCAGGGTCACCCGCCGTGACCATCACGACGTCGGGGACCCAGCTCAGGCCCAGCAGGTCGTCGGCCGCCGGACCGACGGCGATGACCACGGGCGCCTGCTCCCGCACGAAGGCCCTGATGGCCTGCAGGTCCGCGTGGTCGGCGGCTCCGACGACGACGACCGGCCGGCCGGCGATGCGGGAGGTCAAGGCGGGAAGGCCGCGCCCGTTGAGCAGGAGCTCGTGCTCACGACGCAAGAAGTCACCGGTGGTGCGGGTCAGCGTGTCCAGCTCCTCGGCCAGTCCACTGCGGGCCTGCTCCATCTCGTTGTGCACCTGCTCGAGGCCGAGGGCGCGGCCCCTGGCGAGCTCGTCGGTCTCCCCATCGGGCAGCACGGCATGGACCACCCCGTCGCTCACGCGGACGGGCCGGTTGTCCGCGATCCGGTCGATGCCCTCCTTGCCCACCCTGTCGACCAGCAGGACGCCGGCCTCGGCGAGCACCTCGGGGCCGAGGTTGGCGTAGCGGCCGGAGATCATGGGTGCGGCGTTGACGACGACGCGGACACCGGCGTCGACGAGCGCGGTCGCGGTGTCACGGTCCAAATCGACGTGGTCGAGCACCGCGATGTCACCGGGGCGCAGCCGCGGGAGCACCGTCGAGGTCGGCTTGCCGACCCGGGCGATCCCCGTGACGCCCGGCGGAGCCAGCGACGCCTTCCGCGCGTTGAACTTCATCCCGCACCCAGTCTGTCAGGACAGCGCCCTGACGGGGGCGCCACCTCGATCGACTCGCCGGTGCTCGGCGGATCTTCGATGCGCGGTCGGTGGTGGTGGCTAGTTGAAGGAGGCCATGCGGTCGGCGCCGACGAAGAGGTTCCACGGCTCGATGCTGGTGGTGACGATTCGGCGCGCCACGGCCCACGGGTCCGCCGCCAGTCTCGCGTGGATGGCGGTTTCGTCGTCTGTGTCAACGATGACCAGTGCGCGGACGCGACCATGCTCGCTACCGGCGAGCGGGCCGGCGAAGAGCACGATGCCTTCCTCGCCAAGAGCGTTCATGAATGCCACGTGCGCCTCGACGTCGGGTTGCTCGAAGGCACCCTTGCCATCGATCCACGTCGGCCCGGCGTCGCGAATGACTGCGAAGTAGCTCACGGCCGAGTCACCTCGACGATCCAGGTGGCCGACTCGAACACGACGCCGTCCGGGGTCGTGTGGGCGGCCATGGTGGCGTGCAGCGCGTCAATGGCTCGAGCCCGACCTGCGGCGTCGAGTCCCTTGAGCATCCAGCCCAGGAGTCCGAGCGCGAACTGATGGGCATCGTCGGCGTCATTGCCGAACCACAGGCCCGCGCGCATCGCGTCGAGCCTGGTGCCCGTGAACCCGGCCTCGGTGAGCAGGCTGCGCACCCGGTCGGGGTCGGAGAGGGCGAACGGTCCGGCATCGGGTGGTGGCGCCGGCAGGTCACGTCCGGCGGAGAGCGCCCGGGACATCTCGCGGAGCCACTCGTTCCCCGCCAGGGATTGCCAGGTCACGAGCAGCAGCCGCCCGCCCGGACGCAGGGCGCTCCCGATGTTGCGGAACGCTGCGACGTGATCGCCGAAGAACATCGCCGAGGTGCGGCTGATGGCCACGTCGAAGAAGTCCGGCTGGAAGGCGTGCACCTGGGCGTCGGCCTGGGCGAACGTCGCGTTGGTGAGGCCCTCCTCGTCGGCGCGACTGCGCGCGTGGTCCAACATGCGCGAGGACAGGTCGACTCCCAGCGCGGAGCCGGCGCTGGCCGCGCGAGCCGCGTCTCGGGTCGTCTGACCGGTGCCGCAACCGACATCGAGCACGTGATCCTGCCGGTCGATCGCCGCCTGGTCGAGGAGTCGGCGATGGTAGTCGGCCACCGAGCGGTCGAAGTAGTCGGCGTGGTCGGCCCAGTACGCGCCCTCGTCACCGTCCCAGGCCCGCAGCTGGTCCTGGTTGGACGAGTCGACTCGCAGTGCGCTGGTAGCGGCCATGACGGCCTCCTGTTATTCTCCCCTTGGGAGTATTAGAATGTCCCAAAGGGAGAATGATGTCAAGCCCCACAACATTGACGACGACGTCGTACGCGATCCTCGGCCTGCTCGCCGTGAAAACGTGGACCACCCACGAGCTCGTGCAGCAGGTGGACCGCAGTCTGCGCCGGATGTGGCCGCGCGCCCAGAGCAAGCTCTACGAGGAGCCCAAGAAATTGGTGGCCCACGGGTACGCCGACGCGACCGACGACTCCGTCGGCCGCCGCCGCCGGACCCGCTACACCATCACGAGCAAGGGACGGCGCGCACTCGCGGCCTGGTTGCAGGAGCCGGGGGCAGGGCCGTCCCTCGAGTTCGAGCAGCTCGTCAAGATCAGCTTCACCGACAGCGGCAGCAAGGCCGACATCCTCACCAACCTCGCGGCCGCGCGCGCATGGGTGCTCGAGCAGAACCAGGAGAACCTCACGACGGCCCGCGCCTACCTCGAAGGCACCAGTGCGTTCCCCGAGCGCGCCGCGCTCAACCAGCTGGCGGGCCGCTTCATCGTCGACTTCTACGGCATGGTCGCCGAGTGGATCGACTGGGCGACCGAGCTCGTCGACGACTGGCCAGATGACGTGCGCAGCGCCCCGTTCGACGTCTCCGAGGCGGAGGAGAGCCTTCGTCGCGTCGAACGCGTACAGAGGGCCATGCGGTAGCCCCAGTGTCAGGACAGCGCCCGCGCCGGTGCCGCCACCTCCAGGAGCTCACGGGCATGGGCGAGCCCCGTGTCGGACTCCGACATGCCGGCCAGCATGCGGGAGAGCTCCTTCTCGCGGGCCCCGTCGTCCAGCAGGCTCAGCCCGGAACTTGTCACCGAGCCGTCACTGGCCTTCTCGACCAGGACGTGCCGGTCGGCGTACGCCGCCACCTGCGGCAAGTGCGTCACCACGAGCACCTGGGCGGTGCGAGCGAGCTGGGCCAGCCTCCGGCCGACCTCGACCGCCGCGGCGCCGCCCACTCCGGCGTCGACCTCGTCGAACACGAACGTCGGTACCGGGCTGGTCCCGGCCAGCGCCACCTCGAGGGCGAGCATCACCCGGGACAGCTCGCCGCCCGAGGCACCCTTGTGCAGCGGCCGCGGCTCGGAGCCGGTGTTGGCGGCCAGCAGGAATTCGACCTCGTCGGCTCCGCTCGTGGTGTGGCGGAGCCAGCGGGTGCCCACCCGGAGCGGGCTACCGCTCGGCGGCGGGTCGCTCGCGGGGGGCTCGGCAACGTGCTGGGTGACCGTGATCTCGAGCCGCGCGTCCGGCATGGCCAGCAGCGACAGCTCCGACGTCACTTCGTCGGACAGCCTCGCCGCGGCCTCGCTACGGGCTCCGGAGAGCGTCAGCGCGACATCGCCCAGCTCGGCCCGGAGCGACTGCTGCTCGTCTCGCAGCGCGTCGATCCGGTCGTCGGTGCCGTCGAGGTCGAGCAGCCGCGTGGCGGAGGCCTCGGACCAGGCCAGCACCTCCTCGAGGGTCTCGCCGTACTTGCGGGTCAGTGCGGTCAGGGCCGCCCTCCGCTCGGAGACGCCGGCCAGCCGCGTGGGGTCGGCGTCGACGCCGGCGGCGTAGGAGGCGACATCGGCGGCCAGGTCGGAGAGCAGGTAGGTGATCTCGGCCAGCCGGTCGGCGAGCGCCCCGGCCTCCGCGTCGTGCTCGCGGACCCCTTCGAGCGCCGTGCGGGCCACGGAGGCCGCGCCGAGCGCATCGGGGTCACCGGCCTCGCTCGAGAGCGCCTCGCGCGCCTGCTCTGCGGCGGTGCGCAGCGCGTCGGCGTAGCCGAGGCGGGCCTCGTCGGACGCCAGTTGGGCGTCCTCGCCCGGCTTGGGGTCGACCGCCTCGATCTCGCCCAGCCCGAACCTGAGCAGGTCGGCCTCCCGGGCCCGCTCCCGGGCGCTGGCCATGACCTCGTCGAGCTCGCGCTCAGTGGCCTCCAGCCGCGCGTGCAGCGCGGTGTAGGCCGCCGCCAGGGCCAGCACCGGCTCTCCTCCGAACCGGTCGAGCGCCTCCCGCTGTGCCCGTTGGCGCAGCAGTCGGTGCTGGTCGGACTGCCCGTGCACGGCGACCAGCGGCTCGGCGGTGTGGGCCAGCCGGGACACCGGCACCGAGGCCCCGCCGACCCAGGCGCGCGAACGTCCCTCGCTCGAGACGTTGCGGGCCAGGACCACGTGGCCGTCCTCGACCTCGCCGCCGGCCTCGTCGACCGCCGCCCGGAACTCGTCGAGACCGCTCGCGTCGACCACGCCCTCCACCCGCGCGTGGCCGGCCCCGGTGCGGACCATGCCGCTGTCGGCACGACCGCCGAGCAGGAGGCCGAGGGCGGTCACCACCATGGTCTTGCCCGCCCCGGTCTCGCCGGTGATGACCGTCAGTCCCGGGCCGAGCTCGAGCCGCGAGGACTCGATGACGCCGAGCTGGCCGATCCGGATCTCCTCGAGCATCAGTCGGTCTCTCCGTCGGCGCGACGCCGGCGCTCGGCCGAGCCTCGCCAGCCCTGGACCGGGAGGTCGAACTTGGCCACCAACCGGTCGGTGAACGGAGCCGGGTGCAGGCGGGCCAGCCGCACCGGCCGGTCGGCGCGGCGTACTTCTATCCGCGCTCCTGGAGGCAGGTCGACCGCACGCCGCCCGTCGCACCAGAGCACCCCGGCGCCGTCGGTGCGGGCGATCACCTCGACCGCGAGCAGCGAGTCGGGCGCCACCACCAGCGGCCGGGCGAAGAGCGCGTGTGCGCTGATCGGCACGATCAGCAGTGCCTCGACTCCCGGCCAGACGATCGGGCCGCCGGCGCTGAAGTTGTAGGCCGTCGACCCCGTGGGAGTCGCCAGCACCACCCCGTCACAGCCCCACCGCGAGAGCGGACGGTTGTCGATCTCGACGACCACCTCGATCATCCGCTCGCGGGCCGCCTTCTCGACGCTGGCCTCGTTGAGCGCGAACGTGTGGGTCACCAGCTCGCCGTCACGGAAGGCCCGGACGTCGAGGGCCAGCCGGTCCTCCGGCGTCCACTTGCGCTCGACGATCGCCTCGATGACGTCCTCGACGTCGTCGACCTCGGCCTCGGCGAGGAAGCCGACGTGGCCCAGGTTGACCCCGAGGACCGGCGTCCCGCTCCCCCACGTGACCTCCGCGGCGCGCAGGATCGACCCGTCGCCACCCACCACGACCGCGAGCTCGCAGTCGACCGCGAGGTCGGTGTCGCCGTGCACGATCTCGATCGGCGGGTCGTACGTCGTCGCGTCGATCCCGAGGTCCGCGGCCTCCTCGGCCAGCAGCCGGACCACGATGCCGTGCCCGGTGAGGGCCTTGCAGAAGCTGAGCGTGACGTCCCTGGCCGCGTCGCGGCCGGTGTGCGCGAGCATGAGGACGCGCCGGGTCGAGGCAGCGCCTCCCTCGTCCGTCGCGGTCACCTCGCAAGCCTCTCAGACGACGCCCCCAGCGGGCGTCAGCCCCGCACGGCGTTGTGGATGTCGTCCTCGGTGACCTCCGCCGGGCCCCGCCGGAGCCACAGGAAGAACTCCACGTTCCCCGAAGGCCCCGGCAGGGGGCTGGTCGCCACCGCCCGGGCGCCCCAGCCCAGGGCGGCGGCCCGCTCGGCGACGCCCGTCACCGCCTCGGCCCGCAGTTCGAGGTCCCGGACCACGCCGCCCTTGCCGACCCGGTCCTTCCCGACTTCGAACTGCGGCTTCACCATCAGCGCCAGGTCGCCGTCCTCGTTCGTCACCCGCACGAGCGGCTCCAGCACCAGGGCAAGCGAGATGAACGACAGGTCCCCCACGACGACGTCCACCCGACCGCCGAGCTGCTCGACGGTGATCTCCCGGATGTTGGTGCGGTCGTGCACCAGCACCCGCTCGTCGGACTGCAGTGACCAGGCCAGCTGCCCGTAGCCCACGTCCACCGCGACCACCTCGCGGGCGCCGGCGCGGAGCAGCACGTCGGTGAAGCCACCCGTCGACGCGCCCGCGTCGAGGCAGCGCCGACCGGCCACGCTCAGCCCGAGCGGCTCGAACACGGCCAGCGCCCCCGCGAGCTTGTGACCGCCGCGGGAAACGTAGTCGGGCCGGTCGGGATCCACCCTCACGACGATCGCGACGTCGGTGGTCACCTGGGTGGCGGGCTTGGCCGCCGTCGCTCCCGACACCGTGACCCGGCCAGCGGTCACCAGCTCGGCAGCGTGCTCACGCGACCGCGCGAGTCCCCGGCGTACGAGCTCTGCGTCGAGCCGCAGCCGGCGTGTTGGCACCGCCCCGCCTGTCGAGCTAGGCGTGACCGAGGTGGTCGTCCGGATGATCGGCCCCGCCGACCGCACCGTCGTCGCCCGGGTCGTCGAGCGACCGGCGGAGCTGGACCTGGGCGCTCTCGAACACACCCACGTGCTCCTCGATGGGCCGCTCCTCGAGCTCCTCGACGGCACGGATCACCTCGTCGACCCGGTCGGAGCCCGTCCGGACCCGCTCCGGCGTCCCCGGCTCGGGCTCGCCGTCGCCGGCCTGCTCGTCGGCCTGCTCGTCGGGCTCCGGGGCGTCGTGGGTGGTGTCCTGCGTTTTTCCGGGGTCCCCGCCGAAGTCCTCGGTCCTCTCGCGAACCGTCTCTTCCGAGGAGTTTGGTGGGGTGGGTGTCATGCGGAGCACGCTACCCCGGCGCCGACACCCCATCGGTCGCGACGGGCTCGCCGGTCGCGTCGAGATGACGCCAGGCCGCCACGGCCACCACACGCCACCAGTCGTCACGCTCCCCGGCACCGTCGACGGCCAGCCCGCCGTCATCGACGCGGGCGCTCCAGCCGCCCAGGGACACCTCTCCCTCGGAGACCTCCGGCGCCGGCTGCGGCTGGTCGAGCCCGGCCAGGTCGGCCGAGACGTACGTCGGGCGCAGCTCCGGTCCGGCCGCCACCAGCTCGGCCAGTCCGGTCACGCCGGTCATCACCAGCAGCGAGTCGACGCCGGCCGCACGCGCGCCCTCGATGTCGGTGTCGAGTCGGTCACCGACCATCAGTGGCCGCCCGCCTCCGCACCGGCGCACGGTCTCGTCGAGGAGCGGCCGGGACGGCTTGCCGGCGATCACCGGCTCCACCTCGGTGAAGCGGCGCAGCGTCTCGACCAGCACTCCGTGTCCCGGCGCGACCCCGAACGTCGTCGGGAAGGTGAGGTCGGTGTTGGACGCGACCCACCAGAGCCCGTCCCGGATCCGTACGGCGGCCCGCATGATCTGGCCCCACAGCACGTCGGGCCCGTAGCCGGTCACTACCGCCTCGGCATCGTCCTCGACCCCGACCTGGACCAGGCCCGCCTCGGAGACCGCGTCGGCCAGCCCTCGCCCACCCAGCACGACGACCCGGGCGCCCTCACCGAGCCGGTCGAGGAGCACCCGAGCAGCTGCCTGGGCCGAAGTCACGACGTCGTCGGGACCGGCGCCGACCCCCAGCTCTCGCAGGTGCTCGGCCACCGCCGCCGGGGGCCGGGACGCGTTGTTGGTGATGAACGCGACCCGCATCCCCGCCGCGCGGGCCGCCGCCACGTGCTCCGGCGCCCCCGGCACCGCGTCCGGCCCGATGTAGACGACGCCGTCGAGGTCGAGCATGGCCAGGTCGTAGCACCGGTCGAGCGGCTCGGTCGAGCTGTCGAGCAACGCAGCGGTCGGCCCAGTCGCCGTCAAAGCCAAGTCTCCTCACGTGGACCGAACTACGCTCTGATGATGGACACCCGTGCCGTGGTCATCCCCCCGTATGTGGGGCGACCACTGCGCCTGGTGCCCTTTCGCGGGATGCGTCTGAACCCCCGGCGCGTCGGCGACCCGTCGTCGGGACGCCTCTTCGCCCGACCGTACCGGGCCGTCGCCGCCCGCCTCGCGCAGTGGCAGGAACGCGGACAGCTCCGGCGTGACGATGAGCCCGCGCTCTACCTGCACGAGTACACCGCCGGCGGCCTCACGGTCCGCGGCCTGGTCGGTGCCCTCGACATCTCGCACCGGGCCAGCGGGCCCGAGGACCGGGCCGTCCTCCCGCACGAGGGGATCCATCCCGTGCAGGCCGACGAGCTCGCCGACCGGATGACCGAGCTGGCGCTCAACCCCGCGCCGATCCTCCTCGTGCACCGCGCGCCCGCCGAGATCCGGGAGATCGTCCACCGGCTGATCGCAGAGCCGCCGGTCGACGACTTCGTGGACCGCAACGAGCAGCGTCACCGGGTGTGGGCGATCCGGGACCCGGACCTCCTGGCCGCGATCGACGATGGTCTGGCCCGGAGCCAGGCCCTCATCGCCGACGGACACCATCGCTACGCGGCCTACCTCCGCATGCAGCGACGATCCCCCGGCGGCCCGACCGACCGCGGCCTGGCGATGCTGGTCGACCAGGAGGACACCCCTCTTTTCCTCGGCCCGATCCACCGGATCCTCACCGGCGTCAGCCTGGACGACTTGGGCGTTGCGGCCGAGCTGGTGGGCGCCAGTCTCGAGCTCGTCGACCGCCCGGCCGCCGTGCACGCGCTGGGACCGTCCACGCTGGCCGCGACCGACGGGCGACGGTGGGCGACGCTCAAGCTCCAGCTGCCGGAGGACCGGGCAGCCGTCGAGCAGCTCCACGAGGACGTCATCCCCGCGCTGCCCCGCGGCCCCCAGCGGATCGAGTACCACCACTCCGTCGAGGCCACCCTCAACCGGCTGCGCAAGGACAGCGTCGCGGTGCTGATGCCGGCCCCCGACGTCGACCTGGTCCTCAAGATCGCGGCCGACGACCGGCTGCTGCCGGAGAAGGCCACCTCCTTCCAGCCGAAGCCGAGCGTGGGCGTGCTCATCCGCTCCCTGCGCGACGAATGATCTTGCCACCCGTCAGCTCCACCTCCACCCGTGAGGCGGTGGCACCACCGGCGCGGAAGAACCGTCGCCGCAGCGCACCAGACACCTCGACGACGTCGCCGGCCTCCCACCTCTCGACCTGCTTCTTCAGGCGCCCCGTCCAGACGGCGCACTCGAGTGAGTCGACCCGCTGACGCGGCTTCTCCTTGCCGGGCGGGAGCGCCCGCTCGACGACGACGCGCAGGTTCCACACCGTGTCGCCGCTCGGCAGCTCGCGCAGCTGCGGGTCCGCCGCCAGCCTTCCGACGAGCCGCACCTCGTTGATGGCGCCCGCCTGGTCGTCGACCAGGTCGGGGCCCTCGATCTTCTGTGCTGGCATCGCACATCACCTCCGCGCACCACGCTTCCCGGCGGCGGGGACGGAACGGGCCTCAGCGCCGGGAGCCTGTGGAGGACGCCTCTCGGGGCCGCGGCTGTGGAGGACTACTGGACTTTCCGCAACAGGATCAATAGCCCGGAAATGCAAGAAGGCCACCCCGCGAACGGGGTGGCCTTCTCGAAAGAATGTCCGGCGACGTCCTACTCTCCCACAACCCCTCGGCTGCAGTACCATCGGCGCTGAGAGGCTTGACTTCCGGGTTCGGGATGGGACCGGGTATTTCCCTCTCGCTAAGGCCGCCGTAACTCTTGCCGGCACTCACGGGTAGATGATCACCGTGAGCAGCCGAAGCTACTTTGCCTATGCATTAGGCGGTATCCAGTTGTCTGGATTC
>CAVWYA010000013.1:0-79777 GCA_963759065.1 uncultured Actinomycetota bacterium | reverse complement strand
TCGCCCCGCCGGGCCGGTTGCGCCACGGCCCGTCTTCAGGAGCGGGCTCAGTCGGCCAGCACGATCGCCGCGTTCAGCGCGGTCGCGAAGGCGACCCAGGCGGCATACGGCGCCAGCAGCCACGCCGCGGTGCTGCTGCGGCGGGCGAACATCGCGATCGTCGCCAGCACCGTCACGAGCAGGAGCACGATCTCCACCAGGGCGAGGCCGTACCGGTCCCCGGCGAAGAAGATGGGCGTCCACAGGGCGTTGAGGACCAGCTGGACGGCGTACACCGCGATCGACCGGTCGACCCCGACCCGGCGCCAGACCAGCCACCCCGCCACGGCGATGAGGACGTAGAGCACCGTCCACACCGGACCGAAGACCCAGCCCGGCGGGGCGAACGGCGGCAGGTCCAGGCGCGCGTAGGTCTCCCGGGACGACGTGGCCGCGAGGCTGCCGAGAACGGCCACGACGACGACCGCGGCGGCGAAGACGATCAGGGCCAGGGCGGACCGCGCGGGCGGGGACGGGCGCTCGGTGAGGGCGTGCACGTGACACCGGTGCCCAGCCCGTGGCATTATTTACAGACCGAACGGTCAGTAAATCCTGTGGAGGACCCGTGACGTCGACCGACGAGGCCGAGATGGCAGCAGCTGGAGCAGCAGCTGGAGCAGCAGTTCGACGAGGTGATCGCGCGCAACGATCGCATCGAGCCGCGCGACTGGATGCCGGAGGGCTACCGCAAGACGCTGGTCCGGCAGATCGCCCAGCACGCGCACTCCGAGATCATCGGTATGCAGCCCGAGGGCAACTGGATCACCCGGGCGCCGTCCCTGCGCCGCAAGGCGATCCTGCTCGCGAAGGTGCAGGACGAGGCCGGCCACGGGCTCTATCTCTACTCGGCGACCGAGACGCTCGGGATCTCCCGTCGTGAGCTCACCGAGATGCTGATCGAGGGCCGGCAGAAGTACTCCTCGATCTTCAACTACCCGACGCTGTCGTACGCCGACGTCGGGACCATCGGCTGGCTCGTCGACGGCGCCGCGATCTGCAACCAGGTGCCGCTGTGCCGGACGTCGTACGGCCCCTACGGGCGGGCGATGATCCGGATCTGCAAGGAGGAGTCCTTCCACCAGCGGCAGGGCTACGAGCTGCTGATGACGATGATGCGCGGCACCGACGAGCAGCGGGAGATGGTGCAGGAGTCGGTCAACCGCTTCTGGTGGCCGGCGCTGATGATGTTCGGGCCGCCGGACGCGGACTCGCCCAACACCGCGCAGTCGATGGCCTGGGGCATCAAGCGCAACACCAACGACGACCTGCGGCAGCGGTTCGTCGACATGTCCGTCCCGCAGGCCGAGGCGCTCGGCGTCACCTTCCCCGACCCCGAGCTGCGCTGGAACGCGGAGCGCGGCCACCACGACTTCGGCGAGCCGGACTGGGACGAGTTCATGCAGGTGGTCAAGGGCGATGGGCCCTGCAACCGCCAGCGCATCGCGCACCGGCGCCGTGCCCACGAGGACGGTGCCTGGGTCCGCGAGGCGGCCACGGCGTTTGCGGCCCGCCCGCAGGTTGAGGAGGTTGCGCAGCAACCGTCTCGAAACCCCGGAAAGGTCGATGCATGAACGACGAGCAGGAGTGGCCCCTCTACGAGGTGTTCGTCCGCGGCAAGCGCGGCCTCAACCACGTCCACGTCGGTTCGCTGCACGCGGCGGACGACGAGATGGCGGTGCGTCATGCCCGCGACGTCTACACCCGTCGCAACGAGGGCGTCTCGATCTGGGTGGTGAAGGCGGACGACATCACTGCCTCCAGCCCGGACGAGAAGGACCCGCTGTTCGCACCCGCCGGCGACAAGGTCTACCGGCACCCGACCTTCTACACCATCCCCGACGACGTCCCTCACATGTGATGGGCGACCTGTGATGAGCGAGCACGGAACCCCCGACCCCAACGACGAGCACGGCTCGGTCTACGACGGCCTGCTGGGCACGGACACCTCGCAGTGGGCCTTCGGCACGGACTTCGAGGACCCGCTCGCGGGCGTCGACACGACGGTGCCCGCCGGGCTCGACGCGGCCGAGCTGGCGGCGTACTGCCTCGCGCTCGGTGACGACGCGCTCGTCCTCTCCCACCGGCTGAGCGAGTGGTGCAGCAACGCGCCCGACCTCGAGGAGGACATCGCGCTGGCCAACATCGCGCTCGACCTCCTCGGCCAGGGCCGGCTGCTGCTGGCCCGCGCCGCGGCCGCCGACCCGAGCGTCGTCCCGGCATTGCCGGACGGGTCGCCGGTGCCGGTCGAGGACGCGCTGGCGTTCTTCCGCGAGGCGATCGACTTCCGCAACGTCCGGCTGGTCGAGGTCGCGAACGGCGACTTCGGGCAGACCATCGCGCGGCTGCTGCTGTTCGCGACGGTCCGGCTAGCGGCCTTCGAGCGGCTCGCGCAGGCTGAGCACTCCTTCGGGACAGATCCCGTGCTCGCAGCCATCGCGGCGAAGGGGGTCAAGGAGCTGACCTACCACCGCGACTACGCCGGCCGCTGGTTCCTGACCCTGGCCCAGGGCACCGACGAGTCACGCCGGCGGCTGCTGGCCGGGCTCGCCGCCGTCTGGCCACTCTACGAGGAGCTCCGCGCGGCGTACGCCGCCGGGCCGGACGTCGACGTCGTGCTCGACCAGGTGTTCGCGGTCTCCGGCGTCGAGCGCCCGGACCTCGGGCCGATGTCCGGTAGCGGGCACACCGAGGCCCTGAGCCGGATGCTGGCCGAGATGCAGGTCGTGGCCCGCGCGCACCCCGAGGGGCTCTGGTGAAGACGCTGGTCGATGCTCGGGCGATCGCGGCCGAGGTGCGCGACCCGGAGATGCCGATGCTGACGCTCGAGGATCTCGGTGTGCTCCGCGACGTCCGCGAGGAGGGCCGCCGGGTCGTCGTGACGATCACCCCGACCTACTCCGGCTGCCCGGCGATGGCGACCATGCGTGACGACCTGGTGCACCGGCTGAGCGACGCCGGCTACGCCGCGCGCGTCGAGGTCGCACTGAGCCCGGCGTGGTCGAGCGACTGGATCACCGAGCGTGGCCGCCAGGCCCTGCGTGACCACGGGCTGTCCGCGCCCGGACCGGCGCCGACCTCCGGCGGACCGATCCCGCTGACCCTGATGCCCACGGCTCGGGCGGTGACCTGCCCGCAGTGCGGCTCGGCGCGCACCGAGCTCACCTCGGAGTACGGCGCCACCGCGTGCAAGGCGCTCTACCGATGCTCGGACTGCCTCGAGCCGTTCGAGCACGTGAAGGAGATCTGATGCTTCCGCTGGTCGAGGAGGCCCTGCGTTGCGTGGAGCCCTCGGGCGAGTCGGTGGCGTCTCGAAACCTCGCAAGCCGGGCCGGGACGTAGCCACTGCCGGTCGTACAGCGGGTGCCTTGGCTGCGGGGGTTTCGAGACAGGCGCTAGTGCGCCTTCCTCAACCAGCGGCGGGACGGGACGCTTCATGAGCACGACCTTCACTCGCTGAAGGTCGCGACCGTCGAGGAGCTCACCGACGATGCCGTCGCGGTCACCTTCGAGGTGCCCGACGACCTGCGCGACGAGTTCGAGTTCGTGCCGGGTCAGTCGCTGACCCTGCGGCGGGTGGTGGACGGCGTCGAGCAGCGCCGCCAGTACTCCATCAGCGCTCCCGCGGGCGGCCGTCCGCGGGTCGGCGTACGCGAGATCCCGGACGGCCTGTTCTCGCGCTGGCTGGTCCACGACGTCCGCGCCGGTGACGAGATCGAGGTGCAGACTCCGAGCGGCCGGTTCTGCCCCGACCCGGCGCTGCTCGAGGGCGGCCGGCACCTGTGCGTCGCGGCCGGCTCCGGCATCACGCCGATGCTGTCCGTGGCCTCGAGCGTGCTCGGGAACGACGGCGACGTGACCCTGCTCTACGGCAACCGCACGTCGGGGTCGGTGATGTTCGCCGAGGAGCTCGCGGACCTCAAGAACCGCTACGGCCCGCAGCTCCAGCTCGTGCACGTGCTCAGCCGCGAACCGCGCGACGTCGAGCTGTTCTCCGGGCGGCTGGACGCCGACCGGCTGCGGCGGCTGCTGACCACGCTGGTGCCGGCGGCGCGGTTCGACCACGTCTGGCTGTGCGGCCCGCACGAGATGCTGCTCGACGCCCAGGCGGTGCTGGCCGAGCTCGGCGTCGCCCGCGAGCGCGTCCACTTCGAGCTCTTCTACGTCGACGAGCCGCCGCCGGAGCTGCACCGCGCCGAGGCGGAGGTCAGCGGCGAGACGACCGAGGTCACGGTGGTGCTCGACGGCCTCTCCACCACCTCGCCGCTGCCCCGCGAGCAGGCCGTCCTCGACGGCGCCCAGGCGATGCGCTCCGACCTCCCGTTCGCGTGCAAGGGCGGCGTGTGCGGCACCTGCCGGGCCAAGGTCACGTCGGGCGAGGTCGACATGCGCCGCAACTACGCGCTCGAGCCGGCCGAGGTCGAAGCCGGCTTCGTGCTCACCTGCCAGTCCTACCCGGTCGGCGACGCCGTCACCGTGGACTACGACGCATGAGCGCCTCGATGAGTCCGGAGGAGATGTGGGCGTCCGACGCGGCCAGCCGAGCTCTCGGCATGGAGCTCGTCGAGATCGACGACGGCTGGGCCCTCGTCCGGATGACCGTGCGCGCGGACATGGTCAACGGGCACGGCCTCTGCCACGGCGGGCTGATCGCGGCGCTCGCAGACAGCGCGTTCGCGGTCGCCTGCAACTCGCGCGGCGTGGCGACCGTCGCGGCCGGCTTCGACGTCTCTTTCCTGCGACCCGCACACGAGGGTGATCTGCTCCGAGCCACCGCGGCCGAGCGCAGCCTCGAAGGACGGTCCGGCGTCTACGACGTGACGGTCCGCCGCGAGGACACGGTGATCGCCGAGTTCCGCGGACGTAGCCGGGCGCTGCGGTAGTCCGTGATTCAACGGCCCCTGATCCCCGGATACAGGGGCCGTTTGTTCACGGACTACCCGGCCAGCCCGGGTCGCGGCCGAGGAGCCGGAGGCCCTGCTCCCAGCCGGTGCCTTCGGCGGCGAGCCGCTCGCTGAACGCGTGCCCCTCGCCGTACGCGCGGTCCGGGATCGCCTGCGCCATCCGGAGGAGGTCGGCGGCCAGGTGCTGGGGCGGCGCGAAGTCATGGCCCAGCCCCTTGGCCAGGTCCCACGTGTGCGCGAGCAGGTCGAGCAGCTGGGCGTCGACCAGGACCTGCAGCGGCAGCGGCGTCTCGGTGATCTCGCGCTCGACGACGGGGGCGTCCGGGTCGGCTGCGGCGAAGGCGTTCAGGATCGCCTCGACCGAGTCGCGCCAGGACTCGGCGGTGAAGGGCACCGGCGCGTACGCCGACTCCGGGGCGTCGCCGTCGCGCACCGCCGCGGCGAAGCCCAGGTGCTGGCCGACCTCGTGGGCCAGCAGGTCCGCCACCGTCCAGCCCGCGCACGGCGTCGGCCGCTCTCGGTCGTCGCTCCTCACGCGCTCGACGACGGCGCCCATCAGCCCCATCGCCTCGGCGTGCAGGGCGAGCCGGTCCTCCATCAGGCCTCCTCTTCGGTCCAGCTCAGCGGTCCAGGCCCTCGAACGCGATCGCGGTCACCGCGTCGGCGAGCTGCTCGACGTCGACGGGGCCTGAGGGGCGGTACCACTCCACCAACGAGTTCACCATGCCGAACAAGAGCCGGCTGACCAGGTCGGGGTCGAGGTCAGCGCGCAGGGCTCCCTCCTCGGCGGCCCGGCCGACCAGGCCCGCGAGCCGGGTGTCGATCTTGCGGCGCCGCTTCAGCGCGGCCTTCTCGATCTCGCTGTTGCCGTGCACCCGCAGGAGCAGGGTGACAGCCGGCTGGTGGTCGACCAGGACCTCGACGCTGCGGCGGACCACGCCGCGCAGCCGTTCGTACGCCGACCCGTCGGCCGATGCTGCCCGGTCCACCGCGGCCTCGAGCTCGCCAAGGGCCTCGTCGAGGGCCTCGGAGAGCAGGTGCTGCTTGCTCGGTACGTGGTGGTAGACCGCCGACTTGGTGACGCCCAGCTCCTCGGCGACGTCGCCGATGCTCGTGGCGTCGTACCCCTTGCGGTTGAAGAGGTCGATCGCCGCACGGAGCACCGCGGCCTGGTCGTGCCCGGGCCGACCGCGGCGGGGGACGGCCGGTTCGCTCACCTCTGCACCCTCGCACGTCACTCGACGAGAACTCAGGCGGCCCACTCCACCGCGGAGACCAGATGGTCGCCGGCGAGACCCTTGAGCTGCACCTCGCGCGGCTCGGCGAACGCGATGTCGTCACAGTCGGCCAGCGCCTCGGACACGGCCTCGCTGACCAGGATCTCGCCGCCCTGAGCGAGCGCTGCTACCCGAGCGGCGTGGGCGACGTTGCGACCGAAGATGTCGTTGTCCCGGTGCACCACGTCGCCGTGGTGGATGCCGATCCGGACCAGTACGGGCGCCCGCCCCTTGCGCTGTCCCCGGTCGAAGGCCCGCTCGATCGCGATGGCGCTGCGGACGGCCCGCTCGGGGGAGCCGAACGCCGCCATGAACCCGTCGCCCTGCGTCTTGACCACGTGGCCCCCGTGCCGCTCGATCGCGGACCGCACCGCGGCGTCGTGGCGGGCCAGCAGCCGCACCCACTCCTTGTCGCCCAGGCGCTCGTTGAGCTCGGTCGAGCCCTCGATGTCGGAGAAGAGGATCGCCACGCTGCCGTCCGGGCCCGCCAGTCTCACCAGCGCCGGCCGTTCGACCTGAGCCCAGCCGGCCAGGTCGTCGATGGAGCTGCGCAGCGCCCCGCCGAACCCCTTCTCCCGGACCCGGTCGACGGTCTCCCAGACCGCCTTGACCGCCTCGTCGGGTGTCGGGACGAGCCGGCGCGGCGCACGTCGTCGGACCTCGCGGGGGGAGCGGGCGTCCTCCAGCTCCGCCCGGAGCCGGCGCTGGGTGCGACGCCCGACCAGCCAGAGCGTGCCGACGGTGACCAGCAGCCCCGTCTCCAGGGCCAGCGCGACGACCATGATCACCAGCGCGGTCGTCCCCACGGGTCACATGGTGGCAGGCGTGAGCTCCACTCCGTCGGCGAGCCGGTAGGGGCCGGTGGCGACCAGGGCGCCGACCACGCGGCGCAGCCGGGACACCTCGGCGCGCACGGTGACCACGTGGGCGGCGTCGCCGTGGACGCGGGTGCTCAGGTCGGCCGCGGTCAGCCCGGTGCTGCCGGCCACGGCCAGCAGCCGCAGGAGCTCCGCGTGCCTGGGCGTCAGCTCCGCGCGCCACGAGCCGCCGTCGGACTGGACGTCGAGGACGCAGCCGTCGAGCCGGGCCCGGATCGTGGTGGCGCTGTCGCGCGGCCGGACCAGCCAGCCGTCCCCGAGGCGTTCGGGGAGGCAGAGCCCCAGGCCGGGTACGGCGACCGCACGGTCGGCCCGCGGCACCTCGATCCGGTCCCGGGCAGCGACGCCCGCGTGGTGGGCGACCCAGCCGTGGTCGTCGACGACGAGGAGCGGCCCCGAGGTCGTGCTGACCACCGCCTCGGTCGACCGCCGCAGGGAGTCGAGCCGCTCGCGGTGCTGGCGCCAGAGCGAGGCCTCGGCGAGCCGGACCGCGCTCTCGACCAGCGCGCCGATCGCGGGGTGAAGGGTCAGGGCCGGTCCGCTCACGTCGACCACGCCGAGCAGCTCGCCGCTCCGGGGGTCGTGGATCGGGGCGGCGGTGCAGTACCAGGGGTGCTGCTGGTTCTCGTAGTGCTCCGCGGAGAAGAGCTGTACCGGAGCGGCCTCGGCGAGCGCGGTGCCGATCGCGTTGGTGCCGACCACCTGCTCGGTCCACACCATCCCCTCGAGGAAGCCGAGCCGGTCGGCGGTCAGCTGCACCCGGGGCGAGCCCTCGCGCCAGAGCACCACCCCGTCGGCGTCACACACGACCATGAGGAAGAGCGAGGCGTCGGCGACGCTGGTCAGCACCCGGCGCAGCTCGTCGACGACCAGCGAGAGCCGCGACGTGCGCCGTCTCCGCTCGAGCTCGTCGACGCTCAGCGGGCGACGCGCGTTGGCGCGGTCGGCCGTCAGTCCCATCCCCATGGCGCGGGCCCACGAACGGGCCACCAGGGCGCGCGGACGGTCGGGAGGCCGGCTGCCGCTGAGCACGGCGTCGTGGATCCGGACCAGCTCACGGGCGTGGAGGCTCAGGTCGACACCGGGCGCGACCGCGGCGTACGCGGGGGCTGCTGCCGTCATGACTGCCTCCTCACCCCGTGGTCGCTCACAGTACGTCGGGCAGTGTGACGGCGACCACGTTGCAACTCGGTGCAACCCTGTCGCGCGGGGGTTGGAGACCGGTCTGCTGGCGCCATGACCCAGACCGAGGAGCGGTCGGCGACGACCACCACCCCCGACGACCGGGCCCTGGCCTGGCTCGCCGCCTTCGAGGACGCGCTGAAGGCCCGCGACGTGGCGCGCGCGTCCGGGCTGTTCGCCTCCACCAGCTTCTGGCGGGACCTCGTCTCGTTCACGTGGAACCTCAAGACCGTCGAGAACCGGGACGGCGTGGCCGACCTGCTGACCCACACGCTCGACCGCACCGACCCGAGTGGCTTCGCGCTGGCCGAGCCCGCCGACGAGGCGGACGGCGTGGTCACCGCGTGGATCGAGTTCGAGACCGCGGTGGGGCGCGGCAACGGGCTGCTCCGCCTGGTGGAGGAGGACGGCGCCGACAAGGCCTTCACCCTGCTCACTGCGCTCCAGGAGCTGAAGGGCCACGAGGAGCCCCGCGGCCCACGCCGCTCGATGGGTGCGCAGCACGGCATCGACAAGGAACGCCAGACCTGGAAGGAGCAGCGCCAGGCCGAGGCCGAGTCGCTCGGCTCGACCGAGCAGCCCTACGTGCTCGTCATCGGCGGCGGCCAGGGCGGCATCGCGCTCGGGTCGCGGCTGCGCCAGCTCGGCGTTCCGGCGCTGGTGATCGACAAGCACCCGCGCCCGGGCGACCAGTGGCGCAACCGCTACAAGTCCCTCTGCCTGCACGACCCGGTCTGGTACGACCACCTGCCCTACCTGAAGTTCCCGGACAACTGGCCGGTCTTCGCGCCCAAGGACAAGATCGGCGACTGGCTCGAGTCCTACGTGAAGACGATGGAGGTGCCGTACTGGTCGAGCACCGTCGCCACCTCGGCGGCGTACTCCGAGGCCACCGGGGAGTGGACGGTCGAGGTCGAGCGCGAGGGGCTGCCGCTGACGCTGCGCCCTCAACAGCTGGTGCTGGCCACCGGGATGTCCGGAAAGCCGAATGTCCCGACATTGCCAGGTCAGGACACCTTCAAGGGCGATCAGCACCACTCGAGCGCACACCCCGGTCCGGACGCGTACGCCGGCAAGAAGGCCGTCGTGGTCGGCTCCAACAACAGCGCGTTCGACATCTGTGGAGCGCTGTGGGAGCACGGGGCCGACGTGACGATGGTGCAGCGGTCGAGCACCCACATCGTGAAGAGCGACTCGCTGATGGACATCGGCCTCGGCGACCTCTATTCCGAGCGAGCCGTCGCGGCCGGCGTCACGACCGAGAAGGCGGACCTGATCTTCGCCTCGCTGCCCTACCGGATCCTGCACACGTTCCAGATCCCGGCCTACGAGGCGATGGCAGAGCGGGACAAGGAGTTCTACGACCGGCTCGAGGCCTCCGGCTTCCGGCACGACTGGGGCGACGACGGGTCGGGGCTGTTCATGAAGTACCTGCGCCGCGGCTCCGGCTACTACATCGACGTCGGTGCCGCCGACCTCGTGGCGAACGGCGACGTGAAGCTGGCCCATGGCCAGGTCACCCAGCTGACCGAGGACTCCGTGGTGCTCGACGACGGCACCGAGCTGCCGGCCGACCTCGTCGTCTACGCGACCGGCTACGGCTCGATGAACGGCTGGGCCGCCGACCTCATCTCGCAGGAGGTCGCCGACAAGGTGGGCAAGTGCTGGGGCCTCGGCTCGGACACGACCAAGGACCCCGGCCCCTGGGAGGGCGAGCAGCGCAACATGTGGAAGCCGACCCAGGTCGACAACCTCTGGTTCCACGGCGGCAACCTGCACCAGTCACGGCACTACTCGCTCTACCTGGCGCTGCAGCTCAAGGCGCGCCACGAGGGGATCGCGACGCCGGTCTACGCGCTGCAGGAGGTGCACCACCTCGGTTGACGCCACCCGGTCGATTCGTCTGCGGCGTCACGCCGCGAACTCCACGTCAGACCGCAGACGAATCGGCGGGCGCGTAGCTCAGCAGCACGCTCTCCGAGTCGTCGAAGCGGCGTACGTCGAGCAGCCGCAGGTCGGTCTCGGGGACGCCCGCGAACGCGTGGGTGTCGCCCGCCACCACCTTGGGGCCGACCATCAGGTGGAGCTCGTCGACGAGACCGTGGGCGAGCAGGTCGCCCCAGAGGGTGCGGCTGCCGTAGATCACCGCGTCGCCGCCCTCCTGCTCGCGCAGCCGGGCCAGGTGCTCGTGGGCGTCCGCCCTGCGGACGATCGTGGTCTGGTCGCGCCAGGGGCCGGTGTCGGCCTCGGTGACCGTGTCGGAGACGACGGTGACCGGGATGCCGTCGGCGTACCGCTGCGCGATGTAGCGATGCCCGTCGGGGCGGTCCTCCTGCCCGACCTCACCCGGCCAGAAGCCGACCATGCCGCGGTAGGTGGTGCCTCCGAAGAGGATGGAGTCGGCAGCTCTCAGCCGCTCCGCGTTGTGGCTGTCGAACGCGAGGTCCATCGGCATGGCCATCACGTTCCCTCCGGGGCCCTCGGTGTAGCCGTCCAGGCTCAGCATGTTGACAACGACGATCTTGCTCATCTCGGCTTCTCCTCTGTGGGTGGTGGTTCCTACACAGGTGCAGAGGACGCCACCGGGGTCGAACTCATCGGTCTCAGAGGAACTTCTTCACGATCGCGGGGTCCACGAAGGCGCCGATGTGGGTGACCAGGCCGTCGCGGAAGGCGATCGCGTTGACCGCGCCGAGCTGCCACTCCTCGTCGACGAGCATCCGGCACAGGAACCCGGGCTGCCCGTTGACGGTGCGCGCCTCCAGTCGCCAGGGCACCTCGAACATCCGCTCCGTGACGAAGCGGAGGACCATCTCCCGGCCCTCGAACCACGCCGGCAGCGGTGGCATCGTGAACTGCACGTCCTCGGCCAGCAGCGCCGCCATCCGGTCCACGTCCGCGGCCTCCCAGGCGCTCACGAACTCGTCGAGCAGCCGGCGTACGCCGTCCTCCCCGAGGGCGGCGAGCTCCGCCTGCTGGCTGCGTCGACCACCGGGGCCGTGGGCCCGTTGCTCCATCGAGGCGCGGGCGCGCTGCAGGGCGCTGTTGACGCTCGGGACCGAGGTGTCGAGCAGGTCGGCGACCTCGGCAGCGGAGAACTGCAGCACCTCGCGCAGCAGGAGCACCGCCCGCTGGTTGCCCGGCAGGTGCTGGAGCGCTGCGACGTAGGCCAGCTCGACACCCTCCCGTCGGGCGTACGCCGCCTCGGGATCGCCGGAGTCGTCCGGTTCGTCGGCCCAGGGCTCGACGAACAGGTGCGACGTGTCGAACTCACCGAGGTCGGCGGTCTGGGTGAAACCCGGGCCGAGGTCGGCGGAGAGCACCCGCGCGGGGCGGCGTTCGGCCTGCTTGAGGCAGGCGTTGGTGGCGATCCGGAACAGCCAGGTCCGCACCGAGCTGCGGCCCTCGAAGCCGTCCCAGCCCTTCCATGCGCCGACCAGCGCCTCCTGCAGCGCGTCCTCGGCGTCGTGCGGCGACCCGAGCATCCGGTAGCAGTGTGCGAGCAGCGCACGACGGTGAGTGGCGACCGCCACGTCGAACTCGACCTCGTCAGGGCTTGAGCTCAACCGCACTTCAACTCCTAGTCTCCGAGTGTGACCCTCACCGAACGCCCCGAGCTGTTGTCCGAGCCGGCGCCGACGCCGCTGCTCTCGGCGCGTTACCGCTGGGCCACCGTCGGCATGGTCGGACTGGTGTTCCTGGCCGCCTTCGAGGCCCTTGCGGTCACCACGATCATGCCCGCAGTCAGCGCCGAGCTGGACGGCCGGTCGTGGTTCTCGGCAGCCTTCTCCGCGACGCTGGCCGCCAGCGTCGTCGGCATGGTTGCGGGCGGACTGTGGTCGGACCGGCACGGTCCGCGGTTGCCGCTCCTCGTCTCCGTGGCCGTCTTCGCCGCCGGACTGCTGCTGGCCGGCCTGGCGCCCGGCATCGAGCTGTTCGTGGCCGCACGCTTCTTGCAGGGCCTGGGCTCGGGGGCGATGACGGTCGCGCTCTACGTGGTCGTCGCCCGGATCTACGCGCCGGTCGACCACCCGCGCATCTTCGGGGCCTTCGCCGCCGCCTGGGTGATCCCGTCCATGATCGGCCCCACGATCGCCGGTGTGGTCGCCGAGACGGCCGGCTGGCGCTGGGTCTTCCTCGGCGTCGTGGCCCTGGCCGCGGCCGCCACCGCGATGCTCCTCCCCGGCCTGCGGGACCTGGTGGACCACCCCGAGCCCTCGGAGGTGGCGACCACCGGTCGGCTGGCGCTGGCCGCGCTGGTGGCGGTCTCGGTCGTGGTGCTCGACCTGGCCGGCCGATCCGCAGCGGCGATCGGGGTCGCCGTCGCGGCCGTGGCACTGATCGTCGTCCTGGCCGCCGTACGTCCTCTGCTCCCGGCCCGGACGCTCGTCCTGGGACGAGGCCTCCCGTCGGTGATCGCGCTGCGCGCCGCGGTCGCCGCCACGTTCTTCGCCACCGAGATCTACATCCCCTACCTGCTCCAGGCGCAGTACGACCTCTCGCCCTGGCTCTCCGGCGTCGCGCTCACCGTCGGCTCCCTGGGCTGGTCCGCCACGTCTTGGGTGCAGGCCAGGCTCGGTGCCGGCCTCGACCACGGGACCGCGATGCGGATCGGGGCCGCGCTCCTGCTCGCGGGCGTCGCGGGCGTGCTGGTCGCCGCCCTGCTGTCGCTGTCGCCGTGGCTCCTCGGGGCGACGTGGGTGGTCTCCGGCGCCGGGATGGGGCTGATGTTCCCGCGCCTGTCGGCCTACGTGCTGGCCGCGTCGTCCGAGGAGGACCAGGGCCGCAACAGCGCCGCGATGTCGATCGCCGACGCCGTCGGCGCAGCCACCGCGATCTCGCTGGCCGGGCTGGTCTTCACCGCCGCCGGTCCCGCGTCCGAGCTGGCACCGTTCGTGGCGGCCCTGGCGCTGACGACGGCGCTGGCCGTCGGTGCGGTGCTGGTCTCCCGGCGTACGTCGGGCTGAGGGACTCAGACGCCCAACGCCGCCACGAAGACCAGCACGAGCACGGTCGGCGCCAGCAGGGCGTGCGCGGTGGCCAGCGGGCGCCGGCCGCTGAGCACGTCTCGCGCCGCGGCGAGGTAGGTCCCCCTGCCCACTGGACGTCCGAAGAGCATCAGCTGGTCGCCCAGCCCGTTGACCACGAACAGCCACGCGAACACCGACCAGCCGAGCCAGTACGGGCGGTCGGCCGCGACGTACGCGACCCAGCAGGCCAGGCCGAACGTGGCGGTCGCCAGATGGATCCACGCCGTCCGCGGCCGGCGGCGCCAGCGCCGCACCAGGACGAGCCCGACCGCGACGCTGGAGGTCCACGCGACCAGGGCGAGGGCGGCGACCATCCCGGCAGGCTACTACGGTCGTAGTGAAATTGCACTACTTCTATAGTGACGCGCGTGCCTTCGAACCGTGAGCAAGCGCTGGTCGCCGCCGTGGAGCTCCTCGGCACCGAGGGACTCCGGTCGCTGACCCACGGGCGGGTCGACGAGCGGGCGGGGCTGCCGAAGGGATCGACGTCCAACCACTTCCGGACCCGCGCGGCGCTGCTGGAGGGCGTGCTCGACTGGATGCTCGACACCGAGCTGCCCGAGGTCGGTGCCGCCACCGCACCCGAGACCGTGGACCAGCTGGTCGAGGCCATGGTCGGCCTCTACGGCTTCATGATGGGCCCGAACCGCACCGTGACCACGGCCCGGATGGTGCTCTTCATGGAGGCCGCGCACGACCCGGCCCTGCGTGAACGGCTGGCCCGGGGGCGGGCGACGATGGAGGCCACGCTCCTGCCGGCCCTGGCCCGGCTCGGCGCCTCCGACCCACAGCTCGCCACCGACGCGCTGGCGGCCTGCTTCGAAGGGCTCTTCCTGCACGACATCGGCCGACATGCGCGGGTCGACGCCCGGCCCGTGCTGGAGCTCGTGATCCGCGCGGCGCTGGTTGGATGATGGCCATGAGCGAGGGCCGGTTCAGCGCCGAGGAGATCGCGGAGGCGTACGCCGCCATGCACGGCCGGGTGCAGGGCTACGCGAGCACCGGGAACTGGGACGAGTTCGCCGACAACTTCACCGAGGACGCGGTCTACGTCGAGCACGCGTTCGGCACCTTCCGTGGACGCGAGGAGATCCGGGCCTGGTCGGTGCCGACCATGACGACGTTCCCGGGCGGGATCATGACCGGCTTCCCGCTGGCCTGGCAGGTCGTCGACGTACCGACCTCGCGGCTGATCTGCGAGGTGCGCAACCTGATGCCCGACCCGGGCGACGGCTCCCAGCTGGAGGAGTCGAACCTGACGATCATGACGTACGCCGGCGACGGGCTGTTCTTGCGCGAGGAGGACGTCTACAACCCGCTGCGCTTCGCGCGGATGTCGGTGAAGTGGGCGAAGGTCGCCGAGGCGCACGGCAACCTGAGCGACGAGGGCCGCGCGTACCTCGAACAGTTCGGCTGACCTTCCGCCGTTGTTGACCGACTCTGGCAGGCTCGACCCATGAGAGGCGCGGTCAAGCGGGTCGGCCTGGAGATCGTGGGCTGGACGCTCGTGGTCGCCGGCATCGCCGCACTGATCCTGCCCGGACCCGGTCTGCTGATGATCGCGGGCGGCCTGGTGCTGCTGTCCCAGCAGTACGAATGGGCCGAACGCCGCGTCGAGCCGATCAAGCGCGAGGCACTCAAGGGCGCCGCCAACTCCGTGGAGACCTGGCCGCGGATCGTCGCGACCTCGACGATGATCGTCATCATCGCGGCGGCCGGCGTGCTGTGGTTCGTCGGCCCGGAGGTGCCCGAGTGGTGGCCGCTCGGCGAACGCTGGTGGCTGCCGGGCGGCAAGGCCACGAGCATCTCGCAGTTCCTCTCGGCGCTGATCGCCGTCGCGTTGCTGGTGTGGAGCTACCGGAAGTTCCACGGCAACCCCGAGGCGATCGCCGAGATCGAGCGGGCGGCAGATTCCGACGACGACCGCGAAGGCTTCTGGGGTCGCTGACGCGCCCGCCGTACGTCGGCGACGGCGCATAAGGTCGCGCTGTGGTGCTCCACCTCCACCGCGCCCCGCGGACCGACCTGCTCGCCGATGCCCTCGGCGAGCTGCTGTCGACCCCGCCGGACGACCCGTTCGCGACCGAGCTGGTGCTCGTGCCCGCGCGCGGGGTGGAGCGGTGGCTCAGCCAGCGGCTCTCCCACCGGCTCGGCACCTCGCCGGGCGGGGCAGACGGGGTGTGCGCGGGCGTCGAGTTCCGCTTCCCGAGGTCGCTCATCGCCGAGCTGACCGGCACCCGTGACGAGGACCCGTGGGCGCCCGACGCGCTCGCCTGGCCACTGCTGTCGGTGCTCGACGAGTCCCTCGACGAGCCGTGGGCGGCGACCCTGGCCGTCCACCTCGGTCACCGCGACACCGGCGACGAGGCGGAGTTCCGGCGTGGTCGGCGCTACGCCGTGTCCCGCCGTCTGGCCGGCCTCTTCGCGTCCTACGCCGCGCAGCGACCGCAGCTCCTCGTCGACTGGTCCGCAGGCCGCGACAGCGACGGCCTCGGCGGCATCCTCGACCCCGACCTGGCCTGGCAGCCGCCGCTGTGGCGCGCCCTGACCGCAGTCGTCGCTGCGCCGGTCCCGGCCCAGCGGCACGCCGTGACCGTCGAGCGGCTGCGGGCCGGCCCGTCCGACCTGCCGCCGCGCGTCTCGATGTTCGGCCACACCCGCATGCCAGCCACCGAGATCGAGCTGCTGCGCGCGCTCGCGACCCACCACGACCTCCACCTCTGGCTCCCGCACCCCAGCGCCGACCTGTGGGGGCGGCTCGCCGACCTGGAGGGGCCGACGCCACGCCGGGCCGACGACAGCCACCGCCGGGTCCGGCACCCGCTGCTCGCCTCGCTCGGCCGCGACCAGCGCGAGCTCCAGCGGAGCCTGGGGTCCGTGCCCGACGACGACGAGGTGGCGGCGACCAGCCCCCCGGAGACCCTGCTCGGCTGGCTCCAGGACGACCTCCGCGCCGACGCCGTCCGTCCCGAGGGCCGCGTGCTCGCCGCCGGCGACCGGTCGGTGCAGGTGCACCGCTGCCACGGGCCGGCGCGTCAGGTCCAGGTGCTGCGCGAGGTGCTGCTGGGTCTCCTCGAGGACAGCGCCGACGACGAGCGGCCCCTCGAGCCCCGCGACATCCTCGTGATGTGCCCCGACATCGACAACTACGCGCCGCTCATCTCCGCGGCGTTCGGCCTCGGTGACGTCGTCGAGGGGGGCCACCCCGCTCACCGGCTCCGGGTCCAGCTCGCCGACCGCTCGCTGGCCCACACCAACCCGCTGCTCGGCGTCGCCGCTCAGCTGCTCGACGTCGCGGGCAGCAGGGCCACGGCCAGCGCCGTCCTCGACCTGGCCCAGAGCCCGACGGTCCGACGCCGTTTCGGCTTCGTCGACGACGACCTCGACGCGATGGCCGACTGGGTGCGCGAGTCCGGCGTGCGGTGGGGCTTCGACTCCGAGCACCGCGAGCCGTTCGGCGTCCGCTACCTCCAGAACACCTGGCGGTTCGGCCTCGACCGGGTGCTCACCGGCGTCGCTCTCTCCGACGACTCCCGGTCCTGGCTCGGCACGGCCCTGCCGCTCGACGACGTCGGCAGCAACCGGGTCGAGCTGGCCGGCCGGTTCTCCGAGTACGTCGACCGGCTGGTCTCCGCCACCGACCGGCTGACCCGCACACGGCCGCTCGTCGAGTGGCTGGACGGGCTGGCGGCGGGCGTCACGGAGCTGACGCGGGTCGACCGCGCCGACCAGTGGCAGGTCGGTCAGGTGCAGCGCGAGCTGGCCCGGGTCGCGGTCGACGCGGGGGAGCGTGGTGCGAGCCCGATGCGGCTGACCGACGTCCGCGCGATGCTCGACGACCACCTCGCGGGCCGCCCGACCAGGGCCAACTTCCGGGCCGGCAGCCTCACCGTCTGCACCATGGTCCCGATGCGGTCGGTGCCGCACCGCGTGGTCTGCCTGCTGGGGCTCGACGACGGGGTGTTCCCGCGGCAGCGCACCGTCGACGGCGACGACGCGCTGGCCCGCATCCCGGTCACCGGCGAGCGGGACGTCCGCTCCGAGGACCGACAGCTGCTGCTCGACGCGATCGGTGCCGCCACCGACAAGCTGGTGATCACCTACACCGGCGCCGACCCGCACAGCGGCCAGGACCGGCCGCCCGCCGTACCCCTCGGCGAGCTGCTCGACGCCCTCGACCGCACCACGGCGTCGCCGGTGCGCGACCGCCTTGTCGTCAAGCACCCGCTCCAGGGCTTCGACCTCCGCAACGTCGAGCCGGGGCGGCTCGGCACCCCCACGCCGTTCACCTTCGACCCCCAGATGCTCGCGGCCGCCAACGCCGCCATCGGGCCACGGGCGGCGCCACCGCCGTTCCTCGTCCGTCCGCTGGCCGAGCCGGTCGCGGCGGTCGACGAGATCGCCCTGGCCGATCTGGTCAGCTTCTTCCGCGACCCGGTCAAGGGCTTCTTCCGGGCCCTCGAGCTCACCCTCCCGTGGGACGTCGACGGGGTGAGCGACGCCATGCCCGTCGAGATCGACACGCTCGACACCTGGGGCGTGGGGATCAGGATGCTGGCCGACATGATGCGCGGCATCCACCCCGACACCGCGCGCGAGATCGAGTGGCGCCGCGGCGCACTGCCGCCCGGCCAGCTCGGCTGGCGCAAGGCCACCGAGGTGCGCGAGACCGCCATGAACCTCGCGGTCGCGGCGCTCACCCACCGTCAGGTCGCCCCCCGGGCCTACGACGTCGACATCGCCCTGCGCGGCCGCCGCCGCCTCACGGGCACCATCACCCCGGTCTACGGCGACCGGCTGGTCTCCGTCGGCTACTCCAGGCTCGACGGCAAGCACCTGCTCGAGTCCTGGGTCCGGCTGCTGGCGCTCGCGGCGGGCCACCCCGACCACAACTGGACCGCGCTCACGATCGGCCGCGCGCCGCGGGGCACCCAGGCCGCTCAGCGACTGCTCGGGCCGACCGTCGAGGAGCCGCTCACGCTGCTCTCCGGGCTGGTGGACCTCTACGACGAGGGCCGCCGGGCGCCGCTCCACCTGCCGCTCAAGACGTCGTTCGCCTGGGCCTCGGCCGCGCACATGGGGCAGGACCCCAAGCCGGAGGCGCTCAAGAAGTGGCGGTCGAGCCGCTTCCCCGGCGAGGACGCCGCCCCGGCCCACGTGCGGGTCTGGGGCGAGCACGCCGACCTCGAGGTCCTCACCGACCTGCCGGCGCTGGCGGAGCGGCTGTGGTCCCCGCTGCTGGCGAGCGAGCGGGGGCCGATGTGACGGTCACCGGACCCTTCGAGCTGCTGGCCCCGCTGCCGACCGGACCCACGACGACGGTGCTCGAGGCCAGCGCCGGCACCGGCAAGACCTACGCGCTCGCGGCACTGGTCACCCGCTACGTCGCCGAGGGCCGGGCGCCGCTCGACGACATGCTGCTCATCACCTTCAGCCGCGCGGCGAGCCAGGAGCTTCGCGAGCGGGTCCGCGACCAGCTCGTGAGGGCGGCCGAGGCCCTCGACGACCCGACCCGCGCCGACGACGAGCTGCTGACCCATCTGGTCACCGGCACCGACGACGAGCTGGCCGCCAGGCGACGCAACCTGCGTGACGCGCTGGCCGGCTTCGACGCGGCGACCATCGCGACCACCCACCAGTTCTGCCAGCTCGTGCTGCGCTCGCTCGGTGTGGCCGGCGACACCGACGCCGGCGTCACCCTGGTCGAGAACCTCGACGAGCTGGTGGGCGAGATCGTCGACGACCTCTACCTCCAGCGCTTCGGCGACGTCCGCGACACACCCGAGCTGACCCGCGCGCAGGCGATGGAGCTGGCGCGCGAGGTCGTGCGCAACCCACGCACCCGGCTCACCCCGATCGACCCGCCGGCCGAGACGACCGCGGGCGTACGCCGGGCGTTCGCCGACGACGTGCTGCGCGAGCTCGAGCGGCGCAAGCGGCTGCTCGGCATCCTCGGCTTCGACGACCTGCTGTCCCGGCTCGCGGTCGCCCTCGAGGCCGACGACGCCCCCGCACGCGACCGCATGAGCCGTCGCTGGTCGATCGTGATGGTCGACGAGTTCCAGGACACCGACCCCGTGCAGTGGGAGGTGATCGAGCGCGCCTTCGTCGGCCGAGTGACGCTGGTGCTCATCGGCGACCCCAAGCAGGCCATCTACGCCTTCCGCGGCGGCGACGTCGTCACCTACCTGCGGGCCCGTGAGCGGGCCGACGCGCTGCTGACCCTCGACACCAACTACCGCAGCGATGCCCCGCTGGTGGAGAGGCTGCTGCGCGTCCTCGACGCCGCGGCGCTCGGCCACGAGGACATCGTGGTGCGCCCGGTCGCGGCAAGACGCGAGACGCATCGGCTCGCCGGTGCCCCCGGCAACGACCCCTTCCGGCTCCGGGTGGTATCGCGCGACTCCTTCGGCATCCGTGGCACCCGCACGATCCCGATGGACGACCTGCGCCCCTTCATCGCCGCCGACCTGGCGGCGGACGTGAGGGCCCTGCTCGCCAGCGACGCCACCTACGACGACGGCAGACAGGTCCGTCCGGTCCAGGCCCGCGACGTCGCCGTGATCGTGGAGAGCCACCGCGACGCCCGGGCCTGCCGCGACGCGCTGGCCGAGGCCGGCGTGCCGGCCGTCTACACCGGCGACACAGACGTGTTCGCGTCGCAGGCCGCCGCCGACTGGCAGTGCCTGCTCGAGGCGTTCGAGCAGCCGGGTCGGGCCGGCCTGGTGCGGGCGGCGGCCGTGACCATGTTCTTCGGCCGCACCGCGGCCGAGCTGGTGACCGAACCCGATCTCACCGACCTGGTCTCCGACACCGTCCGCCGCTGGGCCGACCACGCCCGGGCGCGCGGGATCGCGGCCGTCCTCGAGGCGGCGTACGTCGCGGGCATGGCCGAGCGGGTCCTCGCCTGGCGGGGCGGCGAGCGCCACCTCACCGACGTCGAGCACCTCACCCAGCTGATGCACGAGGTCGCCCACCGCGACGGGCTGGGGCTGCCCGCGATGCTCCAGTGGCTTCGCAACCAGCGCGAGGAGCGGGCCGGCGCCGCCGAGCGCAACCGGCGGCTCGACAGCGACGCGGCCGCGGTCCAGATCATGACCGTGTGGGTGAGCAAGGGCCTGCAGTACCCCCTCGTCTACCTGCCCTTCGCCTTCAACCGCAACGTCCGCATGGGCGAGGCCGTGCTCTACCACGAGCCCGACGGCACCCGCTGCCTCGACATCGGCGGCTCCGGCGGGCCGGGCTATGCCGCGGTGACCGCCAAGGGCAGGGCGGAGATGGCCGGCGACGACATCCGGCTGACCTACGTCGCGCTCACCCGCGCGCAGTCCCAGGTCGTTGCCTGGTGGGCGCCCTCGTGGGACGAGGTCAACGGCGGGCTGTCCCGGCTGCTGCGCGGGCGGGTGCTCGGCCAGGCCGAGGTGCCCGACTCGCTGCCGCCCAAGGTCGACGACGCAGCGGTGCTCGACCACCTGCGCAAATGGGAGGCGGCCGGTGGCCCGCGCCTCGAGCGCGCCGAGCCGGCGACCGACGTTCCCGACCCGACCGTGCCCCAGCCGCCGCGCGGCCTCGGCGTCCGGGTCTTCGACCGGCCCATCGACGTCGACTGGCGCCGTACGTCCTACTCCGCGCTGATCCGCGCGGCCGAGGAGACCGGGGGCGTCACGTCGGAGCCCGAGCTGTCCGCGCGCGACGACGAGCTGTCGGACGAGCTGGCCGACGAAGCGGAGGTCGCTCCGGAGCCGCTGCCCGACGAGCCGGCCGCGCTGCCGTCGCCGATGGCGGGGCTGCCGTCCGGTGCGGCGTTCGGCTCGCTCGTGCACGGCGTACTAGAGCTGGCCGACCCGTTCGCTCCCGATCTCGAGGCGGAGCTGCGCGGTCATGTCGACGAGCAGCGCGTGTGGTGGCCGGCCGACACCCCGACCGACGAGCTCGCGGCCGCGCTGGTGCCGCTGCACCACACCTCGCTCGGCCCGCTCGCCGGCGGGCTGACCCTCGGTGAGCTCGGGCTTCCCGACCGGCTGCGGGAGCTCGACTTCGAGATCCCGCTGGCCGGGGGCGACGTCGCCCCCGGCGTCGAGGTCAGCCTGGCCGACGTGGGCGCGCTGTTGGCCATGCACCTCGGCGACGCCGACCCGCTTCGTCCCTACGCCGACCGGCTGCGCACGCCGGGGCTGGGCGGCCAGTCGTTGCGTGGCTACCTGTCCGGCTCGATCGACGTGGTGCTGCGGGTGCCGTCCGACCACGGAGGGTGGCGCTTCTTGGTCGTCGACTACAAGACCAACTGGCTCGGGCCTACCGACCAGCCGCTCACCGCGGCCGCCTACTCGCGCGACCGGCTGGCCGAGGCGATGCTCCACTCCGACTACCCGCTCCAGGCCCTGCTCTACGTCGTCGTCGTGCACCGCTACCTGCGGTGGCGCCAGCCGGGCTACGACCCGGCCCGGCACCTCGGCGGCGTGCTCTACCTCTACGTGCGCGGCATGTGCGGCCCGGACACCCCTGAGCAGGACGGCCACCCGGCCGGCGTCTTCTCGTGGCAGCCGCCGGTCGCGCTGGTCACCGCGCTCTCCGATCTGCTGGACGGTCGCCGATGACTCTTCTCACCCTCGAGCTCGAGGACCCCCACGACCCGCGCCTCGCACGTGGGGCCGGCGGGCTGCTGCGGACCTTCAACGAGGCCGGCGTGCTCGACGCGGCCGACGTACACGTGGCGCAGCGGCTGTGCGCGCTGGCCGCCGAGGACGACGAGCTGGTCGCACTGGCTGCCGCGGTCGTGGTGCGAGCGGTCCGCGGCGGCTCGGTCTGCGTCGACCTGGCCACCGTGGCCGAGGACGCCCCCGACCTCTCGTGGCCCGACGCCGACGCCTGGTACGCCGCCCTCGCCGCCAGCCCACTGGTCACCGCCGACCCGCCGGTGCTGCGGCTCCTCGACCACGACGGGGTGCGGCTGCTCTACCTCGACCGCTACTGGCGGGAGGAGGAGCAGGTCCATGCCGACCTGGTCGGCCGTCCGGCAGGTTCCGACGCCCCCGACGAGGCCTGGCTCGCGGCCGCGCTCGACCGCGTCTTCCCCGCCTCCGGCTACGACGAGCAGCGCGCCGCCGCCCGGGTCGCCCTCACCCATGCGACGACCGTGCTCACGGGCGGCCCGGGCACCGGCAAGACCACCACCGTCGCGGCGCTGCTCGCGCTCTGCGCAGAGCAGGCCGAGCTGGCCGGCGACCCCGCGGTCCGGATCGCGCTCGCCGCGCCGACCGGCAAGGCCGCGGCCCGGCTCCAGCAGGCCGTCGAGGCTGAGGTCGCGAAGCTGCCGGATGCCGACCGCACGAGACTGCTCGGCGTCCGGGCGGTGACCCTGCACCGCCTCCTGGGCTCCCGACCGGACACGTCGTCGCGGTTCCGCCACCACCGCGACAACCGGTTGCCCCACGACGTGGTCGTCGTCGACGAGACCTCGATGGTGTCGCTGACGATGATGGCCCGGCTCCTGGAGGCGGTCCGGTCCGGGAGCCGGCTGATCCTGGTCGGTGACCCGTTCCAGCTCGCCTCGGTCGAGGCCGGAGCGGTGCTCGCCGATCTGGTCGAGACGGTGCAGGAGAAGACCCGAGTGGGCGTCGCGTCGCTCGTCACGTCGCACCGGTTCGGTGAGTCGATCGGAGAGCTGGCCGAGGCCGTCCGCTCGGGAGACGCCGACCGGGCCATTGAGCTGCTCGAGGCCGGCGGCGACCACGTCGAGCTGGCGAACGTCGACGACCCCGCCCGCCGCATCCGCGAGCTGGTGGTCCCTCATGCCGTCGCGGTGATCGAGGCGGCCGAGGCCGGTGACGCCGACCGGGCGCTGGCCCTGCTGGACCGGCGCCGGCTGCTCTGCGCGCACCGCGAGGGGCCGTTCGGCGTACGCCACTGGAACACCCAGGTCGAGCGCTGGCTGGGCGAGGCGACCGGCGAACCCATCTACGCGTCCTGGTACGCCGGCCGGCCACTGCTGGTGACCGCCAACGACTACGGGCTCGGCATCTACAACGGCGACACCGGCGTCGCCGTCCGTCCCGCCGCCGGCCGGGCACTGCGCGCCGCGGTCGCCGGCAGCACCGGCCGGCTCGACCTCGCCACCAGCCGGCTCGGCCAGGTGGAGACCATGCACGCGCTGACCATCCACAAGAGCCAGGGGTCCCAGGCCGACGAGGTGGTCGTCATCCTCCCGCCGCCGGAGTCGCGGCTGCTGACCCGCGAGCTCCTCTACACCGCGATCACCCGCGCCCGTGAGCGTGTGGTCGTGGTCGGCTCACCCGACGACGTACGCGCCGCCATCGACCGCCGGGCCCTCCGGGCCACCGGCCTGCGCCAGCGGCTGAGCGGCTGAGGTCAGGCCGAGTTCAGGCCGAGTTCAGGCCGAGTTCAGGCTGGGCTGTCCTGCGCGACCGGCTCCTCGGCGACCTTCGGGAACTGCCGCCGCACGTCCTTGCGCAGGATGGTCGACGCGATGCCGACGAGGATGAGGCCGCTGCCCACCTGGGCCACGTCGAACCACAGGGGCAGGTCCGGGGTGAAGGCGATGACGGCGATGACGCCGAGCGGTGCCAGGGTCGAGATGAAACCCAGGCGGAGCCAGCTGCCCCGCCTGCCCTGTCTCATCCGGCCGAGCAGATAGACGAGGAGGCACCCGGCGGCCGCGAAGACACCCTGGCGGACCAGCACCGTCACGACCGCGTCGTGGGCGATGGTGCCGGCCGCCGCGACGGAGATCGCGAAGAACCCGACGTTCCACGCGATGAAGGCCTTGGCCAGGAACGTCGCCCGGCCGAGCGAAGTCTCGAGCTGTTCGTTCATGCTTTCGACGGTGCCACCCGGCCGAGGGGCGGACCAGATGCCTTGGTCGGCCTCGGCGTCAGACCAAAGGTCCGGAAACCTGCCGGCAACGTGCCACGACGGGCTCTCGTCCGCACCCTGAGCCACCGGAAACCTCCGCGTCACAGAGATCGCCTAGGCTCGTAAAAGTGCCGTTCCTCCTCCGTGTCGAGCTGCCCGACGTCCCCGGCTCGTTGGGCCGGGTCGCGACCGCGATCGGTGAGTCGGGCGGTGACATCGAGGCGATCGAGATCGTCGAGAAGCGCGACGGGACCGCCGTCGACGACGTCCTCATGGAGATGCACGACGGCGCGATGCCCGACTCCGTGGTCTCCGCCTGCAACGCGCTCGACGGGGTCAAGGTCATGTGGATCAGCCGCTACGCGGCGGGTGGCAACATCTTCCTCGACCTCGAGGTGGTCGAGGAACTCAGCGCGGACCCGGGCAAGGCCCTGGACCGCGTGGTCGACCTGCTGCCGGTCGCGTTCCGCTCCGACTGGGCGATGCGCATCCACCGCAGCAAGGGCGTGGTCCGCCAGACCGACGCGGCGCCCAACGAGCTGCCCTTCGTCGACATCGAGAAGGCGGCCCGCCTCGAGGTCGACGGCGACGAGGTCAACATCTACGCCGGCGCCCGCATCGACGGCAACAACATGGTGGTGATCGGCCGCCGCGGTGGGCCGGAGTTCGTGGACTCGGAGCTGGCGCGACTCGGCCACCTGGTCAGCCTGGCGGCGTCACTCGCCCGCCCCTAGTCACACCAGCCACAAGATTCACCGCTTACCCGGTGAAACTGCCGCTTCTCGGACGGAACTCCATCCAGGCAGGACCAGTTTCACCGGGTACCCGGTGAAACTGCCCGCCCAGGAGAAAGCGGGTCAGCTGGCGCGCTCGAGCAGGAAGACCGGGATCTCTCGGTCCGTGCGCTCCTGGTAGTCGGCGTACGGCGCGTACTGCGCCACGCAGCGCTCCCACCACTCCTCGCGCTCGGCACCCTCGGCGAGGCGCGCGACGTACTCGTGTGCCTCGGGGCCGTCCTGAAGATCGACGCGCGGGTCGGCGAGGAAGTTGTGGTACCAGGTCGGGTGCTTCGGAGCGCCACCCTGGGAGGCGACGGCGGCGTAGACGCCGTCCTTCTCGACCCGCATGACCGGGTTCTTGCGGAGCTTCCCGCTCTTCGCACCGATCGAGGTGATCACCACGATCGGCCACTCGGGGCGGCCGCGCAGCGTGTTGGCCTCGGTGCCGCCGGACTCCTCGTAGGCCTCCACCTGGTTGCGGACCCACTCGGCCGGGCTGGGCTCGTACGTGCCTTGAAGTGTCACAACCATCCGTAACCCGATCCGGCGATCGAGCATTCCTCGGCCCTAGCGCACCCCGCGGATCCGCGTGACGAACACCGAGCCCAGGACGCTGGCCAGGAACGCCAGCAGGTAGAGGGCGAAGTAGCCGGTGGAGAAGCCGTCCCCCTCCGACTCGACCACGCCCCCGCCCTGCTCGACCAGCCAGAGGAGTACGCCGGCCAGCACCGGCGCGAACACCTGGGGCAGCGCGTTGGCGATGTTGATGACGCCGAGGTCCTTGGCCCGGTCGGTCGCGGTCGGGAGCACCTCGGTGATCAGCGCGAAGTCGACCGCGGTGTAGATGCCGTAGGCGCAGCCCATCACGACCGCCGCCGCCAGGGCGGCCGGCCAGCTCTGGCCCACGCCGAGCAGCACCGCCGCCGAGCCGGACACCAGCCCCGACCAGATGACGAACACCTTGCGACGGCCCAGCCGGTCGCTCCACGCGCCGAAGACGACGGTGGTCAGCACCAGGGTGAGGGCGTAGACCGCGGTGAGCACGAAGACCCGGTTCTCCGCCTCGTCGGACGTGTAGCCGATCACGTCCTGGAGGAAGTAGAGGAGGTAGAGGAGCCCGAGGGCGTTGCCCAGGTTGACCAGGAACCGGGTCAGCCACGCCCAGCCGAAGTCCGGGTGGAGCCGCGGCGAGATCCAGAACGAGCGGACGAACCGCCGGGCGTCGAACGGCGGCCGGGCCTCGGGTGGCAGCGCCAGGTCGTTGGACGACAGCGAGAACGGGATCACGAGCACGAGCAGGAACCCGGCGATGGCCAGGTAGCCGGCCGCGATGCTGCCCGTCGCCGCCGCGATGCCCGTCCCGGCGACGACGCCGATGGTCTGCGCCACGGCGACGATCCCGCCGATCCGGCCGCGGCGGCTGCTCGGCACCTGGTCGGGGATCATCGCGGTGACCGCGGCCAGCATCGCGTTGAGCGCGGCCTGCACTCCGCACCAGCCGAGCAGCATCGCGGGCACGTTCGGCGCGACGGAGAGCACGGCGAGCGAGGCCGCACCGCCGACGGCACCTCCGACGAGCCAGGGCAACCGGCGCCCGGCCCGCAGGGTCGTCCGGTCGGAGAACGCGCCGGCCAGCGGGTTGCAGATGACCGAGACGAGGGCGCCGGCGCCCGTCACGAGCGCGAGCACCTGCTCCTTGTTCGCGGCGTCCAGCGACTCGGCCTGCTGGGCCAGTAGCACCGAGATCGGGCCGAAGAACCCGGCCCACAGCCCCACGCTCGCCACCGCGAGCAGGCCGACCCAGCGGCTCGGCGGTACGACGGTCGGCTCGGCGAGAGCCAGTGGCTGCCCGGCTGTCAGCGGAAGACGACCAGGTCGTAGGTCGTGTCGAAGAAGTCACCGGTGGTGCCGGCGGGCGACCCCTCGTCCCAGGAGCCCTTCGAGTACTTGCGGGCCGAGCCCCACGTGTCGACGTACCCACGGGCCAGGTCGAACCGGACGCAGCGGTTCGGCAGCTGGTACTTCAGCGTGTCCTTCTTGTAGTTCGCCTTGACCTTGACGCCCTGGCACGTCTCGGGGACGTAGTCGGTGAGCAGGGGGCTCGCGATCCAGTTCACGACCTTCTCCCTGCGGCGCTCGTTGAGCCGGAACTCGATGAGATGGCCGAACTCGGGCGAGTTCGGGTCCTCGTCGGAGACCCGGGTCACCATGCCCACGAAGATCCGGAGCCGGCTCTTCTTCCGGAGGTTCTTCATGGTGATCGTGGCGCGGACGCCCTTGCCGTCGTAGGTGACCTTGAGCTTGTCCATGTCGATGTCGCGGTGCAGGACGTCGTAGTCGTCGTTGTCCTGCTGCACCCGCGTGCCGGCGTACGACGGCGACGACGTGAGCGGCACGGTCACCAGCGACGCGAGCAGCACCCCGGCCAGCACGGCCGGAATCCTTCTGCTGAGCATGAGGCACAGTAGCGCCATGGCTGCGCTCGACGGGGTGTCCGAGACCTTCGATCCGGAGGCCTGGGACGACGTCCCGGACTTCGAGGACCTGACCGATCTCACCTACCACCGGGCGAAGGCGCACGGCACCGTCCGCATCGCGTTCGACCGGCCGGACGTGCTCAACGCGTTCCGCCCGCACACCGTCGACGAGCTGCTGCGGGTCCTCGAGCACGCACGTACGTCGAGCGACGTGGGCTGCGTGCTGCTGACCGGCAACGGGCCGAGCGACAAGAACGGCAAGTGGGCGTTCTGCACCGGCGGCGACCAGCGGATCCGTGGCAAGACCGGCTATATGTATCAAAATCAGCACCGCGCCGAGGGGGAGGCCGCCGAGCCGGAGGACGTGGACAAGGCGCGGCTGGGCCGGCTCCACATCCTCGAGTGCCAGCGGCTCATCCGCTTCATGCCCAAGATCGTCGTCTGCGTCGTGCCCGGCTGGACCGCCGGCGGCGGCCACAGCCTGCACGTCGTCTGCGACCTCACGCTCGCCAGCGCCGAGGAGGCTCGCTTCAAGCAGACCGACGCCGACGTGGGCTCGTTCGACGGCGGCTTCGGGTCGGCGTACCTCGCGCGCCAGGTGGGCCAGAAGTTCGCCCGCGAGATCTTCTTCCTCGGGCAGGAGTACTCCGCCGAGGACGGCGTCCGGATGGGCGCCGTCAACCGCGCCGTCCCGCATGCCGAGCTCGAGGCGACCGCGCTCGAGTGGGGCCGATTGATCAACGGCAAGTCGCCGACCGCGCAGCGGATGCTCAAGTACTCCTTCAACCTCATCGACGACGGCCTGGTCGGCCAGCAGCTCTTCGCCGGCGAGACCACCCGCCTCGCCTACATGACCGACGAGGCCCAGGAGGGTCGCGACCAGTTCCTCGAGAAGCGCGAGCCGGACTGGTCGCCGTACCCCTGGTACTACTGAGGCCTCGCGATGACCCGCTGGCAGCAGATCGCCCGTGACCAGGCCGGTCCCGACTACGCGACGAAGTACGCCGAGCGGTTCCGAGCCCTGGCCGCGTGCGGCGACGACGTGCACGGTGAGGCGACGTTCGTGGCCGGGTTGGTCGACCCGCCGGCTCGGGTCCTCGACGCCGGGTGCGGCACCGGCCGGGTCGCGATCCGCCTGGCCGGGCTCGGGTACGACGTGGTCGGTGTGGACCTCGACGCGTCGATGCTGGCGATGGCGCGCGAGGAGGCGCCGGAGCTCGACTGGCGGGTCGCAGATCTTGCGGAGCTCGACACCGGACAGCTGTTCGACGTCGTGCTGGTCGCCGGGAACACCATCCCGCTGCTCGAGCCGGGCACCCTCGAGGTCGCAGCGCGGCACCTTGCGGACCAGCTCGACGAAGCCGGGCTGCTGGTGTGCGGCTTCGGCCTCGACGCCGGTCACCTGCCCGGCGACTGCCCGGTCACCCCCCTCGCCGACGTGGACGCGGCGTTCGCGGCCGCGGGCCTGGAGCCGGCCGACCGGTTCTCCACGTGGGACCGCGCGCCGTACGACGAGGCGGCCGGCTACGTCGTGACCGTCCACCGCCCGCCCCCTCCGCTGACCCGCGAGGAGCTGGCTCCCTGGGAGACCTGACCCACGCCGTTTCGAAACAGGGTGAGCTGGGGCTGGGACTGGACCACCGCTCATCGAGCTTGTCGAGATGTCCGCAGGGTCGGCCCAGCCTTCGCTGCGGTGGTCTCGACAGGCTCGACCAGCGGGTGGTTGTGCGGGTGCCTTCGTGTCGCCCCGCGTTGGTTTCGAGACGGTTGCCGCGCAACCTCCTCAACCAGCGACCACGGGCGCCGTGCCCACTTAGGCTGCAGCCGTGCTCGCCCTCGACGCGATGGTCGACCAGGACCTGTTCATCTGCCCGCGGTGTGGCAGCCCGGTGCGTCCGGAGCACGGGGTGTGGCACTGCGCCGGGGCCAGCTGCGCGTTCGCGGACGAGCCCTTCCCGGTGGTGTCCGGCGTACCCGCGCTCGTCGACTTCGACGCCAGCGTGCTCGACGCCGGCCGGCTGCGTGCGGTCGAGGGCGCCTCCGAGGTCCAGCGGTCGCGCTCTGCGGGAGTGCTGCGGCGACTGGTGCACCCTGCCAACACCACCGCGCCCGCGAACGTCGCGCGCATGGAGGAGTTGCTCAAGGCGGACACACCGAAGCGCAACCCGCGGATCCTGGTCATCGGCGGCGGCACGGTGGGCGACGGACTCGAGGAGCTGTACGACGACCCGACGATCGACCTCATCTCGTTCGACGTCTACGCCAGCGCGGTGACCCAGTTCGTCGGTGACGGCCACTCGATCCCGTTGGCGGAGGGCAGCGTCGACGGCGTGATCGTCCAGGCGGTGCTGGAGCACGTGCTCGAGCCGACCATCGTCGCGAATGAGATCCATCGCGTGCTCCGCATCGGCGGCATCGTCTACGCGGACACGCCGTTCCTCCAGCAGGTCCACGAGGGCGCCTACGACTTCACCCGCTTCACCGACAGCGGCCACCGGTTCCTCTTCCGCCGCTTCGAGCGGATCGACTCCGGCACGGTCGCGGGTGCGGGTACGGCGCTGCGCTGGTCGGTCGACTACTTCGTCCGCGCGCTGACCCGCTCGGTGTCCGTTGGCCGGATCGCGTCGCTGTGCTTCTTCTGGCTCAGCTACCTCGACCGGTTCCTCGACCCGAAGCACTCGGTCGACGGAGCGAGCAGCGTGTTCTTCCTCGGCCGCAAGACCGCGGAGCCGATGACGGGCGCCGACATCATCGACTACTACCAGGGCGGCATGTAGCGCCAAGCCGATCAGGGGTCCCGGTTACGGTGATCGCATGCCTCGGCTTCTCGGACTGCTCCTCGCCCTCGTCGTCGCCGTCGGCCCCGCCGCGGTGGCGGTGGACGCCTCCGCCTCGACCCCGGCTCTCGACAGGCACGCGGCCAAGCCGCAAGTGCCGTCGCGGGCCCAGTGGCTGGCCGACGTGAAGGCCGCGATGCAGGGGTCGCGCCCGTACGTGCGTGAGCGGGTGGCAGCCAAGACCCCGGACGAGAAGCTGGCGGTCAACTTCGACATCGACAACACCGTGATCGCGACCTTCTACGACGGCGGTGGTCCGATCCCGAAGATGCTGAAGTTCGCCCGGCTGCTCGACAAGCTGGGCGTCGCGCTGGTGTTCAACACCGGCCGGCTGGCCAACCAGCTGGACCGCACGGTCCGGCAGCTCACGCGGGCCGGCTTCACGGTCGCCGACGTGTGCCTGCGCAACAAGGGCGAGACGTTGCCGGTCGGCAAGCAGCGGTGTCGCGACCGCTTCATCGCCGACGGCTACACACTGATCGCGAACGTCGGCAACAACGACACCGACTTCGCCGGCGACGGCTACGAGCGGGCGTTCGAGCTGCCGAACTACCGCGGCGTGCTCGGCTGAGGAGCAGTCCCTAGCCGCGGGCGAGCCGCGCCCGGATGATCCCCTCGAGCCGGTCCATGTCGTCGGCGAGCCCGAGCTTGGGCGCGAACTCGCGCACCACGTGGATGAACATCTCGGCGGACTCGATGATCCGCGGATCCATGTGGCCGAACACCTCGAGCGCGACCACGCCGTAGAGGACGTTCCAGCCCTGCATGTAGAGCCAGATCAGGCCGCGGTCCTCGATCGCGAGCCCCTCCAGGTCGGCCGGGATCAGCGGATCGAGCACAGCCTCTCGAACCGTCGGGGCCAGCTCGTCGAGCGTGGGGATCGGGAAGTGGGTGTGCTCCCACAGGGCGCGCATCTGGTCGGTGCACAAGTGGCCCGAGCACGAAAGTGTGAGCATCTCGCGTCGGACGTTGTTGGCGTCGGCGACCGGGTTGGCGAAGGCTAGGCCGAACTCGCGAGGATTGGCCATTGCCCACATCCGGAACTCGATGGTCGAGGCGACCAGTCGTCCTGCGTAGTCGTCCTCGGGCAGGGCGTCGGCCGCCGCGGCGAAGGTCTCGGTCGCGGCCTTGTCGATCTCGAAGGCGACCAGGTCGATGAGCTCCTGGTAGTTGGCCACGTAGCGGTAGAGCGCCGGTGCGGTCATCCCCATCCGTCCCGCGACCGCGCGCAGGGACAGCTCGGCACCCTCGGCGAGCAGCTCGCGGGAGGCGCGGGTGATCTCGTCGTACGTCGCCTCGCGCTGCCGTTCGCGCCGCGTCTGCGGCGCTCCGGGGGTGGTCTGCACCTCGGTGCTCAATTCATCCTCCAGTCGGTTGACAGCATCAGTTTACACCGTTTACGGTTTACACCGTTCACGAATCTGACGCATGTTCACAAGGAGAGTACCCATGATCGAGCGCTGGGGAGCATTCGTGGCCCGGAGGGCCTTGGCCGTGCTGCTGGCCGGGGTCGCTGTGGCGATCGCCGCCGGCGCCTACGGCTTCGGCGTCTTCGACCACCTGTCGCAGGGCGGCTTCGACGACAAGAACTCCGAGTCCGCGCGGGAGCTGCAGGCCGAGCGGGACACCTTCGGCAACCAGAACATCGACGTCGTCGCGATCTACACGAGCAAGGACCTCGAGGCGTCCGCGCCGGAGTTCCGGGCCGACGTCGAGGAGATCGTCTCCGGTCTCGCACGCGGCACGACGACCAGCGTCATCCCCTACTACGACGCGCCGGCCGACGCCGGGCTGGTCAGCAAGGACGGCCACTCCGTCCAGGTGCTGATCTCGCTGGCAGGGGAGAGCCAGGACGACTACCTGGCCAACTACGACGACCTGTCGCCCACGCTGGAGGCACCCGAGTCCACCGGACTGCAGACCGACCTCGCCGGTGCGTTCGCCGTCTACAACGACGTCAACGAGATCACCAGCGAGGACCTCGCCCGCGCCGAGTCGATCTCGCTGCCGGTCGTCGTACTCCTGGCCCTGCTGATCTTCGGGAGCCTGGTGGCCGCCTCGATGCCCGCCCTGGTCGGGCTGCTCGCGATGGTCGGCGCCCTCGCTCTGGTGCGGGTCATCGCGCAGTTCACCGAGGTCTCGGTCTTCTCGGTCAACGTGATCTCGCTGCTCGGCATCGGCCTGGCCATCGACTACGCCCTCTTCGTGATCAGCCGGTTCCGCGAGGAGCTCGCCCTGCTGCCGGACGACGACCCGGAGGCCTCGGCGAAGGCCATCCGGAAGACCATGACGACCGCAGGACGCACCGTGCTCTTCTCCGGTCTGACCGTGGCCGCTGCCCTGTCGAGCCTGCTGATCTTCCCGCAGGCGTTCCTCAAGAGCATGGGCTACGGAGGAGTGGCCGCGGTGCTGGTGGCGATGGTCGCCGCGCTCACCGTGCTGCCCGCGACCCTGAAGCTGCTCGGCCGCCGGGTCGACGCCGGGCGACTGCCGTGGCGGCGCAAGCGGCCGGTGGTCGTCGACGACGCGCACGGTCGGTGGGCCGCCCTGGCCCGCGGTGTGATGCGCCGGCCGTGGCTGGTCATCGTCGGTACCGTCGCCGTGCTGTTGCTGATCGCCTCGCCCTTCCTCGGCGCGAAGTGGGGCAGTGTCGACTACCGCGTGCTGCCCTCCGACGCGCCCGCGCACGTCGCTGCCGAGAAGCTCTCCGACTTCGGGCCGGAGACCTCGACCGCGCAGCTGCTCGTCCGGGGTGGGTCCGAGGCCGACGTGGCGGCGTACGCCGAGCAGGTCGCCCAGGTCGACGGGGTCATCGGTGTGCAGCCGGTCGCCGCCGAGGGTGACGCGACCCTGTTGCGGGCCTCGTGGGCCGGCAACAGCCAGAGCGAGCACAGCCAGGCCGTCATCGAGGACATCCGGGACCTCCAGCCGGCGTCCGGGGACGTGCTGGTCGGCGGCCTCAGCGCCGACACCGTGGACCTGATCGACTCGGTCGGCGCGCACCTGCCGTGGATGGGGCTGATCGTGGCGCTGGTCATGCTGGTGCTGCTGTTCGTCGCCTTCGGATCGCTGGTGTTGCCGGTCAAGGCGGTGGTGATGAACCTGTTCTCGATCACCGCGTCGTTCGGCGTCGTCACCTGGATCTTCAGCGACGGCCACCTGTCCGGGCTGCTCGGGTTCACGCCGCAGGGCTTCCTCGACGCGACCAACCCGATCCTGATGCTGGCCATCCTGTTCGGCCTGTCGATGGACTACGAGGTGTTCCTGCTCTCGCGGGTCCGCGAGCAGTACGACCGCACCGGCGACAACGACATCGCGGTGGCGACCGGCGTACAGAAGACCGGCCGCATCATCACCAGCGCCGCGGTGCTGCTGGGCGTCGTGATCGGGGCGTTCGCGCTGAGCGGCATCGTGTTCATGAAGATGCTCGGCATCGGCATGCTCGTCGCCCTGCTGATCGACGCCACCGTGGTCCGGGCCCTCCTGGTGCCCGCCACCATGAAGCTGCTCGGCCGCGCCAACTGGTGGGCGCCCGGCCCACTCATGCGCTGGTGGGAGCGCCACGGCTTCCGCGAGGGCGAGGAGGCGGCCCCTCCCAGTTCCGCCGCCCCCGAGCCCGAGCCCGCGGGGGTCTGACCGGAGGGGTAGTCCGTGGACAAACGGCCCCTGTTTGCCACAAATCAGGGCCGTTGAATCACGGACTACCCCGACGGCGGGGATCAGGGCACCAGCACGTAGCGACCGCGCACGCCGCCCTTGGCCACGGCGCGGTGGGCGTCCGCCGCCTCGGTGAGGGGGAGTACGGCGGCCACGCGGGCCGGGAGCTCGCCGGAGGCGGTGCGCTCGAGCAGGCCGACCGTGCGGGCTCCGTCGGGAACGACCCCGACGGCTCGCACGTCGATGCCCCGCTCGCTCGCAGGCACCATCGAGGACTGGACGCCGACGAACAGTCCGCCGTCGCGCACCAGCGCCACCGCCTGCTCCTGCAGCACCGCCGGATCGGCGACCGCGTCCCAGCCGCTGGTCGGCTCGGTGATGACCTCGGCGCCGAGGCTTCGGACGAACTCGGCATCGGTCGCCCGGGCCAGCCCGGTGACCTGCCAGCCGCGCTCGAGCGCGAAGGGCACGACGTAGCCGCCGACCGCACCGGCCGCGCCGGTGACCAGCAGCGTCCGGCCCTCGCCGTCGCCGAGGATGTCGACCAGCTGGGCCGCGGTGAGGGCGTTGAGCGGGACCGTGGCCGCATCGACGAGGTCGAGCCCGTCGGGCACCACGGCGACGTCGGCGGCCGGCAGCACGAGCTGCTCGGCGTACGTGCCGAAGTCGCGGTCGAATCCGCCGACGAGGCCGGCCACGCGGGTGCCCGGCGTCAGGTCCACGTCGGCCGCGGCCTCGAGGACGGTGCCGGAGAAGTCCCAGCCCAGGCCGGTGTGCTCGGGCTGGTTGATCAGGCCGAACCCGTGCAGCACGCCGGCCCGGACGACCAGGTCGACCGGGTTGACGGTGACGGCCGCAACGGCGACGCGGACCTGGCCGGGTGCGAGGTCGACGACGGGGACGTCGACGATCTCGATCGCGTCCGGCTCGCCGGGCTCGATGACGACGGCGGCTCGGAAGGTGTTGCTGGTGTGCGTGGTCATGGGAGTTCCTCCATCGGGGAGTGCGGATTGCTGTCTGTCACCCGGCCGAACAACCGCAGTCGCTAGAGTGCTTCCCATAGGAGAGTAGGCACCTGAGAGTGCGTAACTCACCCCTGAGGAGGCTCCGATGCCCACGATGACCGCTGCCCAGCGCCGAGAGGCGGAGAAGGCCGAGTACGACGTGTTCCTGGCCGACTGCCCGAGCCGGCAGCTCCTCGACCGGATCTCCGACAAGTGGATGGCGCTGGTACTGGTCACCCTCGAGGAGAAGCCGCGCCGCTACTCCGAGATCGCGCGCGCCATCGCCGGCGTCAGCCAGAAGATGCTGACGCAGACCCTGCGCACCCTCGAGCGCGACGGCCTGGTGACCCGGACGGTCACGGCGTCGGTCCCGGTGACCGTGACCTACGAGCTGACCGACCTGGGCCGCTCCCTGCAGGAGGTGATGGTGGGTCTCAAGGTCTGGGCCGAGTCCCACATGGGCAAGGTGCTCGACGCACGGGCCTCCTATGATGCCCAGCCATGACGTCCTCCTCGGTCCGCGTGGTAGCCGCGCTCTGTGTCGCTGGGATCCTCGGGCTCTCGGCCGGCTGCGGCGGGTCCGACGACGACGGCGGTGACAGCGACTTCGCCAAGCAGTCCGGCGACAAGATCGCGGCCGACGCCAAGGCGGACATGAAGGACCTCGAGGAGGTGAAGTTCACCGGAGAGATCACCTCCGACGGCGACAAGGTCACCCTCGACGTCCAGGCCAGCTCCGCCGGCGACTGCACGGGCTCGATCGGCCTCGGCGGAGGCAACGCCGAGATCCTGGCCAAGGACGGCCAGAACTGGTTCAAGCCCGACGAGGACTTCTGGCGGGCCAACGCCGGCGACTCGGCGGACGCGATCATCTCCGCCGTCGGCGACAAGTGGGTGCTCGACACCGACTCGAACTTCTCGCAGTTCTGCGATCTCGACGCCTTCTTCGACAACCTGTTCAAGAGCGACGAGAGCTCCAGCAAGTACGAAACGACCGGCACCGAGGAGCTCGACGGCGAGGAGGTCGTCAAGGTCGAGCAGTCCGACGACGACGGCACCTCGATCGGCTACGTCCTCATCGAGGGCGACCACTACCTGCTGAAGCTCGAGCGCACCGAGGGCGACGAGCCCGGCCGCCTCGAGTTCAGCGACTTCGACGAGGATTTCGACGTCACCGCCCCGGCCGACGACGAGATCATCGACCTGAGCACCATCCAGTAGCCGACGGCAGTCCCGGCCGCGCCGGCGACCTCAGGGTTTGGCGACGCGGACCAGCGCGCCGGCGTGTGCCGGCAGCCGGACCGTGCCGCCGGCGACGTCGACACCGGACTCGGTCTCGAAGAGCAGGTCGACCTCACCGACCTCGGCGGTCATCGGCCGGTCGCCGAAGTTCACGAGCACCCGCAGCGAGCCGCGCTCGAGGGTGAAGAAGCGCGCGGCCTCGTCGAGGGTGCAGGCGATGTGTGCGAACGACGGGTCGGTGAGCTCGGTGTGCTCGCGGCGCAGTCTGGCCAGGTCGCGGTAGACGGCCAGCATCCGCTTGCCGCGCTCCGACTCGAGCTCGGACCAGTCCAGCTTCGACCGCTCGAAGGTCGCCGGGTCCTGCGGGTCCGGTACGCCGGCCGGGTCCCAGCCGTGCCGGGCGAACTCCTGGACGCGGCCCTCGGCCGTGAGCCGGCCCAGCTCCTCCTCCGGGTGGGAGGTGAAGAACTGGAACGGCGTCGTGGCCGCCCACTCCTCGCCCTGGAACAGCATCGGGGTGAACGGCCCGCAGAGCGTGAGCAGCGCGGCGCAGGCGAGCTGGTCGAGGTCGAGGGCCTCGGTGATCCGGTCCCCGACCGCACGGTTGCCGACCTGGTCGTGGTTCTGGCTCGAGACCACGAGCCGCCACGTCGGCATGGCGTCGGTGTCGATCGGCACCCCGTGGTCACGGCCGCGGAACGACGAGTAGGTCCCGTCGTGGAAGAACCCGTGCTCGCACACCTTGGCCAGCGCGCCCAGCGGCTCGAAGTCGGCGTAGTAGCCGTGCGTCTCGCCGGTGAGCGCGACGTGCAGCGCGTGGTGGTAGTCGTCGCTCCACTGCGCGTCGAGGCCGTAGCCGCCCGCCTCGCGCGGCGTGATGAGCACCGGGTCGTTGAGGTCGGACTCGGCGATCAGCGTCAGCGGCCGTCCGAGATGGGCCGACAGCTCGGCCACCTCGGTCGCCAGCTCCTCGAGCAGGTGCGGCTCCGAGCGGTCCTCGAGTGCGTGCACTGCGTCGAGCCGCAGCCCGTCGACGTGGTAGTCCGCCAGCCACATCCGCGCGTTGTCGAGCACGTAGCGGCGTACCTCGGCAGAACCCTCACCGTCGAGGTTGACCAGGTCGCCCCACGTGTTCGAGCCGTCCTTGAGGTAGGGCCCGAACTCGGGCAGGTAGTTGCCCGACGGTCCGAGGTGGTTGTGGACCACGTCCTGGATCACCCCGAGGCCGGCCGCGTGGCAACCGTCGACGAAGCGCTGGTAGCACTCGGGCCCGCCGTAGGGCTCGTGGACGGCGTACCAGAGGACGCCGTCGTAGCCCCAGTTGTGCGTGCCGTTGACCGCGTTGACCGGCATCAGCTCGACGAAGTCCACCCCGAGGCCGCGCAGGTGGTCGAGGCGGGTGAGCGCGGCGTCGAAGGTGCCCTCCGGCGTGAACGTGCCGACGTGCAGCTCGTAGATCACGGCACCGGCGAGCTGACGGCCGGCCCACTCGTGGTCGGTCCACGCGAACCGGGTCGGGTCGTGGGTTCGCGAGCGCTGGTGGACGCCCGCCGGCTGACGCCGCGACCGCGGATCGGGTCGGGGCGTGTCCGAGTCGTCGATCAGGTATCCGTAGTCGGTCTCCTCCCGAGAGGTGTGCAGGGCCTCCGCCGGCGACCACCAGTCGTCCTCGCCGCGGACCATCTCGACGATGGCATCGCCCACCGACAGCCGGAGCCGTTGCGCGCGCGGCGCCCACACGTCGAACGTGCCACGCTGTGGAGAGCTCACGACCCGTCCTCGACCAGCACGGCGACGGCGTCGTCGCCCAGCACGTCGGCGACCCGGCGCCGGCCGCTCGGGAGCGCGAGCACGGTCTCGCCCCACCCGCCCTTCTCGGCGAGCCCGAGCGGCAGCCGGGTCACCACGATGACCGCTCCGCCGCGGTCGAAGGCCAGCACGTGCTCGGCGGTCGGTCCCTCGGCGAGGACCGGCGTGTACGTCGTGAACAGCTCGGGCCGGTCGCGGCGCAGCCGCAGCGCGCGAGCGGTGAGCGCCTGCTTGGCATTCGACAGCTGCGCGAGCGACTGCTCCGCGGCGTCGAAGTCCACGGGCCGCCGGTTGTCGGGGTCGACCAGGCTCAGGTCGCCGAGCTCGCTGCCCTGGTAGACGTCGGGCACTCCGGGGACCGTCAGCGACAGCAGCTTGGCCGCGAGCGCGTTCGACCGACCGGCGGCCGAGAGGTCGGCGTCGAGATCCTCGAGGATCTGTCGCACCCCGGCGTCGTCGAAGGCGGAGTCGACCGCGGCGTGCACGGAGGCCTCGTACGCCCCGTCCGGATCGGTCCACGTGGTGCGGTCGCCGGCCTCGCGCATCGCCTTCTCGGCGTACGCGTGCAGCCGTTCGCGCGAGATCGGCCACGCGCCGTACGCCGCCTGCCACAGCAGGTTGCCGAAGCCGTGGTCCGGCAGCGGTGCGGCGTCGAGCAGCGTGACCAGGGTCCGCTCCCACAGCCCGGGCGCCTCGGCCAGGACCCCGATGCGTGCCCGCACGTCCTCGCTGCGCTTGGTGTCGTGGGTCGACAGCGTCGTCATCGCGTCCGGCCACTCTCGCTGCCGGGTGGCCATCGCCTCGTGGAACTCGGCCACCGTCGTCGAGAAGACCGACGGGTCGCCGCCGACCTCGTTGAGGGAGGTGAGGCGGGGGTAGCGGTAGAACGCGCAGTCCTCGACCCCCTTGGCCATCACCATTCCCGACGTCTGCTGGAACCGCAGCGCGGCCGGCTGGGCCGGGTCGGCCAGCACCGGCGCCAGCCCGTCGAGCACGGCCAGCAGGTCCGGGCGGTGGGCGCGGGCGCCGGTGAGCGCCAGCTCCAGGTGCTCGGTGCCGAGCGGCAGGTAGGAGCGGTAGACCGGGAAGCACGCGAGCAGCTCGGCCACCGCGTCCTCCAGCAACCCCGGGTCTCGAGAGTCCTGCGGAGGCAGCTCGCGGACGATCCGGCGCACCTCGGCCCGCAGCGAGTGGTCGGCGACCGCGCGCTTCGTGTCGTGCGTCAGCTCGTTGAAGTCGATCGACCCCGACAGCTGGTGGAGGAGCGGCTCGCCGGCCGGCTCGGTGAGGACCCGGTCGATCACGCCGAGGACGTCGTAGCCGGTGGTGCCGGCGCAGGCCCACGACGACGGCAGCTCCTCGCCGGGCTCGAGGATCTTCTCCACGAGGACGTACGCCGAGCCGGTGAGCGCGGCGAGCCGGTCGAGGTACTCACCGGGGTCGCGCAGCCCGTCGGGGTGATCGACCCGCAGTCCGTCCACCAGGCCGACGTCGAACCAGCGCCCGATCTCGGCGTGCGACGCGTCGAACACCTCGCGCTCCTCGACCCGGATCCCGGCCAGCGTGGTCACCGTGAAGAACCGCCGGTAGTTGAGGTCGGCGTCGCCGCGCCGCCACGACACCAGCTCGTAGTGCTGCTCGTCGAGGGTCGTCGTCGACCGCGCCATCGGCAGCCGGAGCTCGTGGTAGCGCACCTCGCGCGCGGCGACGTCCACCTCGATCGCCCCCTCGTCGTCGTCGCCCACGACCGGCACCAGCAGCCGGCCGTCGCCCGCGTCCCAGTCGATGTCGAAGTACGACGCGAAGCGCGACCCGCGCCCGTGCTCGAGCACGTCCCACCACCAGGTGGCCGGCCGGGGGGAGGCGACCCCGACGTGGTTGGGCACGATGTCGACCAGCACGCCCATGCCCAGCGTGCGAGCCGCACTGGCCAGCACCTCCAGCCCGGTCGACCCCCCGCGCTCGGGGTCCTCGCGCGTGTGCACGGCGACGTCGTACCCGTGCTCGCTCCCGGCCTCCGCGGCGAGCAGGGGAGACAGGTAGACCCAGTCGACGCCGAGGTCGTGGAGGTACGGGAGCCGCTTCGCCGCCTCGAACAGGTCGAACTCCGGGGTGAGCTGGAGTCGATACGTGCTCCGTGGCGTGCGAGAGGTCACGGTCGGGGCAGTACCCCGGTCAGCCACGTGCAGCGGTGGCCGAGGCCACGGACGCGGCCACGGAGGCGGCGGCCGAGTGGTCGGGCTCGACGGGCTGCGGGATGAACTCGCGCAGCACCAGCACGCTGTTCTCGCGCATCGTCATCGTCGCCCCGGCGCTCAGCGCCTCGACCTCGTCGGGAGTGCCGCCGGTGTCGATCGCGATGTCCCACGCCTCGGCGTACTCCGCGGGTGGCAGGGTGACCGTCGCCTCACCGTCGGCGTTGAAGTAGAGCAGGAAGTGGTCGTCGACGATGGTGCCGCCGCGGGCATCCACGCCGGCGATGCCGTGACCGTTGAGGTACATGCCCAGGGCCTGGCTGCCGCCGTTCCAGTCGGCGTCCTCCATCGGGCGGCCGTCGAGGTGGAGCCAGACGATGTCGTTGAGCCGCTCGGCTCCCGACGGTCCGGTGCGGACGGTGCGGCCGGTGAAGAACCGGCCGCGGCGGAACGTCGGGTGCTGGCGGCGCAGCTCGATCAGGGCCGAGGTGAACTCGATGAGGGGCTCGTCGGCCTGGTCCCAGTGCACCCAGCTCAGCTCGCTGTCCTGGGCGTAGGTGTTGTTGTTGCCCTCCTGGGTCCGGCCGAGCTCGTCGCCGTGCAGGACCATCGGCGTGCCCTGGCTGAGGAGCAGGGTGGCGAGGAAGTTGCGCTGGGCCCGCGAGCGGAGCGCGAGGATCGACTGGTCGTCGGTCGGACCCTCGGCGCCGTGGTTCCAGGACCGGTTGTGGCTCTCGCCGTCGTTGTTGTCCTCGCCGTTGGCCTCGTTGTGCTTGTCGTTGTAGGACACGAGGTCGCGCAGCGTGAACCCGTCGTGGGCGGTGACGAAGTTGATCGAGGCGACGGGCCGGCGTCCGGTGTGCTCGTAGAGGTCCGCCGAGCCGGCCACCCGCGAGGCGAACTCCCCCAGCGACGGCTCGCCCCGCCAGAAGTCGCGCACCGTGTCGCGGTACTTGCCGTTCCACTCGGTCCACTGCGGCGGGAAGCCGCCCACCTGGTAGCCGCCGGGGCCGATGTCCCACGGCTCGGCGATCAGCTTCACCTGGCTCACGACCGGGTCCTGCTGCACGAGCTCGAAGAAGGTCGAGAGCCGGTCGACGTCGTAGAACTCGCGGGCCAGGGTCGAGGCGAGGTCGAAGCGGAAGCCGTCGACGTGCATCTCGGTCACCCAGTAGCGCAGCGAGTCCATCAGCAGCTGCAGCGAGTGCGGGTGCCGGACGTTGAGGGAGTTCCCGGTGCCCGTGTAGTCCATGTAGTAGCGGAGGTCGTCCTCGACCAGCCGGTAGTACGCCGGGTTGTCGATCCCCTTCATGCTCAGCGTCGGCCCGAGCTGGTTGCCCTCTGCGGTGTGGTTGTAGACCACGTCGAGGATCACCTCGATGCCGGCCTGGTGCATCGTCTTGACCAGGGTCTTGAACTCCTGCACCTGCTGGCCGGGTTGCCCCTGCGCGGTCTCGCCACCGCCCGCGGCGTACGACGCATGAGGGGCGAAGAAGCCCAGGGTGTTGTAGCCCCAGTAGTTGCGCAGGCCCTTGTCGAGCAGGGTGCTGTCCTGGATGAACTGGTGGACCGGCATCAGCTCGATCGCGGTCACCCCGAGCCGCTTGAGGTGGCTGGTCAGCGCCGGGTGCGCGAGCCCGGCGTACGTGCCGCGCAGCTCCTCGGGCACGCCCGCGTGCAGCTGGGTCATCCCCTTGACGTGCGCCTCGTAGATGACCGACTCGTTGTAGGGGACGTCGAGCCGGCGGTCGCCCTCCCAGTCGAAGAACGGGTTGATCACCACGCCCTTGGTCATGTGCGGACCCGAGTCGTCGTCGTTGCGCGAGTCCTCGTCACCGAAGGTGTAGCCGAACAGGCTCTGGTTCCAGTCGATGTCGCCGCTCGTGGCCTTGGCGTAGGGGTCGAGCAGCAGCTTCTGCGGGTTGCACCGCAGCCCCTGCTCGGGGTCCCAGGGACCGCTCACCCGGTAGCCGTAGCGCTGCCCGGGCTGGACCGCGGGCAGGTAGCCGTGCCAGACGTAGGCGTCGACCTCGGTCAGCTCGATCCGCGTCTCGGCGCCGTCGGCGTCGAAGAGGCACAGCTCCACCTTCTCGGCCACCTCGCTGAACAGCGCGAAGTTGGTGCCGCTCCCGTCGAACGTCGCCCCGAGTGGGTAGGCGCGCCCTGGCCAGATCTCCATTGGATCGATCAAAGCACAGGAGCCCGTCGAGGCGGGCCTTGGTCACCCCTTTGCGCAGCTGTCCAGGACCCGGGGACCGCACAACCAGTCGGCGTACCTGGACCCGACCCGAGGTGGGAACAGAAGCCGGCCCGGCGCGGTTGCCGTTCACCGTGACGGCGACCCCATCGATCAGCCGCGCCGATGTCGGGCTGCGCAGCGAGCGGGGGCCGATCCTGCTGGCGGTGATGCTCAGCGTCGGGCTGGTCGCGATCGACGCGACGATCCTGGCCACCGCCGTGCCCGCCGTCGTCGACGACCTCGGCGGCTTCACCCAGTTCCCGTGGCTCTTCTCGGTCTACCTGCTCACCCAGGCGGTGTCCGTCCCGCTGTACTCCAAGCTCGCCGACCAGTACGGCCGCAAGCCGATGATGCTGATCGGGGTGGGCATCTTCCTGCTCGGCTCGCTCCTGTGCGGGCTCGCATGGAGCATGACCTCCCTCATCGCCTTCCGCGCCGTGCAGGGGCTCGGCGCCGGTGCCGTGCAGCCGATCGGCATGACGATCGTCGGAGACATCTACTCGATCGAGGAGCGGGCCAAGGTGCAGGGCTACCTGGCCGGCGTCTGGGCGCTCGCCTCGGTGGTCGGGCCCACGCTGGGCGGCGTCTTCTCCGACTACGCGTCGTGGCGGTGGATCTTCTTCGTCAACCTCCCGATCGGCGCCGCCGCGTTGTGGATGTTCGTGCGCAGGTTCGACGAGCGGGTCGCGAAGGCGCCGCACAAGATCGACGTGCTCGGCTCGGTGCTCCTCACCGGCGGCGGCGTCCTGCTGCTGCTCGGTCTCCTCGAGGGAGGCATCCGCTGGTCGTGGGCCTCACCGATCAGCATCGCGCTGTTCGCGATCTCGGCGCTGCTGCTGGCGGCGTTCGGCTGGGTCGAGTCCCGGGCCGCGGAGCCGGTGCTCCCGCTGTGGGTCTTCCGGCACCGCGTCATCCTCCCCGCGATCCTCACCTCGCTGGTCGTCGGTGTCCTGCTCATCGGGCTGACGTCGTACGTGCCGCTCTTCGCGCAGGGCGTCCTGGGCCACGGTGCGGTCATGGCGGGGTTCGCCCTGGCCGCCCTCACGCTCGGCTGGCCACTCTCCGCGTCCAACGCCGGACGGCTCTACCTGTCGATCGGCTTCCGCGCGACGATGGTGCTGGGAGCGGTGTTCGGTCTCGCCGGAGCGCTCCTGATGCTCACCGTCGACGGTGACTCCTCGCTCCTCCACCTGGCGCTGCCGTGCTTCGTGATGGGCTTCGGCTTCGGCTTCGCCGTGGCACCGTCCGTGATCGCCGCGCAGTCGGCGGTGGGCTGGGAGTCCCGGGCGGTCACGACGGGAGCCACGATGTTCGCCCGCACCGTGGGCAGCGCGATCGGCGTCGCCGTGTTCGGCGCGTTGGTCAACGCGTCGGTGACCGACTCGGTCGGCCACGCCAGCCCCAACCTCGAGCAGCTTTCCCCGAGCATCCTCGAGCCGGCGATCCACACGACGTTCGTCTGCTCGGCGGTGGTCGCGGTGGCGCTGGTCGTGGTCAGCCTGCTGATGCCGAGCCGGATCGAGCACCATCAGGACTGATGGGCAGCCCAGCCTCACCTTCCTTGCGAGGCGTGCGTGGGCGAGGCGACGATGCGGCCATGACGGTCCCGGACGAGATCGACGTGTCTGAGCTGGAGCCGGGTCCGCACGAGGACGAGCCGCACGAGGGCGGGCTCAACAACCGGCTCAACTGGCTCCGAGCGGGCGTCCTGGGCGCCAACGACGGCATCGTCTCGACGGCCGGCATCGTGATGGGTGTCGCCGGAGCCACCAGTGACCGCGGCACGATCCTGGTCGCGGGCGTGGCCGGGCTGGCGGCGGGCGCGCTCAGCATGGCGGCCGGCGAGTACGTCTCCGTGAGCACCCAGAAGGACTCCGAGCTGGCCCTCCTCGACAAGGAGCGCCGCGAGCTGCGGGAGGAGCCCCAGGAGGAGCTCGAGGAGCTCGCCGGCCTCTACGTCGACAAGGGGCTGACCGAGGAGCTGGCGCTCGAGGTCGCCAGGCAGCTGACCGAGAAGGACGCGCTGGCCGCGCACGCCGAGGCCGAGCTCGGCATCGACCCCGACGACATCTCCAGCCCGTGGAACGCCGCCATCGCGTCGATGGTCGCGTTCACGGTCGGCGCCCTGCTGCCGCTGCTCACGATCACGCTGTTCGGGCCGACCCTGCGGATCTGGGTCACCGTCGTCTCGGTGACCCTCGCCCTGGCCTTCACCGGCTGGGCGAGTGCGCGGTTCGGCTACGGGCCTGCGCGCCGGGCCGTCGTGCGCAACGTCGTCGGCGGGCTCTTCGCGATGGCGATCACCTACGCGATCGGAAATGCGCTGGGGGCGCACGTCTAGCTCGCCTAGCCTGACGTGCGATGCGTCTCTTCGCTGCTCTCGTCCCACCGCCGGAGGCGCTCGAGCACCTCGACGAGTTCCTCGACGTCCGTCGCTACGAGGGCGAGTTCCGCTGGGTGCAGGCCGACCAGGTGCACGTGACGCTCGCCTTCCTCGACCCCGTGCCGGAGCGCAAGGTCGACGACCTGGTCGAGCGGCTGGGTCGGGCCGCGGCCCGGCGGACCGCGTTCGACACCGCGATCACCGGAGGCGGCGCGTTTCCCAACGCCGGCCGAGCGAAGGTCCTCTGGGCAGGCCTCGACCTCACCGAGCCCGCCCGGACCGAGCTGGACCGGCTCGCCACCGGCTGCCGCGCCGCGGCCAACCGGGCGGGCATCGAGGTCGACGGCGCGCGGTTCCGGCCGCACCTCACCGTGGCCCGGACCAGGTACCCGCACGACGTCGGCAACTGGGTCCGGCTCCTGGACAACTACGAGGGCCCGCGGTGGCGGGCCGACGAGCTGACCCTCGTCCAGTCGCACCTCGGCGAGGGTCCGCGCGGCCGCCCCCGGCATGTGCCGCTGGACACCTTTTCACTGACCCGGAGCTGAGGTCGGTAGGGTCCGCCCCGTGAAGATCGCCGTGGCCCGGGAGACACGAGAGGGCGAGACGCGCGTCGCGCTGGTCCCTGAGCTGGTCGGCAAGCTGACCGGTCTCGGGTACGACGTGGCGGTCGAGCCCGACGCGGGCCGGCACGCCCTGCTCGACGACGAGGAGTACGCCGAAGCGGGCGCCGAGATCGACCCGGACGCGATCGCGTCCGCCGACGTGGTGGTCTCGGTCCAGCCGCTGGCTCCGGACGCCGTACGCCGGCTCCGCCGCGGGGCCGCGACGTTCTCCTTCCTGCCGGTCAACCAGGAGCTGTCGCTGGTCGCCGACCTCCGCGACGTCGGCGCCACGAGCTTCGCGATGGAGCTGGTGCCGCGGATCTCGCGAGCACAGTCGATGGACGCGCTGTCCTCGCAGGCGCTGGTCTCCGGCTACCGCTGCGCGATCGTCGCGGCCGGCATGCTGCGCCGCTTCTTCCCCCTGAACATGACCGCGGCCGGGACCGTGCAGCCGGCGGAGATCGTGGTGCTCGGCGCCGGTGTCGCCGGGCTCCAGGCGATCGCGACCTGCAAGCGGCTCGGGGCCGTGGTCAAGGCCTACGACGTACGCGCAGCTGCGGCCGAGGAGATCCGGTCGATGGGCGCGAAGTCGATCGACCTCCAGCTCGACACGCTCGAGGGCACAGGCGGCTACGCGCGCGAGATGACCGAGGACCGTGCGCGGCTGCAGATGGAGAGGCTCGCGCCCTACATCGCCGACGCCGACGCACTGATCACCACCGCCGCCGTACCCGGTCGGCAGGCGCCGCTGCTGGTCACCTCGGAGATGGTCGAGGCGATGAAGCCCGGCTCGGTGGTCGTCGACCTCGCCTCCGAGTCCGGCGGCAACGTCGAGGGCTCGGTGGCCGGCGAGGTCACCCGGATCGGCAACGCGCAGGTGTGGGGCGGCAAGAACGTGCCGTCATCGATGCCCGGCCCGGCGTCCAAGCTCTACGCCCAGAACGTCGTCAACATCCTCACGCTCATGACGAGCAAGGCCGAAGGCGACGTTGCCGATGGTGGGGGCGTGTTCGCCCCGGACTTCGAGGACGAGATCGTGACCGGCTCGTGCGTCACGCACGACGGCGCCGTACGCCACGAGCCCACCCGCAACGCCCTGGAGGGTGACCAGTAATGGACGAGGCAGTCGTCTGGCTGACGATCTTCATCCTGAGCGTCTTCGTCGGCATCGAGGTCATCTCGAAGGTGTCGTCGACGCTGCACACGCCGCTGATGTCGGGAGCCAACGCCATCCACGGCGTGATCCTGCTCGGCGCGATCATCGTGACCGGCGGCACCGACAACAACGTCGCCCTCGTGGTCGGGCTGATCGCGATCGTGCTCGCGGCAGTCAACATGGTCGGCGGCTTCGTCGTGACCGACCGGATGCTGCAGATGTTCGTGCGGAAGAAGCCGGCCAAGTCCGCCGAGACCTCCACGACCGGCACCGGGGGCGACGCGTGATCCCCACCTGGGCACAGCTGCTCTACCTCTTCGGCGCGGTCTGCTTCATCCTCGCCCTCAAGGGCCTCTCCGGCCCCAGGACGGCCCGCAACGGCAACCTGATCGGCGCCTTCGCCGCCGTGCTGGCCTGCGCCATCCCGTTCTTCTACGGCGACCTCGACCACGTACCGCTGATCCTGGTCGCGATCGCGGTCGGCACGGTCGGCGGCGTCTACGGCGCGCGCACCGTCCAGATGACCCAGATGCCGCAGATGGTCGCGCTGTTCAACGGCGTCGGTGGCGGCGCGGCCGCGCTGGTGGCGTTGGTGGAGCTGCACGAGATCGTGGAGTTCGGCGGCGACGTCCAGGAGTTCACGCTCGTCGCGACGGCCTTCACGATCCTGGTCGGCTCGGTGTCGTTCGCCGGCTCGATCGTGACCTTCGCCAAGCTCCAGGACCTGATGACCTCGCGGCCGGTGATCATCCCCGGCTTCCCGGTCCTCTTCGGCGGCGGCTTCGTCGCGGCCGTGGTGATCTCGGTGCTGCTCGTGCGCGAGCCGTCGATGTGGATGGGCGTCGTCATCGCGCTGCTCGGCCTGCTGGTCGGCGTACTCCTCGTGCTGCCGGTCGGCGGCGCCGACGTACCGATCGTCATCTCGCTGCTCAACGCGTTCACCGGCCTGACCGTGGCCGCGGGCGGCTACGTGCTGTCCAACACGCTGCTGCTGGTGGCCGGCACGCTCGTCGGTGCCTCCGGCACGTTCCTGACCCTGCTCATGGCCAGCGCCATGGGCCGCTCGGTCGCCAACATCCTGTTCGGCGCGCTCAAGGGCGGGTCGACGCTCGGCGGTGGCGAGGCGTCGGACCGGCCGGTGAAGTCGGCCGGCCCCGAGGACGTCGGCATCATGCTGGCGTACGCCGAGCGCGTGATCATCGTGCCGGGCTACGGCCTCGCGGTGGCCCAGGCCCAGCACACGCTGCGCGAGCTGGTCGACGTGCTGACCGCGCGCGGCGCCCAGGTCGACTACGCGATCCACCCGGTGGCCGGCCGGATGCCCGGCCACATGAACGTGCTCCTCGCCGAGGCCCAGGTGCCCTACGAGCAGCTCATCGAGATGGACGAGATCAACGACGACTTCAAGGACGCCGACGTCGTGCTCGTCGTCGGCGCCAACGACGTCGTCAACCCGGCGGCCCGCAACACGCCGTCGGCACCGATCTACGGCATGCCGATCCTCAACGCCGACCACGCGAAGCAGGTCGTCTTCCTCAAGCGATCGATGCGCCCCGGTTTCGCCGGCATCGAGAACGAGCTGCTGTTCGAGCCCGAGACGACCCTGCTGTTCGGTGACGCCAAGGACACCCTCGGCAAGGTGCTCTCGGCGGTGAAGGCGCTCTAGGGGCGTCGGAGACGATTCGTCTGCGGATCGACGGGGTGTCCGCCGCTCACGCCTTCAGACGAATCGCGGCCGCTCTCCTACCCGACCACGCCGTACAACCGGTCCCCGGCGTCGCCGAGACCGGGGACGATGTAGCCCTTCTCGTTGAGCTTCTCGTCCATCGCCGCGGTGACCACGGTGACCGGGACGTCGAGCCCGCCGAGGTCGGACTCGAGGCGGGCGCAGCCCTCGGGGGCGGCCAGCAGGCAGATCGCGGTGATGTCGTTGGCGCCCCGGTCGGTCAGGAACTTGATCGCCGCTGACAGGGTGCCGCCGGTGGCGAGCATCGGGTCGAGGACGTAGCACTGGCGGCCGGCCAGGTCCTCCGGCAGGCGCTCGGCGTACGTCGTCGCCTCGAGCGTCTCCTCGTTGCGCATCATCCCGAGGAAGCCCACCTCGGCGGTCGGCAGCAGCCGCATCATCCCGTCGAGCATGCCCAGGCCGGCGCGGAGGATCGGGACCACGAGGGGCTTGGGCTTCGCGAGCTTGACGCCCGTGGTCGGCGCGACCGGGGTGACGATGTCGAGGGGGTCGACCCGGACCTCCCGTGTGGCCTCGTAGGCCAGCAGCGTCACGAGCTCGTCAGCCAGGCTGCGAAACGTCGGCGAGTCCGTCTTCTCGTCACGCAGGGCGGTGAGCTTGTGGGCGACGAGCGGGTGGTCGACGACGTGAGTGCGCACACCCGAACCCTAGTGGTGCCGAATCACGGGGACTCCGACAGCGCACGTGGCAGCAGGTCAGTCGGCGGCGTTGTCGCCCAGGCAGGACTTGGTGTACGTCGTCAGCTCGGTCAGCGGCGCCTTGATCGACTTCTTGGCCTTGTCGTTGAGGTTCCAGTAGCGCAGCCAGTCCATCTGCATCCGGGCCTTGTTCATCCGCTTGCCCTTCTCCGCCTCCATCGTGAAGCGGACCTGGAACTTGCGGCCCGAGAGCGCCTCCGGCCGGGTCTCGGTGCGGATGACGTGGGAGTCGACGAACCACGAGATGTGCTTCTTGGTCACCTCGACGGCGAACGTGTGCCACTGGTCCTGGCCGAACCCGCGCTTCATCGACGCCTGGTAGAGGTTGTCGGGGCGGGTGCGGATGTAGAAGTTGACCTTGTTGTCGGCCATCGTGAACTTGTTGAGCGCGATGTTCTGCTCGCCGCAGCCCTCGCCCTCCTCGGTCACGGGGACCAGCTCGGTGAGCACGCGGTACGGCGTGTGCTTGTGGCCGTACTGACGCTGGCGGAGCCTGGTCTCCCAGCGGCCGTACGCGCGGCCGGGGATCGTCATCTGGGCGGAGACGCTGCCCTTGGTGGCGGTGTTGAGCGTGAGCATCCCGTGCTGGGTGCGGACCGCGCCCGGGCCCTCGACCCGCCAGCGCTTGTGGTTGAGCGGCCCGACGAACGTCTCGTCGTAGACGAGGCCTCCGTGGCCGTACCAGCCGAAGGTGTTGCCGGCGTGGATCGGGCCGGGGGCGGCCTTGGCCGTCAGGCCGGATGGGGTGTCGGCAGGGCCGGCCTGGGCGGCTCCGCCACCGAGGGAGCCGAGCGAGAGCGCCATCAGCGCGGCGGTGCCGGCAGCGAGCGCGCGGCGGGGATGGGTCGAGATCCGATCGAACATGGGGATCGAACCTAGCGAACTCGACGGAGTCGGTCACCTCCGCGCACATACCGACGGTCGGTGAACGGCGGCCCACGGGACCCAAAAGGCTGGTCGCTGACGGGTGGGTCTGTCACGCTGGCCGGGTGGTCGAGCACGACGACAGGATCGACTTCGCCCTCGCGGCCTACCGCGCGGACGGTCAGTGGAGCGTGCAGGATCTCGCCCATGACCACCTGGGCGACATCGAGACGGTCGCCAGTGCGCTGCGCCGCTTCCCCGGAGACGGCGGCGCGGTCGCGATGGTCGGGGTCGACGAGGACTTCTTCGTGATCGTCCGCGTGGCCGGTACGACGACCCGGGTCCTGCTCTCGGACGTGACGGCTGCCGAGGACTGGGACCTGGCCGGATCGGCGGTCGAGTTCCTCGGCCTCCCCGAGCTGGAGCTCGAGGACGAGGACGACCAGGTGCCCGCGGGCGACCTCGACCTGCTCGGCGACCTCGGGATGGCCGCGATGGAGATGGGGCTGCTCCTCGACGACGTCGATCTCTACCCCGACGAGATCCTCTCGGACGTGGCACGACGGCTGGGGTTCGGCGAGCAGTTCGACGACGCCGTCGGGCTCACCTCCGCCTGATGGTCCGCTGATGTCCTCCCCCTGGGAGGCGGCGATGGGGGCCGCCCTCGACGAGGCACGCGCGGCGCTGGCCACCGACGACGTGCCGATCGGGGCGGTCGTCCTGTCCCCGGACCGGGCCGTGATCGGAGCCGGCCGCAACGTCCGCGAGGCCGAGGGCGACCCGACCGGGCACGCGGAAGTGGTGGCGATCCGCGCCGCGGCCTCAGCCCTGGGCGGGTGGCGCCTCGACGGCTGCACGCTGGTGGTCACGCTGGAGCCGTGCACGATGTGCGCCGGAGCCGCGGTGCTGGCCCGGCTGGAGCGGGTGGTGTTCGGCGCGTTCGATCCGAAGGCCGGGGCGGTCGGCAGCCTCTGGGACGTGGTCCGCGACCGGCGGCTCAACCACCGGCCCGAGGTCGTGAGCGGCGTCAGGGCCGACGAGTCGACGGCGCTGCTCGACGACTTCTTCGCCCACCACCGCTGATCTCGTTCACGACATAGTCATTCCGGGTGTTCCATTCGTTTGGTGCCCGGGGTGAGAATCGGCTCGTGGGAGGGTTCCGGGCCGGTTGGGTCGGAGTGGCCGCGGTGACGGCGTTCGGCGTCGCCGGACTGGCCGCGCCGTCGTACGCCGACACCACGGTGACCGTCCAGGGCACGGCCTTCCCGGACCCGGCGCGCGCGAGCCTCTCCTTCGTAGGCTGCGCCGACCTCTACCAGCGCACCGACGAGCCGCTCGCGCCCACGATCGGCGTCGGGCCCGGCAGGGCACCGTCCGGCGCCCGCAGCCTCGGCTGGGACCTGGCCGGTGGCAATGCCGTGGGGGCGATGTTCCCCGTCGACTCGATGGCGACGACGACGGCGAGCCTCACGGTGAACGCCGCCAGTCGTGCCACCGGCGTCGCGTACGCCGGCTACCAGGAGCCGACCGACGCCGGCACGCCGCTGCTGTGGCTGGGCCGCTCCGAGCTGGTCACGCCCGGCGGCGCGTGGCAGACCATCGACGCCTCGACCCGCTCCTACACCTGGACCAAGTACGACATGAACACCGGCCAGCGCGTCGCCGCCCTCCGTGGGGCACCGACCACCGTCAGCGGCTTCCTCGCCGCGCACGGCGGTGACGGACCCGGCGTCTACACGATCGGGTTCGGCTGCGACGGGACGCCGTTCTCGATGGACGCGCTCCGCGTGGGTGCACCCGGTGCGGTGACGACGTACGACGTGGAGGGGCTGCGGACGGTCATCTCCATCGACCGGAAGCCCGGCGACACGGACGACGAGGTCACGATCACCGGCGAGCTGCGGACGGTGACCGGCGACCCGATCCCGCACGCGACGATGGTCCTCGAGCGCAGGCTCCCGACCAGCAAGGTATGGAAGCCGGTGGCCGTCGCACCGGTCGAGAAGGGCATCGCCCGGGCCACGGTGACGACCGACGACCGCGCCTTCTACCGCTGGCGCTTCGTCGAGCGGCCGCTGGCCGAGGGCAATGCCTCGATGGCTCTGCTGCTCGACGCCGTGCAGACACTGCCGACCGGCCCACCCTCGCCGACGGACCCGCCAACGCCTACGTCCACGCCGGCCCCGACGGACCGTCCGCCGACCCCGACCTCCAGTCCGTCCGACCCGGCCTCACCCTCGGACTCGGGAACGACCCAGTCCGCCAGTGAGTCGGCCAGCCAGACGGCGTCCGCGCCGGCTTCGGTCTCCAGCCCCACCGACGCGACCGATGAGTCCTCGTCCCCCAGCGAGTCCGACTCGCATGGGACACGTTGACCTCCGACCGACGACGACCGCACTCGCCGCCCTCGTGCAAGGCGTCCGCGACGACCAGCTGACCGGCCCGACCCCCTGCCCCGACTACTCCGTGGCCGATCTGCTCGACCACATCGGCGGCCTCGCCCTGGCGTTCCGCTACGCCGCCACCAAGGACGACCGCGGCGGACAGGGGCCGGACGTGGACGGATCCCGGCTCGAGGACGGCTGGCGGGACCGGATCGCCGGCGCCGTGGGCGAGCTCGGCGACGCGTGGCAGGACCCCGCGGCGTACGACGGCCTGACCATGGCCGGCCCGGTCGAGCTGCCCGGCGAGGTGGCCGCCCTCGTCGCGCTCGACGAGGTCACCGTGCACGCCTGGGACCTCGCGGTCGCCACCGGCCAGCCCTACCCCGCCGACCCCGCGGCCATCGACGCCTGTCAGGGGTTCGTGGCGTCGTTCGAGCCGCCGGCCGGCGGTGCCGCTGACGACGGTGGCCTCTTCGGCCCCCCGGTCACCGTGCCCGACGACGCCCCCGCCCTCGACCGGCTCATCGGCGCCACCGGCCGCGATCCCGCCTGGACGCCGTAGCGCGATTCGTCTGCGCGGCCACGCGTCGATAGGCACGCCTTTCCGCAGACGAATCGGGGCGGGCTCGAATTTCAACCAGCCGCCGCTGCTCGGGTACATTCTCCGGCGGTGGCGTGTCCGAGCGGCCTAAGGAGCACGCCTCGAAAGCGTGTGTGGGTGCAAGCCCACCGTGGGTTCAAATCCCACCGCCACCGCCAGCCAGCCAGCATCGGCAGGAAGACGGCCCCACGAGGCTGTCTCCCTGCCGATCGCTGCTTTCCCAGGCATCCCCGGTCAGTCCGTGGCAGGCACGGACGACTCCTCCACGAGGCCGCCGGCCAGCGGCGGCTGTACGGCTGTCCCGGCTCCGACCGCTTCGCGACGCTCATCCGCCTCCGCCCAGATGTCCAGGATGATCTCTGGCCAGACCGTCTCGGCCGAGTCGGCCAGCTCCTCGCGGCTCCACCAGCGGTGCTCGGTCATCGTGAGCTGCTCCTCGGGTGTGTGGCCGGCATCGGAGACGTCGAAGGCCGGCACCCAGCAGGCGTAGAACGTGTCCTCCTGGTCGATCACGACGTCGCTGTAGCCATGGATGACGCGGCGCTCGAGGATCGGACCGAGGAAGCGGTCCGCCCCGACCCGGAGCCCTGCCTCCTCCTCCAGCTCACGAACGGCAGCACCCCGGTGGGTCTCACCCGGGTCGATCCCACCGCCCGGGGTGATCCACCAGGACGAGCCGGGAAGACCGGGATCGGAGTCCCTGAAGAGCAGCAGGCGCTGTCGATCGTCGACGACCAGGAGCCGGACGGTACGTCGAGCGCCACGCGGTCGCTCGCCGGGTGGCCTGGGTACGAACGTGCGGCCGATCGAGGGTCCCTCACTCACGGTCACATCTTGCTGGTTGTCGCACTGACGCCCGAACGGCCCGACCCGTGGCGGTGGTCAGGCGAGGACGTCGAGGTGCTCGACCTTGCGACCGATGGTGTCTCCGCGGGTCGCGCCCACGACGAGCACCGTGACGCCGGCGCCGAGGAGGACGAGTGCGAGGACGAGGCCTGCGGTACGCGGGGCGTCGGAGGAGCCGACCGATAGGGCTGTCGACTGGGCCTCAGCGCGTGCGGACGACAGCGAGTAGGCGTCGTGGTGCTGCGCCTGGGCGCTCATGGTCATGAACAGCGCGCCGAGCACGGTGACCGCCCACACCAGACCGATCTTGGCCAGCGCGCGCACCACCTTCTCGCGCAGGTCCCGAGACGTGTTCCCCATGTGAACAAGTGTCCGTCAGCTTCGCGGTGTCGTATTCGGCCTTTCGGACAGTGCGGCTGGCCCGGTCCGGTCCGCCGTACGCCGCGAACGGCTAGCGTCGCGCGCATGTCCAGCGAGACCGCCGGAGCCGTGCGTGTCGAGCACGACGGCCCCGTCACCACCGTGATCCTGCACCGCCCGCAGGCGCGCAACGCCGTCGACTGACCCACCGCCCAGGCCCTCGCCGACGCGTTCCGGGCCCTCGACGCCGACGCGGGGGCCAGCGTCGCGGTCCTGTACGGCGACGGACCGATGGGGCCGACCCGGATGCGGCTCGGCAAGGCGAGTGACGCCAGGCTGGGCGTGTTCTGCCGGCGCTGGGGAGTGCCACTCATCGACGGCGGCACGGTCCGGCTGCCCAGGATCACGTGCCTCCGGGCCCGGGCGCTCGAGGGTGCCCAGCGGTTCGCGTCCGGCGAGGGCCGGCACGGAACCTAGGGGCTGCTACTGATCTCCAGCAGCTCGTCGCCGCGGACATCGTCGCGGCAGACGGCGATCAGCGTGCCCGGCCGCCTGCCGTTGTAGACGTCCCAGCCGACCGCGAAGCTGACCTGGCGCACCTCGCCCGCCTCGGTGCGGATCAGGGCGGACCCCGGGATCGCCGTTTCGCTGAGGCCGGAGTACGTGCAGTGGTGGTCGGCGACCGCACGCTGCACGACGCCTCGCGAGGTGTCGGCCTCCTCGCTGAACCCCGGGTTCGCGGAGGGTGCGGTGGCGTGCAGGCCGCCGACCACCAGGAGCGAGAGCAGACCACCGAGCGCAGCGCCCTTGAGCGACGCCATGACGACGCGCGTGGGGCGTCGCGGCGTACGCCGGTGCCGGGGGAGGTCCACGCAGGGACAACGAGGTGGGGCTTGCCGGGTTCCGGGCCGGTGTGGACCACCCGACGGGGTGGCGTGACCCGGGTAGGCGAAGATGTCGTTATGTCATGGTTCGCCTCGCCCGAGGAGGTCACCGAGCGCCTGACCGCGTCCGGTTATCTGGCCGACCAGGCCACCTCGACGACGGCGTACCTCGCCGGTGCGCTCGAGAAGCCGCTGCTGGTCGAGGGCCCGGCGGGCGTCGGCAAGACCGAGCTGGCCAAGGCGATCTCGCGCGCGACCGGCGCGGACCTGATCCGGCTGCAGTGCTACGAGGGGCTCGACGAGGCGCGCGCCCTCTACGAGTGGAACTACAAGAAGCAGCTGCTCCGGATCCAGGCCACTCAGGCCAGTCCCGATGCACAGAGTGACGCGACGTGGGCGGACACCAAGGACGACATATTCACCGACGAGTTCCTGCTGACCCGGCCCCTGCTCACCGCCATCCGGCGCGACCAGCCGACCGTGCTGCTCATCGACGAGGTCGACAAGACCGACGTCGAGGTCGAGGGGCTGCTGCTCGAGGTGCTGTCCGACTTCCAGGTGACGATCCCCGAGCTCGGCACGCTGTCCGCCGTACGCCGCCCCTTCGTCGTCCTCACGTCCAACGCCAGCCGCGAGCTGTCCGAGGCGCTCAAGCGACGCTGCCTGTACCTCCACCTCGACTACCCCGACGAGGAGCGCGAGCGGGTGATCGTGCTCTCGCAGGTGCCGGACCTCGAGGAGCGGGTGGCGGCCCAGCTGGTCGCGACCGTCGCCAGGCTGCGTGACCTCGAGCTGAAGAAGCCGCCGTCGATCGCCGAGTCCGTCGACTGGGCGCGCACCCTGATCGCGCTCGAGATCCGCGACCTCGACGACAAGGCCGTCGACGACACGCTGGGCGTCGTCCTCAAGCACGCCTCCGACCAGGAGCGTGCGATCCGCGAGCTGCGTCTTCGGAAGTAGAAGATGAGCAGCGGGCTGGTCGAGCGCCACATCGCCTTCCTGGAGGCGCTGCGCGGGGCCGGCCTGGCCGTGTCGCTGGCCGAGGACCTCGACGCGGTCGCCGCGCTCTCCGCGCTGCCGTGGGGGCAGCGCGAGACCGTCCACGCGGCGTACGCCGCGACGCTGGTCAAGAAGCAGAGCCAGCGGCCGACCTTCGACGCGCTCTTCGACGTCTACTTCCCGCGGCTGGTCGGCGAGGGTGCCCGGCGGGAGCCGAACGACGAGGCCAGCCCGGAAGCAAGCAGCCAGGTCCGCGACAACGGCCAGGCGCTGGCCGAGTTCCGCGAGCTGCTCGCGCAGGCGTTGGCCGACGGCGACCAGGACGAGCTGGCCCGGCTGGCGGTCGAGATGGTGGGCCGGTTCGGCGCCATGCCCGGACGCGGCCCCGGTCTGTCGAGCTGGTCGGCCTACACCGCACTGCAGCGGGTCTCGCCCGCCGAGCTGGTCGAGCGGATCGTGGCGGCGCTGCTGGCCGAGGGGCGGAGCGAGGAGGAGGCGCGCCGGGCGGCCGGGCGTCGAGTCGGCGCCTTCACCACGCAGGTCGAGGACGACGCGCGCCGCCGGATCGCCGAGGAGAAGGGGCCCGACCACGTCGCGGAGGTGGCGATCCGGCCGAGCATCGACCGGCTCGACTTCACCGCCGCGCGCAAGGCGGATCTCGAGGAGATGCGCCGCGAGATCTACCCACTCGCGCGTCGGCTCGCGACCCGGCTCACCCAGGAGCACCACGCCCGGCGACGCGGCCCGCTCGACTTCCGGCGTACCGTGCGCGCGTCGATCTCCACCGGCGGCGTACCCTTGGTCACCCACCACCGCCCGAAGCGTCCGCACCGCAACGAGCTCGTGGTGCTCTGCGACGTGAGCGGCTCGGTCGCCAACTTCGCGCAGTTCACTCTGCTGCTGGTCTTCGCGCTGCGCGACCAGTTCCAGAAGGTCCGCGCGTTCACCTTCATCGACCACGTCCACGAGGTGACCCACCACTTCAAGCCGGGGGCGGACGTCGCCGACGTGATGGCCGACCTCGCCGCCAGCACGTCGCACGCCGCGCTCTGGGGCCGTACCAACTACGGGCGCTCGTTCATGAAGTTCGTCGAGGAGCACTCCGACGCGCTGGGCCCGAAGTCGTCACTGCTGATCCTCGGCGACGCGCGCTCCAACTACTCCGACCTCGCGCTCGACAAGCTCAAGGAGATGGAGCGCAACTCGCGGCACGCGTGGTGGCTCAACCCCGAGCACCGTCGGCACTGGGACACCGGCGACTCGGTGGCCGCGAAGTACGGCGACATCGTCCCGATGGTGGAGTGCCGCAACCTCACGCAGCTGGGGGAGTTCGTCCACGACATCCTCTAGTGGACGCCCGCTGACCGGCCTTCGCCGAGCAGAAGCGCAGCCACTGCGTCCGGATCCTCATGCATGGCGTCGTGAGCGGTGGGGAGGTCGTGCACCAGCCACTCGGGATCTGCTTCCAGTCGGGTCCGCAGGTCCGCGAACGGCGTCCGGTCCTCCCATCCCGAGCAGTAGACGAGCTCACGCCGAGGGACCTGGTCCACGGCCCCGGTGAGTCGCACCGTTTGCAGGACCGAGGCGAGGGGATGGGGACGCCGGCGAGGATCGCCGCCGTTCTTGGCCGGAGGTGGGACGGCGTAGCCGTTGGCCGAGGCGCCGGCCGTGAACACCTCCCGGAAGTACTCGTTGGTCAACGACCACCACGAGTCGCCGTCGCGCGGGACGAAGGCGTCGAGATGGACGAGTCGTGAGACCCGGCCGCCGGCCCGGTCGGCGGCGGCCGCGATCACCATCCCGGCGTAGCTGTGGCCGACCAGCGTCGCGCTGGTGATGTGAGCGCGGTCGAGCAGCCGCAGCACGTCGTCGGCGTGCTTGTCGAGGTTGGCGGTCGCGACCGTCGCGTCGTCGTCGTCCGGCCGCAGACCCGTCAGGGTCACGGCGTGAACGGTGTGACCGGCACGCTCCAGCAACGGAACCACCGACTCATAGGCCCAGGCGCCCTTCCAGGCGCCGGGCACGAGAACGAACGTTGTCATGAGCTTTCGCTTCCTTCCTCAGACTGCGGTTTCAAGGAAGTCTTGCTGGATCCGAGGGTGGCTCACCACCGATAGAATGCCAACTGATGCCTGTTCGCCGCCAACCTTCCCTCATGCCCGGCGTGACCTCACATGTGTGGCCGTCCGGCGGGCGCCACCACTGGACCTCCGGCGAGGCGAGCGCGGTGCAGTCGCACACAGAGGGGCACCTGGTCTACGCAGCCAGTGGCGTGTTGGCGGTCCACACCGAACGCGGCACGTCGATCGTCCCCGCCAACCGGGTCGCCTGGACCCCGGCCGGGTTCACGCACTACCACCGCGCCCACGGCGACACCGACATGCGGATCGTCTTTCTCACGCCGTTCCTCGCTCGGCTGATTGCACACCGCCCGGCCGTGTTCCTGGCCTCCGACCTCGCCCGCGAGGTCCTGCTCGCCCTGACCGGCCCTCGCAACTACGACGACGAAACGCCCGGCTACAGCCGCCCCGCGCACGCTCGCCTTCTTCGAGTCCTCGTCGACGAGCTCCGCGAGGCAGACGAACAGCCACTGCACCTGCCGGAACCACGGGACGACCGGCTGCAAGCCGTTGCCCGGATGCTGCACGAGACGCCCGCCGAGAACGCCACGTTGGCCGAGCTCGGAAAGACCGTCGGAGCCAGCACCCGCACCCTCAGCCGGCTGTTCCGCGACGAGCTCGGCATGACGTTCTACGAGTGGCGCACGCAGCTACGCATCTACCACGCGCTGGTGCTCCTCGCCGACGGCCACGACACCATCAACACCGCGTACGCCTGCGGCTGGGCCAGTCCCAGCAGCTTCATCGCAGCGTTCACCCACGTCATCGGAACGACACCGGGCCGCTATCGAACCGGCCGCCGGACCACCGCCCCCACGTAGGAGGTCAGGCAGGCGCGAGGTAGCCCAGATCGCGCAGCCGGTCGAGCTCGGCGACCAGGTCGGGCGAGGCGTCGGCAGCCTTTGCACCGGCGACGTAGACGCCCTCCGACGACGAGCCGGCGGCGTCGAAGACGACGGTGGTGCGCTGGTCGTCGCCGGCGCTGACGAGCGAGCCGAGCAGGGCGACGGGGTCGGCGCGGTCCTCGAGCGAGAGCATCCGGGTCGCGTCCGGCAGTCGTGGCACCTGGGCGGCGGGGGAACCCGCCGTGACGACCTGGTCGACGACGAACGGCAGGGGCCGCTCCAGTGCAGCGAGCTCGGCAGCCACCACTCCGCCGGCGCCGGAGCCCACGACCATGACGTGGGGGCGGTCGTCCCCGGCCACCGCGGCGGCGATCGTCTGGGCCACCTCGGCGGCGTAGGGAGTGAGGTCGCCCGAGACCAGCCGCGGGCCGGGCCCGTCGTCGGGCACGATGACGGCGGGTGGCCGGCCGACGTAGGCGACGTAGCGGCCGGGCGCCGTGCGGTGGACGAGCACCCGGTCGTCCTGCGACTCGAGCGTCGTCATCAGGTCGGCCAGCGTCGCGGGCACGCGCGGCGCCTCGACGACGGGTGGTGCATCGTCGGCGCTCGGTGGCGGGCCGGTCAGCAGCCAGCCGGCAACGTCGCGCAGCGCGGCCGAGGAGTCCTGGCGGAGGGTCTCGACCCCCACCGCCCGCAGACCACCGCGTGCGGCCCGGCGGCCGGGTTCGCCCGAGAGGAACCCGGCCGTCAGGGCCGCTCGCATCTGTAGGCCGTCGAGCAGGCCTCCGCCGCCGGAGACGACCTGGTCGAGGAGCTCGGGGTTGGCCGCCGCGAGCTCGCTGAGGAACGTGGCCACGCCATCGCGGTCGAGGGCGTCGGTCTCGATCAGACCGGCCGTGATGATGGCGCCGCCGAGGGCGACGTTGGGAGCGAGGTAGCCGATCGCCCGCCCGGCGATTGCTCCCATGGATTCGTACGCCGCGTCGCGGAGCTCGTCGATCCACTGGTAGGTGAGCACCGTGGCGCGCACGACGAGTGCGTCGGCGTCGAGCTCGATCGACCGGGACAGCAGGCCGTGCTTGCCGGTGGTCGCCGCGCGGATGTCCTCCTCGGCGCGGGTGTGGGACGCCGACGAGAGGTCGGCGGAGTCGGCGACCGCGTCGTCGCGCAGCACCTCCGCACCCAGGCCGGCCATCGAGCGCAGCTCGTCGCCCGAGCGGTCGAACACGTCGGCCAGCTGGAGCAGCTGGTCGTACTTGTCGGACCGTTCCGCGACCCGGACGTTCATGGGGAGACCTCTGCCAGGACCGGGGCCAGCTCTGCGGCGAGGTCCTCGGGAATCGCCCGGGCCACCTCGAGCAGCAGTCCGTCGTCGGCCCGGCGCGGGCGGAGGGCGCGCCATCCGTCGGCGACCAGCGTCCAGGCGACCACGCCGACCGTGCTGGTCTCCTCGCCGGACACGTCAGCGACCAGTGCGCGGAGCCGACCGCGAGCCTCCGTGGCCAGCCCGGTGAGCACGGTGACCACCTCGCCGTCGGTGAGCGTGCGACCGGACCCGTCGACGACGGCGCCCGGATGCTGCTCCACCAGCACGGGGACGAGGTCCGTGCGGTGGGTGCGGGCGGCCTCGATGGCGGCGTCGGCCAGCGCGTGGGGGACGGTCACGAGATCGGGGACGACCGAGTCGTGCAGCGGCAGGTCCTCGGGTACGACGGCGGCGCGCGCCAGCTCGGCCGCCCAGGCCCAGGTCGGGAACCAGGCCAGCTCGAAGACCAGGCCGTCCTGCGTCGACAGTGCGGCGACCGCGCCGCCGCACTGCCGGTGCCATGATTTGACCTGGACAGGCCCGGCGGCGACGTCGAGGTCGATGGCGACCGTGGGCGTGGCCAGCAGTCCAATGGCGCCGACCATGCCTTCCTCGACGACTCCGTCGTCAGGTCCTCCCACCAGCAGACCGCGTCGGGAGAGGGAGGTGGCCGGGTCGTGCAGTCGGGTGAGCGCGTCGGCGTACGCCGCCTGCTCGGGGGAGCCGTGGCTGCCGCCGAGGCGGTCGTCGAGACCACCGTCGCCCTCGTCACCGTCGCGCAGGTCGAAGGGGAGCGGGGCGCCGTTGGCCCGGTCCGCGACGAAGCGCAGCTCCGGCAGGGTGAGGGCCACCCGTCGGGGCAGTCCGTCGAGCAGGTCGTGCGGCGTCGGGCGCGGCGGCCCCAGATCGATGGTCGGCATCAGGTGCGGTCCCCGACGCCCGGCAGGGTGACCGCCAGCCAGTCCTTGTGGCCGGACGCGGGCGGCTCGAACCTCGGGAGGTCGCCGTCCTCCAGCAGTGCCGTCGCCCGGCGCTCGGTCTCGGCGATCGAGTCCTTCAGCTCGTCGACCAGCTGGGTGTGGCTCTCCAGCGAGTCGGCGGCGCGCTCGTGTCCGTCGGCCGCCTCGCGCAGCCGGGTGGCGCGCTCCCGGATCCGCTCCCGCATCGAGTCGCCGGCGCGGCCCGCCCACGTGACCCCCTCGGCCTGGGAGACGATCTGGTCGGCCATCGCGCGGATGTCGGCGCCCTGCTCGCGCAGCTTGCTGACGTGCTTGCGCATCACGTCGGAGTCGCCGTACATCCGGACCGCCTCTCGTTCGTCAGCCACCTACCCGCGCGGACCCGGGCGAAACTCACGGGGAGCGGGTGATCTGGAAGACCTGGCTGGTGACCTGGCCGCCCGAGCCGAGGAAGCCGTGGTCCTGCAGCGACTGCACGGCGTCGACGATCGAGGGGTCCGTGGCCGCATCGACCAGCCCGGCACCTTCCTCGTAGGCGCCGTAGGAGTGGTGGGCCAGGATCCCACCCCCGGGATGGGCGTCGAAGACCACCGTCGTCTGTTCGACCGACTCGGGGTTGGGTGCGCCGTCGAGCTCGGGGACGATGTCGCCCTGCTGCTCGAGCGAGAGCACGTGCGAGCCGCTGGGGAAGCCCGGCACCTGTGCGGTCGGGGAGCCGGCCGTCACGACGTCGGTGACGTGGTGGCCGCCGTGACCGGCCAGGATCGCCGCCGCCTCCATGCCGCCCAGGGAGTGGCCGACGACGAGCACCGGCTCGCCCGTGCCGACCCCGGCCTGGTCGAGCGCCTCGAGGATGCCCTGCAGGTAGGCGTCCGGCTCGCCGGCCATGGAGTCCAGGTCGGTCTCGAGGTCGCGCACGTCGGAGTCCTGGTCCCATGGCGCGTTGAAGTCGTCGGTGCCGGGCAGGTAGAGGACGTGACGGACGCTGCCGTCCGCGCCGGTGATCGTCTGGAGCTCAATGGTGCCGTTGGCGGGGGAGTCGTGGCGGTCGGAGAGCGAGGCCACCTCGTGCAGGTGCTCGAGCAGGTCGCGCACCGAGACCGGCTGGGTCGTGCCCACCACGGTGGGATGGCGGGTGACGACGGGCCGGCCGGGGTCGCCGTAGAGGGTCGTGAGCAGGCCGGCCGAGACCGGTCCACCGAGCCCGGACACGAGGTGCTCGGTCAGACCGGGCACGTCGGTGAGCACGTCGGGGTCGGTGGCGATCGCGGCCGCGGCCAGCGGACCGAGGGTCAGCACGAGCTGCCGGTCGAGTCCTTCGATCGCGAACCGCACGGCGTCGTCGGCCAGCTCGAGGCAGTCGATGGCGGTCCGGACCGCGATCGCGTCGGCCTCCCAGCCGAACGACGCCGCGACCACCCCGTCCGGGCCGCCGGTGGCCGCGAGCACCGCGGCCTCGGCGGCGGCGCAGCTCCCGGGGGCCAGCAGCCCAGACTCCAGCAGGTCCGGGTCGCGCATCACCCGCAGCCCGTCGGCGCCCATGCCACGCAGCCTGTCCCCGGTGTCGTCGAAGTCCTGCGCCAGCGCTCGTGCTGCGGCGTACGACGCCTCGAGGCCGGCGGACCCGCCGCGGACGTGGACGATCTCGGGCTCCTGGTCGACGCTCAACGCTTTTCGTGGGGTGGTCATGAGAGTCCCGGGAGGTCGATCGTGAGCCAGTCGCGGTGACCTGATGGTGGAGGCACGAACCGGTCGAGGAGCTCGTCGACGGGGTCGGGCAGCACGCTGGCCACCAGCCCGGCCAGCCGGTCCTTGGCGGCGGCGACCAGGGCCGTCACCTTGCGTTCGATCGCGGCGATCAGGGCCTTCATCCGGTCGACCTCGTCGGCGTGCCGGACGAGAGCGACGGCGGCGTCGTCGGCCAGCTCAGCGGTGTGCCGCAGCGCTTCGACCTGGCCGCGCACCCGGGCCCGCATCGCGTCGGCGGCGAGCCCCTGCCAGGGCACCTCCTCGGCACGGTTGAGCACCCAGCCGGCCTGGGAGCGCAGCGCGGTGCCCTGGTCGCGCATGGTGCGGGCCAGCCCGCGGATCGCATCGGTGTCGCCGTACATGCCGACGATCTGCCCGCCGCGGACGGTGGGGCAAACCTGTGGTCAGAGGACTGTGGAGAGCCGCTCGAGTGCCCGCTCGATCGCGGCCGCCTCGCCCGGGAAGCTGAGCCGCACGAACCGGCCGCCGGCCTCGGTGTCGAAGTCGATGCCCGTGGCGATCGCCACTCCGGTGCGCGCGAGCAGGTCGTGGCAGAAGGTCATCGAGTCGTCGGTCAGGTGGCCGATGTCGGCGTAGACGTAGAAGGCGCCGTCGGCCGGGGCCAGCTCGGTGATCCCGAGCTTCGGCAGCCCCTCGAGCAGGATCCGGCGGTTGTCCGCGTAGCGGCGCACGTGCCCGTCGATCTCGGCGTACGTCGCGTCGTCGAACGCCGCCAGGCAGGCGCGCTGGGCGAGCACCGGCGGGCAGATCGTGAAGTTGCCGGTCAGCACGTCGCAGGCCCGGCGCAGCCGGTCGGGCACCAGCATCCAGCCGATCCGCCAGCCGGTCATGGAGAAGTACTTGCTGAAGCTCGCGAAGACCACCGCCTCGCGGCTGGTCTCCCAGGCGGACCTGGCCAGCTTGTCCTCGGCGTACTCGATGCCGTGGTAGATCTCGTCGCTGATCAGCTGCACGTGCTCGTCCTCGCACCACCGCGCCAGCGCCGCGAGCTCGCTCGGCAACAGCATGGTGCCGGTCGGGTTGGCCGGGCTCGCGACGACGAGCCCCTTGAGGCGGTGCTGCGCGTGCAGCTCGGCGACCTGCTCGACCGTGGGCTGGAACCTCGTCTCCGGTCCGGTCGGCACCTCGACCACCTCGACGCCCAGCGCGGTGAGCACGTTGCGGTAGCACGGGTAGCCGGGCCGGGCCATCGCCACCTTGTCGCCGACCTCGAACGCCGCGAGGAAGGCCAGCAGGAACCCGCCGCTGCTGCCCGTGGTGACGATGACCTCGTCGGGGTCGACGTCGACGCCGTAGGTCCGCTGGTGGTGGGCCGCGATCGCCCTGCGCAGCTCGAGGATCCCGACCGCCGGCGTGTAGCCGAGCGGGTCGGTGCCCTGCAGCAGCCGGATCGCCTCGTCGCGGACCGGCGCCGGCGCGCCGGTGCTCGGCTGCCCGGCCAGCATGTCGAGCAGGTCGCCGTGGGTCCGCCGCCGCGTCTGTGCCGCGGCCAGGAGGTCCATGACATGGAACGGCGGCACGTTGGCGCGGCTCGCGACCTGCCAGCGGTCGACGATCTCGGTCATGTGCGGGCTTCGATCGCGTCGAGGTCGCGCAGCGCGAAGCGCAGGTGCTCCCAGCTCTCCTCCATCACCACCTGGACGCAGTTGCGCACGGTCTCGGGGTGCTCCGGGTTGTGCGGGTTGCGCCGTTCCTGGTCGAGCAGGGCGTCAGTCGCGCCGGCGAGGAAGTCGCGCATCTTCGTGACCCGGTCCGCACGGGCCGCCAGCACGTCGTCGTACGACGGGATGTCGGTGGATGCCTTGCCGTGCCCCAGGCCGAGCGGGTGGAACGCCTCGGTGTCCCACCCGAGCGCCCCCTTGCCGAGCCAGATGTCAGTGGCGTGCACGAGGTGGCGCAGCGTCTCGGAGAAGGACCACTCGCCGGCGACCCGCTCGTCGACCGCGCCGGCGGGCAGGGTCGCGGCCCGCGCGATCGCCGCGTCCCAGGCGTCCTCCACGGCCTGCCACGCCCGACGCAGCCCCTCCGGGTCCGTGGCGCGCCACAGCGCGCGGCCGGGGAAGCGCCGGTTGAGCTCCTCCTCGACGTAGGCGACCACGTCGACGCCGTTGACGAGCAGCGGCTTGCCGAACGGCAGCCAGGGCGCGTCGATGTCCATGCCGGAGATCTCGGATCCGCGGATGACGACGTCGGAGAGGTCGGACTCGACGAACCGCGCGCCGCGCAGGTTCTGGTCCCGGAACTCGCGCGGCTCGCTGGTCATGCGGTGAGGCTACGGCGCGGGCAGTTTCACCGGGTACCCGGTGAAACTGCCCCTGACCGTAAGGAACTCCATACCGGAAGGGCCAGAATCACCGGGTACCCGGTGAAACTGCGGCCGCGTGCCGACCGGCCCGTCGGCCGAAGAACGACCCCTCGCCGAGCTGGGTGCCGGAGCAGTAGCCGGCGCCGTCCTGCGCGATGTTGGAGGCGCACGCGCCGGCGGCGTACAGGCCACCGATCGCCGAGCCGTCCGCCCGCTGCACCTGGCCGTCGACGCTGGTCCGCAGCCCGCCGAGGGTGAACCCGGCGTACAGCGCCTTGCCCAGCGTCAGGTCGTAGGCACCCCACGGGCCGGTGTCCTGCGGCGCCAGCCAGTCGGCGTGCTTGTGGAAGTCCGGGTCCTCGCCACGCGCGGCGTGCTCGTTGTAGCGGGCGAGGCTCCTGACCAGCGAGCCGGCGGGCAGGTCGAGCCCCTGCTCCATCTCCTCGACCGTCTCCCAGCCGTCTATCAACGGGCACAGCGACATCCGCTGCTCCTCGAGGTGCGCGCTGTCGACGATCAGGTATGCCGCCTGCACGGGCTGGCGCATCACGTGGAAGGACGTGCGCGCGTGGTAGCTGTCCTCGGCGACGAACCGCTCGCCGAGCCTGTTGACGATGAGCCCCTTCACCAGCACCGACGGCGGGTAGAACGGCGCGGTGATGAACGGCTCGTCCATGTGCTTGAGCTCTCCGCCGACCGACGCGCCGAGCCGGATGCCGAGCCCGTCGTCGTACGTCGAGCCGAGGGTGAACAGCTTCGACCCGAGGGCGGGTGTGTAGGCCGCGACCATGTCGGGGTTCATCACGAAGCCACCGGCGGCCAGGACGACCGCGCCGGCCCGCACGAAGCCGGTGGTGTTGAACGACCTCCACTCCACCCCGACCACGTCACCGGACGGCGAGGTCACCAGGTGGCTCGCGCCGGTCTCGTAGCGCACCTCGACCCCGGCCTCCTCGACCCGGTCGCGGAGCAGGTCCATCACCAGCTTGGTCCCGTCGACGTCACCCGGGACCGGCACCTTGTGGCCGCGCGGCGCCGGCCTGGCGTCGTCGAGGTAGGGCCAGACCTTCTCGTTGCCGGTGAACATCAGCCCCTGGGTGCCGGGCTGGATCACCGCCTTCTCCGGGTAGTAGGAGCGCTCGAACTCGAAGCCCAGCGTCTCCAGCCAGTCGAAGTGCTCGACGGAGCCCTCGCAGTAGGCGCGGATCTTGTCGGGCTCGGGATCCTTCGAGGTGGCGGTCAGGTACTTCACCATCTCCTCGACGGGATCCTCGTGGCCGGTCGCCACCTGCACCGCGGTCCCGCCGCCGAGGTAGAAGTGACCGCCGGACAGCGCCGACGTGCCGCCGTGCACCGCCGCGCGCTCGAGCAGCAGCACCCGGGCACCCGCGCGGGCGGCCTCGAGCGCGGCGCACCCGCCGGCGATGCCGAAGCCGACCACCGCGACGTCGTACGCCGGCACGTCCGCGGGGAGGCCCGCGTCGGAGCGGACGTCGGGAAGATCGGTGCCGGCCACGACGGCAAGACTAGAACAAGTTCTAGTTCCGTGGAATCCTGTCACCGTGATGTGCCGGTGATCCTGATCGACGTCGACGGACGTGAGCGCCCGCTGCCCGGTGGCCTCGCCGACGACGCGGCCCTGGCGGCGGCGCTCGGCTGGGAGCTCAAGCCCGAGGGGCTGTGCCGCGACGAGACGTGCGTGCCGCTGCTGGGCCGCTCCGTCACCGACGCCCTGGGGCTGCTCGTGGTCCACGACGAGGAGGCGGGCGTGGCGGCCGTCGCGCCGTCCGCCGAGACCCACCATCGCGAGCTCGCGGGCGGCAAGGCCCCGCGCCTCGACCTGCAGGACGTCGACGGCAACCCGGTCTCCTTCGACGACTACTCCGGGCAGAAGCGGGTGCTCATCACCTGGGCGAGCTGGTGCGGGTGTCGCTACGAGCTCGCCGGGTGGCAGCAGCTCCAGGACGAGCTGGCCGACTCCGGGATGCAGCTCTTCTCCGTCGCGCTCGACCACGACCCCGAGGAGACCCGGCCGTGGGTCGAGGCCGCGCACCCGTCCTACCCGGTCGCCGTCGACACCGCCCACGTCACCGCCGAGAGGTACGGCATCACCAACGTCCCCTCGGTGGTGTGGGTCGACGAGGACGACAACATCGTCAAGCCGCCGACCATCGCGCCGGGTGACGACCAGTTCGTCGAGTTCACCAAGATCTCGAGCGCGCAGCACCACGACGCGCTGCGTCGCTGGGTCCGCGTCGGCGAGCTTCCCGAGAGTGCCGACGTCGAGCGGCTCCAGCGCAGCGACTCCGAACAGCTCGCGCTGGCCGGGCGGCGGGTCGCGGCGTACCTCCAGCGCCACGGCGACACCGAGGCGGCGAAGCGGCACCTGGCCGCCGCCCAGGAGCTGGCGCCGTGGGACTGGACCGTGCGCCGCGGTGGCATCGCGATGACCGGCGGCGACCCGTTCCTGGGCGAGGAGTTCACGTCGTTCTGGGAGGAGTGGGACGCCTCCGGGCGACCGGGCTACACACCGACCACCTGAGTGTCTAACTTGTGCGCATGGCAGCTACGAGCATGAGCATGAACAAGGTGATCCACTGCGCCGTACGCCGCGACCTGAGGCGGTTCCGGACGGCGCTCGACAAGTTCACCGACGGTGACAAGGCGCGGGCGGCCGCGCTGCTGCGGGCGTGGGAGAACTTCGACGCGCAGCTCACCGACCACCACGAGGGTGAGCACGAGATCGCCTGGGCGGGCCTGACGGCGGTCGGTGTGGACCAGGCGACCATCGACAGCTTCGACCACGAGCACGAGCTGATGGCGGCCGACCTCGCCACCACCCGCAAGGCGATGCAGACGTTCGCGACCTCCGCCAGCAGGGCCCACGCCGACGCGGCCGGCGCGGCGATGGCGAAGCTCGAGACCACGACCAACACCCACCTCGACCACGAGGAGGAGACGAGCGAGCCGGTCTACCAGAAGGAGAAGGACCATCCGGCGATCAAGGAGATGGGCAAGAAGTTCAGCCGGCGCACCGGGATCGGCCAGGCGGGTGTGTTCATGGCGTGGCTCCAGGACGGCGCGACCCCCGAGGAGAAGGCCGGGCTGCGCGGCAACGTCCCGGGCCCGGTGCTCGCGATCATCGCCGGGCTCTTCGGCCGGAAGTACCGCAAGGACGTCCGGCCCGTCTGGGCGTCCACCGGCTCGTTCTGAGTCCGGACGACACCTCGACGACCGATAGGGTGGTGACTCGCCACCCCCGTCGAGCGAGGTGACAGTGTCCATAGATGTCCACCAGCTCGATGTGTTCGTGCTGTGGGGCTCGGCGGTCACGTTCCTCGCGATCCTGGCGGTCCGCGTCTCGTCGCGGACCCGGCTGCCGTCGCTGCTGCTCTACCTGCTGATGGGCGTCGCGCTCGGCGAGTCCGGGCTCGGCATCGGTTTCGAGGACGCCGAGCTGGCGCACGCGATGGGGTTCGCGGCCCTGATCGTGATCCTCGCCGAGGGCGGTCTCACCACGCCGTGGGCCGACGTCAGGCCGTCGATGCGGCTCGGGCTCTCCCTGGCGACCGTCGGGGTCACGGTCAGCGTGCTGGTGGTCGCCGTCTCCACGCACTACCTGCTCGGGCTGCCGTGGGAGACCGCGGTGCTGCTGGGCGCGATCATCTCCCCGACCGACGCGGCGGCGGTGTTCTCGGTGCTGCGCGTCGTACCGCTCCCCAAACGGCTCACCGGTACCCTCGAGGCGGAGTCCGGGCTCAACGACGCGCCGATCATCGTGATCGTCACGATCATCTCGACCGGCGGCCTGGACGAGCACGGGCTGGCCTACAACTTCGGGCTGGTGGCCTACGAGCTGGTCGGCGGCGTCGCCTTCGGCCTCGTCGTTGGGTTTGCCGGCGCCTGGCTGATGCGCCGCGCGGCACTGCCGTCGTCCGGCCTCTACCCGCTGTCGGTCCTGGCGCTGTGCTTCCTGTCCTACGGCGGCGCCGCCGCCCTGCACGCCTCCGGCTTCGCCGCGGTCTACGTCGCCGCGCTGGTCCTCGGCAACTCCGAGCTGCCGCACCGCGCCGCGACCCGCTCCTTCGCGGAGGGGCTGGCCTGGCTCTCGCAGATCGGCCTGTTCGTGATGCTCGGACTGCTGCTCTCGCCGGGCAGCCTCGACCTCGAGACGGTCCTCTTCGCCCTGGTGGCCGGGATGCTCCTCACCGTCCTGGCCCGCCCACTCTCCGTCGCGGCCAGCGCCGTGGCGCAGCCCCTGCCGGTCCGCGAGCTGACGTTCATCTCCTGGGCCGGGCTGCGCGGCGCGGTGCCGATCGTGCTCGCGACGATCCCCCTGGCCGAAGGGGTCGACGACTCGAGGCGCCTGTTCAACCTGGTCTTCGTCCTGGTCGTGATCGACACCTTGGTCACCGGCCCGACGTTGCCGTGGGTCGCGAAGATCCTGCGCGTGGCGCGGCGCTCCGAGCCCCGCGGCCTCGACATCGAGGCGGCACCCCTCGAGCGAGTCGCGGCCGACCTGCTCCAGATCACCATCGCGCCCACCTCGAAGATGCACGGCGTCGAGGTCGGCGAGCTGCGCCTGCCCGCCGGCTCTTCGGTCTCGATGATCGTCCGGGACGGCGAGACGCTGGTGCCCGAACGCCGGACCGTGCTCAAGCACGGCGACGAGCTGCTGGTCGTGACCTCGCGCAAGCATCGCGAGGAGACCGAGGAACGGCTCCGCCAGGTCAGTGCGCGCGGGCGACTGGCGCAGTGGCTGGGGTGACGGTCATTCCACAGGCGGGCTGCAGACCACCGCGTCGTCGGACAGGATGACCGACAGCGGACCCTGCCGCAGCTCACCGAAGGCGTCGCCGACCACCACGATGATGCCGGCGTAGTCCGCCTCGGGATGCGCGACGACCGGCACCTTGCCGAGCCGGGCGCGCAGCAGCTTGGCGCCCGGGTTGTCGACGTCGTCGACCCAGATCTCCGCGGCCGAGGTGAGCGCGGTGCCCTTGGGAGCGTTGGACGTCTGGCCCGCCGCGAAGCCGACGGTCTCGAGCTCGGACAACGTCCGCACGGCCAGCCCCTCGCGCCCGCCCGCGTTGAGCACGCTCACCGTGACGTCCTGGACGAACAGCTCGTCGCCCGCGGCGTACGACGTGTCCACGCAGATCGCGGCGTCCACCTTGCCCGGGAACGGCTTGGTCATCTGCGCCCAGCCCCAGGTGATGCCGAGGAGCATGAGTACGGCGAGTGCGGCCAGCGTGATGGCGGTGCGCAGGCGCGCGGTCAGCCGCCACTCGAACCCGGCCATCAGATCACCACGGTGTGCACGCGCGCGTGCAGGACGTTCCGTTGCTGGAGCGCCGCGCGAAGAGCCCGGTGCAGGCCGTCCTCCAGGTAGTACTCGCCCTGCCACTCCACGACGTGGGCGAACAGGTCGCCGTAGAACGTCGAGTCCTCGTCGAGCAGTGCGGCCAGCTGAAGGGTGTCCTTCGTGGTCACCAGCTCGTCGAGCCGGACCTGCCGCGGCGGCAGCGCCGCCCACGCCTTCGAGGACAGGCCGTGGTCGGGGTACGGCCTCCCCTCACCGACGCGCTTGAAGATCACGCGGCGATAGTAACCAGCGGTCCGATCAGTGCCTTCTTCCTCGCGGGGGCGCCCTCCCGACAGCGGGGTCCTAGGGTTGCGCCATGACCGCCACGCCGCCGGAGCCGGCCAGCGAGACGCCCACCGAGCCAGCCGCCGAGCCAGCGAGCGAGCCGGCGACCGAGGTTCCAGCGGAGCCGGCAGCCGAGCCGGCAGCCGCGCCGGCGCCACCCGCCGTCCCGGGTCCCGAGCCGCACGAGGACAGCCCCATCGTCCAGGCGGTGGCCCCGGGCTACGAGTTCGAAGGTACGGCGCTCGAGCTCGGCGGGCTGATGCTCGACGCGACCACGCTCACCAGCACCCACATCCGGATCCCGCTCGGGATGCTGAACCGGCACGGCCTCGTGGCCGGCGCGACCGGCACCGGCAAGACCAAGACCCTGCAGCTGATGGCCGAGCAGCTGAGCTCGGCCGGCGTACCCGTCTTCGCGGCCGACATCAAGGGCGACCTCTCCGGACTCGCGACCCCGGGTGAGCCCAGCGACAAGCTCACCGCCCGGACCGCCTCCGTCGGCCAGCAGTGGACGGCGACCGGGTTCCCGGTCGAGTACTACGCGCTCGGCGGCCAGGGCACCGGCATCCCGCTGCGGGTCACGATGTCGGCGTTCGGACCGACGCTGCTCAGCAAGGTGCTCGGCCTCAACGACACCCAGGAGTCCAGCCTCGGCCTGGTCTTCCACTACGCCGACCAGGCGGGGCTGCCGCTGCTCGACCTGTCCGACCTGCGTGAGGTGGTCAAGTTCCTCACCAGCGACGAGGGCAAGGCGGACCTGAAGAACCTGGGGGGCCTGTCCGCCGCCACGGCCGGTGTCATCCTGCGCGAGCTGATCGGCTTCTCCGACCAGGGTGCCGACGCGTTCTTCGGTGAGCCGGAGTTCGAGTCGAGCGACTTCCTGCAGACCACGGCCGACGGCAAGGGGCTGATCTCGCTCGTCGAGCTGCCCAACCTCCAGGACCGGCCGCAGGTCTTCTCGACCTTCCTCATGTGGCTGCTCGCGGACCTGTTCCACGACCTGCCCGAGGTCGGTGACGTCGACAAGCCCAACCTGGTCTTCTTCTTCGACGAGGCGCACCTGCTGTTCAACGACGCGTCGAAGGCGTTCCTCGACCAGATCGCCCAGACCGTGCGACTGATCCGCTCGAAGGGTGTCGGAGTCTTCTTCGTGACCCAGAGCCCGACCGACGTACCGGACGCGGTGCTCGCCCAGCTCGGCTCGCGGGTGCAGCACCAGCTCCGCGCGCACACGCCGAACGACGCGAAGGCGCTCAAGGCGACCGTCAACACCTATCCCAACTCCGCCTACGACGACCTCGGCGAGGTGATCACCGGGCTCGGCATCGGCGAGGCGATCGTGACGGTGATGAACGAGCGCGGCGCCCCGACCCCGGTCGCCTGGACCCGGCTGCGTGCGCCCGAGTCGCTGATGGCGCCGAGCGACCCGGCGGCGATGCAGGCGACGGTCACGGCCAGCCCCCGCAACGCCAAGTACGCCATCACCGTCGACCGCGAGTCCGCCCGCGAGATGCTCGCCGCCAAGCTCGAGAAGGGCGCCGAGAAGGCGGCCGAGGAGAAGGCCGCGGGCGAGAAGGCGAAGGCCGACGCCAAGACGTCGAAGAAGACGACGTCCACGCGGCGTACGAAGGAAGAGGAGGGCGTGGTCACCCAGGTGGTGAAGTCCAGCGCCTTCCGCCAGTTCATGCGTACGGCGGCCGCCGAGATCGCCCGCGGGCTGTTCGGGACGGGTCGCCGGCGCTGACGCCGGGATAGTCACGGACGATCTGGCCCCGGATCGAGTTGTCCTGGGGCCATCCCGTCCGTGACTACCCCGACGTGAGCCGGTCGAGTGCCACCTCACCCGCATCGGTCACGGTGACCGCGCGGTGGCCGCTGCGCCGCTCGACCCACCGCTGCTCGAGGAACGCGTCCAGCACCGCCGAGCCGAGCCGCCCGGACAGGTGGTGGCGCTGCTCGCTCCAGTCGAGGCAGAACCGCAGCAGCGGTCGCTGCCCACCCCCGCGGCGTACGGCGTCGAGGTCGACCCCGAGCTCCTGCAGGACGGGTACGGCGTCCGGGCCGAGCTCGTAGGGGTGCTCGTGCAGCTGCGACGACAGCGGGTCGTGGCTGCGGCGCCGGGTGTCGGCGATGCCGTCGCCGGCGACCAGGACGCCGCGGTCGAGCAGCGCCTGGGTGACCGCGCAGCCGTAGCGGCCGGCCAGGTGGTCGTAGCAGGTGCGGGCCCGGCGCAGCGCGGCCGCGCGGGTGCCCTCTCGCAGCGAGCGGACCGGCATCGGCGGCGCTAACGCGGACAGCGCCTCGATCACGATCGCCACCCGGTCCGAGGCGAGGTGGTAGTAGCGGTGCCGGCCGGACACCTCCACGCCGATCAGCCCCGCCCCGGTCAGCCTGGCCAGCTGCGCGCTGGCGGCGGGAGCGCTGACGCCGGCCTCGTCCGCCAGCACGCTCGCCGCGAGCGCCCGGCCGTCGGCGAGGGCGTTGAGGATCGAAGCCCGCGTGCGGTCGGCGAACAGGCTCGCGGCAGCTGCGATGTCGACGTCGCCGCCGACCTCGACGTACGGCGCCGCCGATGACTCGCTGGTGACCATGCGTCCCAGTCTGCAACGACGACGGTTCCACGCCGGTGGAAACGTCGCCCGCGTGCGGGCGGCCGGGGTTGTTCAGGCCGACCAGCGCAGCGAGTCGTTGACCAGGTCGGCGAGTGCGTGGACGCCCTTGAGGTCCTCGCGCTCGGCCATCAGCTGGGTGAGCTTCTTGGCGTGCCGGTGCTGGAGCGTGGCGCGCTGCGCCCGGATCCGTTCCAGCTCGAGGTCCAGGTCGCGGTCCAGGTCGGGGTCGATGTCACGTTCGGTCCTCGTGGGATCTGCCACGGCGGCCTCCTGCGGGTCTGGCCGGAGGCACCCGAGCGGTCCGGCGTTCTGACGGGATGAACTCAGCGTGACCGACCAACATCGCCTGAAGGTTTACGGAGTGTTGACGGAGCGTTACGTGCCCGCAGCCGGTGCACTACCTTGCCCCCGTGACCGCCGACGACCAGCCCGACTACGCCGCCCTCGTCCTCGAGGAGCGCGACGTCCGCGCGATCTGCGAGCTGAAGTACCGCTACCTGCGCACCCTCGACTCCAAGGACTGGGACGGCTTCGCGGAGTGCTTCGTCCCCGAGGCCACCGGCGACTACAACGGGCTGGTCTTCGACGACCGCGCCGCGCTCGTCTCCTACATGCGCGACAACCTCGGCGAGGGCCTGATCACCCTCCACCAGGCCCACCACCCCGAGATCGAGGTGGCCGGCGACGACGGCCGCCGGCCGCTGGTACCTCTACGACCGGGTGATCGTCGAGGCGTTCCAGTTCATGCTCGAGGGCGGCGCGTTCTACAGCGACCGCTACGTGCGTACGCCGGACGGCTGGCGGGTCGCCCACACCGGCTACCGCCGGACCTTCGAGGCGACGTACAACCTCGGCGACCTGCCCGGCTTCAAGCTCTCCGGCCCCGGCGTGCACACCCACAAGTAGCCGCCCGTCTCCCGTCGAGTGACCCCAAGTGGTTGAAGCAAGCGATTGCGCACAGCCAGTTCGGGTCACTCGACGGAAAATGGGCGCTACAGGGTCGGGTCGGTCCACGCCATCTGGACGACCTCGACACCGCGCTCGCGGGTGATCAGGCGACCGCGGCCGGCGGTGGCGGGGGCGGCCCGGAGGTTGCCGAGCAGCGGGCCCTCGTCGGGGCTGCCGGAGAGCATCAGCCCGGGCATCGCGAGGTCGCGCAGCGACTGGATCACCGGTTCGTACAGCGCGCGCGACGCGCCACCCGAGCGGCGTGCGACGGTCATGTGCAGGCCGACGTCGCGGGCCTGCGCGAGCAGCGGCTGCAGCGCCGCGACCGGCGAGCTCTGCTGGGTGGCGACCAGGTCGTAGTCGTCGACGAGGACGAAGACCTCGGCGCCGTTCCACCACGAGCGGCTGCGCAGCTGCTCGGGGGTGACGTCGGGGCCGGGGATGCGGTTCTCGAGGTAGGTCGCGAGGTCGCGCAGCGCCGGCTGGGCCTGGTTGGCGGAGGTGAGGTAGTTGAGGAGGTACTCGTCGGGCACCTCGCCGAGCAGCGCGCGCCGGTAGTCGACGACGACGAGCTGCGCCTGCTGCGGCGTCCGGGTGCGCATGATCTCGCGCGCCAGGCCGCGCAGGATCGAGCTCTTGCCGGACTGCCCGTCGCCGAGGATGAGCAGGTGCGGCTCGGTGTCGGGGTCGAGCGAGACCGGCGCCAGCTCCTTCTCGTTGATGCCGACGACCAGCGGGTGCGCGCCCTTCTCGGCGTCCGCGAGCGTGGCCGGTACGCCGGCCTGGGCGCGTACGTCGTCGAGCGTGATCCGCTCCGGCAGCAGTCGCAGCTTGGGCCCGGCCGGCCCGGTCCAGGCCTCGGTCACCCGCCGGACGAAGTCGTCGACGCCGTCGCCGAGTGTGGCGGCTTCCGCGTCGCCGTCGATGCGGGGGAGCGCGGTGAGGAAGTGCAGCTTGCTCGTCACCAGACCGCGACCGGGACGGTTCTGCGGCACCAGCGCCGCGACCCGGCGGTCGATCTCGGAGTCGAGCGGGTCGCCGAGCCGCAGCTCGAGCCGGCTGCCGAACATGTCGCGCATCGCGGCCCGGAAGTCCGCCCACCGGCTGGTCGCGGCGACGATGTGCAGGCCGAAGGTGAGGCCGCGGGTGGAGAGCTGCTGGATCTCCAGCTCGAGGTCGTCGAAGTCGGCGCGCAGCGTGCTCCAGCCGTCGATGACCAGGAACACGTCGCCGTACCCGTCGTCGGCCCGGCCCTGCGCCCGCCGCGTCCGGTAGGTCTCGATCGAGTCGATGCCGTTGGCGCGGAAGTACTTCTCGCGCCGGTCGACGATGCCGGTCACCTCGGCGATGATCCGGCTCACCACGTCGGGCTCGGAGCGGGTGCCGACGCCGGCCACGTGCGGCAGCCCGGTCATGCCCGGCGAAGGTGCCGCCGCCGAAGTCGAGCACGAAGAACTGCGACTCCTGCGGCGTCGTCGTCAGCGCCATCCCGGCCACGACCGACCGCAGCGTCGTGCTCTTGCCGCTGCGCGGACCGCCGACCACGGCGAGGTGGCCGGCGCCGCCGGACAGGTCGACCGAGAGGGTGTCGCGGCGCTGCTCGCGCGGCCGGTCCACGGTGCCGAGGGGTACGACGAGGCCGCCGAGCGCGCGCCACTCCTGCGACACCAGGCCGAGCTGCGGGTCGACGGCGAGGTCCGGCATCAGCTCGTCGAGGGTGTCGGGTACGTCGAGCGGCGGCAGCCAGACCTGGTGGGCCGCCGGGCCGTGGCCGACCATGTGGTCGACCGCGATGTCGAGCAGCGACTGCTGGTCGCCGGTGTCGACCGGGGTCGGCTCGGGCTCCGGGTCGTCGACCGGGACGTCGAGCTTGAGCACCTCCGAGATCGTGAACGGCAGGATGCCCTGGAGCTTGCCGCCCTCGTCGCGGCGGACCCGCACCCGGCCGGACGGCGGCCCCGACACGTAGGCCGCCTTGAACCGCAGCATCGTGGTGGGGTCGGGCTTGAGGTAGGCCAGCCCGGGGATCGGCGGCAGCTCGTAGGCGTCGGGCACGCCGAGCACCGCGCGCGACTCCTGCGCCGAGAACGTGCGCAGCCCGACCCGGTAGGACAGGTGCGACTCCAGGCCGCGGAGCCGGCCCTCCTCGAGCCGCTGCGAGGCGAGCAGCAGGTGCAGCCCGAGCGAGCGGCCCAGCCGGCCGATGGCGACGAAGAGGTCGATGAACTCCGGCTTCGCCGCGAGCATCTCGGAGAACTCGTCGACCACGATGAAGAGCGACGGCAGCGGCTCGAGCGGCCTCGTCCGGTGGCGCGGGCCTTCTCGTAGTCGCGGATCGAGGCGAAGTTGCCGGCCTCGCGGAGCAGCTCCTGGCGGCGCACCATCTCGCCGCTCAGGGCGTCCTGCATGCGGTCGACGAGGGTGAGCTCCTGGGCGAGGTTGGTGATCACCGCCGAGACGTGCGGCAGCTCCGACATGCCGGCGAACGTCGCGCCGCCCTTGAAGTCGACCAGCACCATGTTGAGGTGCTCGGGCGAGTGCGTCATCGCCAGCCCGAGCACCAGCGTCCGCAGGAACTCCGACTTGCCGGACCCGGTCGCGCCGATCACCAGGCCGTGCGGGCCCATGCCCTGCTGGGCGGACTCCTTGATGTCGAGGTGCACGACGGCGCCGCCGTCGCCGGTGCCGATCGGCACCCGCAGCCGGTCGCGCGCGGGCCGCTGCTGCCAGGCCTGGTCGGGCTCGAAGCGGTGCACGTCGCCGAGCGCCAGCAGCTCCATGAAGTCGGCGTCGCCGCTGGCCTCGGCGCTGCTGCTGTCGACCACGCCGCTGACCGTGTGCAGCGGCGTCAGCCGCCGCGCGAACGCCTCGGCGGTGGCCAGCGAGCAGTGGTCGACCTTGGCCCGGATCACCTCGTCGCGCAGCCGCAGCGCCTGCACCGGGTAGCGGCCGTCCACGAGCTCGGCACCCTCGAACTGCAGCCGCAGCCGGGTGGCGTCCTCGAGCTCGTCCCAGCGCGCCGGCAGGTCGAGGACGGTCACGCCGTGCACGCCGTCCGGGGGGACGGTGTGGTTGCCGGGCGGCAGCTCGGCGCCGTCGATGACGAGCAGGATGTGCGGGGTGGCCGGCCGCTCCTCGGCGCCGAACCGCGGTCGCTCGCTGAGGTCGGCGGGCAGCATCGACGCCAGCTCGTCGAGCGACGTGGACACCATCCGCCGCGGGCCGACCGCGTCGGACTGCTGGGCGCTCTGGCCGTGGGGCAGCCACTTGACCCAGTCCCAGTGGGTGAGGTTCTGCTCGGTGGTCAGCACGGCGACGACGAGGTGCTCGGGCGCGTGGAACGCCGTCGCGGAGCAGATCATCGCCCGGGCCAGCGAGCGGGCCGGCTCCTCGGGGCCGCAGACCTCGATCCGGTCGAAGGCACGCAGGTCGACCGACGCCGGCAGGTCCGGCTGCAGCCGGTGTACGACGAGCAGCCGGTGCAGTGCCGAGGCGGCGGCCGGGTCGACCTGGTCGATGGGGGCGCTCTCCGGCGGCAGCAGCTCGAGCGAGAGCGGCTGGTGGCAGACGCCGTAGCGCACGTGCAGGAACCGAGGGTCGCCGCTGCCGTGCTCCCAGATGCGGGTGCGGTCCTCGGCGATCGCGGGCAGCGCGGCCGGGTCGGGGTGGTGCCAGGTGAGCGCCCGGCGCTGCTGGTCGGCGGCCTCGCGGGCGAGCTGGCGGACGCTGCCGAGGTAGCGGAGGTACTCGGTGCGGGTGCCGGTGACCTGCTGGATCCGCTGCTTGCGCTGCCGGTCGATCTGGACGACGACGAAGCCGAGCGTGGCGAAGAGGAACATGCCCGCCGCGATGTACTGGCGGCCGCCGGTGCTGGAGCCGCTCATCGTCGCGACCAGCACGATCGAGCCGAGCGAGCCGAGCATCGGGATCGCGTTCATCAGCACGCCGCTGGCGCCCTCGGCGTCCTCGATCTGCGGCGGCGGCTGCAGCTGGAGCTGGCCCTGGGGGAGCTCCGGCTCGTCGAGCCGGCCGCCCCGCAGCGTGCTGGCGCCCGACCCGGAGGTCTGCGTGGACGACCCGGTGGCCGACAGCGCCGGAGTGAGACCGCCGCCCGCCGGCGGCGCGACGCGCGGCACCGCGGCCTGTCCGTCGTCGTCACAACACTCCTCTCACCGACCCGATTCGACCCCTCGATGATAGGTGTGCCCCCGAACGGGGGAACTACTCTCCCAAGGGCCCACCGATTCGGGGTGGGCTGGTCCGGCTCGGTGCACGGCGTGGAGGTGGAGCGGTGGTGGCGCGATGGAGGGCGGCAGGCGGCTGGCCCACGGCACCGTGGCGCTGACCGTGCACGGCCCCGCGGGTGCCCTCGACCTCGTCGTACCGCCCGAGGCGTCGGTCGACGACGTCGCCCGCGAGTACGCCGCCAAGGCCGGCCTCCAGTTCGCCCCCACCCTGCACACCCGGCTCGGGACGGCCCTGGTCGCCGGAGTCGTCGCTGGCCGACCTCGGCATCCGCAGCGGCGACGTGCTGGCGGCGGGCGGCGCCGTACGCCGGCACGCGGGCGACCACGTCGAGGAGGAGTCGGCCGCCGCCCCGCCCGGCGCCTTCTCGGTCACCTGGTTCGCGGTCGCGGTCGCGCGTCGCGGCGCTGGCCGGGTGGTTCGGGTCACGGGTCGGCGGGCTGGACAGCGACGAGGGCCGGCTGACCGTCGGGCTGCTCGGCTTCTCGGCGTTCCTCGGGGTGCTGCCGATCGGGCGGCTCAGCGCGCACCGGATGGTGGCCGCGCCCGCCTTCGCGGCCGCCGCGGCGTTCGCGGTGGTCTGGGCGCCGGAGCCGGAACGGCTGCCGACCGTCGTCGGTGTCACCGCCCTGGTGGCGGCGGTCGCGGCCGGCGTGGCGCGCGCCCTTGACGTCCAGGGTGACGAGGCGCTCCGCGTCTGGATCGTCGTGGGCGTCGGGCTGTTCCTCCTGACCGGCGCCGGAGCCCTCCTGCACGCCGACCCGCGGGTGGTCTGGAGCGTGCTCCTGCTCGCGGCGACCCTGGCCGCGCGGTTCGTGCCCGCCATCGCGATCGACGTACCCGACCAGTTCCTCATCGACCTCGAACGGCTGGCCGTGACCGCGTGGTCCGCCCGCGACCGGCCGCACGGCCGACGCGGACGCACGGTGGTGCCGCCGGGCGCGGTCGCCCAGGTCGCGGCGCGCGGCTCCCGGATCGTCACCGCCTCCGCGGCGGGGATCTGGGCGGTGGTCGCGGTGTCCGCTCCGATGCTGCTCGCCACCGCCGACCTGCCCGTCGACCGGGTCGGCGC
>CAVWYA010000012.1:0-54010 GCA_963759065.1 uncultured Actinomycetota bacterium | reverse complement strand
GCGAACTGAGCCTGCGAAGGTCGCGCGTCTGTTGAGGGGGTTGAGGAGCGTCGACTCAGGTCCGAGCTTGCGAGGAGCTGAGTGACGCGACGAAACCTCGCAAGGTCCTGCTGGGACCGGCTGCGGGACAGTTCGAGCGACCGATGCAGAGGCTTCGACGCTCATCGCGCCTTCGCAAGCTCAGCCGCAGTCGCGTACTCAACCACCGATGAATCAGTCCGTCCTCGTTCCTCGGACTGACTAATTCGGCAGCTCGCGGCGGCCGAGTCGCTCCTCGCCCGTCCGGATCGTGTCGATCACGATCGTGGACAGGTCGGGGGCGACGTCGCGGTTGTTCCAGGCCACGTCCTTGACGTCGTCGAGCACGGCGCGGAGCCGCGCCGTCTCGGCGTGCGCGGCGCGGATCTGCTCGCGCGCCTGCGAGCGGAAGAACGCGATGAGCACGACCGCGACGAGCACGACCGCGGCGATGGCGATCGCAGCGGTCACGTGGTCTCCGCGTGCAGCGTCAGCGGCGCGCGGGCGTGCTCGGCGAGCATCTGGATGCCGCGGCGCAGCCCGCCGACGAGGTCTCCCGCGGCGAAGAGGGACTGCATCTGGGCGACTGCCAGCTCGACCTGCGGGTCGCGGAGGGTACGGCGGACGTGGCTGCCGGTGACGACCTCCAGTGCGCGGACGTCGGGGTCGACCAGGATCAGGATGCTGCGGGCCGGGGCCACGAGGGTGCCGTGGAGGCTGACGGCGTACGCACGGGGGTCGCCCTCGGCGTGGCCCACGAACACGGAGAACTCGACGCGCGAGAGCCGCTCGGCCTTGCGGATGGTCTCGTCGAGCGCGACCTTGTCGTTGGCGCCGAACCGAGCGCTCAGGCGGCTGTCGGGTCGTTCACCAACGGCCACTGGCGCCTCCCGCGTCGGCGTCCTCTGACTCCGGACCCTTCAGCTCGGCGGTGCCGGTGCGCGGCCCGCCGAGCCACTGGTTCTCGACGGGCGGCTGGCCCGGCGCGATCCGGTCTCCGCGGACCAGCGAGGGCACGTAGACCGCGACCGTGATCCCGATCAGCAGCAGCAGTGGCACGCCCCCCAGCAGGAGCAGGGCGTGGACCATGTTCACGTCGTTCGGCTCGCTCCACCCGACGGGCACATCCATCGGCACGACGGCTGCCAAGGCGCTCACTACGGTCATCACGCCCCCACGATATCCAGATCGGCACGTGTGAATACTGGGGGCCATGTTCAAGACCAGCCCGTGTGAGCAAGACGAGTCGCTCTGCAACTGGGTCGACCGCCACACCGACTCCCACCTGCTGGCCAACCTGACCGACTGGTTCATCGGCCTTCCCCTCGCCATCGCCGGCCTCATCGGGCTCGCCCTGGTGATCCGCTTCGTCCTGCACCGCCTCGTGGACCGGCTGGTGGCGCGGGCCGAGGGAGGCGTGCTGCCCGGCCGGGCGAGCTGGCTCCGGCGCCGCCCCCGGGAGGACCCGACCCACACCCAGGAGCTCCGCGACCTGGCTGCCGCTACCCGGCGGGTGCAACGAGCCAAGACGATGGGCGACCTGCTCAAGAGCGTGATCACCGGCGTGCTGGTCGCGATCTTCGGCACCATGACCCTGAGCCAGGTCGGCGTCAACATCGCGCCGATCATCGCCAGCGCGGGCATCCTCGGCATCGCGCTGGGCTTCGGTGCCCAGTCGCTGGTGAAGGACTTCCTGTCGGGCGTCTTCATGATCTTCGAGGACCAGTACGGCGTGGGTGACGTCATCGACGTCGGCGAGGCCATCGGCACCGTCGAGGCGGTGAGTCTGCGGGTCACCCGGCTGCGCGACCTCGACGGCACGGTCTGGTACGTGCCCAACGGCGAGATCCTGCGGGTGGGCAACAAGAGCCAGAACTGGTCCCGCGCGGTGGTCGACGTCGGCGTCGGCTACAACGAGGACCTGGCCCGCGCCAAGCGGGTGCTGTCGGAGGTCGCGCACGACCTCTGGGACGACGAGGACTTCCGCAGCGTCATCGTCGAGGAGCCGGAGGTGACCGGCGTCGAGGCACTGACCCCCGACGCGATCACGCTGCGCGTCCTGGTCAAGACCGCGCCGATGGAGCAGTGGGCCATCGCCCGGGAGCTGCGCCAGCGGATCAAGGCGCGATTCGACCACGAAGGGATCGAGATCCCGTTCCCGCAGCGGGTGGTCTGGCACCGGGAGGGCCGGCGGCCGGGAGCCGCCGAGCCGGACGCCCAGGCCGCTCAGGGCGCCGCGGCCGACCAGGACGCCTAAGGGCTCAGGGCACCAGCGCCGGGTCGATGGCGACCACGTCGCTGCCCTGGAAGTCGGCCACCCACAGCAGGCCGTCCAGCTCGTTGGCGACGAAGGGGTTGGCGATCCCCGACTCGACCGGGGTCGCGGAGCCGTCGGCGGAGTCCGTCGGGAACCGGTAGAGCATCCCGTCGTGGTCACCGACCCACACCTCGTCGCCGACCACGGCACCGTCCGCGGGCCGTTCGCCGACCGTCACCGTGCCGGTGACCTGGCCGCTCGCCGGGTCCACCCGCACCACCGTGCCGCCCACGTTGATCCACACCTGGTCGCCCGCGGCGGCGGTCCACGTCGCGTCGAGCTCGGTGGGCAGGGTGTCGGTCACCTTGCCGGTCCGGGTGTCGATCCCGACGATGCCCTCGGCCTGGAGCCCGGCCCAGACCTTGCCGCCGGCCGCGGCGATCCCCGTCGGCTGACCGCCGACCTCGATCGCGGTCACCTTCCCGGTGGCCGCGTCGACGCGCGAGATGGTCCCGCTGCTGTAGTCGGTCACCCAGGCCGCGCCGGCGGCGAACACGACGTCGTACGGCTGGCTGCCGACCTCGAACGTCCCCTCGATCGTCCCGTCGGTCGCGTTGACGCGGGTGACCTCGTCGCTGCCGTAGTCCTCGACCCAGATCGAGCCCGCCCCGAAGGCGAGCCCGCACGGCTGGCTGCCGGTCGTGATCGGTGGGCTCACCGCGCCCGTGGCCGGGTCGATCCAGACCACTGAGTCGTCGCCGTAGAGGCTCACCCACACCTTGCCGGCCGCTCCGAGGATCCCGCAGGGCAGGTGGCCGACCTCCACGCGCTGTACGACGTACGCCGGGTCGACCTGGGCATCGTCGCTCTCCGCGGGGTCGCTCTCCGCCGTCGTGGTGCCCGAGGCGTCGGCAGCGGCGCCCGAGTCCGCATCGCCCCCACAGCCCGTGAGCCCGAGCGCGACGAGAGCCAGCAGGACCGGGGTGATGAACGGGCGACGATGCATGTCGCCATTTACTACCAACTTGAAGTTTTTGGTCAAGGGGTCCGTCGAGCCGTTGTCGACTCGTAACCTGACGACATGCGGATGACCCACCGCGGCCCGTTCCTGCTCCTGTTCGCGACCGGCCGGCAGCTGAGCACGCTGCTGCACGAGGAGATGGCGGGCGCGCCGCTGACGCCGGACGAGTTCGCGGTGACCAGCGTGCTCCTCCTGGAGCAGCCGGTGCGGCCCACGGAGCTGGCCCGGCTCACCGGGCTCCGGCCGACGACGCTGTCGAACTACCTACGTCGCTTCGAGGCGGCGGGAGTCGTGAGCCGCCGCCGCGACCCGGACGACGGGCGCGCCAGCCTGCTGGAGCTCACGGCCGCCGGCAAGGCGCGCACGGAGGACTGCTTCCCGGCGTTCGGCAGCGCCATCGGGTCGTTCCAGAAGGCGCTGGCCGAGGCGGGCGTGCCCGAGCTCGACGTCATCGAGGCGCTCGAGTCGGTCTCCCGAGCGCTCGACCTGGCCCTGGAGAAGGTGGCGCAGGAGAAGGACCGCGCCAGGAAGACCTAGGCCAGCGCCGCGTCGAGCGTGATCGACGGGACGGACGCGAGCGCCTGGCTGACCGGGCAGTTGACCTTCGCGTCCTCGGCGGCCGCGACGAAGTCCTCGTTGCTCATGCCCTCGACGCTGCCGCGCACCTTCAGCCGGATCTCGGTGATCCCGGTGCCTGGGACGAAGTCGACCTCGGCCGAGGTGTCGAGCGAGGTGGGCGGGGTGCCGGCCTTGGCCAGCCCGTTGGAGAACGCCATCGAGAAGCACGCCGAGTGCGCCGCGGCGATCAGCTCCTCGGGGCTGGTCTTGCCGTTCGCCTCCTCCGCGCGCGAAGCCCAGGACACGGCGTACGTGCCGGTGCCCGAGCTCTGGAGCGTCACCTGGCCGGCGCCCTCGAAGAGGCTGCCTTCCCAGTGGGTGGTCGCGTTGCGTGTGGTCGCCATGCCCGCGAGTCTTCCAGAGAGGGCCACACCCCAGAATGGGTGGGTGAGCACCTTCTACGACGAGATCGGTGGCGAGGAGACGTTCCGCCGCATCGTCGCCCGCTTCTACGAAGGAGTGTCCGGCGACCCGGTGCTTCGTCCCCTCTACCCCGAGGAGGACCTCGGGCCGGCCGAGGAGCGCTTCCGACTGTTCCTCATCCAGTACTGGGGCGGCCCCACGACGTACTCGGACACCCGCGGGCACCCCCGGCTGCGGATGCGGCACGCGCCGTTCGCGGTCACGCCGACGGCCAAGGAGCACTGGCTCACGCACTTCCGGGCCGCCCTCGACGAGCTGGTCGAGGAGGGGGTGCTCTCGCCCGAGCAGGACGCGCAGTTCTGGGACTACGTCACCCACGCCGCGCAGTTCATGGTGAACACGTTCGACGACGCGTCCTAACCCGGCTCAGAAACGTCTGTAACGCTCGGAGCGACTCGCGACATAGGAGAAGTGGGGATCGGCCCGGCGGTCGTGCCCCCCGCGCCACCGCCGGGTCTCCCACCTCAGACGAAGGAGAAGGGTGTGCTGCCGGACCTGAAGGTCGAGGTTCCCGAGCTCGAGCCGTCCCCGGTGCTGCTCGAGCAGCTCGTCCAGCTCTCGCGGCACAGCACCCCCTCCGTCAAGAGCGGCGGCCCTGGCACCATGAAGGCCCTCATGGCGGCCGCCAGCGTCACGGTGATCGCCGCCGTCTCGTGGCTCACCGGCACCATGCCCGGGGTCGCCTCCCCGTTCAGCCGTGAGCCCACGTACCGGCCGGCACCGCAACACGGACCGGCAGAGCCCTCTGCCCGGGCGGTGTCGGACGATGAGGCGGCGACCACCGTGACGCCCCCGACCGAGCCACCGGGCCAGGCCAAGCCCGACAAGCCACGCGACGACAACGGGCTCCACCTCGGTCAGACCAAGCCGCACCAGAACAACGGGAACCACCACGGCCAGACCAAGCCCCACCACAACAACGGGAACCACCACGGCCAGACGAAGCCCCATCAGAACAACGGGAACCATCACGGCCAGACCAAGCCGCACCAGAACAACGGCAACCACCACGGCCAGACCAAGCCGCACCAGAACAACGGCAACCACCACGGCCAGACCAAGCCGCACCAGAACAACGGCCAGGGCCGGTGACCGACGACAGCGTCGTCACCGCGGCGAAGCACGGTGACCAGGAGGCGTGGCGAGCGCTCTACCGAGCGCACGCCGGGCGGCTCGTCGTCTGGCTGGAGACCCGGTCTGGGACCGACAGTGCGGTCACGGCCGAGGACGTCGCCGCGCAGACCTGGCTGATCGCGGCCGAGAAGGTGGCCGACTACGAAGGTGGCAGCGAGGAGTTCGGCGCGTGGCTCTTCGGCATCGCGCGCCGGGTCGCGGCCAACTACCGGCGCCGCAGCGGCCGGCGCCGCACCGACCCGGTGGCGGAGACGCCCGGGTCCGACGTACAGGGGCCGGACACGACGGTCCCGGACCAGGCCTGGATCCGCGACCTTTTGGCCGGGCTCAGCCCACGCGAGCGTGACGTGGTCGCCTGCGTCGACGTGGTCGGGCTCACCGCGGCCGACACCGCACGCGCCCTCGGCATGACCCAGGTCGCCGTGCGGGTGGCCCGCCACCGCGCGCTGCGCCGGCTCCGCGCCGAGGCGCGGGGCACCCTGCTGGCCGCCACGATCGCCTAGCGGTTTGCCTGCGCCTCAGCGTGGGTGGCTGGCGGCGAGGAGCGCCTGCCGCACCTCGGGTTCGGGCTCGGTCGCGCGCCCACCGGCCAGGTCGAAGAAGACCACCACGACCATCGCCCGCGCGAGCATCCGGTCGCCGTCGAGGATCTCGCTCTCGACCGTCATCGACCGCGTGCCGACCCTGGTGATCGACGTACGGCAGTCGTAGGGCTCGGCCCGGAACAGCAGCGGCTGGAGGTAGTCGACGTCCGTCTGCGCCACCACGACGCTGAACCGGCGCTCCGGCACCAGCTGGCTGATCATCGAGATCCGCGCCTCCTGGAGGTACTCGAAGTACTTCACGTTGTTGACGTGCCCGTAGACGTCGACATCGGAGAACCGGACGTGGATCGGGTAGTGGCTGGTGACCTCGTCGGGCAGGGACGGCGTACGACGGCGCGGCTGCGCGTCCGGCTCGAGATGCTTCTGGAGCGCCTCCCGCTCCTCGGCCGTGATCCGGCGCGGCCGCTCCTCGGCGAAGACGAACGGCGTCAGGACGGTGGCCGCGCGCAGGTAGACGACCCGGTCACCGTCCGTCCCGTCGCTGGAGGGCGTGTCGTGGAAGATCTCGTAGGCCATCGTGAACGTGGCGGCCTTGATGTCGGTGACCCAGCACTCGATCGAGACCGGGCGGAAGTCGTAGGTCAGCGGCTTGAGGTAGGTGACCTCGTGCCGGACCACGACCAGACCGTCGGCGAGCGCCCGTGGGCCGCGCCCGTGGGCGCGGAGCAGGTCGACCCGCGCCTCTTGCAGGTAGTCGACGTAGACGACGTTGTTGACGTGCCCCAGCTGGTCGAGATCGGCCCAGCGCATGGGGCACTCGTAGCGATGGCGCACGCCCCGACTCTGCCAGAGAGCGGGGCGCGCGCCGGACGCGGATCAGTGCGCCGCGAGCAGGCGTCGGTAGTAGGTCGGGATGCTCTGCCTGCGAGCCACGCGGGTGCGGTGGTGGCTGACCGTCGACTGCGCGAGGACGGTGACCGAGGCGATGCTGCCGACGAGGGCGAGCAGGGCGACGATCACGAAGAACGGGAGGACTGGGGCGAGGTCGTACATCATCATGATCGATCCTTTCTACGTTTGTAGAATCTCTACATCTGTAGAAAGTACGCTCCTGCCGGTCCCAGCACAACTCCTTGGGTAGATTCACGTGGCGTGCCGTCCGTCACAGCCACCGAGAACCCGCCCGGGCTGAGCCCGCGCCGCCGCGAGCTCCTCGTGGCCGCGGTGCACGTGATGGCCGACGAGGGCCTGCGGGGCATGACCCACCGGGCCGTCGACCGCCGCGCGGGACTCCCCGAGGGCACCTGCTCGGCGTACTTCCGCACGCGGCAGGCGCTGCAGATCGCCGTGACCGAGTACGTCGCGGCCACCCTGGCCGCCGACGTGGATGCGCTGGCCGCCGAGCTGATCGAGTGCACCGGTGACGGAGACATGGCGGTGTCGCTCACCCTGGCCCTGTTCGAGCGCTGGCTGGACGAGCGGGAGCTGATCACGGCGAAGCTCGACCTCTCGCTGGAGGCTCCGCGCAACCCGGCGGTCGCGGACGCCCTGGCGGCCTCGCGGAGCCGCCTCGTCGGGGTGGTGAGCGGTCTGATGTCGCCGGCCCCCACGGAGGACGGCCTCGCGCGGGCCGAGGCCCTCGTGGCGTCGTTCGACGGGCTCCTGGTGGCAGCGCTGCAGAAGCCGGCCCGCGAACGCCGGGCCTTCCTGTCCACCTCCCTGGCGCTGGTCATGCACGCGCTGCACCCGGAGGCGTGACGGCGCCCACATGCCGGTGGAACCTGTTCTCATCTAGGGTCGGGACATGCCTGAAGCCGTCATCGTCTCCGCAGCCCGCTCCCCCATCGGTCGCGCCAACAAGGGCTCGCTCACCGAGCTCCGGCCCGACGACCTGACCGCGACGATCATCCAGGCCGCGCTGGCCAAGGTCCCCGAGCTGGACCCGACGACGATCGACGACCACTACCTCGGGTGCGGCCTGCCCGGCGGCGAGTCGGGCAACAACATGGCGCGGGTCGTCAACGTGCTCATGGGCCTCGACGAGGTGCCCGGCGCGACGATCACGCGCTACTGCTCGTCGTCGGTGCAGACCACCCGGATGGCCTTCCACGCGATCAAGGCCGGCGAGGGCCACGCGTTCATCTCGGCCGGCGTCGAGACCGTGTCGCGTTTCGCCAAGGGCACCTCGGACCACTGGCCCGACACCCACAACCACCTCTACGACGACGCGAAGGCCCGCACCGACGAGCAGGCCGCGGGCGGCCAGGTCTGGCACGACCCGCGCCAGGACGACAAGATCCCGGACGTCTACATCGCGATGGGCCAGACGGCTGAGAACGTCGCCACGCTGCGCGGTCTCGACCGCAAGGAGCTCGACGAGTTCGGCGTGCGCTCGCAGAACCTCGCGGAGAAGGCGATCGCCGACGGCTTCTGGGAGCGCGAGATCACCCCCGTCACGACGCCCGACGGCACCGTGGTGAGCAAGGACGACGGCCCGCGCGCCGGCGTGACCTACGAGGCGATCTCCCAGCTCCAGCCGGTCTTCCGTCCCGACGGGGTCGTCACCGCCGGCAACTGCTGCGCGCTCAACGACGGCGCCGCCGCGGTGATCGTCATGAGCGACACCCGTGCGAACGAGCTCGGGCTCAAGCCGCTCGCGCGCATCGTCGCCACCGGCGTCAGCGGCCTCTCCCCCGAGATCATGGGCCTCGGCCCGGTCGAGGCGTCCAAGCGGGCGCTGGCCCACGCCGGGATGAGCATCGGCGACATCGACCTGGTCGAGATCAACGAGGCCTTCGCCGCGCAGGTCGTGCCGTCGTACCAGGATCTCGGGATCGACCTCGACCGGCTGAACGTGAACGGCGGGGCCATCGCGGTCGGCCACCCGTTCGGCATGACCGGCGCCCGGCTGCAGAACACGATGCTCAACTCGCTGGACTTCCACGACAAGACCACCGGACTGATCACCATGTGCGTGGGCGGCGGTCAGGGCATGGCCCTGATCCTGGAGCGGCTCGCCTGAGTGACCCGGATGGGTGAGCGACGCGACTGATCCCGCGAAGGGGTCATACACTCGCCTGTCGTGGGTGCCGAGGAGATCCGCTGGCTGGAAGACGGTCAGCAGCGTGCGTGGCGGGCCCTGGTCATGGGCACCACCCTGCTGTTCGACCGGCTGGACGACGACCTGCGCCGAGCGCACGACATCTCGCTCGTGGAGTACGAGATCCTGGTCCGGCTCTCCGAGCGCGACGGCCAGATGCGGATGGCCGCCCTCGCCGACGCGCTGGCCCACAGCCGCAGCCGGGTCACCCACACGGTGACGCGGATGGAGAAGGTGGGCCTGGTGCAGCGCTCCAGCTCGCCCGAGGACGGTCGCGGCATCCTCGCCACGCTCACCGACAAGGGACACGACCTCCTCGTCCGGGCGGCGCCCACCCACGTGGCCGGCGTCCGCGCCTACCTGGTGGACCTGTCCAGTGGCGCCGACTTCACCGCCCTGGGCAGGGTCTTCGACGCCGTCGCCGACAGCCTGGTCTCCGCGCACCCCGAGATGGAGATCCGGGGCTGAGGTGGCGCGAGACAACCCGCTGGAGCAGTACTTCGAGGCGCACCAGGGCCGCCAGATCCACAAGTGGGTCCACTACTGGGACATCTACCACCGGCACCTGCAGAAGTACCGCGGCACCCCGGTCGTGATCGTCGAGTTCGGCATCCAGTACGGCGGCTCGAGCCAGATGTGGCGCGAGTACTTCGGTCCCGACGCCAAGATCTACGGCGTCGACATCGACCCTCGCTGCAAGGCCTGGGAGGAGGAGAGCTTCCAGGTCTTCATCGGCGACCAGGGCGATCCCGACTTCCTGCGCCGGATCGCCGACGAGATCGGCCCGGTCGACGTGGTGATCGAGGACGGCGGCCACTTCCCGCTGCACCAGATCACGACGTTCGAGGTCTTCTACCCGTTGATCCGTCGCGGCGGGGTCTTCCTCATCGAGGACCTGCACACGAGCTATTGGAAGGACTACGGCGGCAAGCTCGGGCAGCCCGGCACCTTCATGGAGTACGCCAAGGCGCTCACCGACAAGCTCAACGCCTGGCACAGCGAGGAGCCCGACTTCGCGCCGGACCGGTTCACCCGCAGCACCCGGTCGATGCACTTCTACGACAGCATCGTCGTGTTCGAGAAGGGGAAGGTCGTCGAGCCCCACCACGAGGTGCGCGGCACGGCCGAGTGGACCGACACGGCTGAGCCGTTCGAGTACACCGACGCGTCGAAGGACCTCTCCCGGCGCCGGCGGGCGAAGCGTGCCGAGAAGGCGCCGGGCGACGGCAAGCTGGGCGGCGTACGCCGGCGGATGCGACGCGGCTCCTAGGTTCACGTCCCGACCGGGTGGCGAGGCGTGACGCTCCGCTGGGGCGCGGACAGATCGGGGCCTCGCGTGACGCGTGGGCGGTCTCATCCCGGGCCTGCGTTGCTACGGCTGCCGTTCGTTGGTCGTGGATCGCGGGCGGACCGCCGCGGCGTTGGCACAGCGGCTACGGAGTCGATGTAGACGTCACCAATGGCTCAGTCCGCCGGACCTTTGGCGGTGTCGATCGAGCTGCGCAGGATCTGCATCGGGTTGCCTTACGTGTTCGTGGAGGGGGTGTTCAGAGACTGGCTTGCGGGTGCTGCCCACGAGGCCAGCAGGCCGAGGCGTTCGGACGATGAGGAGCCGGGTTCGGCCGTGTAGACCATCAGCACGAGGCCGGGTTCGGCAGTGATGGCGAGTTCTTCATAGGCGAGGGTCAGCTCGCCGACGACCGGGTGCTGGAACCGTTTGGTGCCGGCCCCGTGGGTGCGGACGTTGTGGTCGGCCCACAGCTGCCGAAAGGTCTCGCTCTGGGTGGAGAGCTCACCGACGAGGTCCTGGAGTTCGCGGTCGTGGGGGTCGCGCCCGGCTTCGGTGCGCATGATCCCGACGCACATCTGGGCGAACAGGTCCCAGTCGGGGTAGAAGTCGCGGGAGGCCGGGTCGAGGAACTGGAACCTGGCAAGGTTTGGCGTCCGGCCGCCGTCGCCGATCACAGGTGAGTAGAACGCACGGCCCAACGCGTTGGTGGCGAGCACGTTCTGGTGGGGGTCACGGACGAATGCCACACCGTCGGTGATCGCCTCCAGCGCCCACCGCAGGCTGAGCCGGGACGCGGCCTTGCTGGCGGTACGTCGACGGGGTCGGCCCGAGGCCGGGATGCCGTCGGCGGCCCGCGCGAGGTCGAGCAGGTGGGCGCGCTCGGTCTCGTCCAGTTGGAGCGCACGGGCAAGGGCATCGAGTACCCCGGAGGACGCGCCGGCGATCTGCCCGCGCTCGAGGCGGGCGTAGTACTCGACGCTCAGGCCAGCCAGGGTGGCGACTTCACTGCGACGGAGTCCGGGCACCCGCCGGCTGCCAGTGGTCGGCAGGTCCACCTGGTCCGGGGTGATCCGAGCGCGGCGGGTGGTGAGGAACTCGCGCACTTCTTGGCGCACATCTTGGCGGTTGTCCACGGCCTCGAGCCTAAGCCGCCCAGGGGCGCACCGGAGCCATCAGGGATGCCCTGTGAGTACACCTATCGACAGTGACTTCCAGCCCGCCGGGCCACCCGGTTCACTCGATGCCGTGGCCCGCCGTCAGTGTGGCCACAAGTCTTCGGAAGAAGCCAAGAAGAGGAGCACGCCGCGATGCGTCAGGTAGTCATGCACGGACCCGGGGACGTCCGGGTCGAGGACCGCGAGGACCCAAGGATCATCGAGCCGACCGATGCGATCATCCGCCTTTCGGCGACCTGCATCTGCGGCAGCGACCTGTGGCCCTACCGCGGCGCCGAGCCGGTCGACCACCAGGTCATGGGCCACGAGTACGTCGGCGTCGTCGAGGAGATCGGGTCTGATGTCCGCACCGTCATGGTCGGCGACTTCGTGGTCGGCTCGTTCTGGGCCTCTGACAACACCTGCGAGATCTGCCTGTCCGGCTACCAGGCGTACTGCACGCACCGCGTCCTCATGGGCACGCTCGGCACCCAGTCCGAGCTAGCCCGCATCCCCCTCGCCGACGGGACGCTGGTGGCAACTCCAGGAATGCCGGAGCCGGACCTCGTTCCGTCCCTGATGGCTGCCTCCGATGTGCTCGGTACGGGCTGGTTCGCCGCCGTCGCTGCCGAGGTCGGTCCAGGCAAGACGGTGGCGGTTGTCGGCGATGGGGCGGTCGGCCTGCTCGCGATCCTCGCGTGCCGGCAGCTCGGCGCGGAGCGGATCATCGCGTTCAGCCGCCATACCGACCGCCAGGCGCTCGCGCTCGAGTTCGGCGCCACCGACGTCGTCGAGGAGCGCGGCGAGGCAGGTGTCGCGAGGATCAAGGAGCTCACCGACGGCCTCGGCGCCCACTCCGTTGTCGAAGCCGTCGGCACTCAGGAAGCCATGATGCAGGCCATCCACTCCACCAGACCCGGTGGCCACGTCGGGTTCGTCGGCGTCTCCCACGACGTGGCCATCCCCGGCGACGAGCTCTTCATGGCCGGCGTCCACATCCACGGCGGCCCCGCCCCCGTGCGGCAGTACCTCCCCCATCTGATCCAGCTCATCTGGGACCGCAAGATCAACCCTGGCAAGGTCTTCGACCTCTCCCTCCCGCTTGAAAAGGCGGCCGAGGGATACGAGGCCATGGACCAGCGCACCGCCACCAAGGTCCTGCTCACCCTCTGACAACCGTCAACAGGAATCCGATGCGTACCAAACTTTCGAGGACGGCCTCGTCTCGCGCGCTGGCAGGTGCCGCGTTGTTCGTGTGCGTGGGACTGACAGGCACCGGTTGTGGAACTGAACCAGTCAACGACGCGGCCCCATCGACGGCACCAGTCAGCAATCCATCGACAACGTCCCAGAGCACCACACCCGACGACACAGCAGAGCAGGAGGCTCGAATGAGGATCCAGATCGCCATCGGCGAGGAACGCTTCGATGCGACCCTTAGCGAGAGTGCCGCGGCCCGCGACCTAGTCGGGCAGCTGCCCGTGACGATCGACATGACCGATCACGGCGGGGTGGAGAAGACCGGCCCGCTCCCGTCACCGCTCTCCCTGGACGGGCAGCCTGAGGGCTCGGACCCCGACGTGGGCGATCTGGGCTACTACGCCCCCGGGAACGATCTGGTCCTCTACTACGGCGACCAGTCCTACTTCCCTGGCATCGTCATCCTCGGCCAACTCGACGGTGACGCAGCGCAGAGCATCTCCGAAATCGACGGCCCCGTCACCGCGACGATCGGGACACGCGATGGCTGACCTACCGCAGCCCACAATGGAAAGAGGCACTGCGGACCATCGCCGACCTCAACACCGGCTACCGCCCACCCGACGAGGTACGGGCCTTCCTGACTCAGCTCACCGGCAAGCAGGTCGACGAGTCCGTCGCTCTCTTCCCGCCCTTTTACAGCGAGTTCGGCAAGAACCTCACCCTCGGCAACAACGTCTTCATCAACATCGGCTGCCGCTTCCAAGACACCGGGGGCATCTTGAACCGCATCGGAGCCACGCCGTGCTCGCCGCCGACACGGCGAGGCACTCGAACCACGATGTTGATCCCGGTGGAACTGCAGCGAACCGGTTGACAACAGAAGGCAGCCGAAATGACCCATCTGTGTGATGCGCAGGCGCGCCGCCCCGGATAGCGTCGGCCGCAACCAGTCCAGTCGCGCACCGCCGCGCCTCGTGACGCCCAGCCTCCTCGACGCCCCTGACGCCCGGACGCGACACCACCGTGCCTCGAGGAGGGCCGATGAACACTCAGGTGGACACGTTGCGTCAGGCGATCCGGGGAATCGTCATCGGACCGGATGACACCGGGTACGACGAGGCACGCGCCGTCCGCAACGGCATGATCGACAAGCGACCCGCCGTCATCGTCCAGGCGGCCAACGCCGGCGACGTGATGAACGCCGTGCGCTTCGCAGCCGACCACTCCTTGACCGTGGCCGTGCGCGGCGGCGCCCACAGCGTCCCCGGCTTCGGTACGGCCGACGATGCCGTCGTCGTCGACCTGTCGGCCATGCGTGGAGTGCGCGTCGAGCCGATGACGAACACGGCACGGGTCGAGGGAGGCGCGACGTGGGGGGACCTGAACGCCGCGTCCTACCCGTTCGGCCTCGCGACGACCGGCGGCATCATCTCCACCACCGGAGTCGGTGGCCTCACGCTCGGCGGTGGGATCGGATACCTGGCGCGCGGCCTCGGGCTGTCCCTGGACAACCTCGTCTCCGCGGACGTCGTCCTCGCCGACGGGACCTTCCAGGTCGCCAGCGAGCAGGACGATCCTGACCTCTTCTGGGCGATCCGCGGTGGTGGCGGAAACTTCGGCGTGGTGACGTCCTTCGAGTTTCGGCTCAGCCCGGTCAAGGACATCTACGGCGGGCCGATGTTCTTCGAGCTGGACAAGGCCGACGACCTGCTGCGGTTCTACCGGGACTTCATCGTCGACGCTCCCGAGCAGCTCGGCTGCTTCCCGGCCTACCAGATCGCACCGCCGCTGCCGTTCATCCCCGAGGAACGGCACGGTGAGCCCTTCATCGCGATGGTGACCTGCTGGGCCGGCGACCTCGATGCCGGCGAGAAGGCGCTGCAGCCGATCAGGGACGTGGCACCCCGGGTGGCGGAGATGGTCGGTCCGATGCCCTATCCCGCGCTCAACAGCGCCTTCGACGCGCTGGTCCCACCCGGGTTGCACCACTACTGGAAGGCCAACTTCGTCACCGAGCTGACCGACGACGCGATCGCCGCCCACCTCAAGCACGGGCCGAAGCTGCCGGCGGTGAACTCCACCATGCACATCTACCCGATCAACGGTGCGTGCCACCGGGTCGCGCCGGACGCAACCGCGTTCGCCTATCGCGACGCGACCTTCGCGACCGTGATCGCTGGCATGTGGCCCCCGGACGAGGTGGACGACGAAACCGGGACGGCGTGGGTCCGTGACTACTACGACGCCACGGCACCGCACTCCGAGGAGGGCGGCTACGTGAACTTCATGGCGAGCGACGACCAGGACCGGGTCCGTGCCAACTACCGGGGCAACTACGACCGGTTGCGGGAGATCAAGAGCAAGCTCGACCCAGGGAACCTGTTCCGGCACAACCAGAACATCGCACCGGCCTGAGCCTGACCACCAGCTCAGCTCGGCGAGCCCGCGCCAACGCCGACTGCGTACTCGGCGAGACTCACCCAAGGCGAGGCGGCGGTTGTCGAACATCGTCGTCTCGCCTTCCCACCCTGGCGGGAAGGGTCGGCTGCAGCGGTGTGGGGGTCTGGGTGGGCTGGCTTCCAGACGCCGGACTGTCGGCTGATCCGGGCGTCTGACACGCGGAACGCGGTTGCGTCTATCTGGGAATGCCGCACAAGCCGTTCAGTGTTCCCGGCGTATCCCGGGCAGGGCACAAGAAGCCTCGGGTCGCCAGCGACCCAGCCCCGGCGACACCTAGAAGTGGTCAGTCGCGGGTGAGCCGGCGGTGGGTGACGCGGTGCGGACGCGCCGCCTCGATGCCCAGTCGCTCGACCTTGTTGTCCTCGTAGGACGCGAAGTTGCCCTCGAACCAGAACCACTTGGCGTCGTCCTCGTCGTCGCCCTCCCACGCGAGGATGTGCGTGGCGATGCGGTCGAGGAACCACCGGTCGTGAGAGGTGACCACGACGCAGCCCGGGTAGTCGAGCAGCGCGTCCTCCAGTGACTGGAGGGTTTCGACGTCGAGGTCGTTGGTCGGCTCGTCGAGCAGCAGCAGGTTGCCACCCATCTTCAGCGTGAGCGCAAGGTTGAGCCGGTTGCGCTCGCCACCGGACAGGACGCCGGCCTTCTTCTGCTGGTCGGGACCCTTGAAGCCGAACGACGCGACGTACGCGCGCGAGTTCATCTCGAAGTTCGCGACCTTGATGAAGTCGAGCCCGTCGGAGACGACCTCCCAGACGTTCTTCTGGGGGTCGATGCCGCCGCGGCTCTGGTCGACGTACGACAGCTTCACGGTCGTGCCGACGACGAGCTCGCCGGAGTCGGGCTTCTCCTCGCCGTTGATCATCTTGAACAGCGTGGTCTTGCCTACGCCGTTGGGGCCGATGACACCGACGATGCCCGCGCGGGGCAGCGAGAACGACAGGTCGTGCATCAGGAGCCGGTCGCCGAAGCCCTTGGTCAGGCCCTTGGCCTCCAGGACGATGTCGCCCAGGCGGGGACCCGCGGGGATGTTGATCTCCGAGGTGTCGATCTTGCGGTCGCGGTCGGCCGCGGCCGCCATCTCCTCGTAGCGCGCGAGCCGGGAGCGGCTCTTGGTCTGCCGGGCCTTGGCGTTGGAGCGGACCCACTCGAGCTCGCGCTCGAGCATCTTGGACCGCTTGGCGTCCTTCTGGCCCTCGATCTTGAGGCGTTCCTTCTTGGTCTCGAGGTAGGTCGAGTAGTTGCCCTCGTAGGGGTGGGTGGCGCCCCGGTCGAGCTCGAGGATCCACTCGGCGACGTTGTCGAGGAAGTAGCGGTCATGGGTGATCGCCAGGACGGCGCCCGGGTAGCTCTTGAGGTGGCCCTCGAGCCACTGCACGGACTCTGCGTCGAGGTGGTTGGTGGGCTCGTCGAGGAGCAGCAGGTCGGGCTGCTGGAGCAGCAGCTTGCAGAGCGCGACCCGGCGGCGCTCGCCACCGGAGAGGTTGTCGACGAGGACCTCGGGGGGCGGGCAGCGCAGCGCGTCCATCGCCTGGTCGAGCCGGCTGTCGAGGTCCCACACGTTGGCGGCGTCGAGCTCGCTCTGGAGGGTGCCGGCCTCCTCGTTGAGCTGGTCGAGGTCGGCGTCCGGGTCGCCCATCGCCATGTAGAGGTCGTCGAGCCGCTTCATCTTGCCCTTGATCTCGCTGACGGCCTCCTCGACGTTCTCGAGCACCGTCTTGCCCTCGGTCAGCGGCGGCTCCTGCTGGAGCATGCCCACGGTCGCGGCGGGGTCCTTGAGGGCGTCGCCGTTGTTGGCGTGCTCGAGCCCGGCCATGATCTTGAGCAGCGTCGACTTGCCGGTGCCGTTGGGCCCGACCACGCCGATCTTCGCGCCGTGCAGGAACGAGAGGGTGACGTTGTCGAGGACGACCTTGTCACCGTGGGCCTTGCGCACGTTGCGCAGGGTGAACACATATTCGGCCATGATCGACGAGCGTAGTTGCGAGCCACGAGCCATCCACAATCGAGCGCTCCCGCCGGGTTGTCCACAGGCGGTACGCCGAGGGCGGGGTGCTGTCGGAGGCGTCCCGGAGCGTCGGAGTCCCATGAGGGAAGCACACCGACGAAAGAGGAGACACCCGATGAACGAGACCTACGTGACCCTGCGCGGCTGGCTCGGCGCCGACGTCCGCCACCGCCTGGCGGGAGACACCCCGGTCGCCGACTTCCGGCTCGGCGTGACGGCGCGCTACTACGACGCCAAGCAGTCGGCCTGGGCGGACGGCACCACCCAGTGGTACACGGTGAAGGCCTGGCGCCAGCTCGCCGACCACTGCCGCGACTCGCTGCGCCGATCTGACCCGGTGGTCGTGCACGGGCGGCTCAGCCAGAGCACCTGGGTCAAGGACGGCGTGGAGCGCACGTCGCTGGAGGTCACCGCCGTGTCCGTCGGCCACGACCTGTCCCACGGCACCAGCCAGTTCCGGCGCGCGCTCCCCAAGCGTGAGGAGGTGGCAGCCGGGGCGGCCGCCTGATGCCGCTAGCTCCCCAGCGCGGCGTCCAGGCCGGTGCGCACGGTGCGAAAGGCGTCGAGCTCCTGCTCGACCGGCTCGACGACCAGGTCCTGCGACACCTCGTGCACGGCGGCGCGCAGCTTCCGATCGGCCGCGAGGGCCCGCCGGCGCGCCGTGAGGTCGACCAGGATGCGGCACAGCAGGGCCAGCAGGATGCCGACGACCAGGCCGCCGACCAGGAGCATGATCGGGAGGTCGATGCCGCCATAGGCCGGCACCGAGTCGTCGCCCAGCGAGCCGGAGGCGACGAGCGCCAGGCTCCACGCACCGCCGACCAGCGCAGCCAGGATCAGCAGCCATTGGAGCACCCGCACGGCGCCCGCCCAGATAGGGAGCCTGGCGACCCCCAGGTCGGTGGCCGCGATCTCGGCGTCGAGCCGGTCGGCCATGTCACCGACCCGCGAGGTCGAGGCCCGCCGCACGGCGTCCGCCCACGGCCGGGTCATCCCGGCCGACACGTCGTCGGCGAGGGCGCGGACCTCGGTGTCGACCTTGGCCCGCTGCACGGGCGTCGCCTCGGGGATCGACGTGCGCCCCCGGCCGGTGACCAGCTTGTGCTGGGGGCCGAGGTCGAGGTGCAGCCGCCGCAGCGGGTCGGGCCTGAGCCTCGAGAGCCACGAGACGACGGGCCAGCCGGTGGCCTGCCGGGCGCGCATCCGGGTCGACCGCTCGATCGCGGAGACCACCGTCGGTACGCCGGCCGAGTCGGCGAGCGCCTCCTCCATGGCCTGCACGCGGCCCGCCGCCAGCGAGCGCGGCTTGCCGCTGCCGCACTCCTCGTTGAGACGGCCCGCCGCGGCACGCAGGTCGGCCTCGATGCGCTGCCGGGTCGCCTTCTTGTCGGTCACCCGGCGGGCGATCTCGGCGCGGAGCTCGGCGATGCCCTCGCCCTGGCGCGCGCTGGTGGCGATCACCGGGACGTCGCGAAGCCCGTCCTGGTCGAGCAGCCGTCGGACGTCCTCCAGCATGGAGGTACGTCGCTCGGCGGGCACGGTGTCGATGTGGTTGAGCACGACGAGCATCACGCTCGCGTGGCTGGCCTGGGGCGCGAGGTAGCGGTCGTGGATCGCCGCGTCGGCGTACTTCTGCGGGTCGAGCACCCAGACCAGCAGGTCGGCGAGCTTCACGATCCGGTCGACCTCGAGGTGGTGCGTGACCTCGGTGGAGTCGTGGTCGGGCAGGTCCAGCAGGACCACGCCCTCCATCTCGCCGTCCTCGCGCCGGCCGGTGAGCAGCCCGGAGCTGTCGAGCATCGAGTCGCGGGTGGTCTGGTGGCGCGGCGGGATGCCGAGCCACTCGAGCAGCTCCTGCGCGCCGTCGCTGCCCCACACGCACGCCGTGGCCCACGACGTGGTCGGGCGCCGCACGCCCACCGCGGCCAGCTCGAGGCCGGTCAGCTGGTTGAAGGTCGACGACTTGCCCGAGCCGGTCGCCCCACCGATCGCGACCACGGTGTGGTCGGCCGAGAGCCGGAGCCGGCTCGCGGCGCGCTCCACGATCTCCTGGGCCTGGCCGACCAGGTCGTCGTCAAGACGGCCCCGGGCCGCCTCGGCCGCCGACTGGAGGGCCTCGATCCGGCCGCCGAGGTCCGACCCGCGAGTGATGAGACGGCGGGCACCCTCGAGCAAGGACGTCATCGTCTCCCTAGGCGTACGCGGTGTTCGGGCGGATCGACTGGGGGTGCCCAGCCGCTCTGAGACTAATCGAGCCTCAGGCCGGGCGCTGCCCGGCGTACCGCGCGTCCTCGACTCGACGTGACGCTCGGCGCAGCTGCTCCGGCGTCTCGGGGTCGAGCCCCAGGGTCGCGAGGAGGTCGGCGTAGCGAGCCAGCTCGGCGGCGAACAGCTCGCGCACCCGGGCGTCGAGCGACGTGCGGGCGCGCTCGGCGAGGCTGCGCACGGCCTGGTCGCCGAAGACGGCCTCGAGCAGCTTCTGGCCCAGCACCGCCGAGCCACCGGCGATGCCGACCTCCGCGCCGGTGAGGCCGTAGGAGTAGGAGAAGACGACGATCATCAGTGCCACGGACAGCCCGTTGACCCCGAACGCGAGGAAGCGGGCCGTGGTGCGCTTGTCCTGGCCCTGGGTGCGGACCATGTTCAGCACGTCCGCCTGCCACTCCCGCACCGACCGCTCGGCGTTGCGGCGCAGGTCACGGGAGGCCCGGCCCAGCTCAGCACCGCCGTCCTTGAGCAGCCCCTGCCCGGCGACGAGCTGGCGCCATGACGCCTCGGCCCGCTCGGCCGCCGCCTCGGCGTGCTCCAGGATGAGCATCTCCAGGCCGGACTCGACGGCCACGGTCACGCGCTCGGCCTGGTGCGGCTTGCCCTTGAAGGTGTTGACCAGCCGGTCCCGGATCCGGCCGACCCGGCTCTCCAGTCCCTTGAGCAGCTCGCCGGTGCCGACGAACTCCTGCCAGCGGGCCAGCACCTCGCCGCGGAGCAGGGTGCCGTCCTCCACGCCCGCGAGCACCTTCCTGATCCCCTCGTCGTAGGCCGCGGTCGCGTCGTGGCGCAGCCGGTCGACGACGGCCACCTGCTCGGCCGCCGCGTCGGCGACCGGGTAGGTACGCCGGGTCAGCGTCCGGACGGCGCCGTCGAGGGTCTGGATCACGACCTGCTGGCGGGCGCCGGCGTCACCGGCCAGCGACTCGAGCCAGCCGCGGATCTCGGCGACGTGGTCGGCGGGCAGCAGCTCCTCCTCGCTGACCGGTCCCTCGTGGACCACGAACAGCGGCGAGTCCTTGAGCCCACGGCTGGCCAGCATCCGGGCCAGGTGGGTGGCGACCGTCTGGACGGCGTCCTCGGGAGTGCGGTCGAGCACGATCGCCACCGAGGTCGAGCGCTCGGCGGCCTGGCGGAGGAACTCCCACGGGACCTGGTCGGCGTACCGCGCGGCCGAGGTGACGAACAGCCAGAGGTCGGCCGCGGCGAGCAGCTGGGCCGCGAGCTCACGGTTCTCCTCGACCACCGAGTCCACGTCGGGCGCGTCGAGGATGGCGAGGCCGGCGGGAATCTCTTCCGCGGCGACCAGCTGGAGCGCGCCGGGGTCGGTGGTCGGGTGGTCGACACGCTCGAGGTCGGGCAGCAGCCGCTCGGCGCCGAACCACGAGGCGTCGTCCGGGTGGTGCACCAGGACCGGCGAGCGTGTGGTGGGCCGGAGCAGTCCCGGCTGAGTGACCTTGTGGCCGACCAGCGAGTTCACCAGCGTCGACTTCCCGGCCCCGGTAGAGCCGCCGACCACGGCCAGCAGCGGTGCCTCGAGCGTCGTGACGCGCGGGATCACGTAGTCCTCGAGCTGGTCGACCATCTCCCGGAGCCCGGTGCGCTGTTCCTCGATGCCGGGCATCTCCAGGGGCAGCCGGACCGCCTGGAGCGCGTGGTGCAGCCGGACCAGGGCGGTGAGCATCACGGTGCCGTAGGAGCCGGCGTTCGGCGTACCTCCACCGTGGGCGATGCTGAACGGGTTGGTCGGGTCGGGCACGGTCGTCATCTGGTCGGCACCACCTGTCCGGGGAAGGCGATGCCGGGCCGGATCGCGTTGATCCGGGCCAGGAAGTCCTGGCCGCGCACGGCGTAGTCGTCGGGCGCGGTACCACGCAGGTAGCGGTGGTGGAGGAAGCCGAGCTCGATCGCCGCCTGTTGGTAGTCGCGCATCGCGTCCTCCCCTGGCTTGCCAGCGGTCTGCTTTGCGTACGCCCGGGCTGCGCGCCGGGCCCTCAGGTCCACTACCCAGCCGATGTCCGTGGCAGGAAACAGGCCGCGCTGAGCAGCGTCACCAAGCGCTGTCGTCAGCATCCTCCGCTCGGAGCGCCGGGACCAGACTCCCAGCCAGGTCAATCCTGCGAACGCCGGGACCATGATCAGGACGTAGGCGCCCGCGAACCCCTCGAAACCGAAGATGGTCGAGGCGTTCCAGGTGGCGTGGGCGAGCACTGCACAGCAGTACCCCGCCAGCGGTGCGAGCCACCGCAACACGGGCTTGCGGGTGCCGACGGCGATGCCGACACCGATGCCGGTGAACGCCGTGAAGAGCGGGTGCGCGAACGGGCTGAACAGGCAGCGGATCACGAAGGTGCTGGTGACTCCGACGAGCCCGCCCGGGCCCATGCCCTCGGTCCCGTTGTACGACGCGCCGAGGTAGAGGATGTTCTCGGTGAACGCGAAGCCGATGCCGACCATCCCGGCGTAGACGATGCCGTCGAGGATCCCGTCGAGCTCGGCCCGCCGCCAGATCAGCAGGAGAACGAGGAACAGGCCCTTGCTGGCCTCCTCCGTCACCGGCGCCAGCACCGCGAGCCCGACGGTGTCGCTCACGCCGGCGAACAGGCCGCCGATGCCCTGCACGACGAGCGCTCCGAACGTCGCGGCGAACGCGCCCCACAACAGCCCGAACAGCAGCAGCCGACGGGGCTCGGGCTCGTAGCGGTCGAGCCACAGGTAGCAGAGCACGAGCGGGACCACGGGGATCGCGGCCAGGCCGGTCGCCAGCACGGCGATCCCGGGTGCGCTGGAGAGCGCGATGATCACCAGCATCGGCAGCGCGCCGAGGCAGACCATGACGATCACCACCACGGTGAACGCCCGGCTGTCTCGACGGGGTGCGGCCATGGCGGGGAGTGTAGGGCGTGAGCAGCGCAGGCCCGGGCTCCGCAACCGTGTTCCGGCGTAGAGTGGCGAGCGTGAGCGAGGAGAACCCGACCGAGTCCACCAGCGAGTCCGGCGAGGACGACATGAAGACCGCGCGAGAGCTGCACACCGAGTCTCATGACCCCGCCGTTCCCGAGGCCTACTCGGCCTTCATGCGGACCGGCTGGGGCGACCGCGGGCTCGACCTACCCCGCCACGAGGTGGCGGACCCGGCGGCAGCGCGGCGCGAGAAGCTGGCCGCGACGTTCCCCGGGGAGCGGCTGGTGCTGCCCTCCGGCACGTTCAAGGTGCGGTCCAACGACACCGACTACAAGTTCCGCTCCGACACGGCGCACACCTACTTCGCCGGCAACCAGACCAGCGACGCGGTGCTGGTCATCGAGGGCGGCGAGTCCGTCCTCTACGCGCGGCCCCGCTCCTCGCGCGACACCGACGAGTTCTTCCGCGACCGCCAGTACGGCGAGCTCTGGGTCGGGCGCCGCCCCTCGCTGCAGGAGCTGTCCGCGTCGCTCGGCATCGAGTGCCGCCACATCGACGAGCTCCAGGAGTCCCTGACCGCGACCAACGGCGCCACCAAGACCAGGGTGCTGCGCGGGGTCTCGGCCGAGGTGGACCGCATGGTGGCCGCCGACGACTCCCTCGACGAGGACCTCCAGCGCGTGGTCGGCGAGATGCGGCTCATCAAGGACGAGTGGGAGGTCGCGGAGCTCCAGGAGGCCTGCGACATCACGACCCTCGGCTTCGAGGACTCGGTGCGCGAGTGGGAGCAGGTCCTCGCGTACGGCGAGCGCTGGATCGAGGGCACCTTCCAGCGCCGGGCGCGGGCCATGGGCAACGACGTCGGCTACGACTCGATCGTCGGCGGCGGCAGGCACGCCACCACACTGCACTGGATCGACAACACCGGGCCGATCACGCCCGGGCAGCTGGTGCTGCTCGACATGGGCGCCGAGGGCAAGAACCTCTACACCGCCGACGTGACTCGCACGCTGCCGGTCGACGGGACCTTCACCCAGCTGCAGCGCGACCTCTACGACCTCGTCTACACCGCCCAGCAGAAGGGCATCGAGGCGACCGTCGCCGGCTCGCCGTTCCTCTCCGCGCACAACGCCGCGATGGACGTGCTCGCCCACGGGCTCGAGGACCTCGACCTGCTCCCGGTCTCCGCCGAGGAGGCCCTCGACCCGGAGTCGAAGGTCTACGCGCGCTGGACCCTCCACGGCACCAGCCACATGCTCGGCATGGACGTCCACGACTGCAACGGCACGTCGCCGGACATCTACCCCAAGGGGACCCTCGAGGTCGGCATGGTGCTCACCGTCGAGCCCGGCCTCTACTTCCAGGAGGACGACCTGCTCGTCCCCGAGGAGCTGCGCGGCATCGGCATCCGGATCGAGGACGACATCCTGGTCACCGCCGACGGCCCGGTGAACCTCTCGGACGCGCTGCCGCGTACGTCGGCCGACGTCGAGGAGTGGATGGGCCGCCACCTGCCCTGACCGGGGCAGCCTCAGTAGGGCGTGGTCCGCGCGACCGCGAGGGCCCGCTTGAGGTCGAACGGGTCGGACTGCATGTACAGCCATGGCCGGCCGACCCACAGGTAGCCGTCGACGTACGCCGCCGCGTTGGCCGCGTCGGTCGCCGAGAGGCCCCACGCCGGGTTGGCGACGTCGGCGGTCGGCGGGATGCCGAGCGTGACGCACGCCAGCTGGCCCTTGGCCTTGCAGGTGGCGGCGTTGTCGAAGTTCGGGCCCCGGTAGTCGTAGCCGTTGAACGGCGCGCCGTTGGACGCGGTGTTCACGACGAAGTGCTTGTCGGCGTACCCCGCCGCGGCCAACGCCTGCACGACCGCGGCGCCGTACGCGATCTCCGCCGAGGTCGACGCGTAGTGGGTGGAGTTGAGGGCGAAGCCGCGAGCGGTGTCGATGCCTGCGGGAGCCAGGATCCTCAGCGCCTTCGCGGTGTCGTTGCGCAGCCAGTCGGAGGCGCCGGCGTCGATGTAGACGCTGACGTTGGGCAGAGCGCTGAAGACGTGCGAGGCGTAGCCGACGAGCTGCGACGGCAGCTGCGAGCCGCCCGGCGCGCACAGCGCGAACGGCCCGTCCGGCTGCAGCACCAGGGCGACGTGCGCGACGCCGATGCCGGCCGCGAACTTGTCGATCCACTTCTTGTACTGGCGCTGCTCCTTGGCCGTCGGGAGCCTGCGGCACGCCTCTTCCTCCCACGGCTTGAGGCGGAACACACGTCATCTGCACGAGCGCCTCGGGGTCGCCGGCCTGGGCGTTGGCGATGTGGTCGCGCACCTTCGCGGTGATCTGGTTGGTCGGGATCCACTGGCCGTACCACTTGGCCTTGGGTGCCAGCGCGATCTTCGCGAGCAGCTGCTTCTTCTTGCCCCTCGCTCGCTGGTACGGCGTCCACGCCTGGTCACCGGAGCCCTTGTAGACACCCCAGGCCCGGTTGGCGAGCGGGTTCACCTCCGCCGGCGTCCGCTGGGAGTCGACCGCGCCGCGTGCCACCGGTGCCGGCGTACCGACCGCCGACGGGATCGCCGCCACCGCCAGGGCGCAGGCCAACACGGCCGCGAAGAGCGCGGACGTACGCCGCGAGGGGTCCCACCTCATGGATCAAGGGCACCATCCGCACCAGCCGTCACGCAGCGGTTTCCCCAGATTCGTCCGTACGGGCGCTCCACGGCGAAGTGTCAGGGCCGGATCGTCTGCGCCACAATGGGCCGCACGGCCCCCGTAGCTCAGCTGGATAGAGCACCTCCCTTCTAATGAGATTGCCGCAGGTTCGAGTCCTGCCGGGGGCACCCAAGGTTCTTGTTCAACCCGTGTGCGGCACCGAGAGGTCCTCGGTGGCGCCGAACCGTCGCACCGGGAGTCCGCGGACGCCCGGCTCGAACGCGAGCACGGCGCCGGCGAGCGGCTCGTCGGCTTCCTCGGAGAGGTGGCGCCGGGTGGTCGTCACGAACAGGGTGGCGAGGTCGGCCCCACCGAAGCAGGCGCTGGTGGGGTAGGTGACCGGCATCGGGACCTCGGTGAGCAGCTCGCCGTCGGGCGCGTACCGCCGGACCGACGCGCCGCCCCACATCGCCGTCCAGACGGCGCCCTCGGCGTCCACGGCCAGCCCATCGGGTCGTCCCTCCCCCTCCGCAGCGGTCATCAGCGCGCCGGTGGGTGCGAGCTCGGACCCGTCGTCGCCGATCGTGAACCGGTCGATCCGCGACCGGCCGGTGTCCGTCGCGTAGAGGATCGACCCGTCGGGCGACCAGCCGACCCCGTTGGAGGCGACGAGCCCGCTGAGCACGGCCCGAGCCTCTCCCGTGGGGGTGACGAGGTAGAGCGCCGCCTCGGGCTCACCTCGAGTCGAGTAGGTGCCCACCCACAGCCGCCCCTGCTCGTCGCACACCCCGTCGTTGAGCCGGGTGTGCTCGTTGCCGGGGTCGATCTCGCACAGGGCCTGGAGGGACTCACCGTCGTCGAGGGCCAGCCTGTCGACCTGGCCCACGACCCGCCGGCCATCGGCACAGGGCAGCGCCAGGCTCACCTGGTCCGGCAGGTATCGGCTGGTGACTTCCACCTGCCCCGGCACCCACGAGCGGACCGCGTTGTTGAGGATGTCCACCCACACCAGGGCGCCCGCCCGGTCGTCCCACCACGGTCCCTCGCCGAGGAGGTCCTGCGGCGGCGTGACCCCACGCACGTCCGCGCTCACGAGTGGACCGGTCTCAGGCGCGCTGGTCGAAGCGGCGACCGAGCAGCTCCGAGACGATGCGCACCCGCTGCATCGTCGGCGTACCTCCCGCAATCGCCCAGCCATGGGCGTCGCGGTGCAGCCGCTCGATGCCGTACTCCTCGGCGTAGCCGTTGCCGCCGTGCAGCCCGATGGCCAGCTCGGAGACCTTCTTGCCGGCCTCGTTGGCGGCCTTCTTCGCGATCGAGACCTGGAGGCTGTCCGGCAGTCCGCTGCCGGCCTCCTGGGCCGCGCGGTAGACGAGGAGCCGGGCCGCCTCGACCAGGACCACCATGTCGGCGAGGTCGGTCTGCACGGCCTGGAACTCGATGAGCGGCTTGCCGAACTGCTCGCGCGTGGTGACGTACTCCACCGAGCGGTCGAGGGACGCCTGGGCGATGGCGAGGCTGACGGTGGCGTTGCCGAGGCGCTCCATGGAGAAGGCGCCGAACAGCTTCCGGAAGCCGTCGCCCGGCCCGACCAGCAGGTTCTCCGCGGGGACCAGGACGTCCTCGAAGTAGATGTCGCACGACGGGATGCCTCGGAAGCCCATCAGCTTCTCGGGCACTCCGAACGACACTCCGGCCATGTCCTTCTCCACGACGAGGGCGCCGATCCCCTTCGAGCCGGGCGCGTCGTCCAGCCGGACGTAGAGCAGGTAGAGCTCGGCGTGACCCGAGTTGGAGATCCAGCGCTTGGCGCCGTTGATCCGGTAGTGGTCGCCCTCGCGCACCGCCTTGGTCGTCATGTCCGTCGCCGCGGAACCGGCGTCCGGCTCGGAGATCGCCACCGCCATGGACAGGTCACCGGCGACGATTCCGGGCAGGTACTTCTGCTTGAGGACGTCCGACCCGAGCTGGGCCACCACCTGGGCGGGACCGGTGTTGGACTCGAAGACCTGGAACCCCGCGGGCCGGCAGACCTTCGCCAGCTCCTCGATCGCGACCAGCGCGTCGAGGATCGGAGCCCCCGAGCCGCCGTACTCCTCCGGCAGGGAGATGCCGAGCATCCCGAGCGAGCCGAGCCGGCGCCGCTCCTCGATCGGGAACTCGGTCCGGTTCTGGTCCCACTCGAGCGCGTGCGGTCCGTAGACCTCACGGGCGACGCGGGCCGCGGTCAGCTTGACCTGCTCCTGCTCCTCGCTGAGGACAGAGGTGGTCATGTCGTTCTCCGATCGTTCATGAGGAGTGCGCGAGCCGTAATCTATGCATACCATTATGCTCAAATAGGGGTGAGCAGGCAACTACGAGGTCGCCACAGCGCCGGACGGGCGCTCGGACTCCACGCCGTTGATCGCCCAGCCGCCGTCCACCGGGACCACCACACCGGTGATGTACCGCGCATCGTCGGAGAGCAGGAACGCCACGGTGGCGGCGATGTCCGCGGGCTGCCCGGAGTGGCCCATCGGTACGCGCGCCGCCATCGACTCCGCGGTGGCGTATCCGGTGGCGATGAACTCCTGGGCCATCTCGGTCAGGATCGTCCCCGGCGCCACGGCGTTGACCCGGATCCGCTCAGGGCCCCACTCGACGGCGAGGGACCGCACCAGCCCGTTGACCCCGGCCTTGGCCGCGCAGTAGGCGGCACGGCCACCCATGCCGAGCGTCCCGTTGATGGACGAGGTCATCACGATGCTGCCGCCGGACCCCATGAACCGCCGCGCGGTCCGCGCACCGAGGAACGGTGCGGTGAGGTTGACCTCCAGGAGCTCCTCCCAGTCGCTGCGCGCGTAGTCCACGCTCGCTCCGGGCCGCGCCACCCCGGCGTTGGCGACGAAGCCGGCCAGCCCGGCTGGAGAGGCAGCGGCCAGCTCGCAGGCCCGGGTGAGGAGGTCCTCGTCGGCGACATCCCCGACCAAGGCCTGGTGCCCGTCGCCGGGCAGGCCGGCGACGGTGTCACCCAGGGACCCCTCGCTCCGGTCGACGGCCACCACCACGTAGCCGTCGGCAGCCAGCCGGGCGGCGATCGCCGCACCGATCCCGCGGGCCGCGCCCGTCACCACCACTCCCGGTCGCGCTGTCGAGACCATCGGCCCGGACCCTGTGTCGTTCGCCTCGTTCATGCTGCAGCTCCCTTGACGAGATTCATGCATATTATTAGCATCAGTTGAGGATCCGACAAGGTCCGCCGACCGAGCGACAGGACACCCGTGGACTTCAGCAAGAACCCGCTGCACGACGACATCCGCGCCGCTGTGCGGGAGATGATGGAGCCGTTCGGCGACCAGTACTGGATGGAGCACGACCGCGACCACGAGTTCCCCTGGGAGTTCTACAACGCGGTCAGCAAGGCCGGGTGGCTCGGCATCACGATCCCGGAGCAGTACGGCGGCGGCGGCCTGGGTGTCACCGAGGCGGCGATCGTCGAGCACGAGATCTCAGCCTCCGGCGGCGGCATGAACGCCTGCAGCGCCGTGCACATCGGCATCTTCGGCTTCGACCCGATCATCCGGCACGGAACCGAGGACCTGAAGCAGCGGTTCCTCCCCCGCGTCCCCACCGGCGACCTGCACATCTGCTTCGCGGTGACCGAGCCGGACGCCGGCACCGACACCACGGGTATCACCACCTTCGCCAGGAAGGTCGAGGGCGGCTTCCGGGTCACGGGCAAGAAGGTCTGGATCACCAAGGCGCAGCAGGCCGAACGGATGCTGCTGCTCGTCCGGACGGCCAAGAAGGAGGACGGGGTCAAGCGCACGGACGGCATGACCCTGCTCTTCGCGGAGATGGACCCCGAGCACGTGCAGATCCGCGAGATCCCCAAGCTGGGACGCAACGCGGTCAACACCAACGAGCTGTTCATCGACGACCTCTTCGTCGCGGACGAGGACGTCGTCGGCGAGGTCGGGAAGGGGTTCCGCGCGATCCTCTCCGGGCTCAACGCCGAGCGGATCATCGCGTCCAACGCCGCCCTCGGCATCGGCCGGGCGGCGGTCCGACGGGCCACGGCGTACGCCAAGGAGCGGCACGTCTTCGACCGCCCCATCGGCCAGAACCAGGCCATCGCGCACCCGCTGGCCGAGGCGATGATGCGCCTCGACGCGGCTGAGCTCGTCGTCAACAAGGCGGCCTGGCTCCTCGACAACGGCTTCGACTGCGCCAAGGAGGCCAACGAGGGCAAGTTCCTCTCCGCCGACGCCGCCTTCAAGGCCGCGGACACGGCGCTGCAGACGCACGGCGGCTTCGGCTTCGGCAAGGAGTTCCACGTCGAGCGCTACTTCCGCGAGGCTCGGCTGAAGCGCATCGCGCCGATCAGCCAGGAGATGGTGCTGAACTACCTCGCCGAGCACGTGCTCGGCCTGCCCCGCAGCTACTGACCCGCCACCGAGACCAGGGAGCCGCCGATGAGGCCCTACCGCACCGTCCTGTTCGTCCCTGCCCACAAGACGTCCTGGTACGACAAGGCCGCCGAGGCCGGCGCCGACGCGGTCTGCCTGGACCTCGAGGACTCCGTGCCCGAGCACCTCAAGCCGTCCGCACGCGAGGAGGTCGCCGCCGGGATCGAGCGGCTCTCGAAGTCGAACCCGACCATGGGCCTGTTCGTGCGCTGCAACTCCATGGCCACCCAGCACGTCGGCGCGGACCTGCGCGCGGCCGTCGTGCCCGGGCTCACCGGCATCTTCGCGCCCAAGGTCAACAGCGCCATCGACGTGCACAAGTACGACGCGCTCATCGACCTGTTCGAGAGGGAGAACGGCGTCACCGGGCTCGAGTACATCGTCCCGGTCGAGACCATCCACGGCATCCAGAACTGCGAGGAGATCTCGGCGGCCTCGCACCGCGTCGGCGCGATGATCGGGCCCACCGCAGAGCACGCCGACATCGCCAAGGCCGTCGGCTACGAGTGGACCCCCGAGGGCACTGAGTCGGCATTCCACCGCACCAAGATCATGCTGGCCACCAAGGCCGCGGGAAAGCACCCGCTCACCGCGCTGTGGGAGCGGATCCGCGACCTCGAGGGACTGCGCGAGTTCACCGTCCGCGGCCGCCAGATGGGTTTCCGCGGGCAGGTCGTCCTCCACCCCACGCATGTCCCCGTTGTCAACAAGGTGTTCACACCCGACGCCGAGCAGATCGACTTCTACCAGGGCCTGCTGTCGACGTACAACGAGGCCGACGCCCGCGGCGACGGAGCCGTGATGTACGGCGACATCCACATCGACAAGGCGCACGCCGACAAGGCCGAGGAATGGCTGGCGCGGGTGGACCTGCTCGCCGGCCTCAACGGCGGCATCTGAACCCCACCGAGGCACCCACCCCAACGAGGAGAACTCCATGGCAGGCCTGTACTTCGAGGACTTCGAGATCGGCAAGCACTACAAGCACGACTGGAGCCGCACGGTCACCGAGACCGACACGATCCTCTACTGCGGCATCACGATGAACCCCGCCCCGATCCACCTCGACCAGCACTACATGGAAGGCACCATCCACGGTCAGCGGCTGGTGCCGAGCCTGTGGACCGCTGGCGTCATCGGCGGCATGATCGTCAACGACCTGACGCTCGGCACCACGCTCGGCAACCTCGGCTACACGAAGTTCGACTTCCCCAAGCCGGTCTTCCACGGCGACACGCTCCGCGCGGAGTCGACGATCATGGACAAGCGCGAGTCCAAGAGCCGCACCGACTCCGGGATCGTCTACTTCGAGCACCTCGGCATCAACCAGCGCGACGAGGTCGTGCACATCGCGCACCGCGCCGGGCTGATGCTCCTGCGCCCCGTCGAGTAGTTCGGCCGGCTACTGCCAGGTGATCAGCCGCTCCATCGCCTCGGGGTACTTGTTCTCGGCGTGGGAGCGGTACTCGTCGATGTGGACCCGCATCGACGCCTCGGCGCGCGGGCCATCGCCGTCCCGGATCGCATCGAGGATCTCGGCGTGGGTCCGCAGCACGGCGTGCCGGCGCCGGATCGAGTACTCGATGCCCTGAGCGGCCCCGCTGAGGTCCATCGACCCGACCATGACGTCGATGAGGAAGCCGAACAGCGAGTTCCCCGACGCCCACGCGATGGTGTCGTGGAAGCGCTCGTTGCACTCGAGGTAGATCTCGATGTCCGCGATGTTCTCTTCCATGTCGGTCACGGTCTTCTCGAGCTCGACCATGCGCTCAGGGGTGATCCGCTCCGCGGCGAGCGCCGCCATCAGCGGCTCGAAGGCCGAGCGGGCCTCGGCGATCACGCGGTAGGGAGCGTGGTCGAACTGGAGCAGAAGTGACAGCGTCGCCGCCAGCGACTCCGCACCGGGCTTCTCGACGACCGGCCCGCCGCCGGGACCCGGCTTGAACGAGAGCACTCCCTGCAGCTCGAGGTAGCGGAGGGACTCGCGCAGCGTCCCGCGCCCGGCGTCGTACTGCTCCATCATCAGCTTCTCGGGGGGCAGCTTGTCGCCGGATCCCAGCTTGAGTCGGTGGATGTCGCGAACGATCCGCTGGGCCAGGATCAGCGCTGTCTTCTTGGGTCGGGCGACGGCGGTGATGGGCGTAGCTCCTCAGATTGCTGTGCTCGAGGGTCGACAGCGCTCCGTGAGCGTACTCCTCGGGCAGCTCACGGAGGAGTCGTCAGCTCGGGCTCGTGCCGGACGGTGGCGCGGCGAGCCCCGCCGACCAGCAGCAGCCCGAGCAGCGCGGCTGCGCCGAACACCGCCGCACCGAGATAGGCAGCCATGTCGAACCCGATGGAAGGGGTGGCACCGGACCTCGGGTCGGCGTACGCCGCGAGGATCGCCGCGAACGACGCGGCGCCGGTGGCGTAGCCGATCGACCGGAGCACCTGGTTGAGACCGGTGGCGCTGCCGACCTCACCGGCAGGGACCGCGTTGACGATGACCGTGGGCATGGACGAGAAGGTGCAGCCGGCGCCGAGTCCGCCCAGTGTCATCACGAGGTAGGCCTGCCAGGGGTGGTCACGGAAGACAGCCATCGCGAGCATGGCGCCGCCGAAGACGAGGCAGCCCAGCGGCATCGACCACGCGTCGCCGACGCGCTCCACGAGCCGAGGCACCAGCAGCTGGGCCGTCGCGACGCTCGTGATCGAGAACGGCACCATGGCCCCGGCGGCCACCAGGGTCGACATCCCGAACCCCGCGCCTCCGCCTGTGGTCGGTGACTGGAGCAGCCAGCTGACCGACGACATCATCAGGTACACGCCGACGCCGGCGCCGAGGGCGGTCAGATCCGCGACCAGCACCGGTCGGTGGCGGAGCAGGCGAAGGTCCACCAACGGGCTGGCGACCCTGCGTTCATGGACGACCCAGACCGCCAGCAGCACGGGTGACACCAGGGCGAGGGCGATCACCTCCGGCGAGGTCCAGCCCCACTGCCGGCCCTGGCTCAGCACGAGCAGCAGTCCGGCCACACCGCCGCCGAGGAGAACGGCGCCGCGCACGTCCAGCGGTGCTCGGGTCAGGTGGCGCCCGTTCGGCAGCACCCGGAACGCGACAGCCAGGGCGCACAGCACGACCGCGGCCCCGAACCAGAAGCTCGCGCCCACTCCCCCGACGGCGGCGAGCGCGCCGCTGATGGGGTAGCCGACCCCGGCCCCGGCGACGGACGAGATCGACAGCAGGATGACCGACTGGCGCACGCGCGACTCGTCGAGATGGTCGCGGACCACCGCCATTCCCAGCGGCATCAACCCGAGGCCGAGGCCCTGGAGCGCCCGGCCCACGAGCAGGACGCCGAAGCCCCAGTCCGGCGCGGCGAGCACACAGCCGAGGGCGACCAGTGTCAGCGTGCAGAGGATGACCTCGCGGCGCCGGGGTCCGTCGCCCAGTCGTCCCAGCACGGGTGCCGCCACGGCACCGGTGAGCAGGGTGACGGTCAGAGACCACTGGGCGCTGGCCGGGGAGACACCGCGGGACTCGGCGATGGCGGGGATGAGCGGGGCACCCAGGCTGCTGACCAGCCCGACGCAGACCACGACGATGACCAGCGCCGCTGTCAGTCCGGACTGGGTGCGCGGCTGCTCCGGCGCGAGAGGGACTCCGGTCTCGCGCGGCGGACTCACGAGGCGACCGCAGCGGGGAGCCCGTAGACCCGGCGGGCGTTGGCCGACAGGACCGCCGCCCGCTCGTCCGGGGCGAGGCGCCCGACCAGGTCGCGTGCCGTGGCGATGGTCTGCGAGTAGCCGGCCGCTCGTCTGCTCACCGGCCAGTCGGAGCCGAAGACCAGCCGGTGCGGGCCGAAGCACTCCAGCAGGTGGTCGACGTACGGCGCCAGGTCCGCCGTGGACCAGCGCTCGAGGTCGGCCATCGTCGTGAGGCCCGAGAGCTTGACCAGGAGATTGTCCTGCCGAGCGAGCCGGACCATCAGCGCGGCCCACCGGCGCGAGTCCTCGGAGCCCCAACCACTGAGCACGGGCGCCTTGCCGGCGTGGTCGAGGACGAAGGTGGTGCCGGGGTGCTCGGCGACCACGTCATGCGCGACATCGAGGTGCTCGGGTCGCAGCATCAGGTCGAAGACCAGGCCGCGCTCCCCCAGGGCCTGCAGCCCCGGGCCGGTCCCGGCCCGCACCAGCCAGCCCGCCGGGTCGGGCTCGGCCAGGGCCTGGTGCCGGATCCCGCACAGCCTGGTTGCGGAGGGGTGAGCGCCGAGCTCGTCGAGCCGGCCGGCCACCCGCGGGTCGAGCAGGTCGACCCAGCCGACGACCGCGTCCACCACTTCGGAGCCGCCACACCACAGGAGGTCGTCGGTCTCCCCCGGGTCGTTGAGGACCTGGACCAGGATGGCGGAGTGGACGCCGGCACCGGCCAGCTCGGTCTCCAGCTCAGCCAGGGTGTGGTCCCGGTGGATCACGGCCATCGCCGCGGGGTCGATCCACGGTTGAGGGCGCCGGGCCAGCTCCCAGATGTGCACGTGCGCATCGGTGACAGCCTGCACACCCCACCACCTTCGAGAGCTACCGGTTTCCGTGCCTTGCCATCCGGCGGCGGAGCGCCGTACTGTGCAACCTTATCCTGCTAATCATGCTCATGAAAGGTGTGTGCGCGAGGTGACCTCCGGAACCACGTCCGCGACGTACCCGCACCTGTTCGCACCCATCGAGGTGGGGACCATGCACCTGCGCAGCAGGGTGATGCTGCCGCCGCATGCATCCGCGATCGGCAACATCTACGGCACCGACGACGAGGCCCGGCGCAACATCGCCTACTTCGAGCAGCGCGCCGACGCGGGAGTCGCCTGGGTCGGCTCCCTGAGCACCCACGTGCGCAACACGCTCATCCCGGGCTTCGAGCCGACCGGCGTCGGAGCGGCCACGACCGGGTTCTTCCGGCTGCCGCACTTCGTCGAGCGGGTCCAGGCCTTCTGCGCGGCGATGCACGCGCGGGACACCGCGGTCACCGTGCAGATGGTCCACCAGGGCGGCATGCCGCACGGCGCGAGCCACGTGATGAGCGCACCGACGATCAACCTGATGCCGCACGTCATGGACCAGGAGGACATCGACTCCTTCGTGCGCGAGTACGCCGAGTCCGCGCGGCTCTCGCAGGACGGCGGCGCGGACGGGGTCGAGCTGCACCTCAACCACGACGACCTGCACGAGTGGTTCCTCTCCCCGCTGACCAACCACCGCGACGACGGCTACGGCGGCTCGATGGAGAACCGGGCCCGGTTCTCCCTGGAGTGCCTTCGCGCCATCCGCGAGGTCGTCGGCGACACGATGACCGTCGGCGTGAGGATGAACCTCCGCGAGGAGCTGCCCGGCGGCTACGACGTCGACGGCGGCATCGAGCTCGCGCAGTACCTCGAGTCCACGGGACTTATCGACTACGTACACGGTGTCGTGGGGACGCCGTGGGGCAACCCGAGCTACATCCAGCCGACCTACGTGGAGCCCGGAGCGTTCGCCGAGCTGGCGGGGCGGCTCAAGGCCGCGATCTCGCTCCCCGTCGTGCACACCGGGCGGATCACCGACCCCGATGTGGCAGAGCGGGTGCTCGCGTCCGGCCAGGCGGACATCGTCGGCATGGCCCGGGCCCACATCGCCGACGGCGATCTGCTGGTCAAGGCCCGGGAGGCCCGGACCCAGGACATCCGGCCGTGCGTCGGCGGCAACGAGTGCATCAGCCGTCGCTACGTGGAGGGCCTGCCGTTCGGGTGCGCCGTCAACCCGGGCACCAGCCACGAGGTCGACGGCCCGTGGGTCAACCGCGCTCCCGGACGACGGCTGCTCGTCGTCGGCGGCGGGCCTGCCGGCATGGAGCTGGCGGCGCTCGGCGCCGAGGCCGGCCTGGACGTCGAGCTCCACGAGGCCGAGGACGAGCTCGGAGGCCAGCTGCGCTACGTCGTACGCGCGCCCCGTCACGAGGGCTATGCCCGTTACCTGGACTGGCAGCGCCGCAGGCTCACGACAGCCGGGGTGTCGGTGACGACCGGCTCGCGGTTGACCGCTGACGAAGTGCTGGCACGTGACGCCCACGTCGTGGCGATCGCGACGGGGGCCGGACCGCGCCGGCCCGATGTGCCGGGAGCCCACGCGCCTCACGTCGCTGAGATCCGCGAGGTCCTCGCCGGCGCCGTCGACGTCGGCCCTCGCGTCCTGGTCGTGGCGCAGGACGACCACGTGGCACCCCTCTCCGTGGCCGACCACCTGGCCGAGCATGGCCACCAAGTGACCGTCGTCTACGCCACGCACCAGCCGGCGCCCCTCCTGGGTCGCTACATCATCGGAGGCATCCTCGGGCGGCTCGACGCCGCCGACGTCCGTCTCGTGTTCATGGAGGAGGTCGTCGGCATCGAGCGGCACACCGCCACCACCCGGAACGTCTACTCCGGCAAGGAGCGGACGCTCGGTGAGTTCGACTCCGTCGTGCTTGCGTGCGGGAGCGTCTCCGATACCGCCCTATACGACGAGCTGCGCGGACGCCATCGCGACCTGCACGTCCTCGGAGACGCCTACGCGCCGCGCCGCCTCGTCTTCGCGACCCGCCAGGCCTGGGCCCTGGCCCAACAGATCGTCGAGGCCACCTCAGTCCTCGAACCCGTCTGACCGCACCAAGAAGGAGAACCAGATGCTGCTCAAGGACAAGGTCGCCCTCATCACCGCCGGGGCCTCCGGCATGGGCCGCTCGGGCGCCGAGGCGTTCGCGCGCGAGGGCGCCCACGTGATCATCGCCGACGTCAACGACGCTGCGGTCAAGGAGACCGTCACCGCCATCGAGGCCGAGGGCGGCAGCGCGGCGGCCGCCATCGTCGACGTACGCGACCTCGACGCCCTACGCAGCCTCGCGGAGTCGGTGACCAAGGAGCACGGCAAGCTGCACGTGCTCTACAACAACGTGGGCATCCCCGGCGCAGCCGGCCTCGACCTCTCCCCCGAGGAGTGGGACACCGGACTGGAGATCAACGGGCGGGCGAGCTTCTTCCTCAGCGGCTACCTCCTCGAAGCCCTCAAGGCCGCCGAGGGCGCGTCGGTCATCTTCACCAGCTCCACGTCCGGGCTGGTCGGGTCGCCGTACAGCCCGATGTACTCCTTCACCAAGGGCGGCGTGATCGCCCTCGTCCGCTCGATGGCGCTCGCCTATGCGGCCGACGGCATCCGGGTCAACGCGATCGCCCCGGGGTCGGTCGAGACTCCCGGCCTCCCCGGGTTCTTCCGGATCGACGACCCGGAGGAGATCGAACGCCGCAAGGCCGCCTTCTTCGCCACCATCCCGCTGGGCCGCGCCAGCCAGCCGGAGGAGATCGCCCAGGTGGCGCTCTTCCTGGCGAGCGACATGTCCAGCTACATCACCGGCGTGACCATCCCCGTCGACGGGGGGATCACGGCCAAGTAGCAACCACGGGAAGCACCACCACGGGGCCTCGGAGATCCGCACCCGGCGGGTCCCCCCACAGCTCGGAGGAACGCATGCCTGCACCACTCACCGACCTAGTGCGCCGAACCACCACGGTGGCGCTCGCCCCCCTGCTCGTCGCCGCCCTCTTGCTGGTCGGCCAGGGCGGTGCGGCCGCCGGCCGGACGGACAAGCCCCTGGCCGAGGAGGTCGCGGCGCACGACGGACCGCGACAGATCGTCGCCAAGCGCTTCGCGCAGCTGCAGAAGCCTCCCAAGGGCTCGGAGGCCCTGCCGGTGCCGGAGAGCCCGGCGTTCAACCGCAAGGGCGAGCTCTACTGGGTCACGGTCTGGGGCTACAGGGGCTTCTCCCTCTACAAGACCAACCTGAACACCAGGAAGAGCACGGGCGTGAAGGTCACCGACCCGTTGAACCCGACCTGGGCGCCGGCGTTCGTGGCCATCGCGTTCCACAAGGACGGCTCGCTCTACGCCGCAGACTTCGCCGGGCAGAAGATCGTCAAGATCGACACCACGACCTGGACCAGCACGGACGTGCTCACCCGCGCCCAGACCGGTGCGGCGACCTTCTACCCCGATGACCTGGTCTTCGACCGGGCGGGCAACCTGTTCATCACCGACCTCCAGGGCGACGTGACCAACCCCAAGGGCAGGATCTACCGCTATTCCGCGACCGGCCAGCTCAGCGTGGTCGTCGACCACCTGGCCTCACCCAACGGGATCGCGCTCTCGCCCGACCAGAAGGAGCTGTGGTTCTCCGAGTACCACGCCAACCGACTCGTCCGGGCCGGGCTCGACCCCGACGGCAGCGTCACTGAGTTCCCCTACTTCAGCCTCATCGAGGTGATCGCGAACTTCGACGGCCCGGGACTGCCGGACTCGCTCAAGGTGGACCGGCGCAACAACGTCTACCAGGCGTTCTACCGCGGCGGGCACCTGCTGGTCCTGTCCGAGTACGGCGAGCACCTGGCCGAGGTGACCCTCCAGGGAGGCTCCGAGGAGTTCCGGCAGACCACCAACCTGGTGATCAAGCCGGGCACCAGGGACGCCTACCTGATCGCGGGTGGCACGGGCGGGGCGCGGTTCTACAGCTTCACGGCCCTGAGCAAGGCACCGAAGCCCTTCTCGCACCGCTGACAGAGCACCGGCCCCGGGGTCGCCGACCCCGGGGCTTCGTGCTGCCCCTCAGGCCGGGTACGTCGCGTCCAGGTCGGCGAGGACCCCGGCCACCCGCGCGCGGGCGTAGGTCGCGACGTCGCCTGCGGTCACGACGTACATCCGACCGGCCTCGACGGCCGCGGCGACCTGCTCGCCGACCACCGCCGGGTCGACCGGGGTCAGCGGGGTCATCGACGAGGTCTGCGCCGGGACCGCGACCGGGCCGGTGTCGGCCAGCTCGGCGGGACGGTTGCGGGCGGAGTCGTGGATCCGGCTCGGGACCGGTCCCGGGCAGAGCACCGTGACCCCGACCTCGGGTGCGACCTCGTCGAGCTCGACCCGCAGGGTCTCCGAGAGTCCGACGACCGCGTGCTTGGTGGCCGAGTAGGCGCCGTTGCCCCCGCCCGGGATGGTGGTCAGCCCAGCCATCGACGCGGTGTTGACGACGTGGCCGTGACCCGCCTCGATCATCGCCGGCACGAACGCGCGGATGCCGTTGGCCACCCCGAGCAGGTTGACGTCGAGGGTCCAGCGCCAGTCGTCGGGGGTGTGCTCCCACAGGGGTCGGCGCGGCGCGATGATGCCGGCGTTGTTGCACACCACGTCGACCCGGCCGAGCTCGCGCAGCACTCGCTCGGCGAGGCCGTCGACCGAGGAGGGGTCACTGACGTCGACCTGGACGCCGACCGCCGTGGCGCCGATGCCGTTGAGCTCGCGGACGGCGGTATCCAGGGAGTCGGTGTCGACGTCGGCGAGGACGACGGTGAGCCCGCGGGCGGCGAAGGCGTCGACCATCGCGCGCCCGATGCCGCTGGCCCCGCCAGTGACGACGGCGACCTGGCCGGCCTCCAGCTTCACGACGCCAGCTCCGGGAGCACCTTGGTGCCGAACTCCTCGAGCTGGGCCATGGCGTCGGCGTGGGCGAGCCCCGGCCAGTGCGGCTTGTAGATGAAGTGGGTCATGCCGATCTCCTCTGCCAGGGCCCCGAGCTCGTCGACGCACTCCGCGGCGGACCCGAGGATGAAGCGGTTCTCTATGTCGGCACGCAGGTCGGCCCCGTCGTCGACCGGCGTGTTCTCGCCCGAGAGACCCCACTTCTTGTAGGTCTCGTACCGGGCCCGGTAGCGCTCGAGCGCCGCCTCCGTGCCGGCCGCCTTCGAGGGGGCGATCAGCAGCTCCCGGCGTACGGGAAAGTCACCGTCGAGCGGCAGGCCGGCTTCGGCGCGGGTGTCGAGGAAGAGCCGGCGCAGGCCCTTCAGCTCCCCGTGCGTCGGGAACGGCGGCGTGTACCAGGCGTCGCCCAGCCGGGCGGCGCGCTTGATCGCTCCTGCCGCCTGGCCTCCGATCCACACCGGGATCCCGCCCTCCTGGAGCGGCCGCACCGAGGGCCTGGCGTCGTGCACCGAGAAGAACTCGCCGTCGAAGTCGACCGTCTCGCCGCTCCACAGCCGGCGGACCAGGGCCAGCGACTCCTCGAAGCGCGCCACCTTGGTGCCCTTCTCGACGCCGAACGCCGCGAACTCGTGCGGGCTGTAGCCGAGCCCGACGCCGAAGATCGCCCGCCCGTCGGTGAGCACGTCGAGGGTGGCCATCTGCTCGGCGATCTCGACCGGGTTGACCATCGAGAGCAGGACGATGCCGGTGGCGGTGCGCATGGTCGGCGCGACGCCGCCCATGTGGGTCAGCCACGGCACCGGCTGGAAGTAGCGCAGCTCCGAGCCGAGGAAGTGCTGGCCGCAGACCATCAGGTCGAAGCCGAGCTCCTCGGCGGTGGTGACGAGCTCCTCGTGCTCGCGGACCTGCTGGCGCGGGTCCACCGACGCGTCGTGGATGGAGGTGAGCAGGATGCCGAACTTCATGGTGTCGTCCTCGTCTCAGACCAGCTCGGCCGCGGCGAGCGGCGTGTGGAGGTGGGCGCCGAACAGGTCGGCGCAGAACGGGTCGGTGCTCGAGGACCACCGGACGACCGAGACCTTGGCGGCTCGGATCCGGTCGTCCCAGTAGACGCCCTTCACCCGGTCCTCCGCGACGCCGTACGCCGCGGCGACGCCGGCCGGCGTCAGCAGCCGGGAGGACTTGGCCGCGTCGTAGTGCGCCTGGTCGTCGAAGAACAGGTCGATGGTGACCGCGAACGGTCCGGCGTTCTTGCTGCGGATGATCTGCGCCGCGTCATAGAGCCGCATGGGCCACGTCCTCCTGGAGGGCCGAGTGCTGCAGGTGGCGGGGAAACATCGTCACGGCGTAGGGGAACGGCGCGACCGGGTCCGCCAGCGGCAGCAGGTGGTAGATCGAGAAGCTGAAGACGTCGGAGACCGGGATGACGACCGGCATCAGCGGTGCGGCTGCGTTGCCGGCCGTGGTCTTGCGGCCCGGATAGGGGCCGATGAACAGCCGGATGAACGCGTAGTAGGCAGCCTCCTTCGCGAGCTCCGCCGTGTCGGCGACGACGTCGACCAGCACACCGGCCTCGTGACCGGTCACCGACTGGTTCGGCTCCAGGGAGCCGAGCACGGCGTCAAGCCCGAAGATCCTGGTGTGCACCCGCAGCCGGCCCTCGGCGATGGCGTCCGCGAACCGCGGCGCGGCCGCGACCGCGACCTCGGCCGCGTCCGTCCACGTCCGGGCCTGGGCCAGCAGCTCCGGCTCCCGGACGCCGAGCAGGGTGACCGCCCGGAAACCTTCCCGCCTCGCGCCCTCCATCAGCACCGTGTACGGCGCCTCGATCCACCGGGCGCCCTCGCAGCGAACGGCGACCCGGCCGTCGATGGCGAGCTCCTCGTACGTCGCGGCGGACAGGTCGAGCGCGCCGCCGGGGTTCTCCTCGAGCGTGGGGTGCGCGCGCTCGTAGAACGTGTGCGACACCAGCGACCGGATGCTGGGGGCCGCGCCGTCGTGTGGCGAACGGACCGTGAAACCGACGTCGTCCAGGCTGGCCCAGATGGCGCGGCCGGAGTCACCGGGCTCCAGAGCCAGCCCGCCGCACTCGAGCATCTTGCCGGCGTGCGCGGCGACCGCGGTGGGCAGGCCGCGCAGCATCGGCAGGGCCATGAACAGCCCGATGTCGAGCGCCCGTCCGGTGAGCACGCCGTCGAGCGCGCCCTGGTCGTCGTGGTGGCCCAGGGCCGCCATCACCGGCTCCGGACCGATGAGGGCGACCACTCTTTCGGCGGCGTCGACGTCCTCGACGGTGAGCCGCGGCGACAGCCCGGCGTCGGAGCTGCACGGCAGGACCGGTTCACCGCCGGTCACCGCGTCCCGGAGCATCGCCTTGCCGAGCTCGGAGCGGATCACGCCGACCCGGGGGTTCCACCCGTTCCGCTCGCACATGGCGTCGAAGCCGCGCAGGCACGTTTCGAGGTGGACGTCGGCGCCGGCGATGCCGAAGGAGAAGACGAAGGGCACGCCGTGCCGGAGCGCCGCGCGGACGTAGGGCTCGACGTTGGCGGCCTGGTTGGCCGAGACCTGCTCGCCCGAGCCGAGCCAGTAGGGGCCCCAGTCGCTGCCGGTGCCCTGGGCGACGATGACGTCGACGCCCCACGAGAACGCACGCTCGATCGCCTCCTCGATGTCGGGCGAGGGCGCGATGTGGTTGACGAAGCCGAGGATGCGCACGGGATCCTTCGGGTCTGCGGTCACGGGGTCAGCTCCAGCGGTTCGGGGACAGGGGCGGTGGCGAGCTCTTCGCGGAGCGCGCGGCGGAGCACCTTGCCCGCCGCGTTGCGGGGCAGGGTGTCGACCACGACGACGCGCCGGGGCCGCTTGTAGCCGGCCAGCCGTTCGCCCGCCCACGTGGTCAGCCGCTCGGGAAGCACGACGGCACCGGGGCGCGGGACGACGACGACCGCCACGGACTCTCCCCAGCGCTCGTCCGGGACGCCGACCGCCACGACGTCGGCGAGATCGGGGTGCTGCCGCAGCACCCGCTCGACCTCGGCGGGGTAGATGTTCTCCCCGCCGGAGATGATCAGGTCCTTGACCCGGTCGGTCAGGTAGAGGTGGCCGTCCCCGTCGAGGTGGCCGCCGTCGCCAGTGCGCAGCCAGCCGCCGTCGGCGTACAGCTCGGCGCTCTCCTCGGGCAGCCCCGCATAGCCCGGTGAGTTCTGGCCCGATCGGGTCCACACCTCACCGAACTCGCCGGTGGCACAGCGGCGGCCGGTCGACGGGTCGTGCACCTCGAGCTCGACCCACGGGTAGGGCAGCCCGGCCGAGCGCCAGCGCGGCGACGTCGGGTCGAGGGCCGGGTCGGCCGGCATCTCGGTGAAGGCACCGGTGGTCTCCGACATGCCGTAGAGCTGGTGCAGGACCGGGCCGAAGAGGTCGCGAGCAGCGCGCTGGCTCTCCGCGCTGATCGGCGAGGCGCCGTACATGAGCCGGCGCAGGTGCGGGAAGCGCAGGCCGGGCCCGGCCTCCGCGCACAGCCGGTCGATGATCGCGGGCACGAGGAAGGTGTGGCTGATCCGGTCCTCCTGCAGGTGCTGGATCAGCCTGGCCGGGTCCGCGTCGGCCGCCAGGACCGTGGTCGACCCGGCGAACATCCCGGCCAGCCCCCAGCTCAGCGCGCCGACGTGGAACAGCGGGGTGGCCAGCAGCGTGCGCGAGTCGGGCTCGAGCCCCCACCAGGGCACGACGCCCGGGACCTTGGTGGCCAGGTTGCCGTCGGTGAGCAGCACACCCTTGGGCCGACCGCTGGTGCCCGACGTGTAGACCTGCAGCACCACCCGGTCGGGGTCGTCGGGCAGCTCGGGGAGCTCCCCCTTCGTGGTGACCAGCCACTGCTCGTAGTCCTCGCCCAGGGCGAGGTCCAGGCAAGAGGTGCCCGGCGCCGCGAGGGCCGGCGCGAGGGAGGCGGTGCGAGCCTCGATGACGGTGGCCCGGGGCCGCGCGTCGCGGGCCACCTCGGCGAGCTCCTCCGGCGCCAGCCGCCAGTTCAGGGGTACGGCGACCACTCCGGCTCGCGCGCAGCCCAGCAGCGCCTCGAAGGTCTCGGGCGCGTTGGCGAGCAGCAGGGCGACCCGGTCGCCCGGCTGGAGCCCGGCGGCGCACAGACCGGCTGCGAACCGGTCGGCGCGCTCGTCGAGCTCGGCGTAGGTGAGCGAGCGACCCACGCGCACGAACGCCGGGTGCTGTCCCTGCGAGGTGGCCCAGTCGCGCACCTGGTGGCGCAGCCGGTAGGGGTCCACGCGTCAGCCCCGGTCGCGACCGAGGTCGGTGGGCAGCGACTGGATCGCCCGCAGCATCGCGCTGCCGGCGTACGTCGGCTGGTCCTCGAGCAGGCGCGCGTCGGGGAACCGGCGAACCAGGGTCGAGAAGAAGACGTCGCCCTCGAGCCGTGCCAGCGCGGCGCCGATGCAGTAGTGGGCTCCGAAGGCGAAGGACAGGTGGTCGAGCTTGTTGGACCGGGTCACGTCGAGGCGGTCGGGATCGGCGAAGACCGACTCGTCGCGGTTGGCCGCACCCATCACCACGACCACCGTCTGGCCGGCCGTGACCTTCGTGCCGTGCAGGTCGAAGTCCTCGGCGGCGACGCGAGGCAGGTAGTGGTGTGGCGAGTCGTAGCGGATCAGCTCGTCGATCGAGCCGCGGACCAGCGAAGGGTCGTTGCGGAGCAGGTCCCACTGGTCGCGATGTCGCTGAAGCGCCAGGAAGCCGTTGCCGAGCAGGTTGGTGGTGGTCTCGCTGCCGCCGAAGAGGATCAGCAGGTACATCGCGACCAGCTCGTCCTCGGTGAGCGCCTCGTTGTCGTGCTGCTCGAGCATCACCCGGGCCAGGTCGGGGCCCTCGCCGGTCTCGCGGAACCGCTGGACCGTGCGGCCGACGTACTCACGGAAGGCGTCGATGGCCTCGTCCGCCTCGCGCAGCGACCGCTCGTCGAGGGAGAACAGCCGGCCCACGGCCTCCGACCACTCCCAGATCAGCTCGCGGTCCGACTGCGGCACGCCGAGCATGTCGACGATGATCCGCACCGGCAGCTTGTTGGCGAGGTCCTGCTTCACGTCGGCGACGCCGCCGTCAGCGACCTTCCGGAGCATGTCGTCCACCAGATCGTCCACGTGTCCCTGCACCGACTCACGCAGCAGCTCGATCCGCCGCGCGGTGAAGTAGCGCGCGGCGATCCGGCGGAGCCGGGCGTGCTCCTCGCCCTCGTTGCGGCTCATGAAGAGCCCCTCGAAGTCGAGGACCTTGAAGAAGACCTCGTGCTGGTCGAGCGGGAGCCTGCCGATGGTCCCCTCGGCCAGCTCGCCGAACCGGTAGGCGTTCTGCAGGATGGGGTAGGTCCCTGCCATCACGGCCTTCACGTCCGCATGGTGGGTCACCAACGTCGCCGGCCCGCTCTCCCAGCGGACCACTCCGGTGCCCGCGCGCCAGCCGTCGTACATCGGGTACGGCCACGCGATCGTGGCCGGGTCCGCCGCGAAGAACGCCGTGATCTCCTCGTCACGCACGGTCACCGTCGAGGCATCCACGTTGCTCCCTTTATCATGCATATGTTGATCATAGTTACATCAGCAAATTTATGTGCCGGGCTTGTGACTGTCAACACCCGTGCGGGCTCAGCTCCAGCGAGGGCGTCGTCTCTCCAGGAAGGCGCTCCTGCCCTCCGCAGCATCGGGCGAAGCCAGGACCACGGCCTTCGCCTCGGCGGTCGCCTGCCATCCCAGCTCGTCGTCACGCCCGGCGATGGACTGCAACGCCACGAGGGTGGCCCGCACGGCCGCCGGCGAGTTCTCGGCGATCCGCTCGGCGATCTCGAGCGCGACAGGCAGGGCCCGGCCCTCGTCCACGACCCGGTTGACCAGGCCCAGGGCAGCAGCGCGAGCCGCGTCTAGGGGATCGCCCGTGAGGAGCAGCTCGGCCGCAATCACCGGGGGCAGCGCACGGGGCGCACGAAACAGTCCGCCCGTCGTCGCCACCACGCCACGGGACACCTCAGGAAGGCCGAACGAGGCGCTCCGAGCCGCGATCACGAGGTCGCAGGAGAGCACGATCTCGAAGCCACCGCCCAACGCAGGTCCCTCGACGGCCGCGATGACCGGCGTGGTCCGGACGCGCCGCGTGATCCCGTAGTAGCCGCCACGCTCGGTGGGTTCGCCCGAGCCGAGGCGCAGATCGGTGCCCGCGCAGAACGTCGTTCCAGCGGCAGCGAGGACCACTGCCCGCACCTCGGGGTCGTCGTCGAGCTCGTTGAGGGCACGGTCCAGCGACGCGGTCATCTCCGCATCCATGGCGTTGCGCTTGTCGGGACGGTCGAGGGTGCACACCGCCGACCGACCCTGCCGATCCACACGCACGGGCACGGTCAGCCTCCCTTGTTCATCTTGCGGAAGTCCCAGCTCACGACCTTGTCGACGGTCACTTCGATCCACGCATGGCGTCCGTCGTAGCGAAGGGCGGGACGGTCCTGGTACTTCCTCGCGTAGCCGGCCTCGACCTCGACGAGCTCGGCGACGTGTCGCTCGCCGAGGCGCGGGACCTCCCCCACCACGCGCGCCGTCCCAGCCAGCTCGACCCCGCGCAGCTCCTCGAAGCTCGTCCCGTCGTCCACGACGACGGCGATCCGCGAGTCCCTCTCGAGGTCCTTGAAGCGTTGGCTCGAGCTGATCGAGTAGAGCCACAGCGACCCTCCGTGCCAGAGGAACCACAGCGGCGAGACGTGAGGTCCGCTCGCGCTGATCGTCGCGACCCGACACGTGCGGGCCGCGCCGAGGAACTCATCACGCTCCTCGGCTCTCAGCGAGAGGCTCCGGCCTCGCTTCTGGTCCTTCATGCGCTCACCAGTCACTCGGCGGTCATGTGGCTGTCGGCATCCGCGAGCAGGACGTCCCGCCGAGGCAGCAGCAGCCAGGCCGCGGCGGCCGCGACCAGCGCACCCACGCAGGACACCAGGGTCGCGACGACGATCCCGGCCTCCCGGGGACCGCTCTCCCCCGGCGCCGTGTACGCGGCAAGGACCATCGCGATCACGGCCGCACCGAACGCCCCACCGAGCAGGCGCAGCACCTGGTTGACCCCGGTGGCGCTGCCCACCCGGTCCTCCGGAGTCCGCGCCACGATGAGCGCCGGCATCACCGAGTAGGCCAGACCGATCCCGATGCCGAGCAGCAGCATCATCACCAGGATGTGCACGACGTTGCCGTGGGCGAGCGCGAAGCAGCCGAACGACGCCGCCACCGTCACCGACCCGACGGTCAGCACCGTGCCGTAGCCGATGCGGTGCGCGAGCGTCCGCGCGATGCCGGGGCAGACCAGGCTGGCCAGCGCCATCGGCATCATGAGCAGGCCGTAGACGAAGACCGTGTGGCCCAGCCCGAAGCCGGTGTCCGTCGGCGACTGGGCGACCAGGACCACGACCGAGACACCCCCGAAGATCCCCATCCCGAGCAGGAACGCAGCGACGTTCACGCCCAGGACTCCGTGCGCCGTGGCCAGCCTGAGGTCCACCAGGGGCGCCGCGATCCGGAGCTGCAGGAGGACCCAGCCGGCGAGCAGCGCGACGCCCACCCCGGACAGGACGAGGACCGGCCAGGAGCCCCAACCCCAGATGTTCCCGCGGGCGATGACGAGGAGGCTCGCCGTGAGCCCGCCACCCAGGAGGAACGCCCCGGGCAGGTCGACGCGGACGCTGCCCACCAGGTCGGAGGACGGCGGCACCCGGCGCCACACCCACCAGGCCGCTGCTCCGGCGACGGCCGCGGCGAGGAGGAACGCGAGCCGGTAGTCGGCGACCAGGAAGCACAGTCCGATCGCCGGGTTGCCGAGGCCCACGCCGACCGCGACGCTCGTCGACAGCACGCCCAAGGTGCGTGCGAGCACGGCGCCCTCGAGCTGCTCGCGCGCGATGCTCACGGTCAGCGGCACCATGGCGTAGCCGAAGCCCTGGAGCGAGCGGGCCGCCATCAGCGAGCCGAACGTCGGGATCACCGCGACCACGCTGCCGACCGCGACGACCAGCAGCGCGCCCACGAGCAGGTTGCGGCGCAGACGACCGTCGGCAAGTCTCGACAGCACCGGGGTGCAGACCGCTCCGACGATGAGCGTGGCGATCAGCCCCCACTGGGCGTCGGCGATCGAGACGCCCCGGGTCACGGAGACCTCGTAGATGATCGGGCTGCCGAGCCCGGCGACGATGGCCCCCGTCAGCGCGGCGAAGGACAGGCAGGCGATCAGGCCGCGCTCGCTGGTCGCGCGCTGCTGTTGGACGGAGGTCACACCAGCTCGACCAGGGTCGCGTTGGCCATCCCGCCGCCCTCACACATCGTCTGCAGTCCGTAGCGCTGACCCTCGCGCCGCATCCGGTGCAGCAGCGTGGTCATCAGCCGCGCGCCGGTGCCGCCCAGCGGGTGGCCCAGCGCGATCGCGCCGCCCTGGGGATTGGTGCGGGCGGGGTCGGCACCCGTCTCGGCCAGCCACGCCATCGGGATGCTGGCGAACGCCTCGTTCACCTCGAAGGAGCCGATGTCGTCGAGGGCCACGCCGGAGCGGTCGAGGATCGCCTCGGTCGCGGGGATCGGGCCGGTCAGCATCAGGACCGGGTCGGACCCGACCACGGTCATCGTGTGCACCCGCGCGAGCGGCGTCAGCCCGTGCCGCTCCACCGCTTGCTCCGACGCGACCATCAGGGCCGCCGCACCGTCCGAGACCTGACTGGCCAGGGCCGCAGTCAGCCGGCCGCCCTCGCGGAGCGGCTGGAGCCCGGCCAGCTTCTCCGGGGTGGTGCCGGGTCGCGGCCCCTCGTCACGGGTCAGCCCACCCACCTCGACGATCTCGTCGTCGAACTCCCCGGCGTCGGCGGAGCGGATCGCCCGCGCGTGGCTCTCGAGTGCGAACGCCTCCATCGCCTCGCGGGTCAGTCCCCACTTCTCCGCGATCAGCTCGGCCCCGCGGAACTGCGAGATCTCCTGGTCGCCGTACCGCGCGACCCAACCGGCCCCACCTCGGGGGTGGGCCATGCCCTTCTCGAGCCCGATCAGCGTCGGCGAGCCGATCGGCACCTGGCTCATCACCTCGACACCACCTGCGACCACGAGGTTCTGCGTGCCCGACATGACCGCCTGGGCGGCGAAGTGCAACGCCTGCTGGGACGACCCGCACTGCCGGTCGAGGGTGGTGCCGGGGACCCGTTCGGGCAGCCCCGCAGACAGCACGGTGACCCGTCCGATGTTGGACGCCTGGGGCCCGACCTGACCGACGCAGCCCCACAGCACGTCGTCGATCGCGTCGGGGACGACTCCGGTCCGCTCGACGAGAGCGCGGAGCACGGCCGCCCCCAGGTCGGCGGGGTGCACCCCGGAGAGGGTGCCGCCGCGCTTGCCGACGGCCGAACGGACGGCGCCGACGATGAAGGCCTGGTCGCTCATGGTCTCTCCTGGTGCTCGGGGTCGACCCAGCGCGGCGACCGCTTCTCGAGGAAGGCCGCGGCACCTTCGGGCAGCTCGCTGCCGAGGAAGAACGGGAGGTTGAGGAACTGCGCGGCGTCGAGCGCCTGCTGGGCCGGCAGCTCGGACAGCAGCGCGAAGGCTCTGCGACCCAGCCGCACGGCCTCGGGGCCGGTGGTGTCGAACATGGCGGCGTACTCGTCGGCGGCTGCCCACAGACCGTCCGCGTCGGCGACCACCCGGGCGAGGAACCCGGCCTTGTCGGCCTCGTGCGCGTCGATGGCCCGCCCGGTCAGCATCATGTCCATGAGCAGCTTGCGCGGCAGCGCCCGCACGAGCGGCGCGACGATGATCATCGGGAAGAGACCGATCCGCGCCTCCGGCATCGCGAACGACGCTCGCTCGCTCGCCAGGACGATGTCGCACATGCCGGCGAGCCCCATGCCGCCGGCGTACGCCGGACCGTCGACCACGGCGACCAGCGGCTTGGGCGACTTGAGGGCGAGCTGGTGCAGCTCGACGATCGCTTCCGGCCAGGCGTAGGCCTGCGCGGCGGGCGTCCCGGCCAGCGCCTTCATCTGGGCGAGGTCGCCCCCGGCCGAGAAGGCGGACCCGGCCGCGGCGATCGCCACGGAGCGCACGGCGCCGTCGGCCATCGCGACCCGGAGCTCGGCGAGCAGCGCCTCGGAGAGCTCGGCGTTGAGCGGGTTGCGGTCCTCGGGGCGGTTGAGGGTGAGCACGGCCATCGAGCCGCGGTGGGAGACGAGAACCGGCGGGTCCACGGGTTCGCTCACTCCGGGAGCTCCATGCGGAGCAGCCACGCGTACATCACCTTGCCGAGGTGGTCCGAACGCAGCGACAGGGTCCCGCCGCCGTCGAGGGCGCCGGTGAGCACGAAGTTGAGTGATCTGATGCCGGGCAGCTCGTAGCGGGTGACCGTCCCCTTCACGAGGTCGCCGAAGTGCGCCGTCACGCGCTCCTCGGTGACCTCCCGGCACAGCCGGTCGTAGCCGGCGTCGTCCCAGGCGACGAGCCCGACGTTGCAGGTGTCGCCCTTGTCGCCAGAACGGCCGTGAGCGAGGTCGGCGACGCGCATCTGTGACACCGGCTCAGACCTCCAGGATCTCGACGGACTGGGTGACGTGCTCGCGCGGGATCAGGCAGGGCCAGATCGCGTAGAGCTCCTTGAGCGGAGGGCGGGTCCCGACGCCGGCGACGCCGGCCGGGCCGTTGTTGTAGAGCGGGACGCTCTCGGTGAAGACCTTGCGGGCCTCCACCTCGTCGGGGCAGCGCGCGGCGTAGCGGACCACGATCTCGGTGAGCTCGGGGTCGTCGGGTTCCGGGATCCGGCTCCCCCACATGGAGTTGTGGCCGATGTACTCGACCAGGTCCTCGGAGTACTGGAACCCGGCGCGCTCGAGCCGGTTGCGTAGGAAGGCCAGGCCGCGCTGCGCCTTGGCGTAGGCGTCCGGCCACGTGTAGGTGAACTGCGCCTCGCCGACGAAGCCGGCGCGGTAGCCCATGTTGACCTTGAGCGTCGCGGGAGCGGGCTTGCCGGTGCCGCCGGTGATGCGCACCCGGTCGGGGCCGATCTCCTCGAGCCTCACCTGCGTGAAGTCGGCGGTGACGTCGGCCGTCAGGTAGTTGGCTGGGTCGAGGATCTCGTAGACCAGCTGCTCGCTGACGGTCCCGATGTCGACGCGACCTCCCGTGCCGGGGGTCTTGGTCAGCACGGCAGTGCCGTCGTCCGACACCTCGGCGATCGGGTAGCCGAGCTCCTCGAGACCGGGCGTGCCGGCCCAGTCGCCGGCGTACAGGCCACCGGTCGCCTGGCCACCGCACTCGATCGCGTGCGCGACCACAGTGGCCATCCCGAGCCGGTGCCAGTCGTCGGTCGGCCAGCCGAACTCGTGGATGAGCGGGCCGAGGTAGAGCGCGATGTCGGTGACCCGGCCACACACCACGATCTGCGCGCCCTGGCGCAGCGCCTCGACGATCCCTTCGCATCCGGTGTAGACGGCCGCGTGCGTGAGCCGGTCGCGCACCTCGGCCAGCTCCTGACCCGTGTCGAGGTTGGCGAAGGAGACGCCCTGACGCCACCAGGCCGTCGATGCCGGCCTCGATGTCGTCGCCGCTGACCACGGCGATCCGGACACCGGACAGGCCGAGCTCCTTGGCGAGGGTGGCGATCGCCTCGGCGGCGGCCCGGGGGTTGGCGCCACCCGAGTTGGTGACCACCTTGATCCCCTTGTCCACGATCGTCGGCAGGGCGCCTCGCAGGAGGTCGAGGATGTCGCGGGTGTAGCCGCGGTCGCTGTTCCTCGCCCGCTGCTTGGCCAGGATCGACATGGTCAGCTCGGCCAGGTGGTCGCAGCACAGGTAGTCGATGTCGCCGCGCTCGACCATCTCGATGGCGGGCTGGACGCGGTCGCCCCAGAAGGCCATGCCGGCGCCGAGCCGGACCGTCTTGCCGGGGTTGGCGGTGTCGTCGGTGCTCATGCGAGCTCCAGGATCCGGGCCAGGTTGCCGCCGAGGATGCCGGCCTCCTCCTCGGGGGTGAGCCCGAGGTTGCGGATCGCCGCGATCTCCGCGGCCGGGTCGGCCATCGGCCAGTCGGAGCCGTAGACGACGCGGTCCGCACCATGGCGACGGATCAGGGCGACAACCCGCTCCGGCTCGAGCTCGGCCATCGTCGGGGGCCACGAGGTCTCGAGGGTGACCGAGCTGCCCACCACGTGGTCCTCGGCCTCGTCCAGGAGGTGGTAGCCACCGAAGTGGCAGGCGATCAGCTTGAGGTCCGGCAGCTGGTCCGCGACCCGCCGAAGCAGCTGACGGCGCGGCCGCGCTCGTTGGCGGCCTCGTCTCCCCCGGCGCCGACGTGGCTGACGACCGGCATGCCCTCCTCGGCCAGCGCGGCGAGGATCTCGAGGACCTTCGGGTCGGCCAGGGACAGGTCCTGGAACAGCGGGTGCAGCTTGACGCCCACGATGCCGTTGTCGCGCAGGTGCTTGAGGTTCTCGTCGACGCGACAGCTCGGGATGCACCGTGCCCGAACGGGATCAGCCGGTCGCGCGGGACCGAGCCGATGAACTCGTTGGTCTTGGCGACCGCCGACGCCTTGATCCCGACGCCGAGGGCGAGCCCCTTGTCGACGCCCGCCTCGTCCATGGTGGCGAGAAGCCCGGACACCTTGCCGTCGAACTGCAGCGCCATGCCCGGCGGGCGCTGCGCCTGCATCGCGTCGGCGATGTGGTCGGGCCACACGTGCATGTGGCAGTCGATGATCACCGGGCGGCCTGGTCGCGCACGAGCTTCTTGGCCAGCGAGTCGAGGATCACCTCGGTCGACCCTTCGTAGATCCGCATCGGTCGGGCCTCGCGATATAACCGCTCGATCTTGCTGCCGCGGACCAGGCCGAAGCGGCCCATCACCTGCACGCAGCGGTCGACCACGCGGCCGGCCGCCTCGGTCGCGGCGACCTTGGCGATCGAGGACAGGTGCAGCCCGGCCTGAGGGTCGCGCGCGGCGGCTGCCGCCGCTCGGTAGGTCATGGCACGCGCGGTCTCGATCTCGACCCAGCTGGTCGCGAGGCTCGGCGGGTACGCCGCCCAGCCGGGCCAGCTTCATCCCGAACTGCTCGCGGGTCGAGGCGTGGGCGACGGCCTCGCGCAGCGCCGCCTCGGCGACCCCGACGGCGGCGCCGGCCACCGAGACCCGGAAGGTGGCCAGCGTCGCGAGCATCAGCTTGAAGCCCTCACCGGGCTCACCGAGCCGGTGGTCGACCGGTAGCCGCACGTCCTCCAGGACGACGTCACCGAGGACGTGCGGCGCGATGATCTGGTGCGGGCTGGTCACCGTGACGCCAGGGGTGTCGGCCGGAGGACGCCGACCGGATCTTCTGCGCCGAGGCCTGGGTCGACCTGGTGGGCGCGGCGACTACGTCCGTCCGGACGAGCTCCAGCAGTGCTTCAACTTCGCCTTCCTGCTGACGTCGTGGCTGGCCGAGGAGCTGCGCAGCAACATCACCTCCTCGCTGGCCGCGGTGGCGCCGTACGACGCCGTGCAGACCTGGGTGCTCTCCAACCACGACGTGGTCCGCCACGCCTCCCGGATGGGATTCCCGCCAGAGCCGGGACCGTGCACTTCCCCGGCATCGGCGCCGACGACCCGCAACCTGATGCCGAGGCCGGGACTGCGCCGTGCCCGCGCCGCGACGGCCCTGATGCTGGCGCTGCCCGGGTCGGCCTACGTCTCCAGGGCGAGGAGCTCGGCCTGCCCGAGGCCACGCAGCTGCCCGACGAGGTGCGGCAGGACCCGACGTGGGAGCGCTCGGGTCACCGCAACCGTGGCCGCGACGGCTGCCGGGTGCCGTTCCCCTGGGAGGGGGACGCGCCGTCCTACGGCTTCGGCCCGGGGGAGAAGTCCTGGCTGCCGCAGCCGGAGGTGTACGGCGAGCTGGCCGTCGACCGGCAGACAGGCGTCGACGGGTCCACCCTCGAGCTCTACCGCGAGCTGCTGCGGGTGCGGAGGGCCCACGACCTCGGTCTCGGCGAGCTGACGTGGGTCGACGACGGCGACGAGCACCTGGTCGCCTTCGACGTCACCTCACGCCAGGGCGGGTCGGTGCGGGTGGTGACCAACGTCGGGGGCGAGCCGATGCCGCTCCCGACCGGGCGAGGTGCTGGTCGCCCGGCCCGACGTCAGCGCCGGCCTGCCGACCGACGCGACTGCGTGGCTGCGATCCTCGCCATGACGTCGCGGTTCCAGTCGTGCTCGCGGACCAGCCGGTAGCGCTCCTTCGACACGCGGATGTAGGCGTCGGCGCCGGTCTCGTCCTCGCCGCGCACGCCGGCCTCGTCGATGAGGGCCACGACCGGGGTGTACTCCTCGTCGAACCAGCGTCGCGCCATCGTCTCCTGGTCGAAGTAGGCGCCTTCCTCGTGCATCAGCCGGCAGGCCCACGCCTCGACCATCTCGGCGAGCCGCGGGTAGTCGGTCGGGTCGGTGCAGTTGATCTCGGCCCGACGCTCGCCGGTGAGCGGCACCCGCTGGAGGAAGCGCAGACCCCAGTTCTTGCCCTCGAGGTCGCGTGGGCCACCGATCCCCTCGGTGTCGATGATCGTGTCGATCTGGACCACGTGGGCCTCGATCGCGTCGGCGCCCTGGGCCCGCGCGACGGAGACCCGGTGGTGCCCGTCGCGCACGAAGTAGAGGTTGCCGAGCTGGTAGACGTCGATGGGCGGCAGGTACTCGCCGAGCCTGCTCTTCTCGGCGAGCCGCTCCAGCGCTGGCGGCTGCGGTCGGACGTCGGGCGGAAGCGCCGGTCGAAGTCGCGCACCTTGTCCACGGAGCCGACGATCTGGTCGAGCGGGATCAGCTGCATCCCGCGGTCGTGCTCGCCGCGGCGTCCCAGCGCGTCGACGACGTCGTTGAACGACAGCGTCTCGGTGAGCACGTGCGTGTCGCCCCGCATCCGGGCGGCGAGCCGCGAGAGCGTCTGGTGCCGTCGCACCCGCAGGAAGTC
>CAVWYA010000011.1:0-195539 GCA_963759065.1 uncultured Actinomycetota bacterium | reverse complement strand
GCTGGTGACGATCCATCCGTTCGACACCGAGGAGGACGCGGTGCGGGTCGCCAACGACTCGCCGTACGGGCTCAACGCGATGGTGTTCACCGAGAACCTCTCCCGTGCGCACCGCGTCTCGGCGGCGCTCAAGGCCGGGACGGTCTGGGTCAACTGCTTCTTCATCCGCGACCTGCGGGCGCCGTTCGGCGGCGTGGGCGACTCCGGGCTGGGTCGCGAGGGCGGCACGTTCAGCCGGGAGTTCTTCACCGAGCCCAAGGCCGTGGTGATGCAGATCTAGGGTTCTGCCCATGGATCTGGGGCTCGCTGACCGTGTCTACCTCGTCACCGGCGCGTCACGCGGGCTCGGCCGCGCCACCGCGGAGGTGCTGGTCGCCGAGGGCGCCCGCGTGGTGCTGTCCAGCCGGTCGCAGGAGTCGGTCGACGCCGCGGTCGCGGAGCTGGGAGCGTCAGCGGTCGGAGTGGCCGCGGACAACGCGGACCCCGACACGCCCGCGCGGCTCGTGGCCGCCGCTCGCGAGCGGTGGGGCCGCCTGGACGGCGCCCTGGTGAGCGTGGGCGGCCCGCCGCTGGGTGGGGTCATGGACATCACGGACGAGCAGTGGTCCGCGGCGTTCGACGCGGTGTTCCTGGGGGCGGTCCGGCTGGGCCGGGTGCTGGCCGGCGAGCTGGGCGACGGCGGCTCGATCGCCTTCGTCCTCTCGACCAGCGTCCGCTCACCGCTACCGGACCTGGCGGTCTCCAACGGGCTGCGACCCGGGCTCGCGATGATCGCCAAGACCCTGGCCGACGAGCTGGCGCCGCGAGGGGTGCGCGTGAACGGGCTGCTCCCGGGCGCGATCCGCACCGAGCGGCTCGCGGAGCTCGGGTCCCCGCCTCCGGAGCCGGTGGGCCGCTACGGGGAGCCTGTGGAGTTCGGCCGGGCCGCCGCCTTCTTGCTCTCGCCTGCGGCGTCGTACGTCTCCGGCGTGATGCTGCCCGTCGACGGTGGCGCGCTGCGAGCCCTCTGACAGGCTGCTGCCGTGGAGCAACGCACCCTCGGCCGCACCGGCCGCCCCGTGTCCGTCGTCGGCCTCGGCACCTGGCAGCTGGGAGCCGACTGGGGTGACGTCTCCGAGGAGGCCGCCCGCGACGTGCTCGAGGCCTCGGCCGAGCGCGGCGTGACCTTCTACGACACCGCCGACGTCTACGGCGACGGCCGCAGCGAGCGGATCATCGGCGCCTTCCTGGCCGCCCACCCGAACGCCGGCCTCACCGTCGCCACCAAGATGGGGCGCCGCGTCGACCAGCTCCCCGAGAACTACACCCCGGACAACTTCCGGGCCTGGGTGGATCGCTCGCGAGGCAACCTCGGCGTCGACCGGCTCGACCTCGTGCAGCTTCACTGCCCGCCGTCCGCGGTGATCGACGATGAGGCGACCTACGACGCCCTCGACGCGCTGGTGGCTGACGGCTCGATCGCGGCCTACGGCGTGTCGGTAGAGACCTGCGACCAGGCGCTGGCCGCCATCGCCCGTCCGGGTGTCGCCTCGATCCAGATCATCCTCAACGCCTTCCGGCTCAAGCCCCTCGACCAGGTGCTTCCCGCGGCCGCGGAGGCCGGGGTCGGGATCGTCGCGCGGGTGCCGCTCGCCTCCGGGCTGCTGTCGGGTCGCTACGCCGCGTCCACCACGTTCGCGCCCGATGACCACCGCACCTACAACCGCGACGGCAGCGCGTTCGACGTGGGGGAGACGTTCTCCGGAGTCCCGTGGGAGGCCGGTGTCGCCGCGGCCGAGGCCTTCACGGAACTGGTCGGGCGGCTGCCCAGCCCGCCGACCGCGGCCCAGGCCGCGCTGGCGTGGTGCTGGCAGCAGCCGGGAGTGACGACGGTGATCCCGGGGGCACGCAGTCGCGAGCAGGCGGAGGCGAACGCCGAGGCGGGCTCGGTGGCCCCGCTGGGCGCGGAGTTCCTCGACGGCGTCCGGGCGCTCTACGACGACCGGATCCGCGAGCTCGTGCACTCGCGCTGGTGAGTGGGAGACGCGGCTAGCGCTCTGCCTTTTCCCGCTCGGCCTTCTCCCGCTCGGCCTTCTCGCGGGCGATCTGCGCCTTGGCGGCCTCGGCCTGCAGCCGGGCCTTCGACTTCGGCCGCGCCTTCTTCGGCGTGCGGACCAGCCGCTCACCGCGGGGCCCGTTGCGCCACTCGTCGTAGAGCAGGTAGCAGAAGCCGAAGACGGCCAGCACCCCGAAGAACCACCACTGGAGGCCGTAGAAGAAGTGCGGCCCGTTGTTGAGCTCGGGCAGTTCCACCGGCTCCAGCGCGGTGTCCGGCTCGGGGTCCTCCGACCTCAGCTCCACGAACCCGCCGTAGACGGGGTGACCGATGGCCGGGCCGATCTCGTCGCTGCTGATCGAGCGGGCGGACAGGTCAGCGACCCGGGTGCTGTCACCCTCGCCGTTGGCCCGGACGTAGCCGGTCACGTCGACCTGACCGGCCGGCGGCGCGGGGACGTCGTCCCGGTTCGCTCCGCTCGGGTCGGTCTCCAGCCAGCCCCGGTCGACGAGGAGCGCGGTGCCGGAGGCGGTGACCAGGGGTACGACGACGTCGACCCCCTGCACGCCGTCGCGGTTGCGGTAGCGGATCACGACGGTGCCCGCCGCGTCGTAGGTCCCGGTGGCGCTGACCACCCGCCACTCGTCCTGGTCCGACGGGTCGCCGTCCGGGCTCAGCACGTCGGCCACGGGGGCGACGGCGCGGTGCTCGTTGGTGCTCACGACGGCGTTCTCGGCCTTGCGGTCGTCGAGACGGCGGAACTGCCACCCGCCCAGCCACCACGCGGCGTACGCCAGCACGACCACGACGAGCGCGAACACGACCCAGCGCCGGCTCAGCAGGAACCCGAACGAGCGCACGCTGCGAGGCTACCCAGCGCTGAACCAACCGCCCGAAACGTAGACTCGTGAGAGTGCAGCCACTCTCTGACGCCTACGGCCGGATCGCGACCGACCTGCGCGTCAGCCTGACCGACCGCTGCAACCTGCGTTGCACCTACTGCATGCCCGAGGAGGGCCTCGACTGGCTCCCGCTCGAGTCGCAGCTCACCGACGACGAGGTGGTCCGCCTGATCACGGTCGCGGTGGAGCGGCTGGGCGTGCGCGAGGTGCGGTTCACCGGGGGCGAGCCGCTGGTGCGCCGCGGGCTGGTCGACATCGTGCGGCGTACGGCGGCGCTCGACCCGCGCCCCGAGACCTCCCTGACCACCAACGCGCTCGGGCTGGCCAAGACCGCGCAGTCGCTGAAGGAGGCGGGCCTCGACCGGGTCAACGTCAGCCTCGACACGATCCGCTCAGAGACGTTCCACGAGATCACCCGGCGTGACCGCTTCGCCGACGTCGTGGCCGGCCTCGACGCGGCCCGGACCGCCGGACTCGGACCGGTCAAGGTCAACGCCGTCCTGATGCGGGGCGTCAACGACGACCAGGCCCCCGACCTGCTCGAGTGGTGCCTGGAGCGCGGTTACGCGCTGCGGTTCATCGAGCAGATGCCGCTGGACGCCCAGCACGGCTGGAGCCGTGACGGCATGATCACCGCCGACGAGATCCTCGCCGCGCTCGAGAAGCACTTCGTGCTCCTGCCCGCCGAGGAGCCGCGCGGCAGCGCGCCGGCCGAGCTGTTCCTCGTGGACGGCGGGCCCGCCACGGTCGGCATCATCGCCTCGGTGACCAGGCCGTTCTGCGGTGCCTGCGACCGGGTCCGGCTGACCGCCGACGGCCAGGTCCGCAACTGCCTGTTCGCCCGCGAGGAGTCCGACCTGCGCACCGCCATGCGGGCCGGCGCGACCGACGCCGAGCTGGCCGAGCGGTGGGTCACCGCGATGGCCGGCAAGCTGCCCGGCCACGGCATCGACGACCCGACGTTCCTCCAGCCGGATCGGCCGATGTCGGCCATCGGCGGCTGACGCTCCGCGTTCTGCTGGGAGGAACGCGGACCGGGGCTGGTCTGGACCTCAGACGGTCTCGTCGGCCCCGTCGACGTGCTCAACGGTCTCCTCGAGGAAGCCGCGGGCGCCGAGGAATTCGGACAACGAGCCCCGGTGGTCGGCACACGCGAGCCAGACCTTGCGACGCTCAGGGGTGTGCAGCTTGGGGTTGTTCCAGCGCAGCGCCCAGAGGGCGGGAGCGGTGCAGCCCCTGGCTGAGCAGATGTCGGTCATCGTGGTGAGGAACCCCCGACAAAGAAAAAGTGGTGCCGGCCAACCACGGGGAGAGCTGTCCGGCACCACACCGCCCGAGCAAGCCCACGCGGCCCTTGAAGTGTTCCACGTCCGAGCCGGGAATCAAACCGTAGCGCACGAAATTTCAACGACTTTGGCCACCGGTGCCGAGCTCGCGTCGCTCCGACCCCCGGTCGACCAGCGCGAAACCGTCGCCCTTCGTGGTGGTGGCGTTCGCCATCACGACAGCGACGTACGGCAGCAGCACGGCCCCGACGATCAGGATCGGCCAGAGCCAGTGGATCCCGGCCAGCGACGCGATGATCGCGCCCACGAAGCAGAGCGTGCGGATCGCCATCGAGAACAGGTAGCGCTTCTGGCGCACGGCTATGTCGTCGTTCCGACTGGCCGCTGCCGAGGTGATGCGGACCGCCTCGGGTTCGCGGCTGCGCTCCCGGGCCACGTTGCCACTGTACGCCGGGGCTGGGTAGGCCCTGATCGTCGGTACAGTCGCATCATGACCAATCGCACCTACCGCGTCACCGAGATCGTCGGCACCTCCAACGAGGGTCTCGAGCAGGCGATCCACAACGGCGTGGAGCGGGCCGCCAAGACGTTGCGGCACTGCGACTGGTTCGAGGTCTCCGAGGTCCGCGGCCAGATCAAGGACGGCAAGGTCGAGCACTTCCAGGTCGGCATCAAGGTCGGGTTCCGGCTCGAGGACGACGAGTAGCCCTGCTCACCCAGGACCAGATCGACGGCCTCGGGATCGCGCTCAACGAGGCCGACTGGCACGACCTCACCGTCGACGAACCGGCCGCGTCCGTCGACGTGCTCCTCACCGTGCTGTCGCGTGACGAGGCCGGTCTCGAGGCCACCGACCCGCGTCGCACGCTCCGTCTCAGCGGCTGCTCGAGACTGGTCGCGTCCTTCCGCGCCGGACCGTGGGACGACGTCACCGCCGCCGCCATCCCGATCGACGTCGAGGGGCTGCGCGACCTGCTGCGCCGCAACGGCGGTACGCCGATCTACGGCTGGGAGTTCGTCGACGCCGAGGGCGGGAGCTGGTCGCGCTGGCGTGAGCGGCTGAGCCTCGACCTTGCCCTCGGTGGCACCGGCGGCCACCACCTCACGCTCTTCCAGGACCTGCAGGGGCGTGCCCACCTCGACCTGCGGGTCTGGTTCTCCGACCTGGCCGCGCTCGACGGCACCGGCCAGCGGCTCGACGTCGACGCGCTGATCGTCGCCGGCGTGCGCTGGTGGGACGCGATGTACGCCGGCGAGCGCTCCTCTCTGGCGCCCGGCATCGCGGCGGTCCGGCCGGAGGAGCCGAGGCCGCACTGGTGGGACCGGTTTCGGCGTACTCCCGGGTAGTCGATAGCGTCGCCGGGGTGACGGAGGACAGCGACAGCAGCAACACCGAGGGACGTTCGGTGCTGGTCACCGGCGGCAACCGCGGGATCGGTAGGGCGATCGCGGAGGCGTTCGTGGCGCAGGGCGACAAGGTCGCCGTGACGACGCGCAACGGCGGCGCCCCCAACGGGGCCCTCGACGTCCGCTGCGACATCACCGACGCCGAGCAGGTGGACGCGGCGTTCGCGCAGGTCGAGGAGGCGCACGGCCCGGTCGAGGTGCTCGTGGCCAACGCAGGGATCACCGCCGACACGCTGTTGCTGCGGATGTCGGAGGAGGACTGGTCGAAGGTCATCGAGACCAACCTGACCGGCTCCTACCGACTCGCCAAGCGGGCCTCGAAGGGGATGCTGCGGCTCAAGCGCGGCCGGATCGTCTTCGTGTCCTCGGTGGTCGGACTGCTCGGCTCGGCCGGCCAGGTCAACTACGCCGCCTCGAAGGCCGGGCTGGTCGGCATGGCGCGCTCGATCGCCCGCGAGCTGGGCTCCCGGTCGATCACGGCGAACGTCGTCGCGCCGGGGTTCGTCGAGACCGACATGACCGGCGTGCTCACCGATGAGCAGAAGGCGGCGATCAAGGCGCAGGTGCCGCTCCAGCGGTACGCGACGCCGGACGAGGTGGCCGCCGCGGTGACGTGGCTGGCCGGCGACGGAGCGGCGTACGTGACCGGGGCAGTCATCCCGGTCGACGGCGGACTCGGAATGGGGCACTGACATGAGCGGCATCCTGGACGGCAAGCGCATCCTGGTCTCGGGCGTGACGATGGACAACTCGATCGGCTTCGCGGCCGCGAAGTTCGCGCAGGAGCAGGGCGCCACGGTGCTCATCTCCAACTTCGGCCGCGCGCTCGGCATCACCCGGCGGATCGCCAAGCGGCTGCCGACCGAGCCGCCGGTCCTCGAGCTCGACGTGACCGACGACGAGCACCTCGCCGGGCTCGCCGCCCAGGTCCGTGAGCACGTCGATGGTCTGGACGGCGTCGTGCACTCGATCGCCTACGGCAACCCGGAGACCCTGCTCGGCGGCAAGTTCCTCACCGGCCCGTGGGCGGACGTCTCGCAGGCCGTCCAGGTCTCGGCCTACTCCCTGATGTCGCTGACGGAGGCCTGCCGGCCGCTGATGTCGTCGGGCGGGTCGGTCGTCGGGCTGACCTTCGACGCCACCGTGGCCTGGCCGGCGTACGACTGGATGGGCGTGGCCAAGGCCGCGCTGGAGTCCACCTCCCGCTACCTCGCGCGCAACCTCGGCGAGGAGGGGATCAGGGTCAACCTCGTGTCGGCGGGCCCGCTGCGGACCATGGCGGCCAAGGCGATCCCCGGGTTCGGCGACCTCGAGGACATGTGGACCACCCGGGCTCCGCTCGGCTGGGACAACACGGACAACGAACCGACCGCCAAGGCGATCTGCGTGCTGCTGTCGGATCTGCTCCCGGCGACCACCGGCGAGATCGTGCACGTCGACGGCGGGTTCCACGCGACGGGCGCCTGATCCTCCCACTTGGGTAACGTCCCGGGCGTGGCTGACGAACCCGCGTCCCTGGTCGAGCTGCGGGTGCTCGAGGGCCCGAACCTCTACTTCCCGCGCGCAGCGATCAAGCTGACCCTCGACATCGGGGGGCTGGCAGCGGTCCCCGAGGACACCGCGAAGCGCTTCGCGCGACGGATCGGGCTCCGGAACGCCCGCCCGGGGAAGCCCGACACCGGGTTCCGGCAGCGGTTCGCGCTCCGCGCCGTGGGCCGGCTGGTCCGGGCGATCGCGACCGAGTCGGGCTCGACCCGGCTCGCCGTACGCGTGCGGCCCACCAGCGACCAGCACCAGATCGTCGTGGCCTTCCCGTGGCGGCACCGCACCCGCGCCCAGGTCATGGGTACGGCGGTCGCGGAGGTGCTCGACGCGGTCCCCGGCGGTGAGGTGGACGCGGTGGTGAGCGAGGCGGCCGCTCGGGTGGCGGCGGCCGATCCCGGTGCCGGACCGACCACGATCACGCCCCGGATCCCGGTCGTGGCGGTGACCGGCACCAACGGCAAGACGACGACCTCGCGGATGATCGCCCACATCGCCCGCACCGGCGGCAAGCTGGTCGGCTGGTCCAACACCGACGGCATCTACATCGACGGCGAGCTGGTCGAGGCGGGGGACTACTCGGGGCCGTCGGGCGCCGGCCGGGTGCTGGCGCACCCGCAGGTGCAGCTCGCGGTCACCGAGACCGCGCGCGGCGGCATCCTGCTCAAGGGCATCGGGCTGACCCGCAACGACGTCTCGGTGGTGACCAACGTGTCCGCCGACCACCTCGGCCTCCAGGGCATCGACACCCTCGACCAGCTCGCCGAGGTCAAGGGCGTCGTCCCTCACATCACCCGGAAGGACGGCTGGGCCGTCCTGAACGGCGACGATCCGCGGGTCTTCGCGATGCGAACCACGATCAAGGCCCAGTCGTGGGTGTTCTCTCGCGACCCCGACTCGCCGGCGATCCGCGAGGTGCTCAACGAGGGCGGCCGAGCCACGACGGTGATCGACGGCTGGATCTCGGTGCTCCTGCCCCACCGCGACCCTGATCCGCTGGTCGAGCTCGTCGACGTGCCGATGACGCTGGCCGGGCTGTCCCGCTTCAACGTCGAGAACAGCCTGGCCGCCGCCTCCGCAGCCTTGGCGATCGGAGTTCCGCGCGAGGTGGTGGTCGAGGGACTGCGGACGTTCCTCCCGGACGCGGAGCACAACCCGGGCCGGATGAACTGCTTCTCCCTTCCCGTCGCCGACGGTCCGAGCGTCTCGGTGGTCATCGACCTCGCGCACAACGAGGCCGGACTGGAGGCGCTGCTCGAGATCATGAACGGCATACGTCGGCCGGGCGCCCGCCTGCTCCTGGGGCTGAGCGCCGTGGGTGACCGGACCGACGACCTCATCGAGATGCTGGGCGAGATCGCGGCCCGGGACAGCGACGTGCTGGCCATAGCCCACAAGCTCAACTACCTGCGTGGCCGCACCGTCGATGAGCTCGACAACCTCATGCGAGCCGGGGCCGAGCGCGTCGGTGTCAGCGACGTCCCGTCCCACGACTCCGAGATCGAATGCCTGGCGGCCCTCGTGGAGCAGGCAGAACCTGGCGACGTCGTCGGCCTGATGTGCCACGCCCAGCGCCAAGAGGCCTACGACTGGATCGCCGGCCACGGAGGTACGCCGGACAGCCCGGAGACGCTGCGGGCCAAGGTGAAGGCGGCTCAGGCCGACTGACGAATTGGCCCACTTGGGTCGGCTCGAATCGGCCCGATTGGTCTGGCCGCGCCGCGCCTAGCGTGGGTGGCATGACCGACGCTCTTCACACCATCCCCGTCCGCCTCGACATCGACGCCGCCGCGCCGGCGTTCAGCAAGGCGGTCGCCCATCTCGACACCACCACGGGCCGCGAGCTCGACCGGGTCGGGTTCCCGGTCGGTCTCCGCGATCTGCTCAAGCTGCGCGCGAGCCAGCTCAACGGCTGCGCCTACTGCGTCGACATGCACGCCACCGACGCGGCCAGCAACGGTGAGCCGCAGCAGCGCATCCATGCCGTGAGCATCTGGCGGGAGATGCCGTTCTTCACCGACAAGGAGCGAGCGGCGTTCGCCTTCACCGAGTCGGTGACCAGGGCCAGCGAGACCCGGGTGCCGCAGGCGGACTACGACGCGGTCGCCGAGTACTGGTCGCCGGACGAGATCGGCGCGCTGGTCGCGCTGATCGTGACGATCAACGTCTGGAACCTGATCGGCGTCTCCACCCGACCCTGGGAGCCGACGCTGGCCGACTAGGCCTCGACGGAGGCGGGCACCGGCTCGGCAGGCATGTAGTCGGGGTCGGCGGCAGGAGCGTCGGCGCTGACGCCGGCGCCGGCCTGGGCCTGCGGCGCCCAGTTCTCGAGCTCGGTCATCACCTCGGCGTGCTTGTCGACGCAGATGACCACCAGGTCGCCCTTGTTGGCGCGGGACATCGCGTGCCGGACGGCCTCGATCTCCTCGAGGTTCACCTCGACCTGCTTGCAGCGGGCGCCCTCGCCCATGGCGGTCCGCACGCCCTCGGCCACCAGCGTGGCAACGGCGCCGCGCTCCCGACCGCGCAGCGACACGTCCTCGCGGACGATCACGACGTCGAAGTGCTGGGCGGCGATGTGCCCGAGCTCGCGCATGTCCTCGTCGCGGCGGTCGCCAGCGGTGGCGATGACACCGATCCTCGACGGCCGGGCCAGCTCGTGTGAGGCGTCCAGGGTGTCGCCGACCCGGTCCACGAAGTCGCCGAGCATCTTCATGCCGGGAGCGTTGTGGCAGTAGTCGACGATCACGTTGACGCCGTTGACCTCGACCTCGTTGAGGCGGCCGGGGGAGAGGTAGTAGTTCGTCGAGAAGGACCGGAGCCCCTGCCGGATGTCGTGCAGCGGTGCACCGGCCGCGAACGCCGCGGCGGCGGCCGCGAGGGAGTTCTGGACGTTCATCCGGGCCCGGCCGCCGAACGTCGCCGGCAGCAGGTGGGTCCAGGCGAGCTGCATCTCGCGCGGGCCGTGCTTCACGACGATCATCTCGCCGCGCTCGGACGGGTTCAGGACCAGCGCCTTGCCACCGCGCCGGCAGTGGGCGTCGATCATGTCGCGCGTCTCCGAGCCGGGCTCGTCCATCGAGAACCACACGACCTGCCCCGAGCAGCGCCGCCGCATCTCGCGGACCAGCGGGTCGTCGGCGTTCAGCACGGCGTGCCCGTCGCGCGGCACCGCCTCGACCAGCACCGCCTTCACGTCGGCGAGCTGCTCGACCGTGTCGATGCCGCGCAGGCCGAGGTGATCCGGCTGGACGTTGATCACCACGGCGACGTCGTTGCGTTCGTAGCCGAGGCCCTCGCGCAGGATGCCGCCGCGCGCGACCTCGAAGACCGCGAAGTCGACCCGCGGGTTCTGGAGCACCATCCGCGCCGAGCGGGGGCCGGACGCGTCCGCCCGGATCACCAGCCGCTCGTCGATGACGACGCCGTCGGTGGAGGTCATGCCCACCTTGCGGCCCATGCCCTTGAAGATGTGGCCGATCATCCGTGAGGTGGTCGTCTTGCCGTTGGTGCCGGTGACCGCGACGATCGGAATCCGCGAGGTCGCCCCCGGCGGGAACAGCATGTCCACGACCGGCTTCGCGATGAACTGCGGCTCGCCGATGGTCGGGTGCGTGTGCATCCGGAAGCCCGGGGCGGCGTTGATCTCGCAGATGGCGCCGCCGGTCTCGCGGACCGGCTCGGTGATGTCGGGGCAGATGAAGTCGATGCCGGCGATGTCGAGGCCGACCATGCGGGCGGCCTCCTCGGCGATCTCGACGTTCTCGGGGTGGGCCTCGAAGGTCCGGTCGATCGAGATGCCGCCGGTCGACATGTTGCCGGTGAGCGCGAGCTTCACCATCTGACCCTCGGGCGGTACGTCGGTCATCGCGAAGCCCTGCTCGGCCACCAGCGCGACGGCGGCGTCGTCGACCTTGATCCGGGTCAGCACCTTCTCGTGACCGACGCCGCGGCGCGGGTCGGCGTTCGCCGTGTCGACGAGCTGCTCGACGGTCGCGACACCGTCACCGGTGACCGAGGCAGGCACCCGCTCGGCGATCGCGGCGATCCGGCCGTCGATGACCAGGCAGCGGTAGTCCTTGCCGAGGATCAGTGACTCCACCACGATCACGCCGCGCCGCGACTGGGCCTCGGCGATCGGGAAGGCCTCTCGGACGTCGTGCTCGTTCTGCAGGTCGAGGCAGACCCCACGTCCGTGGTTGCCGTCGAGGGGCTTCACGACCACGGGGTAGCCGATCCGCTCCGCGGCGCGCACGGCCTGGTCCGCCGTACGCACGGTGTCCTGCTTGGGGACGGGAAGGCCGGCGGCGCCGAGCAGGCGGGTGGTGAGGTCCTTGTCGGAGGCGATGTCGACCGCGATCGCCGACGTCGTCGAGGTCATCGTGGCCCGGATCCGCTTGGCGTGGACGCCCTGGCCGAGCTGGACGAGCGAGTACTGGTTGAGCCGGATCCAGGGGATGTCGCGAGACACCGCCTCGTCGAGGATCGCCTGGGTCGAGGGGCCGAACGCCGTGCGCTCGGCGCGCAGGATGAAACTCTCGAGCTCCTGGTCCCAGTCGAACTCCGGGTCCGCCTGGACGAGGTGGTTGACCAGGCGTACGGCGAGCTTGGCGGCGGCCAGCCCGACCTGCTCGTCGGCGTACCCGAAGATGACGTTGTAGTGACCGGGCTGGCCCTTGACCTGCCGGGTCTTGCCGCGGCGGATGTCGTGGCCCACGACCTGCTGGAGCGCCAGCGCGGTGTGCTCGGCGACGTGTCCCAGCCACGTCCCCTCGTGCAGCCGCTCGACGAAGCCGCCGCGCTTGCCGCGGGAGCAGGAGTGCTCCCGCAGGCCGGGCAGCATGTCGAGCAGGTTGTCGCTGAAGCCGGGGATGGTGTTGGTGGGGAACTTCTCCAGCGACCCGAGGTCGACGACGAGGTGGATCGCCCGCTCGTAGGACCAGATGTTGGCGCCGCGGTAGACCCGCGTCTCGAGGATGGCCAGGTCGGGGGTGGGCCGCTCTGTCATTCGTCGTCTCCGTCCAGTTGCGGGTCGTGCAGCGCCGCCGAGTCGGCTCGGGAGCCCTTCTTCCTCGTACGTCGTAGCCGTCGGCGCAGCACGCTCGGGGAGGCGTCTCCGGCGGCGATGTCGCGCGCCATCCGGCGCAGGTCGTGGCCCGCCTCCTCCATCTCGGCGGCCTCGAGGGGGTCCACGTGGGTCTCGAAGGGGAGCAGGGCCCGCGTACCGAGGTGGAAGCGGGCGCCTTCGGGCAGGACGTGCAGCACCACGCCGCTCGCCAGCAGCGGCGCGGAGCGCTTGGCGTCGAACGCGTTGGTCGTGATGTTGCGGGGATCGAGGATCGTCACGGCACCCCGGCCCACCACCCTGAGCACGTCTCCGTGCACGACGGCCGCGGTGTCCTCGTCGACGCCCAGGCCGAGCAGCTGCGGCGACTGCGCCACGATCATCAGCAGCCGCCCGTAGCGGTTGCGCTGCGCGAAGTGCTGGTCGATGACGGTGCTCGGCAGCAGTCCGAGGCCGGCCGCCATCTGGGTCATCCGCTGCTTGGGCGTCGTACCGCCGACGCCGAAGGCGAGCATGTGGCTGGACTGGATCGACGCCCCGGCCGACGTACCGCCCACCATGGCACCGCGCTCGTGGGCCGCCACGATCGCGTCACCCACCGGCGTACCGCACACGATCGAGCTCAGCTTGAGCTGGTTGCCGCCGGTCATGAAGACGCCGGTGGACTTCTCCAGGATGCCGACCAGGTCGGGGTCGTGGGCCTGCTCGCGGCTCTCGGGCCGCACCATGGTCACCTCGGCGGCGCCCTCGGCGCGGAACAGCGCGTCGTAGAGGTCGACGATCTCCTCGCCGAGGCTGGACGCCGTCGGGATCACGGCGATCCGGGCGTTCGGACCACCGCTCGCGGCGACGAACTCCCTCAGGATCCGTCTCCTGCGCAGTTTGTCCTCCGCGCCTCCGATGATCATGAGGGGTCCCCGGGGCATGGGAGCCACCCTAGGTCCCCGGCGGAGGGGACGTGCCAGACTCTCGGCGTGAAGACCCTGGTGGTGATCCGCCACTCCAAGTCGGAGCAGTCGGGACTGAGCGACTTCGAGCGCCAGCTGACCGACCGCGGGACCGTCGACGCGACCGAAGCCGGGCAGTGGCTGGCCAACCGTGGCGTCGAGCCCGACCAGGCGCTGGTCTCCGCGGCCGTTCGCACCCAGCAGACGTGGGAGGCCATCAACGAGGCCGGCGGCTGGGACCTCGAGGGCACTCCCGAGGACTCCCTCTACGAAGCCGGCACCGAGAGCGCACTCGACCTGATCCGCGAGACCGAGGACGTCATCCGCACGCTCGTGGTCGTCGGCCACAACCCGACCATGGCGTCGCTCGCGGCGCTGATCGACGACGGAGACGGCGACGAGGAGGCCGGCAACGAGATGGCCCTCGGCTTCCCGACCAGTGCGATGGCGGTGTTCTCGTACGACGGCGACTGGAGCGACCTCGACGAGGCCTCGGCGAGCGTGGTGGCCTATCACGTGGGACGTGGCTGACTGTCTCACCTCGTCCCGCCAACTCGTAGGCAGCCGCATGCGCGGCCGCCACAACGTCATGCGTCTCGAGCAGACGGGTCCACGATCGGGATGACGTCCCGCACCGGCCGCCCGACGTAAAGGGTTACGTCGTGAACTGCACTACCTGGCGGACGCAGATCACGCGGTAAACGCTTCACTACCCAGTTCGGTGGTGCCCGCGCCTGGCCGACGGCGTGGCGAAGCCCGCCGTTGGGCGCCGTATCACCCGATCGGGCGAGACGCGATCGGGTAGGCGCGCGGGCACCCCGCCAGCAAGGACACCACTCACACGGGCGGTGAAGGGGTGACGATCCCTTCAGCGGCGTCGGCGGCCTCGATCTCCTCGCGGGAGATGCCGAGCAGGTAGAGGATCGTGTCGAGGTACGGCACGTTGACCGAGGTGTCGGCGGCGTCGCGGACGACCGGCTTGGCGTTGTAGGCGATGCCCAGCCCCGCGGCGTTCAGCATGTCGAGGTCGTTGGCGCCGTCGCCGATCGCGATGACCGACGCCTCGGCGAGGCCGAGCTCGGCGGCGAACTCGCGCAGGGCGCGGGCCTTGCCCGCGCGGTCCACCACGTCGCCCACGATCTGGCCGGTGAGCTTGCCGTCGACGACCTCGAGCTCGTTGGCGCGGGAGAAGTGGATGCCCAGGTCGTCGGCGAGCCGCTCGGTGATCTGGCTGAAGCCACCCGAGACGAGCGCGAACCGGTAGCCGAGGCGGCGCAGGATCCGGACGAGCGTCCGGGCGCCGGGGGTGAGCTCGATCGCGTCGTAGACCGCGTCGAAGGCCGACACCGGGACGCCCTCGAGCAGCTTGACGCGCTCGCGTAGCGACACCTCGAAGTCCAGATCGCCACGCATGGCCGCCTCGGTGACCTCGGCGACCTCGTTGCCGTAGCCGGCGTGCTCGGCGAGCATCTCGATCACCTCGCCCTGGATGAGCGTGGAGTCGACGTCCATGACGATCAGCCGCATCCCGCGGCGCTGCAGGTTCGCGGGCTGTACGGCGACGTCGATGCCCTGCCGGGCCGCCTCGGAGGCGAGGGTGGCGCGCAGCGAGTCCGTGTCGACACCCGAGACGTGCAGGTCGATCGCCGTCACGGGGTAGCGCGCCATCCGCTCGATGCGGTCGATGTTGGCGCCGCTGTCGGCGATCCGCCCGGCCACGGCGGCCATCTGAGCGGCCTTGAGCGGCGTCCCGATCACTGTGACGTGCGAACGACCGTCCCGTCGTGACTTGTTGTCGCCTGTGCCGCGGTCGATCTCGACATTCATGCCGAGGTCGCGGGCGGTCACCTCGACCGCGTCGCGGAGCTGCTTCCAGTCGCGCGGGATGGTGACGAGTACGCCGAGGATCAGCCGCCGCCGGAGCACGATCTGCTCGATGTCGACGACCTCGACCCCGGCCCGGGAAAGGGTGGTGAAGATCGCAGACGTGACGCCGGGCCGGTCCTTGCCGGAGAGGGTGATGAGCAGCGTCTCCGGTCGCTGGCCCCGATGCTGGCCCCGATGGTCGTTCATCGCGTCTCACGCTATCGCTGGAGCACCGCTGTCGGTGGCCGAGTCCATGGTGGAGAGATGAACAACTCACACCACTCCCTCGACTACGTCGAGATCAGCGTCACCGACCTGGCCCGGGCCCGCGAGTTCTACGGGCAGGCCTTCGGCTGGCGGTTCAACGACTACGGCCCCGACTACGCCGGCATCCAGGCGGCCGACGGCGACAGCGAGGTCGGCGGCCTCGGCGTCGGCCGCGCCGCCGGGCCGGGCGGGGTCATCGCGCTCCTGCGCTCCGACGACCTCGACGCCAGCGTCGCGGGCGTCGACGCGGCGGGCGGGACCATCGTGGAGGGGCCTTACGACTACCCCGGCGGCAGGCGCTTCATCTTCGGCGACCCCGACGGCAACGTGTTGGGCGTCTATCAGCCTTCCGACTCGTGACCTGACCGTGACCGGCTCGTGTCGTGGCGACGACACGGTGAGCGGGTGAGGGTTCGGTTCCTGACGCTGCTCGCCGGGTGCGTGCTGGTGGCCGGTTGCTCCGGCGACGACGCGTCGTCCGGCACGTCGCGCGAGACGTCGCAGAGCCCGACCACGGACGCTGCGGCCGCGGGGCCGCTCATCGGGGCGTCGCACGCGCTGCTGCCCGCCCCCGGCGGCGACGGCGTGCTCCTGCTGACCGGGCCGCCCGAGGAGGTCCCGGTCACCGGCGCGATGCCACTGTGGCGCTGGGACGGCGAGGCCTGGTCCGAGGTCGACGCCCCCGGGCCGGCGCCCACGGCCCGCAACTTCTTCGCCGCCGCACACGACCCGGTCCGCGACGTCGTGGTGGTCTACGGCGGCGAGGGCGCCGAGGGCGTCTCCGACGAGACGTGGGAGTGGGACGGCACCGCCTGGCGCGTGTTCGGCGCGGGCGCACCGGGTCCCCGAGTGGCGGCTTCCCTCGCCTGGAACCCCGGCACCGGCACCACCACGCTCTACAGCGGCAACGGCGAGGACGACCCGGGCCTGATCCGTGAGGACGGCTGGACCTGGGACGGTGAGGCGTGGGCCCGTGTCTCCGAGACAGGTCCGACCCCCAGCCGCTGGCCCGCGGCGATGGTGGCGGGCGACGACGGGCAGACCCTGGTCTACGGCGGGCACCAGGTGGCCGACGAGACCCTGCCGCCGGCGCTGGGCGACACGTGGGTGCTGGCCGATGGCGTCTGGACGCTCGACGACGACGCCGGAGGCCCCGGCGACCTCGTCAACGCGCGAGCCCTTGCGCACCCCACGCTCGGCGTTCTCCTGGCCGGGGGGAGCGACTTCGACCGCGAGAACGGCGACGTCTGGCACTGGGCCGACGGCCGCTGGGAGCTCTTCGCCCGCGACGTGCTGCCGCCGCGACAGGCCTTCGGGATGGCGTACGACGAGGCGCGTGGGGTCGTCGTACTCACCGGCGGCGTGGTCCAGCCGGGTGATACGGCGCGCCACCAGGACGTGTGGGAGTGGTCGGGCAGTCCCGACGAACCCGCGGTGCTGGTGGACGACCGCCCGCCGGCCTGATCCGGCTCACTCCGGCGGCCAGACCTCCGGCGACGCGGCGGCGACCAGCGCCCGCCGGGCCGCGCGACCCAGCGGCACCAGCGCGGCGCGCCGGGTCTCCGCCTCGAGGGCCGTCTGGGCGGCTCCGTCGTCCTCCAGGGCGAGCGCCACGATCTCGAGCGCCTGCCGGGCGCGCCCGGCGAGCTCCACGCAGCGGGGCGGCACCCCTGGCGGTGCGGCCACCCGGGGTCGGTGCCGGAGGTTCATCAGCCGGTCGGCCACCTCGGGCCGCCATCGCGCCACGTCGATCGAGGCGAGTGCGTCGGCCGTCTCCGGCAGCGCTGCTCGCAGGGCGCGGTCGGCCTCGCCCACGTCGGGCAGCTGGCGGCGCTCGGCGGCCATGACCGACCAGGTGACGGCCGCGCCGACCCGGTCGGGCACCAGGCCGTGCTGAGCGAAGCCGGCCGCGTCGAGTGCCACTACGGCCTCCCCGGCCTCGAAGGCCGCCGCGTTGAAGGCTGCGGGGCCGCCGAGCCCCACCGGGTCACCCTCCGCCGGCAGCGCCGCACCGAGGGCATCTGCTCCGGCGGCCCGGAGCCGACCGAGACCGGTGATGAGTGGTTCCGGGGCCGAGCCGGGGAACGACACCAGGTGGGTCGCGTCCTCGGCGACGACCGCGTCGATCAGGTGGTCGGCCACGACATGCCCGCGCAGCCAGGCCGTGCCCCACCAGGCCAGCCGCACCGCGGCGGGGAGGTCGTCGGCGGACTCCGTCACGCCGGGCGAGGCTACGCCCGGATCCGTCTGATCCGGTCAGTAGGGTGGCGGCCATGGCCGCCGTCCTCGAGTTCGCCGGAGTGACGGTGCGCAAGGGCAGGGCCACGCTCCTCGACGACATCGACTGGACGGTCGAGGAGGACGAGCGCTGGGTGATCCTCGGACCCAACGGCGCCGGCAAGACCACGCTGCTCCAGGTGGCCTCCGCCCAGCTGCACCCCACCACCGGCGTGGCCGGGATCCTGGAGGAGGTGCTCGGCACCGTCGACGTGTTCGAGCTGCGCCCGCGGATCGGCCTGACCAGCGCTGCCCTCGCGGAGCGGATCCCGCGCGGCGAGAAGGTGCGCGACGTCGTCGTCTCGGCGTCGTACGGCGTCGTGGGCCGCTGGCGCGAGGACTACGACGACCTCGACCACGGCCGTGCCCGGCAGCTGCTCGAGGAGCTGGGGGTCAGCCAGCTGGCCGACCGCACGTTCGGCACCCTCAGCGAGGGGGAGCGCAAGCGCGTGCAGATCGCCCGGGCCCTGATGACCGACCCCGAGCTGCTCCTCCTCGACGAGCCGGCGGCCGGTCTGGACCTCGGCGGCCGCGAGGACCTCGTGTCCACCCTCGCCGTCCTGGCGATGGATGCCGACTCACCGGCCACGGTCCTGGTCAGCCACCACGTCGAGGAGATCCCGCCCGGATTCAGCCACGTCCTGCTGCTGCGCGACGCGAAGGTGGTCGCGGCCGGGCTCCTCGACGACGTGCTGACCGAGCAGAACCTCTCGGAGACGTTCGCGATGCCTCTGGTCCTCCAACACACCGGAGGTCGCTGGTCTGCCCGTCGTCGCCAACGGCGCACCGGAATCCACTAGGGTCCCCGCCATGGACTGGCTCAGTGAGCACCTCGCCGCGGTGTGGCTCGGCATCGCCATCCTGCTCGGCGTGGCCGAGCTCGCCAGCATGGACCTGATCCTGCTGATGCTGGCGGTCGGCGCCCTGGTCGGCATGCTCGTGTCCTTCGGGGCCGGCTTCGCCGTATCGGCCATCGCCGCAGCGATCGCATCGGTCGCCTGCCTGGCGCTGGTCCGCCCGGCTCTCGTCAAGCGGCTGCACTCCGGGCCCGAGCTCTCGCTCGGCCACGGCAAGCTCGTCGGCCAGCAGGGTCTGGTCACCGAGCGGATCACGGGGCTCGAAGCAGGACGGGTCCGGGTGGGCGGAGAGATCTGGTCCGCCAAGCCGTACGACGACACCCTGGCGATCGATCCGGGGAGCACAGTCGAGGTCCTGGAAATCCGCGGAGCCACCGCGTACGTCCATCCTGTACCGAGCATCGAGTCCTAGCTCCGAAGGAGTTCCTCAATGGGCGCACTCATCGTGCTGATCCTGCTTGTCCTGCTGTTCCTGTTCGTCATCACCCTGCTCGCCAAGACGGTGCGGATCGTGCCGCAGGCGCGGGCGGGCATCGTGGAGCGCTTCGGGAAGTACAAGCAGACCCTCCCGGCCGGCCTCAACATCGTCGTGCCGTTCATCGACAAGGTCCGCTACCTGATCGACCTGCGCGAGCAGGTCGTGAGCTTCCCGCCGCAGCCCGTGATCACCGAGGACAACCTGGTGGTGTCGATCGACACCGTCATCTACTTCCAGGTCACCGACCCGATCGCGGCGACGTACGAGATCGCCAACTACATCCAGGCCGTCGAGCAGCTCACCATGACCACGCTGCGCAACATCGTCGGTGGCATGGACCTCGAGCAGACGCTGACCAGCCGTGAGGAGATCAACCACGGCCTGCGCGGCGTCCTCGACGAGGCGACCGGCAAGTGGGGGATCCGCGTCAACCGCGTCGAGATCAAGGGCATCGACCCGCCGCCGTCCATCAAGGACGCGATGGAGAAGCAGATGCGCGCCGACCGCGACAAGCGGGCCCTCATCCTCTCCGCCGAGGGCCAGCGGCAGTCGTCGATCCTCACCGCGGAGGGCAACAAGCAGTCCTCGATCCTGAACGCCGAGGGCGACCGCGAGTCGCAGATCCTCCGCGCCCAGGCCGACCGGGAGTCCGCGATCCTGCGGGCCCAGGGTGAGGGACAGGCCATCCAGATGGTCTTCCAGGCCATCCACGACGGTCAGCCCGACCAGGGGCTGCTGGCCTACCAGTACCTCCAGATGATGCCCAAGCTCGCCCAGGGCGACGCCAACAAGGTGTGGGTCATCCCGTCCGAGATCACCAAGGCGCTCGAGGGGCTCGGCTCCTCGATCCACGAGATCGCCGGCATCCCGAAGGACTCGGGCGGGCCGCGCACGCGGGTCGACATGGGCAGCTACGAGCCGGCGAAGCTGGCCGGCAGCGGGGCGCTCGCCGACGCCGAGGTCAGCAAGGCCAACGCGGCGGTCCAGGAAGCGATCGCCGAGGCCGCCAAGGCCGCGAACCCGGGGGTCTCCGACCCTGAGCCGCCCGCGCCACCGGCACCGCCGGCCGCGACGGACGACCCGCCCCCGCCTGCACCTCCGGCGCCGCCTGCCTCGTAACCTCGCGGGGTGTCGCTGCTCGAAGCCATCGCCATCGGGCTCGCCGGGCTGGCCGCGGGCACCATCAACACCGTGGTGGGGTCGGGAACGCTGATCACGTTCCCGACCCTCCTCGCGTTCGGGGTACCTCCCGTCACCGCCAACGTCTCCAACACCATCGGGCTCGTACCGGGCTCGGTGTCCGGCGTGGTCGGGTATCGACGCGAGCTGGTGGGCCAGCGGTCGCGGATCCTGCGGATCGGCGTCGCCTCGCTCATCGGCGGTGTGCTCGGAGGGGTACTGCTGCTGGTGCTCCCGGACGACGCGTTCTCGGCCATCGTCCCGGTCCTGGTCGGCCTCGGCATCCTGCTGGTCGTCTTCCAGACACGCATCACGGCCTGGGTCGAGGCGCGGCACGAAGGCGCGGGCGCGCCGGCCCGCAACCCGGTGCTGGGCGCCTGGTGGGTCTGGCCGGCCGTGCTCGGCGCCGGTGTGTACGGCGGCTACTTCGGCGCGGCCCAGGGCGTGCTGCTGATGGGGATCATGGGCGTCGGCATCTCCGAGACGATGCAGCGGCTGAACGCACTGAAGAACGTCCTGGCCGCGATCGTGAACTCGGTAGCCGGTCTGCTGTTCGCGATCGTCGCCGACGTCGACTGGAAGATCGTGGGCCTGATCGGTGTCGGGTCGGTGATCGGGGGGCAGATCGGCGCCACGGTGGGCCGCCGGCTGCCCGGTCGGGTGCTGCGCTGGACGATCGTGGTCGTCGGCGTTGTGGCGCTGGCCGTGTTCCTCTTCGGCTGAGGGTTCGCTCAGCTCTTGCTGCGGAGCCCGGCGACCCCGGACAGCACGGCGAGGATCGCCGGCACGATCAGCAGTACGCCGGTGCGCACCGGCACGGTCTTGTCCTGGATGCCGAGGACACCCGTGGCCGCATCAGCGGCGTCCACACCGATCCCGGCGAGGACCAGGTTGCGCCGGGTCTTGCCCTTGGCCAGCAGGGTCGCCGTGCCGATCGCGATCTCCCGCGAGCCGAACAGGCGGGCCAGGTAGGGACCCTGCGGGTTGTTGTCGATGTCGAGGCCGAACATCTTCGCGGCGACGACAGGCTGGGCGAACGAGAGAGCGCCGACAGCGATGCGGCCGAGGGAGAGTCCGATCACTGGATTCATGGCTGGAACACTAGAGCCATGGAGCTCTACGACGTGATGCGGACGACCGCGGCGATCCGGGAGTTCACCGACGACCCGCTGCCCGACGAGGTGCTCGCGCGGATCCTCGACCACGCGCGCTACGCGCCCAGCGGCGGCAACCGACAGGGCGCCCACCTGGTCCTGGTCACGGACCGGGCCACGCGGGAGGCGCTGGCAGAGCTCAACAAGCCGGCCGTCCGCCGCTATGCCGCCCAGTCCGCGGCCGGCGAGGTCCCGTGGAACCCGCTCGACCCGCCCGGGCCGTCCGCCGACGAGATCGCGGCCACCGAGCCGCCGGCGTACTTCCTCACACCGGTCCTGACCGCGGCGGTCGTCGTGGTGGTCTGTGTCGACCTCGGCATGGTCGCCGCCACGGACCAGGACCTCGACCGCATCGGGCTGGTGAGCGGGGCCTCGGTCTACCCGCTGGCCTGGAACATGCTGCTGGCGGCGCGTCAGGAGGGGTTCGGAGGCACCTTCACGACCATGGCGGTCGCCGAGGAGCCGCGGGTCAAGGAGCTGCTCGGGATCCCGGAGCAGTACGCCGTCGCGGCGGTGGTCCCGCTGGGGAGACCGGTCAAGCAGCCCACGAAGCTGCGCCGCCAGCCGGTCGCGGAGTTCGTGACACGGGAGCGGTTCGACGGCGAACCGTTCCGCGGGTGAACACCCAGGAGATCCTCCAGCTGCTGCAGGACGTCGCCGAGGCGGTGATCAACCCGCGGTTCGGCGCGCTGAGCGACGACCAGGTCGCCGAGAAGAACCCCGGCGACCTGGTCACCGTCGCCGACCGGGAGGCGGAGGTGCTGCTCACCGACGCGCTCTCCCGAGCGCATCCCGGCGCGCTGATCCTCGGCGAGGAGGCGACGGCCACCGACGACACCCTGCTCGACCGGTTCCGCGCTGCCGACCACGCCTTCACCGTCGACCCCGTCGACGGCACCAAGAACTTCGTCTCCGGCTCGCGTGACCACGCCGTCATGGTCGCCGAGCTCCGCGACGGCGACGTGGTGCGCAGCTGGATCTGGCAGCCGCAGCACGAGACGGCGTACGTCGCCGAGCGTGGCCTCGGCGCCTGGCGCAACGGTCAGAGACTGGTGCGGCCGCCGGTCGGCGACGTCCTGCGGGGTGTCACGTCGCGACGGCGATGGATCGGCCGCGCGCTCGACGGTCTGCGGCCGCTCGAGCTGACCTGGGTGTGCTGCGGAGTGGACTACCCCAAGCTGGTCGAAGGGGCCGCCGACTACCTCATCTACGCCGGGACCAAGCCGTGGGACCACGCGCCCGGCTCGCTGCTGCTCGAGGAGTCGGGCGCCCACCTAGGCACGTTCGACGGGCAGCCGTACCGGCCGCAGGACCCCATGCCGGCCGGGCTGATCGGGTCGGGGGACCGGGCGACGTACGAGCGCGTGCAGGGGCTGGTCGGTCAGCTCGACTAGCTGTGGTGGACGCGCGGGCCGAACGGCGGCGCGCACGCACCCAGGTCAAGCAGATCCGGTCAGAGCAGGGATTGCTTCGGCGGGTCGACCCAGGCGGTCATCCACGTCGAGATCGCGTCGTACGCCGCCCGCCGCGGCTCCTCGCGGGACAGGACGACATCGTGGCGGGCGCCCTCGATGGCCACGTAGGTCACGTGCGGGCCGAGCGCCGTCGCCCAGTGCCGGATCTGGGCGACGTCGAGCACGATGTCGGTGCCGTGCACGTCCTCGCCCATCTCCTGGGGCAGGGTCGAGCGTCCCGACGACAGCACCAGCACCGGGCAGCGCAGCGTCAGGCCGCGTTGCAGGCGGGCGTGGCCCTCGCGCACGGCGCGCAGCCAGCCGGCGTAGACGGTGAACGACTCGACCGGCTTCCACACGAGGTCGAAGTCCCACTCGCCCTCGTGGTCGCGATGCAGGCTGCGTGTGTAGAAGCCGGTCACGTGCCGCTTGATCTCGCGCATCGGCTGGTAGGCGCCGAGCTGCTTGACGACCGGGGTGCCCACGAGCCGCCGGAGGAGGCTGCCCTGGAGGTCCAGCCAGGGGGAGTTCATCACCGCGCCGACCAGCGCGGCGGGGCGGCGGTCGTCGGCCCACAGCGCGATCTCGAGCGCTCCGGTCGAGTGCGCCGAGATGACGACCTCGCTGTGCCCGTCGCGGCTGGTCACCCGCTTCCACGCCTCGTCGATCTCGGGGTAGTAGTCCCGCAGGTCGGTGACGTAGTTGGGAGTCTGGTGCGGGCGCAACGACCGGCCGTGCTTGCGCAGGTCGAGCGCGTAGAAGTCGTAGCCGCGCTCGGCCCACCAGTCGGCGTACCCGGTCTGGAAGAAGTAGTCGGCGAAGCCGTGCAGGTGCAGCACCGCCTTGGTCGTCGGACCGGCGGCAGCCCGCCGCACCAGCGTCGCAACGACCTCGCCCTCGTCGTCCGGAGGCAGCTGGAAGGTCTCGGCGAGGTAGGGGTCCCCGAGCACGTCGGTGACGCTCTCGACGTCCGCGTTCGCGGTCATGGCCACATCTTCTCAGCCTGCTTCGAAAGGAACGTACAGACCCGTCGGCACGTCCCTTGACCCGGAGGTCCCGACCAGAGAGGGTCCTCACGGACCCGACGGCGGCCGGGGTCCCGGCTGCCCCAACCAGAAGGCGAATAGATGAAGAAGATCGTCGCTATGTTCACCCTGCTCGCCGTGCTCAGCGCCTGTGGCGGCGGTGGCCGCCCGTCGACGGACGAGATCGCCGACGCACTCAAGGACTCGGACAACCCGGCAGGTCAGGAGCTCGGCGGGTCCGAGATCGGCGACGACGTGATCGAGTGCTTCGCCAAGGCCCTGCACGACTCCGACCTCTCCGACGAGGCGCTCCAGGCCCTGGTCGACGGTGACGAGGACTTCGAAGGCAAGGGCGACGACGACAAGATCGCGGAGGACAAGGACTTCCAGGCCGACATCGCGAAGTGCTTCACCGGCTGACGCCGGACCGCACCCTCAGCGCCAGGCTGGGCTGGTTGGTCGTGACCAGCCACGCCCGGCCCGGCCGCATCCAGTAGCGCAGCGCGTCCTCGGTGTCGACGGTCCAGACCAGCAGGGGCAGGTGTCGCCGCCGTGCGAAGGCCGCGACCCCCAGCCGAGCGAGCGTGTGCTTGGCCACGACGAGGTTCGCGCGGGACTCGACGAACCGGTGCTTGGGCCGCAGCTCCGAGAACCGCACCCGCACCTTCTGGGACCAGGGCAGCTTGCGGACCGAGCGCCCCAGGGAGAGGCCCACCAGAAGCTGGTGGCCCTCGGCGTCGGCCCAGTCCCGGATCGCCCGGACCGACCGGTCGTCCTGGGTGGTGACGATCAGGAACTCGTCGCCGAGCACCTCCGCCGCTCGACGGACGACCGCCACCTCGTACGTCGCGGCCGGGTCGGCGTACGCCTCGTCCGGCGAGGCGAACTTCAGGTCGATGTGCGCCTTGGCCCGGCCCTTGATCCGGGCGAGCACGTCGTCGTAGCCAACGACCGTTCCCGCCAGCACCTCCACCTGGGCCGGCGTCAGCGAGGAGATCGCGAGGTGGTGGTTGTCGACGATCACGTGGCTGTCGTGGGCCACCACGAAGGTCCCGTCGTTGCACCGCTGCACGTCGAACTCGACGTACTCCACGCCCAGCTCGAGCGAGCGCTCAAGAGCCGGCAGCGAGTTCTCCATGACGCGGTCGGTCCCGGCGCCGAACCGGTGCGCGCTGATCAGTACCTGCTTCGCGTGTGGACGCATCGTCATCGGGCCTGATGGCTCGCCGCCGCCTCGACGAGCCCGGCGAGCAGGCCGACGTCCGCCGCGGTCTCCGGATGCCACTGCACGGCCACGCAGAACCGGTCGCCGCCGGCGGCCTCCATCGCCTCGAGGGTGCCGTCCGCAGCGTGCGCCGAGCCGACGAACCCCGGATGCTCCCGGACGCTCTGGTGGTGGTGGCAGTTGACCTCGAGGGCCGGTCCCACCAGGGCGGCGAGCCGGCTGCCGGCCTCGGTGGAGACGGCCACCGCACCGAACGCGTCGCCCCCCGGGCTGTGCTCGTCGTGGCCCACCAGGTCGGGCGTGTGCTGGTCGAGCGAGCCGCCCGCGTGCACGGCCATCACCTGCATGCCGCGACAGACGCCGAGCACCGGCAGCCCGACCGCGTCGGCCGCCGTGAGGAGGGCGAGCTCCCAGGCGTCCCGGTCCGGGCGCCAGTTCGCGGTGCGGGGGTGCGGGTCGGCGTCGTAGCGGCTCGGGTCGACGTCAGCGCCTCCCGAGATGACCAGGCCGTCGAGCCGGGCCACGACCGTGTCGGCGGCGCCCACCGCATCGTTCGGAGGCAGCATCACGGGTACGCCGCCGCAGGCGACCACGGCCTCGGCGTACTGCGCCGGCAGCAGGTCGGCACGCTGGTCCCACACCCCCCAGCGGGCCTGTTCCCGGTAGACGGTGAGTCCGATCAGTGGCGCGCTCACGGTGCACTCACAGGGGCGTGACGTAGGCCCCGCTGATGCCGCCGTCCACGAGGAACGTGTTCGCGGTCATGAACGAGGAGTCGTCGGAGGCGAGGAACAGCACCGCCGAGGCCATCTCGTCGGGCTCGCCGAACCGCCCCATCGGCACGTGCACCAGCCGGCGTGCGGCCCGCTCCGGGTCCTTGGCGAACAGCTCCTGCAGCATCGGGGTGTTGACCGGCCCGGGGCACAGCGCGTTGACCCGCACCCCCTCGCGCGCGAACTGGACACCGAGCTCACGCGTCATCGAGAGCACTCCGCCCTTGGACGCGGAGTAGGAGATCTGCGAGGTGGCCGCGCCCATCACCGCTACGAACGACGCCGTGTTGATGATCGAGCCGCGCTTCTGCTCGAGCATGTAGGGCAGTGCCGCCTTGCAGCACAGGTAGACCGACGTCAGGTTCACCTCCTGCACCCGCCGCCAGGCGTCGAGATCGGTGTCGAGGATCGAGTCGTCCTCGGGCGGGCTGATCCCGGCGTTGTTGAACGCGATGTCGACCGAGCCGTAGGTCTCCTTCGCGGTCCGGAACAGCGCGTCCACCTCGTCCTTGTCGGTCACGTCGACGTGGACGTACGTCGCGACGTCGGAGCCGCCGAGCTCGGCGACGATCTCCGCGCCCCGGTCGTCGGACAGGTCGCCGATCACCACCTTGGCGCCCTCGGCCGCGAAGCGGCGTACGGTCGCCAGGCCGATGCCCGAGCAACCACCGGTGACGACCGCGACCCGGTCCTGGATGCGTCCCGCCATGTCAGACCTCCCCGTGGGCGATGAAGACGTTCTTCTCCTCGGTGAACGCCAGCGGGGCGTCCGGACCGAGCTCCCGGCCGAGGCCGGACTGCTTGTAGCCACCGAACGGCGTCCAGTAGCGGACCGAGGAGTGGCTGTTCACCGAGAGGTTCCCGGCGTCGACGGCGCGGGACACGCGCAGCCCGCGAGCCAGGTCGCTGGTGTAGATCGAGCCGGAGAGGCCGTACTCGGAGTCGTTCGCCTTCGCGACGGCGTCGGCCTCGTCGTCGAAGGGCATCACGGCCACGACCGGGCCGAACACCTCCTCGCGCCAGATCCGGGTCGCCGGGTCGTCGAGGGTCACGACGCTGGGCGCCACCCACCAGCCGGCGCCGTCCGGCTTCGACCCGGCGAAAGCCACGTCGACCTCGTCGAGGTAGCCCTGCACCGACGCCTTCTGGCCCGAGGACACCAGCGGTCCCATCTCGGACGACTCGTCGGACGGGTCGAGCACTCTCAGCGCCTGCACCGACTTCTCCAGCCCCGCGAGGAACTCGTCGTACGCCGACCGCTCGACCAGGATCCGTGACCGGGCGCAGCAGTCCTGGCCGGCGTTGTCGAACACGGCGTACGGCGCCGAGGCGGCCGCGGCGGCGATGTCGGCGTCCGCGAAGACGATGTTGGAGCTCTTGCCACCGAGCTCGAGGGTCACCGCCTTGACCTGGTCCGCGCACCCGGCCATGACGCGCTTGCCGACCTCCGTGGAACCGGTGAAGACGACCTTCCTGACCAGCTCGTGGGTCACGAAGCGCTCGCCGACGACGGAACCCTTGCCGGGCAGGACGGTGAGCACGTGCTCGGGCAGCCCGGCCTCCAGCGCCAGCTCGCCGATCCGGATCGCCGTGAGGGGCGTGATCTCGGCGGGCTTGAGGACCACGGTGTTGCCGGCGGCCAGCGCCGGCGCGAACCCCCAGCCGGCGATCGGCATCGGGAAGTTCCACGGCACGATCACGCCGACCACACCCAGCGGCTCGTAGAACGTGATGTCGGTGCCGCCGGCGACCGGGATCTGCTTGCCGAACAGCCGCTCCGGTGAGCCCGAGTAGTAGTTGAGGCAGTCGCGGACGTTGCCCGCCTCCCACCGGGCGTTGCCCCAGGTGTGCCCCGAGTTGCGGACCTCGAGCTCGGCCAGCTCCTCGATGTGGGCGTCGACGACGGCGGCGAACCGGCGCAGCAGCGTCGCTCGCTCGCCGGGGGCCACGTGGCGCCAGGACTGGAAGGCCTCGTGCGAAGCCGCGATCGCGGCGTCGGTGCCGGCCAGGTCGGTCAGCGGTACGTCGACCACGGGCTGCTCCGTGGCCGGGTTGATGACGGTGAAAGTCGTGCTCACAAGCGCTCGAATCCTCTCCGGAGCTCCCAGTCGGTCACCGCGGCGCCGTAGGCCGCCAGCTCGACGTCGGCCATGTTGGTGTAGTGGTCGACGACCTCGTCGCCGAACGCCGACCGAGCCAGCTCGGACGACGCGAACCGGTCACGGGCGGCCAGCAGGGTCGACGGCACGTGCTCGGCGTCGGAGTCGTAGGCGTTGCCGACGAGCTCGGGCTCGAGGGCCAGCTCCTGCTCGATCCCGTGCAGCCCCCCGGCCAGCATCGCGGCGAGCGCGAGGTAGGGGTTGGCGTCGGCGCCCGGGACCCGGTTCTCCATGCGCGCGCCCGCGCCGCGACCGACCAGCCGCACCGAGCAGGTGCGGTTGTCCATGCCCCAGGCGATCGCGGTCGGGGCGAACGAGCCAGCGGAGAACCGCTTGTAGGAGTTGATGTTGGGTGCGTAGAGCAGCGTGAAGTCCGCGATCGTCGCGAGGACGCCGGCCACGAAGTGGTCGTAGAGCGGCGACTTGTCCCCCTTCCCGTGATCGGCGTCGGCGTCGGCGTCCCAGAACACCAGGGACCCGTCGTCACCGCGCAGCGAGAGGTGGATGTGGCAGGAGCTGCCCTCGCGCTCGTTGAACTTCGCCATGAAGGTGATCGACTTGCCCTGCTGGGCCGCGATCTCCTTGGCGACGGTCTTGTAGACGCTGTGGTTGTCGGCCGTGGTCAGCGCGTCGGCGTAGAGGAACCCGATCTCGTGCTGTCCGAAGTTGCACTCACCCTTGGCGCCCTCGACGTCCAGCCCGGCGTCGTACATCGTGTTGCGGATCGCCCGCAGCAGCGGCTCGGCCCGCGTGGTGCCGAGGATCGAGTAGTCGATGTTGTACTGGTTGACCGGCGTGAGGTCGCGGTACGCCGAGTCCGCGGCCGCCTCGTAGGTCGTGTCGAACGCGATGAACTCGAGCTCGGTCCCGGCCAGGGCGACCCAGCCCTTCTCGGCACAGCGGTCGAGCTGGGTCTGGAGGATGGTGCGCGGCGACTGGGCGACGGGGGAGTGGTCGAGCCAGACCAGGTCGCACTGGACCATGGCCGTCGCCGGCAGGTGGGTCAGCAGCCGGATCGTCCGGCTGTCGAGCACGAACTCCATGTCGCCGTACCCGCGCTCCCACGACGAGATCGCGTAGCCACCGACCGTGTTCATCTCCACGTCGACCGCGAGCAGGTAGTTGCAGCCCTCGGTCCCGTGCTCGACGACGTGGTCTGCGAAGTAGCGCCCGTGCAGCCGCTTGCCCTGGAGCCGGCCCTGCATGTCGGTGAAGGTCACGACGACGGTGTCGATGTCACCGTCGTTGATCCGCGCCACCAGGTCGTTCATGCTCAGGTGCCGGTCGTTGCGCAGCCCGGTCTCGCTCATGCGTCCCCCTCCATGTCTCAGCTCGTGTCCCAGCCCGTGTCCCAGCCCGTGTCCCAGCCCGTGTCTCAGCCCACGAGCCCGCGCAGCAGCGCGGCCGTGTCGTCGCAGTGCTCCTCCATGACCCGGCGGGCCAGGTCGGGCTTGCCGGCCATGATCGCCCGCACCAGCCGCGCGTGCTGGCGGTCGGAGTGGGCGATGTTGGTGCCCAGGACCGGGATCGCGAGCAGCATCTCGTGCAGCGTCGACTGCACCGAGGTGACCGCCTCGATGGTGCGCGGCGAGTCGGTCAGGGCGGCCACGGTCAGGTGGAACCGCGAGTCGGCCTGCCGGTGCTCGGCCGGCTTGGCCGCCGAGGCGACCTCGGCATGCGCCTGCTCGAGCTGGGCCAGCCGCGCGTCGTCCAGGTCGCGCGACGCCGCCAGCGCGGCCGCCCCGGGCTCGACGATCCGCCGGTAGTCCAATGCGTCAAGCCAGCCCTGGCGGCGGGCCGCGCTGATCCGGGCGGCGGCGCGCGCCGCTGGCAGACCGGGCTTGAGCGTGACGACCGTGCCGCCGCCGCGGCCGCGCGTGGTCTCCACCAGCCCGGCCTGGCGCAGGGCGGCCATCGCCTCGCGCAGCGTGGCACGAGAGACCTGGAGCCGCCCGGCCAGGTCGCGCTCGGCGGGCAGCGCGCTGCCGCGCGGATAGACGCCGAGCCGGATCGCGGTGGCGAGCTGCTCGACGCAGGCCTCGAACGCGTGATGCCCGCGGACCGGGCGCAGCACCGCTTCCGGAAGGTGGTGCTCCGGCGACGCGGTCATGGCGGTCATGCTGGGTTCCGGCTCACGTGGCTGTCAATCTTCCCGCGCAACTTTGGTCTGAGTTCATACCTTTTTACACGGGAGTGTTTACACCCTGCGCGGCGCGGGTCTAGTTTCTGGCCAACTCCGGATCCCTTGATGGGATCCGTCAGCAACGCACCGAGGGGGCGGAATGGCTGTCGACGACCAGATCCACAACGCGGACGAGGAACACCTCGCCAGGCTGGGTTACAAGCAGGAGCTGAGCAGGACCTGGTCCGGGTTCTCCAACTTCGCGATCTCGTTCTCGATCATCTCGATCCTGGCCGGCTGTCTCACGACGTACGGCGCGGGCATCGCCAACGGCGGCCCCGTGTCGATCTCGTGGTCGTGGCCGATCATCTCGATCTTCATCCTGATCATCGGCTTCACCATGTCGGAGCTGGTGTCCGCGATGCCGACCTCCGGCGGCATCTACTACTGGGCCTCCAAGCTGGGCGGACCGGCGGCAGGCTTCTTCACCGGTTGGCTGAACCTGATCGGACTCATCGCGGTCACCGCGTCCGTGGCCTACGGCTGCGCCACCTTCTTCAACCTCACCTTCCTGGCGTGGGGCTGGATGGACGAGTTCTCGCTGACCGCGGTGTTCGTGACCTTCCTGGTGATCCTGGCGGCGATCACGCTGATCAACATCTTCTCCAGCCACCTGCTCGCGCTGATCAACAACGTCTCGGTGTGGTGGCACGTCGCCGGCGCGACCTTCCTGGTCCTGGTGCTCATCTTCGTGCCGGACCAGCACCTGAGCTTCTCCCAGGTGTTCACCGACAAGTTCAACGGCTCCGGGTGGGCCGACGGCTCGACGAGCTCGCTGACCTACCTGTTCGTGATCATCCCGTTCGGCTTCATCCTGACCCAGTACACGATCACCGGGTTCGACGCGTCTGTGCACCTCTCCGAGGAGACGCAGGGTGCCGCCAAGTCGGCTGCGCGTGGCCTCTGGCAGTCGATCTTCTACTCCGCGATCGGCGGCTACATCCTGCTCCTGGCCGTCACCTTCGCGATCCCCCAGGTGGACGGGGCGCCCGACTACGCCAGCATCCCGGCGGGTGGTGTCGCCTACGTCTTCGACGCGGCACTGGGGTCGAACTGGGCGGGGTTGCTGCTGTTCATCTCCTCGTCCGCGCAGCTGTTCTGTGCGACCGCGTGCCTCACGTCGACCTCGCGGATGATGTTCGCCTTCAGCCGCGACCGCGCCGTCCCGGGCTCCGCGCTGTGGTCCAAGGTCAACGCCCAGCGGACCCCGGCCAATGCCGTGATGTTCGCAGCGGCCCTCGGCGCGGTCATCACCCTGCCCGCGCTCAAGTCCGTCAACGGGATCCCCACCGCGTTCTACGCGATCACATCGGTATCCGTCATCGGTCTCTACTTCTCGTTCGCCATCCCGATCTTCCTGCGGTGGCGGGCCGGCGACTCCTTCGAGGTGGGGAGCTGGAACAACGGCGGCAAGTACAAATGGATGAACCTGGTGGCGGTGATCGAGATCATCTTCGTCGGCATCATGCTGATGCTCCCGACCTCACCCTTCGGTGCGCCGTGGCGCGACGAGTTCGACTGGGCGGCCGTCAACTACGCGCCGATCATGGTCGTGGGGGTGCTGGTCCTGCTGGCGATCTGGTGGAGCATCTCGGCGAAGACCTGGTTCAAGGGCCCGGTCCAGACGATCGACCAGGCCGTGGTCGACGCGTTCGACGAGTGACGCCTGCCTGTGGTTGAGCACCTGGACCGCCTCGCCATCCTGGCGGGGCGGTCCTGGCGCGCCACGGACCTGCCCGGCGGCCTGACCAACCACAACGTCCGGGTGACCACGGACGACGACGGTCCGCCGCTGGACGTCGTCGTGCGCTGCTCGTCGAGCGACGCCGGACTGCTGGGCATCGACCGCGACGCCGAGCACGCCAACACCGCTGCCGCGGCCGAGGCGGGAGTCGGCGCGCCCGTGGTCGAGTACCGGCCGGACCTGGGGATGCTGGTCATCGGGTTCCTGCCCGGTCGTGCGCTGGACGATGCCGACTTCGCGGATCCCGGGGTGATGGCGCGGGCGGCGGAGGCCTGCCGGCGGCTGCACGCGGGGCCCCGGTTCGTCAACGAGTTCGACATGTTCGCCCGTCAGTCGGGCTACCTGGCGAGCGTGCAGGAGAAGGGCTTCCCGCTGCCGGCGACGTACACCGACCATGCGGACGCGTGGGCCGACGTCCGCCGCGCACTGGAGGCCACACGGCGCCCGACCGTGCCGTGCAACAACGACCTGCTGGCCGCCAACTATCTCGACGACGGCGAGATGGTCCGGCTGATCGACTACGAGTACAGCGGCAACAACGACGCCTGCTTCGAGATCGGCAACACGTCGACCGAGTGCGACTTCACGCCGGAGCAGACCGAGGCCTGGACCGAGGCCTACTTCGAGACCCCGAGCCCCGCCGACCTCGCCCGGGTGCGGCTGCAGGCGCTGTGCAGCCAGTACGGCTGGTCGCTGTGGGGCTTCATCCAGGCCGCCAGCAGCCCGATCGACTACGACTTCCACGGGTGGGGGATGCACCGGTTCGAGAAGGCCGAGGCCACCTTCCGGGGTCCCGACCTCGCTCGGCTGCTCGAGGACGTCGCCCGTGGCTGAGCTCCCTTCCCGCGCCGAGATCGTGATCGTCGGCGGCGGGGTGATCGGCGCGTCGGTGGCCTACCACCTGACCAAGCTCGGGAAGACCGACGTGCTCCTCCTCGAACAGGGTCACCTCTCGGGCGGAACGACGTGGCACGCCGCCGGGCTGGTGGGGCCGCTGCGGGCCTCGGAGAGCGGGACCCGGCTGGTGCAGTACTCCGCCGAGCTCTACGCGTCGCTCGAGGCGGAGACGGGCCTGGCCACGGGCTACCGCAACGTCGGCGGCGTGATCGTGGCCCGCACCGAGGACCGGATGGTCCAGCTGCGCCGCACGGCGGCCAACGCGGCGGCGTACGACATGGAGTGCGAGCTGGTCTCGCCGGAGCGTGCCCAGGAGCTGTGGCCGGTGATGCAGGTCGACGACCTGCTCGGCGCGCTGTGGCTGCCCGGCGACGGCAAGGTCAACCCGACCGACCTGACCCAGTCGCTGGCCAAGGGCGCCCGGATGGGCGGCGCGACGGTCGTGGAGAAGGCGCGGGTCACCGGGTTCGGGCTCGACGGGCGCCGCATCACGTCGGTGGAGACCGACCTCGGCACGGTCGAGTGCGACGTCGTGGTCAACTGCGCCGGCCAATGGGCGAAGGCCCTCGGTGAGCTGGTCGGCGTGACCGTCCCGCTGCACTCGTGCGAGCACTTCTACGTCGTCACCGAGGCCGTCGAGGGCACCCACCCCGACCTGCCGATCATGCGCGACCCGGACGGCTGGACCTACTTCAAGGAGGAGGTCGGCGGCCTCGTGGTCGGCGGCTTCGAGCCCGAGGCCAAGCCGTGGCGGTCGCCGGACGACCTGCCCTACCCCTTCGAGTTCAAGCTTCTGGACGAGGACTGGGAGCACTTCTCGGTGCTGATGGACGAAGCCGTGCATCGCATCCCCGTGCTGGCCGAGACCGGGATCCGCAAGTTCTACAACGGCCCCGAGTCGTTCACTCCGGACAACCAGTTCCTGCTCGGGCGGGCTCCCGAGCTCGACAACTGCTTCGTCGGCGCCGGCTTCAACTCGGTCGGCATCGCGTCCGCCGGCGGCGCGGGCCTGGCCCTGGCCGACTGGGTCGTCTCGGGGGAGGCGACGTCCGACCAGACGGGTGTCGACGTACGCCGGTTCGCGGCGTTCAACGGCGACAACGCCTGGCTGCACGACCGGGTCGCCGAGATCCTCGGCCTGCACTACGCCCTGCCGTGGCCGAACCGCGAGCCGGTCACCGCGCGCGACGTACGTCAGTCACCCGTTCACGCGCGGGTCGCCGCGGCGGGCGCGATCTTCGGCTCCAAGATGGGGTGGGAACGACCCAACGTCTTCGCACCGGCTCCCGGTGCCGGCCTCGACTACTCCTGGGGCAAGCCGTCCTGGCTGCCCTGGTCCGCGGCCGAGCAGCGTGCCACCCGCGAGGCGGTCGCGGTCTTCGACCAGACGTCGTTCTCGAAGTACGTCGTCGCCGGCCCGAAGGCGCTCGAGGCGCTGCAGTGGGTGTGCGCCGCCGACGTCGACGTACCGGTCGGGCACTGCGTCTACACGCCGTGGCTCAACGAGCGCGGCAGCTACGAGGCCGACCTCACCGTCACCCGAGACGGGCCCGACTCCTTCTGGATCGTCTCGTCGTCCGCCACCACCGTCCGCGACCTCGACTGGCTGCGCCGCCACGGCGGCGTCGAGGGCGGTGACGTGACCGACGCGTTCGCCGTGCTGGGGGTGATGGGCCCCGCCTCGCCGGACCTCATGGGCAGGATCTCCTCCGACGACTGGTCGGACGACGGCTTCCCCTTCGCCACGAGCCGGACGGCCACGGTGGCGGGCGTCCCGTTGCGAGCCACTCGGATGACCTACGTGGGGGAGCTCGGCTGGGAGCTGACCGTCCCCGTCCGGGGTGCCGCGACCGTCTACGACGCGCTGTTCGGCGAGGGTGCCGACTTGGGCATCAGCAACGCCGGCTACTACTCGATCGACTCGCTCCGGCTGGAGAAGGGGTTCCGCGCCTTCCCACGCGAGCTGTCGCCCGACTACACGCCGGTCGAGGCGGGGCTGGTCTTCGCCACCGCGCTGAAGACGGACAAGCCCTTCCTCGGGCGCGAGGCCCTCGAGACGCTGCGTGCACGGCTGGCCGAGGGCGGTCCGCGACGCCGGCTGGTGTCGTTCGTCCTCGAGGACGCCGCTCCCATGCTCTGGGGCGGTGAGCTCCTGCTCCGCGACGGCCGACCCGCCGGACAGGTGACGAGCGCCGCCTGGGGAGAGACGGTCGGCGCCTCGGTCGGGCTGGCCTACCTGCGCGCGGACGGGCCGGTGAGCACGGACTCACTCGCCGCGGGACGCTTCGAGGTGGACGTCGCCGGCGAGCTGTTCGGCGTACGCCTGAGCCTCAAGGCACCGCTGGCCTGACCGTCGCGTCCTACTGCCGGAGCGTGATGAAGACGGCTTCGGCGGTCACCGTGACTGCCTCCGCGTCGGAGATGTGACCGACGAGAAAGATCTTGCGACCTTCGGTGCCCTGGATCTCGGATCCGCTGGTTGAGGAGGTCGCGCTGCGACCGTCTCGAATCCCCCGCAAGGTAGGGACCTGCTGGACCACCGCTGGTCGAGCTTGTCGAGACCACCGCAGCGGACGTGCTGGCTTGGGTTCATCGGCAACCCGACTGCCGAGTTCCTGACCCTCGCCAAAGGCGGGGCTGGCTGTGGGGTTGCCGCCGGGGGTCTGGCTGCGGTCCGGCGGTGGTTCGGTCCGCACCACACGCTGGTTGAGGAGGGCGCGCAGCGACCGTCTCGAAACCCCCGCAAGGTAGGGACCTGCTGGACCACCGCTGGTCGAGCTTGTCGAGACCGCCGCAGCCCGGCCCGCGACTGGCCGACCGGCCTCGCGTCGCGAAAGGGCGGGGAGGGGGCGCCGACTCTCGGTCACGGCGCCAAAGCCACCGCAGCAGCCAGTGCGTCGTACGCCGCGCCGACCTCGCCCGCTCGCGTGGGCAGTCGAATGGCATCGGGCCGCTGAGACGCCAGCGCGGCGAGCCGGGCTGCGTACTGGTCGAGATGATCCGGGCCAGCCTCGGTGACCAGCGCGTGCACGGCCCCCAACCACGGCTCGTCGGTCCGCCGAGACCAGAACCGCTCGGCCACGTCGTCGGACTCGAGAAACACCTCCACGAACCTCCCGCCGGCATCGACGGCCGCAGCCTCGAACAGAGCGAGCTCGCTTTCGTTGGCGACGAGCTGCGCGAGGACAACCGAGCCGCCACCTGCGACGTACGCCGAAAGCATCGCCAGTGCGACAGGCCGGATCCGCGTGCCCGTCTCCACGAACTCCTCCCGCCACCCCGACACCCACGTGCGGAGCGCATCCGGATCGAGGAGCAGGGTGCCCGGGTGAGACTCCGCCCATCGCAGAGCCAGCGTCGACTTGCCCACGCCCGGCGCGCCGTTGAGGTGCAGGACGAGAGGCGCCGAGGGAGGTCTCTGGGCCATGTCGGGACAGTACGTCGGTGCCCGCGCAGGACTGTCGAGATCACCGGTCCGGAAGAGTTTCTGAGAGAGTTTCGCGGATCCCTGTGGAACAGGGCCTTTGGGGGCTTCGACTGTCGGTGGTCACCCCTAGCGTTGGGCTCGTGAACGACGACCTGTCCGACCTCGACGCCGCTGGTCTGTTGGCTGCCGCGTCGGACTCGGTGCGGGCTCGTCGGCTGGCTGAGGTCCGGGAGCTGGAGGTGCTGGCGGCGTGGGCTGCGATGCACTCCGGTGAGCCGACGGACCGGTTTGACCGGTTGGTCCAGGTCGGCGGCGAGGGCACACCGCGGGTGCGGGAGCTGTGCCTGGGCGAGATCGCCCTCGCGCGTGGCGCCGGGTTGATGGCCACCGAGCACGCGATCGCCGACACCCTGGACCTGATCCACCGCCTCCCGGAATCGTGGGCGCGCTGCCTCTCGGGTGAGGTGGACGTGTTCATCGCCCGGCGGGTCGCGAAGCTGTCCCGGTTCCTGCCGGCTGACCGGGTGGGTGTGGTGGACCGGGCGGTGGCGCGGGTCATCGGCCGGGAGTCCGCCGGCCGGGTCCTCGCGGTCGCCGAGGCGAAGGTCATCGAGGCCGACCCCGCCCTGCACGACGAACGCCTCGACGCCGAGCGGCGGCGGCGGTACGTGTCCTCGTCGCGGACCGACGAATACGGGCTGCGCACCGTGATCGCCCGCGTCGAGGCCGGGGACGCGGTGTGGGTCGAGGCCACCCTGACCCGGGTCGCCGAGATCATCGCCCCCCGCCACCCCGACGCCAGCGCGGACGAGGTCCGGTCGATCGCGTTCGGGTGGCTGGCCCGCCCCGCCGAACTCCTCCAACTCCTCCTCGAGCACCGCGACCCCCAAGAAGAACTCGAGGTCACCGAGGTGGCGCCGTCGCGGGCGACCGCGTTCCCCGCCGACCTCCTCAACGCGCTGCGCGCCGCGGACCTGACCCCACTGGCCCCCAAGACGACTCTGTACGTCCACCTCCACGAAGCCGCCATCCACGGTCACGGCGGCGTCGCGCGAGTGGAGGGCCTCGGCCCGGTCACCCTGACCGGGCTCCAGGAGCTGCTCGCGCGCACGGCGTTGACGGTCAAGCCGGTGCTGGACCTGTCCGACCGGATCCGCACCACCGCCTACGAGCACCCCGAGTCGCTCAAGGAGCGGGTCCACCTCGTGACTGGTGGCGACTACTGGCCCTACGCCACCTCCACCGCCAGGAACCTCGACTACGACCACCCCATCGCCTACGACGACACCGGGCCACCAGGGCAGACCGGGACCCACAACTCCGGACCCCTGGGCCGGCGACATCACCGCCACAAGACCCACGCCGGCTACCGCGCCCGACAATGCGGCGCCGGACGCTATGTCTGGCTGACCCCGCACGGGCTCGGCTACCTCGTCGACGCCCGGGGCACCCGACCCATCAGCCGCAAACACGCCCGGATGATCCTCGACGCCCCACCCGGCGTCGACATCTACCCGGCTGAGGCCTGCCTAGAGTGGCGAGGTGCCGACGCCTGACTTCGTCCTCGAGCTGCGTCGACTCGCGGGCCAGACCCTCCTGTGGCTGCCGGGCGTGACCGCGGTGATTCGCAGAGGGGACGAGATCCTGCTCGTCCAACGCTCCGACAACCACCAGTGGACGCCCGTCACAGGGATCGTCGACCCGGGGGAGGAGCCGGGGGTCTGTGCGGTCCGCGAGGCCATGGAGGAGACCGGTGTCGAGATCCGGGCCGACCGGCTGGCCATGACCAGCGTCAGTGACGAGATGACCTACCCCAATGGCGACCGCGCTCGCTACCTCGACCTCACGTTCGCCTGCACCTGGCTGTCGGGAGAGGCCCACGTCGCGGACGACGAGTCCGTCGACGTGCGCTGGTGTCCCGTCGCCGAGCTCCCGCCGATGGGTCCCTGGATGGCAGAACGCATCGAGGCCGCGCTCTCCGACGAGGTGGCGGCGCGCTTCCGCGCCTAGACAGCTACAGCGGCGTCCGCAGCGTCACCGTGTGCGACCCGAACCCGTGCTTCTCGTACACCCGGATGGCGGACGGGTTGGCAGCGAACGCTGTCACCACGGCGTACGGCGCCCCGCGCTCGCGCGCCCAGTCGAGGAACGCCTCGATCAGCAGGCCACCGAGACCGAGCCCACGATGCTCGGGGAGCACCCACAGGCTGTTGAGCCGCGCCTCGCGCTGGCGTACGAACACCGTCAGCTCCGGCCACGAGCCCATCAGCCCACCCGCCATCCCGCCGTCCACCTCGGCGAAGAGGCCGACCCGGTCGGGATCGTCGAGGAGGGCCTCGAACCACGCCCGGCCGTGTTGCGACGGCCAGTCGGTGTTCATCACCTCGGGGTCGTGCGCGCCGGCGTCCTCCTGCCAGAGCCCGGTCGCGACGGTCAGGTAGGCGTCGACGTCGTCGGGGCCGGCACGACGGATGCGGAGCTCGGGGTCAGCCACGGCCGCGAGTCTAGAAGTCCGACCGAAGGGCAAAGGTCTAGCCTCTACGGATGGCTGTCCGGGCGGCTGGGTGGCTGCGTTCGCGCGCCGATGCGTGGCGCAGCGGCTCGGTCCGTGCCCAGTGGTGGCTCGCCGCGACGCTGGTGCTGCTCATCGTCGCGTCGCTGGTGATCTCGCTCGTCAACCACGACCTGATGCCCCTCACGGCGTACTTCCTGTGGCTGCTCGTGGCTCGGATCCTGCTCAGCTTCAGGCCGCTCGTGGTGGTCGCGACGGTCGACGCGATCGCCGGTTCCCTGTCCCTGCTGCTGAGCGACGGGATGACGCCGGTCCGCCTGGTGGCCGTCGCGGAGTTCCTGGTGGCCGTGGTGCTGGTGCTGTACGTCGCGGGTCGGCTCCGCAGCGCGCTGCCCTCCACGCTCAGTGAGTCCTTGCTCGGCGACCTGCGCGACCGGCTCCAGGCGCAGGGTCGCATCCCGGCGCTGCCGGAGGGCTGGCAGTCGCAGAGCGCGATGCTGGCGTCGAACGGGGCCAGCTACGCCGGTGACTTCCTGGTCGCCGACCTGCGGGACGACCGGCACCTGGAGGTGATCCTGGTCGACGTCTGTGGCAAGGGCACCGATGCCGGGCCGGCCGCGCTCCAGTTCGCGGGCGCGCTCGGCGGGCTGATCGGAGCGATGCCGCCCGAGGACCTGTTCCGCGCAGCCAACGACTTCCTGCTCCGGCAGGACGACGACGAGTCCTTCGCCACCGCGGTGCACCTGCTCGTCGACCTGGCCGACGGCTCCTACCAGATCACCAGTGGCGGACACCCGCCCGCGCTGCGGCTGGACCTGGTGAGCGGCGAGTGGCTGATCGACAACGCGCGCGGCACGGCCCTCGGTGTGATGGCCGAGCCAGAGCTGCACGTCAGCCACGGCAGGCTCTTCGCCGGCGAGGCGCTGCTCTTCTACACCGACGGCGTGGTCGAGGACCGCTCCGTGCACATCGACGTCGGGATCGCCTGGCTGCAGCGGGTGGCGCGGGAGGCGGTCGGGGGAGGCTTCGGCGGCGCGGCGAACCGGATCATCGGCCAGGTCGAGAGCGGTCACGACGACCGCGCGGTGCTGATCCTGAGCAGGACCGCCGTCCCCGCCACGGAGCCGGCGTCCTAGCGGGAGTAGAGCTCGCGGATCACGTCCTCGATGTCCGGCTCCTGCACGGACAGATCCGCGACGTCGTACGCCGCCACGACGGCGGACACGATCGGCGCGGCCGACGCGTCGGCCGGGAAGCTGAGCCACTGCCGGGGTCCATCGACGCGGCGCACAGTGGCCCCCTCGACCGAGATCGGCGGCCGCTCGTCGACGAGGTCGACCACCAGTGTCCGCGTCGACCCGCCCTGCTGGTGCAGGCCGGCGAGGGTGCCGTCGTAGACCGCGGTGCCGTGGTCGATGACGATCACCCGCCGGCACAGCGCCTCGATGTCCTGGAGGTCGTGGGTGGTGAGCAGCAGCGTGGTGCCGCGCTCGGCGTTCAGGGTGCGCAGGAACTCGCGCAGCCGGCCCTTGCTCACCACGTCCAGGCCGATCGTGGGCTCGTCGAGGTAGAGGATCTCCGGGTCATGGAGCAGCGCGGCCGTGATGTCGCCGCGCATCCGCTGGCCCAGGCTGAGCTGCCTGACCGGGATGTCGAGCAGGTCCCCGAGGCCGAGCAGCTCGACGAACTCCGCCAGGTTGGCGCGGTGCCGCTCCGGGTCGGTCCTGTAGATCTTCTGGAGCAGGTCGAACGAGTCGCGCAGCGGCAGGTCCCACCACAGTGTGGTGCGCTGCCCGAAGACGACGCCGATCCGGCGGGCCAGCGCGGTGCGCTTGCGACTGGGGTCGACACCCGCCACCCGGATCGTGCCGGAGGTCGGCACCAGGATGCCGGTGAGCATCTTGATGGTCGTGGACTTCCCGGCGCCGTTCGGACCGATGTAGCCGACCATCTCACCGGCCTCGATCTCGAAGTGGAGGTCCTTGACCGCCTCCACGTCCGAGCGACCGCGCACCCGGAAGGAGCGCGACAGTCCGGAGACCTCGATCAGTGGCATCGGTCAGCTCCCGGTCGATCGGTACTGGCGCACCCCGGTGCGCCACACGAGCCCGGTCACGGCCACCATGGCGACCGCGACGAGCGGGGACAGCCACTGGGTCCAGTCCGGGTAGCCCAACGGGTCCTCGCGACCGAGGACGTGCAGGCTGGGATACCAGTTCACGAACGCGAGGGGTATGACGAAGGTCATCGCCTTGAGCACCTCGCTGGGGAAGATGGTGAGCGGGTACGACGTGACCGTGTTGCCGCCATAGGTGAACGAGTTGGCGACCTCGGCCGAGTCGATGGTCCAGAACTGGATGCAGGCCAGCGCGATGAACACCGCGGTGAAGATGACCGACGCCGCGACGAGCATCAGCACGGTGAGCAGCACCCGCGAGGGCGTCCAGTCGACAAAGGTGCAGCCCCACGCGAGGACCAGCCCCGCCTGCGCGATCCGCGAGACCCGGCGCAGCGCGAACTCGTCGGCGCACACCTGGATCAGCAGGGGGACCGGCCGGACCATCATCTGGTCCAGCTTGCCGAGCCGGATCATCTGGCCGAGCCGCTCGATACGGCCGGCGAACAGGTCCGCGATGGCGAAGGCGACCCCGCTGCCGCCGTAGAGGAACGCGACCTCGTGCAGGTCGAAGCCACCGAGGTCGTCGACGTTCTGGAAGAGGATCCAGATGCCGACGAACTCGACCCCGGTGATCAGGAAGCCGCCGACGACGAGCAACCACCACGACACGGGGTAGACCCGCGAGGCACGGACCCACATCGCGGAGATCTGCGCGTAGCGAGTCAGGGCCTCCAGGAGCCGGGCCTCAACCACCCTGCACCACCACCCTGCGCTCCGCGACGCCGAGTAGGGCGCGACACCCGGCCAGCAGGACGACGGCCCACACCGCCTGCAGCAGCAGGACCCCGAACATCGCCCAGCCCTCGTCCTTGCCCAGCCACAGGTCGGCCGGTGCCTGGATGTACGACGCCCACGGGAGCGCTCGCGCCACGTCACCGAACCAGCCGGGGAAGAGCACGAGGGGCACCGTGAGCCCGCTGAAGAACACCGCCGCGGCGGCCATGAGGACCTGCGTGCCCTGGTCGTCGAGGATCCAGAACGCCGACATCGCCACCAGGAAGCGGATCGCGAAGCTGACCAGCAGCGCCAGGGCGACGCTCACGACGAACGCCGCCCAGACCAGCGGGCCGGCCGGGTAGCGCAGGTCGAACAGCAGGGCGCCGACGACGGTCGGGGCGACGCCGCGGCTGAGCAGGTGGAAGACCGCGCGGCCGACGTCGGCGGCGAGGTACCAGCCGAGGATGCCGACGGGCCGGTAGAAGTCGAGCGCCACGTCGCCGGTCTTGATGCGGTTCGCGAGGTCGGTGGGGGAGCCACCGCCCCACACGGCGACGGGCATGATCATCGCCTGGCCCAGCCAGACGAAGGTGACGGCGTCGCGGACGTCGTACCCCCCGGCGTCGGGGTTCTGCCTCCAGACCGCGATCAGCACCAGGGCGTTGATGACGCCGAACACGCAGTTGGTGAAGATGCCCGCGAAGGTCGCGGCGGTGTAGGTCGAGTAGCGGCGGAAGGAGCGCGTCGCGATGGCGACGTGCAGGCTCCCCTGAATCACTGACGCGAGGCTACCCGCGCCACCACCAGGGCTGCGAGGAAGGCTCCGCAGGAGCCGAGGGTCATGTCAGCAAGGGTGTCCTCGTAGGCAGTGTCGAGCTCGGTGCCGTGCCGGATGAACGTGTACCACTCGCCGATCTCCCAGCCGAGCGCGAGCAGGCAGCCCAGCCCGGCGACCAGCAGCACCTGCGCCCACCGGGGCTTCAGCTCGCGGGCGATGATCAGCCCGATCCCGGACAGCAGGAAGAACCAGTTCACGAAGTGGTTCATGTCGTCCCACCACGTGATGCTGTCGTAGAAGTCCAGGCTGTTGCCGGTCGTGTCGACGAGGAAGCCGAGCATGATCAGCGCGAACGCGACGTACGGCGGCGTCGCCTCCGGCTGGCGCCTCTTGACGGCCAGCCACCAGATCGCGGGAACCAGCAGCATCATCGCCGGGTACGCGGCGAGCCGGGCGCCGAACGCCTTGTCCTCGAACCGGTCGATGCCCGGCACGAACGTCGCCACCGCGAGCTGCGCGACGGTCGCGACGAGGACGAGGGCGGGCAGCCAGATCAGCCCGTGGCGGGAGCGGTCCACGCGGGCATCATGCCCTGCCTACGCGGCCCGGCGTGGGCGGCGCCCCCGTCGCAGGCCGAGCATGTACGGCATTCCTGAACCGGCCACGGACAGGGTGCGGCCCAGGCGGGCGAGTGGAGAGGGGACCGGCAGCGGCCTGGACTCCGCCAGGTCGGCCACGTCCACGAAGTAGGAGCGACTGGGACCGATGCCCTCGAGGTCCTGCTGGACCTCGTGTCCAGGGACCGCCGGAGCGTCGCCCTGGAGCCGGTAGAGCTCCTCGGAGAGCAGGACGTACTCCGGGATCTGCACCGGGTTCTTGAGCAGGCGGTGGACGTGGATCACGTCGATCCCGACCAGCTTGCGCTGCTGCCGGATCGTCTGGGTGGCGACCTCGCCGATGTGCGCGACGAACTTCAGCTTGAGGTTGTCGGCATCGGCGCACCCCTGGCAGGGACACAGGTTCTTCGCGACGTACTCGCGCTCGATGTGGAAGGCACGGTGCATCGCGGCCGCGACCTCCAGCGTCGCTGTCACGGCCGCGCCGTCGGAGAGCCGGTCGGCCCGCCGGGACAGGAAGGCCCCGTCGCCCTCGACCTCGATGAGGTCGAAGTCGGGAGCGGCGTCGACCACCCGCCCCAGCAGCCTCCCGGTGTTCACCTCGGCATGGGCGAGGCTCATGCGGTGGGTCCGCATGTAGTTGGTGTAGCCGCCGATGTCGGCGATGAGGAGCAGTGAGCGCTCAGTCGCCATGTCGGGTGACCCTGTCCATTCCTGACCTCCTGGGTGTGTACCGGTCGAGCATCGAGTCGACGGTGTGGCCGGCGTCGCGTGCGCTCGGCGGGTAGCCCAGCACGACCGCGAGGAAGTGCTCGGACCGCAGGACCTGGAGCCGGAGGGCCTGAGTGGCCCGCACGGTCGCGGTGCGACGTACCTGTCGAAGGAGCGCGATCTCGCCGAACCCCTCCCCGACGCCCAGGGTGGCGACCACCCGCCCGTCCCCGACGACTTCGGCCTCGCCCGCCTCGATGACGAAGTAGCGGTCGCCCACGTCCCCCTGCTCGAAGACCGCGTCACCGGCCGGCACCTCGAGAGGCTCCAGGCCACGCGCCAGCTGCTCGATGGCCGGCAGCGGCAGCGCGTCCAGCATGGTCACTTCCTGCAGCAGCGAGATCTCGCGGTCTCGTACGTCGAGGGAGCGGTCCATCCGGCGCAGCCGTGGCCAGGAGAGCAGTGCGCAGAGGGGGCACAGCAACCCGGCCAGGACCAGGGTGGGCCGCAGTCCCGCCAGTTCGATCAACAGCGAGGTGACGACGGCTCCGATCCCCATCGAGAGGGCGACGAGGCTCTCGAGCACGCCGAAGACGCGGGCCAGCACCTCGTCCGGCGCGATCCGGCCCAGGAGCGTGAACCCGCCGAGGTCGATCAGCGCGTTACCGACCCCCACGCAGGCGAGCAGGGCCAGGGCTGAGAGCTGCTGGGGGAAGACCCCGATGAGAGAGACCGGCACGCCCCACAGCGTCACCCCGACGGCGAACCAGGCGCCGAGCCGCCGGGTGTCGACGAGCAAGGAGGCCGCCAGGGAACCCAGGACCGCACCGGCCCCGACGGCGGCCGACAGCAGGCCCACCCCCGACTCGCCCGTGTCCAGCAGGTCGATCGCGACCACGACGGTGAGGACGGTGAGGGCACCACGGATCAGGGTCTGCGCCACGGCGAGGCCCATGATCAGCGCGAGGTCACCGTTGTGGGCGACGGCTCGGACGCCCTCGGACGCCGAGCGCAGCAGGCCGTGCGTCGGGGCGGCGGGGCGCGGCGGTGCTTCGTAGTGCAGCCGAAGGAGCAGGACGGCCGACCACAGCGAGGCGGCCGCGGCGACGGCGAAGACCGAGGTCACCCCGGCCAGCTGGAGGAGCAGTGCCGCCAGCAGGGGGCCTACCAGCGTGGCCGTGGAGTCCAGCAGCCCGCGTACGACGTTGGCGCCGGCGAGCTCGAAGCCGGTGTGGCACAGCGACGGGATCAGCGCGGAGTGTGCCGGTCGGTAGAGAGTGGCGGCGATGGTCGACAGCACCGCCAGCGCGTAGACGACCTCGGTCGGGCCGGACAGTCCGACGACCAGCGCCGCCGCGCCGGTGGCGACCCCACGCAGCGTCGAGACCAGGATGAGCACCCGCTCGCGACGGCCCCGGTCGGCCAGCGGCGAGAGCAGCGGAGCCAGGATCGCCGAAGGCGCCATGCGGAGCAGCCCGACCAGGCCGACGGCCGCCGCGCCCCCGTCGCGGTAGGCCACGATCCCCAGGCCCACCGTGAATGCCCACTCGGCCGTCCACGCACCCAGGAAGCTCAGCTGGGCGCGACGCAGGCTCGGGTTCCGCAGGTTGCTGCCGAAGGCGGAGGCGGCCTTGCCCAACCTACCCTCGGCCAGCCTTCGCACGGAATGCCTCTCGACCTTCTCTCGAGGCGATCGCCGAGGCGCGGACGCGGTCCGCCGATCGCATGCTGACGTGACCCCGTCGTTGCATCATGGTCAACCGGGCGACGATTGCCAAGGACCGCGCACCCGCCTTGCAGCAAAAGCGTCCTCAGTGCTGGTAGGTCCCGTGGACGATCGCCCGCGCCGCGGTCTTGAACGCCAGGTTGAATGACACGACCGCAGGGCTGGCGTCGGCATCGACGCCCAGCGACTCCTCCTTCACCGCGTGCACCACGAAGTAGTAGCGGTGCACCTGGTCGCCCTCCGGCGGGGCGGCACCCATGAAGCCCTGCACGCCGCCGTCGTTGCGGCACATGAAGGCGTTGCCCGGGAGGTCCGCACCCTCCGCGCCCGCCCCGGCGTCGAGCGAGGTGCAGTCGGCCGGCAGGTCGACCAGCACCCAGTGCCAGAAGCCGCTCGGAGTCGGAGCGTCGGGGTCGAAGCAGGTGACCGTGAAGCTCTTGGTGTCCTCGGGGAACCCGGACCACGACAGCTCCGGAGACGTGTCGCCGAACTCGTTGACCTGGTCGTCCTTGAGCGGCTGGCCGTCGGTGACGTCGTCGCTGGTCACCGTGAAGGACGGGACGTTGGGCAGCAGGTCGTAGGGGTCGGGGGTCACCGGGCGGTCGAGGGTCATCGAGGCTCCTTTGCACAGTGGGCGTGTCGATCCGAACGTAGTCCGCGCTCTGGCGGTCGTCACGGGTGCAGTACCCCTCCGCGATGATGGACACGTGGACCAGCCGCCGCCGTACCCCGCCGGACTGATCCTGTCCGGCCGCCGGGTCCTGATGGTCGGCGGTGGCCACGTGGCCCAGCGCCGGGTCCCGCAGCTGATCGCCGTCGGCGCGGACGTCGTCCTGGTGTCGCCCGAGGTGACGCCGGCCGTCGAGGGCCTGGCCACGGCCGGGGAGATCACCTGGCACGAGCGCGGCTTCGAGGACGCGGACCTCGACGGGGCCTGGTACGTCGTCGCAGCGACGGACGACACCGAGGTCAACGAGGCGGTGACGGCGGGGGCCGAGCGGCGCCGGATCTTCTGCGTACGCGCGGACGACGCGACCCGGGCGAGCGCCTGGACACCGGCGGTCGGTCGGCACGCGGGTGTCACCGTCGCCGTCCTCGGCAACCGCGAGCCCCGACGCAGCGCCGCGGTGCGCGACGAGATCCTCGAGGGCCTGCGCGAGGGCACCATCGTGGCCCGCCACCAGCGCGACCGGTCGCCCGGCGTGGTCCTGGTCGGCGGCGGGCCGGGGGATCCTGAGCTGATCTCGGTGGCCGGGCGCAAGGCGCTGATGGAGGCCGACGTCGTGGTGGCCGACCGGCTGGCGCCGCGCGAGCTGCTCGGTGAGCTACCTGCCGACGTCGAGCTGATCGACGTCGCGAAGCTGCCGCGCGGGAGGTCCGCCCAGCAGGAGGAGATCAACCGGATCCTCGTCGATCGCGCACGGGCCGGGAAGCTCGTCGTCCGCTTCAAGGGCGGCGACAGCTTCGTCTTCGGCCGGGGCTTCGAGGAGGTGGAGGCGTGCCGGGCGGCCGGCGTACCGGTCACCGTGATCCCCGGGCTGGCCAGCCCCATCGCCGTGCCCGGCCTCGCCGGGATCCCGGTCACCCATCGCGGCGTCGCCCACGACTTCACCGTGATCTCCGGGCACGTGCCGCCCGGGCACCCGGACTCGCTCACCGATTGGGACGCCGTCGCGCGGCTGCACGGCACTCTGCTGCTGATGATGGCGGTCGAGAACGCGCCGGCCATCGCCGAGGCCCTGCTGGCCGGCGGTCGCAAGCCCGAAACGCCCGTCGCGGTCGTCTGCGACGGGAGCATGCCGGGGGAGCGGACCGTGCTCTCGACGCTGGGGTCGCTGGCGACCGACCTCGACCGGGAGTCGGTGCAGCCGCCGGCGATCATCGTGGTCGGCGACGTCGTGGCGGTGGCGCGGCCCGAGCACTATGGCTGAGCTGGTCGAGATCGGGTCGGCCGACGACCCGCGGCTCACCGACTACCGCGACCTCCGCGACGTCGAGCTCCGCAAGCACCTCGAGGCCGAGCACGGGCTGTTCCTGGCCGAGGGCGAGAAGGTGGTCCGCCGTGCGGTCGAGGCCGGCCACCGGCCGCGCTCCTTCCTCATGGCGCGGCGCTGGCTCGACGGTCTGGCCGACGTGCTCGAGACCACCCAGGCGCCCTGCTACGTCGTCTCCGAGGCCCTGGCCGAGGAGGTGACCGGCTTCCACGTCCATCGCGGGGCGCTGGCGTCGCTCGAGCGCCGTCCCCTTCCCGCCCTCGACGACGTGCTCGCTGGGGCGAGGTCGGTCCTGGTGCTGGAGGAGATCGTCGACCACACCAACGTCGGGGCGATCTTCAGGTCGGGCGCGGCACTCGGCTTCGACGCCGTGCTGCTCGCGCCGCGCTGTGCCGACCCGCTCTATCGGCGCTCCGTGAAGGTGGCGATGGGTGCGGTGTTCGCGCTGCCGTGGACGCGGCTGCCGGACTGGTACGACGCCCTCCCGGACCTGGCCGAACGAGGCTTCACCACGGTGGCGCTCACCCTGGCCGACGATGCCGCCCCCGTCGACGAGGCCGTTGCGGGAGTGGACCGGCTCGCGTTGGTGCTGGGCTCGGAGGGCCACGGGCTCTCGGCCCGGTGGGAGCAGTCCGCGGACCGTCGCGCGATCATCCCCATGGCCGGCGCCATCGACTCGCTCAACGTCGCCGCCGCCACGGCGGTCGCCTGCTACGTGGCGGCCCGGCGCTCGAAGTAGCAGAATCACCCAACCCGATCTAGCCATGTCCGAGCGGTCAAGGTTGGCCGGACACTGGACGCATGCGTCGTGCTCCCGGCCTGCTGGCCTGTCTGCTTGCCCTCACGCTGGCCGTCGCGGGCTGCGACGACAAGGGCGACGACGGTTCATCGAGCACCGCGCCGACCACTGCGCCGACCACTGCGCCGACCACGCCGTCCACCGGGGAATCGGTCAGCCCCGGCGCCTTCGGCGCGCCGAGGGCGCCCGGCCTGGCCGCCGAGATCACCGGCGACGAGCTGGTGGCGCTCTTCGCCGGTGCAGGGATCGCGACGTACGCCGAGCCGAGCGACGCTGAGCCGGTGCAGCGCGTAGCTGTTCCGGGAGTCGTGAAGCTGACCGGGTGGCAGCTCCAGAACATGCAGCGCCAGCTCAACAGCGGCCGCGGCTACCTCGGCCGGGATCTCGACAGCCTCACCGCCGACACCGGAGCGGGAGCGCAGCCGGTGCCGATCTCGGTGGTGCTGGCCGCGTGGCTGCAGGCGGCCGACACGTCGGGCGCGGACGCCGGCCGGGCACTGATGGGGGAGCGCGACTACGCCCGCGACGCCCTCGACCTGACCTACCCGGACGCGGTGCTGACCCTCTTCACCGCCGATCTCACGGCGGAGACAGCGGCCGGCTCGAGCGACCTGCCCGGCGACTCGGCCAGCCCGGCGGCGTACGTGCAGCCGCCGGCCGCGGGGACCTGCTCCACGGTGAGCAGCTTCATCCAGGACTCGTTCAAGAACGTCGTCCAGATCCTGAAGTTCGAGGCCGACGGAGGTGTGACCGGTGTCCTCGCCACCATCTGGAACACGATCATCGACATCGCGGCCAGCGCCGCCCAGATCGCCCTGGGGGCCGTCACCTCGACCCTGATGGCTCCGATCAAGCAGGTCGCCGGCGTGATCGCGCTGCTGAGCGCGGCCAGCTCGCTCCTGGTGCCGTGGCAGGTCGACACCGACGTCACACCCTCCGGCAACCTGCAGCCGGGGACCGCTGGCGAAGCGATCGCGACGATCGACCCCGGGCCGGTGAGCTGGCCGGCCGACCTGACTGACTGCGCGAACGTCCTGCTCGGCATCGCCCTCCCCGAGCTGGGTGACGCCTCGGGGAGCAAGGCGACCTGGACGGTCGCGGACGCGGCCGGGACGGTGACCTACGACAGCACCGAGACCACCGTCGACACCGATCAGCGGGCGAAGCTGCCGTTCAGCACCGTCCCTGAGGACCCTGCGCTGGCCGGCGGCCCCGAGCTGCTGCACTACGTCGGGTTCGGGGTGAAGGTGGAACGCGCCCAGGTCGGCCAGCTCATCGACCTGATCGACGGGCTGCTCGTCAGCAGCCTCCCGGAGCCGATCCTGACCGTCGTCCAGACGTTGCTGGGCCCGCTCGAGAGCAAGACCCGCGCTGAGCTGGCCCAACTGGCCTCGATCGAAGGACCGGTCGCCTCGGCGTTCACCATCACCCACCTCCCGCCCGACCCGACCGCACCCCCAGGCACCGAGCCGACGCCCGACTCTTGCGCCGTCGGCCCGCCCGGCACGATCCCCGACGGGAAGTGGCAGGGCCCGATCGTGCTGGCCGTGGTCGGCACCGGTGAGGGTGCGACCGGCCAGATCGCCTCCACGGGCAAGGGCGAGATGACCCTGACCGTGAAGAACGGCAAGGTGCACGGCCCGTGGAAGGTCACGTGGCGCAGCCGCGGCACGATCGTGGACCACGGCGTGAAGGTGAAGGTCGTCGTCGACGGCAAGGTGTCCGGCACCGCCGACGGATCGGCCAAGCAGCCGAGCCTCCACGACAACTGGAGCATCAAGGGAGCCGTCCTGGTCGGTGTCGGCAGCAACTCAGTGGCCGCTCCGATCTCCACCTCGGGCAGCGGGCAGGAGTACCTGAAGGTGGTCGATGCCTCCTGCGACCTCGTCAACGCGACGTTCGTCCCGTCCTTCAACACGGGGAGCAACCCGGAGGGCGTGTCGTTCCGGGGCAACGCGACCTGGTCGGCGATCCCGGTCGACTGAGCAGCCTCGCTGGGAGCAGCCCGGCGCCTGCCTGTCGCCCGGTTGGCGCTTGATGCAGTTGAATGCCCGCGTGAGCGGGGGGCCGCCCCGAGCGGCGCTGGAGGCTCTCGGGGCGCTGTTGTGCGCCTCGATCCTGGTCGCGGCGTTCGTGCTCGCCGCCATGGCCGAGCCCGACCGGATGACCTCCCAGGTCGCCGAGGTCGACCTCTCGGGCGTGCTCCCCGCGGGAGAGGCGACCGACCCGGGCGTACGGTCCCTGCCGTTGCTGGACCCGGACGGGCCCGTGGTCGAGACCTTCCCCCAGGGCGCCGGGCTCGAGGACCTGAGCACGGTGCAGCCGGTCATGCAGAGGCTGACCGCACGCCTGGGCATGGAGCCGGTGCTCTACACCCTGCTCACGACGTCGCTCGACGATCCCAACGGTGGCCCCGAGGACGACCTCGACCTCTACAAGGGCTACCCCTACCGCTACGTCACGCTGGATCCGGTCGTCGACAACTGGCTCGTTCCGGAAGCCGTCGCGGCCGACCCCCGGGCGGTCGTCGACCTGGCTGGCCTGTTGCTGCTCGAGGCTGTCCGCTCGCAGCGTGAGGACGACGTCGACAGCGACGCGAACTCCTGGGCGGGGGTCGCCTACAGCCTGCTGCGCCGGGCCAGGGACGTCGCGCCGTCCTGCGACGTGCAGCTCCAGCTCACCTTCGTGCTCTCGATGGGCTACGCACCGCACATCGGGGACGTCGAGGTCGAGGCGCGCCGCGCGGTCGATGCCTGCCCCGGCGACCCCACGCCGCTCTGGCTGCTGGGACAGGTGCAGTCCGCCCAGGCGTCGCTGATCGAGTCGTTCTTCAAGTACGAGCGGGGGCCGCGGGCGATGGCGCGCTCGGCGGAGGCCACGTTCGCCGAGCTGCGGGAGGCCTACCCGGACTCGCCGCTGGGCTGGGCCGGAGCCGGGGACCTGCACCTGCAGCTCGCCGACGAGGCCGAGCAGCTCGGCCAGCAGCCGTTCCAGGTCCGGTCGTGGCGGCGGGCCGCCCTGGCGGAGTACGTCGAGGCGCGGCGCCGCTCGGACGACCCGGCGCTCCTGATGGGCTGGAGCCGCGCCATGTCGGCCCACGGGGACGACGACGAGGCCGTCGAGGCGCTGGGAGACCTGGCGAGCAAGCTCCCGTGGCAGCCGGTGCACCAGATCGTCCTGATCGCGGCACTCGAGCGGGCCCATCGCCCCGCCGACATCGTCGCCAGCGTCGAGGCGACCCCGCGGGTCGACCGGCCGATGATGGCCAGCCTCTCCCTCAGTCCGCGCCGGGTCGGGGTCGGCGAACCCGCCTCGCCGAACTACGGGTTCGACGGGAGCCGCGCGGGGTCGGCGTACGACCAGTCCCAGAAGTACGACGCCGGCTCCAGCGTGCAGGACCTCGGCTTCGTGCCGGTCAGCAACGGCACCTGGACCGAGTCGTGGTGCCGCGCGGGCGCCTTCGTCGCGGCGCTGATCCAGGTCGGCCGCACCGACGACGCCTGGCAGCTGATGGACCAGGGCCTCGACCCCGAGTCGTACGACGCCGTCAGCACCAGCTGTCACGGCGGACCACTGCCACCGGACGACGGCTTCTCGACCCAGCCCGGTTTCGGCGACTCACTCAGCGCCCTGGGCCGGATCGGGCTCGTCGCCGCGCTCGAAACGGGTGACCCCGCGGTCCAGGCGGACGCGCTGGCCCGGTCCGACGACGGCTACACGTCCCCGGACGGGCTGCTCTCCCAGGCCCTCGACGCCCAGAGCGACTTCTGGCGGGCCGCCGGGGACCTCGACCGGGCCGCCGCGGTCGTCGATGACTGGCGGCAGGAGCTGCCGGACGACCCGTGGGCACTGCACCGGGCCGGCGAGCTCGCTTTCCTGTCCGACGACCACGACGAGGCAGCCGCCGACTACGAGGCCTCGCTCGCGCTGTTCCCGCCGGGTGGCGAGTACGGCGACACCGCGTTCGGCGACCACGGGCTCGGGTCGCAGGCCGTCGACGACCTCGAGGGGCGGGCCAGCACCAGGCTCGAGCTCGGTGCCGCCCAGGAGCTCGCCGGGGACACTGACGCCGCGGCGTCGACGTACAGCGACGTCCTCGACGAGCTGCGCGGCCTCGAGCCGACCGACTACGCGCGCGAGCTGACGTTCTACACCCACGGCCAGCTCGGTGCGCTCGCGCTCTCGGTGGGTGACCTGGACCAGGCCGCCGGCCAGCTCGCCTCGGCGCTCGCGCTCGTGTACGGCGACGAAGCGCCGCCCGGCCCCGACGACGAGGTCGGATGGGGTCGGCAGGCGACCGGGTTCTCGTCGGGCGCCCAGGACAACAACCTGGCGCTGGCGCTGGCCAAGCTCGACCGCGGCGACGAGGCCATCACCTTCGCGAGGGCCGCGCTCGCCCACGACCCGGCGAACCCGATCTTCGCCGACACCGTGGCCTTCGCGCAGCACCTGGCCGGCGACGAGGACGACGCGGTCGAGACCTACCGGGCCGCGCTCGCGGCCGACTCCACGTCGTACGTCTCGGCGAACAACCTGGCCGTCCTCCTCGCCCAGGACGGGCACCGCGCCGACGCGGCCGCCGTGCTGCAGGACGCCCTGCGGGTAGCGCCCGACTACGCGATCGGCTGGCACAACCTGGGAGTCGTGCAGGCGCCCGCCTCGCTCGAGCTGCTGTCGTCGCAGGGCGCGCTGGCCACCGCCGCCGGGCTCGACCGCGACCTGCGCGGACGCGACGACCTGATCGTGGACACCGAGATCTACCGCTCCGGGCTCGACGTCTCCAAGCCCCTGCCTCCGGACTGGACCTACGCCGCCTCCGCCACGAGCAGCCCGAGCCGGCTGACGCTCAGCGTGATCCTGCTGCTCCTGCTCCGGGTGGTCTGGGCGCTCGGCCTGGACAAGCTCGTCTCGGTCGTGGGGGAGCGCGTGGTGCGGCAGCCGGGCGAGAGAGCCGTACGCCGGCGCCTCTGGCGGCGGCTCGACCCGGTCTGGGCGGTGGTCGCCTGCCTCGGCGTGGTCGGCTGGCCCCTGCTTCGAGCGGGACACTCGGTGCTGGAGCGCGGGGTGCTCGTCGGGGCCGGTGCCGCACTCGTGCTGCTGCCCCTCCTGGTGCGCCGGCTGCTCGCCACGGCCGCCCGGGTCGAGGTGCGCCACTTCACGTGGACGCCGGCGGTCGTGCTCGGCGTGGCCGCGGTGCCGTTCGGGCTCGCGCTGGCGCCGTACCCGTTCATGGCGGGCGACGCGCCACAGTCACGCCGCCTGCGCGCCGTGGTGCCGCTGGTGGTCGCGCCGGTCGCGATCGCCTTCCTGGCCCTGGCCTGGCTGGACCCGACCCCGCTGGCCCGCACTCTTGCCGTCAGCTTCGCCGCGCTGCTGGGCTCGGTGCTGGCGCCGATCCCGCCGCTGGACGGATCGCACTTCACGGGGCGGCTTCTCAACGCCGTGGTCACCCTGGGGCTGGCCGGAGTGACGGCCGCGGTCGCGCTCAACTGGGTGTGACCGCGCGGACGACTGGGTCTTCTAGTTCGCCGGCCAGTCGGACGGGTAGTCGTCGGCGGCCTTCTCCATCGCCTTCTGGAGCCGCTTGCGCTGCTTGGTCGGCAACCGGTCGCCGAAGACGGTGCCCTTGGTGTGGTCGGTCTCGTGCTGGAGGCAGCGCGCCAGCATGCCGGTGCCGCTGAACTCGACCGGCGACCCGTCCAGACCGGTGCCGATGACGGATGCGAAGTCCGGCCGGGCGCACTCGATGAAGGCCCCCGGGTAGGACAGGCACCCCTCCTCACCCTCGTCGAGCTTGCGGTCCTTGCCCTCGGGCAGCATCAGCTCGGGGTTGCACACCACGCCGAGGCTCCGCCGACCGTCGTCGTCGGGACAGTCGAAGACGAACACGGCCAGGTCGACGCCGATCTGGCAGGCGGCCAGTCCGACCCCGTCTGCGGCGTACATCGTTTCGACCATGTCTGCCACGAGTCGGGCCAGCTCGTCGTCGTAGGTCGTGACCGGCTGCTGCACGCGGTGCATGACGTCCGCACCCCAGCGGGTGACCGGGCGCACGATCCCGCCCCGGGGCAGCGGGCCGTACGGCGCGTGCTCGGTCTCGGGGGACAGATGGGCCATCCCCGAAGCCTAGGTTCTCGGGCCGTCGGCCGGAGGGGTGGTCGGATCATTGACCATAGGTATATAGTGCTAGTTATCTAGAGGAATAGGAGAATCGCCGTGATCGAGTTCCACCTGGACGGGAGGTCCGGGGTGTCGCCCTACCTCCAGCTGGTCCAGCAGGTGCGCCGCGCGCTCCGGCTGGGGCTGCTCAGCGAGGGCGACCAGCTCCCGACGGTCAAGGACGTGGTCGGCCACCTCGCGATCAACCCCAACACCGTGCTCAAGGCATACCGGGAGCTCGAGCACGAGGGTCTGGTGATGGCACGGCAGGGCGTGGGCACGTTCGTGACCCGGACCCTCACCGACAACACCCTCGCGGCCCACGGGCCGTTGCGGCTCGGCCTCGAGCAGTGGCTGGCCAGGGCCCGCCGCGCCGGGCTCGACGACGAGAGCATCGAGGCGCTGTTCCTCGCCACGTTTCGTGCTGCGGTGACCGAGGAGACGGCATGAGCGCCGTGCTCAACGCCTCGGGCCTGGGCAAGAAGTACGGCCGCAAGTGGGCGCTCTCCGACTGCACCCTCGAGGTCCCGTCCGGCCGGGTGGTCGGGCTGGTCGGTCCCAACGGAGCGGGCAAGAGCACCTTCCTCAACCTGGCCGTGGGCCTGCTGACGCCGTCGGCCGGCGACATCGAGGTCCTCGGCGCGCGGCCGACGGGCCGCAGCGCCCAGCGGGAGAAGGTCGGGTACGTCGGCCAGGACACGCCCACCTACGCCAACCTGAGCGTGGCCGACCACCTGCGCATCGGCGCCCACCTCAACCCCGGCTGGGACGCCGCCCTGGCCACCGATCGCATCGACCGGCTCGGGCTCGACCCCGAGCAGCGTGCGGGTCGACTGTCCGGCGGGCAGCGGGCCCAGCTCGCCCTCACCCTCGGCATCGCGAAGCGGCCCGAGCTGCTGCTGCTCGACGAGCCGGTGGCGAGCCTCGACCCGCTGGCCCGTCGCGAGTTCCTCCAGGGTTTGCTCGAGACCGTGGCGGAGCAGCAGCTGAGCGTGGTGCTGTCCTCCCACCTCGTGTCCGACGTGGAGCGCGCGTGTGACTACCTCGTGGTCCTGGTCGACTCGCGCGTGCAGGTCGCCGGCGACATCGAGCACCTGCTCGCCACCCACCATCTGCTGACCGGGCCGAGACGCGACGAGGCGACGCTGCCCGCGGACCAGCAGGTGATCTCGGCGAGCCACACCGACCGGCAGTCGACGTACCTCGTGCGCACCGAGGCGCCGATCCTCGACCCGGCGTGGGAGGTCAGCAAGCTCACCCTCGAGGACCTCGTCCTGGAGTACATGCGAGGGCCGACCGGCGCGACTCCGCGACCCGCCCTGGAGGCGCTCCGATGATCTGGCTCACCTGGCGACAGTTCAGGGCCTCCAGTCTCGTCGTGCTGGGCGCCCTGGGCGCCTGCATCGTCGTCCTCGCCGTCACCGGCCCGCAGCTGGCCAGCCTGTGGAGGGAAGCGGGCGAGAGCTTCTTCGCACGCCTCGGCGTCGACACCGCCAAGACGACGGTCTTCTACGCCGGCACCTGGGTCGTCTATGCGCTCCCCGCCGTCGTCGGGGTCTTCTGGGGCGCACCGATGGTCGCCCGCGAGCTCGAGGCGGGGACGTCCCGGCTCGTGTGGACTCAGAGCGTCACGCGCACCCGGTGGCTGGCCACGAAGCTCGGTGTGACGGGCGCGGTCGCCGCCCTGGTGGGACTCACGGGGCTGGCCCTCACCTGGTGGTGTGCGCCGATCGACGATGCCGTTGCCCAGGGTCTGTCGGACCCCGGGTTGCTGAGCGTCCCCCGACTGTGGCCCGAGCTGTTCAGCACCCGAGGCGTCGTGCCCGTGGGGATGACCGTCCTGGCCCTGGTCATCGGAGTGACCGCGGGCCTGCTCGTGCGTCGCTCCGTGCCGGCCATGGCGGTGACCCTGGTGGCCGTCGTCGGGGTGCAGCTGCTGCTGCCGACGCTGGTCCAGCGACACCTCATGGCACCCGAGGAGCTCACCACGACGATCACCCAGGAGCGGCTCACCGAGTTCACGGGCCGTCCGGACGGGCCCGACCAGATGGTGGTCGAGCGGATCGGGATCTCCGTCGACAGCCCCGGAGCGTGGGTCACCTACAACCGCACGATCGACAGCTCGGGCAACGCGGTCGGGATCTTCCCGTCCTGGGTGAGTGACTGTGCGTCACCGCCCGGCCAGACCAACCCGAAGAGCCAGGCGTGCTTCGACCGGCTCGCCGCGGAGGGATACCGGCAACACGTCGAGTTCCACCCCGCATCCCGGTTCTGGGCGCTGCAGTGGCGCGAGACCGGACTGCTCCTGGGTCTCGCGGCCCTGCTGACGGGCTTCTGCTTCTGGCGGATCCGGCGCGACCTCACCTGACCGTCCGCCGCCCGCGTCGATGTGACACGGGGCACGGCCGCAGCTGTAGCCCGGTGTGTAACTCGGAGTTACATTTGGGCCATGTCGTTGCTCCCCAACCTTCGTCCGGGCGGTCGGCACGGCGTCGCGTCCACCGAGACCCGCGACCCCATCGGCTACCTCGTGGCCGGGCTGAGCCGGCTCGCCCAGACCGATCTCCTCGACCGGCTCGGACTGCGCAAGCAGGCCGAGCAGGCGGTCTTCACCGTCACCAGGAGCGGTTTCAGCACGGTGACGCGGGCCGGCCGGACCTTCTCCCGGGCCGGGTCCCGCGGCAAGGACGGCGTCCGCGCGCCCGCCGCCAAGGCGAGCGGGCAGTTCGACCTCACCCCGACCGAGGACGAGCAGCTGCTGGTCGACGTGGTGACCGAGTTCGCCACCGAGGTGGTGCGGCCCGCCGCCACCGATGCCGACATGACCTGCGCGGCCCCCAAGGAGCTCCTGGAAGCCGGCCTCGAGATCGGCCTGCCGATCCTCGGGCTGCCCGAGTCGCTGGGCGGTGTCGCCGAGGAGCGCTCGGCCATGGCCGGGACGCTGGTCGCGGAGGCCCTGGCCAAGGGCGACATGGGACTCGCCGTGGCGGCCCTGGCTCCGGGCTCGGTGGCCACCGCGATCGGCCTGTGGGGGAGCGACGAGCAGCAGCAGACCTACCTGCCGGCGTTCGCCGGCGATGACGTCCCGGTCGCCGCGCTGGCCCTGACCGAGCCGACCGTGCTCTTCGACGTGCTGGCCCCGGCCACCACTGCGGCCAGGAAGGGCGACGGCTACGTCCTCAACGGCGTGAAGTCGCTGGTCCCTCGCGGTGCCGAGGCCGAGCTCTTCGTCATCGGTGCCCAGCTCGAGGGCCGGCCGGTGCTGTTCCTGGTCGAGTCGGCGACCGAGGGGCTGACCGTCGAGGGCGACCCGTCGATGGGCGTCCGTGCCGCCTCGCTCACGAAGCTGTCGCTCACCGACGTGCAGGTCGGCGCGGGAGCCGTGCTAGGGGCCACCGACGGCTCGACGTACGCCGAGTGCGTGCGTCTGTCCCGGCTCGCCTGGTGCGCCCTCGCGGTCGGCACCGGCCAGGCCGTGCTCGACTACGTGACGCCGTACGTCAAGGAGCGGGAGGCCTTCGGTGAGCCGGTCGCGCACCGCCAGTCGGTGGCGTTCATGGTCGCCAACATCGCGATCGAGCTGCAGGCGATGCGGCTGCTGACCTACAAGGCCGCCGGCCGTGCCGCGGCGGGCAAGAACTTCGCCAAGGAGGTCGCGCTCGCCCGCAAGGCGTGCGCCGACCACGGCATGCGGATCGGTCTCGACGGGGTGCAGCTCCTCGGCGGGCACGGCTTCGTCAAGGAGCACCCGGTGGAGCGGTGGTACCGCGACCTCCGGGCCGTCGGAGTCATGGAAGGTGCAGTGATCGTCTGATGCCCATTCAGCTGGACGACCCGAAGCAGCTCAAGGTGTTGGTGGGCCAGGCCCACCAGGTCGCGATGAACATGCTGCGGCCGATCTCGCGCAAGTACGACCTCGCGGAGCACGAGTACCCCAAGGAGCTCGACATGCTCGCCGCGATGATCGACGGGCTGGCCGAGTCTGGTGCCTCCGAAGGCGCGGGCGCGGCCGGCGTACGGCGCGACGACAAGGCGGACGACGGTGCCAACAAGAACGGCACCAACCTCGCCTCGGTGATGTCGATCCAGGAGATGTGCTGGGGGGATGTCGGCCTGCTGCTCTCGATGCCGCGGCAGGGGCTCGGCAACTCCGCCATCGCCTCGGTCGCGGACGACGAGCAGCTGGCCCGCTTCGACGGGGTCTGGGCCGGCATGGCGATCACCGAGCCGGGCACCGGCTCCGACTCGGCCAACATCAGGACGACCGCCGTCCTCGACGGCGACGAGTACGTCCTCAACGGCGAGAAGATCTTCGTCACCTCCGGTGACCGGGCCGACCACATCGTGGTGTGGGCGACGCTCGACAAGGAGCTCGGCCGGGCGGCCATCAAGTCGTTCGTGGTCAAGAAGGGGACGCCCGGTATGCGGGTCGAGCGACTCGAGCACAAGCTCGGGATCCGTGCCTCCGACACCGCGACGATCATCTTCGAGAACTGCCGGGTCCCGGCGGCCAATCTGCTCGGATCCGCAGAGGTCGACCCCAAGCAGGGGTTCGCCGGCGCCATGGCCACCTTCGACAACACCCGGCCTCTGGTCGCGTCGATGGCGATCGGTTGCGCTGCCGCGGCCCTCGACCTGACCCGCGAGCTGCTCTCGGACAGCGGCGTCGAGGTCGACTACGACCGTCCGGCGTACACCCAGTCCGCAGCGGCCGCGAAGTTCCTCCAGCTCGAGTCCGACCTCGAGGGCGCCCGGCTGCTGATGCTGCAGGCGGCGTGGATGGCCGACAACCGCAAGCCCAACTCGCTCGAGGCCTCGATGGCCAAGGCGAAGGCCGGCCGGGTCGGCTCCGACGTCACCCTGTCCTGCGTCGAACTCTGCGGCGCGGTCGGCTTCAGCGAGTCGGAGCTGCTGGAGAAGTGGGCGCGCGACTCCAAGATCCTCGACATCTTCGAAGGGACGCAGCAGATCCAGCAGCTCATCGTGGCTCGGCGGGTGCTGGGACTGTCGAGCACCGAGCTCAAGTAGCCAGCGGAGCGATCCGCTCCACGTCCTCGGGCCCCTCGAGGTCGGCGATCCCGAGGAACACCGTGTCCACGCCGAGGTCAGCCAGCCCTCCCCAGCGGTCGCGCTGGTCGGCTGCGGTGCCCGCGTGGGTGCGCTCGGCGTACGCCGCTGCAGCGGTCCGGCCGCGGAGCCGCTCGACCCGTGCCCACGCGTCCTCACGGTCGGCGCCGATCGTGGGCAGGTCGAGGACGGTGATCCGGACCGTGTCCGAGTGCCGCCGCAGCGTGGCGACGTAGTCGTCCAGCTTCGGGCGCGCCGAGGGGACGTTGGCGGCGTCACCCAGCGTGGCGGCGACCCGCAGGGTGCGCGGCCCGGTGCCGCCCACGATCACCGGGACGTCACCCACCGGCCGCGGATAGCTGGTCGTCTCCGGCAGGCTGACCCGCACGCCGTCGTACGCCTTGGTGCCCGCGGCCCACAGCGCCTTCATGGTCTCGATGCCTCGCTCGAGGTCGTCCAGCCGCTGCCTCGGCGGCGGGAAGTCCAGGCCGTACGCCGCGTGCTCGCGCTCCCACCAGCCGGCCCCGACACCGACGAAGGCCCGGCCGCCGGTCAGCACGTCGAGGGTGGCCGCGGCCTTCGCGGTGATCCCGGGCGCCCGGAACGTCACGGGCGTGACCAGGGTCCCCAGCTCGAGGCCGGTGCCGAGGCCGGCCACCGCGCCGAGCGTCACCCACGGCTCGGGGATCGACGACCAGGCCCGGTCCACCTGCGGGATCTGGATGAGGTGGTCCATCACCGACAACCCGGCGAAGCCGGCCTCGTCGGCGGCCCGAGCCACCCCGGTCAGCCAGGCCAGCGGGTCCTCGCCCCACGGGAACCGGCTCACCTGGAGCACCACCTTCAGCCCCTGCGATGTACGCCGCTCGTCGCCGGCCGTGGCCGTGTCCGGTACGACGGCTCGCTCGGGTGACTCGTCGGCGCGGACCGTGTGCACCTCGTCCCAGCCCTCGAGCTCGAGCCGCGGCACCAGTGCGCGGTGCCGCTTGAGCTGGCCGGCCAGGGTGGGCGCCGGCACCGGCCGGTCCCGGGCGGAGTTGCGGCGGCGGCACTCGGCGTCCGGCGTGTCCAGCACCACGACCACGGCGGGCAGCCCGACCTCCCGGGCGCGCGCCAGCCAGCGCCGCCGCCGGTCGTCGTCGGTGCCGAGGGTGTCGACGACGGTGGTCAGACCGCGACCGGTGCGGGCGGACACCACGCGTTCGAGCAGTTCGAAGGCGTCCGTGGTCGCGTCGAGGTCGTGCGGCCCGCTGCCGACCACGCCGCGCAGGGCGTCGGAGGAGACGATCTCGTCGCGGCGGTAGCGGCCTTCCGCCCAGGTGGACTTCCCCGAGCCCGACGGGCCCACGAGGACGACGAGCGCCGGGTCGGGAAGCGTCACACCCCGACTATGGCCGAACGACGGCGCGAACTAGGAGGTGCTGGCCCGCGGAGGGGGCAGCTTCGCCCCGGGGACGCTCTTGGGCTTGGCCGGCCGGGCGGGCTTCGCCGCGGGGCGAGGCGGGCCGATGTTGCGGGCGACGGCGGCGGGAGACGGGCCCCGCTGGGGCGCCGGCTTGGCCTCGGCCGCGTCCTCACGCTTGGACGGCGTGAAGGTCGCCGGGCCTCGCTGGTCGGGGCGGCGCACCCTGGCCACGAGCCTGTCGCTGAGGCGTCCGAGCGGGGGACCGGCGAGGGTGACCACCCGGTCGGCGGTGCCGCGGCCGAGCCGGAGACCGGTACTGACGCCGCGGGTCAGGATCAGGCGTGGGTCCATGTCAGCCCTCGCTCCCGGTCGTGGCCTTCTTGGCGGTGGACTTCTTGGCCGCCGTCTTCTTCGCAGCTGACTTCTTCGCGGCTGTCTTCTTGGCCGCTGTCTTCTTCACAGCTCCTTCTTGGCGGCTCTTCTGGCCGGAGCTTCTTCGCCGCAGGCTTCTTCGCCGGAGGCCTGAGCGGGTCGCCCTGGCTCTTCCGGGGCTCGTCCTGTCGCTCGGCGACCGGACCCGACGGCGATGGCGATGCGACGCGACGGCTTCTTGCGCCGACTGCGGCTCGGGACCTTGGCGCCGACCGCTCCTGCGACGGCAACCGCTTGGCCCACCGCCGTACCGACCACCTTCTGGCCCGCGCCGACAGGGTCCTTGACGGTCTCGCTGACCGTGCTGACCACGGTCGCGACGGCCAGGTCCGCGACGTCCTTGATGGTGCCGAGCGGGTTCTTGGGGGCCACAGGGAGCGTCCTTCCGGAGCGGGGGCAACGGGCTCGTGGTGAGTCAACCACGGAACCCAAGTGGCTAGGAGACCGTCCGGAACGGGTCGTGCTCGGCGAGGATCTTGTCCACGCGCGCCTGGTCGAGGCGGGTGACGACCGACTGCGTCTCCTGGGCATCGCGGATGCACTTGGCCAGGGTGAACGACGAGGTGGTCAGGAACAGCGTCCCGAGACCGAGGAAGGCCCGGACCCACGGGTCGACGGGCAGGTAGAGGATCGCGAAGAGCATCGCGCAGAGGGCGATGGCGAAGGAGAGGCCGGCCTGGGCGAAGAAGGCGGCGGTGTTACGGGCTGAGTTCGGAGTGTTCGTCATGCGGAGGAGCCTCGCTGCCGAGCGGGGTCCGCCACACCGCGCGGCGTACGCGGACCAGTCGAGTACGGGTACTCATCAGGGCATGGCCACGAAAAGTCACCGAGACCGTGCCGAGCTGATCGTGTCGACGCTGGAGAACGCCTTCGCTCCGCTGATGGAGGCGGACCCGGCGGCGTTCCGCGGGAAGTTCCGCAGGATGGCTTCCGACCCGCACGCGTTCTACCGCGGCAGCGCGTGCCTGTTCTACGCCGACGTGACCAGCGCCGACGACCCGTTCGTGGACGACGAGAGCAGCCGGATCTGGGTGCACGGCGACCTCCATGTCGAGAACTTCGGGACCTACCTCAACGCCGACGGTCTGCTGGTGTTCGACGTCAACGACTTCGACGAGGCCTACCTGGGCCGGTTCACCTGGGACCTGCAGCGGTTCGTCGCGTCACTCGCGCTCCTCGGGTGGCAGAAGGCGCTCCCCGAGGACGACGTACGCCGCCTCATCGGTCGCTACGCCCGTGCCTACCTCGCACAGGTCGACGAGTACGAGGACGACGCGGACGACGACTTCGCGCTGCACCTCGACAACACGGACGGGCCGATCCACGAGGCGCTCGTGATGGCTCGGCGGATGCGCCGGTCCGACCTGCTCGAGGAGGCGACGGTCCGCGACGGCGGCGACCGGTGGCTGCGCGAGGACGAGACCACCCGCACGCTCGGCCAGCGTGAGCGCGCTCGCGTGGTGTCGGCGTACGAGGCCTACCTGGAGTCGATCCCGGAGTCCAAGCGCGCGCAACGGGCCATCTTCTACGACCTGCGCGACGTGGTCGGCAAGACCGGGTTCGGCATCGGCTCCGCCGGGCTGCCGGCGTACAACCTGCTGATCGAAGGCGAGAGCCAGGCGCTCGACAACGACGTACTCCTGTCGATGAAGCAGGCGATCCAACCCGCCGTGAGCCGCTTCGTGGACCGCGCGGCCGTGGATCGCTACTTCGACCACGAGGGACACCGGACGGCCGTCAGCCAGCGCGCGCTGCAGAAGCACACGGATCCACTGCTCGGGCACACCGAGCTCGACGGCGTCGGCTACGTGGTCTCGGAGCTCTCGCCCTACGAGGTCGACCTCGCCTGGGGCAACCTGACCGAGCCCGACGACATCGCCGCCGTGGTCGGCCTGCTCGGTCGCGCCACCGCCAAGGTGCACTGCGCGTCGGACGAGGACAGCGACGAGGACCTGGTGGACTTCCAGGTCGAGTCGGCCATCCGGCGGTCCCTGCACCGGCGCCGCAAGGAGTTCGTCGGCTGGCTCACCGACTTCGGCATCGAGTACGCCGACCGCGTCCGGTCCGACCACACCCTCTTCGTCGCGGCCTTCCGAGAGGGCCGGGTGGGGGTCTCGGCGACGCGCTAGAAGCGCTCGACCGTGGCCCCGGCGGACGGCGTCGCAACCAGGTGCTGGGGCGCGCGGAACCCTTCGAGCACGAAGGCCGCGTCCACCGCCCGGGTGACCGCCGCGACCCGATCGTGCGGCACCACGGCGACGCTGGAGCCGCCGAAGCCGCCGCCGGTCATCCGGGCCGCGACGGCACCCGCTTGGACCGCGATGGCCACGGCACAGTCGAGCTCGGGACAGGAGATCTCGAAGTCGTCGCGCATCGAGCGGTGCGAGGCGTCGAACAGTCGGCCGACCTCGTCCCACCGACCGTCGCCCAGGGCGGCCACGGTGTCGGTCACCCGCTGGATCTCGGTCACGACGTGGCGGGCCCGGCGTCGCGGTCGGTCATCGCTCAGCGCCTCGACCGCGTCGAGGGTGGCCTGCCGGAGGGTCGGCACGCCGAGCTGGGCCGCCGCGCGCTCGCAGTCGGCGCGCCGGGAGCCGTAGCCGCCGTCGGTGAGGGAGTGACTGACCCGGGTGTCGGTGACCAGCAGGGTGTGGTCGGCCAGGTCGAGCGGGACGACCGATCGCCGGTGGGAGTCGAAGTCGATGAGCAGCGCGGCGCCTTCGTCGGCGTGCACCGCCACGGTCTGGTCCATCCCACCGGTCGGGGCGCCGACGACCTCGGTCTCCGCCCGGACCGCGGCGTCGACGAGTTGGTCCCGGACGTCATCGGTGGGCTCGACGCCGACGAGGTCGAGCAGCGCGATGCCGACCGAGCACTCGAGCGCTGCCGACGACGAGAGCCCGGCCCCGACGGGCACCCGGCTGTCCACGAGGAGGTCGACGCCCGGTACGGCGTACCCGGCCTCGCGGAGCGCCCACAGCACCCCGACGGCATAGCCGGCCCAACCGTCGACCGAACCGGGGCCGAGCTCGCCGAGCGTGCCCTCCCAGACCTCCTCCTGCTGACGGCTGGCCACCCGGACCAGCTCGTCGGCGCGAGGCCGGGCGGCGGCGTACGTCGCGTGTGGGAGCGCCACGGGCAGGACCAGGCCGGCGTTGTAGTCGGTGTGCTCGCCGATCAGGTTCACGCGTCCGGGTGCTCGACCGAGGCTCGTGGGCGGCTCGCCGTACCGGTCCGCGAAGGCGGCCCGCGTCGAGGCGGACAGGGCCGCCGGGTCACCGGCGTCGACGAGCGTCACGGGACCCACCCTAGGGACGGGTCAGCCCCGCGAGCTCCGGTCGGTCCGACCCCGGACGATCCCGATGAACGTCTGCACCCGTGGGTCGTCGTTGTCGACCCTCCACGTCAGTCCGACGGTCGTGGCGGGCAGGTCGGTCACGGTCCGGTAGGTCACGTCCTTGCGGTGGTGCAGCCGCGCGACGGACATCGGCACGACGAGCACGCCCGTGCCGGCGCCCACGGTCTCGACCGACTCCCGGACGGTCAGGCCCGTCCAGTCCTGGTGCTCCCCGGTCAGGTCCTCGGTGCTCACCTCGTCGAGGAGGGTCAGCTCGTTGTCGACGTTCATCACCGCGACGGGCAGCTCCTCGTAGAGCGGGATGAGGTGCAGCCCCTCGCGGTCCACCGGCAGCCGGACCAGCGCCGCGTCGAGCGCGCCGGTCCGGATGCCGTGCTCCTGGACATCCTCGGTGACCGGCACCAGCTCGATCGGCTCACGCTGCCGCTCTCGCCAGGTGCCGGCCCACTTGTCCGGCGTCGCGCCGGTCACGAACCCGAGGTGGAAGGTCACCTCACGACTGGACGTCGAACCGGTCGGCGTCCATGACCTTGACCCAGGCCTTCACGAAGTCGGCCACGAACCGGTCGGCCGCGTCGGCCGAGGCGTAGACCTCGCTGATCGCCCGGAGCTGGGAGTTGGAGCCGAACACGAGGTCGACGTCCGTCGCCGTCCACTTCACGTCGCCGCTCGCGAGGTCGCGGATCTCGTAGACGTTCTCGGTCGACTCCGAGGTCTTCCACTCCGTGCCCGGAGCGAGCAGGTTGACGAAGAAGTCGTTGGTGAGGGTCCCGACCCGGTCGGTGAAGACGCCGTGGTGCGAGCCGCCGACGTTCGCCCCGAGGGCTCGGAGGCCGCCCACCAGGACAGCCATCTCCGGGGCCGAGAGGCGAAGGTGGTAGGCCTTGTCGACCAGCAGAGTCTCGGGCTGGAGCTTCTCCCCAGCCTGCAGGTAGTTGCGGAACCCGTCGGCGCGAGGCTCGAGCACGGCGAACGTGTCCGCGTCAGTCTGCTCCTGGGTGGCGTCGGTGCGACCCGGTGTGAACGGGACGGTCACGTCGTGGCCGGCGTCCCTGGCCGCCTTCTCGACCGCCGCGGAGCCCGCCAGCACGATGAGGTCGGCCAGTGATACCTGGACGCCGCCGGCGCCGTTGAACTCCGTCTGGATGGCCTCGAGCTTCTCGAGCACGCCGGCCAGAGCGGCCGGCTCGTTGACGTCCCAGTCCTTCTGGGGTGCGAGCCGGATGCGAGCGCCGTTGGCCCCGCCACGCTTGTCGGTGTCGCGGTACGACGCCGCCGAGGCCCATGCCGTACGGACGAGCTCGTCGACGCCCAGCCCCGACTCGAGGGCCTTGGCCTTGAGGTCGGCCACGTCAGAATCGGACACAACCTGGCCTGCCTGGGCCGGGACCGGGTCCTGCCACAGCTGCGGCTCGGCGACGTAGGGGCCGAGGTAGCGAGTGACCGGGCCCATGTCGCGGTGCAGGAGCTTGTACCACGCCTTCGCGAAGGCCAGCCGGAAGACATCGAGGTCCTCGTGGAACCGGCGCGAGATCTTCTCGTACTCGGGGTCCATACGGAGTGCCAGGTCGGTCGTGAGCATCGTCGGCTTGCGCTTGTTGGGCGTCCCGTCGGGGTCGGGAATGGTCGCCTCGGCGTCCTTGGCCACCCACTGGTGGGCGCCGGCCGGGCTCTGCTCGAGCTCCCACTCGTGACCGAACAGGTTGTCGAAGAAGCCGTTGCCCCACTGCGTCGGGGTGCTGGTCCAGGTGACCTCGAGGCCGGACGTGATGGCGTCGGCGCCCTTGCCGGAGGCATAGGTGCTCTGCCAGCCGAGCCCCTGCCCGATGACCGGGCAGCCCTCGGGCTCCAGGCCGACGTAGTCGCCTGAAGCGGCGCCGTGCGTCTTGCCGAAGGAGTGGCCACCGGCGATCAGCGCCACCGTCTCCTCGTCGTTCATCGCCATCCGGGCGAAGGTTTCGCGGATGTCGCGAGCGGCCTTGAGGGGGTCGGGCTCACCGTTGGGCCCCTCGGGGTTGACGTAGATCAACCCCATCTGAACCGCGCCCAGGGTCTCGGACAGCTCGCGGTCGCCGCTGTAACGCTCGTCGCCGAGCCAAGCGTCCTCGGGGCCCCAGAAGATCTCCTCCGGCTCCCAGATGTCCTCGCGGCCGAAGCCGAAGCCGAAGGTCTCGAAGCCCATGTCCTCGAGCGCGACGTTGCCGGCGAGGACGAGCAGGTCGGCCCACGAGATCTTCTGGCCGTGCTTCTGCTTGACCGGCCAGAGCAGCCGGCGGGCCTTGTCGAGGTTCGCGTTGTCCGGCCAGCTGTTCAGCGGAGCGAACCGCTGGCTCCCGTCGCCCGCGCCGCCCCGGCCGTCCTCGATCCGGTAGGTGCCGGCCGCGTGCCAGCTCAGGCGGATCATCAGGCCGCCGTAGTGCCCGAAGTCGGCCGGCCACCAGTCCTGCGAGGTGTTCAGGACCTGCTTGATGTCCTGCTTGAGCTCCTCCACGTCGAGTTGGGCGAACTGCTCGGCGTAGCTGAACCCCTCACCGAGGGGGTTGCCTCTCGGCGAGTGCTGGTGCAGTGGGCTGAGGTTGAGCTGGTTGGGCCACCAGTCCTGGTTGGTGTGTGGCCGACCCTGCTTGGCCTCGGGGGCGTCGATGACCGGGTTTTCGCTCTCAGACACGCTCTGTCCTTCTCATGGGATCGGATGACTCGTTCTCTGGCTGACGATGTGACGTGCAGTCGGGGCAAGAGCCCCAGTAGATGACCTCGGCCTCGTCTATGACGAAGCCGTTGGCGTCGGACGCGGTGAGGCACGGCGTGTCCCCGACGGCGCAGTCGACGTCAGAGATCGCTCCGCAGGTGCGGCAGACCACGTGGTGGTGGTTGTCGCCGACCCGGCCCTCGTAGCGCGCGACCTGGCCCAGCGGCTGGATCTTGCGCACCAGCCGGGCCTCGGTGAGCACCTTGAGCACGTCGTAGACGGCCTGGTGGCTGATGTCACCGGCCTCCGTGCGTACGGCGTTGATCAGCGAGTCCGTGTCGGCGTGCGGCAGCCGTCGTACGGCGTCCAGCACGGCCACGCGCTGCTGCGTCACGCGGAGTCCTGCGTCCCTGAGCGACTGCTCGTGGGGCGAGGGGGAGGTCACCCCCGCACTCAATCGCATTTACTTGAATGATTCAAGAGTGGGAGATGACGAGTCAGCACTCCCAGGTGGTCGACCGCCGGGCGGCGTCCCAGATCCGGTTGAGGAGGTCCTGCTCGAACGAGGGTCGAAGCCGGAGCAGCCACCTCGCCAGCTCTCGCCGCTGAAGGACGTGCACGCCGGGCTCGGGCGGCGTCTTGACGGTGAAGCTGCTTGCCCGGACCGTCACGACCAGGCCATGCACAGGGACGGGACCACCGACCGCCGCCGAGAGCAGGCGGGTCGCCCGCTCGGCCTCGTGCCGGGAGTTGCGGATGTAGCGCTGGCGGCTCCCGTTCACCATGAAGGTCTCGCCGCCCACCCAGATGCTGGCGCCCTTGTGGTGCTTCGCGTTGACCGTGAAGACGCCACCCGGGCCGATCACGAGGTGGTCGATGTCCGATCCGCGGGATCCGACCGGCACGGCGTGCAGAGCGGTCCACTCCGGTCGCTTGCGGGCCACCTTGGCGAGCTCCGCGGCCACCAGCTGCTCCCCGTCGGCCCCCATCCGCCATGCGCGCTCGTCGGTGTGGACGCGGAGCACACGGGCGAGCGTGGTCTTCACCGGAGCATCGGCGCGCGCTTCCAGTGCCTTCTGACGTACCGCCTGGCCGGGAGCGTTGAGAGACAGGTCCACCCAAGGGCGAGGCGCCTCCAGGCCGGCCGGGCTGTCCGGCACGACGACCTCTGGCTCGGGCGGCGGCACTCCGGCCCAGACATCCGCGAGGCGCTTCAGCAGGTGCCGATCCGCCTCGTCCTCCGGGTGGTCGAGCCCGGTCGCGAGGTCCCGGTAGCCGATCTTGGCGCCGTCGACGCCCGTCACATAGAGGCGGTCGTGCCCGTAGCGGCGCCAACGCGTGCACACGAAGGGAACGTCCGTCACCGCAGCATGATGCAAAGCGCGTCCTGTCGGCGCTGGTGAACGAGCGCGGAAGCTCGGCCGGTCTAGCGCGACCGCCGGTCGCCGTGGCCACCCTGGCCGTCGGTCTAGCACGGAGCCGTGGAGGAGCAATTCTGGTGTCCGAGGGGGGACTTGAACCCCCACGCCCGATAAAGGGCACTAGCACCTCAAGCTAGCGCGTCTGCCAATTCCGCCACCCGGACGAGTGCGCCCGGAACGATAGCAAAGAAGCACCCCTGTCTCCGCATCGCGGGAGGACCTCGAGAGAGGGTCCGTGACATGCTCGGGGACATGGCCGAGGCTCAGCCCGACGAGGGGAACCAGACCGAGGTCGTCGACCTGTGTCGCGACCTGATCCGGATCGATACGAGCAACTTCGGCGACGACTCCGGGCCGGGGGAGCGCAAGGCCGCCGAGTACGTCGCCGGGCTGCTCGAAGAGGTCGGGATCGAGACCAGGCTCTACGAGTCCCAGCCCGGCCGGACGTCGGTCATGGCCCGCTGGGGAGGCGACGTAGCCAGCGAGGGGCAGGGTGGGCTCTTGCTGCACGGCCACCTGGACGTCGTACCCGCCGAGGCGAGCGACTGGCGGATGGACCCGTTCTCGGGGGAGATCGAGGACGGCTACCTCTGGGGCCGCGGCGCGGTCGACATGAAGGACTTCGACGCGATGCTCCTGACCTCGGTCCGGCAGCGACAGCGCGAGGGCCGGATCCCGAAGCGGCCGATCACGCTCTGCTTCACCGCGGACGAGGAGGCCGGCGGCCACCGCGGCGCTGAGATCCTGATCAACGAGCACCCCGAGGAGTTCGAGGGCGTCACGGACGCCGTCGGAGAGGTCGGCGGCTTCAGCACCACCGTCCGGGACCGGCGGATCTACCTCATCGAGGCGGCCGAGAAGGGCATGGCCTGGATGAAGCTCACCGCCCGCGGCCGCGCCGGCCACGGCTCGATGATCAACGACGACAACGCCGTCGCGCGGCTGTCCGCGGCGGTGGCTCGCCTGGGCGCGCACCAGTGGCCGATCCGGCTCACCCCGACCATGGAGGTGCTCCTCGGCACCGTCGCCGAGCTGGCCGGCACCGAGGCCACGCCCGACAACGCGCGCGCTCTCGTCGACGAGTTCGGCGGCGCCTCCCGGATGCTCGGCGCCGTGATCAGCAACACTGTCAACCCGACCATGCTGTCCGCCGGCTACAAGGTGAACGTGATCCCGACCGAGGCCACGGCCCACGTCGACGCCCGGTCCCTCCCCGGTTACGAGGACGAGTTCTTCGACACCCTCAAGGAGCTGATCGGCGACGACATCGAAGTCAGCTACCTGTCCAACCAAGCGCCCTGGGAGACGCCGTACGACGGCACCCTCGTCGACGCGATGACCCGCAGCCTGATCGCCGAGGACCCTGACGCCATCGTCGCGCCGTTCCTGATGAGCGGGGGGACCGACGCCAAGCACTTCCGCAAGCTCGGGATGCGCTCCTACGGCTTCGCGCCACTGCGACTGCCGGCCGACCTCGACTTCACCGCGCTGTTCCACGGTGTCGACGAGCGGGTCCCGACCGACGCGCTCGAGTTCGGCGTGCGCGTGATGGACCGGTTCCTCGACGAGATCTAGGCGGTCCGGACCGCCCGGATGATCTTGCGCCTCAGCACGATCCGGCGGGTGCCGTCCGCGCCGATCCGGACCCGGTCGAGCTCCCAGCCGCCGTGCTCGGCGCGCTCGACGAGCAGCTTGGTGACCACGGTGCGGGGGAACTCCCTGGAGAACGTCACCTTGTCGAACTCCCACTCGACCCCGCGCCCGTGGCGCGGTCCCTGGGACCTGATCGACGAGTGGGCGTAGGTCACGCGCGGCCCGCCGAGACGTCGTCGAGTGCCTCCATCAGCTCAGGGGGCAGCGTCTTGTCCTCGACCGCGAGCGCCTGCCGGAGCTGGGCGGCGGTACGCGCGCCCAGGATGGGCGCGGTCACGCCCCGCTGGTCCCGCACCCAGGCCAGCGCGACCTCGAGCGGCTGCCAGCCCAGTCCGTCGGCAGCCTTGACGACCGCCTCGACCACGGCCGAGGAAGGCTCGTCGCGATAGCCGTCGATCCACTGCGACTGGTCCGAGGCGCCCCGCGAGTCGGCCGGGGTGCCGGTGCGGTACTTCCCGGTGAGCACGCCGCGGCCCAGCGGCGACCACGGCAGGATGCCCAGGCCGAGCTCGGTGGCCGCGGGCACCACTTCGTGCTCGATGTTGCGGTTGAGCAGCGAGTACTCGACCTGCGTCGAGACCAGCGGCGCCCGCCCGGGGACCGCACGCTGCCAGGTGGCACCCTGTGCGGTCCGCCAGCCGGACCAGTTCGACACGCCGACGTACGCCGCGCGGCCGGTCGAGACCGCGGTGTCGAGGGCCGAGAGCGTCTCCTCGATCGGCGTCCGGTCGGACCAGACGTGCACCTGCCAGAGGTCCACCGAGTCCACGCCGAGCCGCTGCAGCGACAGGTCGAGGCAGCTCAGCAGGTAGCCCCGCGAGGTGTCCATCACCCGCGCGCCACGGCGCATGCCGACCCCGGCCTTGGTGGCCAGGACCACGTCGCGGCGGGACACGCCCTCGGCGAGCAGCTTGCCGAGCAGCTCCTCGGACGCGCCGCCGGCGTAGGTGTGCGCGGTGTCGAGCAGCGTGCCCCCGGCGTCCATGAAGGCGGTCAGCTGGTCGCGCGCCTCGTGCTCGTCGGTCTGGTTGCCCCAGGTCATCAGCCCCAGCCCGAGCCGCGAGACCATCAGGCCGGAGCGACCGAGGGACCTCTGCTGCACGAGGCACACGGTAGCCGCCCGACCACACCCGGCGGGGCAACGCCTCGCGGCTGGGACGACCTCGTAGGCTCCGCCAACGTGGACTACTGGGATGCTGTGGTGCTCGGCGTGGTCGAAGGACTGACCGAGTTCCTGCCCGTCTCGAGCACAGGTCACCTGACCATCGCCGAGAAGCTGTTGGGGCTGGACGTCGACGACCCGGCCGTGACCGGCTACACGGCGGTGATCCAGATGGGCGCCATCGCCGCAGTGGTCGTCTACTTCGTCCGCGACATCTGGAACATCATCAAGGCCTGGACGCTGGGGCTGGTGAAGTCGGAGTACCGCGGCCATCTCGACCACCGGATGGGCTGGTACGTCATCATCGCGACGATTCCCGTCGGTGTGGTCGGGCTCCTCGCCAAGGACCTCATCACCGGCGACCTGCGCTCGCTGTGGGTGGTCGCGGTGGCCCTGGTCGGGTGGAGCGCCGTGATGTGGCTGGCCGAGCGAGTGGCGACGCAGACCCGCCCTGAGCGCGACCTGGGCGTGCGCGACGCCATCCTGATCGGCCTGGCGCAGGCGGTCGCCCTGATCCCCGGCATCTCCCGCTCGGGCGCCACGATCTCGGTCGGGCTGTTCCGTGGCCTCGACCGGGTGACGGCGACCCGGCTCAGCTTCTTCATGGCGATCCCGGCCCTGCTCGCGGCCGGCGTCTACCAGCTCAAGGACGCGTTCTCGGGCGACATCGGTGCGGGCCAGGCGATCGTCGGGATCGTGGTGGCGTTCGTGGTCGCCTACGCCTCGATCGCCTGGCTGCTGCGGTTCGTGGCCAACCATTCCATCGCGTGGTTCGTGCCCTACCGCATCGGTCTCGGCCTCCTGCTGATGGCGCTGCTGGGCAGCGGCGTGCTGAGCCCGACCTGACCTCTGCGGGCTACAGCCAGCCGGACTTCTTGAAGAACACCCAGAGCAGCCCGGAGATGCCGAACATCAGCAGCACCGCCAGCGGGTAGCCCACCGTCCAGCCCAGCTCGGGCATGTGGTCGAAGTTCATGCCGTAGACGCCGGCGATCAGCGTCGGCGCGGCCGCCAGCGCCACGCCGGCCGAGATCTTCCGCATGTCGTCGTTCTGCTGGACGGTGATCCGGGCCAGGTGGGCGTCGAACGCCGTCGACAGGAGCGAGTCGAGCGTGTCGATGACGTCGGCGGCCTGGTTGAGGTGGTCGAGGACATCCCGGAAGTACGGTCCCGCCTCGGGATCCACCCGGTTGACCAGGCCCTCGGCGAACTTGCGCATCGGCTCGCGCAGCGGCAGGACGGCGCGGCGTACCTCCGCGATCTCGCGCTTGAGCACGTAGATGCGGTTGGAGTCGTCGGTGCGGGCAGGGGAGAAGACCGAGCTCTCGATCTCGTCGACGTCGACCTGCAGCTCGTCGAGGACGTCGCCGTAGCCGTCCACCACGGTGTCGCAGACCGCGTAGACCACCGCTCCGGGGCCGTGGGTCAGCACCGCCTCCTGCCCCTCGAGGCGGGAGCGCGCCGAGTGCAGCTCGGAGCCGCGACCGTGCCGGACCGTGACCACGAAGTCGTGGCCGGCGAACAGGTTGATCTCGCCGGTCTCGACGGCGTCCTCGGCGTCGACGTACCAGAGCGACTTGAGGGTGAGGAACAGGCTGTCGTCGTAGCGCTCGAGCTTGGGCCGCTGGTGCGCCTTGAGCGCGTCCTCGACCGCGAGCGGGTGCAGCCCGAACGACTCGGCGACGTCGTCGAGCTCGCCCTCGCTGGGCTTGTAGAGGCCGACCCAGACGAAGTCGCCGTCCTCGGTCGCCTCCGCGCGGATCTTGTCGAACTCGTGGGGGAAGCAGTCGACCTCGATGCGCTGCCCCTTGCGATACAGCGCGCTGTCGACGATCACGGACCCGACGGTAGTCCCCGTAGGCTCCAGCGCGTGGCAACCGTGATCCTCGTGCGACACGGCCGGACCACGGCCAACACCGCGGGCGTGCTCGCCGGTCGGGCGCGCGGTGTCCGGCTCGACGACACGGGCGTGGCCCAGGCGGTCCGGACCGCCGAGCGCCTGGCCGCCGTGCCGCTCGTCGCCGTCGTGTCCAGCCCCCTGGAGCGGTGCCGACAGACCGCCCGCGCGATCCTCGAGCAGCAGCAGGGTTCGCCGGCGGCCGCGACCGAGCGGGGGATCACCGAGTGCGACTACGGGTCGTGGCAGGGCAAGTCGCTCCGCGAGCTGGCCAAGGAACCTCTCTGGAAGACCGTGCAGACCCAGCCGTCCGCCGCGGCGTTCCCCGACGGCGAGTCGATGTCGGCGATGCAGGCCCGCTCGGTCTCCGCCGTACGTCGGCTCGACGCGCTCTACGAGGCCGAGCACGGCGCCGGTGCCGTGTGGGTCGCGGTCAGCCACGGCGACATCATCAAGTCGGTCCTCGCGGACGCCCTCGGGATGCACCTGGACCTCTTCCAGCGGCTCCACGTCGACCCGGCGTCGGTCTCGATCGTGCGCTACACCGGCACCCGCCCCTACGTGCTCGCGACCAACACCCACGCCGGCGACCTGTCCTGGCTCAAGCCGGCTCCCAAGAAGGCCACGCGGCGCCGGAAGAAGGCCCACGACGCGGCGGTCGGCGGCGGGGCCGGACCTGCCTAGGGACGCTGTCTCGGTGGCCCTAGGTGCTCTGCCTAAGGTGAAGGCATGCCGCTGATCCACGGTTTCGACCCGCCGGAGCGCTTCGTGACCGGCACGGTCGGCGAGCCCGGGCAGCGGACGTTCTTCCTTCAGGCGCGCAGCGGCGCGCGCATCACCAGCGTCTCGCTGGAGAAGCAGCAGGTCGCCGCCCTCAGCGAGCGGATCGACCAGCTGCTCGACGAGGTCATGACCAACGACTCCACCCAGTCGGTCATCCCTGCGGTCGCACCCCTGGGCCTCGAGGACTCCGCGCCGCTCGAGCAGCCGATCGAGGAGGAGTTCCGGGCCGGCACCATGACGCTCTCCTGGGACCCGGACGACGAGCGCGTGGTGATCGAGGTCTTCCCCTACACCGAGGCGGCCGTGGTCAGCCCCGAGCAGCTCGACGAGGACCTCACCGAGCCGGAGCCGGACGAGGTCTTCCTGATCCGCCTCGACGCCGGCAGCGCCCGGGCGTTCGTGAAGCGCTCCGAGCAGGTCCTCGAGGCGGGCCGGCCCACCTGTCCGTTCTGCGGGACCCCCATCGACCCGGAAGGCCACCTCTGCGTGCGGGCCAACGGGTTCCGGCGTCGGGAACCCGAGGACTCGTGAGCTCCCGGAGATGAGCTCCTCGAGATGAGTGCGGCCCCCACCGCAGAGCTCCAGCAGGGCGAGCTCGTCCTCCACGGCCGGATCATGCCGGCGTCCAACGCCACCTTCCTCGGCCAGATCGGCGAGGTCCGCGTCGTGTACAAGCCGGTCTCGGGGGAGCGGCCGCTGTGGGACTTCCCGACCGGCACCCTCGCCGACCGTGAGGTGGCGGCCCGCCTGGTGTCGGAGGCGCTGGGCTGGGACGTCGTACCGCCCACGTGGCTGAGGGACGGACCGCACGGGCCGGGAATGGTCCAGGTCTGGCAGGAGCCGGACCCCGAGCAGGAGGCGGTGACCCTGGTCGAGGAGGGGTCGACGCCACCCGGCTGGAAGCACGTCTTCGACGGCGTCGACGGGCGCGACCTCCCCGTGTCGCTCGTGCACGAGGACTCCGAGCCGCTCCGCCGGATGGCGGTCTTCGACGTGCTGGTCAACAACGCGGACCGCAAGGGCGGTCACGTGCTGGAGATGGGCGACGGGCACCGCTACGGCGTCGACCACGGCGTCACGTTCCACGTCGAGCACAAGCTCCGCACCGTCCTGTGGGGCTGGCTCGGCGACCCGGTGCCCGAGGACGACCTGGCCGAGGTGCTCCGCCTCGGCAAGGAGCTTGCCGGTCCGCTGGGCGACGAGCTGGCGGCGCACCTCACCGATCCCGAGATCGATGCCGCGGCGACGCGGTGCCGCCGGCTGTCCGAGCGCGCGGTGATGCCCTCGCCCCGCGGGTCCTACCCAGCGATCCCGTGGCCGCCCTTTTGAGGGGTGCCCCTTAGGCTTCCCGCATGCGTGCGTGGTCGGCTCCCGAGGTGCCCCAGCTCCCGGTGGCGGGGCCTGCCGTCGCGCTCTACGACACGGCGTCCGAAACCCTGGTCACGACCACGCCGGACGGCCCGGCCCGGCTCTACGTCTGCGGCATCACGCCCTACGACGCCACGCACATCGGCCACGCCGCGACGTACGTCGGCTTCGACCTGCTCAACCGGGCCTGGCGCAACGCCGGCCACGAGGTGGTGTTCGTCGAGAACGTCACCGACGTCGACGACCCGCTGCTTGAGCGCGCGGCCAAGGTGAACGTCGACTGGACCGAGCTCGCGGAGCGCGAGACCGAGCTGTTCCGCCAGGACATGCAGGCCCTCCGCGTGCTCCCGCCCGACCACTACGTCGGTGCGGTCGAGTCGATCCCGCTCGCCGTGGCCCTGATCGAGAGGCTCCAGGAGGCGGGCTCGGTCTACCGGGTCGAGGACGACCACTACTTCTCCGTCACGGCGGACCCGGCGTTCGGCCAGGAGTCCAACTACGACCGCGACACCATGCTCGAGCTCTACCCCGACCGCGGTGGCGACCCCGACCGGCCGGGCAAGAAGGACCCGCTCGACTGCGTCGTCTGGCGCGGCCCCCGCGACGGGGAGCCGCACTGGGAGAGCTCGCTCGGGCCCGGCCGGCCCGGCTGGCACATCGAGTGTGCGGCCATCGCCCGCGAGCACCTCGGGGTGGGGTTCGACGTGCAGGGCGGCGGTAGCGACCTCGTCTTCCCGCACCACGAGATGTGCGCCGGGCACGCCCAGGTCGCCGATCCGTCCGGACCGTTCGCGAAGCTCTACAGCCACGCCGGCATGGTGGCCTACGACGGCGAGAAGATGTCGAAGTCGAAGGGCAACCTGGTCTTCGTCTCGGCGCTGCGCAACAGCGACGTGGACCCGATGGCGATCCGGCTCGTGCTGCTTCGCCACCACTTCCGGTCCGACTGGGAATGGCTCGACAGTGAGCTCTGGGACGCCGTCGACACGCTCGCCGACTGGCGACGCGCGCTCTCACTCGGCGCCGGGGCTCCGGCCGACCCGGTCGTGACCGAGGTCCTCGCCGCCATGGCCGACGACCTCGACGCCCCGCGCGCGGTGGCCGCCGTACAGGCTTGGGTGGACGCCACCCTCGGGACCACCGGCCACCTGGCCGACACCTCCGACCAGGACGCCGCGCTCACCATGCACTCGCTGCTCGACGCGGCGCTGGGGCTGGCTCTGTAGCGTCTACTCCCCGCCGTTGCGGCGCTTGAGGTAGCGCTCGAACTCGCGGGCGATCGCCTCGCCGGAGGCCTCGGGCAGCTCGGTCGTGTCGCGGGTCTCCTCGAGCGACCGGACGTAGTCGGCGACGTCCTCGTCCTCCTCGGCGAGCTCGTCCACCCCGCGCTCCCAGGCGCGGGCGTCCTCGGGCAGGTCGCCGAGCGGGATGCTCGCCTCCAGCAGGTCCTCGAGCTGGCCGAGCAGCGCCAGCGTCGCCTTGGGGCAGGGCGGCTGGGCGACGTAGTGCGGCACCGCCGCCCAGTAGGACACCGCCGGGATGTCGAGCTTGGAGCACGCGTCCTGAAGCACGCCGACGATGCCGGTCGGCCCCTCGTACGTCGACTGCTCGAGCTTGAGACGGTCCACCAGCTCCGGCTCCGTCGCGGTGCCGGACACGGGGATCGGCCGGGTGTGGGGGGTGTCCGCGAGCAGCGCGCCGAGGGTGACCACCAGCTGGCCACCGAGGTCGTCGCAGGCGGCGAGCAGCTCGGCGCAGAACAGGCGCCACTTCATGTTCGGCTCGATGCCGCGCAGCAGGATGATGTCGCGGTCGAGGTCGGGCGGCGACGCGATCGCCAGCGTGGTGCCGGGCCAGGTGATCCGCCGGTGCCCGGCGGGGTCGGTGCCGACCATCGGCCGGTTGACCTGGAAGTCGTAGTACTCGTCGGGATCGATCGCACCCACGAGCCTGGCGTTCCACACCCGGATCAGGTGGTCCACAGCGGAGGATGCCGCGTCGGCCGCGTCGTTCCATCCCTCGAACGCCGCGATGACGACCGGATCGACCAGACCGTCGATCTCCTCCAACTCGATCACCATCGAAGTCTAGGTGGGCTCGGGTCGTTTCGAGCCGGCTCGCCAATTCGCAGGCTGAGACACGCCGGTGCCACCATTCGGGAATGGCGTCCAGCCAGTGGACGCTGTTCCTAGGCTTGTCACCCAGCGCCGCCGAGGCCGTTGTAGAGGCCGACAGGCGGAGAGGAGGCACGGTGAGCAAGAAGGACTGGCGTCCCGACGCGACCGAGCCCCTCACTGCTTCGCTCCGCGACCGGATCCTCGTCATCGACGGTGCGATGGGTACGGCGATCCAGCGGGACCGCCCGTCCGAGGCCGGCTACCGCGGCGAGCGCTTCGCCGACTGGCCCTCGGACCTGCAGGGCAACAACGACCTGCTCACCCTCACCCAGCCCGAGATCATCGCCGGCATCCACCGCGAGTACCTCGAGGCCGGCGCGGACATCATCGAGACCAACACGTTCAACGCCACCTCGATCTCGCTGGCGGACTACGGCATGGAGGAGCTCGCCTACGAGCTCAACCTCGAGGCCGCCCGGCTCGCGCGCGGCGTCGCCGACCAGGTCAGCACCCCTGACCGGCCGCGGTACGTCGCGGGCGCGCTCGGGCCGACCACGCGGACGGCGTCCATCTCGCCCGACGTCAACGACCCCGCCGCCCGCAACATCTCGTTCGACCAGCTCGTGGCGGCGTACTCCGAGTCGACCCGCGGACTGCTCGAGGGCGGGTCGGACCTGCTCTTCATCGAGACGATCTTCGACACCCTCAATGCCAAGGCCGCGATCTTCGCGGTCGAGACGGTCTTCGAAGAGGCCGGCCGGCGCTGGCCCGTGATCGTGTCCGGCACCATCACCGACGCGTCGGGGCGCACCCTGTCCGGCCAGGTGACGGAGGCCTTCTGGGACTCGATCCGCCACGTGAGCCCGATCGCGGTGGGCCTCAACTGCGCGCTGGGCGCCAAGGAGATGCGGCCCTACATCGCGGAGATGTCCCGGATCGCCGACTCCTTCGTCTCCTGCTACCCCAACGCCGGACTGCCCAACGCGTTCGGTGAGTACGACGAGGCCCCCCACGAGACCGCCGCGATCATCGGTGAGTTCGCCGAGGCCGGCTACGTCAACCTGGTCGGCGGCTGCTGCGGCACCACGCCGGCGCACATCGCCGCCATCGCCGCCGCCGTCGAGGGCAAGCAGCGGCGGGACTTCCAGGCCCTGGCGCCCGCCATGCGCCTGTCGGGCCTCGAGCCGTTCACGCTCACCGAGGACAGCCTCTTCGTGAACGTGGGGGAGCGCACCAACATCACCGGCTCCGCCAAGTTCCGGAACCTCATCAAGGCCGGCGACTACGACACCGCGCTGGCGGTGGCCCTGCAGCAGGTCGAGAACGGCGCGCAGGTCATCGACATCAACATGGACGAGGGGATGATCGACGGCGTCGCGGCCATGGACCGCTTCACCAAGCTGATCGCCTCCGAGCCGGACATCAGCCGGGTCCCGATCATGGTCGACTCCTCCAAGTGGGAGGTGATCGAGGCCGGTCTCAAGAACGTCCAGGGCAAGGCGATCGTCAACTCGATCTCCATGAAGGAGGGCGAGGACAAGTTCCGCGAGCAGGCCCGGCTCTGCCTCAAGTACGGCGCCGCCGCGGTCGTCATGGCCTTCGACGAGGACGGCCAGGCCGACAACCTCGAGCGTCGCAAGGCGATCTGCGAGCGGGCCTACCGGATCCTCGTCGACGAGGTCGGGTTCTCTCCGGACGACATCATCTTCGACCCGAACGTCTTCGCCGTCGCGACGGGCATCGAGGAGCACGCGACGTACGGCCACGACTTCATCGAGGCCACCCGCTGGATCAAGGAGAACCTGCCGGGCGCCAAGGTGTCCGGCGGCATCTCCAACGTCAGCTTCTCCTTCCGCGGCAACAACCCGGTCCGCGAGGCGATCCACGCGGTGTTCCTCTACCACGCGATCGAGGCCGGCCTCGACATGGGAATCGTGAACGCCGGCGCGCTGGTGGTCTACGACCAGGTCGAGCCGGAGCTGCGCGAGCGGATCGAGGACGTCGTCCTCAACCGCCGTCCCGACGCGGCCGAACGTCTGCTCGAGATCGCCGAGGCGCACAACAAGCAGGGTGAGGTCACCGAGGCGGAGGCCGAGGAGTGGCGCTCGCTACCGGTCGGCGAGCGGATCACGCACGCGCTGGTCAAGGGCATCGATGCCTACGCCGAGAGCGACACCGAGGAGCTGCGCCAGGTGATCGCGGACCGCGGCGGCCGCCCGATCGAGGTCATCGAGGGCCCGCTCATGGACGGCATGAACGTCGTCGGCGACCTGTTCGGCGCCGGCAAGATGTTCCTGCCCCAGGTCGTGAAGTCGGCGCGGGTCATGAAGAAGGCCGTCGCCTATCTCATCCCGTTCATCGAGCAGGAGAAGCTCGACAACCCGGAGTACGCCACCGCGAAGGACACCAACGGCACCATCGTGATGGCGACGGTCAAGGGCGACGTCCACGACATCGGCAAGAACATCGTCGGCGTGGTCCTCCAGTGCAACAACTACGAGGTCGTCGACCTCGGCGTGATGGTGCCGGCCCAGAAGATCCTCGACACCGCGGTCGAGATCGGTGCCGACGCCGTCGGCCTGTCCGGGCTGATCACGCCCTCCCTCGACGAGATGGTCAACGTCGCCGGCGAGATGCAGCGTCGCGGCTTCGAGATCCCGTTGATGATCGGCGGCGCCACGACGTCGCGCGCGCACACGGCGGTCAAGGTGGACGGGAAGTACGACGGCCCGGTGGTCTGGGTGAAGGACGCCTCGCGGTCGGTCCCGACCCTGGCCGCGCTGCTGAGCGACGCTCAGCGTCCGAAGCTGCTGGCGGACGTGAAGGCCGACTACGACTCGCTGCGCGAGCGCCACGCCGCCAAGCACGACCGCCCGATGATCACGCTCCAGCAGGCTCGCGACAACCGGACGCCGATCACGTGGGACGGCTACGAGCCGCCCGCGCCCAAGGAGCCCGGCATCCACGTGCTCGAGGGCTACGACCTCGCCGAGCTCCGCGACTACATCGACTGGCAGCCGTTCTTCAACGCCTGGGAGATGAAGGGCAAGTTCCCCGACATCCTCCACAGCCCGACGACCGGCGAGACCGCCCGCGCCCTCTACGACGACGCCCAGGCCATGCTCGACACGGTCATCGCGGAGAAGTGGCTGACCGCGAACGCCGTGTTCGGCTTCTTCCCGGCCAACGCGAAGGGGGACGACATCGAGGTCTACACCGACGCGTCCCGCTCCGAGGTGCTCACCACGCTGCGCAACCTCCGACAGCAGGGTGAGCACCGGGAGGGGGTCCCGAACCGGTCGCTCGGCGACTTCGTGGCCCCCCACGAGAGCGGCCTGCCCGACCACGTCGGCGCCTTCGCGGTGACGACCGGTCTCGGCGCCCAGGACCGCATCGACGCCTTCAAGAAGGCCAACGACGACTACTCCGCGATCATGCTCGAAGCGCTCGCCGACCGGCTCGCCGAGGCGTACGCGGAGCGGCTGCACCAACGGGTCCGCACCGAGTTCTGGGGCCACGTTCCCGACGAGGACCTCGACAACCAGGCCCTGATCGCCGAGAAGTACCAAGGCATCCGGCCCGCGCCGGGCTACCCCGCGTGCCCGGAGCACACCGAGAAGCAGACGCTGTGGGAGCTGCTCGACGTCGAGGCCCGGACCGGGATCGAGCTGACCGAGAGCATGGCGATGTGGCCGGGCGCCGCCGTCTCGGGCTGGTACTTCAGCCACCCGCAGTCGCAGTACTTCGTCGTCGGCCGGCTGGCCCGCGACCAGGTCCAGGACTACGCCGACCGCAAGGGCTGGACCCTCGCCGAGGCCGAGAAGTGGCTCTCGCCCAACCTCGGCTACGACCCGGACGACTGATGCCCTGATGCAGGCAGTCCTGTGGGACATGGACGGCACCCTGGTCGACACCGAGCCCTACTGGATCGCGACCGAGCAGGCGATGGCCGACAAGTACGGCGCGACGTGGACCCACGCGGACGCCCTGAACCTGGTCGGGAGCGATCTGGTCGACTCCGGCCGCTACATCAAGCGGGTGATGGGGCTCGAGCTCACGCCCGAGGAGATCGTCGAGGAGCTGCTCGACGGCGTCGTCGCGAAGGTCGAGGTCGAGGTGCCGTGGCGGCCCGGTGCGGTCGAGCTGCTGACGTCACTGGCCGAGGCGGGCGTCCGCTGCGGGCTCGTCACGATGTCCTACGAGCGCTTCGTGGCGCCGATCCTCGCCCGGCTGCCGGCGGAGACCTTCCGCGTCGTGGTCACCGGTGACCAGGTGCAGAACGGCAAGCCGCACCCCGAGCCGTACCTCACCGCGGCGGCCGCGCTCGGCGTACGGCCAGAGGACTGCGTCGCCATCGAGGACTCCAACACCGGCGCCAAGTCGGCCGAGGAGGCGGGCTGTCTCGTGCTCGTCGTCGAGAACCACGTGCCGGTGCTGGAGGGGCCGCGGCGGGTGTTCCGGGACACGCTGCAAGGCCTGACCAGCGAAGATCTGGCGGCGCTCAACCGTCCATGAGTCGGGTCATGACTGCCTGGATGTCACGGTCGAGGTGGTCGATGCGGGCACCCAGCACCGCAATCTCGGACTTCACCACGCGCAACGTCATGCCGATCATGGTCACCATGAGCGCGAAGAAGCCGGCGACCAGGGTCCACGCCTGAGCGTCACCCACCCCCGTGGCCCCCTCTCGTCTCGACGGTCTCACTCTACGTCGCAACGCGGCCCGGTGGAGGGCGTCATCCACAGCTCAGCGACGCCCTCTGAGACGGCGTCGGACCCGACGCCAACGGCGCCGCACGGTCCTCTTGAGGCGGGCCCAGCGCGACGGCGGCGCGGGCATCGGAAGCAGCTCGCCGCCCCAGGCCGGACAGTGGGCCTTGAACGCGCACCAGTCGCACTGCTTGCCGCGGCTCGGCAGGAACTCGCCGGTGGCCTTGGCCAGCTCGATCGCCTCCCAGACCGCGTCGACCTTGCGCTCGGTCGCCAGGAGGTCCTCCTCGTCGGGCTCGTAGCGGACGATCTGACCGTCGCCGAGGTAGACGAGCTGGAGGACGGTGGGCAGCACGCCGCGGCTGCGCCAGATGATCAGCGCGTAGATCCGGAGCTGGAACAGCGCGCGGGCCTCGAAGCCCTCCGGGGGCGAGCTCCCGGACTTGTAGTCGACGACCCGCAAGGCGCCGTCGGAGGCGCGATCGAGCCGGTCGACGATGCCGCGCAGCTGCAGCCCCGAGGGCAGCACCACCTCGACGTACGCCTCGCGCTCGGCGGGCTCGAGCCGGGTCGGGTCCTCCAGCGTGAACCACCGGTCGACCACGGTGTGTGCGGACTCGAGCCAGGCCGCCTCCTCGAGGGTGACCGCCACCTCGCGCGCCTCGCGGGACCGCTCCTGCAGCCGCTCCCAGGTGGGCTCGAGCATGAGATGCGCCGCGGCGGGCGTCCGGTCAGCGGCGGGCAGGTCGAAGATCTCCTCGAGCACCTGGTGGACCAGCGTGCCGCGGACCGCGTCAGGGGAGGACCCTTCGGGCAGCCGGTCGATCGTGCGGTAGCGGAACAACAGTGGGCAGGACATGAAGTCGCCGGCCCGGCTCGGGGACAGCACACCGCGGACCTTGCGGTCGATCGGTGCCGCACTCATCGAGCCCATGGCACGCACGCTAGCCGCGGCCACCGACACCGGCTCGTGCGACCGGCTAGCGTTGGTGCGTGTCCGGTCATCAGGCGAGCTCGCCCACCCCGCGGGCACCGGGCACGTTCAAGATCGGCACCATCGCGGGCAGCGACGTACTGGTCACGTCGTCCTGGTTCGTCGTCGCGGCCCTGATCGCCGTCGTCATCGCACCGCGCGCGGAGGCCGTCCACCCCGGGCTGGGGGTCTGGAAGTACGTCGCCGGGCTCGCGTTCGCGATCGTCCTCTACCTCTCGGTGCTCCTGCACGAGGCCTCGCACGCCTACGCGGCCCGGCACTACGGCTTCCCGGTGTCGTCGATCACGCTGCACTTCCTCGGAGGGGTCACCGCCATCGAGGCGGAGGCGAAGAAGCCGCGCCAGGAGTTCTGGATCGCCGTGGTCGGGCCGCTGACCTCGTTGGCCGTCGGGGTGGCGGCACTGGGGCTGTGGTTCGTCGTCCCCGACGGGTTGCTGCTGATGGCCGTCGAGGGGCTCGCCTTCGGGAACCTGCTGGTCGGCGCGCTCAACCTGGTGCCCGGGCTCCCGCTGGACGGCGGCCGGGTCCTCAAGGCCGCGGTCTGGCAGCTGACCGGCAGCGCGCACCGCGGCACCGTCGTCGCGGCGTGGGGCGGCCGGGTCACCGCCGTCGCCGTGCTGCTCTGGCCGGTGGCGCAAGAGGCGCTGCTCGACATCGAGCCCGACGTGTTCGACTTCCTGCTGGCCTTCGTCATCGCCTTCTTCCTCTGGAACGGCGCCTCGGCCGCGCTCCAGTCGGCCCGGGTCCGGCGCAAGCTGCCGCACCTGGTCGCGCGGAACCTCGCGCGCCGTACCCTCGCCGTCCCCGAGGACCTGCCGGTGTCCGAGGCGGTACGCCGCGCACGGGAGGGCCACGCCGGAGCGATCGTCACCGTCACGACCAGCGGTCGCCCGGTCGGCGTCGTCAACGAGGCGGCCCTGCTGGCCACTCCCGAGGACCGACGGCCCTGGCTGGCCGTCTCTACCGTGGCCCGCAGCGTGGACGACGGCCTCTCACTGCCGGTGAGCATCACCGGTGAGGAGCTGGTCCGGGCGATCACCCGGTCGCCCGCGACGGAGTACCTCCTCGTCGAGGAGGACGGCTCGGTCTACGGGGTGCTGACCACCGCCGACGTGGACAAGGCGTTCCGGGCGGTTCCGGAGTGAGCGGTCGGCTTCGGTAGGTTCCCCGGGTGGCCGAGCCGAACGACGACCCCGCCTGGTCGGGAGTGCACCGCGGCCCGCTGCGCGCCGGCGAGTGGGTGCGCCTCGTCGACGGCAAGGGCCGCCGCAACAACTTCTGCCTCGAGCCCGGCAAGCGGTTCTTCTCCAACAAGGGCCACCTCGACCACGACGAGCTGATCGGCCGCGAGGAGGGCTTCACGGTCACGTCCTCAGCCGGCGGCGAGTACCTCGTGTTCCGCCCGCTGCTGTCGGAGTTCGTGATCTCGATGCCCCGCGGTGCCGCCGTCATCTACCCCAAGGACGCGGCCCAGATCGTCGCGCTGGTCGACGTCTTCCCGGGCGCCCACGTCGTCGAGGCCGGCGCCGGGTCCGGTGCGCTGACCTGCTCGCTGCTGCGTGCCGTCGGCCCGGGTGGACGCGTCACGTCGTACGAGCGGCGCGAGGAGTTCGCCGACGTCGCCCGCCGCAACGTCACCCAGTTCTTCGGCGCCGACGAGAACGGGCAGGGCCACCCCGCGTGGACACTCCACGTGGGCGACCTGGCCGAGCTGCTGCCCGAGCACCAGGCGCAGTCCGGGGAGCGGTGCGACCGGATCGTCCTGGACATGCTGGCGCCCTGGGAGTGCCTCGAGGTGGCCGCCGACGCGCTCCGCGGCGGCGGGATCCTGTGCGCGTACGTCGCCACGACCACCCAGCTCTCGCGCTTCGTCGAGACGGTGCGGGCACACGGCGGCTTCACCGAGCCGGCCGCTTGGGAGACCCTGGTCCGCGACTGGCACGTGGAAGGCCTGGCCGTGCGCCCGGGCCATTCGATGATCGGCCACACGGCGTTCCTGGTCACCGCCCGGCGGATGGCTGCCGGCCAGAAGGCGCCCCTCAAGAAGCGCCGGCCGGCGCCGGGCGCCTACGGCCCGGACTACACCGGCCCGCGGCCTCCGGGACTGCCGGTCGACCCGGCCGAGGGCTGAACCCGGGCCCCCGCGGCAACGTCGGGGCAACCTCCCGGCAACCAGTTCATGGTCAATTCGTGATCAACGCCGCGCGGATATGCCCTTGGGCCATAGGTGTTCACGAGTAGGGTCGTTTTTCACAGGAGGTGACGCCATGACTTCGGACAGCCCGGACAAGTCCAGCGGAGCCGCTGGGGGCAGGACCCCCGACGAGCTCATGAGCCAGGTGCGCTTCCTCGAGGCCGAGGTCACCGACCTCCGCCGGCGCGTCAACGACGCGCCGACCGGCTCTCGTGGCCTCGAGCTCCGTCTCGCCGACGCGCAGCGCTCCCTCGCCGCCGTGACCTCGCAGAACGAGCGGCTGGCGCAGACCCTTCGCGAGGCTCGCGACCAGATCATGAAGCTCAAGGAGGAGGTCGACCGCCTGGCACAGCCGCCGGCGGGCTTCGGTACCTTCCTGAGCCGCAACGACGACGACTCGATCGACGTGTTCACCGGCGGGCGCAAGCTGCGGGTCAACGTCAGCCCCAGCGTCGACCTCGACCACCTCTTCCGTGGCCAGGAGGTCATGCTCAACGAGGCGCTCAACGTCGTCGCCGCGCTCGACTACGAGCAGGTCGGTGAGGTCGTGATGTTCAAGGAGCTGCTCGCCGACGGCGACCGGGCCCTGGTCATCGCGAGCGCCGACGAGGAGCGCGTCGTACGCCTCGCCGAGCCGCTGCGGGCCGACACGATCCGGGCCGGCGACTCGCTGCTGCTCGACACGCGGGCCGGCTACGTCTACGAGAAGGTCCCGAAGTCCGAGGTCGAGGAGCTGGTCCTCGAGGAGGTCCCCGACATCGACTACTCGTCGATCGGCGGGCTCAAGGGACAGATCGAGACGATCCAGGACGCCGTCGAGCTGCCCTACCTCCACCCCGAGCTGTTCAAGGAGCACGAGCTCAAGCCGCCCAAGGGCGTGCTGCTCTACGGTCCGCCCGGCTGTGGCAAGACGCTGATCGCCAAGGCGGTCGCCAACTCGCTGGCCAAGAAGGTCGCAGCCAAGACCGGGCAGGAGGGGAAGTCCTACTTCCTCAACATCAAGGGCCCCGAGCTGCTCAACAAGTACGTCGGTGAGACCGAGCGGCACATCCGGCTGGTGTTTCAGCGCGCCCGTGAGAAGGCGAGCGAGGGCACGCCGGTCATCGTCTTCTTCGACGAGATGGACTCGCTGTTCCGCACCCGCGGCTCCGGGGTCTCCTCCGATGTTGAAAACACGATCGTCCCGCAGCTGTTGAGCGAGATCGACGGTGTCGAGCTGCTCGAGAACGTGCTGGTGATCGGCGCCTCCAACCGCGAGGACATGATCGACCCCGCCATCCTGAGGCCGGGTCGGCTGGACGTGAAGATCAAGATCGAGCGCCCGGACGCCGAGTCGGCGCGCGACATCTTCAGCAAGTACCTCACCGTGACCCTCCCACTGCACGCCGACGACCTCGGCGAGTTCGGCGGTGACCGCGAGGCCACCGTCGGCGCGATGATCCAGGCCACGGTCGAGCGGATGTACACCGAGACCGAGGAGAACCGCTTCCTCGAGGTGACCTACGCCAACGGCGACAAGGAGGTCCTCTACTTCAAGGACTTCAACTCCGGCGCGATGATCCAGAACATCGTCGACCGGGCCAAGAAGATGGCGATCAAGGACTTCCTCGACCTCCAGCAGCACGGCCTGCGCGTCTCGCACCTGCTCCAGGCGTGCGTGGACGAGTTCAAGGAGAACGAGGACCTCCCCAACACCACCAACCCCGACGACTGGGCGCGGATCTCCGGCAAGAAGGGCGAGCGAATCGTGTTCATCCGCACGCTCATCACCGGCAAGTCCGGCACCGAGCCCGGGCGCTCGATCGACACCGTTCCCAACACCGGCCAATACCTGTAGCCACCCGGCGGGTTCTAGGAGTCGCCATGTCGACAGAGCTGGTGCTGCTCATCGTTGCCGGGGGCGGGGCCGGGGGCGCCCTGTTCGGGCTCGCCTGGTGGAGGAGCGGGCGTGCCCGAGGCGCCGAGTACAACCCGCTGGCCGCGGGGGAGCGCGGTGAGGCGGAGGCCAGGATGATGAAGCAGTACCGACCGCCCGACTTCGGTCCCGGCGTTTAGCCGCCGGCCGTTCGTCTGAGGTCAGGTGACGTCGGCGACGGTCGCATCCAGCTTGGCCACCAGCTCGGCCGCGTCGACAGTCAGCGCCACGCCGTGGGCGCCACCACCCAGGCTGATCCGGCCCTGGACAGACGCGTCCGCGACCACCGGGAGCGGCGTCAGGCTGCCCAGCGGAGTGATGGTGCCGCGCACGTAGCCGGTGACGTCGTACGCCGCCTCCGCGGAGGCCATGGTCAGCCGGTTCACGCCCAGCAGGGCCCGGAGCTTCGGCCAGGCGATCTCCCGATCGCCCGGCACCAGCACGAACACGTGCTCGCCGTCGGACACCCGGACCACCATCGTCTTGACCAGCTGGTGCGGCTCGACGCCCCGTGCCGCGGCCGCCTCCTCGAGGGAGCGCACCGGACCGTGCCGGGTGACGTCGTGGTCGAGACCGAGCTCGACGGCCGCGGCGATGGCGCGGTCCGAGTGGTCGTCGCTCATGGCCGCCGCGCCACAGCCAGCGAGACGAAGGTCCAGGGCTTCGCGACGCCGGGCCCGGGCAGGTAGCTCCGGTCGAGCCGGTCGACGGTGAACCCCGCCCGCCCGACCAGGCTCGGAGCGTCCCTGGTCAGGTGGCAACCCGCGGCGACGCGTCCCTGGAGCCCGTCCAGCCGGCGCTGCCAGGTCGCCACCCTCGGGTCCGGCGCCAGGCCGTGCTCGAGCACGTGCAGGGTGCCTCCGGGGCGCAGGACTCGGCGTACCTCCGCCAGGGCCGCCTCCACGTCGGGGATCGTGCACAGCGTGAACGTCGACAGCGCCGCGTCGTACGTCGCGTCCTCCGCCTCCAGGCGCTGGCCGTCCAGTCCGACCCTCTCGACCAGCACCGAGGAGGCGGTACGACGTGCGCCGGACAGCTCCCACCCCACGTCGGAGGGCTCCACGGCGTCCACGGAGGTGACGCTCGCCGGGTAGACCGAGAGGTTCAGCCCGCTGCCGAAGCCGATCTCCACCACCCGGCCGGACAGGCCGGCGCACACGTCGCGGCGCAGCGCCATGATCGGCCGCGAGGACAGGCTCCGGTCGGCCATCCGCGGGACGACACGTTCGGACCACCAGCCCACTAGCCCAAGATACGGGCAGCCGCTTACCCGTACGCTGGAGCCATGTCTGTGCGACGCGTCATGGGCACCGAGGTGGAGTACGGCATCTCGGTGGTGGGCCAGCCCCTGGCCAATCCCATGGTCGCGTCCTCGCAGGTGGTCAACGCCTACGCCTCCGCCACCGTGAAGGCACGCCGGGCCCGCTGGGACTTCGAGGAGGAGTCGCCGCTGCGGGATGCCCGCGGCTTCGACATGTCCCGCCAGCTCGCGGACCCGACCCAGCTCACCGACGAGGACCTCGGGCTCGCCAACGTCATCCTGACCAACGGTGCCCGGCTCTACGTCGACCACGCCCACCCGGAGTACTCCACGCCCGAGGTCACCACCCCTCGCGACATCGTGAAGTGGGACAAGGCGGGGGAGCTGGTGATGCTGGACGCGTCCCGGCGGGCCGGGCAGCTCCCGGGTGGCACGCCGATCGTCTGCTACAAGAACAACACCGACAACAAGGGCGCGTCCTACGGCGCCCACGAGAACTACCTCATGCGGCGGTCCACCCCGTTCGCCGACATCGTGCGGCACCTGACGCCGTTCTTCGTGAGCCGCCAGGTGTTCACCGGCGCCGGCCGGGTCGGGATCGGCCAGGACGGCCGCGAGCACGGCTTCCAGCTGAGCCAGCGGGCCGACTTCTTCGAGGTCGAGGTCGGGCTCGAGACCACCCTCAAGCGGCCGATCATCAACACCCGCGACGAGCCGCACGCCGACCCGGAGAAGTACCGCCGGCTGCACGTGATCATCGGCGACGCCAACCTGGCCGAGATCTCCACGTACCTCAAGGTCGGCACCACCGCGCTGGTCCTGTCGATGATCGAGGAGAGGTTCATCGGTCAGGACCTCACGGTCGACGGTTCGGTCACCGCGCTGCGGGCCATCTCGCACGACCCGACGCTGAAGCAGACGGTGACGCTGACCGACGGCCGGACCCTGACCGGCGTACAGCTGCAGCTGGAGTACCTCGACCTGGCCCGCAAGTACGTCGAGGACCGCCTCGGCGCCGACGCCGACGACCAGACGCTCGACGTGCTCGCCCGATGGGAGTCGGTGCTCGACCGCCTGGAGCGCGACCCGATGCTGCTGGCCAGCGAGCTCGACTGGGTGGCCAAGCTCAAGCTGCTGGAGCAGTACCGCCAGCGCGACGGCCTGGAGTGGGACGACGCGAAGCTGCAGCTCATCGACTACCAGTACTCCGACATCCGGCCCGAGAAGGGCCTCTACCACCGGCTCGCCCAGTCCGGGCGGATCCAGCGGCTGCTGGGCGACGAGGAGATCGAGGCGGCCATGCACGACCCGCCGGAGGACACCCGCGCCTACTTCCGCGGTCGCTGCCTCGAGAAGTTCTCCTCCGAGGTGGCCGCGGCGTCGTGGGACTCGGTGATCTTCGACCTGCCCGGCCGGGAGTCGCTGCAGCGCGTGCCGACCATCGACCCGCTCCGCGGCAGCAAGGCGCACGTCGGCGCCCTGCTCGACCGGTCCGACACGGCCGAAGCGCTGGTAGCCGAACTCACCCGCTGATCGTGGGTGCGGCCGGATAGTGTCTGGGCATGGCCCAGGAGCAGAAGCAGCCGCGCAAGGCGTCGGAGGTGGAGGAGTCCACCGAAGCCGTCACCGAGAGCGACGTCGCGGAGCGCAAGGAAGCGCTGGACGACGACATCGACGCCATCCTCGACGAGATCGACGACGTCCTCGAGACCAACGCCGAGGACTTCGTGAAGTCGTTCATCCAGAAGGGCGGCGAGTGAGCAGCCACCCCCGCCTGCCCGCTGCCTTCCTCCAGCCCGGCGTCTCGTCGTTCGCCGACTTCCTCTCCGAGCAGGCGCCGGACCTCCTGCCGTCCCGTCGCGCCGTGCCCCAAGGCCAAGCCGGCGACCTCGCCCCTCACGGGACCACGATCGTCGCGGCGACGTTCCCGGGCGGTGTCGTGATGGCCGGCGACCGCCGGGCCACCATGGGCAACGTCATCGCCCAGCGCGACATCGAGAAGGTCTTCCCGGCCGACGAGTTCTCCGCGGTCGGCATCGCCGGCACCGCGGGCGTCGCGGTCGAGATGGTGCGGCTGTTCCAGACCGAGCTCGAGCACTACGAGAAGATCGAGGGCACCACGCTCTCGATGGACGGCAAGGCCAACCGACTCTCGGCCCTGATCCGCGGCAACCTCCCGATGGCCATGCAGGGCCTCGCCGTCGTTCCGCTCTTCGCCGGCTTCGACATCGACGCCGGCTTCGGCCGGATCTTCAGCTACGACGTCACCGGCGGCCGCTACGAGGAGACGGCCTTCCACTCGGTGGGGTCGGGCTCGATGTTCGCGCGCGGTGCGCTCAAGAAGCTCTACCGTCCCGACCTCGACCTCGACGGCGCGGTCGAGGTCGTCGTCCAGGCGCTCTACGACGCGGCCGACGACGACTCGGCCACCGGCGGGCCCGACCTGACCCGCCGGATCTTCCCGGTGGTCCAGGTGATCACCGTCGAGGGCGGCCGACGGATCGCCGACGACGAGGTGGCCCTGGTCGCCGACCGGGTGATCGCGGCCCGGATGAACCGGCCCGACGGGCCTCAGGCACCGCTGACGGGAGGCGGCCAGTCGTGAGCATGCCTTTCTACGTCTCGCCCGAGCAGCTGATGAAGGACCGGGCCGACTTCGCGCGCAAGGGCATCGGCCGCGGCCGGTCGATGGTCGCCGTCCAGTACGCCGACGGCATCCTGCTCGCCTCGGAGAACGTCTCGCAGGCGCTGCACAAGGTCTCCGAGATCTACGACCGGATCGCCTTTGCGGCGGTCGGGCGCTACAACGAGTTCGAGAACCTCCGGATCGCGGGCGTCAGGCTCGCGGACATGCGCGGCTACGCCTACGACCGCCGCGACGTCACCGCCCGCGGGCTGGCCAACGCCTACGCCCAGACGCTCGGCACGATCTTCTCCAGCGGGGGAGAGAAGCCCTACGAGGTGGAGATCTTCGTCGCCGAGATCGGCGACGCCGCGTCGGACGACCAGATCTACCGGCTCACCTACGACGGCCAGGTCGCCGACGAGCACGGCTACGGCGTGATCGGTGGTGCCGCCGACGTCGTGTCGGGCTACCTGTCCGAGCACTACCAGGAGGGCGCCTCGCTCAACGAGGCGCTGACCCTCGCGGTCGCCGCCCTCGGACGCTCCACCAACGAGCGCGGTGAGCCCGACGACCGGGTGATCCCGGTCAAGGACCTCGAGGTGGCCGTGCTCGACCGGACCCGTGCGCAGCCGAGGAAGTTCAGCAGGCTGCGCCCGGCCCGGCTCGAGTCGATGCTCGGCGACCGTGGTCCGACGACCTCCAACCCGGTCGAGGAGGGTGCCCAGCGTGTGACGGAGCACCCGCCCGGCACCGCCGCCACCGACGGCGACCCCGACGACCCGAAGGACCCGACCGACCAGGTGAGCGGGGACACCCCGCCCCTCGAGGACCCGGTAGCACCTCCGCCGCCTGTTGCACCCCCCGTGGAACCCACTGACCCGTAGGCTTGGGGTGTGGACCGGCGCATCTTCGGCATCGAGAACGAGTACGGCGTCACGTGCACGTTCAAGGGCCAGCGCCGGCTGAGCCCCGACGAGGTGGCCCGCTACCTCTTCCGCAAGGTCGTCAGCTGGGGCCGCAGCAGCAACGTCTTCCTGCGCAACGGCGCCCGGCTCTACCTCGACGTGGGCAGCCACCCGGAGTACGCCACCCCGGAGTGCGACGACGTCGTCGAGCTGGTGACCCACGACAAGGCGGGGGAGCGGGTGCTCGAGGGACTGCTCCTCGACGCCGAGCAGCGGCTGCACGACGAGGGGATCGCGGGCGAGATCTACCTCTTCAAGAACAACACCGACTCCGCCGGCAACTCCTACGGCTGCCACGAGAACTACCTGGTGGGTCGCGCGGGGGAGTTCAGCCGGCTGGCCGACGTGCTCATCCCGTTCCTGGTGACCCGGCAGATCATCGTCGGCGCCGGCAAGGTCACCCAGACGCCTCGCGGCGCGTCGTACTCCGTCTCCCAGCGCGCCGAGCACATCTGGGAGGGCGTCTCGAGCGCCACCACTCGCAGCCGCCCGATCATCAACACCCGGGACGAGCCGCACGCGGACGCCGAGAAGTACCGGCGCCTGCACGTGATCGTCGGCGACTCCAACATGAGCGAGACCACCACCATGCTCAAGGTGGCCTCCTGCGACCTGGTCCTCCGGATGATCGAGGAGGGCGTGGTGATGCGCGACCTCACGATGGAGAACCCCATCCGTGCGATCCGCGAGATCAGCCACGACGTCACCGGGCGCAGGAAGGTGAGGCTCGCCAACGGCCGCGAGGCGAGCGCGCTCGAGATCCAGGGGGAGTACCTCAGCAAGGCCCGCGACTTCGTCGACCGGCGCCAGATCAGCACGCCGACCATCGAGGCGGCCCTCGACCTGTGGGAGCGCGGCCTCAAGGCGGTCGAGTCGGACGACCTGGGACTGGTCGACCGCGAGATCGACTGGGTGATCAAGTGGAAGCTGATCGAGCGCTACCGCGTCAAGCACGGCCTGCCGCTGGGCCACCCCCGCATCGCCCAGCTCGACCTCGCCTACCACGACATCCACCGCGGCCGCGGCCTCTACTACCTGCTCGAGAAGCGGGGAGCCGTCGCCCGTGTCACCACCGACCTGAAGATCTTCGAGGCCAAGTCGGTGCCCCCGCAGAACACCCGGGCGCGCCTGCGCGGCGAGTTCATCCGCCGGGCCCAGGAGCGTCGCCGCGACTTCACGGTCGACTGGGTCCACCTCAAGCTCAACGACCAGGCGCAGCGCACCGTGCTGTGCAAGGACCCGTTCCGGGCCTACGACGAGCGGGTCCAGCGGCTGATCGACGGAATGTGAGCCCGGCAGCGATGTGAGAACTCTCAGCCTCGCCCGTTAGGGTTCCGCCCGTGCTTCCCCTGCGTCGATTTCGCCCCAAGAACCTCACCCTGGTCCCCGCGCTGCTCGCCTGCGGCGCGCTGCTGCTGACCGCGTGCGGTGACGAGAAGCCCTCGGAGAACCCGCTCATCGGCGGCAAGTCGTACGACCGGCTCGACGCGGTGACGGTCTCCGGTGACGTGGGCTCGGCGCCCGACGTGAAGTGGAAGGGCTCGATGGACGCCGGCAAGGTCGAGACCGAGACAATCACCGAGGGCGACGGCGAGCAGCTCAAGGCCGACGACGACGTGCTGGCCCACCTGTGGATCGGCAACGGCTACTCGCAGGACACTGCCTTCTCGACGTACGACGAGAAGAAGGCCGAGCTGCTCTCGGTCAACGACGAGCTGCCGGAGTTCCTCGCGGGCATCCGCGACGCCAAGGTCGGCACCCGCCTGGCGGTCACCGCGTCGGCCGAGGAGGCCTTCGGCGAGACCGGCAACTCGCAGCTCGGCATCGCCAACAAGGACACCGTCCTCGTGCTCATCGACCTGGTGTCCAAGGTGGCGGACAAGCCGGAGGGCGAGGCGTCGCCGGCCCCCTCCTGGATGCCCAAGCCGAAGTTCAGGGACGGTGTCATCAAGGGCTTCGACTTCACCGATGCGCCCGACCCGACCGACGACCTGCGCAAGGTGCAGCTGATCAAGGGCACCGGGCCTCGCGTCAAGAAGGGCCAGACGATCGCCGTCCGCTACCTCGGGCAGGCCTTCGACGGCGACAAGCCGTTCGACGAGAACTTCGGCGACGACGGCACCGGCCAGCCGACCACGTTCAGCATCGGCACCGGCGCGGTCATCAAGGGCTGGGACAAGGGCCTGGACGGCATGCCGGTCGGCTCCCGGGTGGTCCTGGAGATCCCGGCGGAGCTCGGGTACGGCGCGGAGGGCAGCCCCGACAGCGGCATCCCGAAGGACGCCACCCTGGTGTTCATGATCGACATCCTCGCCGCGGCCTAGGTTTCGGGACGGGCGCAGAGCGCCCTCCTCGACCACCGGCGCCGGGATGGCAGGATCGGGGCATGACAGCGGGCAAGAGCGAGCGACTGCTCAACCTGCTGATCATGCTGCTCGTGCAGCGGCACTACGTCGCGAAGGAGCGGATCCGGGAGATCCTCTACCCCGACTCCAGCCAGGACGCGTTCGAGAAGATGTTCGAGCGCGACAAGGACGAGCTCCGCAGCTTGGGCGTCCCCATCGAGGTCGGCCAGATGGACGCCTTCTTCGACGACGAGCCGGGCTACCGGATCCGGCCAGACGAGTTCGCGCTGCCCGACATCAGCCTGACCGCCGACGAGGCCGCCGTCGTGGGCCTGGCCACGAAGGTCTGGCAGCACGCGCGTCTGGCCGAGGCCACCACCGAGGCGGTGCGCAAGCTCACCGCGCTGGGCATCGACGTGGACCTGACCGCCCTCGACATCGTCGAGCCGCGCCTGACCGCCGACGAGCCGTCGTTCGACGTGTTCTGGGAGGCCACGCAGGAGCGCACGCCCGTGGTCTTCGACTACATCCGCTCCGGCGACACCGAGGTGCGCACCCGGCACCTCCAGCCGTGGGGAGTGGCCCGCTACTCCGGCCGCTGGTACGTCGTCGGGTTCGACGCCGACCGGCAGGCGGAGCGGATCTTCCGCCTCTCCCGCGTGCAGGGTCGCGCGACCAAGTCGGGGGCGCCGGGCTCCTACGAGATCCCGGCCGGCACCGACGTGAGCGAGGTGGCCCGGCGGCTGGCGCCTGAGCCCTCGACCGAGCGCGTCGTGCTGCTGGTCCGCAAGGGCGCCGGCCACACGCTCCGTCGCGGTGCGGACCGGGTCGAGGAGGGCGTCGCGGGCCCGGACGCCCCGCAGGAGGCGGGCTCGACCTGGGACCGGCTGGTGCTCGAGCGGGGCTCGGTCGGGCTGGCCGACGAGGTGCTGGGCTACGGCGCCGACGTCTACGTCGAGGAGCCGGCCCAGCTCCGCGAGCGCGTCGTACACCGCCTCCGGGCCGCGGTCGGCGCTCCCGAGGACGGCTCGTGAGCGCCCCTCCCAGCGCCAAGGACCAGGTCGCGCGCCTGCTGACCCTGGTGCCCTACCTGCACGTACACGGCGAAGTCCGGCTCGACGAGGCGGCTCGGGCGCTCGGCGTCGAGCCCGACCAGCTGTTCGGTGACCTCAAGGTGCTGTTCATGTGCGGCCTGCCGGGCGGCTATCCCGACGACCTCATCGACGTCGACATCGACGCGCTCGAGGGACCGGACGGTCTCCGGTCCGACGGGGTGATCAAGGTGTCCAACGCCGACTACCTCGCCCGGCCGCTGCGGCTCAGCCCGACCGAGGCATCGGCGGTCATCGTCGCGCTGCGGGCACTGCGCAACGGCGCCAGGGACGACACCCGCGAGGTGGTCGACCGGGCCCTGGCCAAGCTGGAGGCGGCGGCCGCCCAGGGGACGGCTAAGGGCAGCGCCGCGGCCCAGATCGACCCGGGTGACGGCGCCGGTGACACGGACCTGGCCCTGCTCGCCAGCCAGCTCCAGACCGCGGCCGACCGTGGGCGGCAGGTGCGGTTGAGCTACTACGTGCCGAGCCGGGACGAGCAGTCCGACCGGGTGGTCGACCCGCGGGGGGTCGTGACCGCCGAGGGACACCTCTATCTCGACGCGTGGTGCCACAGCGCCGAGGCACCGAGACTGTTCCGTCTGGACCGCATCGACCGCGCCGAGGTGCTGGACGACCCCGTCGAGACGCCCCAGGAGGGGCCGCGCGACCTGGGCGACGGGATCTTCAGCCAGTCCACCGACGTCACCCCTGTCACGCTCCTGCTGGAGCCCGAGGCGCGCTGGATGACGTCGTACTACCCGGTGGAGGAAATCCGGGAGGTGGGCCAGGACCGAATGGAGGTCGTACTGCTCGTCGCGGACGAGCGCTGGCTGACCAGGCTCATGCTGCGGCTGGCACCGCACGCGACGGTCGTGTCACCGCCGGCGTACGCCGACACGTTCACGGCCGCCGCACAGCGGGCGCTCAGCCTGTACGGCTGACCGACGGGTACGCTGGAAGCCACTGCACCGATCCTGTGAGGACCCTCATGACCGCCCCGCTCATCGCCAATCTCGGCCCCACCGAGCTGATCCTGATCGTTCTGGTGATCGTGCTGCTGTTCGGCGCGTCGAAGCTCCCGGAGCTGGCCCGTGGCAGCGGCCGGGCCCTGCGGATCTTCAAGGCCGAGACCAAGGGCCTGATGGACGACGACGAGGACGACACCACGGCCTCGGACCCGAACTCCTCGGTCACGCCGACCACGGCCAGTCAGAGCCAGGCCCAACTCGAGCTGGAGGCCCGGCAGCGCGATCTGGCGCAGCGCCAGGCCCAGCTCGACGCCGAGGCCGAGCGGCTCCATCGCGGCGACTCAGCCTGACAATCTCTTGATCAGACGCCTCGCCGGGTTCCTCAAGGGGAACCCGCAGCATCCCGTCGGCTCGGACGGGCGGATGGCGCTCTCGGACCATCTGCGGGAGCTGCGCGCCCGGATCATCCGCTCGACCCTGGTCGTCCTGGTCGCGTTCGGCGTGGCGCTGTACTTCTACCACGACCTCTACCAGCTGATACTGAACCCCTACGAGGACGCCAAAGCACAACTGCCCGAGGGCACTCAGACCGAGCCGGTCATCAACGGCGTCGCCGCCGGTCTGACCTTCCAGCTCAAGCTCTGCGGCCTGGCCGGTTTTGTCGCAGCCTCGCCGTACTGGCTCTACCAGATCTGGGCCTTCATCCTGCCCGGGCTTCACGCCACCGAGCGGAAGTGGAGCCGGATCTTCGCGGCCATCGCCGGGCCGCTGTTCTTCGCCGGGGTGGGCGTGGGCTACTACGTGCTGCCGAAGGCGATCGAGGTCCTGATCGGGTTCACGCCGGACGAGGTCACGAACCTGGTGGAGCTACCTCAGTTCTTCTCCTTCATCAGCCGGATGCTGCTGATCTTCGGCATCGCCTTCGAGATCCCGCTCTTCGTCATCATGCTCAACCTGGCCGGCGTCGTGAGCGGGAAGGCGCTGGGGAAGTACCGCCCGTGGATCATCATCGGGACCTTCGTCTTCGCCGCCGTCGGCACCCCGTCGACCGACCCGTTCTCGATGCTGTTCCTGGCGGTACCGATGCTCGTGCTCTTCCTGATCGCCGAGGTCATCGCCCGGCTGGTGGACCGCGCCCGTGGCCGGGATCGTGACTCGACCGATCAGTGGGCGGACGACGAGGTCTCTCAGCTGTGACCTCGCCGCTGGTCGCCGACCTGGACCCGTTCGACCTCCCGGACTGGCTGGGGGACGGACCGGTGTCCTGGGCCTCGGACCAGGGGCTGACCGGCCACCTGATCGCCGGTCACCTGACCGGCACCGTCGACCAGAACCTCCCGTGTGACCTGTTCGCCGTCGACCAGGCCTACCCGGCGCCGGTCCTCGACGAGGCCACCCGGACGCGGGTCCACCAGACCTGGCAGCACGGCCAGGTCCTGCTCCTGAGCCGGGAAGGACGCGCCACCGTGGCTGCCCCGGGGACGGCTTGGCCGCCGGACCTGGTGCTGGAAGCGCTCACGCGGCTGGCTCGTTCGGTGGGTTCGGATCCGACCTCCTGGGCCGCGCACCTCGCCCTGACCGCGCCGCCGCGCTAGCCGCCTTCGCCCCCGGGTGGCCTAGTCTGCGGCCGTGCCCCGCGACATCGCCCTGCTCACAAATCCGACCGCGGGGAAGGGCAAGGGCGCCAAGGCGCGCGGTGCCGTGCTCGAGAGGCTGCGCGGCGGCGGGCTGAGCGTGCTGGACCTGAGCGGCGAGAGCGCCGACGAGGCGCTGGACCTGGCGCGGTCCGCCGTCCAGGACGGCGTCGACGCCCTCGTGGTCCTCGGTGGCGACGGCATGGTCCACCTCGGGGTGCAGGCGGTCGCCGAGACGGGCATCCCGCTGGGGATCATCCCGGCCGGCACCGGGAACGACGTGGCCCGCTACTTCGACCTCCCGCGCAAGGACCCGGTCGAGGCCGCGGAGGTCGTGATCAGGGGTGAGTCCCGGCAGGTGGACCTGGCCCGGAGCGGCAGCAAGTACTTCGCCACCGTCCTGTGCGCCGGCTTCGACGCGCTCGTCAACGAGCGCGCCAACCGGATGACCTGGCCCAAGGGACAGATGCGCTACAACATCGCCACGCTGTCCGAGCTGCGGGTCTTCCGGCCGCTGCAGTACACGCTCGACCTCGACGGCACGCAGCTGAACATCGAGGCGATGATGGTCTCGGTCGGCAACGGCCCGTCGTTCGGAGGCGGCCTTCGGATCGCCGAAGGGGCCCTGCTCGACGACGGGATGCTCGACGTGATCGTGATCAAGCCGATGAGCCGCGGCAGCCTGGTCCGCACCTATCCCAAGCTGTTCAAGGGCACCCACACCACACACCCCCAGTACGAGCACCACCTGGTGCGCTCGGTCACCGTCGCCTCGCCGGGGATCACGACGTACGCCGACGGCGAGCGGTTCGGGGATCTGCCACTCACCGTGGAGTGTGCTCCAGGGGCCATGACCGTCTACGCGTAGGACGCTGGGCGCCCAGAGCGCTGGACCGCGTTCCGTAGGGTGGGGGGAGTGAGCACCGACGAGCTTTCCCCGTCGGAGCGGTACGCGGCGCACATGAAGCACAAGGACCATCCCGTGGTCCACGACTTCGGCGCTCTCTACGACTTCCCGCTCGACGACTTCCAGCTCCGCGCCTGCCGGGAGATCGAGGACGGGCGCGGAGTGCTGGTCGCCGCGCCCACCGGCTCCGGCAAGACGGTCGTGGGGGAGTTCGCGATCCATCTCGCCCTCGCGACCGGCCGCAAGTGCTTCTACACGACGCCCATCAAGGCACTGAGCAACCAGAAGTACCACGACCTCGTGGACCGCTACGGTCCCGACGAGGTCGGGCTGCTGACCGGCGACAACGTCGTCAACGGCGAGGCGCCGGTCGTCGTGATGACCACCGAGGTGCTCCGCAACATGCTGTACGCCGGCAGCCGGACCCTCATGGGCCTCGGCTTCGTGGTGATGGACGAGGTGCACTACCTCGCCGACCGGTCCCGCGGCGCCGTCTGGGAGGAGGTCATGATCCACCTCCCCGAGTCGGTCACCGTGGTCGGCCTGAGCGCCACCGTGAGCAACGCCGAGGAGTTCGGTGAGTGGCTCGAGACGGTCCGGGGCGAGACCACGACGATCGTCGAGGAACGCCGGCCGGTCCCGCTCTACCAGCACGTGATGGTCGGGAGGCGGATGCTCGACCTCTTCGCATCCTCCGACGTCGACGCGGCGGCCGGCTTCGTCAAGGAGGGTGCCCCGGTCAACGGCGAGCTGATGAAGATCGCCCGCGACGACTGGGCCAGCACCCGCCTGATGCGCGACCGTCGCTCGCCACGCAAGGGCAAGCCCGGGTCGTCCAAGTCGAAGTTCTCCAAGGACGGCCGGAACGTCGGCAACGGGCGCCGGGTCTGGATCCCCAGCCGCGGCGACGTGGTCGACCGGCTGGACCGCGACGGACTGCTCCCGGCGATCGTCTTCATCTTCAGCCGGGTCGGCTGCGACGCGGCGGTCAAGCAGTGTCTCCAGGCGGGGACCCGGCTCACGTCCCCCGAGGAGCGGGACACGATCCACGACTACGTCGAGGCGGCCTGCCACGACCTGCCCGAGGAGGACCTGCACGTCCTCGGCTACCACGACTTCCTCGACGGGCTCACCCGCGGCGTCGCCGCCCACCACGCCGGGATGCTGCCGGCGTTCAAGCACGTGGTGGAGGAGCTGTTCGTCCGCGGGCTGTGCAAGGTCGTGTTCGCGACCGAGACGCTCGCGCTGGGCATCAACATGCCGGCCCGGACAGTGGTCATCGAGAAGCTCACCAAGTGGAACGGCGAGGCGCACGCCGACATCACGCCGGGGGAGTACACCCAGCTGACGGGTCGGGCCGGCCGCCGCGGGCTCGACGTGGAGGGGCACGGCGTCGTGCTCTACCAGCCGGGGATGAACCCCAGCGAGGTCGCCGGCCTGGCCTCGACCCGCACCTACCCGCTCCGGTCGTCGTTCCGCCCGTCGTACAACATGGCGGTCAACCTCGTCGACCAGTACGGCCGCGAGACCTCCCGCGAGCTGCTCGAGCAGTCCTTCGCCCAGTTCCAGGCCGACAAGGCCGTCGTGGGTCTGGCCCGGCAGCTGCGCAAGGCCGAGGAGGCGCTCGAGGGCTACGCCGAGTCCGCGCGCTGCGACCTCGGCGACTTCATGGAGTACGCCGGGCTGCGGCGCCGGATCTCCGACGCCGAGAAGGGCGCCAGCAAGTCGCGACGGGTCGACCGCCGCGCGGAGGCCATCGAGTCCCTGCGGCTGCTCCGGCGCGGCGACGTGATCGAGGTGCCGACCGGCAAGTTCGCCGGCTACGCCGTGGTGATCGACAACGGCTGGGACGCAGCCAACCCGAGGCCGTACGTCCTGACGGCCGACCGGCAGGCCCGGCGCCTGGCCATCATCGACTTCCCGGTCCCGGTCGCGTCGGTGGCGACCGTGCGGGTGCCCAAGTCGTTCAACGGCCGCAACCCGCAGATGCGCCGCGACCTGGCTTCCGCCCTGCGCTCGCGCACCCATGACCTCGCGCCGCCGCCCCCCGGCAAGCGACAGCCCGCGAAGGGCGGCCTCGACCCAGCGGTCGAGGGCGAGATCCAGGAGCTGCGCGACCAGCTCAAGCAACACCCCTGTCACCAGTGCCCCGACCGCGAGGACCACGACCGCTGGGCGCAGCGGTGGTTCAAGCTCGACCGGGACGCCGCCACCCTCAGGCGCCGGGTCGAGACCCGCACCAACACGGTGGCCCGGCAGTTCGACCGGGTCTGCGAGGTGCTGACCGCGCTCGGCTACCTCGCGAGCGACGGCGGCGCCGGCAGGCAGGGCGAAGTCGGCAGGCAGGGCGAAGTCCGGGTCACCGACCAGGGGCGGCACCTGATGCGCCTCTACTCCGAGCTCGACCTGGTCGCCGCCGAGTGCCTGCGGACCGGCCTCTGGGACGAGCTCAGCGTCCCCGAGCTGGCGGCGGCCCTCTCGGTGCTCGTCTTCGAGGCCCGGCGCCCCGACGACGCCTCACCACCGCGGGTGCCCGGCGGCCGCGTGCACGACGTGATCAAGGAGATGATCAAGGTCTGGGGCCAGCTGGACGCGCTCGAGCGCGACCACCACCTCGACTTCCTGCGCCAGCCCGACGCGGGTTTCGCCTGGGCGGCCTACCGCTGGGCCGAGGGCGACGAGCTGGACGACGTGCTCCACGTGGTGGAGCTGGCGGCCGGCGACTTCGTGCGCTGGATGAAGCAGCTCCTCGACCTGGCCGGCCAGGTGGCCGACGCCGCCGGCGACTCACCGCTCCGGAACACCGCCCGGGGCGTCGTGACAGCCGTACGCCGAGGTGTGGTCGCCTACTCCTCGCTGGGCGACGACTGACAAACCGCGATCGGACTGGCATGGGTCTCCGCACCGAGCCAGCGGTGCAACCGGTCACCCGACTCGAGAGCAAGCCCCTCGACCGTGCATCCCGACCCGAGGCACAGCACCTGGTCGAGCACCCGGTGCGGACCGAGCCCGAGGGCGGCGTCCAGCTCCTCCAGCAGCACGGGTGCGCCGTCGCGGTGCACGTCGGTCCTCGACACGAGCCTGCCCGGTCCCTCGCCTGAGCGACCGAGAACGAGCGTCTCGTGGAGCACAACGCTGGCCTCCACGCCGAGGCCCACGCGCATGGTGCGACGTACGTCGGCGCCCTCGGCCACCACGAACGGCTCGCCGTGCCAGACGAGGCTCGCGCCGGCCTCGACCTCCACGTCGACGTCCCAGACCGCACCCCGACCGCGCATGGCGTAGGCCACGGTCCCGCCCGGCTCGACGATCTCAAGAGCCTGACCGGCGGCGACGCGCACCGAGACGGTCACGTGGTCCCCACCGAGCAGAACGGCCTGCTCGGGCACCAGCGCCACCCGGAGTCCGTCGAGCCGGAAGCTGCGCAGGTGGCTCGAGCGGACCTCAGTGCGGGTGAGGGTGCGCATGCGCTGCCATCGGGCCGGGGTCGACGGGCACCAGCAAGCCGGTGCGGAACTGCTCCAGCCGCCCGGTGACCCAGCCCGCGAGCGCGGCGACGGAGGCCGGCTCGGTACGGGACAACGCGAGCACCGGCCGTCCGCCGCGCGCGTGCTCCGCGTCGTGGACCATCCGGTCGACGTCGACCCCGACATACGGCGCGAGGTCGGTCTTGTTGATGACGAGCAGGTCGGCCCGCTCGATGCCCGGGCCACCCTTCCGCGCGACGTCACCGCCGCCTGCTACGTCGAGGACGAACACCTGCACGTCCACGAGCGCCGGTGAGAACGTCGCGGTCAGGTTGTCTCCACCGGACTCGACCAGGACGACGTCCAGCGGCGCGAACCGAGCCTCGAGGTCCTCGACGGCCATCAGGTTCGCGGTCACGTCGTCGCGGATCGCGGTGTGCGGGCAGGCTCCCGTCTCGACGCCGACGATCCTCTCCCCGGGCAGGACGCCGGCGGAGCGGAGGAAGCGGGCGTCCTCGTCGGTGTAGATGTCGTTGGTGACCACGGCCAGCCGCAGCGAGCCCGCCAGCTCGCGACAGATCGTCGCGATCAGCGAGCTCTTCCCGGTGCCCACCGGCCCGCAGATGCCCACTCTCAAGGTCTCACGCACTGAACAACCTCCTGGTGGTGCGGACGTGAGCCTGCGCCCAGCCCTCGATGAGCGGTGACCCCGTGGCCGGGATCTCGGTGGGGGACGTCAGGTCAGCGATGCCGGCGGCGAACGCATCGATCTCCGGCATGAGGCCGACGCACCACGCGGCCGCGTCGGCCGGGTCGAGGGGCAGCAGCTTCAGTGCGGCCGCGAGCACGGTCTGCACGTCGTCGTACCCGACGACACGAGCCAGGCTCTCAGCAGAGAGCCCCGTCTCCGCGGCGATCGCCCCCAGCACGAGCGGCCGCGGCGGAGCAGCGCCCTCGGCCCACCCGGCGACCGCGACCGGCCAGGTCCTCCGGGCCAGGCGGAGCAGCCCGCGTCCCAGGGTGCGCGAGGTCGCGCGCATGGCGTCGCTGGGTGTCCGGGCGGCCCACGCCGTCTCCACCGCGTCGAGCGGCGCCGCGATCCGGGCGTGGTGCCGGGCGACGATCGCGCTGGCTGCCTCGGTCCGCGTCACGGTCGCGAGGCGCGTCCGGCAGTACGCCGGCAGGTCGGCCGGGTCGAGACCGTCGGCCAGGCCGGGCTCGAGCCCGCCTGACTGGGTGTGGCCCGCCGCGGGCAGCCGGGCGTCGGCGAGGAACAGGGCGAGAGTCTCCATGGGTGGTCAGAACAGCGAGTACAGCTGCGCAAGTGGCAGCTCGGTCGCGGGGGATGGCTCGACGAGGTCACCGTCGACGGTGATGGCGAACGTCTCGGGGTCGACCTCGATGGCCGGGAGCGCGTCGTTGTTGACCATGTCCGACTTGCCGACGTGGCGGGTCGAGGTCACGGCGGCCAACCGTCGGCGCAGGCCGAGCCGCGCTGCGAGCCCGTCCTCCAGCGCAGAGGGTGCCACGAAGGTCACGGCGTGGTCGCTCCCATCGGCGTCGACCAGCGTGGGTCGCATGAGCACCGGCTGCGGCGTAGGGATCGACGCGTTGGGGTCGCCGAGCGCGGCCCGCACGATCGCGCCGCCCTTGATGACCAGCTCCGGCCGGATGCCGAAGAACCGCGGGTCCCAGATCACCAGGTCGGCCAGCTTGCCGACTTCGACCGACCCGACCTCGTGGCCGATCCCGTGGGCGATGGCCGGGTTGATCGTGTACTTCGCGACGTAGCGTCGCGCCCGCTCGTTGTCGGCCCGGAGACCGCCGTCCAGTGCGCCTCGACGCGCCTTCATCACGTGCGCCACCTGCCAGGTCCGGCACACCACCTCACCGATCCGGCCCATGGCCTGTGCGTCCGAGGAGGTGACCGAGAGCGCACCCATGTCGTGGAGCAGGTCCTCCGCCGCGATCGTGGTGGCGCGGATCCGCGACTCGGCGAAGGCCAGGTCCTCCGGTGCCCGCAGGCTGAGGTGGTGGCAGACCATCAACATGTCGAGGTGCTCGGCCATCGTGTTGACGGTGTGCGGCAGCGTCGGGTTCGTGGATCCGGGGATGACGTGGGGGAGCGAGGCCACCTCGATGATGTCCGGTGCGTGCCCGCCGCCCGCGCCCTCGGTGTGGAACGCGTGGATCGAGCGCCCGGCGATCGCGGCGACGGTCGACTCGAGGAAGCCTGCCTCGTTGAGCGAGTCGGAGTGCAGGGCGACCTGGAGTCCGTGCTCGTCCGCCGCCTTCAAGGCCGCGTCGATCGCGGCGGGCGTGGATCCCCAGTCCTCGTGCACCTTGTACGCCGCGACGCCGGCCAGCGCCTGCTCCGCCAGCCCTTCGGCGCTCACGGTGTTGCCCTTGCCCATCAGCAGGACGTTGACGGGGAGTGGGTCCAAAGCACGGTGCACCGCCCGCAGGTGCCAGGCGCCTGGGGTGACGGTCGTGGCTCGGGAGCCCTGCGACGGTCCGGTGCCGCCCCCTCCGACAGTGGTGGTGCCGGTCGCGAGCGCCTCGTGCACCTGCGAGGTCGAGAGGAAGTGGACGTGCACGTCGACGGCGCCCGCGGTCAGGATCCGGCCCTCGCCCGAGATCACGTCGGTCGAGGGCCCGATGACGAGGTCCGGATGCACGCCGTCGGCGATGTCGGGGTTGCCGGACCGGCCGAGGGCGACGATCCGGCCATCCCTGAGCCCGACGTCCGCCTTGACGACGCCCCAGTGGTCGAGGACCAGCGCGTTCGTGATCACGGTGTCGGGCGCGCCAGCGGCACGGGTCAGGGTCCCCTGGGCCATGGACTCCCGGATCGACTTGCCGCCGCCGAACACGGCCTCTTCGCCGCCGAAGGTGAGGTCCTGCTCGACCTCGATCCACAGGTCGGTGTCGCCCAGTCGCACCTGGTCGCCGACGGTGGGGCCGTAGAGCGCGGCGTGCTCGCGCCGGGTGAGCTCAGCCATGTGCGCGTACCTGGATCCCCGGAACCACGCGACGACCACGCAGCGCCACGATCTGGACCTCGCGGGACGCGCCGGGCTCGAAGCGCCGTGAGGTGCCGGACGGGATGTCGAGCCGGAACCCCTGCGCTGCTGCGCGGTCGAAGTCCAGCGCCTCATTCGCGTCGGGCAGGTGTAGGTGCGAGCCGATCTGCACGGGCCGGTCCCCGGTGTTGAGGATCACGAGCGTCCCGCGCTCGTCGGCGGAGCGGTCGGCGTTGATCTCCAGGACGCCGTCTCCAAGCCGATGTGCGCCAGGCCCCTCCCATCCGTGGTGCTCGATGGGGTCGTGGATGGTGACGAGCTTGCGCCCGTCCGGGAAGGTCGCCTCGACCTGCACGTCGTGCAGCAGCCCGGCGACGTCCGGCAGCACCTGGTCCGCGGTCAGCACGTGACGTCCGGCCTCCATGAGCTCCGCGACGCCCAGGCCGTCGCGGGCGCGCTCGATGACCCAGGTGCTCAACAGGGCCACCGCCTCGGGATGGTTGAGCCGCACGCCGCGCTCGAGCCTGTCCCTGGCGACCATCCCGGCGACCGCGAGCAGCAGCTTCTCGGTGTCGCCTGGGGTCAGGTGCATGCGGCGACGCTAGGCGCCGCTTGTCACGCGGACGTTTCGGCCGTGTATCAGCCCTGGCGGACCGCGTCGGCGACGGACCTGTCGCCGTTCACGAGGTTCCACTGCTTGCCGACCGTCCCGGGCTCGTCGAGCACCGCGGCCAGTACGGCCGCCACGTCCGCTCGCGTGACGTCTCCGCGGACGACGTCCGGCCCGAGCGACACCAGCCCGGTCGCCGGGTCGTCGGTGAGCCGGCCCGGCCGGATGATCGTCCAGGCCAGCGAGCTGGCCCGGAGCGCCGCGTCGGCGTCGCGCTTGGCCTCGACGTAAGCCCGCCACACGTCGTCCGTGTCGTCGGGGAGCGGGTCGTCGACGTTGATCGCCGAGACCTGGACGAACCGGTCGATCCCGGCCAGCCGCGCGCCCTCGATCGACTTGGTCGAACCCTCGAGGTCCACCGTGCGCTTGCGCTCCAGGTTTCCGTCCGGTCCGCCGCCGGCCGCGAAGACCACCGCGTCGCACCCTGCGAAGGCGTCGGCGAAGGCGGCCGCGTCGTCGGCCTCGATGTCGAGCAGCCGCACCTCGGCGCCACGTGACTCGAGCTCCTCGCGATACTCCTCCCGGCGCACCAGCGCGACCGGGTCGTGCTCCGAGCGCCGCAGCGCCACGAGGAGATGACGGGCCACCTGACCATGGCCCCCGACGACGGCGATACGCGACATGCCTCCACCGTACGAGTTCAGCGGATCAGGGCCTCCACGAGGCGAGCCGCCGGGCTCTCGAGGTTGTACCGCTGCGCCAGCTCCGTCACCGCGCCGGGATCCCGTGGCGTGACGGGCCGATCCAGGCCCTTGCGGTCCAGGTCGATGTCGCGGGCCACCGCCACGACCTTCGGGGCGACCGAGAGGTAGTCGGCGGCGGCCTTGATCTTGCCGCGCGGCCCGGGACCGAGGTCCGACTCGGGGTCCTCGGCCGCCGCGATGATCCCGGCCATGTCGCCGAACCTGTTGAGGAGGGTGGCGGCGGTCTTCTCGCCGATCCCGGCCACGCCCGGCAGGCCGTCCGACGCGTCGCCGCGCAGCGTCGCGAAGTCGGCGTACTGCCCGGCGTCCACGCCGTACTTGTTGCGCATCCACTCGTTGTCGACGCGCTCGTGGTTGCCGACGCCGCGGGCGATGTAGAGGACGCGTACGCCGGCGTCGTCGTCGACCACCTGGAACAGGTCGCGGTCCCCGGTGACCACGTCGACCGGGCCCTTCGCACCCGTGGCGAGGGTCCCGATCACATCGTCCGCCTCGTAGCCGTCGGCACCGCGCACGGTGATCCCGAAGGCGCCGAGCACCTCGAGGATGATCGGCACCTGGACCTCCAGCGGGTCGGGCACCTCCTCGATGTCCGGCCCGGTCGCCCGCTCGGCCACGACCCGGTGTGTCTTGTACGTCGGCAGCAGCTCGACCCGCCACGCGGGCCGCCAGTCGTTGTCCCAGCAACAGACGAGCTGATCGGGGTCGTACTGCCCGACCAGCCGGGCGATGAAGTCCATGAAGCCACGGACGGCGTTGACCGGTGTGCCCTCGTCGTTGGTGATCTCGGGGACCCCGAAGAACGCCCGGAAATACATGGAGGCGGAGTCGAGGAGCATCAACCTGGGCCCGGAACTGGTCACCGCTGCATCCTGTCAGAGGATCCGACTACCCTGCCCGCGTGACTTCCTCCACCCTTGAGGCCACCGACCGGCAGATCCTTCAGCTGCTCGCCGCCGACGGCCGGATGTCCTTCACCGACCTGGGGAAGGCGACGGGCCTGTCCACCTCTGCTGTCCACCAGCGAGTGAAGCGGCTCGAGCAGCGCGGCCTGATCCTCGGCTACGGCGCCACGGTCAACCACGACGAGATCGGGCTCCCGCTCACGGCGTTCATCTCGATCCGCCCGATCGACCCGTCCGAGCCCGACGACTCACCGGCCCGGCTCGAGGAGGTGCCCGAGATCGAGTCCTGCTGGTCGGTGGCGGGCGACGAGTCCTACATCCTCAAGGTCCGGCTGGCGAAGCCGAGCGACCTCGAGGACCTCCTGGCCCGGATCCGTGCCGCCGCCAACGTCTCGACGCGCACGACGATCGTGCTCTCGACCTACTACGAGAACCGGCCCGTCACCGGCGGCTGAGCGGTCCTCAGTAGGCCTGCAGCGCCGCCGTACGTCGCGAGGCCTCGGCCATCTCGGCTGCCTTCAACGCCGAGTCGTCGAGGGACGCGTGCTCGGCCCACCACGCCTGGCCCTCGGCGGGCAGCGTGTGGATCGGGTCGTAGTACTCGTAGGTGCGGGTCAGCGCCTCGGGGTCCGTGGCCTCGATCGACGTGCGGTAGTTCTTGGTCCAGTGCGAGATGCCGCGCTCGTGGTCGTACGACGCGAGTTGGTGCACCCAGCGCTTGCCCACGAACGGCACGTCGCAGACGATGCGCGGCGTCGCGAAGCCGGGCAGGTAGCCCATGATCGAGTGCTGGAGGCGCTGGGCGTCGGCGACCGAGACCCGCCAGTGCTCCGAGAACGGGATCATGTCGCACATGTAGAAGTAGTAGGGCATGATCTGCGCCCCATCGAGCAGGGCGAAGCACAGGTCGAGCAGGGCGTGCGGGTCCGCGTTGACGCCGTTCAGGATGACGCCCTGGTTGCGGACGTCGCGGATGCCGGTGTCGAGCATGGTCCTGGTCGCCTTCGCGACCAGCGGCGTCACCGAGTTGGCGTGGTTGACGTGCGTGTGGATCGCGATGGAGACGCCGCGCTGCCGGGCGATGGTGCCGATCCGCGTCATCCCCTCCACGACCTCGGGCTGCAGCCAGTGCTGCGGCAGACCCATCAGCGCCTTGGTGGCCAGCCGGATGTCGCGGATGTTCTCGACCTCGAGCACGTCGGTGAGGAACGCCTCCAGACGAGGCCACGGCATGTTGGCGACGTCGCCACCGGAGACCACCACGTCACGCACACCGGGGGAGCGGCGCAGGTAGTCGATCATGTCGCCGAGCCGGTCGTTGGGCTTGCCGATGAACTTGAGCTTGTCGATGACCGCGGTGGAGTTGCCGACGAGGTCCATCCGTGTGCAGTGGCCGCAGTACTGCGGGCAGGTCGGCAGCAGCTCGGCCAGGACCTTCGTCGGGTAGCGGTGGGTGAGTCCCTCGGTGGCCCACATGTCGTGCTCGTGGAGGGAGTCCCGCGTGGCGTGCGGGTGCGACGGCCAGTCGGTGCGGCGGTCGCTGAAGACCGGCAGCATGTAGTGGCGCACCGGGTCGGCGTAGAAGGCGTCGGTCAGGGAGCCCGGACCGTTCGGCTCCTCGTGCGGGGCCATCGTGTTCATCATCTGCGGCGGGACCAGCATCGACATGGTCGCGCGCTCGGCCTGGTCGCGCTCGAGGTCGGCGTAGAACCGCTCGTCGACGAGGTCGCCGAGCAGGTCTCGCAGCTGTTTGAGGTTCTTGACGCAGTGCGCCCGCTGCCACTGGACGGAGTTCCAGTCGGCCTCGGTCACGTCTTTCCAGCCCGGGAAGCGGGTCCAGTCCGGCTCCACCAGCTCGACACGCTGGTAGGGGTAGGGCTGCCCGGTGCCGAGCCCGATGGACGTTTCAATGGTCACTGTGCCACTGTAGGCGGAGGATCTGCGGCCTGTCCAAAGCCACGCCGCAAATCATCCCGCCAAGGGCAGACAGAGTATCGATTGTTACTGAGGAGTCAGTTGTGCGCGCCAGCGATCCCACCGGGTTGCACAGGGTCCTGGACGACCGGGTGGTGCTGCCGCAGGCAGCCGACCGGCTCGACACCCGCAAGGAGCTGTGGCCCGACGAGGTGCGGATCCGGGTCGAGCGGCTCAACCTCGACGCGGCGTCGTTCCGGCAGCTCGAGGGCAGCCACCACGATGGAGACGGCGTACGCCGTGCCGTGCTCGACATCGTCGCGACCCGGGGCAAGATGCAGAACCCCGAGACGGGGTCCGGCGGGATGCTCGTCGGCACCGTCGAGGAGGTCGGCCCCCAGTCCCCGTTGAGCCAGTCGCCCCTCGGGCTCGCCGTCGGCGACCGCGTCGCCACGCTCGTCTCGCTCACCCTGACCCCGCTCGTCATCGAGGACGGCCTGGCCCGCTGGGACGGCCGCTCCGAGCAGGTGCCGTGCGACGGCTACGCCGTGCTCTTCGGCCGTTCGATCGCGGCCCGGATCCCCGACGACCTGCCCGCCGACCTCAGCCTGGCCGTGATGGACGTGTGCGGTGCGCCGGCGCTGACGCACCGCGTGGTCGCGCGCTACGAGCAGCCCGTCGTGGCGGTCATCGGCGGCGCCGGCAAGTCCGGCTCGCTGAGCCTGGCCGCCGCGCGCCGCGCCGGTGCCCAGCGCACCGTCGGTGTGGTGCCACACGAGCAGGAGGCGGAGCTCCTCCGTGAGTCCGGCCTCTCCGACGACGTCGTCGTCGCGGACGCCCGGGACCCGATCGCGCTGCGCGATGCGGTCGTGGCGGCCACCGGATCGACCGCCGACATCACCGTGGTCTGTGTCGACGTCCCCGGTTGCGAGGGCGGCGCCATCCTGACCACGTCGGCCGAAGGCACCGTCATCTTCTTCTCGATGGCCACGTCGTTCTCCGCTGCCGCGCTCGGCGCCGAAGGGCTCGCCGCCGACGTCACGATGCTCGTCGGCAACGGCTACGTCCCCGGCCACGCCGACTACGCCATGCAGCTGCTCCGCGAGCAGCCCGGCGTCCGTGCGCTGTTCGAGCGCCGGCTGGTGGTGGGCTGATGGCCTCCCGCAAGCCGAAGGGCAAGCTCGACCTCGACCCGGTCACCGTCCGCAAGGCCCGCGGCCTCGCGCGCAAGGCGGGCAAGCCGATCGTCGACCTGGCGAAGAAGCACACGACGGTCAGCGTCGAGCGCGCCACCCTGCGGATGGCCGGCCTCGAGGGCGCGGACGGCGACGGCATCCCGTGGGCCAACCGGCTCATGGACGTCGTACGCGCGGACGTCGGTCTCGAGCACGGCGTGGCCCTCCCGGTGTGGGACGCGCTGGTCCGCGGCGAGGCCGAGGACCTGGCCACCCTGGCGCAGAAGGCCGGCGCAGGGTCGGTCAGGTTCCGCATCCCCGAGGGCCGTGACGCCACGCGGGCCCGAGCCGGGGCTCGCAAGCAGGTCGGGGCCGGCCTCAAGCGCATCGACTCCCGACGCCGCGAGCGCGAACGGATGATCAAGAAGCACGGCGACGCCCCGCGTACGCCGTGGATCTACCTGATCGTCGCGACCGGCGACATCATGGAGGACATCCCGCAGGCCCAGCAGGCCGCGCGTGAGGGCGCCGACGTGATCGCGGTGATCCGGTCGACCGGCCAGAGCCTGCTCGACTACGTGCCGGAGGGCGCGACGCGAGAGGGGTTCGCCGGCACCTACGCCACCCAGGAGAACTTCCGCCTCATGCGGGCCGCCCTCGACGAGTCGAGCGCTGAGCTCGGCCGCTACGTCCGGCTCACCAACTACGCCTCCGGGCTGTGCATGCCGGAGATCGCGGCCCTGGCCGGGCTCGAGCGCCTCGACATGATGCTCAACGACTCGATGTACGGGATCCTCTTCCGCGACATCAACCCGATCCGCACGTTCGTCGACCAGCGGTTCAGTCGCCAGGTGCACGCGCGCGCCGGGATCATCATCAACACCGGCGAGGACAACTACCTCACCACCGCCGACGCCGTCGAGGCCGCGCACACGGTGACGACGAGCCAGCTGCTCAACGAGTACTTCGCCAAGGAGGCCGGGCTCGAGAACTGGCAGCTCGGCCTCGGGCACGCGTTCGAGATCGACCCCGACCTGCCGAACTCGTTCCGGATGGAGCTGGCGCACGCGCTGCTGGCCCGCGAGCTGTTCCCCGACGCGCCGCTGAAGTGGATGCCGCCCACCCGGCACATGACCGGCGACGTCTTCCGGGGCAACCTGCTCGACGGCTTCTTCAACCTGGTCGGCTCGCTCACCGGGCAGGGCATCCTCCTCGTCGGCATGATGACCGAGGCCGTGGTCACGCCGTGGATCTCCGACCGCGACATCGCCCTGCAGAACGTGCGGTACGTGCTCGACGCGACCGGCGACCTGCACGAGGACTTCCGACCTGCGCCCGACGGCTTCATCGCCAACCGCGCCCGCCAGGTGCTGGGCGAGACGATCGACCTCCTCGAGGCGATCGTGGACGACACCCTGCTCGAGGCCATCGCCGACGGCACCTTCGGCCTGATGCGCCGCCCGGCCGACGCCGGCCGCGGCCTCGACGGCGTCGCGAAGAAGTCGAGCGTCTACTACAACCCCGCGTCCGAGCTCCTGGAGGAGGCGCAATGAGCATCGTCCGTCCCTACGGCGACACCACCGGCGACGGCATGGTGCAGCTGAGCTTCACGCTTCCCATCCCGCACTCGAAGGTCGCCGACGGCGCAGCCGTCCAGCTCGCCAACAAGATGGGGATGGACCCTGCGCTGGTCGTGCACAGCAAGCAGATGGGTCCCGGCTTCACGTTCTTCGTGGTCTACGGGCGGGTGAACCACCTCGTCGACACCAGCAAGGTAGAGGTGGTCGAGCGAGACTTCCCGCTGCTGACCCCCAAGGAGGTCAACTCCGCGGTGAAGCGGACGCTGCGCCGACGGCTGGTGGTCGTGGGCGGCTGCATCGGCACCGACGCGCACACGGTGGGGATCGACGCGATCCTCAACATCAAGGGGTTCGCCGGCGAGAAGGGGCTCGAGTACTACCGCGAGCTCAAGGTCGTGAACCTCGGCGCCCAGGTCTCGGTGCCGCAGCTCGTCGAACGTGCTCGGGCCGAGAAGGCCGACGCCGTCCTGGTCTCCCAGGTGGTCACCCAGCGCGACGCGCACCTGCTCAACACCCGGGAGATGTCGGCGGCGTTCCGCGAGGCCTACCCGGCCGATCGGCGACCGCTGCTCGTCGTCGGCGGCCCGCGCTTCGACGAGAAGATGGCCGGTGAGCTCGGCGTCGACCGGGTCTTCACGCGTGGCGCCACGCCGGGCGAGGTCGCCTCGTTCCTCGTCCACCGCCTGGCTCATGGCACGGTGGCGGCATGACCGCTCCCGAGGTCGGCGCCACGGTCGTGCACCGCCGCTACGTGCCCTTCTCCGACGCCCACTACGCCGGCAACCTGGTCGACGGCGCCTACTCCATGAAGCTGTTCGGCGACGTGGCCACCGAGCTGTGCATCCGTACCGACGGCGACGAGGGGCTCTTCGCGTCGTACTCCGACGTGCAGTTCCTCGAGCCCGTGCGCGCCGGCGACGTCCTCGAGGTGACGTGCACCCTGACCAGGGTCGGCACCCGTTCGCGGAGCATCGAGCTGGCCGTCCACGTGGTGGCCCGGGGCGAGCCGACCGAGGCCCGGCCGGGTGCGGCGCGCGTGCTCGACGAGCCTCTGGTCGCCACCACCGCGACCGGCACCGTGGTCGTCCCCGGCGGCTGACAGACGCGCTCGCCGGCCTGGTCTGGTCCGGTGAGCCGTCTCGTTCCGGGGCCTGGGATTTTTGTGAACTCCGTGTGAACGCAGCGTGGCCTCTGACCTGCAGTTTCGCGAGTCGCCGCAGGTCAGCGGGGTGTTGACGAGAACGCCGCGGGGGAGTTGGGTAGCGCCGTCCGCTCATGCAGATCACGGCGTGGGCTCCGGTCTTCGGGTGGCCGGGTTCGAGGGTGACGTGCCATCTCCCGACGACCCGACCCCGTTTCGGGAGCCCTCCGTGAGGGCCGGGCACGGAGGGGCCCGCACCCCCTAGACAACAGCCTGACCGTGGCAGCCGGTCACGGACCGGGCTGGACCGAAGCGCTGCGGGACCCCTCCGACCCTCTGCTTGACTTGGCGGTGTGTTGAGGTTGAGGGCGCTCGTCGCGGCGTGCGCAGGGCTGGTGCTCTCGCTGGCCTTCGAGCCGGTCGCCGTCGCCTGGTTGATCCCCGTCGCCGTGGCCGGGCTCGTCGTCACCACCCGCGGACTGACGGGACGCCGGGGCTTCGTGATCGGCCTCTGCTTCGGCGCCGCTTTCTACCTGACACACATCTTCTGGATGCGAGCGGTCGGGATCCCGGCGTGGATCACCCTCTCCGCCCTCGAGACGCTGTTCTACGGCCTGACCGGTGCAATCTCCGCAGTCGTGCAGCGCCACCGGCTGTGGCCCCTGTGGTTCGCGGCCGCGTGGACCGCGATGGAGGTGTGGCGCAGCGGGTGGCCGCTGGGCGGCATGCCGTGGGGGCGGCTCGCCTTCGGGGTCGTCGACACCCCGGTCGCGGAGGCGCTGCCCTACGCCGGCGCGGTCGGCGTCAGCTTCCTCCTCGCCCTGTCCGGCGCACTGCTGGCCTGGCTGGCCACCGGCCCGGTCGTGGGGGAGGGGAGCCGCAGGGTGGCGGCGATCTGCCTGGTGGGCCTGGTGGCGCTGTTCGCCGTCCCGGCGCTGGCCCCGTGGACCGCGAAGGCCGATCGCGAGCTCACCGTGGCCGCGGTGCAGGGCGACGTGCCAGGCGACGGGGACGACATCCTCTACGACTACCGCAAGGTCACCCAGAACCACGTCGACGCCACCGTGGACCTCGCCCGCCAGGTGGCCGCGGGCGACGTCCCGGAGCTGGACCTGGTCATCTGGCCGGAGAACTCGACCGCGGTCGACCCGTTCGACGACGCGGAGACCAACTCCGGGATCCGGGCTGCGAGCTCGGCGATCGGCGTCCCGATCCTGGTGGGCGCCATCGTCGACGGTGACGGCGACAACCAGGTGCTCAACCAGGGCATCGTCTGGGACCCGAAGACCGGGGCCGGCGACCGCTACACCAAGTGGCACCCGGTGCCGTTCGGCGAGTACATCCCGCTCCGCTCCGTCTTCACCAAGTACAACTTCTTCGACCGGCTGCGGGAGGTGGGCCGCGACATGCTGAGTGGCACCCGCAGGGAGCCCCTCGACATCGGTGGCGTGAAGGTCGCCGACGCCATCTGCTTCGACATCGCCTACGACGACGGTCTCACCGCACAGCTCCGCAACGGCGCCGAGCTGCTCGTGGTGCAGAGCAGCCAGGCCACCTTCATCCATACCGACCAGACGGACCAGCAGTTCGCGATCACCCGGCTCCGCGCGCTGGAGACCGGCCGCTGGGTCGCGGTCGCCACGACGAACGGCGTCTCGGGGCTCATCGCACCGGACGGCCACGTCATCGCCACGGCGGACAAGCGCACCCGCGCGGTGCTCGTCGAGCGGCTCGGCCTCACCAGCCAGCTGACCCCGGCGACGCGGATCGGACCGTGGAGCGGCCGTACCGCGATGGTCCTCACGGTGGTGGGCGTCCTGCTCGTCCTGCTCCCGTATCGTCGGAGGCGACAGGAGGACGCCGGCCCGGGAGGCCCACCGGCGCGCGAGCTCGAACCCTCGACCACGGGAGGATCATGACCGAGTCCCCGCGGCACCACTCGCTGGGCCGCGTCGTGATGGTCGTCCCCACCTACAACGAGGTCGACAACCTCGCCTGGCTGGTCGGGCGGCTCCGCGTCGCCGAGCCGTCGGTCGACGTCCTCGTCGTCGACGACAACTCGCCGGACGGCACCGGCGCGATCGCCGACGAGCTTGCCGCCGCGGACCCCGCCGTCCACGTCCTGCACCGGCCGGGCAAGGGCGGCCTCGGGGCGGCGTACCTCGCGGGCTTCGCCTGGGCACTCGAAGCGGGCTACGACGTCGTGGGGGAGATGGACGCCGACGGCTCGCACCAGCCCGAGCAGCTCCACCGCCTCCTCGACGCCCTGCTGGACGCCGACCTGGTCATCGGCGCGCGCTGGATCCCCGGCGGCTCCGTGGTCAACTGGCCGAGGCGTCGCGAGGCGCTCTCGCGCGGCGGCAACCTCTATGTGCGGGTCCTGCTCGGCATCGCGATCAAGGACGCCACGGCCGGCTTCCGGGCTTTCCGGAGGAGCGCGCTGGAGAAGATCGACCTGGCCTCCGTCGAGTCCACCGGCTACGTCTTCCAGACCGACCTGGTGACCCGCTGCCTGCGCGCCGGGCTCACCGTGCGCGAGGTGCCGATCGAGTTCGTGGAGAGGGTCCGGGGCGACTCCAAGATGAGCGGTGCCGTGGCCGTCGAGTCCCTGCGCCGGATCACCCGCTGGGGACTTCGCGAGCGCCGCGACCAGGTGCGCCGAGCACTGAGACGGGGCTAGCGGGCATGACGCGTCGACGTTCGTGGCTGGGATGGCTGCTGGTCGTCCTGTTCATCGCCATGCCCCTGGTCGAGATCTACGTGATCATCCAGGTCGGCCAGGCGATCGGGCCATGGTGGACCATCCTGCTGCTGGTCATCGACAGCATCCTGGGGTCGTGGCTGATCAGGCACGAGGGGGCGCGCGCCTGGCGGGGGCTGCGCGAGGCCCTCGACAGCGGGCGGATGCCGGCCAAGGAGCTCGCCGACGGCGCCCTCATCCTGATCGGCGGCACGCTGATGCTGGCGCCGGGCTTCGTCACCGACGCGTTCGGTGTTCTGATGATCCTGCCGTTCACGAGACCGCTGTTCCGCCGGCTGCTGACCGGCGTGGTCGCCAACCGTCTCGTGGTGATCGGTCCCCAGGCAGCACGACGCCCCGGTACTGACCCTGACGGGCCGGTGATCCGGGGCGAGGTGGTCGACGAGTAGCTCGTCTGGGTCAGGCCGAGGCCTTGCGCTTCTTCTGGTTGGCGCGGTGCAGGTGCGCCGGGCCGATCTCGCCGCCGCGCAGCAGCTCGAGGCGCTCCTTGAGGATGTCCTCGAGCTCCTTCTCCGAACGACGCTCGAGCAGCATGTCCCAGTGGGTGCGGACGGGCTTCTCGGCCTTCACCTCACGCTCGATGCCAGCCGTGCTCTCGCCCTCTTCACCGCACCGAGGGCATTCCCAGACAGCGGGGATGTCGGCCTCGATGGACATGGTGATCTCGAAGACGTGACCCTGCGGACAGCGATAGCCGACCTGCTGACGAGCGGCGAACTCGATGCCGCGCTCGTCCTCGAAACTCTGGCCTCCCAGCCGCGCCCCGCGTAGCGTGCGCTCCGCCATGAAGGCACCTCCAAACTGATGGTGTGTTCCCCGTACAACGACATAGACGGTCAGAACCGGAAAAAGGTTCGCTTGGGACCCCGTTGACAAGTCGCCGTCTGAGGAGATAACGGTACCCAGCCCGCGAAGATTCCCGTATTCCTCGCGGTGACCCGTCGGTAGCTCCAACGAGCCACGGACCGATAGGTCACGATTCGCCAAGCGTAACTTGGCATTCCATGGCGAGTCGGGACCAGGAGCCCTCGGGCGCGTCGGCTACACAGCGGCCGGCACCGTGTTGCCGGCCTCCCTGATGCCGCGCTCGGGGTCGAGCCGCAGCAGGAAGAACGCGCCCAGGACGAAGAAGACGATCAGCGAGACGATCGCGGGCCGGTAGGAGCCGCTGACCTGGAAGACGACGCCGAAGAGCAGTACGCCGAACCACGACGTACCGCGCTCGAACGCGTTGTAGAGCGCGAAGTACTCGCCCTCGCGGCCGCGAGGGATCAGCAGGCTGAAGAACGAGCGGGACAGCGCCTGGGTGCCGCCCAGCACGACGCCGATCGCGATGCCGACGGCCAGGAAGAGCGCGACGTTCTTCTCCGGCAGGAACATCGCGATGACCACGATCGCCATCCACGCGAAGGTGCCCCAGAGGATCGGCTTGTAGGCGCCGAACTTGGCGGCCAGCCGACCGAAGAACAAGGCGCCACCGAACGCGACGAACTGGATCAGCAGGATCGTCGCGATCAGCACCGAGTCGCCGAACTTGAGCTCCTTCGAGCCGTACGTCGACGCGGCGTAGATGACCGTCTGGATGCCGTCGTTGTAGAAGACGTAGGCGAGCAGGAAGGTCAGCGTCATCGGGTAGTTGCGCAGCTCCTTGATGCGTGGCGAAGAGCTGTCCGAAGCTGCGCTGCATCAGGCCACCCGCGGCCTCCACCGCGTGCACAGGGGGCCGGTTGCGGAGCCGCAGGAACGGGATGATCGTGAAGCCCGCCCACCAGACCGCCGCGGACAGCAGCGAGATCCGGACGGCGAGCTCCTTGTCGACGCCCACGGCGTCGTGGCCGAGCACGATGCCCAGGTTGATGAGGAGCAGCAGACCGCCACCGAGGTAGCCGAAGGCCCAGCCGCGCGAGGAGACCTGGTCTCGCTCCGCCTCGGTCGAGATGTCGCACAGGATCGCGTAGTAGCTGACCAGGGAGCAGCCCGGCGAGCACGCTGCTCATCACGATCGCGAACGCCGCCAGCTGCCAGTTGTCGTCCTTCATCAGGAACAGCAGCGCCGCGAAGAACGCACCGGCCCACGCGAAGCCGGCCATGTGCAGCTTCTTGCGCGGTGACCGGTCCACCATCGCACCGACGATCGGCAGGATGACGGCGCTGAGGATGGTCGCGAAGCTGGTCAGGTAGAACGGCAGGGAGCCGGCGGCCAGGTGCAGTCCCAGCAGGCTCGACCGTCTTGTCGCAGGTGTCGTCCGCGTCGTCGCCGCAGCCCGCGGCGCGGCCGGCGACGGTGATCATGAACGGCGCGAACAGCACCGACAGGACGGTCGTGTAGTACGCCGAGTTGGCCCAGTCGTACCAGTACCACGCCTTCTGCTCGCGCTGGCGCTCGGCCTGGTCGCGGAGCGGCCCGAGATCCGCGATCGGTTGGCTCGTCATGTGTCGCTCATTCCCTCCAGAGGCCGCGCTCGGTGAGCACGTCCTTGAGCAAGTCGGTCCGGTCGGTGAACAGGCCGTCGACGTCGCGGTCGAGGAGCTCCCTCATCTCCTCGGGGTCGTCGACGGTCCAGACGTGCACGTGCTTGCCGGTCGCATGCGCGCGGCGTACCAGCCCGGGACTGGCGATGGTCCAGCGTCCGCGCTTGTGCGGGATCTGGAGGGCGGCCACCCGCCCGCGGGTGAGCCAGTTCGCGACCCGTGCGCTGGGCACGAAGCGGAAGATGGCGACCTCGATCGGGGTGGCGGAGGTCGGGACGCGGTGCTCGGTGAGCCGGCGGAACTCGATGAGCCGCTGCGGGCTGAACGACCCGACCAGCACCCGGTCCCAGGCCTCGCGCTCCTCGACGAACTGGGCCAGGACCGGGACCGCGCCGTCGGACTTGAGGTCGATGTTGAAGTGCGCGCGCGGGAACTCGTCGAAGAGCTGGGCCAGGGTCGGCACCTGCTCCCGGCCACCGACCAGCGCCTGGCGCACCTCCTCGAAGGAGAGGTCGGCGATGGCGCCCTCGACGTCGGTGACCCGGTCGAGCACGGCGTCGTGGAAGGCCAGCAGCACGCCGTCGCTGGTCACGTGCACGTCGGTCTCGAGGTAGTCGTAGCCGAGGGAGACCGCGTGCTTGAACGCCGCCAGGGTGTTCTCGAGCCCCTCGATCTCCGGGTGGTAGGCGCCACCGCGGTGGGCGAACGCCAGCACACCGCCCGGGTCGCCGGCCACCTCGTCGAGGTAGGCGAAACCGGTCATCGGCGCCGTCACAGCGAGCAGTATGTACCCGGACCGTCTCCCGCGGCGTGCGTCCGGCGGTCGCGAGGAATCCCGACGTCAGACAGGTTGCGTCAGCTCGGTGCGACGCGAGGCCTCCCAGGGCGCAAGCCGGACGCCGGTCCGCTCCTCCGCGGCCCGCAGGCGGTCGAGGACGGCGGAGCGCTCCTTGGCACCCTGCGTCAGGGTGGCGCTCTCGAGCAGCCAGATCACCCGCTCCGACGGCAGGGCATCCTCCGGCATGAGCGGCTCGACGGCACCGAGACGCTCGGCGGCCCGATCCTGTCGGCCGGCCAGCCGGTCCAGCCGGGCCTGGCGCACCTCCCAGGCCCGCGACGCCGCGGGATCGTCCAGCGTCCCAGGGGCCCGCGCCAGAGTGGCCAGGTCCTGGGCTGCCTGGGCCTCGCGACCGTCAGCCGTGTGCAGGTCGGCGAGCAGGAGCAGACCGAGCAGCGTGTGCATCCGCCGGCCCGCAGCGACGGTCAGGTCCACCAGGGCACGCAGCCGAAGCTCCGCCCCCTCACGCGCTCCGCGGTGCAGAAGGAGCTCGGCCTCGGCGAAGGCGACGATGTCCTCCCATCTCGCGGTCACGTGGGTCGAGACCAGGGCACGGGCCCGCTGGAGCAGCATTCCGGCCTCGTCGAGGTCGCCACCGAGCACGTGGAGCCTGGCCAGACGCGCCGCGTTCACCGCCGTGATCCGCCGATCGCCCTCCAGCTCCGCCAGGCGCAGCGCCTCCTGCTGCCAGCGGAGGGCCTCCTCGACCGAGCGGTGCGTCCACGACGCCGCGATGCTCGCGCTGGCGCCGCAACGCACCGCGTCGGGTGCCGTCGGGCCGTAGCGGACCGGGCGCCCGGCACCGCGTTCCGCGGCGACGAAGACGTCCCGGCTGGCCTGCTCGGCGCGCCCCGGATCGCCGAGGGTGTCGCCCAGGGTCTGGAGGGCGAACGCCTCCACGAGCGGGTCGTCGGCCCTTCTCGCGAGGGCCAGAGCCTCCTCGGCTGCTGTCGCCGCCCCGGCCGTGTCCCGGGGAGCCCGTAGCCAGGCCCAGTAGAGAAGGGCTATCGCGCGCGCCGAGGGCGTCGGACCAGCCGCCTCGATGGCGCCGCCGAGCAGGGCCTCGCCCTCCTGCTCGTGACCGGCCTCGAACCACAGCGTCATCGCATCGACGGCCAGCTGCAGCCGGGCCGAGTGCGCCGCACGGTCTCCGAGGTGCGCGATCGCCGCTCTCAGGTTGTCCGCCTCGGCCACGGCCAGCGCAAGCCACGCGCCCGACTCCGGTCCCTCGCTGTGAGCGGCGAGTCTGGCCGCCCAGTCCTGGAGAGCCGTGGCGTGCCGGTCTCTCACGGCATCCTGCTCGGGGTCCTCGGCGAGCCGTTCCACGGCGTACTCGCGCACGGTCTGCAGCAGCCGGAACCGGGGCTGCGAGGAGACCGGCGCCACCCGCTGCACGAGGTGACCGTCGATCAGGGACAGGAACGCCTCCTCGCTCGCGTCCGCAGACCCGTCGACGAGTCCGAGGTCCCCGCCGACCAACGTCGCGTTCTCGAGCGAGAAGCTCCCGGCGAAGACGGCCAGCCGTCGGAACATGGTGCGCTCCGCCTCGGGGAGCAGCTCATAGCTCCACTCGATGGTGTCGCGGAGCGTGCGCTGGCGCTGCGGGCGGTCGGCGCGCCGACCGCGCAGGTCGAGAGGATGCGCCAGCCGGTCGGCGAGCTCGTCGGGTGAGTGGACCCGCAGCCACGGCGCCACGATCTCGAGGGCGAGCGGCAGCCCGTCCACCTGCTTCACGATGGCGGCGACGGCGCGAGCCGTGGCGGGCGTCACCCGGAAGCCCGGGTCTGCGGCGCGGGCCCGGTCGACCAGGAGGCGGACGGCGTCGTAGGCCGAGAGCTCGTCGGGGTCGTCGGTGGGGTGGTCCGGCACGGCGAGCAGGGACACCGGGTACTGCTGCTCGCCGGCGACGAGCAGCGGGTGGCGCGAGGTCGCCAGCAGCCGCAGACGCGGGCACTCCTCGTGCAGCCGGGCCACCAGCCTGCTGACGTCGAGGTGCTCGAGGTTGTCGAGCACCAGCAGGCCGGACTCCTGGCGCAGCCGACCGAGCAAGGACGTCTCGGCGTCCGTGCCGGCAGCCGCCTGCGCACCGACCGCGGCAGCGACGACGGATGCCACCAGGACCCCGTCACGCACCGGACCGAGATCGGCGAACCACCCCGAGCCACGAGCGACGAACCTCTGCAGCACCTCGGTGGCCAACCGGGTCTTCCCGCACCCGCCCGGGCCGGTGAGCGTCACCAGCCGCCGTTCCTCGAGGAGTCGTTCGAGCGCCAGCAGGTCCTCCTCGCGGCCGAAGAGCCGGTCCGCGCTGACCGGCGGTGGGGTAGACGGCGGATCAGCAGACCGGGTGCGGACCAGGGTCGGGTCGGCGCGGAGCACCCGCCCGTGCAGCTCCTGGAGAGCCGGGCCGGGGTCGGCGCCGAGCTCGTCCCGCAGCGCCCGCCGTACCGTCTCGAACGTCTCCAGGGCGGCCGCCTGACGTCCCGCCGCGGCGTGGGCCCGCAGGACCAGCGCGGCCGCGGTCTCGCGGAGCGGCTCCGCGGACCACACCTCCTGGAGCCGGTCGAGGATCACCGCGGGGTCGCGGTCGACTCCCAGGGCCACGTCGGCCCAGGCCTCGACAGCCAGGACGCGCTCCGCCTCGAGCCGGTGAGCCACGCGGTCGTGGATGCTGGTGCCCACGAGGTCCGCCAGGGCCGGGCCGCGCCACAGGCCCAGGGCCTCGTCCCACATACGCTCGGCCTCGGCCAGATCACCGCCGGCGGCCAGGTCGCGGGCCGCCCGGCTCAGTGTCCGGAAGCGTGCGTAGTCGCACCTCTCGTCGTCGATCACCAGCGAGTAGCCGGCACCGACGGTCCGCAGCACACCTTCGCGACCACCGAGAACCCGGCGCCAGGCGGAGACGTAGGTCTGCACGACGTTCACGGCCGATGCCGGCGGGTCGTCACCCCAGAGCCGGTCCACCAGGGTCTCGACGGGGACCACCACGCCGGATTCGAGGGCGAGGAGAGCCAGGAGGCCGCGACGGCGGGCTCCCGCCGGTCCCACCGGCTCTCCCGCGATGCGGACCTCGAAGGGGCCGAGCAGCCCCACGTGGAGCTCGGCCGGCCCTGCGGGAGGTAGCTGTGTCGTCACTGGCCCCCTCGTCACTGCCGGCGGTGTGCCGGCGAGTCTTCCATGGCCGAGGGTCGGCGCGGCCGCTGGAAAGCCGCTGGAACGGCGGCCGGGCGGCGTTCCAGCGAGAGTGAACCGCCCCTCCAGCGGTCGCCACCAGTGTCGGCCTCGTCGACCCGACCACGGGTCACCGACCAGGAGGTCCCAGCATGAACAGCTTCCGCCACCACCGGCTCCACCTCGGCGTCGTCGCCGTCGCCGCGCTCATGACCCTCGCCACCTCGGGCCAGGCATCGTCCGCACCGGTCGACGACCGACCGGTCCCCACCCGGTGCAACTGGACGACCGACCAGCTGCCGCGGTCCGCCGACGGCGTCGAGGGTTGGTACCGCGGCTGCAGCCGGGCCGGGCTGCCGCGCAGCGCTGACGCCGTCGAGGCGTGGACCCGCTGACCGCCCGTGTCTCGCCGTGCGTCCGGTGCCGATGGGCGCCGGCGCGCTACGGTCGGGGCATGGACGGAGACGCTGCCCTCGACTGCCCGGTGTGCGGATCGACCATGGACTCCCGCACCCTTGGCGACGGTGAGGTGAACGCCTGCCCCGACGGCCACGGAGTCTTCCTGCGCCGCGCCGACCTCGGCAGCCTGGTCGAGGCGGAGCAGGACTGGCACCGCCACGCGGGTCAGCACACGATGCCGATGCCGCGCATCACCGCCGACATGACCACCCCGCCGGCCGCCAAGAAGCCAGCCAAGGCCTGGGTCGAGACGCTCTTCAGCTGACCGTTCCCCGGGGAGGCAGCGAAGCGACCCGGTCTTGCGAGCGGAGCTCGCGGGGGTATCTAGATGTCCCTGAACGGCTCGATGTTGGCGCCGAGCTCGTTGAGGCGCTCGGCGAGGTCCTCGTAGCCGCGGTGGATGACGTAGGTCGACCGCAGCACCGACGTGCCCTTCGACGCCAGCATCGCGATGAGTAGCACGACGGCGGGCCGCAGCGCCGGGGGGCAGACGATCTCGGCGCCGGAGAAGTGCGTGGGGCCTTCGATCATGACCCGGTGGGGGTCGAGCAGTTTGACCTGGCCGCCGAGCTTGTTGAGCTCGGTGAGATAGATGGCGCGGTTCTCGTAGACCCAGTCGTGCAGGAGCGTCTGACCGTCGGCCACCGCGGCGATCACCGCGAAGAACGGCAGGTTGTCGATGTTGAGGCCGGGGAACGGCATCGGGTGGATCTTGTCTAGGGGCGCGTGCAGCTCGGAGGGCTGCGTCGTGAGGTCGACCAGACGGGTGTGGCCGTTGCGGGCGACGTACTCGTCGGAGCGGGAGTGCTTGAAGCCCATCTCCCCGAGAGTGGCCAGCTCGATCTCGAGGAACTCGATCGGCACCCGCCGGATCGTGATGGAGGACTGTGTGACGATCGCGGCGGCGAGCAGCGACATCGCCTCGATCGGGTCCTCGCTGGGGGCGTAGTCGACATCCACGTCGATGTCGTCGACGCCGGTCACGGTCAGCGTCGTGGTGCCGATGCCATCGACGGTGACGCCGAGCTTCTGCAGGTAGAAGCACAGGTCCTGGACCATGTAGTTGGACGACGCGTTGCGGATGACGGACACGCCAGGGTGCAGGGCGGCGGCCATCAGCGCGTTCTCGGTCACGGTGTCGCCGCGCTCGGTGAGCACGATCGGAGCCTGCGGCTCGATCGCCCGGTTGACCTGGGCGTGGTACTCGCCGTCGGTCGCCTTCACCTCGAGACCGAACGGGCGCAGGGCGTACATGTGCGGCTCGACGGTGCGGGTGCCGAGGTTGCAGCCGCCGGCGTACGGCAGCTCGAAGACGTCCTCACGGTGCAGCAGCGGGCCGAGGAACATGATGATCGAGCGGGTACGCCGCGCGGCGACCTGGTCGATCGCGTCGAGCTTGAGCTCCTTGGGCGGCACGATCTCGAGGTCGTTGTCGTCGTTGAGCCACCGGGTCTGCACGCCGATGCTGTTGAGCACCTCGAGCAGGCGGTTGACCTCCTCGATGCGCGCCACCTTGCGCAGCGTGGTGCGGCCGCGGTTGAGCAGCGTGGCGCACAGCAGCGCGACCCCGGCATTCTTCGACGTCTTCACGTCGATCGCCCCGGACAGCCGCGTCGGGCCGGTGACCCGGAGGTGCGTGGGACCAGCGCCCAGGGCGACGATCTCGGAGTCCAGCGCCGAGCCGATCCGCGCCAGCATGTCGAGGGAGAGGTTCTGGTGACCCTTCTCGATCCGGTTGATCGCGCTCTGGCTGGTGCTCAGCCGCTCCGCGAGCTGCTGCTGCGTCAGCCCGCGGTGCTTGCGCGCGTCGCGGATGATGCTCCCGATCCGGCCCTTGTAGCCCTCAGTCATGCGAACCACGGTAACTCATATGTGAGATAACACAACTCACGGACCGCGGCGTGCCGGGGGAGCGCAGTGGCAGGATGTCATGCGTGATCGAGACATGATCCGGGCAGTCGTCCTCGACATCGGCTCGGTGCTGGAGATCATCGACGACAGCGTGTTCCCAGTCCCGTTCGAGCAGCGGCACGGGCTGCCGGCAGGCGCCGTGCGCGACGCCGCGGACTTCCCTGGGGGACGCGGGCATCGGTTCGCCGCCCAGCGACCGGCCCGCAGGACCGGGATCGTCTCCAACTCCGGGCCGGGAGCACGCGAGGCCGAGCCCTGCTGGGGCTTCGAGGGGATCACCGACGACATCGTCCACTCGCACGAGGTGGGCCTCCGCAAGCCCGACCCACGGATCTTCTCGCTCGCCGCGGACCGGCTCGACGTCCGGCCCGACGAGATCGTCTTCCTCGACGATGTCGACGGTCACGTGGAGGCCGCCCGCGCGGTGGGGTACCGGGGCGTCGTGCATCGATCGACCCCCGAGTCCATCGCCGAGATCGAGGCCATGATCGAGGCCGAGCAACTCCGTTGAACGACCTTCCCGAGGGCCCGTTGCGGCTGGGGCCGCTGCTCCGGTACGTCGACGCGACCAGCGCGACCGTCTGGGTGGAGACCCGTGCGGCGTCCCAGGTCGTCGTCGAGGCCGGTGACGTCACCGCGCGAGCCGACACGTTCGCCGCCCACGGCCACCACTACGCGCTGGTCGAGCTGACCGGGCTGTCGCCGGGCACCCGGACGCCGTACCGGGTGCTCGTCGACGGGACCACGGTCTGGCCGCCGGAGGACCCCGAGCTGGCGGAGTTCCCGGCACCCGTGATCCCGACCCTGGAGCACGGGAAGCCGCTCCGCGTGGCGTTCGGGTCATGCCGGGTGAGCGTCTCCCACGACGCCCAGGGGACCGCGGACTTCGGCGTCGACGCACTGCGGACCTTCGCGCTGCGGATGGCCGGCGTGACCGGCGAGCCCGAACCGTGGCCGGATCTCGTCGTCTTCCTCGGCGACCAGGTCTACGCCGACGACACGAGCCCGAAGATGAAGGAGTTCATCGCCGCCCGGCGCGACCCCAGCGAGCCGCCGTGGACCGAGCTCAAGGACTACGACGAGTACGCGCACCTCTACCGGCTCGCCTGGAGCGACCCGGCCAACCGGTGGCTGCTCTCGACGCTCCCGAGCGCCATGATCTTCGACGACCACGACATCCGTGACGACTGGAACACCAGCCTCGACTGGCGGCGCGAGATGGAGGCCACCGACTGGTGGCACGAGCGGATCGTCGCCGGCCTCGGGTCCTACTGGGTCCACCAGCACCTCGGCAACCTGGGCCCGGCCGACCGCGCCGAGGACGCCCTTTGGCAGCGCATCGCCACCCACGACGGCCCCCACGAGCTCGACATCACCCAGGACCTCGACCGGCTCGCCGACCGGGCCGACCAGGAGCCGACCTCCTACCGCTGGAGCTTCTCGCGCGACTTCGACACCCAGGCGCGGCTCGTGGTGGTCGACTCGCGCGCGGCCCGGGTGCTGGAGCCGGGCAAGCGCTCGATGCTGGACGACCAGGAGCTCGCCTGGCTCGACGAGCGGATGCGCGGCGACGTCGACCACCTGATCGTCGGCACCTCGCTGCCGGTCCTGCTGGCGCCGGCGCTGCACCACGTCGAGGCGGCGGGCGAGGCGCTGGCCGAGGGGGCGTTCGGACGGGTCGGTGGACGGTTCGGGGAGTGGCTGCGCAAGACCGCCGACTTCGAGCACTGGGCCGCCTTCCAGGAAGGGTTCGTCGACCTCGCCCGGATGACCGTCGAGGTGGCCTCCGGCGGCCGGGGGAGCGCTCCACGGTCCGTGGTGTTCCTGTCCGGCGACGTGCACCACAGCTACGTGGCGCAGGCATGGCCCGACCCGGCCACGGGGGCGAGGTTCGACAGCCTGGTGGTCCAGGCGACCTGCTCGCCGATCCGCAACCCACTGCCGGCGTGGATGACGAAGTTCCTGTCCGTGGCGGCGCGGGGCAGCGCCAGGCCGACCGGCCGGCTGCTGGCCGGCAAGGTCCCGCGGTCACCGCTGCGGTGGCGGCTCACCAGCGGGCCCTGGTACGACAACTCCCTGGCTGTGCTCGAGGTGCTCGAGGACCGGCTGCGGTTCCGGTGGTCACGTGGCGAGGTGCGCGAGGGGCGGCCGGAGCTGGCCACCCTTCACCTGGTCGCGGCGGTCGACGTACCGACGCCGGTCTGAGCCCGTCAGGCGAGGGCGAGGTGCTGCTCGCCCGGCATCAGCGCCGGCTGGCACTCGCAGCCGTCGTCGCACCGCAGGAAGGTGTGGAGGGCGTGGCCGCAGCGCTGGCACGGCATGTCATGGGAGAGATGCATGTCGTTGGTCTGCACGGTGTCCCACATGGTTTCCCCCCTTCCCGGCGTTCCCTGAGCGTGATGTCCCTTCGAAGGTGACAGTTCTGACCCTCGCTCGTGCGGCGAATCACCGCGCAGGGCCGCGATGGGCCCACATTCCGGCTGATCGTCCGGATGGCGCGTAGCCCGAACGGGCCATGGCCGGCGTCTGGGGTACCCCCGCTGTCGGCGTGCGCTGGCATGCTCGGCCCATGGTCGAGCTCAGCAACCAGGACCTGTCCGGCTCCGTCTTCGACGACGTCGACCTCTCGGGGTCCAGGTTCCGCAATGTCCATCTCGAGGGCGCCGCGTTCATCGGATGCTGGGCCACGCGCCTCGACCTCAACGGCGACTTCGACGAGATCGTCTACAACGGCATCGACCTGGTCCCGCTGTGGCGGGCCGAGATGGTCCGACGACACCCGGAGTTCGCGTTGCTCCGTCCCGAGGACGCCGACGGCTACCGCGAGGTCTGGCCCCTGCTCGAGGAGCTCTGGCGACCCACCATCGCCCGGGCGCGCGCCCTGCCCGAGGAGCTGCTCCACGAGCGGGTCGACGGCGAGTGGTCCTTCATCGAGACCCTCCGCCACACCCTGTTCGTCGTCGACGCCTGGCTGCGACGGGCGCTGCTGGCCGCGCCCGCGCCCTACGACCCGCTCGACCTGAGCCACAGCGAGATGGTCGACCTCGGGGGCGGTGTGCCCCACGACGCCGAGGCGAGGCCGTCGCTCGACCACGTCCTGGCGCTGCGTGAAGCCCGACAGGCCGTGGTCCGCGACTTCCTGGCCGGGCTCACGGACGAGCGGCTGGCCGGCGAGACGGTCGTGACCGGCCCCGGCTACCCCGAGGCGGGCACCTACGCCGTGCAGCGCTGCCTCCGGGCCGTCGTCAACGAGGAGTGGTGGCACCACCGGTTCGCCGAGCGCGACCTCAGCGTGCTGGAGCAGCGCTGAGCGCCCCCAGGACCATCCGCTCGCCGGCGAGGTCGAAGGAGAACCGGTAGCGGTAGAGGAAGTCGGAGCCGACCAGGCCGTTGTGGATGATCTCCTGGAACATGACCTTCGGCGCGTCCTGCGCCGTCTCGGGCGCGGCCGCGAGGTGTACGGCGCCGGCCAGCGTGGCGTCGTGGCGCACGTAGGCGTTGCCGGTCTCGTCGACGCCCTCACGTGTGCTCACGCCCGGACCGCCCACCTTGAGACCGCACTCGGACATGAACCGGGTGTCGAGGATCAGGGTGCCCGAGCCGGTGTCCACCTCCACCAGGACCGCCCGTCCGCTCGGCAGCACCAGCTCCGCGAACGGGTCGGCCGACGGCCCGTCGCGGTGGATGTCGAGCGGCACCTCGACGCCCTCCACCGTCGCTCCGGCCCCGTGGACGGTGAAGGTCTCGGCCACCGGGTCGGTGGTGACGATCCGGTCGGCGAAGAAGGTCGGCCCGAGGATCCCGTCGAAGCCGTCGCCCAGGTCGACGGCGGCGGCCACGTGACCGTCGACCTCGTAGTCGCCGACGGAGAGGGCCGGTAGCCGGACCAGGGGCGCTTCGACGAGCTGGCCGGACATGCGGCGCCCGGCGTACGTCTCCGCCAGCGCGTCGACGTCGGGCTGTGCGGCCAGCCACTCGTTGACGACGGTGACACCGATGCCGGTGTCGACCAGGAAGCGCAGCTCGGCGCCGCCCATCCCGACCGGCACCCGGACCAGGTGTGCGTAGCGGTCGAACGCGACGGTGGTCATGCGAGCGCGCTGAAGTCGAGCTCCTCCGACGTGGTCGTCGTGTTGCTGACATAGGCGTAGGAGACCCAGGTCATGACGGCGTTGAGGTCGTCGACCACGGCCGCGGCCTCGTCGCCACCGGTGGTGTGGGCGTCGCCGACCAGGGTGAGGTCGTAGCCACGTTCCAGGGCACCGTAGGCCGTGGCCCTGATGCACCAGTTGGTGGCCGCGCCGGCCAGCGCGAGGTGGGAGACGCCCAGCCTGTCCAGCTCGTCGTCGAGGCCGGTCTTCTCGAAGGAGGAGTTGTACTCCTTGAAGACCCGGGCCTCGCCCTCGTCGGGCACCAGCTCGGGCACCCACTGCCATGCGGGCGTGTCGCGGACCAGCTCCTCGTCCTGGTGCTGCACCCAGACCACCGGCACCCCCGCCTCGCGCGCCCGCTCCACCGCCCGGGCGACGTTGCCGACGACGCGGTCGGCCTCCCAGGCGGACTCCACGACGCCGACCTGCACGTCGACCACGACCAACGCACCCTTGCTGCCTTCACGCACCGTTGCCATGGCGACAGCCTAGGAGGGGAGCCGGACGTTCGCCGTCCGGTTGTCAGGCCGGCGCAAGCGGTCCCCGTGACCGGGCGGTCAGGGCGATCGCGGGCACGATCGCGAGGGCCAGCAGGCCACCACCGAGCGAGAGCAGGGAGTAGCTGGAGACGTCGACCACCACTCCCGACATGAGCCCGGCGCCGGTGCCGGCGATGGCGATCGACACGTCGACGAGGCCCTGGGTGCGGGCACGGGTCTCGAGCGGTACGGCGTCGGTGATGATCGCGGTCCCGGAGACCAGCCCGAAGTTCCAGCCGAGGCCGAGCAGCGCCAGCGCGAGGGCCAGGAGGACCACGGAGTCGTCGGGAGCGGACGCGGCCAGCAGCCCGGACAGGAGCAGGGTCCCACCGGCCGCGCCCGCCATCGTGGTCCGGCCGACGCGGTCGACCAGGCGACCCGTGAGCGGCGAGGGCAGGAACATCGCGGCGACGTGCAAGGCGATGACGAAGCCGGCGGCCCCGGTGCCGTGGCCGTGGTCGTGCATGTGCACCGGCGTCATCGTCATGATGGCCACCATCACGATCTGGGTCAGGACCATGACCAGCACGCCCATGACGATCCCGTGGCTCACGTCGGCCGGGCCGGCCGCAGGCACCGGACCGGGTGCCGCCGCCGAGGCCGCGGCCTCGGTGGCCGCCACCTCGCGCGCGTGCACCAACGGGTCGGGGCGCAGCTTGGTGGCCAGGAACGCCGCGGCGGCCGCGTACGCCGCACCGGCGAGCAGGAACGGCCCGGCCAGGTGCGGCACGCCGACGTGATGGGCGAGGTGTCCGGTCGGTGCGGCCAGCAGCGGCCCGACCACGCCGCCCAGCGTCGTGGCCACCAGCACGGTGGAGATCGCGCGGGCGCGATGGTCCGGGTCGGCGAGGTCGGCGCCGGCGTACCTCGCCTGGAGGTTGGTCGCGCTGCCCGCTCCGTAGACGAACAGCGTCGCGAACAACAGCACTGGGCTGTCGAGCACCGCCGCGACCACCACCCCGAAGCTGCCCATGGCGCCCACGGCGTAGCCCAGGGCGAGACCGGGCCGCCGTCCGTGCGCCTGCGAGATCCGGCCGACGGCCACTGCGGTGAGCGCGCTGCCGGCGGTGAACAGCGCACTGGGCAGGCCGGCCAGGCCGGTGCTGCCGAGCATGTCCTGCGCGAGCAGCGCACCGACCGTGATGCCCGCGGCAAGGCCCGCCCCGCTGAGGACCTGCGCGAGGACCAGGACGCGGAGTGTCCGGCGCTGGAGCTCCGCGGTGGTGGTCATCGGGCTCCTTCTCCGGCCGGGCGTCCTGTCAGGCGCGCGCTCCGGCGAGCACCGGCAAGTCCTGGCTCGGGGAAGGTAGCAAGTCCGGCTCAGGCTGGACGGGGAGGCGCTTCGTGCCGGACTGCGACGCGGTCAGGATGCCGGCGAGGACCAGCGTCAGGCCGAGCACCTGGGCCAGGGTGAAGCTCTCGTGCGCCACCAGGGCACCAAGCAGCACCCCGGTGACGGGGTTGAGCAGCCCGATCACGCCGACCGTGGCCGCGCGCAGCCTGGCCAGACCTCCGAACCAGCACAGGTACGCGATGGCGGTCGCCACCAGACTCGTGAAGACGAACCCGGAGGCGTTGCGGGCGTCGAGCGACGGCGGAGCACCTTCGACCAGCGCCGCAGCCAAGGTCAGGACGCCCCCGCCCGCGACCAGCTGCCACGAGGTCATGGCCAGCAGAGACGTGTCCGCGTCCGCCCAGCGCTTGGTCAACACCGCGCCGCAGCACGACATCACCAGCGCGGCCAGCGCAGCGGCGACGCCGACCGCGTCGATGGACGCGGTGCCGCCGCCGACGAGCAGGAGGACTCCCGCGATCCCGGCCACGGAACCGCCGAGCAGCATCGGGGTCGGGCGCTCAGCGACGAGGAGCCACCCGAAACCCGCCATGGCCAGCGGGGCGAGGGCCATCACGGAGGCGGCGACGCTCGAGGGGAGCAGCTGCGCGGCGACGTACACAAGGAGGAAGAAGGCGCCGACGTTCATGGTGCCGAGCACGGCCGAGCGCCACCACCACACTCCACGAGGGAGGGTGCGGGCGATCGCCAGGAGCACCAGGCCCGCCGGCAGTGCGCGCAGGGCCGAGCCCCAGAGGGGTACGTCGGCCGGCAGCAGCTGCCGGGTCACGACGTAGTTCGCACCCCACGCGACGGGGGCGAAGGCCGTGACGGCGATCCACTTTGCTTCCACGGAAGCAATAATACCTTCCCGGGAAGATATATTCCACCCATGAGCCATGACCTCGATCACGTCGGGCGGATCCAGCAACAGTGGCGGCGCGAGCGTCCGGACCTGGACGTGTCTCCCCAAGGTCTGTACGGGCGGCTGCACCGGCTGGCCGACCGGCTGCGCGACGAGCTGGACGTCGAGTTCCGCCGGTACGGGCTGGGGGAGGGGGAGTTCGACGTGCTGGCGGCGCTGCGGCGGGCGGGGGAGCCCTACGAGCTGGCGCCGGGGGAGCTGGCCAGGCACACGATGGTGACCACGGGAGCGGCCACGAAGCGCATCCACCGGCTCGAGGCCGCCGGCCTGGTCTCGCGCCGGGTCAGCGACCAGGACCAGCGCGGCCGGGTGATCGCGCTGACGGACGCCGGCAAGCGGGTCATCGACGACGCGTTCACCGCCCACATGGGCAACGAGCACCGGCTGATGGCGACGCTGTCGAAGCAGGACGCCAAGGACCTGGAGCGACTGCTCACGAAGTGGCTGGCCGCCTTCGAGGAGTGACTGGACACTAGGCGGCGATCGACACGGAGCCCGGCATCACGACCGGCTCGCAGAGGCAGTCGTCGCCGCAGGCCAGGAAGGTGTGGAGCGCGTGGCCGCACCGAGGGCACGGCAGGTCGTGCGACAGGTGCGTGTCGTTGAGCTGGACGGTGTCCCACATGGTCGTGCCTCCTTCCGGTCGTCGTTGACCTCCTAGGAGTACTGACTCCTGCTCCAGATACGAATCAGCGGCGCCGCGCGGATATCGCTGACTCGCGCTCACGCGGCCAGGGATGCACGGGACTCGGTTGTCTCTGGTCGTCAGGGCGCCCCGGTCGTACGCTGTCCGACGGGAGAGGAGTCACCTGATGTGTCCAGATGTCGGCGGATCGCCGGCGCGTCGGCTTCGAGGAGAGGCCGACGACGCCGAGTGGCTGACATTCACGTGTACGTGCGGACATCCCTACCGAATCACTCGGAGGGCAGTCGCGATCTATGAGTGTGACAAGTGCGGGAAAGCGACACGCACCCTCTAAACCGCACCTGACGCACCAGACACCATCGACCACCTAGCGTCGTCTCATCGTCCACGCACTGCGAGAGTTCGGTAGTCGGCTCCAGGTCATCGGCCTGCTGCCGACAATTCTGGCTGTCGGTGTCGTGGCGACCCTCGTTGCGGCCGACGCCCCCCGAAAGCGGTTGGACGGGACCACTCTGACTGGGGCCTACGCCGCGATAGGACCCGGGGGAGCGGTGGCACTGCTGGTCATCTCAGCCGCCCTCGCCGTCTCACTGCAGCCCCTTCAATTCCGACTGGTTCAACTGCTCGAAGGCTATTGGCCGGCGTGGTTCCCTACGTGGATCGTCGGGTTCGCGGTTACGCGGCAGCTGCGGCGCCGCCAACGAATCATGCGCCGCGTCGACGTGACCTGGGCAACGACTGAAGCTGATGCGCGCGTCGCCGAGCAGCGCTCCATTACGGCAACCGAGCAGCTGCGTCAGCGGTTCCCGGCCCGCGATCGTGTGTTGCCCACGGCTCTGGGCAACGCTCTGCGCGCAGGCGAAGACGCGACGGGGAGGCGGTACGGGCTGCAAAGCGTCGTCATCTGGCCACGGCTCTTCCACCTCCTTCCGGACCGTGTCCGACAAGGGCTTGACGATGAGGTGACGCAGCTCGACGTGTCCGCGCGGCTCTCTGTCACGTGGGCACTCGCAGCTCTGACGAGTAGCGGAGTCCTCGTCCGGCACCCCATCGAGCTGTGGCACCACCTCGGCTGGTTGCTCGTGGTTGGCTTGGTTGTCGTCCTGGCGCGACTGTCGTACCTGGCCGCGATCGAATCCGCGATCGCCCAAGGCGTCGATGTGGAGATCGCCATTGATCTCTATCGCGATCGCGTCGTCGATGCATTGCGTTTCCTTCCAGCAGTCTCGCTGTCTCACGAGAGGGTGGTGTTCGGGCAGGTCTGCGACCTGCTCGTCGCAGATTCGCCTCCAGACTGGGATGCGCCATTGCGACGTGCGTCCGGCGCGAGCCGCGCCTCGATCGACTGACCGGACCCGTCAGTACCATCCATCCTGTGACCGGCACCCCGGCGGAGGACCAGCGCCTGCGCGACCTCAAGCTGCTGCGCCAGGTCAAGGACCGGATCGACCGCGAGTTCGCGCAGCCCCTCGACGTCGAGGCGCTCGCGCGCGGCGTGCACCTGTCCGCGGGCCACCTGAGCCGCGAGTTCAAGAAGGCGTACGGCGAGTCGCCGTACTCCTACCTGATGACCCGACGGATCGAGCGGGCGATGCGGCTGCTGCGGGCGGGGGAGCTGAGCGTCACCGACGTCTGCTTCGAGGTGGGCTGCCAGTCGTTGGGAACCTTCAGCACTCGCTTCAGCGAGCTGGTCGGTGTCTCGCCGAGCGTCTACCGGCAACAGTCCGCCGACCAGCTGGCCGGCGTACCGCCCTGCGTCGTCAAGCAGGTCTCGAGACCGGTCAGGAATCGAGAAGCAGGGTCGGCGAGCGCCTCGTAGCGTGCTCGTCATGGACCTGAAGATTCGCAATGCGTTCCTCCCACACACCGATCGCGACGCCACCGTTGCCTTCTATTGCGACACGCTGGGCTTCCAGCTGCGCAACGACGTCGGCTACGAGGGCATGCACTGGCTGACCGTCGGCCCGCCCGACCAGCCCGAGGTGAACCTGGTGCTCTTCCCGCCCGGTGCCGATCCGGGGGTGACCGACGACGAGCGCCGCGTCATCACCGAGATGATGGCCAAGGGCACCTACGCGATGCTCACGCTGGCCACCGCGGACCTCGACACGCTGTTCGAGAAGCTCCAGGCCACCGACGCCGAGGTGATGCAGGAGCCCACGGACCAGCACTGGGGCGGCCGCGACTGCGCCTTCCGTGACCCCTCCGGCAACACGATCCGCATCGACGAGGTGAAGTGACATGAAGACGATGACCTGCGCGCAGCTCGGTGGAGCCTGCGACCTCGAGCTCACCGGCCAGACCGCCGACGACGTGATCAAGGCCCAGGACCGGCACCTCCGGGAGGCCGTCCGCGCCGGAGACACGACCCACCAGCCCGCCCACGAGGCGATGAAGGGCCGTTGGCGCCACCCCATCAAGGGGATGGGCTGGTACAAGGACACCAAGAAGGCCTTCGCCGCCCTGCCGGTCGACTGACCGGCCACCGGGAACGGAGGCCGGACGTTGTGTTCAGCGCTCAAGTTGGCGACCGAGCGGATGCTGGCTGACGTGGCCACGACGGGCGGGGGCGTCACTCCGGGAGATGGAGTGACGCTGCACGATCCCACCGGCGGGACCGGAACGTTCACCGACCCGGACGGGTTCGTCTGGGAGTCGACGACGGGCTGAAATCGGGACACCAGGCGTCATCCGCTAGCGTCCGGGTCGATGGAGGGTCGGGTGGTCACCGCGGTCGACGGAGTCGCCCTGCACGTGGCTCAGCACGGCGAAGGAGCCGACGTTCTCGTCCTCTCGGGCGGGCCCGGGCTGGTGAACTACCTCGCCGTCGACGGGCTCACCCCCGAGGGCAGCCGCGCCTGGCTGCCCGACCCCCGCGGAGTCGGCCGGTCCGGCGGCGGCCCGCACTCGATGTCGCAGGCGGTGCACGACCTCGAGGCGATCCGGACGGGCGTCGGCGTCGCCCGGTGGACGGTGATCGGCCACTCGTGGGGGAGCGACCTCGCCGTTCGCTACGCCCTGGACCACCCCGGATCGGTCAGCCGGGTGGTCGGCATCGCGGGCCACGGGCTGCACAAGGACCGCAGCTGGTCAGAGCGGTACGAAGCGGCCCGGAGTTCCGAGCCCGAGCTCGACATCGCGTGGGTGGAGCCGGTGTGGCGGGCGCTCCAGGAGTCGTTCCTCGAGTGGATCCACGAGCCGGGCCTCTTCCGGAAACTGGCCGAGACACAGGTGCCCATGCAGTTCGTCGCCGCCGGCGAGGACATCCGCCCCTCCTGGCCGCTACAGCAGCTGGCCGCGTTGGTTCCGCGCGGCACCTTCGAGACCGTGGACGGCGTACCCCACGACTTCTGGTCGACGCACCCGTCGACCTGGCGGGATGTCGTCAGCAGAGCCATCGACCGATGACCACGAACCGAGAGCGGAGCTGGGCATGACCACCACCAAGGGCAAGGCACCGGCTGCCGACAGTCACGACCTGATCCGCGTCCAGGGCGCCCGCGAGAACAACCTCAAGGACGTGAGCGTCGAGCTCCCGAAGCGCCGGCTGACGGCGTTCACCGGCGTGTCGGGCTCGGGCAAGAGCTCGCTGGTCTTCGAGACCATCGCCGCCGAGTCGCAGCGGATGATCAACGAGACCTACAGCGCGTTCGTGCAGGGGTTCATGCCAACGCTGGCCAGGCCCGAGGTCGACCACCTCGAGGGCCTGACCACCGCGATCATCGTCGACCAGGAGCGGATGGGCGCCAACCCGCGCTCGACGGTGGGCACGGCGACCGACGCCAACGCGATGCTGCGGATCCTCTACAGCCGCATCGGCAAGCCGCACGTGGGGCCGCCCACGGCGTACTCGTTCAACGTGCCTACCCGCAAGGCCAGCGGGGTCATGTCGACGGAGAAGAGCGGCGGGCGGGTCGAGAAGAACGTCGTCAAGCAGGCCGTCTACCTGGGCGGCATGTGCCCGCGGTGCGAGGGCATGGGCAACGTCAGCGACATCGACCTCACTGCGTTGTACGACGAGACGAAGTCGCTCAGCGAGGGTGCCCTGACGATCCCCGGCTACTCGATGGACGGGTGGTACGGCCGGCTGTTCGAGGGCATCGGGCTGCCGATGGACAAGCCGATCTCGTCGTTCACCAAGAAGCAGCTCGAGACGATGCTCTACAGCGAGCCGACCAAGATCAAGGTCGAGGGGATCAACCTCACCTTCGACGGGATCATCCCGAAGATCCAGAAGTCGATGCTGTCCAAGGACCCCGAGGCCATGCAGCCACACGTGCGGCGGTTCGTGGAGCGGGCGGTCACCTTCCAGAGGTGTCCGGACTGCCAGGGGACCCGGCTGACCAAGGAGGTCCTGGCCTCCAAGGTCAAGGGCAAGAACATCGCCGAGGTCTGCGCCATGCAGATCAGCGACCTCGCCGAGTGGCTGCGCGGGGTCAAGGAGCCCGGCGTCGCGCCGCTCCTCGCCGGCCTGCAGCACCTGCTCGACTCCTTCGAGGACATCGGGCTGGGCTACCTCTCCCTCGACCGGTCCGCCGGCACCCTCTCGGGCGGCGAGTCCCAGCGCACCAAGATGATCCGGCACCTGGGGTCGTCGCTCACCGACGTCACCTATGTCTTCGACGAGCCGACCATCGGGCTGCACCCGCACGACATCGAGCGGATGAACCAGCTGCTGCTGCAGCTGCGCGACAAGGGCAACACGGTGCTCGTCGTCGAGCACAAGCCGGAGACGATCGCGATCGCCGACCACGTCGTCGACCTCGGCCCGGGCGCCGGCACCGCCGGGGGAGAGGTGGTCTTCGAGGGCACCTTCGAAGCGCTCCGCAAGAGCAAGACCGTCACCGGTCGGCACCTCGACGACCGGGCCTCGCTGAAGGACGACGTGCGGGAGCGCTCGGGCGTCCTCGAGGTCCGCAAGGCGTCGACGCACAACCTCAAGAAGGTCGACGTCGACCTCCCGCTCGGTGTCCTTTGCGTCCTGACTGGGGTCGCCGGCTCGGGCAAGAGCTCCCTGATCCACGGCTCCGTGGCCGGACGCGAGGGCGTGATCGTGGTCGACCAGGGCGCGATCAAGGGCTCGCGGCGCAGCAACCCGGCGACGTACACGGGGCTGCTGGAGCCGATCCGCAAGGCGTTCGCCAAGGCGACCGGCGAGAAGGCTGCGCTGTTCAGCGCCAACTCCGAAGGCGCCTGCCCGGGCTGCAACGGCGCCGGCGTGATCTTCACCGAGCTCGGCGTGATGGCCACCGTGGAGTCGCCGTGCGAGGAGTGCGAGGGGAGGCGCTTCCAGGCGTCGGTCCTCGAGCACCGGTTCGGCGGCAAGAACATCGCCGAGGTGCTCGAGATGCCGGTCTCGGAGGCGATGGAGTTCTTCGGGGAGGGCGAGGCTGCGACACCGGCGGCGCACAAGGTCCTCGAGCGGCTCATGGACGTGGGGTTGAGCTATGTCAATCTGGGTCAGCCGCTGACGACTCTCTCGGGCGGGGAGCGGCAACGCCTCAAGCTGGCCGTCCAGATGGCCGAGAAGGGCGACGTCTACATCCTCGACGAGCCGACGACCGGTCTGCATCTCGCGGACGTCGAGCAGCTGCTCGGCCTGCTCGACCGGCTGGTCGACTCCGGGAAGTCGGTCATCGTCATCGAGCACCACCAGGCGGTCATGGCGCACGCCGACTGGATCATCGACCTCGGGCCGGGCGCCGGCCACGACGGCGGCAAGGTCGTGTTCAGGGGACCCCGGCCGACCTCGTGAAGGCGAAGAAGACGCTGACCGGCAAGCACCTGGCGGCCTACGTTTCGGGCTGATCCGAACCGGATCTAAGGACTTCTCCCGATGTGTTGGGCTACCTCAGACGCCGATCCTGAGGTACCCCACAACGAAGGAGCCCGCAGCCGTGTCGCCCTATCCATGCCAGGAGCAGCCGGATCTGTTCTTCGCCATCCACGGCCGTGCGCTGGAGATGGCCAAGGAGCTGTGCGCAGCCTGCCCGTTCCGTGCGGAGTGCCTCTCCGAGGCGCTGCGGCGTCATGAGCCGCACGGTGTGTGGGGCGGGCAGATCCTGATCGACGGCGAGATCGTCGCGGTCAAGCGCGGTCCGGGCCGACCGCGCAAGGTCGCGGCCTGACGAGGCGCCCCACCGGGATTCGTCCGGCTGACAGACTCGGGACCATGAAGTACGTGCTGCTGATCTGCGACAACGAGGTGGATCCACCCAGCCACGAGGAGCTGGCCGTCGATCCTGTCCATGACGAGTTCCAGAAGGCCATGGATCGGCTGGGCACCTCGCTGGGCGGGGCCCGGCTCCGGCCCTCGTCACACGCGACCAGTGTCCGGGTCCGCGAGGGCGAGGTGCTGGTCACCGACGGGCCGTTCGCCGAGACCAAGGACTTCGTCGGCGGCATCACGATCCTGGAGTGCGCCGACCTCGACGACGCGATCGAGATCGCGTCGAAGCATCCCTACGCGAGCCGGGGAGTCGTCGAGATCCGTCCGGTCTGGGAGTGACGACGGAAGTCGAGGTGGGAGCCGCCGTCGAGGCGGCGTACCGCGACGAGTGGGGGCAGCTGGTCGGGACCCTGATCGGGCTGACCGGGGACTGGGACCTGGCGGAGGAGTGCACCCAGGAGGCGTTCGCCGCCGCGCTGGCGACCTGGCCCCGCGACGGCGTGCCGCACCGCCCGGGAGCGTGGCTCACCACCACGGCCCGCAACGGCGCCACCGACCGGCTGCGTCGTGACGCCGCCGGTCGCGCGAAGCTGCGGCAGCTCGCCGTGCTGGCTCGCGAACCGGACGGACCGCCCGTGGGGGAGATCCCCGACGAGCGGCTGCGGCTGATCTTCACCTGCTGTCACCCGGCGCTGCCGTTCGAGGCCAGGGTCGCCCTCACGCTGCGCACCCTCACCGGCCTGACGACCGCCGAGATCGCCCGGGCCTTCCTCGTGCCCGAGCCGACGATGGCGCAGCGCCTCGTGCGGGCCAAGCGCAAGATCACCGAGGCGGGGATCCCCTACCGCGTCCCGCCCGTCGAGGTGATGCCGCAGCGACTGGCCGCCGTCCTCGCCGTGCTCTACCTGATCTTCAACGAGGGGTACGACGAGCACGACGAACGACGGGCGCTGACCGCCGAGGCCATCCACCTGGCGCGGGTGCTCGCCGGGCTGATGCCCCACGAGCCCGAGCCGCGCGGCCTCCTGGCCCTGATGCTGCTGCACGAAGCCCGGCGCGCCACACGCACGGACGCCGGCGTGCTGGTCACCCTGGAGCACCAGGACCGGTCGAGGTGGGACGGCGACCTGATCGCGGACGGGGTGGCCGTGCTCGACCAGGCCCTGGCCCTGCGGCGCACCGGTCCCTACCAGGTCCAGGCGGCCATCGCGGCCTGTCACGCGACCGCCCCAGACGCGGACAGCACCGACTGGCCACAGATCGCGGCGCTCTACGCGGAGCTGGCGCGGGCCGCACCTTCGCCGGTGGTGGAGCTCAACCGGGCAGTCGCCGTGGCGATGGCCGACGGCATCCCGGCCGGCCTGGCGCTCGTGGACGAGCTGGTCGCGTCCGGTCAGCTGGACGGCTACCACCTGCTGCCCGCCACCCGGGCCGACCTGCTGCGCCGGGCCGGCCGGTCGTCAGAGGCCAGGACGGCGTACGAACAAGCCCTCGAGCTGGCGACGACCGACGCCGATCGTCGCTACCTGAAGGACCGCCTGCACCACCTCTGACCTGCGGAGACTCTTCGCGCGGAAGTTTTCTTGCGCGAGATGTCGATCTGGGGCCGCCCCCTTCGTCGGTGGGACACACCGACCAGACGGAGGAACGACCCATGGCTCGCGTCAGCAACCCCGGCAACCCCCGCAACCCCGGCAACCCCAGCAACCACAACAACGCGGCAGGCACCAGGCAGGGGCTCGTGCTCACGCTCGCGTGCGCCGCCATGGCGATGGTGGGGATCGACACCGCCATCGTGAACGTGGCCGTGCCGTCGATCCAGCGCGATCTCGGCGTCACCCCGAGCGCGTCGCAGTGGGTCGTCGTCGCCTACGGGCTGGTGCTCGGCGGGTTCCTGCTCTTCGGCGGGCGGCTGACCGACCACGTCGGGCGTCGGCGCATCTTCATCGCCGGGCTGACGGTCTTCACGGCCGCATCGTTCGTGGCCGGGGCCGCGCAGGGCGCCGGCGTGCTGATCGCGGCCCGGGCCGTGCAGGGCTTCGGCGCCGCACTCGTCGCGCCGGCCGCCCTGTCGCTGCTCGCCGTCACCTTCGCGGAGGGTCGCGAGCGCGACCGCGCGTTCGGCATCTTCGGCGCGGTCGGCGGCGTCGCCGGCTCGGTGGGAGTCGTCGCCAGCGGCCTGCTGACCGCCGGTCCTGGCTGGCGCTGGGCGTTCTTCATCAACGTCCCCGTCGGCACCCTGGCCATCGTGCTGGCCCTCGGGTTCCTCGCGGCCGACCGTCCCGAGGACCGCGCGACCCGGCTCGACCTCAGTGGCGCGACCACCGTCACCGGCGGACTGCTCGTGCTCGTCTACGCGCTGCACCACGCCGCTCAGCACGGGCTGGTCTCCGGCTCCGCGCTGGCGCTGTTCGCGGCGGCCGCCGTCCTGCTCGGGGCGTTCGTGCGGATCGAGGCGCGGTCCGAGGCGCCCCTGGTCCCGGCCGCCATCCTGAGGAACCGCACGCTCGTCGCCGCGAACCTCGCCGCGTTCCTGGCGTTCGCCGCTCTGCTCTCGTTCATCTTCATCGGCTCGCTGCTGATGCAGCAGTCCGCTCGGCTACTCGCCGACGAGGACCGGTCTCGCCTGGCTCGCGACCACGATGACGGTGTTCGTGACGGCCATGACCGGCGCCCGGCTGGCCTCACGCGTGCCGGCGCGGTGGCTGCTGGTCACCGGCCTTTCGGCCGTCACCGCGGGCACGCTCTGGCTGACCCGCGTGCCCGCCGAGGCGAGCTACGTCGTCGACCTGCTGCCGGCGTTCCTCCTCGTCGGGATCGGCTTCGGCCTCTGCGGCCCCGCCCTCCAGATCGGCGCGCTGTCCGGCGTCGCCGAGACCGAGACCGGTCTCGCCTCCGGCCTCGTGGAGACCATGCGCGAGGTGGGTGGAGCCGCCGGAGTCGCCGTCGTGTCGACGGTGCTGGTCTCCGGCTCCGGCCTGGGCGGCTTCCACACCGCGTTCGCGTTCATCGGCGTCCTCGCCGGACTGGGCGTCGTGGTCGCCGCGGCGGGGTTCGCGCGGGAAGGGCGCTCGTCGACCAGCGGCGCCTCGACCGATCGCCGCCAGCTCGCCGACGTACCCGCCGCCTGACCAGACCTCGCTCCACCACCACATCAACCAAGGAGGAACCATGTCGCACGAACCAGTCCTGGCCGATCTCGCCATCCGCCTCACCCAGCGGCACGTCCTGAGCGCCACCCCCGACGCACCTGTGGTCGAACACCGTGGGCGACGCCGCCGGCCGTGGAGGGCGCGCCCGGCTCAGCGGACCCGGTCGTAGACGAGGCTCAGCTCGCCGGTGCTCGCCGGCAGCCTGGCTGGCCAGCTCCCACTGGCCGGCCGGGAGGCCGTCGTCGAACATCCGCGGACCGCCGCCGAGGAAGACCGGGGCCACCACCAGCGCCAGCCGGTCGACCTGGTCGGCGGCCAGCAGGGCCTTGATCATGCTGGCGCTCGAGAGGACCCAGATGTCACCGCCCTCGGTCTCCTTGAGCTCTGCGATCGCCTCGGCGGCCGGCCTGTCGACGATCGTGGTCCGCTCCCAGGGCGCCTCGTTGAGGGTCGAGGAGAAGACCACCTTGTCGGCGTCGACCAGCCACTTCGCGAAGGCCACGTCGCGTGGGTCGGCGCCCTCCATGTCGATGACGGTGGGCCAGAAGCCGAGGAAGCCCTCGGCGTTGACCCGTCCCATCACGCCCGTGGTCGCCGGCTCCCAGAGCCGGGTCAGGTGGTCGCGCGCGACGTCGGTGGTGGCGTAGGGGACCACCCAGCTCATGTCGATCGGGTTGTCCGGCGCGGCGTAGTGCCCGTCGAGGGAGAGGGCGATGTTGGCGACGACCCTGCGGCCGCCGGTCTGCTGCGTCACTTCGTGCTCCTTGTCTCGGTGCGTTGCCTGGTCTCTCGATCTGCGGCGATGGACGCCGCGAGCTTGTCGAGGCTCTGGCCGAAGCCGATCTCGATGCCGGCGATGAACTCGGCGGACTCGACGGTGCTGTCGGTGATGCGGAAGTCGATGTCGAGCTCGCGTGCCCGCGTCGGTGGCGTCGGAGCCCGATGTCGACGTGGGACGTGAACGCGACGGTCGCCGTCGGGCAGCGTGGGGGAGGACCGGTAGGCGAGGCGCTCGCCAGGACGTACGTCGTCGACGACCCCCTCCGCTCGCCCGACGACCACGTCGGAGCCGTCGGTGTCCTCGACGTCGCGGTACTCCAGGACGATCCGGCCACCCGGCCGCGCCTCGAAGACGAGCTCGGACACGCGCAGGTCGTCCGGCGTCCACCAGTCGGCCAGCAGCGCCGGCTCGGTGAGGTGGCGCCAGACGACCTCCGGCCGGCGCGGCGAGCGACCGCTGGAAGCGGAACGACGCGTCCGTCCGCCCAGCCGGCGTCCTCGGCCGCCAGCCGCTCGGCCTGCGACGCTGAGCCCGTAGCGGTCGAAGGTCTCCCTGGCGCCACCCGGCTGGTCCGCCGTGTCGGCGAGCCCGTTCAGCACGGCGGCCAGCTCCCGCAGGGGCGCGCGTCGCAGCGAGTAGATCCGGCGCTGCCCGGAGCGCTGTGAGGAGACGATCCCCGCGCGTTCCAGGGTCTGCAGGTGCTTGGTCGTCTGCGGCTGCCGCGCCCCGGCGAGCTGAGCCAGCACCCCGACCGGGCGCGGCCGCTCGGCCAGCAGGCTCACCAACCGCCAGCGGGCCGGGTCGGCCAGCGCGGTGAGTACGGCTTTCATGTGAGCCAGTATTCACAGACACGAATATTCTTGTCAAGGCATATATGGAAGTTCCCGTGACGCCCTGGATGGCCAATGGCCCCGCACCCCCGCGCCTTCTAGCCTGTATGGGAGAGCAAGGAGAAGCCCATCGGGCTCGCCTCCAAGCGATGACGTGCAAAACCGTCTCGAGGCGACCGAGCTCGACCCATCGCTTCGCTCAGAATCGCTCTCACACAACCGGAGCCACCGACTGACGCGACGCCGCCTACCTGCACGGGTCTGGCAACGGATGGTTCGAGCCGAAGTGACCCGGATGAGAGCTCGCAGGACTGGGTCCCCGCCCCCTGCCCGCCTCAGCCAAGTTCGCCGATAAGCGACATTATGTCAATACAAGTGGATCGGACTTCCGGTCCGTCCCTCCCCTCCTGCCGGATCCACACGCTTCTCCGACGCAGACCGAATGTCCTTGAATGTGACCCGGCGACGGTGTCCGATCGGGGCTGACGTGTTCGTAGGAGGGTTGAGCGGCGGCCACGAAGGTCGCCGCCAGACCACAGGAGATGATCCGAGATGCAATACCTGGTTTCCGTGATCAACGACTCGGCCGAGCTCGCCACCCCGGACGAGCAGGCGGCCATCGACGTCTTCAATCAGCAGCTCATCGACGACGGCTACTGGGTCTTCGCCGGTGGGCTCGGCTCCCCCGACTCGGCCACCGTCATCGACAACCGGGGCGAGGCGCCGATCTTCACCGACGGGCCGTTCGTGGAGTCGAAGGAGTTCCTCATCGGCTTCTGGATCCTCGAGGCACCCGACCTCGACGTGGCCCTCGAGCTCGCGGCCGGGGGCTCGAAGGCCTGCCACCGGAAGACCGAGGTGCGACCGTTCCTTTGACCGCGGGCGACGACGTACACGAGGCGATCACCCGGGCCCACCACGAGGAGTGGGCGTGGGTGGTCGCCGCCCTGACCCGGCGTTTCGGTGACCTCGACGTCGCCGAGGACGCGGCGGCCGAGGCGTTCGCCACCGCCGTCGCTCGGTGGCCGGCCGACGGCGTACCACCCAATCCCGGTGCCTGGCTGACCACCCACCGCCCACCGCAAGGCCATCGACCGGCTCCGGCGGGAGAGCAAGCGCGACGACAAGCTGAAGGAGGCTCGGCTCTTGTACGACGACGACCCGCCCGAGCCCCGAGGAGCCGTCGACGACGAACGCCTCCGGCTGGTCTTCACCTGCTGCCACCCGGCGCTGGCGATGGAGACCCGCGTGGCGCTGACCATGCGCATGGTTGGTGGTCTCACGGTGCCCGAGATCGCCCGAGCCTTCCTGGTGCAGGAGTCCGCCATGGCACGTTCCGGTCCGTCCCTCCCCTCCTGCCGGATCCACACGCTTCTCCGACGCAGACCGAATGTCCTTGAATGTGACCCGGCGACGGTGTCCGATCGGGGCTGACGTGTTCGTAGGAGGGTTGAGCGGCGGCCACGAAGGTCGCCGCCAGACCACAGGAGATGATCCGAGATGCAATACCTGGTTTCCGTGATCAACGACTCGGCCGAGCTCGCCACCCCGGACGAGCAGGCGGCCATCGACGTCTTCAACCAGCAGCTCATCGACGACGGCTACTGGGTCTTCGCCGGTGGGCTCGGCTCCCCCGACTCGGCCACCGTCATCGACAACCGGGGCGAGGCGCCGATCTTCACCGACGGGCCGTTCGTGGAGTCGAAGGAGTTCCTCATCGGCTTCTGGATCCTCGAGGCACCCGACCTCGACGTGGCCCTCGAGCTCGCGGCCGGGGGCTCGAAGGCCTGCCACCGGAAGACCGAGGTGCGACCGTTCCTTTGACCGCGGGCGACGACGTACACGAGGCGATCACCCGGGCCCACCACGAGGAGTGGGCGTGGGTGGTCGCCGCCCTGACCCGGCGTTTCGGTGACCTCGACGTCGCCGAGGACGCGGCGGCCGAGGCGTTCGCCACCGCCGTCGCTCGGTGGCCGGCCGACGGCGTACCACCCAATCCCGGTGCCTGGCTGACCACCACCGCCCACCGCAAGGCCATCGACCGGCTCCGGCGGGAGAGCAAGCGCGACGACAAGCTGAAGGAGGCTCGGCTCTTGTACGACGACGACCCGCCCGAGCCCCGAGGAGCCGTCGACGACGAACGCCTCCGGCTGGTCTTCACCTGCTGCCACCCGGCGCTGGCGATGGAGACCCGCGTGGCGCTGACCATGCGCATGGTTGGTGGTCTCACGGTGCCCGAGATCGCCCGAGCCTTCCTGGTGCAGGAGTCCGCCATGGCACGGCGGATCACCCGCGCGAAGGACAAGATCAAGGAGGCCCGGATCCCCTACCGCGTGCCGTCCGCCGACGATCTACCCGCCCGCGTCTCCGGCGTGCTCGCCGTCCTCTTCCTCGTCTTCAACGAGGGCTACCTGGCCACAGGACCCGACACCGATCCCATCCGGCACGACCTGACTGCGGAGGCCATCCGGCTCACGCGCCTCATCAGGGGCCTGCTGCCGGAGGACGGCGAGGTGGCCGGGCTGCTGGCGTTGATGCTGCTGGTCGAGGCCCGCCAGTCCGCTCGGGTGTCGGCCGACGGCGACCTGGTCCCCCTCGACGAGCAGAACCGTGCGGCCTGGGACCCGGCACTGATCGCCGAGGGTCATCGGCTGGTGCGCGAGCGCCTGGCCGCCGGGTGCCGCCCGGGCGCTACCAGATCCTCGCGGCGATCAACGCCGTGCACACCTCGGCGCGCGACATCCGGGACACCGACTGGTCCCAGGTCGTGGCCCTCTACGACCAGCTCGTCCGCGTCGACCCGTCGCCGATCGTCGCCCTCAACCGGGCCGTCGCGGTCGCCGAGCTCGACGGCCCGCAGGTGGCGCTGGCCGCGGTCGACCGTCTCGACGAGGCCCTGGCCGGCTACCACGCCTACCACGTGACCCGCGCCGACCTGCTGCGCCGACTTGGCCGTCCTCAGGAGGCTCGCGCGGCGTACGACAGGGCCATCGAGCTGGCGGGCAACACCGCTGAGACCGCCTACCTGACCAGGCGTCGCGACCAGCTCGGGTCCTAGCCGCCGAAGCCGATCTCGTTCCCTTCGAGGTCGCGATAGGTCACCTTGCGGACCCCGTTGTCGTAGGTCTCGTCCAGGTGCGGTTCGAGGCCACGCTCCGTGATCGCGGCGACCCGTTCGGCGAGGTCGTCGACGAAGAGCGTGACGAGGGCATGACCGCCTGCGTGCTCGGGACGCTGCTCGACGTAGACGGACCGTCCGGGCGCGACCTCCCAGACCGCCTCCACGTCGTTGGGGTGGAACGACGGCGGCGCGCCGAACAGTCGTTCGTACCACTCCTGGGCGCCTTCGTAGTCGGCCACCGAGACGCCGGCGAACAGTGCAGGCAGCTCCATCAGGTCCCCTGCTCCACGGCGTCGGCCAGCCGCTCCAGAGAGGCCCGCAGGTTCTCGGGCTGCCACGACCGGGCGCGCGCGAACCTGCTCTCGTCGGTGAGCTCCGTCCAGTCGTAGGTGTGGGTCACCTGGGTGCTGCCGTCGTCCCGCGGCTCGAGCTCCCACCGCCACAGGTGGCCGAAAGGTGCGGCACCCGGCTCGGCCGGCCGCCACGCGATCCGGCGGCCCTCGTCGAACTCGACGACGTGGTTCTCCCGCACCATGCCCTTGGTCAACAGCATCGAGAACACGTCCCCCACCGCGCGCACCCGCTGGCCGGGCTCGGCCGAGCCCAGGTTGTCGTTGCCGTCCCACGACGGCTGCCGGGATGGGTCGGCGATCAGCTCGAAGATGGTCTCGGCGGGAGCCTCGATGACCCGGCTGGCGCTGACCACTTGCTGCTCGTCGCTCACGCCCCGACCGTACCGAGAGTCCTTCGCCTCTCGACCCCCGGGCGTGCGAGGCTGGACGGGTGAGCGAGCTGCGAGTCGCCGTCGTCCTCTACGACCGCATGACCGCGCTGGATGCGGTCGGGCCCGATCGAGGTGCTGAGGTTCCTCCCCGACGCCCGGATCGAGCTGGTGTCGGAAGCGCCCGGGCCGGTGCGCACCGACAGCGAGGCGCTCGACCTGGTCGCGACAACCGCCTATGCCGACTGCGTCGAACCCGACGTCGTCGTCGTTCCTGGAGGGCCCGGGACGGCGGAGGCGCTGGGCAGCCCGCTGATCCCCTGGCTCCAGCAGGTGCACCCGACGACGACGTGGACGACCTCGGTCTGCTCGGGCTCCCTGCTGCTGGCGCACGCGGGACTGCTGGAGGGAGCGCCTGCGACCTCGCACTTCTCGGTCCTCGACCTCCTCCCCCAGCTCGGCGCGACTCGCTCCGACGAGCGGCTGGTCGTCGACGAGGAGCACCACGTCATGACCGCGGCCGGCGTCTCGTCGGGCATCGACATGGCCTTGGTGCTCGCCGAACGGGTCTCCGACACGCTCACCGCGCAGGCGATCCAGCTGGTGATCGAGTACGACCCTCACCCGCCTCACGACACCGGCACTCTCTCCAAGGCCGCCCCCGACGTCGTACAGCGGGCCATCGAGGTGGGGCGCCCGCAGGGCGCCGATCCCGGAGTTCTGGGAGCCGCCGGCCTAGCGACTCAGAAGGGTGGCGGGCCCAGGATCTCGATGCCGCCGTTCAGCCGGCCGCTCTCCGCGATCCGCCCGAAGTCGGTCTCGCGGGTCGAGCCCTCGAGCGGCTCGCTGGCACCTCGGTAGAACGGCTCGCAGGAGTTCGACGGCTGGATGGCCAGGACCCGGGCCCCGTCGCTGACCACCTTGAAGGCGTGGGCCAGCCCTGCAGGGACCAGGACGAAGTCATCCTGTCCGAGGGCGATGTCCTCGCCATCGACGTGATAGAGCAACTCCCCCGCCAGCACCCAGAGCGACTCCGGGATCGGGTGGGTGTGCAGCGGAGTCATCTTGTCGCGATCCATCGTGACCTCGACGACACTCAGTCCCCCGCCGCTGTCCGCCTCGCCCACCTTCCAGGTCCACACGCCGCCCCCGAAGAACCAGCACTGCTCGCCCTCACCCGCTCGCCGCACCAGCGCCCGGTTCGTGGCCGTCTCTACACCACTCATGACTGTCCCCATTTCGGTTATGGGACTTGAGTCCCACGATGAAACTGGCATACCATGAACGTCATGTCAAGGGACTACGTGGAGGCCGGTCGCAGCCGTCAGAAGCAGCGGACCCGCGACCAGCTCGTCGCCGCCGCGTGGAAGCTCATGGAGAGCGGCGACACCCCACGGGTCGAGGACGCCGCGGAGGCGGCCGGCATCTCGCGCACCACGGCCTACCGCTACTTCGCCTCGCAGGCGGAGCTGCTGGCAGCGGCGTTCCCCGAGACGGCCCGGGAGTCGATGCTCCCGGACCCGGCACCAATGGAGCCCGCCGACCGGGTCGCTGCCGTCGCGGCCGGCGTGGTCGACCGCATCGCGGAGACCGAGCACCTGCAACGGACCATGCTCCGCCTCTCGCTCGGCGACGCACCGCATGACCTCCCACTCCGTCAGGGTCGGGTGATCCCGTGGTTCGTGGAGGCACTCGAACCCCTCGCCGAAGCAGCTCGGCGACCACGCCGTCCATCGGCTGGCGGTCGCGCTGCGCAGCGTCTGCGGGATCGAGACCCGGGTGTGGCTGAGCGACATCGCGAAGCTCGACGCGGAGGCGATCCGCGCCCTCCAGCTGTGGATGACTGACGCCCTGCTGCGTCAGGCTCTGGAGGTCCCTCCGCCGACGGGTTAGCGTGGCGAGATCCACGGGGACCCGACCAGGTGGAGGTTGTCAGATGTCGATCGAACGTCGCACGGTGCTCAAGGGCGGTGCCGCCACCACGCTCGCTGCGGTCGCCGGCGGCCCGTTCCAGGGCCTCCTGGGTTCGCCCGCATCCGCCGCCGAGCGAGGCGCACCTTTCCGGGCACTCCGTCCGATTCCCGACGAGCGTGACGGGCAGGTGCGCCTGCATCTGCCGAAGGGCTTCTCGTACCGGTCGTTCCACGACACCGAGTTCCCGGTGACCCTCGACGACGGCACCGCGCTGCCCGGCCGCCACGACGGCATGGGCGCCTTCCGGGGGCCTCACGGCAACGTCGTGCTCGTCCGCAACCACGAGGTCACCAACTCGCCGAACACCCCGGCGTTCGGGCCCGGCACGCCGTACGACGCGATGGCCGGTGCCGGGACGACCACCACCGAGGTCACCAGGTACGGCGAGGTCGTGAGCTCCTACACGAGTCTCAACGGGACGATGTTCAACTGCAGCGGCGGCGTGATGCCGTGGGGCTCCTGGATCACGTGCGAGGAGACGGTCAACGGACCCGACGTCGGACCCGACTTCACCGGCGCCTCCAACCTCACCCTGCAGAAGCCGCACGGCTACGTCTTCGAGGTGCCCGCTGACGGGCAGAGCGACCGACAGCCGATCACGCGAGCGGGGCGCTTCGCGCACGAGGCGGTCTCGTTCGACCCCAAGGACGGGATCCTGTACCTCACCGAGGACAACTTCGAGTTCCCGTCCGGGTTCTACCGCTACCTCCCGAGGAAGAACCCGATGAGGACCGGTCGGCTCGACAACGAGGGCCGGCTGCAGATGCTCGCGATCAAGGGCCGTCCCAACGCCCACCTCGAGGCACGGCAGCCGGACCGGGCCAAGTTCAAGGTGGAGTGGGTCGACATCGACGACCCCAACCCGCCGTTCCCCTACACGCCCGGCGTGGTGGCGCCGACGACGAACGACGCCGCGCTGGTGGCGGTCGGTGGTCAAGGGCGCGCCAAGGGCGCCGCGCTCTTCTCGCGACTCGAGGGGCAGACCTACGACGACGGCGTCGTCTACTTCACGTCCACGCAGGGCGGCGGTCCGCAGGAGGACGAGACGGACGACGACAACGCCAACGGCTTCGGTCGCGGCAACGGGCAGGTCTGGGCGTACGACACCCGGGCGAAGACGCTGCAGGTCATCTACCAGGCTCCCGTCGACCCGGCCGAGGCGAACCTGACCTTCGACTTCCCCGACAACATCACGACGAGTCGTCACGGGACTCTCGTCGTGTGCGAGGACAGCACGGTCGACAACTACATCCGTGGGCTGACCCGCCACGGCAAGCTCTGGGACATCGCGCTCAACCGCCTGGTCAGCCAGCTGACCGGTCTGCCGCGATTCGGTGACGAGTTCGCCGGGTCGACGTTCTCCACCGACGGGCACACCCTGTTCGTCAACATCCAGGCCAGCCGGGGCATGACCTTCGCGATCTGGGGGCCGTGGCGGCGGATCGGCGTCTGACCGTCCTCTGGCGTTAACGCTGTGCGAGGGCGGCCACCGCTTCGTCGACGACGACGGTGACCCGCGGATGCTGCTGCACGACCGACGCGGGGCAGTCCGGCGTGACCGGACCGCTGAGCGCCAAGGCGACCGCGTCCGCCTTGGCCGCGCCCGTGGCGAGCAGCACGAGGTGCCGTGCCCCGAGGATGGTGCCCAGGCCCTGAGTCAGCGCGTGAGTCGGCACCGGCTCCTCACCGAAGGCCGGCGCGTTGTCACGCCTGGTCGTCTCGCTGAGGGCCACCACGCGGCTTCGGGAGGCCAACGGAGACCCGGGTTCGTTGAAGGCGAGATGTCCGTTGCGGCCGATGCCGAGCAGCTGCATGTCGACGCCGCCCAGCTCCGCGATCCGTCGCTCGAGCTCGGCACCGTCACTCCCCCGCGGTACGACGACGTGGTCCGGATCGATGCCCAACGGGAGGGCGATCTCGCGCTCGACGTACGCGGCGAACGTCGCGGGATGCCCGGCCGGCAGTCCGACGTACTCGTCCAGGGCGACCACACGAACAGCTGAGAAGTCCCCTCTCCCCCGGGCCAACGCCCGGTAGACGGGCAGCGGCGTCGTGCCGGTCGCCACGCCCAGCACGAGTGCCGGATCCCGCTCAACCGAGCGGAGAACGAGCTCTGCGACATGAGCGCCGACGGCCTCGGCGTCATCGACCCGGACCACGTCCATCTGCACCTCGCTCTGAGAAGAGGGGCTTGCGGAGCCGCCGCCCCTTTGCCAGTATCACCCACCAATAGGAAAGTTTCCTATCTATTGGTGGGATGATGACACACGTCGTTCGAGGTCTGGCGGTCGTACTGATGGCGACGCTCCTCACGCTCCAACCGGTCACCTCAGCGCCGGCCGCGACCTCGGCCGCGACCTCGGCCGGGGTCCGCGCCGAGCTGCGGGTCAATCAGCAGGGCTGGCTGCCACGCGAGACCAAGACGGCGCTGCTGATGTCCTCCCGCCCGCTCGGGCCCACGACCTACGCCGTGGTCGGCAAGCAGGGACGGGTCGTCCTCCGCGGCACTGTCCCGAGCCGCGCGGCGGGCGCGTGGAGCGACCGCTTCCCCTACGTCTACCGGCTGGACGTGTCCGCGCTGCGGGCGAAGGGCCACTACCGCGTCGTCACCACCGGTGGTGTCCGCGTCACCTCGCTGCCCTTCCGGGTCGCGAGCGCGCACCACCTCTACGGACCGCTCGTCGACCTCGGCGTGCGGTTCGACCAGAACCAGCGCGACGGCGACGAGCAGGTCGCCGGCCCCCTCGGCCGGAGGCCCGCGCACCTCAACGACGCCGCGGCCGGCGTCTACGCCTGGCCGCACATGGTCCGCGGCGAGGACCTGATCACCGACCCGGACCTCACGAAGATCGGCGGGCCGGTCGATGTCGAGGGCGGCTGGGCGGACGCCGGTGACTACCTCAAGTTCACGCACTCCTCGGCCTACAACGACGTGGTGCTGTTCAGCAGCGCGCGGATGCTGGGAGCACGGGCACCACAGGCGCTCCTGGACGAGGCCCGTCACGGCCTGGCCTGGCTCGACAAGATGTGGGACGAGTCGGCGCTCACCCTGCACCTGCAGGTCGGTCTGGGCTCGGGCAACAAGCAGGGCACCTTCATCGGCGACCACGACGGGTGGCGCCTTCCGGAGGCCGACGACCTCGACACCGACCCGCTGCACCGGTACGTCGCCCATCGGCCGGTCCTCGACGCCGCGGCGGCCGGCCAGCCGATCAGCCCGAACCTCGTCGGCCGGGTCTCGGCGGCCTTCGCCCTCGCGTCCCAGCAGGAGGCCGACCCGGCCAAGGCGCTGGCGCTGCTGGGGAAGGCACAGGGGCTGTACGCCCGGGCCGCCACCGCCGCGCCGCCCAAGCCGCTGGTCACCGCACTCCCCCACGCGTTCTACCCCGAGTCGGTCTGGGAGGACGACATGGAGCTCGGGGCCGCCGAGATCGCCCGGGCCGCTCAGCGACTCGGCCAGCCCGCCTCGGCGTACCTGGCCAGCTCCGCGCACTGGGCCAAGCGCTACCTCAGGCTTCGCTCCGGCGACACCCTCAACCTCTACGACGTGGGCGCGCTCGCGCACGCGAGCCTCGCCGACGCCATGTCCGCGGTGCCGCACGGCGCCCTCGAGGTCTCCCGCCGACAGCTGACCCACGACCTGGCCCGCCAGCTCCGGACCGGCGTCCACCAGGCACGCCACGACCCGTTCGGCGCACCGGTGGACGTCACCGAGTTCGACGCGAACAGCCACAGCTTCGGGCTGGTCGCCACGGCGGCCCTCCACGAGCGGCTCACCGGCAGCCACCGCTTCCGGAGCTTCGCCACCCGGGTCCGCACCTGGCTGCTCGGTGGCAACCCCTGGGGCGTCAGCGCCATGGTGGGCATCGGCACGTCCTACCCGCGCTGCATGCAGCACCAGGTCGCCAACCTGGCCAAGGCACCCGACCTCGGTGCGGTGGTCAACGGGCCCAACGGCGCGGAGAACTTCGAGGGCGGTCTGGGCGGCTTCCAGGACGGCATGCGGCATTGCTCGCGGCCGAGCTACGCGGCCTTCGACGGGCAGGGCAGCCGGTACGTCGACGACGTGCGGGCGTGGCAGACCGACGAGCCGGCCCTCGACATGACCGCGGCCGCGATCCTCGCCGGCGCGGCCCAGCTGAGCCTCAAGGGAGCGACGAAGTGAACCCCGGAACGCCCAGCCTGCTCCGTGGCATCAACGACCGCGCCGCCCTCGACCTGCTCCTCGAGCACGGCCCGCTGTCGCGCACCCAGCTGGGCGAACTGACCGGACTGTCCAAGCCGACGGCCGCGCAGCTGCTGACCCGGCTCGCCGACGCCGGACTGGTGATCACGAGCGGCAACACAAGCGGTGGGCCCGGGCCGCGCGCGCAGCTCTACGCCGTCAACCCCGACGCGGCGTACGTCGCCGCCCTCGACGTCACCCCCACCAGGATCCTCGCGGCGGTGTCGGACATCACCGGCCGCACCATCGGCGACTACGAGCTGAAGACGCCGCGCAAGGCCGGCACCGACGCGGTGCACCACGTGCTGCACGCCCTCGACGGCGCCGCCGCCTCGGCGGGGATCAACCGCCACCGGCTGCATCGACTCGCCATCGGTACGCCCGGCGCCTTCGACCCGGTGAGCCGGCAGCTCCGCTACGCCCGGCACCTGCCCGGCTGGCACGACCCGCACCTGCTCGAACGGCTCACCGAGGCCGTCGGCACGCCGCTGGAGGTCGCCAACGACGTCAACCTGGCCGCGATCGCCGAGATGCGCGCGGGGCTGGCCCAGGGGGTCCAGGACTTCGTCCTTCTGTGGGCGGACGAAGGGATGGGCGCGGCGGTCGTCATCGACGGCCGCGTCCACGGAGGCGCCACCGGTGGTGCCGGGGAGGTCGGCTTCCTGCCACTCCCCGGCACCCCCCTGGTGCGCGACGTGCGCCGCGGGAACGCCGGAGGCTTCCAGGAGCTCGCCGGCGGCCGCTCGGTGCTGACGCTCGCCCGCTCGCTCGGGCTGCGCGCGAGCACCCCGCAGGCCGCGGTCGCCAAGGCGCTCACGACCCCCGGACCCGGTGACGAGCTGCTGGCCACGCTCGCCGAGCGCTTCGCCCTCGGGATCGCGGCCGTCGTCTCGGTGGTCGACCCGTCGCTCGTCGTACTCGCGGGTGGCGTGCTGACCGCCGGCGGCCACCGGCTGCGTGACCAGATCTCCGAGGAGGTCGGCTCCCTGGCGCTGACCCGGCCCCGGCTGGAGCTGGCGGCCGTCACCGAGAACCCCGTGCTCGCCGGGGCCCTGCACACCGCCCTCGCCGCCACCCGAGACGAAGTCTTCGACACCGTCCAACGCCGCACCGCATCCAGCTCGGCCCGGCCCATCACCAGGAGAGAACCATGACCAGATCCATTCGACGCCGCATCGCGGCAGCAACGGTCGCGCTCGCGCTGCCACTCTCGGTCACCGCCTGCACGGGCTCCTCGGAGGGCGGCACAAAGGACGACCCGGACGCGGACGTCACCATCACGTTCTGGCACGGCTGGAGCGCGGACAGCGAGGTCGCGGCGATCCAGCAGACGATCGACGCGTTCGAGGACGCCAACCCCAACATCCACGTGAAGGTCGTCGGCAACATCACCGACGACAAGATCAACCAGGCGCTGCGGGCCGGCGGCTCGTCCGCCCCGACGTCGTCTCGTCGTTCACCACGGACAACGTCGGCCAGTTCTGCACCTCGGGAGCCTTCGCCGATCTGACGCCTTTCATGGAGGAGTCCGGCGTCGACCCCGCCGCGACGTTCCCGTCGGCCCAGCTCGAGTACACGCAGTACGACGGCAACCAGTGCGCGCTGCCGCTGCTGAGCGACGCCTACGGCCTCTACTACAACAAGGACGCGTTCGCGGCGGCCGGCATCACGGAGCCGCCCAGGACGATGTCGGAGTTCGACGCGGCCGCCGTGAAGCTCACCAAGGCCGAGGGCGACGGCTACTCGCAGCTCGGCTTCATGCCGAACTACCACGGCTACGAGTCGAGCATCACGCACTTCGCCGCGCAGTGGTCACCGACGTACTTCACCGAGGACGGGAAGTCCAACGTCGGCAGTGATCCCGCCTTCGCGCAGGCCATGGCGTGGCAGAAGGGCCTGGTCGACAAGCTCGGTGGCTTCGACAAGCTGGAGAAGTACCGCGCCACGTTCGGTGACGAGTGGGGCGCCAAGAACCCGTTCATGACCGGACAGGTCGCCATGGCGATCGACGGTGAGTGGCGAGCAGGCATGATCGAGGCCGACGCTCCCGACCTCAACTTCGGCGTGGCGCCGTTCCCGGTGCCCGACGACCAGGCCGACAGCTACGGCAAGGGCTACATCACCGGCACCATCGTCGGCATCGCCAGCACCAGCCAGAAGCAGAACGCCGCGTGGCGCTTCGTGCAGTTCCTGGCGACCGACACCAAGGCGGTCGTCGACTTCGCGAACGTGATCCACAACGTGCCGTCCACCCTGGGTGCGCTCGCCTCGCCGGACGTCAGCCAGGACCCTGCCATGCAGACGTTCATCGAGATCGCCTCCAACCCGGGCAGCAACACGACGCCGGCCAGCCCCAACGGGGGCGCCTACCAGCTCACGCTCCAGGACGTCGGCTACGACTTCGAGTCCGGCAAGGAGGGCGACGTGTCGGCCGGCCTGGCCGGGGCGGCGGAGCAGATCGACACCGACATCGACCAGGCCAAGTGACGCGGGAGCAGACAGGTACGACGGACGGCGGCCCGTGACCACGACCACCACGACGTCGGCACCGCGCCGGAGCGAGCCCCGCTCGTACACGGCGCGGAGCCGACGGCGCCGGGAGGCACTCCGCAACCTGGCGTTCCTGTCACCCTGGCTGCTCGGCACCGGGCTGTTCTTCCTCTACCCGCTGCTGTCGACCGTCTACTTCTCCTTCACCAAGTACAACGGGTTCAGCCCGCCCACCTTCAACGGCCTCGACAACTTCCGGTACGTCTTCCGCGACTACCCGTTCTTCTGGCCGGCCCTGCGCAACACGCTCTGGTTCGTCGCCGTGATGGTGACGCTGCGGACGATCTTCGGAATGGCCGTCGGCATGCTCGTCGTACGGGTGAAGACCGGCGCCAACGTGTTCCGGACCCTCTTCTACGCGCCCTACCTCGCTCCCCCGGTCGCCAGCACGCTGGCCTTCGTGTTCCTGCTCAACCCGGGGACCGGCCCGGTGAACACGATCCTGCACAGGCTGGGGCTGCCCGAGCCCGGCTGGTTCAACGACCCGACCTGGTCGAAGCCCGCGCTGACCCTCCTGGCGCTCTGGGGCATCGGCGACCTGATGGTGATCTTCATGGCGTCGCTGCTCGACGTACCGCGGGAGCTCTACGAGGCCGCCGACCTCGACGGCGCCGGACCCCTCGGACGGTTCCGCTACGTCACGCTCCCCCACCTGAGGCCGATCATCGGCTTCTCGGTGGTTACCGGCGTCATCGCGACCATGCAGTACTACACGCAGCCGATCGTGGCCGGTGAGGTCGCCAGCGGGCACATCCAGGGGTCCGGGCAGCAGTTCGAGCCGGGCTACCCGGAGCAGTCGACGCTCACCCTCCCCCAGCTGGTCTACAACCTCGGCTTCCAGCGGTTCGACATCGGCTCGGCCTGCGTCATCGCGCTGGTGCTGTTCGCGCTGAGCATGGCCTTCGCGGCCGTGCTGATGCGCCGCGGCAGCGTCTTCCTCGGCGGTGACGCGTGAGCAGCCTGAGCATCGAGACCAAGCAGCGGCTCGAGTGGGTCGCCGTGCACGCGTTCGCGATCGCCGCGACCCTGTTCTTCATCCTGCCGTTCGTCTTCGTCGCGCTGACCGCCGTGATGACCGACGGGCAGTCGCTGACGCGGGACCTGTGGCCCCACCCGTTCCAGTGGCACAACCTGATCGACGTCTGGAGCACACCCGGCTTCGGGACGTGGTGGCGCAACACGCTGATGTACGCGGTCGCCGGCACGGTCCTGACGCTGGCCTCGAGCATCCCGGTCGCCTACGCGCTGGCCCACTTCAGGTTCCGCGGCCGCCAGCTGGCGATGATGATGGTGATCGCGACGATGATGCTGCCGCCGCAGGTGGTGATCATCCCGATGTACCTCCTCTGGGCCAAGCAGCTCCACCTCACCGGCACGCTGTGGCCGCTGATCGTGCCGCTCGCCTTCGGCGACGCCTACTCGATCTTCCTGCTGCGGCAGTTCCTGGTCACCGTGCCGCGGGAGTACCTCGACGCGGCCAAGGTCGACGGTGCCGGCGAGCTCCAGGTCCTCCTGCGCGTGGTCCTCCCGATGTGCCGCCCGGCCATCGCGGCGGTGGCTCTCTTCCAGTTCTTCTTCTGCTGGAACGACTACTTCGGGCCGCAGATCTACGCCAGCGAGAATCCGGGCGCCTGGACGCTCAGCTACGGGCTGCAGACCTTCAAGAGCGCCCACCACACCAACTGGAACTTCACGATGGCTGCCACGCTGCTCGTGATGGCACCGGTGATCGCGCTCTTCTTCATGGCCCAGAAGGCCTTCATCGAGGGCGTCACGCTGACAGGAGTCAAGGGATGAAGCTGGCGGTCGTCGGCGGCGGGTCGACGTACACGCCCGAGCTCGTGGACGGGCTCGGGCGGCTGCACGACGCCCTCCCCGTCGACGAGCTGGTGCTCGTGGACCCGGCCGAGGACCGGCTCGAGCTGGTCGCCGGCGTCGGCCGGCGGATCCTGGACCGGCTCGGCTCGCCGGCTCGCTTGACGACCTCGACCACGCTCGAGCCCGCGCTGGACGGCGTGGACGCCGTGCTGCTCCAGCTGCGGGTCGGCGGCCAGGCCGCGCGCAACGAGGACGAGACCTGGCCGCTCGAGTGCGGCTGCGTCGGGCAGGAGACCACCGGTGCCGGCGGCCTGGCGAAGGCGCTGCGGACCGTCCCGGTGGTCCTCGACATCGCCGAGCAGGTCACCAAGGCGGCGCCGGACGCGTGGATCATCGACTTCACCAACCCGGTCGGGATCGTCACCCGCGCGCTGCTCCAGGAGGGCCACCGCGCCGTCGGGCTGTGCAACGTGGCGATCGGGTTCCAGCGGCGCTTCGCGGCCTCGCTCGGCGTACCCCCCGAGTCGCTGGAGCTCGACCACGTGGGGCTCAACCACCTGACCTGGGAGCGCGCGGCGCGCGTGGACGGCGTGGACCGGCTGCCAGAGCTGCTCGAGGCGCACGTCGACGAGATCGCCTCGTCGGTGGGCCTGCCGCCCGAGCTCCTGCTCTCCCTCGGCGTGGTCCCGTCCTACTACCTGCGCTACTTCTACGCCCACGACGAGGTGGTCCGCGAGCAGCGCTCCGCGCCCTCGCGCGCCGCCGAGGTCGCCGAGATCGAGTCGCGGCTGCTGGAGCTGTACGCCGACCCGACGCTCGACGAGAAGCCCGAGCTGCTGGGGCAGCGGGGCGGTGCGTTCTACTCCGAGGCGGCCGTCCAGCTGGCCGCTGGCCTCCTGGGCGACGGCCCGGCGTCGACGCACGTGGTCAACCTGCGCAACGGCGGCACCTTCCCCTTCCTGCCCGACGACGCGGTGATCGAGGTGCCGGCCGTGGTCGACCGGTCCGGGGTCCGGGCCGTCGAGCTGGCCCCGCTGGAGCCGCTGTACGCCGGGCTGGTGGCCCACGTGACGGCGTACGAGCACCTGGCGCTCGAGGCGGCGCTGCACGGCGGCCGCGAGCGGGTCTTCGAGGCGCTGCTCGCCCACCCGCTGGTCGGGCAGGTCGAGCTGGCCGACGGGCTCACCGACCGGCTGCTGGCCCACAACAAGGAGCACCTGCCGTGGGCATGATCAACGCCGTCCTGGCCATCGACGCCGGGAACAGCAAGACCGACGTCTGCGTCGTCTCCGCGGACGGCGAGCTGCTGGGCAGCGCCCGGGGCGGACCGTTCCGCCCGCACATCGTGGGCGCCTCGGCCGCGGTGGCCGCCCTCCAGCCGGCCGTCTCCGAGGCGATCTCACGGGCCGGCTCGGTCTCGGTCCTCCACGTCGCTGCCTGCCTGGCCAACGCCGACCTGCCGGTCGAGTACGACGCTCTCGAGGCCGCGATCGCCGCCGCCGGCTGGGCGTCGTCGTGCGACGTCGTCAACGACACCTACGCCCTGCTCCGGGCCGGCCTCGACTCGTCGCGCGGGGTCGCGGTCATCTGCGGGGCGGGGATCAACTGCACCGGCGTGCTGCCGGACGGGACCACGGTGCGGTTCGCCGCGGTGGGCCACATCTCCGGTGACTGGGGCGGCGGCGGCCACCTGTGGCAGGAGGCGATGTGGTGGGCCGCACGCGCCGAGGACGGCCGCGGACCCGACACCGCGCTGCGCAAAGCCCTCCCGAACCACTTCGAGCTCTCGTCGATGGCGGCGCTGATCGAGGCCGTCCACCTCGGCGCCCTGCCCGAGGAGCGCTGCATGGAGCTCACACCGGTGCTCTTCGAGGTCGCCCGGTCGGGCGACGAGGTGGCGGCCGCCGTCGTCCACCGCCAGGCCGAGGAGGTGGTCGCGCTCGCGGCCACGGCGATCCGGCGCCTCGACGCGCTCGACTCCCCCATCGACGTGGTGCTCGGAGGCGGCGTGCTCACCGCCGGTCACCCGCTGCTGATGGACGACATCGGTCGCCTGCTCGTCGACCAGGCGCCGCTCGCGGTGGCCCGGGTGGTCGAGGCGCCCCCCATCGTGGGCGCCGCGCTGCTCGCCCTCGACCGCATCGACGCCGTCGACGGGGCACACCAGCGGCTGCGGCGGTCGTTCGAGGTGGTGGCCGGCTGAGAGCTCACGACTCGACCCTGTCCGGCTCGACCCGGACCCGGCAGAGTTGGCGCCATGACGGTGAGCAGGCTGGCGCACATCCCCGGCATCGGGGTCAACGTGATGGGCGACCGCGCGGACGCGGCGGCCGACCCCACGATGCTGCGGATGGAGAACCTCGACACCGACCTGCGGCCGCCCGAGGTCGCGCTCGAGCGGACCCGGAGGGCGGTCGACGAGGACGAGGCCAACAGCTACCTGCCGTTCGAGGGCCATCACGCGCTGCGGTCGGCGGCGGCCGCGCACGTCAGCCGGGTCAGCGGGCGGGACTACGACGCCGGGACCGAGTGCGTGAGCGTCGCCGGCGGGCTCAACGGCATCCTCAACACCCTCCTCGCGATCTGCGAGCCCGGCTCCGAGGTGGTGCTGTCCGACCCGATCTACGCCGGACTGGTGAACCGGGTCCGCCTGGCCGGTGCGGTGCCCGTGCACGTCCCCGCGGAGCCCACCACGGACGGATGGCGGACCGACCCCGCCCGGCTGGCCGCCGCGGTCGGCCCGAACACCGCCGCCGTCCTGCTGATGGGGCCGGCGATGCCCACCGGTTTCGTGCTGGACCAGACCCATCTCGACGCGCTGGCCGGGCCCGTCGCGCGACACGGCGCGTGGGTGCTCTACGACGCCGCGATGGAGCGGATCCGCTTCGACGGCCGGCCGCCGGTCCATCCCGCCTCGCACCCCGGGCTCGCCGACCGGGTGATCACCGTGGGCTCCGCCTCGAAGGAGCTGCGGATGATCGGCTGGCGGGTCGGCTGGGTGGTCGCGCCCGCACCGATCCTGGCCGACATCGCGCTGGTGGGGATGACGAACGTCGTCTGCCAGGTCGGTCTCGCCCAGCAGGCAGTGGCCGCCGCGCTCGACGCACCAGGCGCCGAGGCCGACGTCGCCGCCGCCACCGCCACCTGGCAGGCCCGCAGCGAGCTGGTCGTCGCCCAGCTCGCCGACTACCCCGCCGTACGCCCGGACGGGGGCTGGTCCCTCCTGATCGACACCACCGAGCTCGGGCTCAGCCCCGCCGAGGCCTCGCAACGGCTCTTCGAGCGCGGCCGGGTGGCGGCCACCCCGATGAGCGGCTGGGGACCGTCGGGCGAGCGCTACCTCCGGCTTGTCTTCGCCAACGAGCCCGTCGATCGACTGGGCGACCTCGGGGCGCGGTTCGCCGCCGCCTTCTGAGGTGGAGACTCCTGTCGAGCGCCACCTGCTGCGCGCCCGTGACCTGGCCGACCGCGCCTACGCCGAGCCTCTGGAGGTCGCCGACCTGGCGCGCGCCGCCGGACTGAGCCCGGCGTACTTCAGCCGCAGGTTCCGCGCCGCCTTCGGGGTGAGCCCCCACGGCTACCTCCTCACCCGCCGGCTCGAGCGGGCCGCCGCGCTGCTGCGCCACACCGACCACTCGGTCGCGCGCATCTGCACCGAGGTCGGTCTGTCGAGCCTGGGCAGCTTCACCACGTCGTTCACCCGGACGTACGGCGCACCGCCCACCGCCTACCGCGACGCCTTCCCGGCCGCGGCCGACCGGGTGCCGCTGCCCGAGTGCGTGGTGCGGGCGCACGGCCGGCCGCAGAAGCGCAGTTTTCGAGAAGACCCGGCGCCCCCGGCCGCCTAGATTCACGGTCGTGCTGAGGATCTCGACGGTCAACCTCTGGGTGCACGACCAGGACGTCGCGCTGGAGTTCTGGACGGAGCGGGTCGGCTTCGAGCTGCGCTCGGACGCGACGTTCCCGGAGCTGGGCTCGTTCCGCTGGCTGACCGTGGGCCCACCGGGCCAGCCCGACGTCGAGCTGGTCCTCATGGCCGTGCCGGAGCCGCCGGTGCTCACCGCCGCCCAGACGGCGACCGTGCGCGCCGCGATGAGCCAGGGACTGGCCGGCGCGGTCTTCCTGGTCACCGACGACGTCGAACGGGACTTCCGTGACTTCACCGCGCGCGGCGTCGAGTTCACCGAGCCCCCGGAGCGGCGGCCCTACGGCATCGACGCCGGCTTCCGGGACCCGTCCGGCAACCAGGTGCGGCTCACCCAGGAGCTGTCGTGAGCGACCTGGCCGGGCTCCTCGGAGCCGAGCTCGAGGCCCTGGCGTCCGCGCTCGCGCCGCTCGACGAGGAGAGCTGGTCACGCACGTCCCTCTGCGAGGGGTGGACCGTCGGCAACGTGGTCGCCCACCTCACCATGCCGGTGCGATACGACGAGCAGCGGTTCGGGGCGGAGCTCGCGGCGGACGGGTTCGACTTCCAGGCCATGTCCGACCGCATCGCCCAGCGCGACGGCGAGCTCCCGCCGGCGGCGCTGCTGACCGACCTCCGCAGCGACGCGCTGGCCAGGTTCGAGCAGCCCGGCGGTGGGTGGGCCGGCTCGATCAGCCACGTGGTCATCCACGGCCTCGACGTCACCCTGCCCCTGGGGCTCGGACGCGTGGCCGGCGACGAGGCGACCCGGCGCGTGCTCGACGGGCTGACCGAGCCCGGTGAGCGCACCGTGTTCGGGGTGGAGCTGCGCGGCCGAGCGTTCGAGGCCACCGACCTGTCCTGGGCCGTCGGGGACGGGACCCCGCTGCGGGCACCGGCCGGCGACCTCGTCGCACTGCTGAGCGGGCGCGCTGTCGGAGGCGTGTCCTAGCCTCGAGACATGGCGACGAAGCCGGGTGACGACGGCGCGGAGGTCCTGCCGTTCCGCGACGCCGAAGAGTTCGACGCGTGGCTGGTCGAGCACCACGGCGACCACGCCGGGGTGTGGCTCAAGCTCGCCAAGGTGGCGTCCGGCATCCCCTCGCTGACCAGCGACGAGGCGGTCGACGTCGGTCTCTGCTGGGGGTGGATCTCCGGCCAGCGGCGCGGGCTCGACGAGACGTGGTACCTCCAGAAGTACGTCCCTCGCCGCCCGCGCAGCATCTGGTCGCAGGTCAACGTCGCCAAGGTCGAGGCGCTCACCGAGGCCGGCCGGATGCGGCCGCCGGGTGTCGCGGAGGTCGAGGCCGCGAGGGCGGACGGCCGCTGGGCGGCGGCGTACCGCGGGGTCGAGGGACAGCGCAACGCGCGTTAGCGCCGGTCAGTCCTGCAGCTTCGCGAGGATCCGCGCCAGGTGGTCGCGGTCGGCCTGCGTGAGCCGCTCGAACATCTTCTCCGACTCGACGCCCCTGGTCCGGCGTACCTCCTCGGCCAGGGCGCGGCCGTGGTCGGTCAGGGCCACGAGGGTGGCGCGCCGGTCCCCCGGGTCGGGTGACCGCGAGACGAGCCCCTTGTCCTCCAGCGCGTCGACGACCTCCGTCGCCGACCGCGGCGCGATCTTGAGGTGCTCGGCCAGCTCCTTGGACCGCACTCCCCCGCGGTCCTGCCCCATCAGCACCCGGATCGCCCGGACCTGCGACGGCGTCACGTCGTGCTGCGCCAGGGCGGCCATGGAGGCCACGCGCAGCCGCCGCGCGACGGCGCCGAAGGCCTCGCCGAGTGACTCGGCCGGTTCGTCCTGGACCACGGGAACAGACTAGCAAGGTTTGGTGTTGTAACCTCATGATGAGGCAACCTCACTAAATGCCTCCCACACACTCTTCCGAGGAGGTCCCCATGGACTCCACCACCACTCCCTCCGGCCGCGGCCGGATGCGCGTACCCGAGAAGCCCACCGCCGTCGAGAAGCAGCAGGCGCGCGAGGTCTCGCTGCGCCGCATCGCGCGGCTGTTCACGCCGTACCGCTGGTCCGTGCTCGGCGTCGTCGCGATCATCGTCGCGTCGTCGATCGTCGGCCTGGCCTCGCCGTTCCTGCTCCGCGGCATCATCGACGTCGCGCTGCCCGACCAGGACCTGCACCTGCTGGTGCTGCTGACGGCCGGCATGGTCGCCGTCGCCGCCGTGACGTCGGTCCTCGGCGTCTTCCAGACCTGGATCAACACCCAGATGGGCCAGCGCGTCATGCACGGCCTGCGCACCGACGTGTTCGCGCACCTGCAGCGCCAGTCGATCGCGTTCTTCACCCGGACCCGCACCGGTGAGGTGCAGTCGCGGATCACCAACGACATCGGCGGCATGCAGAACGTCGTCACCTCGACGGCGACCTCGATCGCCTCCAACCTGACCACCACCGTGGCCACCGCCGTCGCGATGGCGGTCCTCTCGTGGCGGCTCGCCCTGATCTCCCTGGTCGTCATGCCGCCCGCGATCTGGCTCAGCCGCCGGGTCGCCCGGATGCGCCGCGAGATCACGTCCGCCCAGCAGCGCGAGCTCGCGGACCTCAACGTCACCATCGAGGAGGGCCTCTCGATCAGCGGCATCCAGCTCGCCAAGTCGATGGGCGCCGGCCCCACCCTGGTCCGGCGGTTCACCGAGTCATCCGCCCGCCTGATCGACCTCGAGCTGCGCTCGTCGCTGGCCGGCCGCTGGCGGATGGCGTCGATGAGCGTGCTGTTCGCCGCGATCCCCGCGGTGATCTACCTCAGCGCCGGGCTGCCCATGACCCGCGGCACCATGACGATCGGCACCCTGATCGCCTTCACCGCGCTACAGGGCCAGCTGTTCCGGCCGCTGATGGGGCTGCTCAACACCGGCGTCCAGGTCGTCAGCTCGCTCGCGCTGTTCCAGCGGGTCTTCGAGTACCTCGACCTGCCCGTCGACATCGACGAGCCCACCGACCCCGTCGACCTCGACCCGTCGGCCGTGCGCGGCCACGTGCGGTTCGAGCACGTGGGCTTCTCGTACGACGGCGCGGATGTCCCCGCCCTCAGTGACGTCGACCTCGACGTACCGGCCGGCACCACGCTCGCGCTCGTCGGCGAGACCGGCTCCGGCAAGACCACGCTGGGGTCGCTGGTCGCCCGCCTGCACGACCCGACCTCGGGCGCGGTGACCATCGACGGCGTCGACGTACGCCGGATCCGGCTGGCCGATCTCGCCGAGATCGTCGGCATCGTCAGCCAGGAGACCTACCTGCTGCACACGACGGTCCGTGAGAACCTCCGCTACGCGCGGCCGGACGCGACGGACGCCGAGCTCGTAGCCGCCGCCCGTGCGGCGCGCATCCACGACCTGATCGCGTCGCTGCCCGACGGCTACGACACCGTGGTCGGCTCTCGCGGCCACCGGTTCTCCGGCGGCGAGAAGCAGCGGATCGCGATCGCGCGGACGCTGCTGCGCGACCCGCGGGTCCTCGTCCTCGACGAGGCCACGAGCGCGCTGGACACCGAGACCGAGCGCGCCGTGCAGGAGGCCTTCGACAATCTGTCCCAGGGCCGCACCACGATCACGATCGCCCACCGGCTCTCGACGGTCCGCGACGCCGACCAGATCGTCGTCCTCGACCGCGGCCGGGTCATCGAGCGCGGCACCCACGAGGCCCTGCTCGAGGAGGAGGGGCGGTACGCCGCCCTGGCCGCGTAGGTCCGCATCCTCGGGTACCAGTCCCCCATGAGCGACCAACCCCTGGCCGAGCACACCCGCCCCGACGACGTCACCGACGCGACGGTCGAAGCGCTCGGGAAGCTGTCCGAAGCCCTCGAGGTCGTCGAGGAGTGCCGCGGGCACCTCTACGCCTTCCACCGCCGCTCCGGTACCGCCGATCTCACCCTCGGCGAGGCGGTCGACCTGCTGCGCAAGGCCGGCCACGAGGAGCTCGCGGACAAGATCGACACCGAGCTGGTCGGCCGCAACGTCATCCAGGGCCGCTGGACCTTCCAGATCGTGGAGGAGTACGACGACACCTACTGGTCGACGTTCCGCGAGCTCGAGCGCGAGGCCCGCGAGCAGCTCGTCGGTGGCAAACGCCACCTCTACGAGGCCGAGATGAAGGAGCGCGAGCGCTCCCCCGGCGATCCCCGCCACACCGCCGTACCCGACGACTCCGGGCCGCAGGGGTCCGGATCGTCGGGATAGTCACGGACGTTATGGCCGGTCATGTCGGCGTCTCGGGGCCACGTCGTCCGGACTACCCCGCCAACGACCAGGCCAGGGGCCGACGCAGGTGCACCGGCAAGCGGGTGGTCGCACTCCCCCGGGCCGAGTTCAGCTGCGGCTGGGTGAGGAACAACGAGGTGGAGAGGTCGGCACCCGACAGGTCGGTGTCGCGGAGGTCGGCGCCGAGGAGGTCGGTGCGGTCGAGGACGACGTCCCGCAGGTCGGCGGCGATGAGCACCGCGCCGCGCAGGTCGGCGGCGACCAGGTCGGTGGAGCGCAGGTCGCGGCCCATCAGGTCCTGTCCGGCGTACGACGGCCCGTCGCCGCGGACGGTCCGGCTCACGCCGCGCAGGGCCTCGCCCACCAGCACCGCCAGCCGGTCGAGGTCGGTGTCGAGGATGTCCTCGGGGGTCCCGGAGGTCTTGCCGGAAACCCGCGTCCGCAGCCGGGTCAGCTCGGGCCCCGGCGCCAGCGCCGAGGCCTGGTCGAGCAGCACCAGCATCTCGTGCAGCCGCTGGACCACGGCGAACACCGCGAACATCTCGGCACCGCCGTCAGGGCTGCCGCGCCAGGTCGCGCCGGCGTAGACGACCTGGCTGACGTGCTGACCGGCGCCGAAGCACTCGTAGGACGTGCAGCCGCCCATCCCCGACTCGCGCAGCGACGCGTGGATCGAGCACCGGTAGGCGTCGTCGAGGTGCCGGCACGGCTCGCCGGCGTCCTTGGCGAACGCGAAGCCGTGCGAGGGCCGGAACGGCAGCGCGACGCAGCAGAGCCCGACGCAGCGTGCACAGTCCGGCTCGAGGGTGGTCACCGACACATGGATACCGTGCCCGCATGGGCCTTGCGACCACCCCACGCCAACTCAACGACGGCACCACGATCCCGGCCGTCGGATTCGGGACCGTGCCGATGAAGCAGGAGGAAGCCGTCGGAGCGATCGTCAGCGCGCTCGAGATCGGCTACCGACTGCTCGACACCGCGGTCAACTACGGCAACGAGGTGGAGGTCGGCGACGCGATCCGCCGGTCCGGCGTACCCCGTGACGAGATCGTGGTGACCAGCAAGATCCCCGGACGCCACCACGCGTACGACGACGCCATCCGCAGCACCCACGAGTCGCTGGAGCGGCTGGGCCTGGACCGGCTCGACCTGCACCTCATCCACTGGCCCAACCCGTCGGTCGGCAAGTTCGGCGAGGCGTGGCGGGCGCTGGTCGACCTGCGCGAGCAGGGGTTGGTGCGGTCGATCGGCGTCTCGAACTTCACCGAGGCGCACCTGGCGCAGATCATCGACGAGTCGGGGGTGACGCCCGCGGTCAACCAGATCGAGCTGCACCCCTACTTCCCCCAGGCGGAGATGCGCGCGGTCAACGAGCGGCTGGGCATCGTCACCGAGTCGTGGAGCCCGCTCGGGAAGCGGCAGGCGCCGTTCGCGGAGCCCCCGGTCGCCGACGCCGCCCGTGCGCACGGCGTGTCACCGGGTCAGGTGATCCTGCGCTGGCAGCTCCAGCTCGGTGCTCTGCCGATCCCCAAGTCTGCGACGCCCTCCCGGCAGGTCGAGAACTTCGACCTCGACGGCTTCGAGCTCACCGACGACGAGGTCGCCGCCATCACGGCGCTCGGCCGGCCCGACGGCCGGCTCTTCGGCGGCGACCCCGACAGCCACGAGGAGATGTGACGGGCGCCCCCACGACGCCGTACCTCCGCGTCGACCTCGACCGGCTCCGTCGCAACGTACGCCGGACGGCGGAGTGGGCCGCCACCAACCGGCTGGCGCTGCGCCCGCACGTGAAGACCCACAAGTCGCCCGAGATCGCCCGGCTCCAGCTCGCGCAGGGGGCGGTCGGCCTCACGGTCGCGACCCTCGGCGAGGCGGAGGTCTTCTCCCAGAACGGTGGCACCGACCTGTTCGTCGCCTACCCGGTCCACGTCGACGAGCAGGCCGCACAACGGCTCCGCAGCCTCGCCGAGCGCGGCCGGATCGCCATCGGCGTCGACTCGGTCGAGGGCGCGGCGAGTGCGGGCCGGCAGCTGGCGCAGTACGGCGTCGAGGTGGTCGTCGAGGTCGACTGCGGCCAGCACCGCACCGGGTGCCGGCCCGAGGAGGCGGGCTCGGTGGCCGTCGCCGCCGCCCGCTCCGGGCTCACCGTGCGCGGCGTGTTCACCTTCCCGGGGCACAGCTACGCACCCGACGGCAGGGCGACCGCGGCGACGGACGAGGCGCGGGCCCTGGCCACCGCCCGCGCCGCCGTCGAGGACGAAGGGCTCGAGGTGTCCGTGGTCAGCGGCGGCTCGACGCCCAGCCTCGCCCATCTCGACCTGGGCGTGCTCACCGAGGCCCGGCCGGGCGTCTACGTCTTCGGCGACGCCCAGCAGTGGGAGCTCGGCAGTACGCCGCCCGAGTCGATCGCGCTGACCTGCCGGGCCACCGTCGTCAGCCAGGCGGGCGGCCGCGCCGTGCTCGACTCCGGCAGCAAGGCGCTCGCGGCCGACCGCGCGGCGTACAGCACCGGCTCCGGCCGGCTCCTCGACCACCCGGACGCCCGCATCGTCCAGCTGTCCGAGCACCATGCCGTCGTCGACTTCGCCGGCGCACCGCTCCCCCGGGTCGGCAGCCAGCTCGACGTGGTGCCCAACCACTGCTGCGCCGCGGTCAACCTCGCCGACGACCTCTGGGTCGAGGAGCGCGACGTCCTGCGACCCTGGCCGGTCGCGGCCCGGGGGCGGAACGGCTAGGCAGCCCTCCGTAGGATCGCGCGCATGTCGAAGCGCGTCCTCCCGGTTTACCTCCTGCTCGCAGCGGCCGCCCTGGCCGGATGCGGCGACGACGGCGACGACTCGGCCCGGGACACCTCCGGCGACTCGCCGGCGGCGTCCAGCAGCGCCTCGGAGGACTCAGCGCCGGCGTCGGACGTCACCTGCGACTACCCCGCCGATCCGGACATCCCGGCCGCCAAGCAGGTCGAGCCCCCGCCGACCACCCCGGCCGTCAGCGGCCAGGTGACGGCCACGGTCAAGACCACCCTCGGCGACATGACCTTCACGCTGGACGCCGACAAGGCGCCCTGCACCGTCAACTCGTTCGTGTCGCTGGCGCAGCAGAACTACTTCCAGCCCTCCCACTGCCACCGGCTCACCACGCTCCAGACCGGTGGCATCGCGGTGCTCCAGTGCGGCGACCCGACCGCCACCGGCAGCGGCGGGCCGGGTTACACCTACGCCGACGAGGTGGACGGGTCGGAGACCTATGGTCCCGGTGTCCTGGCCATGGCCAACCGCGGTGCGGACACCAACGGATCGCAGTTCTTCATCGTCTACGACGACTCGCCGCTCGATCCTGCCTACACGGTCTTCGGCACCGTCGACGACGCCGCCGTGCAGGCGATCAGTGACCTCGCGGCCAAGGGCGTCGTCCAGACCGACTCCGGCAACACCGCACCGTCGGAGGACGTCGAGATCGAGGGCATCACCATCAACTAGAGCGGGAACGCGACCCCGCTCAGCCGCTCCGACTCGGCCCACAGCGCCTTGGCCAGGTCGGGGTCCAGCGCCCGTTGGCTGCGGCCGACCCCGGTCGGCCAGCCGTTCATCTCGCGGAGCCGGTGCGGGCCGACGTAGGTGTTGCCGGGCACGTCCATCGTGGCGGCGTACAGCGTCGTCAGTGCGCCCTGCCATCCCGGCATGCCGACGAGCCGGTGTCCGTGCTTGCCGACGAACTTCTTGAGTCGGCCGCCGGTCGACCCGGTGATCCCGGTCGCGGTGGAGCCGGGGTGCGCGCCGGTGACGCGGAGAGTCGAGCCGGCCGCCGTGAGCCGGCGCTGCAGCTCGGCCATGAAGAGCAGGTTCGCGAGCTTCGAGTCGGCGTACGCCGAGTAGGGGCGATAGCTCCGCTTCGACCAGGCCAGGTCGTCGAGGTCGAGGTGTCCGTGCCGGTGCGACGGGGAGCCGACGACCACCACCCGGTCGGTGAGCCGCGGCAGCAGCAGGTTGGTGAGCGCGAAGTGGCCGAGGTGGTTGGTGGCGAGGTGCAGCTCGACCCCGTCCGGCGACGTGCTGAGCGGCAGTGCCAGCGCCCCCGCGTTGTTGACCAGGACGTCGACCGGCCCGACCTGGTCCGCGAAGGCCCGCACCGACGACAGGTCAGCGACGTCGAGCAGCCCGAGCTCGACGTCGCCCTCCATCTGGTCGGCGGCCGCTTTGCCGCGGTCGAGGTTGCGCACCGCGAGCACGACCCGGGCGCCGCGCTCGGCGAGCACCTTGGCGGTCTCCAGGCCGATGCCACCGCTGGCACCCGTGACGACGAACCGGCGCCCGTCCTGGCGCGGGACGTCCCGCCAGTGGTCGGTGGTCAGAGTGTGCCCTCGACGTACGCGACGGGATCGCCCAGTGTCACCGTGCGGCCGACGGTGCAGAGCCGGTCCTGGATCTGCTGGATCGTGCGGGGCATGATCTCGCGGGCCGCGTCGCCGGCCTCGCCCTCGGGGAAGGTCACATCGAGCGTCACCGTGAGCTGCACCAGGTGGTTGCCGCCCTCGTCGCGGACCTTGTGCCCCTCGGCGCGCGCCTGGAACGTCTCGAACGGCGCTCGCTTGCCGGCGATGTGGTCGAGGTCGGCGGCCCCGCAGCCGACCAGCGCCGCGAGCAGCAGCTCGACGGGCGTGAAGTCGGGGTCGTCGCCCGGGCCGATCGAGACGCCGCCACCGCGGGCGTTGGTCGCCTTCCAGCGGTGCTCACCGATCTGGTGCAGGTCGATGCTGCGGAGGGTCTCGGGGCCAAGCTCGGCTGCCATGGCGTCAGCCTGCCAGAGCCCGCGTCGACGAATTCGGGCGCTGCCCTTGAAAGCCGGGTCGACTGCGACTTGCGTGGAGGTTGCGGGTCCCTTCCCCCGCAACACGGCGGACCCCGAGCCACGTGGGCTCGGGGTCCGTCGCTGGACGGTCACCCGTGGGGGGCTCGCGTCCGACCTCCGACCCGCGCGGGGGGTGCGGGTCGAGAGGTGGCGGCTCGGCGGCTCGCAGGGCCGCGCTGGTCACTGGAGGATCAGTGCTTGCGGTCCTCGAGGGCGCGGCGGTGGCGCCGCTCCTGCCGGGTGAGCCCACCGGTCCGCAGCGAGCCCCTGTGAGGACCTCTGTCGGTACGTCCTTCGTCGACGAGGCGGGCGAGATACAGCTGCGCGGACATGGTTGGTCTCACTCCTTGCGCCCCGGTTCCGGGGCCATTGTGGTAACTGGTAGATCGCGTTTGCGACTCTTACAGAATACTGGCGGGTACGCCCGGACCCAAACCCGCGCAGGCGTGATCCCGGACACCACTGGAGGCTTCCGGAGAGCCCGGAAATGCCACGGCGGGCCCGACCAGATGGTCCGGGCCCGCCTCTCGTGGGAACCCCCATCGTACGTCGTCCCGACCCGGACAATCCAGCGACCCATGGGGCGAGTCCCCGGCTCGCACCTATCGTGGACCCGTGCCCAGTCCCTACGCCTCCCTCCAGCGCACCGAGGCGCTGGCCCGCCGCGACCTGCTCGACCTCACGTCGTACGACGTCGTGCTGGACCTGGCCTCCGACGACGCCACCTTCGGGTCGGTGACGACCCTGCGGTTCACCAGCCGGGCCGGGTCGACCTTCCTCGACCTCAAGCCCGTCAGCCTGGCGGCGCTCCGGCTCGACGGACGGTCGCTCGACGTCGACCTGCTCGACCGCGGACGGTTCCCGCTCGAGCTGACGGAGGGCGAGCACGAGCTGGTGGTCGAGGCCACGATGCCGTTCCGCAACGACGGCGAGGGGCTGCACCGGAGCGTCGATCCCGCGGACGGGAAGCACTACGTCTACGGCATGTCCTTCATGGACGCGGCCCCGACGATCTTCGCGTGCTTCGACCAGCCCGACCTCAAGGCGCCGTACACGTTCCACGTCCGCGCCCCGCACGACTGGGTCGTCGTCGGCAACGCACCCGGCCGCCAGGTCGAGAAGGGGGTCTGGGAGTTCGAGCAGAGCCAGCCCCTGTCGACCTACTTCGTGACGATCGTGGCCGGTCCCTACCACGTGATCCGCGACGAGCACGACGGCATCCCGCTCGGCCTCAGCGCCCGGGCCAGCATCGCGGCCGACCTCGACAAGGACGCCGACGAGCTCTTCACGCTCACCAGGCAGAGCTTCGACGAGCTGCACCGGCTCTTCGGCATCCGCTACCCGTTCGGCGACTACCACCAGGCGTTCGTGCCCGAGTTCAACGCCGGCGCGATGGAGAACCCGGGCTGCGTCACCTTCCGCGACCCGCTCGTCTTCACCAGCCGCGTGACGCGAGGCCTCCGCATCGCCCGGGCCAGCACGCTCGCCCACGAGATGGCGCACCAGTGGTTCGGCAACCTCGTGACGCCCGCCTGGTGGGACGACCTGTGGCTCAACGAGTCCTTCGCGGAGTACCTCGGCAACCGGGTCACCGCCGATGTCACCGAGTACGCCGACGTCTGGGTCGACAACTCGTACGCCCGGCGCCAGTGGGGGCTGGTGGCCGACCAGCGGCCGAGCACCCACCCGGTGGCCGGCAACGGCGCGGTGGACGCATCCGCGGCGCTCCAGGACTTCGACGGCATCTCCTACTCCAAGGGCTCGGCCATCCTGCGGCAGATCAACGCGACCCTCGGGGACGACGTGTTCTTCCGCGGCACCGTCGACCACTTCGAGCGACACCGCTTCGGTAACGCCACGATGCACGACCTGTTCGCGAGCTGGGAGCGCGCCGGCGCCGACGACATGGCGATGTTCACCGACAACTGGCTGCGTACCGCCGGTCCCGACCGGATCGAGCTCGACCGTGCGGCCGGCGTGATCCGTCGTACGCCGCCCGCGGACCATCCCGCCGACCGGCCGCACCGCATCCGGGCGGTCGTCGCCGCGCCCGACGGCACCTGGACCGACCAGGTGCTCGACATCGACGGCCCCGAGACGCCGTTCGACGCCGCGGACCAGCCGGTGCTGCTCGACCCCTACCTCGACAGCTGGGCGCTGACGGTCCCCGACGAGCTCACCATCAAGGCGCTCGCGACGCTCCTGCCGAAGATCGACGACCCGGAGCTGCGCGCCGGCACCTGGAGCAACATCCGCAGCGCCCTGCACAACGCCGCGGTCGACCCGGTGGACGTGCTCGAGGTGGCCGTCCAGAGCCTGCCCATCGAGGACACCGAGGACACGCCCAGGCGCACCATGGCCTGGGTCTACAGCTGGGTGGTCCCGCTGCAGACCGACCCCGCGGCGGCGCTCGCGCGGCTGCACGACGCGGCGCTCGGCAAGCTCGACGCGGCCAGGCCGGCGTCCGAGGAGCAGATCGCGGCGTTCCGTGCCGCGATCGGCACCGCGACCGACCCGGGGGTCCTGCGCGCCTGGGTCGACGGAGACCTGCCCGAGGGGGTCCCCGTCGACCTCGAGCTGCGCTGGCGGTGCCTGGTCCAGCTGGCGACGCTGGGCGCGGTCGACCGAGCCGAGCTGGACCGGCGACTGGACGACGAGCCCACCGCCGTCGCCCGGGTCCGGCACGCGGCGGCGCGCGCCTCCTTGCCCGACCAAGAGGCCAAGGCCTGGGCATGGAGCTGCTTCACCGGTGCGACGAGCCTGCCCAACTACGAGCTGGAGGCGGTCGGCCGCGGATTCTGGCGGGGCGGTCAGTCGGACCTCCTCGACGCGTACGTCGACCGCTACTTCGCCGACCTGCCCGAGACCGTCAAGGTGCGCAGCGGCTGGGTGCTGGCCGAGGCCGTGGAGGACTTCTTCCCACGCACGTCGCTGTCCCGCGACACGCTCGAGCGCGCCGAGGCGCTCATCGCCGACGGTGACCTCGACCTGTCCATCCGGCGCCGGCTGGTCGACGAGGCGGACGCCCTGCGGCGCAAGCTCGCGGTGCTCGAGGCCTACCCGCACCCATGACGCTCTCGTCGTCCAAGGGCCGCCGCCCGGGCCCGATGGTCCGGACCCGGGTGCAGGAGCTGCGCGCCACGGGCGAGCGCCGACACGAGGACAAGCTGGCGACCGAGGAGCCGCTGGAGATCCGGCTGGCCTGGCCGGGCGCCTCACCGCGCCGGGTCTGGGTCACGATGCGCACGCCTGGTCACGACTTCGAGCTCGCCGCGGGCTGGCTGGTCCATGAAGGTCTGGTCGTCGCACCCCCGCACACCATCGCCTACTGCACCGACGCCGACCTGACGCCCGAGCAGGAGTTCAACGTCGTGACGGTGACCCTCGACCGGTCGCCGACCCGGGACCCCGGCCACCGCCACGCCGGTTCCGGCTCGTCGGCCTGCGGGGTCTGCGGCAAGGACACGATCGCCGAGGCGCTGGCCGCGCCCGCGGCGGGCCGCTGGTCCGGCTCGGTGCCGGAGCCCGACGTCGTACGCACGCTTCCCGGCCGGTTGCGCGAGAGCCAGAGCGTCTTCGACGCCACCGGCGGCGTGCACGCCGCGGCCCTGGTCACCGCGGAGGGCGACGTGCTCGTCGTCCGCGAGGACGTCGGCCGGCACAACGCCGTCGACAAGGTGACCGGTGCGCGTGTGGTCACCGGCCAGTCACCGAGCGAGGCCGCTCTCGTCGTGAGCGGCCGCGCCGGCTTCGAGCTGGTCCAGAAGGCGGTGGCCGCGGGCGTCGGTGCGCTCGTCGCCGTGGGCGCCCCGACCAGTCTCGCCGTGCACCTGGCCCAGGAGGCCGGGCTCGTCCTCTACGGCTTCACCTCGGCGGAGCGCACGGTGCGCTACGCCTGAGCGACCGCCGCCTTCTTCTTGACCTTGAACCTGAAGGTCGACGGAGTCGGGTCGGGGTTGCCGGTCGGCTGCACCGCCCGCACGGTCAGGGTGTGCTTGCCGATCTTGAGCTTCCTGGTCTTCACCTTGAGCGGGCTCGCACAGGCCTTGAAGACGCCGGTGTCGATCTGGCACTCGAAGGTCGCGCTCGCGACCGAGGCGGCGAACGTGAAGAAGACCTTGGTGCCCTTCGTGACCTTCTTCGGTCCGTCGACACGGCTGGTCTCGGGCGCGGGCAGCGCGACGTTCTCGCAGCCGCTCAGCACGTCGGCCCGGTCGGCCGTGACGGTGTCGACGCCCCCGCCGCACTCGACCACGTCGCCGAACCCGTCCCGCGCCGAGATCACGTCGTTCCCGTCACCACCCATGACGAAGTCGGAACCGGGGCCGGCGTCGACCACGTCGTTCCCAGGCCCGAGGTCCGCCAGGTCCGCCCCCGGTCCGCCCAGGAAGGTGTCGTCACCGGCGCGGCCGTGGAAGCTGACCCGGCCGCTGTAGAGCCGGCTGTCGACGCCGTCCGCCGACGCACCTGACGACGCCGTCACGTCGTACTCCTCGATGCTGGACGTCGCCGTGGAGCCGTTGATGCTGGCGTCGGTGATGGCCAACCCCACCGCCTGCTCCGTCGTGAAGAGCGAGAAGTCGATCACGACCCGATCGAGACCGGTGCCTCCGTCGATCAGGTCGGCGGGCTCGCCCACGATCAGGTCGTCGCCTGGACCTGCCTGCACGGAGGTGGAGATCTGGCGCAGCGTGTCGTCGCCCTCGCCCGCGCTGACGCTTCCGGCGCCCTCCACCCAGTCGTTGCCGAGGCTGGTGGAGACGTCGTCCAGGAAGTCGGCGTGCACGACGTCACGTGCCTCGCTGCCGCTCACCGAGTCGACCGAGGAGTCCTCGACGTCGATCGAGGTCTCCTCAAGCTCCGGAAACGCCAGCAGTGTCAGCCCGCCGAGGTTCACGGTGTCCGCTCCCCCGCCCGCCTCGACGTCGACCAGGCCCACGTCCGCGCAGGCGAAGGCCGGCAGGGGCGGGACGCTGTTGACGTTGGCCAGGTCGGCGACGCAGCTCATCGTGATGACGTCGCTGCCACCGTTGCTGGAGATGATGACCGTGTCGTCCAGGACCGAGGCGGTCACGGACGCGAGCGCCGGCGCTGCGCCCAGCATGAGGGCTGCGCCGGCAGCCGCGATCACGGTCGTGGCACGGCCGGCGACGAGGGGGGCCATACCCGGCAGGGTAGGCGATGGAGGGCTTCCGGGCGTGTGGTCCGGGGTTATGTCGGCGGTCTGGGCGACGATGCCTGCATGACCACCGCACTGCTCTCCCTCGTCGCCCTGGCGCTCGGTCTGGGCGTGGGTGTGCTCGTGGGCCGACGCCAGTCAACGGGCGCAGACCCGCACGAGCTCGCGCAGGTGCACCAGGAGCTCGCCGACTCCCGCGTCGCTGCCGCCAGGTCCGAGGCCGACGTGGCGGTGGCGCTTGCTCAGCGTGACGCGGCCGTGACGCGCTCCGAGGAGGTCGAGGCCGGCCGGCAGACGATGGTCGAGCAGTTCCGGCTGCTGTCCCACGAGGTCGCCGAGCAGCAGCGCAGGTCGGTCGACACCTCGGCGCAGCAGCGGATGCAGGCGACCGAGCAGATGCTGGCACCGGTGGCGGCGAGCCTCAAGGAGTTCCAGGCCCGACTCACCGACGTCGAGAAGGAGCGCGTCCAGATCGCGACCGAGATGCGGTCCCAGGTCCGGACCGTGCGCGACGCCGGCGAGGCCATGCGCCGCGAGGCGGCCACCCTCGTCAACGCCCTGCGCAAACCGCAGGTGCGCGGGTCGTGGGGCGAGACCACCCTCAAGAACGTCGCCCGCCTGTCCGGCATGGTCGAGCGCTGCGACTTCGACCTCCAGGTCACGAGCCACTCCGACGACGGCCCCCAGCGCCCCGACATGCGGGTCAACCTTGCCGACGGCAAGCACGTCTTCGTCGACTCCAAGGTCCCGCTCAGCGCGTTCCTCGACGCGGCCGGCAGCGAGGACGACGCGCAGAAGGGCCAGCACCTCCTCCAGTTCGCCCGGCACATCCGCACCCACGTCGACCAGCTCTCGTCCAAGCAGTACTGGAAGGCCGCCGAGTCGCCCGAGTTCGTCGTGCTGTTCCTGCCGAGCGAGGAGTTCTTCTCCGCGGCGCTCGACCAGATGCCCGACCTCTACGAATACGCCGTCAAGAAGGACGTCGTCATCGCCACCCCGACGACGCTGATCGGCATGCTCCGCGCCATCTCCTACGGCTGGAAGCAGGCCGCGCTCGCCGACAAGGCCGCCGAGGTCTTCAAGCTCGGCCGCGAGCTCCACGAGCGGCTCGGCCAGATGGGCGCCAAGTTCGACAAGCTCGGCCGCGCGCTCGCCTCATCGGTCAACGCCTACAACGAGACCGTCGGCACCGTGGAGTCCAGGGTGATGGTCTCGGCCCGCCGGTTCCGCGACCTCCAGGTCAGCGAGGGCGACCTGGCACCCATCCAGGCCCTGGACGCCCCGGTCCGCGAGCCTCAGGCCGAGGAGCTCACGGCGCGGCCGGTCCCCAGCGTGGCGGAGCTCGTCGAGGCCGACGCAGACGGCCTCTGGTCCGATGACGACGAGGCCCGCGAGGCCTGAGCTGCCCGGGGCCCCCGCGACCCCCAGCGGCAGGCCACCCAGTGGGCGACCCAGACGCAGCCGATGCCGGCCACGGCGTCGACGAGGTAGTGGTTGGCGGTGGCCATGACGTCGACGGTCATCACGGCCGGATACAGCCACACCCAGCGGCGCAGCCGGACGCTCCGGAGGTTGTCGTGCAGGGCGTACGCCACCCACATGGCCCAGCCGACGTGCAGGGAAGGGAGGGCAGCGAACTGGTTGCTGAGTCCCTCCATGCCGCGCGGTGCGCTCGCTGCCTCCCCCCACCAGCCAGCGTCGCTGAAGTGGGCCATCACATCGATGAAGCCGGCGTCGAGCAGCCGCGGTGGCGCGGTCGGCAGCAGCCAGTAGCAGACCAGGCCGAACGACGTCGCCACGAGCAGTGCGTTGCGGGCCACGACGTATCCCTCGCGACGGCGTAGCGCCGTCCACAGCAGCACGGCCGGTGTCACGAGGTAGTGCAGGGTCGCGTAGAGGTAGGCCAGGACGAGGCCGAGGGCCGGGATCGCGATCACGACCTCGTTCAGGCCGCGCTCGATGTCGAGGTGGAGGACACGCTCCGCGTCGAGGATCTGCTGTCCCCGCACGTGGGCAGTCACGGGCTCCACGCCGATCGCGGAGCGGGCCACGAGGTAGACGGCGTACAGCGCCGCCAGCAGGGCGAGCTCGTGGGTGCACCGGAGCACGACCCGCCACCGCGCGGACCGGGCCGCGGTCGGGCGGGCTCGGTGGACGACCGCGGGTCCGGGGGTGGCCAGTGTGGTCATCGCGGATCAGTCCTCGGGTCGGAGAGTGCCTGATCGAACGATCCGGCGTCAGGGGACGGCGTCGCATCCGTAGAGCCACGGGGGCGAACACCAGTGCTGGCGCGCTGCCGCGCCGCGGCAGGCTCTAGAGTCGGCTCGTGGCCTTCCTCGACGGCGACTCATACCTCCGGTTCATGGGCCGGTTCTCCATCCCGCTCGCACCGCTCTTCGCGGACTGGTCCGAGCTGCCGGCGACCGGCATCGTCCTCGACGTGGGCTGCGGCCCGGGCGTCCTCACGGAGGAGCTGGTCCGCCGCTACGGCGCGGCGCACGTCCTGGCGGTCGACCCGTCGCCGGCCTTCGTTGCGACCGCCCGCGACCGCGTGCCCGACGTCGACATCCAGCAGGGTGTCGCCGAGCAGCTCCCCTACCCGGACGACTCCGTGGACGCCGCGGTCGCCCAGCTCGTCGTCCACTTCATGGCCGACCCGGTCGTCGGGCTCTCCGAGATGGGACGAGTCACCCGTCCCGGAGGCGTGGTGAGCGCCTGCGTCTGGGACCACGCCGGCGGGAGCGGGCCACTGACCGTGTTCTGGTCGGCGGTGCGCAGCCTGGGCGACCCGGTCGAGGACGAGTCCCAGCGCGCGGGGGTGCGGGAGGGGCACCTGGCCGAGCTCTTCGGTCAGGCGGGCCTGTCCGGCGTACGCAGCGACCGGATCGGCGTGACCCTCGGGTTCGCGTCGTTCGAGGACTGGTGGGAGCCGTTCACGATGGGCGTCGGCCCGGCGGGCGACCACGTGGCGTCCCTGGACGACACCGCGCGCGAGCAGCTGATGACTGAGTGCCGCTCCCGCCTGCCCGACCCGCCCTTCGAGCTCACCGCCTCCGCCTGGACCGCCCGCGGGCTGGCCTGACCCGACGAAACTGCCACTGCCGGGGTGGAACTCCAGCCGGTCAGGGCCAGTTTCACCGGGTACCCGGTGAAACTGCCCGCTCAGCGGGTCGAGGTCCAGTCGCTGAGGTCGAGGGCCCAGTCGGACTCGAGGCGGGCGAGCTGGGGGCGGTACATCACCTGGAGCGACTCCTTGAGGCCCTCCGGCCAGTCCCAGTCGGACCGGCTGCTCGAGCCCGACGCCTCCTCGACACCGGCCAGTGGGACCGGGTCGAGGTCGAGGCGGCGCCAGACGGCGTCCACGGCACCCTGGGGCGCGCGGCGGACCTGCTCATAGACCATGACGACCATCCGGTCCCGGCCCACCGCGGCGGCCCAGGCCGCCAGCTGGTCGGCGTAGAAGCCGGTGAAGGTCTGCATCGTGATCGGCACCGGGTAGGGCCAGGGCGACGGGTTGCCGGCGTCGGCGCGGGTGGCGGCGAGCCGCATCGCGGAGCGGAACCGCTCCACCGGGTCGCGCAGCAGCACGAGGACCGGTACGTCGGGCAGCAGCCGCGCCGCGGCGGCCGGGGTGGAGGCGTGGCGGAGGTACTGGGGCGTCCACTCGCCGCGGCGTACGTCGTCGGCGGGGAACAGGTCGAGGTAGTCGGAGGCCGGCAGCACGCCGTCGGCGACCTTGTGCAGGAGGTGCTGCTCCTTCTTGCCGTTGGTGCCCAGCCCCACCCCGGGATGCTGGGTGAGGAGGTCGGTGAACCAGGTGGTCCCGCTGCGCTGGGCGCCGATGCCCAGCCATGAGGGCCCGCCCCCGGGAGCGGTAGAGCCTGACATGAGAAGAACCCTAGAGGCCGGATAGGTTCGAGCCATGCCGGAGATCGATCCGACCTTCATCGCCCTCCCCTACCGCGAGCTCGGCGCCGTCGCCCTGGGACGGGCCCAGGAGCTGGGCGCCAGCCACGCCGACTTCCGCTTCGAGCGGATCCGGCACCAGCAGCTCGTGGTCCGCGACGGCGTGCTCCAGACCGCGCTCGACGCCGACGACGTCGGTTTCGCGGTGCGCGTGATCCACCGCGGGTCGTGGGGGTTCGCCTCCGGGGTGGTGCTGACCTCCGACGAGGCGCGCCGGGTCGCGGAGACCGCCATCGCGGTGGCCGAGGTGGCCGCCGAGATGACCCCCGTGCCCGTCGAGATCGCCCCCGAGCCCGTTCACGCCGACGTCACCTGGGTCTCTTCGTACGACGTGAACCCCTTCGACGTGCCGATCGCCGAGAAGGCGGCGCTGCTCATCGACTGGACCGAGCGGCTGCGGCAGGGCGCTGCGGTCGACCACGCGACGGCGGCGGTCGGGCAGGTCCAGGAGAACAAGTACTACGCCGACCTGGCCGGCACCGTGACCACCCAGCAGCGGGTGCGCATCGACCCCGAGGTCGAGGCGATGGGAGCCGGGGCCGACACCTTCGACTCGATGCGCACGATCGCGTTCCCGGTCGGCCGGGGATGGGAGTACCTCACCACCGGGCTCTACGACTGGGACACCGAGCTCGACGAGCTGCCCGAGCTGCTGGCCGAGAAGCTCAAGGCGCCGACCATCGAGGCGGGCCGCTACGACCTGGTCATCCACCCGTCGAACCTGTGGCTCACCATCCACGAGTCGATCGGTCACGCCACCGAGCTCGACCGCGCGCTCGGCTACGAGGCCAACTACGCCGGCACGTCGTTCGCGACCTACGACAAGCTCAACACGCTGCAGTACGGCTCCAACATCATGAATGTCACCGGCGACCGCACCGTCGAGCACGGCCTGGCCACGATCGGGTACGACGACGAGGGCGTGCAGACCCAGAGCTGGGACATCGTCCGCAACGGCGTCCTGGTCGGCTACCAGCTCGACCGCCCGATGGGCGCCATGAAGCCGGAGCTCAACGGTGGCCGTTCCAACGGCTGCGCCTTCGCCGACTCCTCCGGGCACATCCCCATCCAGCGGATGGCCAACGTCTCCCTGCAACCCGCCGAGGACGGCCCCAGCACCGAGGAGCTGATCGGCCAGGTCGAGCACGGGCTCTACGTCGTGGGAGACCGTTCGTGGAGCATCGACATGCAGCGCTTCAACTTCCAGTTCACCGGCCAGCGGTTCTACAAGATCACCAACGGTGAGCTGACCGGCCAGGTCCGCGACGTCGCCTACCAGGCCACGACCACCGACTTCTGGGGCGCGATGGAGGCGGTCGGCGGCCCGCAGACCTGGCAGCTCGGGGGTGCCTCCAACTGCGGCAAGGCACAACCCGGACAGGTCGCCGCGGTCAGCCACGGCTGCCCGACGTCGCTGTTCCGGGACATTCGCATCCTCAACACGACTCAGGAGTCCGGTCGATGACCCAGCATGCTCCCGGGCACGGGATCAACCCGCAGTCACTGGTCGAGCACGCACTCTCGGCGTCGATGGCCGACGACTGCGTGGCGATCGTCCGCGACTCGACCAGTGCCAACCTGCGGTGGGCCAACAACACCCTCACCACCAACGGCGTGATGCACGGCATCCACGTGTCGATCGTGTCGTTCGTCAAGCAGGCCGGCGGGGTCTCGGTCGGCTCGGTCACCGGCAGCGCGACCACCCAGGCCGAGGTCGACGAGCTGGTCCGAGCCGCCGACGCGGCCGCCCGGGCCGCCGCGCCCGCCGAGGACGTGCAGGAGCTGGTCGGCGAACGCACGTCGCCCGACTGGGCGGATGAGCCGGCCAGCACCAGCGTGACGGTCTACGACGACGTCGCGCCGGCGCTGGGCGAGGCGTTCGGCCGGGCCGGCGACGGGGGGCGGGTGCTCTACGGCTTCGTGAACCACGAGATCGACACCACCTACCTGGGCTCGACCACCGGGCTGCGGCTGCGACACGTCCAGCCAACCGGCCACTTCGCGTGCACCGGCAAGACCGCCGACCTCACCAACAGCGCCTGGGTCGGCCGCGCCACCCGCGACTTCAGCGACATCGACCCGCTGGCCGCCGAGGAGGAGCTGGCGCAGCGGCTGGCCTGGGGCAAGCGCCGGGTCGATCTGGAGGCCGGGCGCTTCGACACGATCATGCCGCCGACCGCGGTGTCCGACCTGATGATCTACGCCTACTGGCTGGCCGGCGCGCGCGACGCCTGGGACGGTCAGTCCGTGTTCAGCCGGCACGGCGCCGGCACCCGGATCGGCGAGACGCTCACCCGCCCCGAGGTCACCGCTCTACTCCGACCCGGCGTACGCCGGACTCGAGTGCGGGCCGTTCGAGGTCTCCGCGGCCTCGTCGAACGAGAGCTCGGTCTTCGACAACGGGCTCGAGCTCGGACGCACCGACTGGATCCGCCAGGGCGAGCTCGCCGCCCTGCGGCAGACCCGGCACACCGCGGACATGACCAAGCAGCCGGTCACTCCCGCCATCGACAACCTCGTCCTCGAGGTGGACGGGGGTGCCGGCTCGATCGAGGACCTGGTCGCCGGTACCGAGCGGGGGCTGCTGCTGACCTGCATGTGGTACATCCGCGTCGTCGACCCGCAGACCGCGCTGCTGACCGGGCTGACCCGCGACGGCGTCTACCTGGTCGAGGGCGGCGAGATCACCGCCGCGGTCAACAACTTCCGCTGGAACGAGAGCCCCGTCGACCTGCTGCGCCGCTTCTCGCACGCCTCGGCGACGGTTCCGAGCTTCAGCCGCGAGTGGGGAGACGACTACTTCTCGCGCACTGCGACGCCCGCCCTGCGGGTACCGGACTTCAACATGTCGAGCGTGTCGCCGGCCCAATAGCCTCATTGCGGCCGCTCAGCGGCGTACTTTTCAAGCATGGAGGCAACCATGGACGAGAGCACCGAGCAGCAGGTCCACCCGCTCGACGAGCCGCCCACCCAGCCGATCCAGCGGGCGCCGGAGACACAGCCGGTCACCACCGCGCGGCCGCGGCCTCGGCGGCAACCGCCACATGGGCAGCGTGCTGCTCTCCTTCCTCGGCGTCCTCGGCGCCTACGGCGCCGTCGACTACGGCTTCTACCGGTCCCTCGGGCCCGAGCTCACCGCCTACCAGGGCGGCGAGCTCTCGGACAAGGCGATGATCGCGTGCGCGGTCGCCGCGGGCTGCCTGTTCGTGGCGGCGGCCGCCGGCCGGCTCTCCGGTCTCGGCCCGCTGCTCGCCGGGCTCGTCCTCGGCGCAGGCCCGTGTGCCTGGATCGCGCTCGACCACGCGTCGTACGTCGCGCGAGCCAACGACATCCCCGAGATGTGGAACCACACCAGCTTCGGCCTGGTCGGCGCCGCAGTGGTGCTCTACCCGACCGTGGCCGGGCTGCTCATCGGCGCCGCCGTTCGCGGGTCGCGTGGCGGCGCGCCGCGGTCACCACCACCACCGGCTAGCGCCTGCCAGGTGCGGTCCCGCCTGACCCACTTGGGTCATTCGCTGACCCGGCGGGTCCTACTAGGTTCGCGCTCATGCGGCGAGCTGTTCGTACGTTCCTCAGCCTGGTGGCCACGCTCGGACTCGCGGTCGTCGGCTCGACGGGCTCCGTCGCGGAAGCCCGCAGCGGTGCGGCCCCGGTGACGGCCCCCGACAAGGTGGAGCTCTACTCCGGCAACCTCGCGGCCGTCAGGCCGACGCGCAACGACAGCGATCCCGAGGGCGACAGGCTGAGGGTCTGCGCGCTCGGGCCCGAGTGGTACGCCGGCCTCCGCATCGAGGTCTACGACGACCAGCTGGACTACTACGTCACCGCCCGGCGCAACGCGAAGCCGGGCACCTACACCTACACCTACTACTCCTGCGACGGCACGTCGATGACGCCCGGCACCGTCACGGTCACGGTGCTGAAGACACCGAGGATCACGGTGCGGAAGCTCGCCCACCGACCCGGACACCTCCGCGTCACCAACGGTGCGAAGTTCCGGATCCGCTTCCTGTGGGGCGACTACACCAAGGACGACGCGGAGGGCGACCTCAAGATCGCGAAGAAGTCCTCGGTCGTGATCAGCACCCGCTACACCCGGATCGACTGGTTCGCGTTCACGGCGGACGGCAGCTCCACCCTGCGAACCGGTCACGTGGAGCGGATCAAACGTCCGCGCGCCTCGTGACCTGGTCCTCTCGAGGACGTAAGGTCCGCGCATGAACCCTCGTCGTGCTCTCGGCACCCTCCTGGTCCTGGCCGTCAGCGGCCTCGGCCTCGCCGCCGTGCCGGGCGCCGTCCCGGCCGCCCACGCGGTGACCGGCAGTCCTCCGGTGACCACGCCCGACTCGGGGACGGTCTTCCAGGGCGGCTTCGCCGAGGTGCAGCCGGTCAACAACGACCACGACCCCGACAACGACCAGCTCACGATCTGCCGGCTGGGCCCGGAGCACTACCCGGGCATGCAGGCGTTCTTCGTCGAGAACGACTGGGCGGTGTTCACCAAGCGCAGGGCGAAGCCCGGGACCTACACGTTCACCTACTACGCCTGCGACTTCAGCTACCTCACGCCGGGGACGATCACGATCACCGTCGAGAAGCTGCCGAAGATCACGGTCCAGAAGGTCGCGGCCAAGCCGGGGCGCATCCGGGTCAAGAACCCGTCGGACTTCAAGATCCGGTTCCTCTACGGGTCCTTCGAGGAGGACAAGCCGGACGGCAGCCTGCTCATCGACAAGGACTCCTCGGTCGTGATCCAGGTCGACCGCACCCGGATCGACTGGATCGCCAGCGACCGCAAGGGCGAGCTCTTCTTCCTCAGCGGCCACGTCAGCGGCATCGAGCTGGCGCGCGCCGCCGGCCGAGCCCTCGGCCAGGTCTCGCTCTCCGCGCGGTTGGCCGAGGCATGGCGCGCGGCCTGACGCTGCTCGTCGGCGCCGCAACCCTGCTGCTCGGCGCTCCGACGGCATCCGCGGCGACCGGATCGCCACCGGTGACGGCCCCCGACAGCGTCACCCTGCGCGCCGGGGAGGGGCTCGTCGTCGAGGTGACCGCCAACGACAGCGACCCGGACGGCGATCAGCTGCAGGTGTGCCGGGTCGGACCCGTGCCCCGGGCTCTCAGGGGAACGATGGTGCAGGACGGGGAGCTCATCGTGCTCGCGAGCCGACGCGCGCTCGGGACCTACACGGTCACCTACTACGCCTGCGACTCCAGCTATCTCACGGCGGGCACCGTCACGGTCAAGGTCAGGCCGCCCGCCCCGACACTCGACATCACCCCGGTCGGCGACGCTCCCCCCGGACGGATCCGGATCGTCAACACCTACAAGAACCAGACCTTCCACTGCACCTGGCAGGCACTCGACAGCGACAAGGTCGAGGGCAAGGTGACCGTGAAACCCCGGAGCACGGTCGTGATCGAGGTGCACGAGGCGGAGCTCCATGATCGAGTGCAACGGCCCGCACGCCGGCTACTCGGCCGTCTTCACCCGGAGTGGGCCAGCGCGCGTGACCACGATCAAGCAGTAGCCGAACCAGGGCGTGTCCTAGTCGACGAAGGCCTCCGGCGGCGGGCAGGCGCAGACCAGGTTGCGGTCGCCGTACGCCTGGTCGATGCGGGCCACCGGCGGCCAGTACTTGTCCGGGTCCGGTCCGGTCGGGAAGGCGGCCAGGTCGCGGTCGTAGGCGCGGTCCCAGTCGCCCGTCAGCGCGCGCGTAGTGTGCGGAGCGCCGCGCAGCGGTGAGTCCTCGGCGCTCCACTCCCCCGCACCGACCCGGTCGATCTCGGCCTTGATCGCGATCATCGCGTCGCAGAACCGGTCGATCTCGCCGAGGTCCTCCGACTCGGTCGGCTCGACCATGAGCGTCCCTGCGACGGGGAAGGACATGGTCGGGGCGTGGAAGCCGTAGTCGATGAGCCGCTTGGCGACGTCGTCGACGGTCACGCCTGTGTCCTTGGTCAGCCCGCGCACGTCGAGGATGCACTCGTGGGCGACCAGCCCACCGTGGCCGCGGTAGAGGACCGGGAAGTGCTCCCCGAGCCGGGCCGCGACGTAGTTGGCGCTCAGCACGGCGGCGGCGGTGGCCTTGGTCAGGCCCGCGCCACCCATCAGCCGGATGTAGGCCCACGAGATCGGCAGGATGCCGGCCGAGCCGTAGGGTGCGGCGCTGATCGGCCCGATCCCGTCCCGCTTGGCCTCCTCAGGGTGCATGCCGTGCGAGGGCAGGTAAGGAGCGAGGTGCTCGCGCACCGCGACCGGACCGACGCCCGGGCCACCTCCCCCGTGCGGGATGCAGAAGGTCTTGTGCAGGTTGAGGTGGGAGACGTCGCCACCGAACTCACCGGGCTTGGCGAAGCCCAGCAGCGCGTTGAGGTTGGCGCCGTCGACGTAGACCTGGCCACCGTGGTCGTGCACGATCTCGCACAGCTCGGTGACGGTGTTCTCGTAGGCGCCGTGCGTCGACGGGTAGGTCACCATGATCGCGGCCAGGTCGTCGTGGTGCGCCTCGCACTGCGCGCGCAGGTCGTCGAGGTCCACGGCGCCGTCGTCGGCGGCCTTCACGACGACCACGCGCATGCCCGCCATCACCGCGGAGGCGGCGTTGGTGCCGTGCGCGGACGACGGGATCAGGCAGACGTTCCGACCGCTGTCGCCGTGGGCGTGGTGGTAGCCACGGATGGCGAGCAACCCGGCCAGCTCGCCCTGCGACCCGGCGTTCGGCTGGATGGAGACCCGGTCATAGCCGGTGACCTCGGCGAGCCACCCCTCGAGCTGGTCGACCAGCCGCCGGTAGCCGGCGGCGTCCTCGGCCGGCGCGAACGGGTGCAGGTCGGCGAAGCCGGGCAGGCTCACCGGCTCCATCTCGGTCGTGGCGTTGAGCTTCATCGTGCACGAGCCGAGCGGGATCATGCCGCGGTCGAGGGCGTAGTCACGCGCCGACAGCCTGCGCAGGTAGCGCAGCATCTGGGTCTCGGAGCGGTGGCTGTTGAACACCGGGTGCTCGAGGAACGGCGTACGCCGCAGCAGCTCGACCGGCAGCGCGTCGGGCGTGCGGGTGTCGACGTCCTCGAGGTCGCCGGGCTCGACGCCGAACGCGTCCAGCACCTTCTCGAGGGTCGGCACACCCGTGCGCTCCGAGCACGAGGTCCCGACGTGGTCGGCATCGACCAGACGCAGCTGGACCCCGGCGGCGTGCGCCGCGCTCACGACATCCGCGGCGCGACCGGGCACCCGGGCCAGCACGGTGTCGAAGAACGCGCTGTGCACCACCTCGACGCCACCCTCGCGCAGCGCGCCGGCGAGCACGGCGGCGCACCGGTGGGTGCGGCGCGCGATGGTGCGCAGTCCCTCGGGGCCGTGGTGGACGGCGTACATCGACGCCACCACGGCCAGGAGCACCTGGGCGGTGCAGATGTTGGAGGTCGCCTTGTCACGACGGATGTGCTGCTCGCGGGTCTGGAGGGCCAGGCGGTACGCCGGACGCCCCTCGGCGTCGACGCTCACGCCTACGAGCCGACCGGGCAGGTGCCGTTCCAGGCCCGCCGCGACCGACATGTAGCCGGCGTGCGGGCCGCCGTAGAACAGCGGGACGCCGAATCGTTGCGAGGAGCCCACGACCACGTCGGCTCCGAGCTCGCCGGGTGACTCGAGCAGGGCGAGCGCGAGCAGATCGGCCGCGACCACCAGCTTGCCGCCGCGGGCAGCGACGTCCTCGGCCAGCTCGCGCGGGTCGAGGATCCGCCCGGACGCACCGGGGTACTGCAGCAGCACGCCGCAGAGCTCGCCCGCGGGCACGCCGTCGGCGAGGTCGGCGACGACCACCTCGATGCCCATCGCCTCGGCGCGGGTGCGGACCACCTCGATGGTCTGGGGCAGCGCGTCGCTGTCGACGACGAACGCACCTGTCGCCTTCCGGTTGGCGCGGCGTACGAGCGTCATCGCCTCGGCCACCGCCGTGCCCTCGTCGAGCAGGCTCGCGTTGGCGGTCGGCAGCCCTGTCAGGTCGCCGACGACGGTCTGGAAGTTGATCAGCGCCTCGAGCCGGCCCTGGGAGATCTCCGGCTGGTAGGGCGTGTACGCCGTGTACCAGCTGGGGTCCTCCAGCACGTTGCGACGGATCACGGGCGGCGTGATGGTCGCGTGGTAGCCGAGACCGATCATCGGCTCACCCGGGTTGTTCTGCGCCGCGATCTCCCGCAGCTCGCGGGCCACGGCGTCCTCGCTCTGGCCCGCGGGCAGGTCCAGGTCGGCGCTGGCCCGGATCCCGCCGGGCACTGCTGCCTCCATCAGGGCCTCGAGGGAGGCGAAGCCCAGGGTCTCGAGCATCGCGTCGATGTCCTCGGGTCGAAGCCCGATGTGCCGGTCGACGAAGGGCAGCGCGGCGTCGAGCTCGGCGAGCGAGGGGTGGTCTGACACTGGGTGGGCTCCTCAGAACGGGTCTCTTCGGGCCCTCCCCCTCTGTCACCGCGGCTTCAGAGTTGCCTGGCCCGCACGGTCCTGGCGCCTGAGAGGTTCCGGGGAGGATTTGCCCCTTCGGCGCTCCGGTCGGTGTGTCCGCCGGAGACTCTCCCGTGTGGGATGTTCAGCGTCGCCATCCTAGCGGCGGATCCCCAAAAACGACGACCACCCGCCGCCATGTCGGCGTCGGGTCGTCGAACGAGGTGTGGGTGCGGTCAGCCGGCGGTGCGGGCGGCGCGACGCGCGGCGAGCTCGTCGCCCGGGGACGGCTCGGCCGCCTCGACGCTGCGCTCACTGGGCAGGTCGGCGAGCGTGCCCTCGATCTCGCGCCAGACGCCGCCGATCGCGATGCCGAAGACGCCCTGGCCGCCCTGGAGCAGGTCGATGACCTCGTCGTTGTTGGTGCACTCGTAGACCGAGGCACCATCGCTCATCAGGGTCACGCGGGTCAGGTCGTCGGTGCCGCGCTCGCGCAGGAACTGGACAGCGGTCCGGATGTTCTGCAGCGAGATGCCGGCGTCAAGAAGCCGCTTGATCACCTTGAGGATCAGGATGTCGCGGAAGGAGTAGAGCCGCTGGGAGCCGGAGCCGGAAGCGCCACGGACGGTGGGCTCGACCAGGCCGGTGCGCGCCCAGTAGTCGAGCTGGCGGTAGGTGATGCCCGCCGCGTTGCAGGCGGTCGGGCCGCGGTAGCCGAGGTCGCTCGGCATCGTCGACACGTCGTCGGTGAACAGCAGCCCCTGCTCCTCGGCCGCGTCGGCGGCCAGCTTGGCGTCGACGGTGTCACGCAGCTCGGCGGGTGTGTCCTGCTCGTTCACGCGATCTCCTCAGCGGGTCGGTCCTCGTTCAGCGTAATCCGCCTGGGGCGACCATGAGGCCACAACCACAACGGTGGAGTTACAACGAAGACAGTTCACCAAGGTACGGCGACCCTCGGGACGGGTCAACGACCGACACCCGGTGTGTCTCACCCTCAAGCAGAGCCTGAGGGTTGGGGAGATTCTGGCTCGTGTGCTTCGAGGAGTGCACTCGCGGTGTTGGATACCCCGGCGAGCTTCGGCCTGGATGTCCCCGACGACGCGAGCTTCGCTCGCAAACGCCCCGGTCGCTCGCTGGCGCTCGCTCCGGGCTGTCGTCGGGGCCACCAGGCCGATCGCCGGGCGCCGCGCTGCGCGCGGAAAAACCGGGTCGCTGCGCTCCCACCACGTGCACACGACCGCAGGTGCGTCAGGCATTCACCCGCGGCCCACGTAATGAGAGCGGTGGGAGCGAAGCGACCCGGTCTTTGCGGGCGAAGCCGGCGCCCCGCGATCGGCCTCCGGGCCGTGGCGACGCGCCGAGCGAGCGCAGCGAGCCACACGCCCGCGAGCGCAGCGAGCGTCGCCACGGACTGGGGGCCGAAGCTCGCGGGGGTAAAGGTCAGCGGCTCTCGAAGTCTTCGGGCGTCACCTGGTCGAGGAACTCGCGGAACTTCTCGACCTCGTCCTCCTGCTCGGCGGGGACGGCCAGGCCGGCCTCGTCGAGGACCTCCTCGGCGCAGAAGATCCGCGAGCCGGTGCGAAGCGCGAGTGCGATCGAGTCGGACGGTCGGGCGCTCACCTCGGTGCCGGAGCCGAAGACCAACGTCGCGAAGAACACGCCGTCGCTGCACCTCGGTGATCCGGACCTCGTCGAGCTGGTTGCCCGTGGCGTCGAGGACGTCCTTGAGCAGGTCATGGGTCAGCGGCCGGGGAGGGACGACGCCCTGCTGCGCGAAGGCGATCGCGGTGGCCTCGACGGCCCCGATCCAGATCGGCAGGTAGCGCTCGCCGGTCACCTCACGGAGGAGCACGATCGGCTGGTTCGATGGCATCTCGACCCGGACGCCCATGACATCCACCTCTCGCATGTTTTTAACACTACCCCTGGGTCGTGCCTACGTAATGGGAGCGTGGGAGCGAAGCGACCCGGTTTTCGAGCGAAGCCGCGCCCGCGATCGGCCCGGCGGCCACGATGGACCGCGAAGCTCCGCGCCACCGAGCCGGCCCTCGCAATGGGAGCGTGGGAGCGAAGCGACCCGGTCTTTGCGAGCGGAGCTAGCGCGCCCCGCGATCGGCCAGGTGCCCACGACGGACCGGCGAAGCCCCGCGAAGCGGACGAGCGCAGCGAGGAGTCCGTCGTGGGTCCGGCCGAAGCTCGCGGGGGTATCACGAGCGCCGCAGCCCGGTCTTGACCAGGGTCGCGTGCATCCGGACCGACAGCGCGGCGAGCTGGGAGACCGTGTCCTCGCGGCGCGCCGACGCGGCGGGATCGGAGGCACGGTGCTGCGGCGCCAGCACCTGCTCGACCAGGCCGACCTCGCGGTCGGCGGCGGTCTTGAACGCGCGCAGGTGCCGCGGCTCCAGGCCGAAGTCGGCCAGCTCGCGCGCCGTCGTACAGATCACGAGGGCATCGGAGTCGTAGTGGCCCGTGCCGCGGCGGGGTACGACGAGCGCGTACTGCTCGAGCTGGTCGAGGAGCGCCTCGTCGATCTCGGCGATCTTGAGCAGCTCGCGGCGCGAGAGCCTCAGGTCGTCGTGACGGCGGAACGACTCGGGACTGGGCAGCCCGTCGGCGGACAGCGCGACGTCGGGCACGGTCGGGTTGAGGTCGACCAGCGGCGGCGGCTCGAGGCCGCGGTCGATGGCGTCGAGGATCTCCACGATGCGGGCCAGCGGCTGGTGGTGGTCGCGCTGGAGCAGCAGGGCGTAGCGCAGCCGCTCGACGTCGGCGTGGGAGAACTTGCGGTAGCCGGACGAGGTCCGCTCCGGCGTCACGATCCCCTTCTCCTCAAGGAACCTGATCTTGGGGATCGAGATCGACGGGAAGTCCTCGTGCAGCAGCTCGAGGACCTCCCCGATGTTCATCCGGTCGGCGCTGCTTGACGAGTGGCCGGCTGAGGCCGCGGGAGACCTGGACTCAGGCATCTGTGCGTCAGTGACCCTCGTGCCCGGAGAAGAACACCAGGCGGTACTTGCCGATCTGGACTTCGTCGCTGTCGGTCAGCTGGACCGTGTCGATCCGGTCGCGGTTGACGTAGGTGCCGTTGAGCGAGCCGACGTCGGAGACCGTGAAGGTGTCGCCGTGGCGGTGGAACTCGGCGTGCTGGCGAGAGACCGTCACGTCGTCGAGGAAGATCTCGCTGTCCGGGTGGCGGCCCGCGCGTACGACGTCCTCGTCGAGCAGGAACCGCGAGCCGGAGCCCGGCCCCCGCTGGACGACGAGCAGCGCGTGCCCGGACGGGAGCGCGTCGACGGCGGCGGCGTCGACCGGGTTGAGCGCCCGGTCGCCGGTCTCGGTCTTGCTGGGGTCGCCGCTACCGCCGAGCTGGATGGTCGCGGTCGTCTCGCCCGTCAGCCCGCCCGGGACGACCGGAGTCGTCGTGGTCGGGGCGTCGTCGGTGGGGACGACCAGCCGGGTGCCGCACTGCGAGCAGAACCGAGCGTCGTCCGGGTTCTTGTGCCCGCAGTTGGTGCAGAACGGCACCGTGCGCTCCCTCCGTCGTGGTCGGTCACCTGGGCTCGAACCCTCAGGTTGAGGGTGAGGCCGCCGGTGCCGCCGAACCTATCAGCCGTCCGGGTGTGGACAAGGTGAACTGCCGACCTCGTCCACGGGCTGTGACGCACCCGGGACCGCGAAGGTTGGGTGCGGCCCCTGGGCTACCCGCCGAGCGAGGCTTCGTACGACGCGGCGTCCAGCAGTCCCTCGAGCTGGGTCGCGTCGGTCGGCACGACCTCGAACAGCCACCCGCCGCCGTACGGGTCGTTGTTGACCAGCTCCGGGGTGGCGTCGAGGGCCTCGTTGCGGGCCACGACCTCACCGGAGACCGGCGCGTAGATGTCGCTGACCGACTTCGTGGACTCGAGCTCGCCGCAGGTGGAGCCGGCGTTGACGGAGTCGCCGAGCTCGGGCAGCGAGACGTAGACGATGTCACCGAGCTGGTCCTGGGCGTAGTGGGTGATCCCGACGCGGACCGAGCCGTCGTGCTCCCCCGGTTGGCGCAGCCACTCGTGCTCGGTCGTGTAGGACAGGTCGTCGGGGTACACGCGGTCTCCTTCGGGGGGTGCAGGACGGAACGGGTCCGAACGTTACTGCTGTGCCTCCGTCACGTCAGCACCCACCGGGTCACGGACCGTCTCGACGTCCACGGTCGGCACCTCCGCGAAGGTCAGCTCGCTCGTCGTCCTCCGCGAACTGGTCCTGCGGCCCGTCCGGGAACCCCAGCGCGTCGACCAGCGCGTCGGGCGGACCGATCACGTCGACGGTGAACGGCGCCTCGAGCAGCCGATCGTCGACGAGCAGGCCGCCGGGGCGCTCCTCGAAGGCCGTCTGGGCGACCACCCGGACCTCGTGGTTGATCTGCATCGCCTCGGCGCCCGCGGTACGCAGCGCCTGGAGCATGTCGATGAACGGGCCGAGCCGCACCTCCCCCGACCCCTCCTTGATGGTGATCGTGACGCCCGGGCCGCGGACCGGGACGGTGCCGGCGAGGATGCTGAGCACCTGGACCTGCTGTCGGGCCCGCTCGAGCGCGGCCTGCCGGGCGCTGGTGTCGGACTGCAGGTCGTCCCGCGTCGCCTCCAGCCTCTGGATCTCGTCCTCCGAGCGCTGGGTGGTCCCGGCCAGGCCGTTGAGGATGTCGATGAGGTCCTGCTGGCGGAGTCCGGCGTAGGTGTCGTCGCCCTGGTTGGTGCGGACCTGCGTGACACCCGCGAAGCCGACGAGGGCCAGCAGCACCCCCACGACCGCCTGGCCGCGGGTCGGCCGCGTGAACGCCCGCCACAGCCTGCTCCGCCCGTCCTCGCGCGGCTGCTCCGCAGCGACGTCTGGGGCGGCGTCGTCGCGCTCGGCGTGGCTCTCCGGGTGCGGGGGCAGGTCCGGCTCAGGCATGGACTCACGCATGGAACAGGTGCCGGCGGATCGCGGCCACGTTGGAGAAGATCCTGATCCCGAGGACGACGATGACGCCGGTCGACAGCTGACCGCCGACCCCGAGCTTGTCGCCGAGGAAGACGATGCCCGACGCGATCAGCACGTTGCTCACGAACGAGATCACGAACACCTTGTCGTCGAAGATCCCGTCGAGGTAGGCGCGCAGGCCGCCGAACACCGCATCGAGAGCGGCGACCACCGCGATCGGCAGGTAGGGGTCGAGGGCCAGGGGTACGTCGGGCCGCAGCACCAGTCCCAGCGCGATGCCCACGACGAGCCCCAGCACGGCGATCACGGCAGGTCCTCCTGGTTGTTGGGGCCACCGGTCTCCTGCTCGACGTACCGCAGCCGCAGCTGGGTGTCGGGCGCCGACGGGAGGGCGAGCCGGCTCTCATTCTGCCGGTCGACCACGAAGCCGAACTGGTCGGCCAGCGCCTGGAACTCGACGCCGGACGTGGTGCTCTGCAGGCGGCCGGCCATCGTGTCCTCGCCGATCGCCGAGATGACGTACGGCGGGGTGAGCGGCGACCGGTTCACCGCGATGGAGATGTTGGACGGCACGATCGCCGACACGTTGCTCAGCCGGCGGCCGTTGATGGCGATGGCCTCGGCCCCCGCCCGCCACAGGCCGTTGACCAGGAGGCGCAGGTCGGTGGCCCGGACCCGGCCGTCGGAGCTGCCGTCCGGGTTGTCGGAGACGGTGATCTGCAGACCGGGACCGCTGACGGCCACGAAGCCGGAGCTGATCTGGAGGGTGCGCAGCTGGACGGTCGCGTCGGCCAGCTGGCCCTGGACCCGGGCGCTGGCCGACTGCAGCTCGTCGTTCTGCCGGCGCAGCGAGCTCGATCCGGTCGCGCAGCGAAGCCCCCTCCTGCTGCCGCTCGGCGATCCGGCTGATCAGCGCGTCGCGGCTGGCCTCCCGGACATCGGCGTTGCGCGCGGTCTGCACCGCGGCGAGCGCGATCAGCAGGCCGAACAGCACCGTGGCCGCCGCCGCCCAGCGCAGGGGGGTGCGGTGCGAGGGCTCCTGGGGCGCACCGCGCCGCGGCCCGTCGCCGGGCCGCGTGGACGTAGTCCTCGTCGACCGCCTCTCGGGTGACCAGGGCGAGCAGCGGCATGGTCACCCGGTCGGGCAGCGGTGGGGCTCCCGCGTCGTTGTCGTGGTGGACATCTAGGCGTCCCGCGCGGTGGCCTGGCGGGGCTCGGTCGAGGCCAGCAGCTTGTAGACCTGCCAGGCGTAGAGGATCCCGGCCCACCAGTAGAGGCCGACCCCCCAGAACGCGAACGCCCAGCCGAACACCTCGGCCAGCCGGGCCACCAGGCCGTCGCCGTCGCCGAGCAGGAGGAGCGGGAAGGCGTAGAGCAGGTTGAACGTCGCGGCCTTGCCGAGGAAGTGCACGGGAAGCGAGCTGTAACCCCGGGTGCGCAGCAGCGGCACCAGCCCCCACATCAGGGCGTCGCGCAGCGGCAGCGAGATCGCCAGCCACCACGGGATCACGTCGCGGAGGGCGAGCCCGACAACCACGGCGAGGATGTAGAGGCGGTCGGCCACCGGGTCGAGGATCTGGCCCAGCACGGTTGGCGG